>CAVYNO010000005.1:0-20398 GCA_963769825.1 uncultured Acidimicrobiales bacterium
ACCCCATCCCGGCAGCGAGGATTGAAGTGGCCGCTGAGTGATCCACCACTTCGGTGAGGGATCTCGTAGCGGCCTGGGTGAGTACCAGACCAGGTCTGACTCCAATCTCCCGGCTGACGTCTTTCGGGACTGTCTCGAGTTCGATCCGTCGACCTGGCCCGGTCACCTACCCGACACCGGCCGGTTGGACGGAGTGACCTAATAGGAGCCTGCCTCACACAGGCCCGTCGCTGTCCTGTCCGTCGTCCTGCAGGTGTGGTGTCACCCCAGCCCAAACCAACGAAAAGATGACAGTGACCACTTTAACACGAAGCATCACCGGCGGCGTCGATACACACCTCGACGTCCACGTAGCTGCAGCTTTGGACGACCGAGGGGCACTCCTCGGTGTCGAGAGCTTTGCCACCACGGAGGGCGGCTACAAGAAGCTGCTGGCCTGGCTGAGTGACTTCGGCTCCGTTGAGCTGGTCGGTGTCGAGGGCACAGGGTCGTATGGAGCCGGGCTGACCCGGCACCTCCAGGCTGAGCAGGTCCGCGTCGTCGAAGTCGACCGGCCCAATCGCCAGCGCCGCCGGCGCAAGGGCAAGTCCGATCCCCAAGATGCCATCTCGGCCGCTCGAGCCGCCCTCTCGGGCGACGCGTCCGGTGAAGCCAAGAGCAGGGACGGAAACGTCGAGTCCATGCGGGTCTTGCGCGTCGCGCGGGCCTCGGCGCGTAAAGGTCGGACCCAGGCGCTCAACCAGATGCGCGGCCTGATTTCGACCGCTCCCGAGCCCATCAGGGCCGAGCTCCGAGGCCTCAACGTGTTCCATCTGCTCAAGCGGGCCTCGACCTATCGACCCGGGGCCAAGCGTGACATCGTCTCGCTGACCAAGTTCACCCTGCGGATGCTGGCCCGACGGGCCATCACCCTCGAAGAGGAGATCTCCGAGATCGACGCCATCCTCGAACCCTTGGTCATCGAGACGGCACCCCGACTCGTCGGCGCTCTGGGTGTGGGCACCGACGCTGCCTCGGCGTTGTTGGTCACCGCCGGCGACAACCCCGAGCGCCTACACGACGAAGCCGCCTTCGCCCATCTCTGCGGCGCCTCACCGATCGACGCCAGCAGCGGCAAGCAAGAGCGCCACCGGCTCAATCGCAGCGGTGATCGCCAGGCCAACTCCGCTCTGTGGCACATCGTGATCACCCGGATGGTCTATGACCCGCGCACCACCGAGTACATCGATCGTCGCACGAAGCAAGGTCTCACCAAGAAGGAGGCGGTGCGATGCCTCAAGCGCTACGTCGCCCGAGAGGTGTTCAGCCTCCTACCTCACGAGGAATTAGGGCTTGACAGCCCATAGGAGCATCGGACTGGGGCACCCTCCGCTGTTGCGAGCTAGTGCCGCGCCAGGCAACGCTTGCGTCATTGCCCGGCGCTGCTCCGATTCGAAGTTCCGAGACTCGGCCTGTGGGTAGTACAGCTTCTCGTTCCAGCCACCTTTCTCCGATCAGTCACTGCCGCGCTCGGCGAGAAATGTTCGGGCCGCTCGCTTCGAACTGAGGGTGTGCAGCGTTGCGTGCTGCCCGTACTCGGAGATGATCGCTCGTTCTCGTTGAGGCTGCTTACGTCGATCCCGCCAGTTGACCCAGACCGCTCGCCATTCATCGCGCAACCGTTGGATCACAGAGTCGTCGCAACCGTCGGGCATCACGGTGCCAACTGGCCTTCGAACTCCACGCAGGAACGCCCGAGCGGCGCAAACCCACCACGGTGTATCGAGGACGACAACTGTGTCGGCTCGCTCCAGGCGAAGATCGAGCGTTTCGTGATAGTTGCCGTCGGCGATCCAGCCGTCGCCCGCAAGCAGACTGCGTTGCTTCACCCGCCACTCGTCATCCGACGGCCTGACCCAGCCGGGCTTCCAGTAGTGGAGGTCGAGATGGATCAGCGGTAGACCGGTCCTCGCCGATAAGGCCCTGGAGAAGGTGCTCTTCCCGGATCCGGGCATCCCGGTGACGATGACGCGATGGCCAACCGGCGCCGATGCATTGTCCATCAAGACCAGTGTCCCAAGGTGTGTTGGAGGAGGGCAAACGTTGCTTGCCGTGGCACGCAGTGCCGCCTACCCGGCGAAGTGGGGCAGTCTCACTGCGATCGAGGATCGTGCCGATGGAGGATTCGGATGCGTGAAATCGTATGGTCCCCGATCGGTGGCGGAACGTCAGTTGAAGCCCGGTGGTAGGGGGGGCATCATTGGAGGCAGATGGAGGCTCGCTACCACCACACCTGGAGGCCTCACAAGCCCGTCAACGCCAGCCCCGAGCAGAAGAACCTGGGCTGGAAGGTGGTCAACGCCGCCTCGGTGGCCGTGGCCGCCATCGTGACCCAGCGCCTGCTCACTATGGCCTGGCGCTTGGTGCGCCACGAGCCCCCTCCTAGCGGACCGGCGGACCGCAAAGTTACCTGGGGCGCCGCCCTCACTTGGGCCACCTCCATGGCTGTGGGCATCGCCGTCTCCCGAGTGGTGGCCGTGCGCCTGGGCGCCAAGGTCTGGGAGGCCGCCGTGCAAGAGCCGCCCCCAGAAGCGCCCTCCTAGGCCCCAGGGCTTCTGTGAGCCCCGCCGTCCCATTCGGACCTTCACCTCTATCCCCAACGTGCCTGCTTGAGACTCATGGAAGGTGCTGCGGCTGATTCGTAGCATCTAGAGGTCCCTGCGGGCTGATACCGCGAACGGGACAGGGCCGGAGTCTCTCAGTCCTGACATCGAGGTCGTAGCCTTGGAGCATGGCGGGGGAGGACCATGTAGCCACCGCCCGGGCGGTCTACGACATGGCAGCACCGAGGTATGTCCAGTTCGTGGGCACTGAGATCAGCTCTGCGACAGAAGGCCCGATCGACCAATCGCTGCTCGTGGCCTTCGTCGAACTCGTCAAAAGGCAAACCATTGATCTGGTCGCCGATGTTGGGTGCGGGCCGGGCCGAGTCGCAGCTTTCATGGCAGAGCGCGGTCTCGATGTCGTAGGCGTGGATGTATCGCAAGCGATGCTCACCGTCGCTCGGAGCGCACGTCCGCACATTCGCTTCGAAGAGGGTCAGCTCGATGCACTTCCGTTCGAAACGGGAGTACTCGCCGGTGCTGTGTGTTGGTACTCGATCATCTACACACCTGTAGATCGGCTCGCCGAAGCCTTCGGCGAACTGGCAAGGGTCTTGATGCCGGGGGGTTACCTACTCCTTGCTTTTCAGGCGGAGGGTGAGCCGGTTCATCGCACAGATGCGCACGGCACACACCTGCCGCTCACCAGCTACCGGCACAGCGTGCAAGAGGTTGCCGTTTGTCTGGTGGACATCGGTTTCAAGATCTACGCCACGATTCTCAGAGCACCTGAACTGGAACACGAAATCACCCCCCAAGGATTCGTTATTGCATGTAGTCCGCCCTCATAGCCGCCAAATTATGGCTTCTCGAACCGGTGTACTGGGATACTCCGGACGCAGTCGCCTCTGTCTTCGCCATTGCTGGAACGCTGCAGCGCGACGTCGCGATTGCCGAGCGCTTCTCAGCGATGGCAGAGGAAGCGATGCGACAGCCTGGACGCCACGGGGACGCCGGGTGACGAGCGAGCCTGGTTGCCGAGCCGTTTCCGGCTCGATGCGGGCGACTGCCTGCATCAGGAGTGTGAACTATTTGTGGTCTAAAGCGGCTTTCTGGCGTATCGTCACTTCGCAGCCGAAACCGAGCGACGCCCTGAACTGCACTTCTGAAGAGAGCGGCCGACCGGGATCGAACCGGCATGATCAGCTTGGAAGGCTCTTTGACCCGGACGGCAGCGAACTGCGGTGGTGGATAGCGGCAGGTCAGAAAGGCGTCCGGTCGGGGGCGGAGCCCAGCGAACGGACCCGACCGCGGGATATCCGCGGGATGGCCGCGGGATTTCCCACCGGCAGCAACCCCGCAGACTGTTTTGATCCTACGTTTCTGATGGTTGCGTTACATCGAGACTTGCTGGGTTCAGCGAACGCCGAGCCGAGCCCGGGGGGTGGGGGGGGGTTGCTCGGCAGATTCCGGCGGGGTGGGGGGACCCTTCGCGTCTTGCAAAGAGTCCCCGCGAGGGCGCGTTGCCCTGCGGTACCTGCGGGCACCTTCGGGGGTGTCCTTGCCTTGGTTGTCTCTCAGGTGCCACCCGACCGGCACGAGTGGGACACCCACGCGTAAGACTCAGAGGGTGCTCGATCGACTATGCGTTAGCCGCCACCGAAAGATGAATCCGGACAAACCACTCGACTTAGGGGCACTGGGTGAAGCCATGCTCTTTTACGGAGAAGTGAGGCTCTTTGCAGATAGAGGCGTAATCACTCAGCTTATTCGTGATCTCACGCCCAGCGAATTGTCTACCGCCCTTGAAGAAGGCTATCTCAGAATCACCTATGTCAACGGATCCCACGGAATTAGAACCGAGAATACCGGAACCCCATTTGAGCGTCATCAACCCATTTCGATTCAGATACCTGAGGCGTGGAACTTTGATGATGCAGTTGACGCAGCGTTTGCGCTTCGCACCGACGGTGAGAGCAAGGCTCGAAAGCTGAGGAGAAAGCTGAGCCCTTACGTAGAGCAGTACAAGTGGGACGAGTCGGTCCTCGCAGCAGCAAGGGCAGACTTCGTATCCAATGAATACGTTGTGGAGGCCGCACGTTCTATTGTGAGAGCTGCTGCACCCAGTCTCGGTAGCTTAGATCAACTGACCTTCGAAGTGCGATCGCGGGACGACCATTTCTCAGTCGAGACAGACATCGATTTCTTGCTAGTAAATCAGTCTTTTCACCAGCACACTCCGCCAGAAGTTGCATCAATCACTCCGGCCTTCATTCTCTCGGAACTGGTTGAGAGCGAAGTCCAGCTTCATCTGAGCGCCATATCGGAGTCCGATCTCGCCACAGACGCGATGACGTCCCAGGTTCTAGAACTGAAATGTGAAGATGTCATCGCGCGTAGCGATGCCAACAGCAAGAAGTTAGAACTGTTTCAGGATCGCGTTCTGAATGGACGAGCCGTGCGCGAGGCAATCAATCGGGGAGACCGTTCGTTTTCCGACCTCCTGAAAGTAATTTCCAGAGCCCGAAAATTCCGAAGTTGGGTCGACGCACAGGAAGACGACAGGGATTTGCTGGATGCCTACTACGAGGAGATCATACGGATTTCGTGGATCAATCATTTACCCACGAGGATGGTTCGATGGGCTTTGTTCGGAGCCGCCGGTCTTGCATTGACGCCCCTTGGAGTACCCGTTGTTGCTGCCGGAGCTGGGTCTCTGGCGCTGGGCGCCTTTGATGGTCTTCTCCTCGACAAGCTTGGGCGCGGATGGCGGCCCAATCAGTTCATCGACACCAAACTGACACGATTCGTTAGGGACTGACTGGCGAAAGTGTTCTGAGTGTCCCAGTTCGCCTACCGCCTTAGGCCACACAGGTTCAGCGACGCACTAAGTGGACCAGATATTGGAATCTGGAAATGGCATGTAGTACCTAGTGACCCATGCTTCGGAGCGCAGGGTCTGGGCGACCACGAAGCGGGCTTAGCGGCCGGGCGCGCCTCACATAGAGAAATGCCGCTGCCCCAATCTACAGCCCAAGATCCTTCATCACCCGCCTTTCGATCCCGTTGGTCGTCCGGTAGACCTTTCGGCGCACCACCCGCTTGCCGTAGGACGTTGGACCCTTTTCGGCAGCCTGGATGTTGCCCAGGTCACGGGCCGCCCGGTAGAGCTGGCTTCGCAGTGATTTCCGTCGTGCCATCTGATCCTCCTCCTTGGTTCGCTGAAATTGACGCTGCACGATCTGTTCCCGAAACGCCGCTCAACTGAAGAGAAGAACCATTCCCGTTGCCGACTAGTTGGGCCAGTAATGCTTCGATTCGTTCCAATCGCTTAATGCTTCGATTCGTTCCAATCGCTCATCTGTAGCAGTGGCCTTCTCTTGAACGAAGTAGCTCGCAATGGTTTCCGCTGCGCGTCAACGGAGGAAGGGAGGGGCATTGCCGCCGTGGCGTTGGTCTGATCAAAGGTCGTCTGTTGAGGCATTTGTCGCTTGCGTCAGCAATTCGCTTCCGGACTTGGTGGGATCGGCCTTCGGACCGTCATCCGACATCCTGCCGCGGGTTCGGCGGCGAACGGCCAGAAGCAGCACGATGATGCCGACAACAATAAAGGCGCCTATCACAATAAGCGCGACGGCCCAGGCTGGAATCCCTCCCACCGGAAGGGTCGAGTAGGTGCCGGGTCCCGTATGGATGATCGTGGTCGGCGTGGTGGTCGGTGTCGAGACCGAGCCTTGCCATTGGGACGTCAAACCCGGGCCGTAACTGAGGTGCACCGTACAAGGAACGGAGGTGCCGAACGGGAGACCGGGGGTGTTGACCGGCACCACTGCCCCGTCGCTGGGCAAGACGGTGTCTACAGCGACGGGGAAAGAGAGTTGCTTACTGGCCACGGTGCACGACGCCGTCCCGGTTGCTTTGACGAACGTCTGGCCTGAGTTCTGGACATGGATGCCCAGGCGAAGTGTGGATCCCACCGAGCTCGACGTAACCGTCGGGATCTCCAGGTTGGTTTTGAGGTCCGCAAGCGTGCCGACGGTAACCGATACACCGATATCAATCTGGTGGATGATGATCGCCTTGGCTGATGCCCTCCCATTCGACCCAACGGTGGCCGGTGGCGGCGGTACTTTGGGCTCAGCGGTAATCCCGGCCAGGTATTGCCCTGGCCCGGTGTCACGAGGCACGGTGACGGTAAACGACAGGGTTTGGCTGGCCCCCACCGCAAGTGTCACGGTCGGTGGCAGGCCAGTGATCCAGCATCCGACATCGGTACAAGGTTTGAAGTACCCCTCGAAGGCACTCCCCGAGTCCGACGATGTGACTCCAACAGATGGGCTCAGCTTGATCGTTTCGCTGCTCGTTCCCTCATTGGTCACTACTGCAGACTCGGTACTGGACGCGCCGGCAGCCACCGTGAGGTCGAAGTAGGGACGTGATTGTCCATTGGGGAGCGCGCTGGGGGTGAGACCGAACGGCATTTCTCCTCCGACACCGATCGCCCCAGCGGGAGTCATGATCATGCCGATGATTGTGATCGCAGCCAAGGCCACGGCGATGGCCACGACCGACGCCGGGCCCAGACCATTGACGGCTCCAAACAAGCCTCTTCGGCGCACTAATCGCTCCTTCACACCTGGCCGGTCGCTTCTATCAGATTGGGCACTGAACACCACAGCACGATGAGGGTCGGCTCGGGCGGACAGCCTAAACCCAGAACCTCTTTGTGTAGTTGCTTTCACGGGGCAGAAACGACCGCGATAGTCAGGGTCGAGGTAAACGCACCGGCGAACGCATTTGCCGGCACCTTGACCCACCACCCCACCGGATGGGTCGCGGCACTACCGCCAATGGTGACGGCTCCAAGGCCCGTGCCCGCCGCTGTGTCGTAGATCTTGACGCTCGGTGGAGAAGACGCCGCCGTGGTGATGGCGACCGGATAGGTAGCGAGATTGGTGGGCAGCGTGCAGCTCGCCACGCAGGTGGCCGTCGGAGCAGTGGTCGCTGATATCGAGGTAACGCTTCCGGTCGTCACGAAAGTTCCGACATTGGCAAGGGTGTGGGTTCCATTGGTAAAGGTGCTAGCCGAGACAGTGACGTTCCAACCGGCCCCGGTCCCAGTGGCATCGTTGACCGTGTATTGCTGATCTGCGTTGATGGCATCGAACACCATCTGGCTGGTGCCGTTCAGGGCGGCAGCCCATGTCAGTGAAGACGGTGCTGTCAAGCTCAAGGTGCCCGCAATGAAGGTCACCCCCGGGGTCACCCCCGAGTCGACCGAGGCGATGGTGGTCTTGGTGGTGATGGTGGACGTGTAGGTGCCGGCCGTCGACGTATTGGTCAGCGCGTTGAGTTGGATCGACACCGCCGTGCCGGCAGTGATCGAGCTGGTCGTAAAGGTATAGGTGAGGGTGGTGCCGGCCAGCGCGACGCTTCCCCCGGTCGCCACCGAGGCCGGGGTCACGGTGCCGACGGTGGGTGTGCCCGCGGTGCCCGAGGGCACCGTCATGGTGACCGAGTGGAGCGACGCGGTGGTGGCCGTGGTGAAGGCGTAGGTGTAGCTGGCCCCGGTGGCCCCGGCGGTCGTGTTGGTGGACGACCAGGTGGGGCTGGTGAGCGTCCCGGTGAAGGTCACCCCCGGGGTCACCCCCGAGTCGACCGAGGCGATGGTGGTCTTGGTGGTGATGGTGGACGTGTAGGTGCCGGCCGTCGACGTATTGGTCAGCGCGTTGAGTTGGATCGACACCGCCGTGCCGGCAGTGATCGAGCTGGTCGTAAAGGTATAGGTGAGGGTGGTGCCGGCCAGCGCGACGCTTCCCCCGTCGCCACCGAGGCCGGGGTCACGGTGCCGACGGTGGGTGTGCCCGCGGTGCCCGAGGGCACCGTCATGGTGACCGAGTGGAGCGACGCGGTGGTGGCCGTGGTGAAGGCGTAGGTGTAGCTGGCCCCGGTGGCCCCGGCGGTCGTGTTGGTGGACGACCAGGTGGGGCTGGTGAGCGTCCCGGTGAAGGTCACCCCCGGGGTCACCCCCGAGTCGACCGAGGCGATGGTGGTCTTGGTGGTGATGGTGGACGTGTAGGTGCCGGCCGTCGACGTATTGGTCAGCGCGTTGAGTTGGATCGACACCGCCGTGCCGGCAGTGATCGAGCTGGTCGTAAAGGTATAGGTGAGGGTGGTGCCGGCCAGCGCCACGCTTCCCCCGGTCGCCACCGAGGCCGGGGTCACGGTGCCGACGGTGGGTGTGCCCGCGGTGCCCGAGGGCACCGTCATGGTGACCGAGTGGAGCGACGCGGTGGTGGCCGTGGTGAAGGCGTAGGTGTAGCTGGCCCCGGTGGCCCCGGCGGTCGTGTTGGTGGACGACCAGGTGGGGCTGGTGAGCGTCCCGGTGAAGGTCACCCCCGGGGTCACCCCCGAGTCGACCGAGGCGATGGTGGTCTTGGTGGTGATGGTGGACGTGTAGGTGCCGGCCGTCGACGTATTGGTCAGCGCGTTGAGTTGGATCGACACCGCCGTGCCGGCAGTGATCGAGCTGGTCGTAAAGGTATAGGTGAGGGTGGTGCCGGCCAGCGCGACGCTTCCCCCCGTCGCCACCGAGGCCGGGGTCACGGTGCCGACGGTGGGTGTGCCCGCGGTGCCCGAGGGCACCGTCATGGTGACCGAGTGGAGCGACGCGGTGGTGGCCGTGGTGAAGGCGTAGGTGTAGCTGGCCCCGGTGGCCCCGGCGGTCGTGTTGGTGGACGACCAGGTGGGGCTGGTGAGCGTCCCGGCAGATGCCGGAACGGCGAACTCAATACTGAAAATTCCGATGGACGCGAACACCGACAAAATCACGGCGGCAAGCCGGAGCCGAGCCCCAGGCTGATGATTCTGCTTCCCGCGGCGAGCCATCGGGCTCGGTAAACCGGCAGTTCTCTCCATGACGCGTGACCTTTACACCGACCCTGACGAAACGAGACGATGTTGAGCACCGTCGGGCGAACGGCCAAGATAACGCATGGTTATGGGACGAACGTCGATAGCCGCCGCATACTACGGGCACCCCTGGGGTGACAAGGTCGACCGGGAGGGCCAACACACAGCCGACGCACTTACGGCGCCGAGACCACGGCCATGGTCACGGTCGAGGTGTACGCGCCTGAAAACGCGTTCGACGGAACAACGACCCACCACCCCACCGGATTAGCAGCGGCACTACCACCGATGACGACTGCACCGAGGCCGGTGGCGACCGAGGTGTCGTAGATCTTGGAGGTGGGCGGAGTCGATGCGGCCGTGGTTATGGCGACCGGGTAGGTCTGGGAGTTGGTCGGCAGGGTACAGGTCGTTACGCACGCGGTGGTCGGTCCGGTCGTCCCGGCGATGGAAGTGACGCTTCCAGTCGTGACAAACGTGCCCGTGTTGGGCAAGGTGTGTGTTCCATTGGTAAAGGTCGTTGCCGACACGGTGACATTCCACCCAGCGCCCGTACCCGATGCATCGTTGACCGTGTACTGCTGGTCGCCAGAAACGATATCGGCGATGTTCTGGCTGCTGCCGTTCAATGTGGCGGCCCAGGTCAAGGAGGAGGGTGCCGTCAGCGTCAACGATCCACCAGTGACTGTCAACGTTCCCGTTGCGGTACAACTGGCAAGGGGAGTGCCACAAGCAGCGGCGCCGGCGGTGCCCGCGGTGCCCGCGGTGACGGCGATTGATGCGCCACCAGTGCCAAAGGTTAATGCTGCGATCAGCCCGACGGCCGCCTTCCTGTTCATGAAGACCTTCATTTTTGATGCTCCTTAGGGTTGAAGTAGGGGTTGCAAGCATTGCTGCCAGCTCGTGAAAAGTGTGGGACCAAAGTGTCAGGGGAAATTTATACCTAGACTTTTATACCGCTATTGAGATGGAGTTGGGGGGGTCTGAGTACGTCCTTCGGCGACGAGAGTTCGTATGTCCGCGGTCGTACCTTGGCGAACGGTGTCTGGAAAGATAATACGGGTGAAATCAAAAAGCCAGTTAAAATAGGTACTGCACCCTTCCAGCAACCAAGTTGCGATCCTCAGTCGTCCGATGCTTCTCTGCGCTAAACGACCGACCTGACGCTGAAACTTCCTGGATCACATATATCGGTACGGGTCGGCAACGTGGCCCTAGGGGCTCTTCGCCCAGGAAGGTCGGTGCTGGCGCATGGTCTACGAGAACCCAGTGGGCCACCTGACCCACTGCATGGCTCCGCTGGAATGGGCTGGCCGATGGAATTTCCTGAGGGGCTGGACAAAGGTGTGGTCGTGCGAGCGGCACGCAGACGAGCTGCCGTGGGCCAGGCGAGTAGGCCCCTAGCTAGCCGGCATCTCCTTTTGGGGGTTTCTACTGGTTCTGCCCGCAATAGAGTGCGACCTGAGCCGCGGGTCCATTCCCGTTTCCGCTCCCTAAAGCAGCGGCGCTGTTGTCCGTTATGGCGGTTTGGGCCTTACTTACCGTTGCAGTGGCCTTGGCTTTGATTGAGGATGGCAACGCGGAGACCTCGGTAGCGAGCTGAGCGATTTGAGTCTTGTTGGCCTCCAGTGCGGCCAGGACCCCAGCAGAATTGTTGGCGTTTCCGACGGCTTGGAATATCGGCAGGAAGGATGTGCAGAAACTGCTTCCCTTGCCGGTTGCGAAGTATTTCGGCAGCGGGTTGCCACTTCCGTCAACTCCGCAATACGTGTCGATATCCCCACCGGAAGGTGTGTTGTTGAGGGCGTTCGCGTTTCCGGAAGCAATCGCCGCCTGTGCGGCGGCAAGGATTTGGCGTGCGTCGGTGCCAACCGTCCCAGAGGGCAGGTTCCTTTCCATGGCGGAGAGGGCGGCCTTGTTGTGCTTGAGCACCGTCAAGAACCCAGCGGCCGAGTTGACATTCGCGCTGGCCCTGTCGATCTTGAGGTTTCCCGCGCAGAAGGCTGCCTTGTGGACCCCGGTCGCCGCGGTCGCCGAGTTGCTGCCACTAGCGGCGGTCGAGCCCGCGGCAAGCGCAATCGTCAGAGCGACGGCTCCACAGAGAGTTGCTCCTAGCTTCCTCATCTGACCCCCCATATCCGGCCCATTCGCAATGGGTGCAACTGTAGGTGCGCCTCGAAGTCAGTTCACTAGATATTGGAGTCTGGAAAGCTCATGCTCAAAGCGAGTGCGGGGAGTCATTGACCCTGCTGTAGCTGCGGGCCTGCCGCTTCGAATCCGCTGCGCCTAAGCGCCCAGTCATGCGGATGGGACACGATGGGCACGTCATGTTGGCCGGCAACGTGTTGGGCGTTCATGGCGTGGGCCTCCCTAGTCTCGAGTTGCCGCCGCTTGTCCAGAGTCGAGGGCAAACCTTGGGCCGCTTCCCCCTTGCGCCAACGCCGGGTGTTCCCGTTTCTTTCCAACGACGGATGGTGGCGGCATCGCCGACCAGGTCGGTGGCGCTCTCCGGCCACAGGTTCGATCCGCTTGAGAAGTAACCCTCAACCTGAAGAGATCATGAGAAGAAGCCTTGGCATACGCCGTTGTAGATTCCACGCATGAGCCGCCCCAACATCCTCCTGATCATGACCGACGAAGAGCGGTACCCGCCTCCCTACGAGACGGATGAGGTGACGAGCTTCCGCAAGGAGCAACTGACCGCCCGAGAGTCGATCAGGCAACGTGGCCTGGAGTTCCATCGGCACTACGCAGGATCAACGGCCTGCACGCCCAGCCGGGCAACACTGTTCACGGGCCAATACCCCTCACTTCACGGGGTGAACTCCACGGACGGCACCGCCAAGCAGAACTCCGACCCAGGGATGCACTGGCTCGACCCCAACTCGGTGCCCACGCTCGGTGACTGGTTCCGGGCTGGTGGCTACCGAACCCACTATCGGGGGAAGTGGCACGTCTCGTTCGCTGACCTGATGATTCCCGGCACTCACGAGGGGCTGAAGGCGTCAGACGACGACGGCAAACCGGTGCCCGAAACCGTTGCCGCCTACCGCAAGGCTGACCGGCTGGACCCCTTCGGCTTCTCCGGCTGGATCGGCCGTGAACCACACGGTGCGGCCAGGTCCGACTGTGGAACCATTCGAGATGGCGTGTTCGCCGAACAGGTCGTGGAGCTGTTCGGCGAGCTTGCGGCAGCCAGAGATGAGGGACCCTGGTTGACGGTGGCCTCGTTCGTGAACCCTCACGACATCGCCTTCTCAGGATTCGGCTGGGAGCAGATGCTCAAGTTCGGACCGCCCGATGACACCGTGCCTGAGATCGCCGAACCGCCGTCCCAGTCCGACACATTCGCCGGTCGTCCCGCCTGCCAGGAGGCGTTCAAGGCGATCTGGCCGCAGATGATCTTCGAGACGGCCACCGACCTCGGCTACCGCCGCCTCTACTACTACCTCATGAAGCTGGTCGACCAGGCAATCGGAAAGATCCTCGGGGCGCTGCAAACCTCCGGCATGGCCGACGACACCATTGTGGTGTTCACCTCCGACCACGGCGACCTGCTGGGGGCACACGGCGGTCTGATCCAGAAGTGGTGCAACGCCTTCGACGAGGCCACCCGCGTGCCGCTGCTGATGGCCGGTCCGGGCATCGCTCCCGGTGGTGACGGCGTGAACGTTCCCACCAGCCACGTCGATCTGATTCCCACCCTCCTGGGGCTGGCTGGTGTCGACATCGAGCAGGCAACCGCAGGAGTGGCCGCGCATCATGACGAGGTCCATCCGCTGCCCGGTCGCGACCTGAGCGGGGTGGTTCTGAGCACGACGGCCGCGTCCTCCATCGAGTCGCCGATCTACTTCATGACCGAGGACGATGTCACCCGAGGAGTCACCCAGGTGAACATCCTCAACGGCAAGCCTTTCGAGCCGGTCGCTCCCCCGATCAACATCGAGTCGGTGATCACGTCGCTGCCCACAGGTGACGGAGGAGCACAGGAGCTGTGGAAGCTGAATCATTACTACGAACGCCTGGACGACTGGTACGCCAACCAGGGCGTTGCACCCAACTCGTTCCTGCCTGCTGCCGCACAGCCCGAGTGGGAGCTGCACAACCTGACCGTCGACCCCGAGGAGCGCCACAACCATGTTCTTGACGGTCCTGGGACTCTGTCGACCATGAAGTCGGTCCTCGACACGCAGCGGGACGCGAAGCGACTGGTCCCGAAACTGCGCAACGCCACTCCATAGGTCAGCTCCTATGGACTGTCACCGAGGTGCCGAACGAGGGCGTACCGACCAGTGCCAGGGTTCCGGAATGTACCTGGAGAGGATGCACCCCTTACCGACGTGCTGGGACACTCTTCGGATCTGCTTGTGTTGGCACTTATCGGTCGCCCGAAATCGCTGGATGGCGCCAACCTGAAGCCTTCATTCGATAAAGAACGAACCTCCGGCGGGGGTGCCCGACTTCGTACCACGGCGCGTCGAAGTCGTCGTGCGGATCATGGGTCATACCGAGCCGCCGCATTACGGCCTGCGAACGCTCGTTTAGGTGGGTGGTGCGGGCCACAGCCTCAGTGGGTTGGAGTTCGTCGAAGGCGAAGTCCAACGCGGCAATGGCACCCCCGGTGGCATAGCCATTGCCCCACACATCTCGGGCGAGAGTCCAGCCGATGTCAATCGCTGGGCAGAAAGGGGCGCCAAAGTCCGAGATTCCAAAGCCGATGAAGCCCAGCATCCGACGATCATCGAGTCGTTCGACCGCCCACAATCCGAATCCGTTCTCGTCGAAGCTTGCCTCGTTCTGATCAATGACGGAGTCGCTCTCCTGGCGAGACAGTGGAGCAAAGCGATAACGCATGACCTCTGGATCCCTGCTTATCCGGGCAAAGTCGTCCCAGTCCTGATCCGTCCAGCGACGGAGCAGCAGGTGCCTGGTGCGTAGGGTCGGGTCGTTCACGCCATCGATCCTTCTCTACGCTGGTGCCCAGCCATTCCACTGTCCCCATGGTGCCGGACTGGCGCACCCCTCCTTCCCGGACCATCCGTTCCGCCCACCACCAAAGCCGCCCTCCGTCGCCCGCCCCTCCCGGTTCTCGGGTGGTGGCCGCGGGCCGGTCCTGTGGTCGTGGGCCGGGGTGCGCCCGCTCGCCGCGGTCGTGCCCGGCGCGGCCCTTCCGCGGCGGTTCTGTCGTCGTTCGCGCGTCGTGGCCCCTCTCCCACATCACGCTTGTGGAGAAGGCAAGGGGAGGCGCGCCCGCCGGGACGAAACCCCACCGCGGGGCAAGGCGGGCCCGCGGACCCTACCGGGACCGGGGCGCACGGGGCAGGGCCGGAGGGGGGCTTTTGGTAAACGGGTCACGCGGATGACCTCGAAGAATGGGTGTCCGCATTTCGGGTCAATGCACCGGTTCGCCATCCGGGATCCGGCAATCCCGCTCACATACTCCGGGCATTGTCAAAGAAGTGGACCATGTCTTGCGCAATCGGTCGAAGACCAGGGTCAAGTGGTCTCGAGCCAACTTGGATGAACATGTGGCCCATGTTCTGGACCAAGACAAGTTGTGTTTGGTCACCCGCGGCTTTGAGGTCCCTATAGAGCTCCATGGATTGCGACTTGAGGACTGTCGTGTCGTCGATGCCCTGAACAAGAAGGATGGGTGGCGAGTTCGGGACAACGAAATGTGTGGGGCTGGCAAGAAGCAGGTCCCGGCGATCGCTCTTGCCGAAGACTTGCTGAATGCCGGAGGGAGAAAACCCCCGATGCTCGCTCGGTGAGGTTGGCTGGGCCGAACAAGTCAGCAACTGCAAGCAGGTTGCTCGGTTCCGTCGGATACGATCCGACATCGAATGCAGAGTGCGGACCCGTGAGAGCTGCGAGCGCAACAAGCTGTCCTCCAACACTGGTGCCGAACGCGAATATCTCGCTTGCGTTCAGGCCGTAGTTGGGTGCCTTGGCTCGCAGATACCTGATTGCGCACTTGACATCCTCGATTTGGGCGGGAAACCGAGACTGAGGAGCCAGTCGGTAGTTCACGCTGGCGACCGCATAACCGGATGAAGCCAGTGCATCAAGGAAGACAGGGTTGAGATCCGACTTGTCGCCTGCGGTCATACCTCCCCCATGGATGTACATTGCGACGGGAAGAGGGCGAGTGTCCGCGGCGCTCGTATGTAGAGATCCAGGCTTTGCGAGTTGCAGTAGGTCAGATTTCGGTCGGCAGTGCCAAGCGTAAACGGCACATTTTGCGGTGCGGAGCTGCACCCAGCCATCAGCCCTGCCAAGAGCAGCCCGAGAAGAAGGAGGACACGCTGGATCACATCAACCAGTCCCGGGTCGGCTGTCTAGTGCCGCTAGGGCCGTTGGTCACTGGTAGCGCACAGGTGCCGAGACCGGGCGGGTTCAGGTGCCTAATGCCGTCGGTTAGGGGCACGACCAGGGAGACAGTCTGCAGTCGGGTTTGTGGTCGTCCCTCCGGCGCCGCCAGGCCCCACAACTAGTGCTTAATCTGGCACTACCGGGCGTGTGGAAAGCTGCCTCATAGCGCCCAACGCTACGTGGGCCAGACCAGGTCGGAGCCTGGGCCGGTCGGAGGACCCCGTCGCCGCCCCGGGGACCCGCAGTTCGGACAGAGAAAACTTTGGCGGCGGTCGGCGCCCCTTACGCCACGATCTCTAGATCTGCAGCGGCGGGCCTGGCGATGATGTAGGCGATCACGCCGATCACGGGGATAAAGACGATGAAGACGAACCATAACGCTTTGGCGACACCATGGTGGTCCCGGCGCCGGAAGTTATCGACAAAGCACCAGACGACGATGAAGATCCACAGGATGAACCCCGCAAACATCAGCAAGCTCCAAAAGACGCTCAGCAACGGAAAGCTATAGGCAAGCACAGATTTCCTCCCAATCATTCGTTACGACACCCCTGTCGGTGTCGTTTCCCGTAACACTGCCTGGTTGCCGATTCATCGACTAGGGCCAGAAGGCCTCAAACTCCTCCTTGATGAGCTGCGATGGCCTCATCATCACCATGGGCATCAAGCACGCGGATCGGATTGAGCGAGGAGTCGTTGCCGAGGGCCCCGTCGGGTGCAGGCTCGCTGGTCACTTCCGGATCTTTCGCTACGAGATCCGGCGATGTAGCGGAGGCACCAATCCCGACCTCGCAAGCGCGGTCAGTAGCCCGGTCCACCTATCGTCCGACGCCGACCTGATCACTCTGGCGCTCGACATCGCACTCAATCCAGGCGACGACAGAGGCCTGCCGAAGAATGGGCTCAACTGCTGCCAATGATGCCGCTTTGACGGGTCAGGAAGAGTGTCCCCGAACGCCAGGACGGGGTGCCACCGTGCGAATCCTCTTTGTGTCAAGCCCCGAATTCGGCCGACTTCTGGGCGCGACGAATCGAGCCGCGATCACGAGACGCGACTGCATAGAGTTTGCCTGGGTCCGGGAGTGACTTCGCCGAAGAACCGGCCGTGCAGGGTGTAGAGCCGGTCACGCTGGCTACGAGTCGTTCCCTATTGTCCTCCCGGGCCCCCTACTGGGCGTCGAGGACGAGCTGGCGGTAGACGGCGTTGCTGATGTGGCGCTTGAGGGAGCGGAGGGCCTCCTTCTTCGTCTTGCCTTCAGCGACCTTGCGCTCGAAGTAGATCCGGCCTTGAGTTCCGGGATTACGGATCTGGGTGATGGCAGCCATGTGCAAAGCATGGTTGAGCTTGCGGTTGCCCCGAGTGGACACCCGATGCACAATCCGTCCCCCCGAAGAAAACTCAATCGGAGCCGTGCCGTTGTAGGAGGCATAGGTGTCGAGGTTGGCGAAACGACTGACGTCACCCGAGTAGCCGATGAGCGTGGCGGCGATGATCGGTCCCACCCCATAGATCTCGGTGAGTGAGGTCCCAGACGCCTTGATGGCCGCCCGGATGCGGCGATATGACTCCTTGATCTGAGCGTCGAGCCGGCGCACGTCGTCGAGGAGCTCGAGGGCCAGGTCGAAGCGCATCTGCTGGGCCGGGGTCGCAGGACAGAGCTTGGCCATGAGCAGGTCAGCGTCAGAAACGTACATTTCTTTGGCAATTCCGCCCGGTGCAAGCTCGGCCAAGAGGGCGTGGAGCCGACAGACAACCCGGGTTCGATGATTACCAATGTCCATGTTGCGCTTGGCCAAGAGGCGCAGGACTTCACGATGGTCAGCTCGCTGGACGGAACGAAGCATCGGTGCCCGCAGGGCGGCAATGGCAATCGAGTGGGCATCGTTGGGGTCGTTCTTGTTGGAACGATTCGTGGCGAGCATCCGGATCCGAGACGCCAGGGTGGCCGGAACGTCGAGCACGTCTTCGCCCTGGGCCACGAGCTGCTGGGCCAACAGATAGCCCAGTCCACCCGCCGACTCGATAGCCCAGGTGCGCTTCTCGAAGGGTTCCGCCCAGCTCAAGAGCTGGTCCACTTGGCGACGGGTGGCTCTCACCTTGAAGCTCGAGAGCTGATCTTCGTCCCCATCGATGGCCACCGCGGTGTGCGACGCCTTGTGGGGGTCGATCCCGATCATCACGCTCATGACTACCTCCTTGGTTGTAGTGGGACACCACGGGGGCACTCCTGCTTACGGATTGTTTGTGCTCGATCCTCTTTTGAGCCACTCCGTGGCGAAGCCCGTGCGGGAGACTCTTCGAACGAAAGCCAGCCGGTTCACACCGGCGGCAGGCACTTCATGAGCTATCCCGCAAGGACCTCTAAACGCTACGGACTAACCACAACGTCTGCTCACATTCTCAAGCAGGCACTTTCGGGCTAGTCCATAGCACGACGAGGGGGGCCATCTCCTCCTGCCGGGGGGTTGGCAGGAGGAGATGGCCCATGCTGTGAGAGACGCTTTCTGGGCACATCGTGTCTTCTGAGGCACCGGTGCGGTAGGGCCAAGAGTCCCGAACTGACATGCGCACGTCTGGGAAAGGGCGGATCGATCCAATGGTCGTCAATCCCATGGCCACTCAGCCTCGACAGGGACCTTTGGCCCTACCGGCCGGGTCATCCCTGCCTGATAGTGACACTGGAGCCATTCGTCTGATCTGGACTCTTTACTGGAGAGGAGATGTCATTGTGGTCATCCTGGCCTTCCCATCACCAGGCATCGAACAGCATCCGTCATTGTTCCGAGGGGAGGAGTCTGCTCCGCGCGTAAGCGAGCCGCTCAGCCTGCCCCCACGGGGCGGACCTGCCCTTCGGCTTCTCACGACCCCTGACGAGCTGGCAGCCGCGGTTGAGCGTGCGCAAGCTTTTGAGCGCCGCAATGCCGAACAACTGGCAACCCGCGCCAATCGATACGCGGCAGCCCTGGCGAGGTCATCTCAATCAGGTACACCGTTACTGAAAGGTGACCAATGACCGGGACGGAGAGTGAGGTGGCCCACGCCAATGATGAAGGGTGGATGCTGGGAACATCTGAAGGGTCAATATCTGAATCGGAATGTTGGTCGTTGCTGGGTTCAGCGCCAATGGGGCGACTGGCCTCTCGGGCCGGGGATTACCCATCGATCAATCCGGTCCAGTTCCACCTAGACGGTCGATCGATTTCTGTATGCCTCGGTCAGGACACCTTGGAAGGCCGATCTATTGATGGTACGAGGGTTGGATTTGCGGCCGACGGCGTTGACCGCTCGTCGGCATCTGGATGGACCGTTCAAGTGCACGGTATCGCTCGGCTCCACGATCCAGCCGATCCTTGGAGGGACTGCGGTCAGCTGGGCGGTGGGAAGTTGCTCCGCATCGATCAACCCTCCGTCTCGGGGAGTCGGTTTGCACTCTGCTCTTTCAAGGCCAGCCTCAACTGCCTCTTGGCTATGGGCCCGTGACCAAGCGGTCACGCTGAGACTCGGTATCCAATTGGCTTCCCCAAATGGCGAGGTTAGGGACTCTGCGCCCCACTCAAATTGAAAATAGATATGGAAGGGCGTCTTTTTCGTGGCTTTCGACGGCAGCACCATTTCATGTGACCGATTTGGATGCCATACCGAAGACACAATTGAAGATGAACTGACGCCTGAGGATGTTCGATTTCACTACCACATGCTCGGGTGGAGATTAGGGAAACCGACGGTCAGGTGACTCACCATTGCCCTGTCCACTTCTGCAACAACTGCCGGACAAGCCCTGTTGGCTCAGTCGGCGACGTAGACGATTCGTGCTGGGCAATCCGATGAGCGAGAGCGATCGATGGCGCTCGCCAGACCGTCCAACGGAACGATCTCGCCGATCATGGGCGTCGGGTCAAGGCTTCCGCCCACGACGAGATCGAGGGTTTCGTACCAGTCTTCGACCGCAGGGCCACCGCCGAACTGGATGTTGACTCCCTTCAAGTTGGCGAGAGCCGACGAGATCGTGTCGGTCGCAGCCCCACCCGCGCTTAGCACCCGAGCCCCGAGCCCACAGTTCTCCACGATGCCGGCAATGACACCAGACACACCGACGTATTCATAGATAACCTGGGTCGGTTTACCGAAGAGTGCGATGCGATCATGCACTTCATCAGGTGCCTCCCACGCGACGTTGCGCCAGGCCGCCCATGGTGATTCGTTGGCTGGGTCGATGACTGTGTCTGCGCCCAGTTCGAGAGCCAAATCGTGGCGGGTCTCGGGAAAGTCCGAAGCCACGATCGGACGCAACATGGTTGGCCATCTCCGGGGCGACGACGCGCAAACTCATGGCGCGAGTAGGTCACGCCAGGTCCTGCCGCCGCTCTCCGCTATCAGCACGCAACAGAGGACCGCGACGCGGCTTTGGCGAACGCGTTCTCCGAGATGGTGAAAACGCCATCCGTGGCGTCAATTTCAGGCAGCCCGCGGGATATTCGCGGGATGGCTGCAGCCGCCGGTGGCGCATAGTTTGGCGCACTTGGCCGCTGAA
>CAVYNO010000006.1:0-62163 GCA_963769825.1 uncultured Acidimicrobiales bacterium
CCTCGGTCGGGACAAACACCACCGTTGGCGCCGTGATGGCGTGATTTGCCACGTAGGAGAGCCGAAAGGCTCCGGTCGTCGGATCAAAGGACATTGATGTCGGTCGACCGGCAACCGCCTGGGGGTAGGTGCGGGACAGCACTGAGGCTGTCGAGCGAAGCCGTCCAGTCGAGGTAATGAGGCCCTCGGCGGAGCTACCGGTGGGGTCGCCATAGAACTTCCACGACCAGTAGGTCCAGCCGACGAGAGCCCGGTCCGCCTCGGTGGTGAGCCGGTCTAGCAAGGTTGGGTTCGAGGTGGCGCCGAACTCGCTCAGGAACCAGGCCGGCCCTCCTGGTTGGGCTGACGACCCGAGATCGCCTCGGTCTTCTGATCGCGTCGTGAAAGAACGCTGTTCCTGGTCGGCGCAGGCCGCGATGTTGGTCGGATTCCCCGTCTTGCCGCTGCGCTGACCGCAGTAGATGTGCACGTTGAAGACCAGGTTGGCGAAGTTCATGGGGCCCACGAAATTCGTGGACCCTCGGCCGCTGAAGATATCCGGCTCGTAGAAAACCAAGGTTCTGGGGTCGGCTTCTTGTATCGCTGGGATGACACCGGACGCCGGGTCGCCAGCGGGGCACCTGATGGCCGGGGCGCCGTGGGACGCAACGCCGATGAAGGACCGGCCGGTATAGAAGCATTCGAGCTGTCCATCGAACTTCTCGTCGCCCGACTGGATAAGTGACGTCGAGAAGGGCTCGTTGAACGGGTCGTAGCCAAGGATCCAGGGATCGCCACGGAAGTAGGTGGCGACGGCTGCCCAAACCCGGTCGTACTCGCCCTGGAGATCACCAACCACGTCGTTGGTCCAGAAGTGATCGAAGGCCGCTCCGGCGGCGGTGGTCCCATAGTTGCGAGACCAGCGCCCAGGTGGATCAGTGTTCGGTACACCACTGGTGCACACGGCCCAATTGGGCGCCCCTTCGCCGTCGAAGAGCTCGTTGTAGACGTCTTGGTGCATGTCGAGCAGGGTGTGGATGTGGAAGCGACCCAGGAGGTCGACCGTCTCTTTGACCTTGCCCAAATAGGTGTCGAGAATGTCCTGGTTGAACTGGCCAGGGTCATGAGGCGTTCCCGGCCTACAGATTGCCGGGTCGTTCGCGGGAGCGCTCCCCGGCTCGAGGCCTTTCCACGTCATCCCCAGCCGAACCACGTTGAACCCAAGCCGGGCCATCAGCGACGCGTCGGTGGCGGAGAAGTCCCACGGCTTGCCTGGCGCTGGGTACAGCTCGTAAGGGGGATGCTTGTAAACGGCGTTCACACCGTGGAAGAACACAACCCGGCCTTGCTGGTCGTACAGAAACGGGCCGCTGGGCGAATGGATCTGACCATCGATTCCTGCACCAGTCGGGTACCGGATTGGGGACCCCAGACTGGGCAGCGCTGTCGGGCTGTTGGAGGCGCAGCTGGCCATCGTCATCATAAGGACGATGGCCGACAGGAGCACGGCATGGTTACCCCGACCTCGGCGCGGATATCTGAACCGTGGTTGACCGGACAGTCTTGCCAACGGTGGCGTCGCCTTGCCCTGGGGACCGTTCGGGTCGGACACGTCAGGACGACCCACCGGCGCTGACGAACGAGTGGCCGGCGGCGGCGAGCGCCGCAATTACGCGAAGTGGTACGTCGGCACAGAGGGAGGAATGGTCGGTCGGGCTCGACCCCACAAGCTTGTGGTCTGACTTTTGGGTTGCAGCGCGCGCATCAACCGCTGAAGATCTCATCCGCTGTGACCTGCGCCGTTGCTCTCCCAGCGGACCGCGTCCAGCCTGTGTTCGGCCATGCTCGCCTCGGGGTCCGCTCGCTTCTGCCCGGCCAAACGTTCGGCCCGTCGTTTGATGCCCAAGAGCATCTTGCGTTCCATGACGAGGCTGCCGGGTTCCATCACCAAGACGCCGAAGGCTCGCTGCAGCCGTCCTGCCGCTGGTGTCGCGATGCGGTTCCGGCTGACCAGTGTGGTGCGATCCTGACCGACCGGGTACAGGCAGAAAGCCCAGACCCAATTGCCATCCTCAGAATGCAACACCATTGCCCGCTCAGCGTCGAGAACCTCCACCCGGAGCCGAGGACCGTTCTTGCCGAGCTGCTCGACGTCTCCGACCTTCCTGTTCTGGAACTGCGGCAGGATCTCGTCGGCGCTGTGCATATGGAGGCCGAAGAGGTTCTCGATCCAGTCATAGGTGTAGACACCCCCTTTGCCGCTCCCCATTTGCACGAGCCATGGCCAGATCGACGATGACGGCGCGTCGATAGTGATCGCGCGAGTCGAGAGGAAGTCGGAGGTGCTTAAGAAGTCATCACCTGGCATGGTCCGGTTCACGTCCTCCGGCGTGGCACCCCACGTCAGACAGGGCTTGCGTCCGAGCCTGAGATAGGTGGCGACGGCGCCAGCCATGACCCCACCACCCAGCACACTCATGGCGTATCTCTTCACAGCGATCCCTCCCGAACACACTCACCGCGTGATGCCACTTCTTCGTTCGTGACACTGGCAGCGATTGATGGGGGCTCCGAAAATCGATGGATCCGATCACGGGACCGATGGCACCGGCAAACCCAGCCGCTGCGACCAGGCCCAAACCAGCGCAGACCGCCAGTCCGCGCTGTCAATGCGGGTCGGTGGGTTCTGCAATGAAACGCCGCCATGGACCAAGTATCAAACAATCGGGGTCACGGTTGCAGGGCCGAAAGTCTCTTCACCGGCCTCCCACCGGGTTATCCAGTCGCGGGGATACGATCTCGCGGCGTTGAATCTCCTCAGAACTCGATCACAGTATCGGGCCCCGCGAACGGCAGGCCTTTCCGTCGGACGCGTTGACCTATCCGAGCACGCGGGCGTTGGCAGTAGGCAACGGAAACGCGCGAATTCGTAGCTCAACCACGCGGACGGTCCTGCGGCTGCTCGTGCGACCGATGCTCGTCGATATGGGGAAGGGCGAGAAGCCTCCACTTAATCAGGAGATGAGATCCGAGGAGAGTCGCTACTGGCCACCTCGATTAGGAAGGACCAGCTCACAAAGGAAGCTGCAGTACGTGATAGACGACAAAGGCCGGCCACACGAGCGCTTTCAAGAAGGCAAGGACCACCAGCCAGAATGTCCCGGAGTGGAAGTGGAGGTAGTAGGCGAATGCCCCGACGAAGCCGAGGAACCAGATTCCGCCGGCCCCGCTGTTTCTGACCGCTCGTTTGGTCGTTCCTCCCGGGTCGATATCAGCCATTCGACAACTCCCTCTCACTCGCTGGTCCACTCTTGCGCCCACTGCCGACGCGAACCGTCACAGCTCCATCGACTGCCTCCGGTCCGCATTCTCGAGCCAAGCGGAATGGTGTTTGGCGGCCCAGGATCGCCGGACATGGCCAAAGACCATCCCCGGCAACGCCGGTCGTGTGCTTGGGTTGATCACGGCCATGAAGACATGAGCACTCAACAACGCCAAGGTCACCACGACGGCGGCCGCGTGAGGTCCAGCGGCACCTTCCCCCGCAGACCAAGAGTTGATGCCGGTCACGACTACTGCTGCTAACGAGCCGACCAACGACCAGGCCAGAATCTTCTGGCCGATGTTGAACTTTCCCCATCGGACGTGTCCCGGGTGACCAGGATGCCTTACGGTATTCACCACAAAGGCAAGGTCGATTCGGTCGAAGAGGAAGAGATCCTTCGCCGACCCGAGAATAGCCATTGTGTTGCCGAAGACCAGGGCGACGACGAGTCCGACCCCGATGAGGACCACTGAGCCGATGTGAAGCTTCAGCAGTGAACCGGATTCGGCTTCGTCGCCCATAGCGATGCCGGTCAGGAGAGCCGAGGCGAACATGACGACGATCCACCAGTGCAAGAATCGCTCACTTCGGCCGAACCGATGGACCCGATCGTGGCCCACACCAATGCCATCGCGATCATCGATGAGCGGCGGAAGTATGTCTTGAATGGCCATTGCCCTGCCCCTTTGGATCTCCAGAGCAAGTCTCAACGTGATCTCGGCTCTGCAATAGGGCCCAAAGTCCCCGGTCGAACAAGTTCCGTCAGGTGAAACTGTGTGGCAAGGGACCAAATGCCCTGTTCACCCTCCTCACGAGCACTCACACTGGACAAGGGATCTATCCAAAGAAAACGGCCGATGACCACAATCATTCAGAATTCAGGCACGAATGAACCGGGGCAGCCGAGAATCGTGGTCGGTGTCGATGGCTCACCGACGTCGCTCGAAGCGCTCGAATGGGCGGTTCGAGAAGCCCGACTGAGGGGAGCCACCCTCGAGGTGGTACACGCCTCGTTCTTCCGCCAAGCATTTCTCGATTCCTTCCCGGGGGCCAAGGAGGGTGAGCGATCCATCCTCGATGCGGCTCTCGCCAGGGCCAAGGCTATGGCGCCGGACCTCAAACTCGTTGGTCGCTTCGGCGATCCTCCGGCGGCCCAGGTACTGATCGACGTGAGCAAGGACGCTGACCTCCTGGTCGTCGGATCACGAGGTCTCGGACCCTTCAAGGAGTTCACGCTGGGTTCGGTGAGCCATGATTGCGCACGCCATGCTCAATGTCCGCTGGTCATCATCGGGCCCAGGACGAGCCAAATGGCACGGTCCACCACACATGCCTGATCGGACGAACATGCAACTCACTCGCAGCCAGATCTGTTATTCATGTGAAAGCTCGAGCAGGTCCACGAGTCCTTCGAGCAGATCGAGCAGGGCGCCGTCGATCCCCGTCTGGTCTTCGACTTCCGTTGAGCCTTGTCAGGAGCAGGTCGCGGACCTGAAGAGGGCCGGTTGCATCGAGGTTCTCGCTGCCGAGCAATAGCTCCGACCGGACCTGTTGATGACCGGCTCACGCCGAGTTGATGGATTTGCTCGGGTCCGATCGGCCAACGATGCTCCGTCAGTGGGCCCGAGCCCGACATCGGAAGCAACCAGGAAACGGCGCAGATGGGCGACGCTGGCCGTGTTGTGCGTCACGTTGCTCCTCATCAGCCTGGACAACACCGTTCTCAATGTCGCGCTCCCCACCATCGTGCGGAGCCTCGGGGCGAGCTCGAGCCAGTTGCAGTGGATGGTCGACGCCTATGCGGTGGTGTTCGCCGGCCTTCTGCTCTCCCTCGGGGCCCTGGGTGACCGGGTCGGACGCAAATGGGTCTTCATGGGCGGCCTGGCGGTGTTCGGTGGTGGATCGGCTTTTGCCGCCTGGTCGGGATCCCCGGACCGCCTTACCCTGGCCCGCGCCGTCATGGGAATCGGGGCAGCCGCCCTGATGCCGTGCACGTTGTCGATCCTCACCAATGTCTTTACCCAGGAGGAGGATCGGGCACGGGCCATCGGGATCTGGTCGGGCACCTCGGGACTCGGCGTCGCCCTCGGTCCGATCCTGGGTGGGTTGCTGCTGGCCCACTTCTGGTGGGGATCGGTCTTTCTCCTCAACGTGCCACTCGCAATTGCCGGATTGCTGGCTTCGGTCTGGCTGGTGCCGAACTCGAAGAATCCCGTCCCGACCCGTCCCGATCCGGTGGGCGCCGGGTTGTCCATGCTGGGGCTGGGTCTGTTGCTGTGGGGGATCATCGAGGCGCCGGGCCGGGGCTGGTCCTCCCCGCTGATCCTGGGCGCGCTGATCGGAGCATCGGCGGTCATCGCCTCCTTTGTCATCTGGGAACGCCACATCGACCATCCCATGCTGCCCCTGCGGTTCTTCTCCAAGCGCCGCTACAGCGTCGCCATCGCCGCACTCGGCCTGGTCCTGTTCGCCCTGCTGGGCATGTTCTTCCTCATGACCCAGTATCTCCAGTTCGCTTTGGGGTACACCCCGCTCGAAGCCGGGGTGCGGATCGCCCCAGTGGCCCTGGTCCTGCTGGTCGTTGCCCCGTTCTCTGTCGTCGCCGCCCGCCGTGGCGGCACGAAATTCGTGGTCGCATCGGGCCTGGCCTTGATCGCCGTCGGTCTTGGACTGTTGACAAGGACCACAGTGGCCGGCACCTATGCCGACTGCATCGGGCCGTTCGCGATACTCGGGGTCGGGGTTGCCCTGGCTCTCGCCCCCAGCACGGAGTCTGTGATGGGATCACTCCCCGTTGAGGAAGCCGGCGTCGGATCGGCTACCAACGACACCGCCATGCAGGTCGGTGGTGCGCTCGGGGTGGGAGTCCTCGGCACCGCGCTCACCCTGCGCTACCAACATCTGTTGGCCCCGGTGGTCACCCATGCCGGTGTGCCTGCTCCCATCCAGAAGCTGATCCAAAGCTCCCTCGGCGCAGCCCTTGCGGTAGCCGACCACGCGCCCAAGCGGGAAGGCGCAGCTCTCACCGCGGTCGCTCGCCATGCGTTCGTGTCAGGGATGGATCTGGCGTTAACCATCGCCACGGTGGTGGTGGGATTGGCCGCCGGGCTGGTTCTACTCCTTCTCCCCAACAAGGCCATTCCCGCTCCCGACGCAGGAGGGTTGGCGACGGCAGACTCCGGCGCGGCCGAATGGGCAACCGAGGTCCTGTAGCGAGCCGCGGTGAGGCGCAGTCGGGACCGATGGCCTTACGAGCGAAGTACGCGACCTAAGTTTTGAACCAATAAGCGGAAAGCGATCGTCGGAACCGTCCGTTCCCATTGGTACGCGCTCCGAACACGGCTCCAGTAGCCCTAGAATTTGAGAACGGGCATCCGCACCCGCGGAAGGGTGGAGAGGGCCACGTCGGCCAAGGTCGCGGCGCCCTGCACCCTGCACTGCTTCGATTTGCAGGGTATGGATGACGCGCTCGGACTGCCCAGGTCGCTACATCGATTCCTGACTCTGCCGGTCGAATGTGATATTCGGCCAACTGGACGAACCAGGGTCGTCACCGGCGCCCCCCCCGAGCCCTCATGGGCTGACCGGCATCGAGGGATCGAGGTCGGTGGGTGCTGTTCGCGACAAGACGGTAACCCCCACGGCCATGACGCAGAAAGCCATGCCGGCGACGGTCTTCTGGGCCAAGCTCACGGTGAATCGCTCGTCGAAGATCCAGACGCTCAACACGATTGCGACGGCGGGGTCGACCACGACAATCAGCGGTTGGGACACGCTCAACGGGCCGACCTGTAAGGCGGCCTGTTGGAGCACGGACCCGAGGATTCCGGAGGCAATCAACGCGTAGATGGGCCAGTGCGCCAGCATGCCCACCGGGCCCGAAGCCGCAAGCACGTTGGTGGTCGCCTTGAGGAACGCGGCCATCAGGGCCCACGTGATCGAGGCCGCGGTGGCGTAGAGCGCGGCCCGACGCACGGGAGATCCCCAGCGCGCCACAATTGTCGACACCGCAACGGCCCCGCCAAACACGGCCAACGCGAAGGCCCAATCGGCCGCGTCGGGCTGGAGGTGGCCGCCATGAGGTTCGGCCGCGGTCAGGAACACCACCAGAGCCGCACAGGTGACCAGTGCAGCGGTCCACGCCATCTTGGCGATGTGCTGGTGGACCCAGAACCGGCGCAGGAACAGGGCGAAGACCAATTCGGTGACGAGGAGGGGCTGGACGATTGATAGCTGCCCGCTGTGGAGTGCGACCGCCTGAAAGGCCAATCCCGCTGCCGCCGCCGCCCAACCGAGGAGCCAGAGGGGCTGGTGGATCAGGAAGGTGACGAGATCCCAGCCACGGTGCTTGTTGGACACACCGACGCTGGCGGCGTGCTGGGTCATGAGGTGCACCGCGTTTGCCAGGGCGGCGGCCAGGGCGAAGATGATTGTGACGGTCACGTCACGACTTTCCGATCGAGCTCAAGGCCGAACCCGTTGGCGGATACTGGGCCCCAGAGAAGGGCCGATCCAGTGCGTCTCACCTCATGCGCGACCAGCCCGGTTATGACGACTCCGCGTCGAGACGACCTCGCTGGGGACCCCTGGCCTCTCGCACACTCCCGGCAGTCTAGGTGGTGTCCTCAAGGGCGACCTTGGAGACGACGGCGCGCAGGTAGGGCCTAAGTCGTGGATCACAAGACGTTCACTGTGCACCGTTTACCGTGAGGTCGCGGTACTCAGAAAGCAGAGCTTCTACACGTGGAGCGGGCTGCCGTGAATACAACCGGCGCGACGTTTCGGGGTGGCCACAGGTCGGACGGGTGCAACGCTTCGGACTACCAGTGCAGTGCCAGCTCGGGCTAGATGCTGGACGAGCGACGAAGGTACGCGCGAAGGCGCACGTCCTCCCCAGCGTCCAACGCGTCAAGTAACGCGTCCAACGCAGAGAGTGCCGCGTCCCCGAGTTCAGCCCGCAGATCGTCCTCGATCGCCCGGGCCGCGTTGCGCTGGTACGCCAGGTAGTCAACTCCCCGGGGAGTAAGGACGACCGACTTCTCCCTCTTGCTGGTAGTCGAGTCGCCTACCTCGACATAGCCGCGATCACGGAGGTGTGCCACGACCTTGCTGGCGCCCTGTCTGGTGATGCCAAGCTCTCGTCCGATGGCTGAGATGGTCGATCCAGCCTCACCTGAGCACACACGCAACACGCGGCCGTCGGGGAACCTGCGCTCGCCGAACCCAGCGTCGGCCATGGCACGGTCCAGACGAAGCTGGTAGCCGAGCCAAGCGCGGCGGAGCGCCGAACCGACGCCGTGTGATGTCGAAGGAACGCCCGATGGGTTGACGTCGGGGACCACGGAGGAGATGTTAGCAAACTGTGAACTTAGTTGACAGTTAGTTCACGGCGCCCGATACTTTGAGCATGCGGCGAGCGGGCATCACGATTTATGGGGCCGCGCTGCGCGCTGATGTGGCCGACTCGTGGACGTCGACTCCATGACAGTGCACCGCGGGCGGCCGATTGCGTGCGCCCTTGGGGTTTCGATGGTCATGATCGTGGGCGTGCCGCTGGCCGGAGCGGCGACGGCCACAGCGTCGGAGGCGACCGTCGCCCGAGGTCCCAGCGCGTCGTTCGCCGTGGCGGCCCAGCGCCAGGCGCTGACCACGAGCGCCAAGTCCTCAGTGGCGCACGACACTGAGACCGAAGCACTGGTGGCGCAGTCGGGCCGCCTCTTCGCAGCAACGGGCCAATGGGAGTACCCCGGCCCTTCGGCGTTCGGTCAGGTCCTGGTCAAGAACTCAACGTCCAGTCCGTGGACCGTCTTCGAGCAGACGCAGTCCCTTCGGGTCCAGGCGTTGGACTCCTTCTCGATCCCGAGCGTTCAGGGTCTCGGGCCCGGCCATTCCCTCCTCGTCACCCAAGCCATCGTGGCCGGGCAGTCGAGAATCCAGTGGTTGCTCGACGGCGCCAGGTCCTTCTCGCTTCGCAATTCGTACGTTCTCCCGGCGGGCGCCGACGTCCGTGCGTTCGGGGCGCACGAGTCGGACGGGGTCTGGTCCGTCTACGCCGGGGTCCGGCCGACGGGGGTTCTCCAGGGAGTCTGGTCGCCGACACGCCGCACCCTGGTCTTCAATCCCATTCCCGAGCTCACCGTGGCCCCGCCAGGATCGCCGGGAGCGGTGACGCAGAAGGTCACGGGCTTCGCCGATTGTGGCGGGGCCACGTACACCACCATTAACACCACGCTCTATCGGCGCAACGACGGCGCCCTGCCCTCGGGAGTCCCTCGCTGGATCCCGGTCTACCGAGCGCCACCGGTGGGGCCGCACAACAGCGGGCTCCGAGGCATCACGTGCCTCAACCACGACGGGTCGCCGTCGCTGCTCATCTCGACGGAAGGCAACGGCAACGTGTACCGGTTCGACCATCTCCCACGAGGGCAGCTCGATTCCATGGCACGCCCGAGCCCGGGTTCGGTCGCCGACGGGCTGGCGCAGACGCTCGAGTTCCAACCCATCCCCGCCATCCGTCAGATGCTGGCGACTCAGGGAACGTTGATCCCGACCACGGGGCGAGGCTCGATCGCTTATGTGATCGCCGCCTACAACAACGGCGACTTCCAGACCATCACGATCGGAGGCGTCAACCGGCAGGTGTTCGGGTTCGAGTGGGGCTACCAGGGAGTTTGCCCAGCCACGCAGAAGTGTGGACCCATCGCCTCAGGCGTGGTGCACTTCAACGCCAGCGCCTGTTTCGCCGCCCGCACCGATATCGGTCAATCGCTGACCTACACGTTGCGCTGTCTGAGTGGGCCAACGGTGAACCCCTCGCCTCAGGTATCGATGCCCATCCGCTCTGGGCAGGCCTTCGTCTCCATCCGAAGCATCGTGCCATCGCCCTTTGCCGACGGCCGGATCTTCTATGGCGGCTACGACTGCAACTTCTACCCTGCCGACGGCACGGCGTGGGTTGCAACGTCGATGCTCAGTTCTCTCCGCCTCTCCACTTCGTCGAAAGGAATCCGCTCATGAGACGACCAACGAGATCACCGCGACGCGGCGTTGCTACCGCTATGGCCTCGGGCGGCGTCGCCCTCCTAGCGCTTGCGCTCAGCGCCGGCAGCAGCGCGCCCTCGCAGGCAGCCGCGTCTCCAAAACGGGTGAGCGGCGGCCCGACGGGTCACTACGTGGTGGCGTCGGGTATCCACAAGATCAAGCACATCATCGTGATCGAGCAGGAGAACCGCTCGTTCGACAGCTACTTCGGGACCTACCCAGGCGCCGACGGCATTCCGCAGAAGAATGGCGTGCCGACGGTCTGTGTTCCGATCCCGACAGGCGGGTGCCAAGCGTCCTATCACGACGCGGCTGATGTCAACGGGGGTGGGCCGCACAACGCGGGCAGCGCCCGCGTCGACGTCAACGGGGGGAAGATGGACGGATTCATCACGCAGGCAACCAAGGGAAAGAAGGGGTGCGGAGCGAACACGGTCGACAATCCCGCGTGCTCGAACTCGGCGACACCCGACGTGATGGGCTACCACACCGCGGCGGAGCTCCCGAACTACTGGACCTACGCCAAGGACTTCGCACTGGACGACCACATGTTCGAGCCGGTGGCATCGTGGTCTCTGCCCGACCACCTCTACCTGGTGTCGGGCTGGTCGGCCAAGTGCTCGAGTCCTTCCCCATCGAGCTGTGTCAACCAGATCAAGGGCCCCTATACGCCGGCGCAGATGCAGATGTACGTGGACCAGGCCATCAACACCGGGACAGCCGACATCACCAACGCGTGGACCGACATCACCTGGCTCCTCTACAACCAACACGTCTCGTGGGCCTACTTCGTGCAGACGGGAGCGCAGCCCGACTGCGAGAACGACGCGGTCGTGGCCTGTCCGCCGGTGGCGCAGAGCTACCTGACCCCCGGCATCTGGAACCCGCTGCCCGTTTTCGAGGACGTGCAAAAAGACCACCAGGTCCGAAACATCCAGCCGCTGAACAACTACTTCTCCGAGGCTAAGGCGGGAACCCTGCCAGCCGTCATGTGGGTCACGCCGTCCCAGGCCAATAGTGATCACCCGCCGGCCAGCGTGCACCAGGGCCAGGCCTACGTCACCGCGGTGATCAACGCTGCCATGAAGAGTCCCGACTGGGACTCGACCGCCATCTTTGTGCAATGGGATGACTGGGGCGGTTTCTACGACAACGTCGTGCCGCCCCCAGTCGACCAGAACGGCTATGGGCTGCGGGTCCCGGCCATGGTGATCTCGCCCTACGCGAAGACCGGGTATATCGATCATCAGACCCTCTCGAGTGACGCCTACCTCAAGTTCATCGAGGACGACTTCTTGGGTGGGTCCAGGCTCAATCCCAAGACCGACAAACGACCCGATCCGAGACCCGACGTGCGCGAGAACGAGGAGATCCTGGGCAACATGGTCAACGACTTCAACTTCAGCCAGACTCCACGGGCCCCTGTCCTGCTCCCGACCAACCCCCCCACGGACTCGCCGAGCATCCCGACCTACTTCAACGGGTTGGGTCCGTGCGTCGGGTGCACAGCGACGCCGCCGGGCACATAAAGGTGTCAGCGGTGCCGCCCCACTCTGGGCGCTATGCCTCTTGGGAAACTGGAGTGGACGCGTGATCGGCATCCCCGGTCGCTGCCTCCGCGCCGCCGCTGCCGCCGCCATGTTGGGACCTCGAGGTTCGAGGGTCCGAGCAAGCCCGCTGGACGCTGGCGGCGGTTAGCCTCGTTCGGCAGGCGTCGGAATCGTTACCGGAGGCTACTGATGATGGGCACGGCAACGATCGAGGTGCAGGCCGGACGAAAGTCGCGAAGATCTGCACCCTGTAGGGTGCCACTTCACAATTGTTGCGTGATCTGGCCATCTCAGTCGTCGAATGAGTGACGAGCATCCGGTGGGACGTTTAACCTCTCGTTGGCCAGTGGTCCTCATCGTGGCAGTCGACAAAACTACCTGGCTGTGTGCTGCCCACAGCGCGGCATCGATTCAGCCCTCGGGCTATTCCGTGGTCGCCCCTTCACCGACCTGCGGAAGCAAGTGATGACGGCTGCCGATCATCTTGAAGCGCCCCGAAGAGTGCGTCATAGTCAAGGACAGCCCACCGTTCGGCCAGTTGTCCTTCGACGACTCGCCACAGCACCATGCCTCGCATCTCCCCAAATTTTCCCGTCGCTTCGAGGCCGAAGAACGGACCCTCATGGGTGCCCTGCCAGAGCCCCGAGACCGCCACCATGTCGCCGTTTGCGATGACTTCGTCTTCGGTGAAGTGTATGTCTGGGAAGGCAGAACGCACCATCGTAATGAAGGCCTTCGAACTCTCGAGGCCTGGCGGGGTGCCAGGTGGAGCGGCATGGTCGACAAAGTCGGGGCGAAGGTCCCTCTCGGCCGCGCTCATGTCGCCGTTGTTCAAGAATTCATCGTAGTGACGCAGCACGAGTTCGATGTTCGCAGCAGCGGTCGCATCGGTCATGCGGCCATGTTCTCACAGGAATTGCAGATATGACCTGGGCCATTGTGCTCATTCTGTGACTCTGGACCCCTTGACCGGTCCAGCCAACTCCAACGTATTGGGACACGACAGCCTCATTGACCGGAAGGTTCAATCTCAGGTCGAAAGCGCTCCGTGCGTTGCGCGCTTCGCCGCCACGCCCAATCCCGGCGGAGTGGGTAAGGCCTTGATGATGCGTCTGCATATGCTCAACGCATGAGGGTCATTGAGGTGTACGCAGATGTGTGGTGTCCGTTTGCCCATGTCGGACTCCGTTGTGTCGCTGAACGCCGGGCCCTCCTGAAGCGTCAAGATGTCCTCCTCGACGTACGGGCGTGGCCTCTCGAACTTGTCAACGGAAAACCACTTGATCCTGAAGACACAGCACTCCATGTGCGAGAACTGCAATCCCAAGTCGCCCCTGACCTCTTCGGTCGATTTGATCCTGAACACTTTCCTCAGACCTCTCTTCCTGCGCTGGCCTGCGTTCATGCCGCTTATCGCAAAGGCATAAGGACGGGTGAAGCCATGAGCTTCGCTCTTCGCGATGCACTTTTTGAAGAGGGTCTCGACATTTCCCGAGCCGATGTGCTCTCGGAGATTGCCAAGTCTCTGGACGTTGACTCATTTGATGCAGCTGACGAGCAGGCGGTACTTACCGACTGGGACGAAGGGGTACGACGAGGCGTCAAGGGCTCTCCGCATTTCTATTGCGGAGACTCCGAAGCATTCTGTCCGTCGCTCAATATCTCAAAGGACAAAGGTGGCCATCTCAAAATGACTACCGACATGGCATTGCTGGACAAGTTCCTCGTTGACTGTTTCGGGAGTTGACAATCCCTACCCCCCCCAAGGCTCCGATCAGCCGCGCCCTATGTCCGATGTGGCCTCAACCGGTCATTGCAACGGCGTCGTCTGGGTCGATTTTCGGGAAACGGAGCCTCGCGCGAGCCTCGGGCTTCTTGTTCAGATCGGTGTTGAAGGCGGAGAACAGGTCAGCCGGGTCCTTGGTCGGACTTATCCCGAGCTTTCCCGGCAGCTCAACGTCGAAAATACGGGTGGCGGCTGCCTGCACGGCGTCGCGGTACAGACCATGCCTCCACGGAGGCTCAGCTTCGGACCACACCCACGGATGCAACTGTTTGGCCGCCACGGCAGGTCCGGGAGGGTCAAGGATTTGCATTGCTCGATTCCGGTTTTGAATGGTCCCTGCAAGCTCACCGATTGCTTGGCGAGAGCCACCGCCTCCCCTCAGCGCCCAGTTCCCCAGACGATCCGCGTCGCGAAGTCCGACCCGCTCAGCGATGCTGACGACCAGCGGTAGTCGCTTGTTGATCGAGTCGCGGATACCTCGATAACCCGGATGGGTTTGCCAGTACGGATACTTTCGGCCATTTGGTCAACTTGGTCGAGGTCGTTCTTCATTGCCAGCACCTCAACTAACGCAGCTTCCGGGTCACCCAGGTCACCGACGGCACTCATTTGGCCCCCTCCGTTGACAAACCGTTGACAAACAAGACCGTGGACAACGCGCGCAGGAATGCGAAAAGCATCCCCACAAGGATTTTTTGGTTGGTTGGTTGGTGGGGTGTTTATGAAAGTCCTTGACCAGGGGCCGCGGGGTGGAGCCGGGGGAGTCTCCACAGGTTAAGGAGGGGAGTCTCCACAATCAGCTGGTAGGGGACCTTAAGGACGGTGGCGAGTTCGTTTCACGAAATTGCGTTTTACCCGGGCCGCCCATCTGGTTGACTACAGCGCTGATGGCGTATCTCTGATATATCGTGATATATCAGAGATACGCCACCGACCTCATTGAGGCTTGGCGGTCGGTTCTGCGCGTCAGCGGTGGGCCATGACGTCGGTAACTGTCGGTCCTCCGTGGCCATCTTGATCAGATTGCAGCGAGGTGCTCCTCGATCGTTCCGGCAATCATGGGGTCTCGGTCGTTGTCCAATAGAAACAGGGCGTGGCGCAGGCGGAATGCCGTCTCCAGCGGTGACGAGTCGAGGTCCAGACCGCGCTCCTTGGCATAGGACCCCCACGCGACCGACCACAGCCGGGAAAAATCGAGTCGGTGCCGGCGCCAGAGCCCGGTTCCCCATTCGGCGAAATCGAAGTCCCAGAAGGGGTGGTCGACGCGTACGGTCTCCCAATCCAGAATGCCGGTGAGCTGTCCGTCGAGAGTAAGGAGTTGGTCCTCGTGGATGTCGCCGTGAACCAAGACGTGGGGGAGTCGGGCTCCCACCTCCAAACGCTCGCTCCACTCCTCGATTCGGCCGGGGCGGGCCAGACGACCGGCTGCCTCGGCGACGGCCTCCCGTGTGCTGGCGGGGTTGAGGGCCCGGCGAAGCCAGCGGATATCGGAACGGCTCATGGTGGGCCGGTGGGCGGGCACCAGGTAGCTCTGGCGGGGCGATCGAGTGCCATTGGGCGATGGCACGACCGAGTTGGTCTAAGAGGTCACTGGCATCGGCCGGGTGCGTCCCCGGGAGTCGAGAGACCGCGGCGAACGGGTATGGGTAGACCGTCTCGTCCCTCCATTCCCCACTCAGGCGGGGGACAATCGACAGCCCCACCGGTTCGAGAGCACGGTAGGCGGCCAACTCACGTTCGAACCACTCGACGTCATCGGCCTTTCGGGGAAACAGGTAGACCTGCTCTGCGCCAAGGAGTACGAACTTGTTCCAGCCCGTGAAGTCAACGTCGAGACGCAGCATCGCCGATGCCGACCAGTTCTCGGAAGCGGAGCAAGCGGGGCGGGATGAGGACCGCCCAGAGCGGATTTCCATGTACTACCGGCGTGGCGGTGTCGTCAGGCGTGCCTGGCGTTGTCACGGTCGACGGCCCGTATGTTTAGCGGTGACGGAGCGGTCCGACCAGTCCGGGACGAAGAGCAGCATCCGGATCGAGCGGAGCCTCACCGTCTCGAATGTAGTGGTTCTTCCAATGTCAGGCGGATGATGAAATCCAGTTGTGACGTACGGCGGTGCTAGGTCGCTCGACCAAGTTGGTACTCGGCCGTGGGGATATCGACGGCAATGGCCCCAACGGTCCCGGAAGTGGGCGCGCGGTCCTCCAGCACGCCAGGATTGGCCGCTGGTGGGCGTTAAGGGGCTCTTCGAATCTAAGCGGGGTGTGGCCGCTTGGGCAGGCTTGCGCTCGCGATAGTTGCCTGTCCCATACCGAATCCTCTTTGAGTCAAGACCCCAATTTGCAGCAACTCCCGGGCGCGACGAATTGAGCCGTCATGGAAGGACGCGACGGCGTAACGTTTCTCTGGGTTCGGGAGTGACTTCGCCGAAGAGCCGGTCGCGCAGGGTGAAGAGCCGGTCACGCAGGCAGTGAGTCGTCCCTGAGTGTCCTCCCGGACCCCCCCTATTGGGCGTCGAGGACCAGCTGACGGTAGACGGCGTTAGAAACCTGGCGCTTGAGTGCCCTCAGGGCTTCCTTCTTCGTTTTGCCCTCGGCCACCTTTCGATCGAAGTAGATGCGGCCCTCGGTGCCAGGATTGCGTATCTGGGTGACGGCTGCCATGTGGAGTGCATGGTTGAGTTTGCGGTTGCCCCTCCGGGAAAGTCGATGCACTACTCGTCCACCCGAGGAATGCTCGATCGGTGCCGTGCCGTTGAAGGAGGCATAGGCATCTCGGTTGGCAAAGCGCCGTATGTCCCCTGAATAACCGATGATCGTCGCGGCGTGGATCGGGCCCACCCCGTAAATCTCAGGGACCGAGGTGCCCGAGGCCCTGACGGCCGTGCGAATTCGCCGATGCGACTCCTTGGTCTGGGTGTCGAGTCGACGCACGTCGTCGAGAAGCTCGAGGACCAGGTCGTAGCGCATTTGCTGGACCGATGTCTCCGGCGTCACCTTCTCCAAGAGAGCCACAGCGTCAGAAACGTACATTTCCTTGGCGATTCCCCCCGGGACGAGCTCGGCGCACAGGGAGTGCAGGCGGCAGATCACCCGAGCTCGTTGACGGCCCAGGTCCCTATTGCGCTTGGAGAGGAGTCGGAGGACTTCGGCGTGATTGGCCGGCTCGACCGAGCGAAGCGTCGGAGCCCGAAGGGCGGCAATGGCGATCGAGTGGGCATCTTTGGGATCGTTCTTGTTGGATCGCTTGGTGGCCAGCACCCGGATGCGCGATGCCAATGTTGCGGGCACATCGAGCACGTCCTCCCCACGGGCAACCAGCTGCTGAGCCAACAAGTAACCCAACCCACCCACCGACTCGACCGCCCAGGTGCGCTTCTCGAACGGTTCCGCCCAGCCCAAGAGCTGGTCGACCTGGCGAAGCGTGGCCCGCACCTTGACGCTTGCGATCTGGTCCTCGTCCCGACCAATGGCCACCGCAGTGTGCGACGCCTTGTGGGGATCGATCCCGATCATCACATTCATGAATGCCTCCTTTGGTTGTGGGAACCACGGGGGCACTCCTGCTTGCGGACGTTCGGTGCTCGGTCCTCTTTTGAGCCACTCCGTGGCGAAGCCCGAGCGGGAGGCTGATCGATATAAAGCCAACTGGCTTGCGTCAGTGGCAGGCACTTGAGAGCCAGCCCGCAGGGACCTCTAGATGCTACGAATCAGCCACAGCACCTTCCACCAGTCTCAAGCAGGGCACCATGGGGATAGTCCTGGGAGCCAAGAAGTCCCGCTCGGTAACCGGCATTCTCGCTCGGTCTGCATTAGGACGCGGCGCACTGAAATGTGGCGATACCGAGCGGGCTGGCGGCCCCTCGTTCCCCCTCAGGAGTCCAGCAGTTGGCGTGCTGCCGCAGCGCGGCGCTGGACGTTCCCGTACCCGTGGGCTGCTGCGACGGTGTGCGCCTTGGTAAGTAGCTCCCTAGCCTTCTCGGTGTCGCCCGGAGCACGGCGCTCGGCGAGCATCTTTCCCCAGAGGAAGTCTGTGCGGGCGGCGAAGAACTTGGCACCCACCCGGTCGCTGAACGCGGCGGCAAGGGCGAAGTAGGCGTTGGCGTCGTCGTAGCGGCCAAGGACCGTGGCGAGGCCGCCGAGGTAGTGGGTTACCGGGCCTTCAGTCGTAGTCCCGCTGAATGACAATTGATTGATCCAAGGAGCGAGCTGGTCAAACAAGGGCCCGGCGCAGCTCGCGTCTTGGCATTCGATCGCGGCACCCGCATAGTCGGTTATTGCCGTAAGCCAAGCTCCTTCAAGAGGCAGGGCGAAGCCCTTAGCAGCAAACGCCTGCAAGTACTGCCGGGCATGATCAAGTTGGTCTGCCTCCGCGTAGGCGATGGCTAGTCCTGCCGCGAACCCAGGGAGCCCGGGGTTGTCAGCCTCGGCTTCTGCTAGCAGTGGGATGAAATCGGCCATCGTTCCCCGCTGCCAACTCACATCGATCAGCTGTGTCCCGAAGAAAGTCAAGGCGTCGGGTTCGCCACACTCGGTCCCCACTTCGAGTGCTTCGGTCGCCAACTGTTCCGCCCGGTCGGTGTCCCCTGCGAGCAGAGCCCGGGTAGCGAGCTGAGCCGCGTGTACCCAGCGTAGGGTCGGCTGGTCGAGCTTCTCAGCCAACGACTTCGCAACCTCCAGGCAACGGTCCATCTCGGCGACATCGCCGGCGCAGCCGGCCACGATATGGCGACTACAAGCAGCCCAGAACCACAGAACTGGGTCACCCAGCCGCTCCGCCCGACCAAGAGCCTCGGCCGACCTCGCAAGTGATTGCTCGAGCAAAGGCGGCACCAAAAGCGACAACGAGACGAGATTGAGGACCCGCACGACGGTCGCATCGTCATGGGAGGCTTCGGCAATCACCTGGGCCTCGTCTGCCAGGGCCTCGCGGCGTTCGAGCGGGCTGCCGTAGGCGAGTTCCGCACACAGGGTGGCGAGCACGATCGCCTTGTTGGGATTGTCGGTGGAAAGCCGACCGAGGGCTAACTCCAGGACCTCGACCTTCTCTGTATCGATGGCACCGGCGCTGCTGAAGAACCCACGGTTGTTCGCCATGGCGGCGGCCACGAGGCGCTCGGTGTCACCGAGGTCTGCCGCCCGTCGCGCCGCTTCGAGCAAGGTGACGCGAGAGGCGGGGTCACCCGTCTGGCGTTGGGCGGTACCGAGCCCGATGGCCAGGTCGATGCCGAGGACGGGATCGGGGTCGGTGGCCTGCGGGTAGAGGTCAAGGGCCTGGGCGTAATAGCGAAGAGCCTCGCTTGGGGCCAGGGCACCGAGGGCGGCATCACCCGCCCGGCGTGAGTAATTGATGGCTTTGGCCAAGTCGACGGGTTGGGTGGCACTGAACCAGTGACGGGCGAGTTCGCCCACGCGCACGCCGGGGCGGTCCCCGCACAGGTCCTCCAGGGCCTCTGCCACCACCCGATGCACGCGGGCCCGCCGGGTGGGACCCAAGTCTTCATACAGGGTGTGCTGGATGAGGGAATGGGCGAAGTAGTAATGGCCGGGGGTGTCGGCTGGTTCACGCACCAAGGCCGCAGCAAACGCGTCGTCGAGGATGTCGAGCAGCTCGTCCTCCGAGGTCCTCGTGGCTCGGGCTAAGAGGTCGAGGTCGAAGTCCCGCCCAATGACAGCGGCTATCGAGAGCACCAGAGCAGCGTCTTTGCCGAGTCGCACGACCCGGCCGCCGATCACCTCACGCACGCTGTCCGGTAGGGCCATCTGGTCCAGGGGGACTTCGGACACCCATCTCCCGGTGGCGCCCTGGTAGATGGCGCCGATATCGATCAGATGACGAAGCACCTCTCCCACAAAGTACGGGTTGCCGTCGGTCTCGCGGTAGACCGCGAGCGCAAGGCCCACACCGGCGTCGTCGAGGGTCTGACCGGCGGCGGCCTCCAGGAAGGCCACCACTCCGTCGTCGTCCAGCCCGGCTAGCTCGATCCGGGAGACGCCGTTGTGTCGGCGTAATTCGCCCAGCGTCTCGACCAGGCCATGAGACCGCGACAGCTCGCTGTCGCGATAACTCCCGAGGATGAGCACCCGCATGGATTGCTCGGCCGCCGCCAGATGGCGAAGCAGCAGCAAGCTTCCTTTGTCGGCCCACTGGAGATCATCGAGGACGACCACGACAGGTTGGTACTCCGACACCTTGGCCAGCAACCCCACAATGGCGGCGAAGAGTAAGTAACGCTCCGTGTCGGAGTCCGTGGCTTTCGAGGGCGGGAGATCCGGGATCCTACTGGCCAGGACAGGCACCAGCCGGGACAGTTCGGACCCGTGGGCTGCTACGTGGGCGAGGAGCTGGTCCTCGGGGGCGTGGGTGACGAAGTGGCCGAGGGCTTCCGAGAAGAGCTGGTAGGGGGTAGCGAGGTCTTCCTCGCAGTGCCCCAAGAGCACACAGGCCCCGTTGCCGTAGGCAGTCCGAGCCGCCTCGGCCACCAGGGTGGTCTTGCCCAGACCGGCCTCGCCGGAGATGAGAAGGACCTCACGACCTTCACCCGCTGCGACTCGTTTGGTGGCGTCGGCGATCGCTTGGGTTTCGGCTTCGCGTCCAACGACACCGACGGCGGGTCGCACGGCCAAACGAGCGGGCAGGGGGATGCTTCTTCCGGTGTCGGCTCCCAAGGGTTCCCAAACAACTTCGACGGTCTCAACGGGGTCGGGTAGCCCCTTCAGGGTGAGTTCGCCGATTGACCGACACTGGTGACGGTTGCGACGACCGGCCATCCCCCTCACCATGTCCGTGGCCAGTACCTGACCGCTGTCGCAGCTGGCACAGAGCCGGGCCGCTTCAACGACTGGGTCCCCGAAGTAGTCGTCGTCCTCCCGGCTGACCTCGCCCCCGCTCAGCCCTACCCGCAGGCCCACGGAGTGCTCTCGGCGCCGGTTGTCCCGCTCGACGCCCTGCTGCATGGCCACCGCACAAGCCAGGGCAGCCGACGCCGAGCCGAAAACCACCATGAGCCCGTCACCCAGGTTCTTGACCTCTGTACCGCCCGCCTCGGCAATGGCCTGGCGCAGGATCGAGAAGTGTTGCCGGCGCACGTCGTCGGCGGTCTCGGGAGACAGGCGCTGCGATAGCTCCGTTGAGCCCACCACGTCGGTGAATAGGATCGTTGCGCTCTCGATGGCCAAGAAACACCCTCCCGCCTGGAAGCCACCAGAGTAGGCGAGGACTGAAATGGCCCGCCGAGGCGACCGACGGCCACTCTCGGGGGGCTATGGCCCAGTCCCGACCGGGCTCAGGGGCGCTCGCGGGCACTAACGGAAACGCGAGCGATAACGACGGCCGGGGTATTCGTGTGGCCCGGCGCGCAACGTGCCGATACCGGGCGGGTTCTGGGTATCCCATACCGCCGGTCTCGTGACGCGCCTTGTGATCGTATCGCTGGACTCGCTGACTTTCGCGAGCAGGACTCTCAGCTCCGCCCACCAACTTCCGGCCTGCAGACCATTCCCGCCAGCCGAAACAGTCTGCGGTGAACGCTAACAGCCCGCCGCCTTCATCTTGGAGTTCCCGCAAGCCGATCCGCTAATGCGCCCTACCGCTTTCGACAGCGGGCGGTATTGTTGGACGAGATCGACCGCCTACCACATCTGATTTGGGGCGAGGACTCGATAACAACCGACCATGTGGATCCGCGAGCCGGTGGAGGAGATCACACACGAATGACGGCTCAGCAGCGGGATGAACTAGCGACTCAGTATCTCGGTCTGGCCGGTCGGGTCGAACGGTTACGGGATACCGACTAAGCCGGGCGGCCGGCGAACACCAGATATTCCACTGACCCGGGGTGGGAGCAGTAAGTCCCATGAGACTCTTGTGAGCTGAGATATCTCAGATAATTCGATCGGTACTGTCGGGTTTCGGGATTATTCAGTTGACGGCGACGCATCTTCCGGAATACGGAGGGACCGCTGCCGGAACGCGCGCACGGAGAGAGGCGTCACCACGGAGTCTTCCAGCGCTCGAACGGTCGCGCTCCGAGGAAAATTTAGGATGGGACCGAGCTCGCCTACATATTGGTGGGGCCCGACTGTGGCCACGGGTTCATGCCCACCGTTGGCACGAACCCGATAGACCTCCAGCCGGCCGGAATCGACTTCATAAATGAAGTCGCTCGGATCCCCCTGCTCGAACAGGATGTCGCCTGAGCCGATCCGGACCTTCTCGGAAGGCAAATCGACGTCGGGAGAGTGCGGCGCTAGTTCGATGACCCGGTCCGCCAACTGCGAGATTCGGTCGTCATGGGTGGCTACGACCACGATGCGACCCGGTGCCGCCAAGCTCCGCAGCAGCATAAGCACTCCCTCCACCTGGATATGGTCGAGGTGAGCTGTCGGCTCGTCTGCCAGAATCAACGGCGGATCGTGCACCAGGGCTCGGGCGATGGCCACTCGTTGCTGTTGTCCTCCCGACAATTGTCCAGGTCGATGATGGCCACGCTCTCCAAGGTCCACCAGTGCAAGTAGATCGTCAGCCCGGGCCTTGGCCTTATGTCGTGGTACCCCGGCCAGCCGCATTGGCACGACGACGTTGGCCCGAGCCGACATGCTGGGGATCAGGTTGAAGGCCTGAAAGACGATCCCCACGGTCGACTGTCGATAGGCGGACAGCTCGGCACCTTTCAGATCACCGACGGAAATGCCGCCGAAGGCAATCGATCCGTCCGACGGCGTGAGCAATCCAGCCAAACAAGACAGAAGCGTCGTCTTACCGCAGCCGGATGGTCCCAGTAGGACGACAAGTTCACCGTCTCTGGCGGTGAAGGAGAGATTGTCGAGCGGACGGATCAAATATCCACCCGAATCAAACTCAACCACAAGTTTTTCAACTTCGAGGTTGGCCGGCGCAGCGACTGGGTCTGCGGTCATGCGACGTGGCCTCCGATGCTTGGGCGGCGATGCTTCGGCCCGGACATTACGAGAACGCCGCCGCCGGGTCGGCACGAGTCGCACTGCGCAGGGCGACCAGACTGGCCACAATGCCCACTATGAAGGCAATGATCGGAAGTTCGAGGTAGGCCGAAGCGGGGATCACCAAGGGCTGTTGGAAGATGAATGTCATGAAGTGTGAGAGCACAACTGCGGCTGCCGCTGCGACAAGCGTCACCACCACTGCCTCTATGACAAGGCTTCCGAAGAGTTCGGCTGAGGACGAACCGAGCGCCTTGAGGATGGCGAAGTCGCGCCGCCGCTCGAGGGCGGCGACATAGAGAAGGGCCGCCACAATAATGGCGGCAACGATCCACATCAGAATGGTCGAATTGTCAATCGACGAGATGGCTGCTTGCATTTTGTGTTCGGTCGCCTGAATCACCGATGGTGCGGTGTAAATGCTTAGGCCGTTTGGCAAGGTCTGAGGGGTGCCATTGGTGACCACGGCGGAAACGAGTGGTCGACCGCCGAGGGCGATCGCCTGGGCCGCCGGCAGTTCTACGTAGATGAGCGGTTGGCCCCCCAGGAGCGTTCGATCATTGACAATTCCGACCACGCTAAAGGCCTGACTACCGAGTTGGACCACCGAACCCACGGGAGCGTTTGCCCGCGCGTCAACCACGGCTTGACGCTGACCCGACAGAGCATGTCCGTCGCCCGCACCTACCGTGGGATCCCCGAGATGGCCAGGCTCAACGCCCGCCAGGTTGTAGCTGAAGGAAGTGTGCTGCAGGATCGCAGACTGCCCCGGGACGAGGAGGAATGGTGCCGACGCTTCCACGCCCGGCTGGTGTGCGACGAGCGCGGCGTCGGCTTCGGGAAACGCGGCAAATGCGGTCAGCCCACCGTGGGCGCCGCTGGCCATAATCCAATGAGTTGCGCCGACCCCGTCCACGGTCGAACTGACCTCCGACCTGAAGCCGTTGGCCAAGCCGGCCAGGAGGAGCGCCATGGCCATGACGAGGGCGACGCCGATGAGCGCGATGAGGAACTGCCGCACTCGGTAAAGCAGATCAGCCAACGTGACAAAGATCATCCTTTGGTCCCCTTGGCAACGGGACGTAATGGGCGCAAGTTCATCGACCTGTACCAAGAACTTCCGACTGCAGTTCCAGCCTCCAACACCGGCCTGACGCCCCCTTACCCCGCCCCACAAGCCGCTAGCGCGCCGAGCAGGTAGTGCACGCTACAGGCTCCATGGGCTTCATGTCGGTTGCAGAACCCGGCCGCGTCAAGCGACGACGAGGGTACGACACCACACCCACACATTCACATCTCACGCCGTCGATTTTGGGTGTCGAGTGAACTCGTGAGGCTCGTTCGACAAAACCCAGTTCAATCGACCAAATCGGTGCTCTTGACTGTATGGTCGAAGCTCGGGACAACCCAGACAAGAATGGTCGATGTGGCCCCACATACCTTCAAGCCCAGAAGAATGGTCGTGTTGGTCGGAGCGGGAACCGGTGCGGCTGCGGCACTTCTGGCCTACCGGTGGATTCGTGCCGGGCACGACACCACCGTGCTCGGCACTTCGAGTCTGGCCCGTGGGGTCGAAGTCGCTCGGTTGTCTTCCAAGGTCGGGGGTTCCTACGCCACGACCCAGGCTCGTCGGGTCTTCGCCTCGGCCGAGCGTAAGACCGATTTGGACGAGAAATTCCAGCTCAAGACGGCCGCCCAGGTCACCGAGACGCTCGGTTCCATGAAGGGCGTGCTCATGAAGATCGGGCAATTGGCGAGCTTCCTCGATGACGGGATGCCTGAGAACATGCGGGCCTCGTTGGCCCAGCTTCAGCAGGATGCGCCACCAATGAGCGTCGAGTTGGCCGCCGGCGTCATTGAGGGCGAGCTGGGCGCCCCGCCTGACCGGCTCTTCGCCGAATGGGATTCGATCCCCATCGCCGCGGCCTCCATCGGTCAGGTGCATCGAGCGATTACCCATGATGGGCAGGCTGTCGCCGTCAAGGTGCAGTACCCGGGGGTTGATGCGGCTATCCGCTCCGACCTCAACAACATGGGTCCGATCATCTCAATGATGGGTGTGATCTTCCCGGCCCTCGATCCCGGACCAATTGTCGACGAGCTACGGGACCGCCTCATCGAAGAACTTGACTACCGGCGTGAAGCGGCCAATCAGCAGATGTTTGCTGACTGGTACCGCGATCACCCCTTCATTCATGTGCCGGCAGTCATCGCCCAACTCAGCTCGGATCGGGTGCTGACCTCGGAGCTGGCCGACGGGGTTCAGTTCGCTGATATGGAGTCGTGGGCGCAATCCGAGAAGGACCTCGCTGCCGAGTCGCTCTTCCGCTTCGTGTTCCGGAGTTTGTATCGCTTCCATGCCTTTAACGGCGATCCTCATCCGGGCAACTACCTGTTCCGCCCAGGAGGCCGAATTACGTTCCTCGATTACGGGTTAGTTCGCAAATTCGAAACGGTCGACATGACCCTCCTCCAACAGATGATCCAGACCATGATCCTCGACCGAGATCTGACCGCGTTCCGGTTGGTCCTAGAGCAGGCGGGGATACTGCGAAGGGGGGCGCCCCTTTCAAATGAGCGCATCGCCGACTACGTCGGTCTCTATTACGACTGCGTCCGGGACGACAAGGTCGCGGTGCTCACGGCCGAGTACGCCAGCCGCCACCGCCCGTCGCTTCATGACCGGGCAGGGAGAGTTCCGCGACGTCATGAAGTGGACCAATCTTCCTCGTGAGTTCGTCGTTCTCCAACGAATCAACCTCGGGCTCTACGCCATTCTCGGACGCCTCAACGCCACAGCCAACTGGCGACGGATCGCCGAGGAACTCTGGCCAATGACCAACGGCAATGCGTCCACGGACCTCGGGCGAGAAGAGGCAAAGTGGCTGGCAACTAAGGGTGACGCACCTCCCCAGAAGCGGGTCCGAACGGCGGCGAAGAAGGTGAAGCCGCCTTCGGGTTGAAGCCATCGCACCGAAGCCCGAAGGTGGATTCGAGGTCAAGCGGATACCTACGTATGAGCGCGTAGGCCTTCCCGCTCGTCCACATTGGGTCTAGACGGAATTGAGATACTGCTCCTCACATGCCTCGAGCCGCTTTGAATGGTCAGTCGGCCCGTTCGTACTCGTTGATCTGACCACCGAAGAACTACGTCCTGTGGGCCCCGAAGACTCATCCGGACTCATTGACGAGGCAGATCGCGTACCTTCTTGCCCGTCAACAATGGGAAATCGAGACCAATAGTGCGGGAAATGGGAACTGTGGGCCGGCCCGATGCCCCTCGTAGACGGGTTTGTCGGTACCCCAATTTGGGGTCGACGCCTCGCACCATCTTTCGAAGGCACGTGGTCCAACCCGACATGGGGACGACAAGCGTCCAATGCGTCAGCACCAGGCCGGGTCATCCGACCTTGACATCGCAATCACCATCAACGATTCTGGGGCGATCATGTCGAGCAACCGTCATTGCGATGACCGGTCCAAGAGGCTCCATTTGCCTCTCACCGACCGGCGCGCCCCATCGATGATGGAGGCATCCCAGTGACGACGGAGAACATCATTGTGCTGTTTACCGACATTGTCGGTTCGACGAAGCTTGCATCGAGCTTGTCCCCCGATGATGCCGACGAAGTTCGACGCGGGCATTTTTCCATTCTTCGCCAAGCCATCGCTGAAGCAAACGGGATTGAGGTGAAGAATTTGGGCGACGGGCTCATGGTGGCATTCACCTCTGCTTCCAGCGCACTTTCCTGCGCTGTCGCCATGCAGCAAAGAGTCGAACAGCACAATGCATCTCTTGCAGTGTCTGTTGGGCTGAGGGTTGGTGTTAGTGGGGGTGAAGTCTCAAGAGAATCGTCGGACTATTTCGGTGATCCAGTGATTGAAGCGGCCCGACTCTGTGCACTTTGCGAAGGTGGACAGATCTTGGTGGCTGACGTGGTACAACTCACAGCCGGTCGGCGTAGTCGTCACAAGTGCCATTCGGTTGGAAAGCTGACCCTCAAAGGGCTTCCGGATCCAGTCGAAACCGTCGAAGTGCATTGGGATCCACTCGTTGAAGTAGAGTCCGTCGCTGTCGTTCCCCTCCCGACGCGCTTGGCACCCGCGCCCTCAAGCTGGAGTAGTGGGACGAGAAGGCGAGATTGACGCCATCACCGAATCGGTTCTGCGCGTTGCCAATGGTGATGGCCGCGGCGTGGTACTTATTTCCGGAGAGGCCGGTCAAGGCAAGACCACCCTTGCCGCCGAGGCAAGCAGAGCTGCCTTTACCTCGGGAGCCTGTGTCCTCTTCGGTCACTGTGAAGAGAATCTGGCCACGCCCTACCAGCTCTTTGCTGAAACTCTGGGGCACTTCATCACGCACGTGTCGGAGGACCGCCTTTTGGCTCATGTAGCCACGCATGGGTCCGAGTTGGCTCGGTTGGTCCCAGCACTCTCCAGCCGTATTCCGGATCTGCCACCCTCTCGGGCAACCGATTCAGACTCGGAACGGTATTTGCTCTTCGCCGCCGTCGTTGGGCTTCTCTCTTTGGCATCCGAACGGCAGCCGGTCCTGCTCGTTTTTGATGACCTGCAATGGGCTGACCAAGGGAGCTTGATGCTCCTGCGCCACGTGGCGGCGTCCGATCTTTCCATGAGGGTGCTGATCGTCGGCACTTACCGAGACACCGAACTGGCGCGCGCTGACGCTTTGGTGGAAGCCCTCGGTGCGCTCCGTCGCCAGGGTGACGTGACTCGGATTGAGCTCACGGGACTTGACGACAACGGTGTGGCGTCGCTCATGGAAGCGGCAGCGGGACATGCCCTCGACCGCATTGCCGTCGACCTCGCCCGCGCCGTCTGTCGGGAGACCGATGGCAACCCGTTCTTCGTCGGCGAAGTCTTACGGCACCTCTCGGAGACGGGTGCCATCTATCAGGATCCGACCGGTAAGTGGACGACAGACCAGGGTCTCGACGTGATGGTCCTCCCCGACAGCGTGCGAGAGGTGATTCGGGCCCGGGTCGTGCGACTTGGCGAAGGCTCCGAACGCGTCCTCTCCCTGGCCGCGGTCATAGGCCGGGACTTTGATGTTGATCTGCTGGTCAGAGCCACAAGAGTCTCAGAGGACGACATCCTTGACATCCTTGACTCCGCCGTCGAGGTGGCCCTTGTCCGTGAGTTGGCCAATGCAACCGGCCGCTACAACTTTTCGCACGCCCTCATTCAACACACCCTCTACGAAGACTTTGGGCCGACCCGACGAGCAAGGGCTCACCGAGCGGTGGCCGAGGCGCTCGAAGACCTGTGCAGAGGACGGCCCGGCTCCCGAGTGGGTGAACTCGCCCGCCATTGGTTCAATGCCACTCAGCCCGACAATCTGGTCAAGGCGATCGACTATTCGCGCCAAGCGGGTGACGCTGCGCTTGAGTCCCTCGCTCCAGATGACGCGCTGCGCTATTACACCCAGGCCCTCAGTTTGATCGGGCGAACTGATAACTCTGACCCCGTCGTCGCGCTGGACCTCCGGATTGGGCTTGGTACGGCGCAGCGCCAGACGGGGGATCCCGGTTTTCGTGAGACTCTTCTCGATGCTGCTCGCCGGGCCGCCGACATCAACGATACCGAGAGACTGGTCGCAGCTGCACTGGCCAATGATCGCGGCACCTTCAGTACTGTTGATAGCGCCGACAACGAAAAGCTCGCCGTTCTGGAAATGGCTCTCGGCCGTCTCTCAGACGATGACCCGGTCCGAGCACTCCTTCTGGCCACTCTTTGCTCAGAAGTGACGATTGGAAGCTCACTCGAACGCCGCCAGTGCCTTGCCCGCGATGCCATCGCTATTGCTGCAGCCCAGGGAGACGATGCGAACATGGTGCGTGTTTTGAACCACGTCCTGCTACCACTGGCCGTCCCGCCGCTACTCGAACAATCATTAACACGTTCGGCCGACGCATTGATCCGAGCCGAGCGTGTGGGTGACCCATTGCTCCTTTGCTCCGCGGCCAGCGGACGCCGATACACCGCGGCCTGCGCGGGGGACATCGACGAAATGGACCGATGCTTCGCCATCAAAGAACCATTGGTCGAGCAGCTCGACCAACCATTTTTGGCCTGGGTCCACGCATTGCAGCGTTCCACGAGGGCGCTGATCGCGGGCGACACGGACGAGGCTGAAGCGCTGGCCAGCGAAGCTTTTCAGATTGGGAGCGGGGGCGGCGAACCAGACGCCATTGTGATTTATGGCGCGCAAATGATCATGGTGAACCTCTGGCGCGGAACATTGAGTCAACTGGTCCCCCTGATCGAGCAGGCAATCGTCACTAACCCTCGACTTCCTGTCTTCGTTGCGGCCTTGGCCTTGGCTCATTCAGAGGGCGAACGATATGAGGAGGCGAAACAGCTCCTTCGTGAATTCGGCCGGACGGGCTTCGAGCTCCCGCTCGATGCCACCTGGCTTACCGGGATGATTGCCTATGCCGATGCGGCAATTGATTGCCGTGACGCCGAGTCATGCGGACCCATGCTGGAGCAGCTCGCTCCGTTCTCAGAGCAATGGCACTACTCCGACATTTCCACCGCGGGACCCATCAGTCGCACGCTTGGTGGCCTGGCCTCTGTCCTCGGGCGCTACGACGAAGCCGAATCGTATTTCGCCCATGCCGCCGCATCGAGCCAACGAGCCAACGCCAAGTTTTTCGCCGCTCGGACCGACCTCTACTGGGGATTGATGCTCACGGCGCGGCGCGGCAGGGGTGACAGCGAGCGGGCGCGCCACTTGTTGTCCAGGGCTCTGGCGACAGCGGTGACGTGCGGCTACGGGAATGTGGAGCGCCGGGCGAACGCTGCACTGGGGTCACTGGCCTAGCCAGCGGCGTCGTTCGCGCTATTGACTGGTTACGTATTGCGCGAGCCCGTTGGCCAATGCTTGTGCCGCCTGCTCTTGCCACGCGGTCGACGTGAGTAGCGCAGCATCCGTGGCGTTCCTCATGTTGCCGCATTCAATGAAGACCTTCGGGACGGTTGAAAGATTCAGTCCGCCGAGGTCGTCCCGGGGTTGGATGCCGTCGACCCCATCGTAGGTACTTATCGGCATCTCGGCGCTGGCCAAGAAGGCTGATCGGATGTCGGATCCCAGCACCTGCGACGGCGCGATGATGGCGTCGTTGGTGCCGTCGGCGACGGGCTCTAGGATGGCGAAACCCCTACCATCAGCCGGACCGCCGTCGGCGTGAATGGAAATCGCTGCATCAGCATGCGCCATGTTTCCGATGGCGGCCCTCTGCGTGACGCACGGGCCGACCCCGGTGTTCGAATCTCGGGTGAAGATCACGTCGGCACCGAGCAGTTCGAGATCCGTTCGTACGTACTGGGCGACGTTCCAGTTGAACTGAGCTTCCGTATACCCTGAGTCGGTTTCGGTCCCGGTGGTATCGCACGTCTCACTCTCGCGGCCGTTCCATATCATTTGATTGATGGTTGTCGAATCGTTGAAGTTGCCTCCGTTGTGTCCTGGGTCGATCACGATTACCTTGCCGGACAAGGCCGGAGCCTTTGTTTTGGTTGTGCTGGAGGGCTTGACCTTCGCCGGTCTGGCGCGGTGGACCGGTTCAGGGATTCGCAATGAGGACCCGCGGGCGCCTGATCCGCACGCGGCACAACTCACCGAGATGATCGTGAGGACCACAACGAGCTTCGATGTGATCACTGCCTAGAACTGATTGGGCTGCAGGATGGTGAATCCGAATTGTTGTGCCACCGGAGTCCAGACGGTGACGAATGCCGTCTTCGCCGCCGTGGCCTGTGTATCCGACGCCTGCGCCGCGGTCCAGTTGCTGTCTTGGGGTGCGGTCCCTTGACAGCCACCCGAGGCGAGCAGACCGTTCCCCCAGAGGGCATAGCTCTGGTCGGATGACGCTGACGCTTGCAGGGCAGTGACAAGATCTGATCGGAGTTCCGCGCCGTTAGGAAGCCCACTCAGTTGGAACGTCTCGGCATTCAAAGCGAGAGCTGACCGACTTGACGCATCAGATTGAAGCGACGTGATGGCGCTCTGGATATCGCCACACGATTCGATCGCGGTGATGGCACTGCCCAGATTTGACCGGGCGGCTGCACTTTGCGTGACAACACCATTGATCGCTGTCGCCTGAGCGAGGGCTGTACTTGATGGCGCCCGAGTTGTGGGAGTCACTCGGGTCGTGCTCGTGCTGGTGGGCGACGTGCGCCGGACCACTGGATTGAGAGCCACGGTCGGCGTGGTGGCGACCAGCGAGTGCGTAATGAAGAAGGCTGCTCCTCCGAGGATCAGTAGGAGCACCACGCCAAGCGCAACGGTCAGACCGTTCACTCTTTTCCCTCTGCGGGATTGTGCCTGATATATGACGACAGGGTCACCCTGAATTGCTTGTGGTGGTGCTTGTGATGAGGAACTCAACGGTCCTGATCTGGCGATGGCGCGCGTGGCTGGGGCAGCGAGGCCGGCGGTCGCCAAGCTGGAATCGGTGGCCGCCACCGCGCTACCGCACTTTCGGCAGAACCGCTGGCCAGGGTTGACTTCAGAGCCGCAGCTCGGACAGGTGTTCGTGGGGGAGGCGGGAGCATCAAGAGGCGGCGGAGTGGCCCGCTCGTCGGTCGGTGAGATTGGGGCGCCCTGATTGGTCGGCGGTATCTCGGTATCCACCGAAGTAGCGACCGCACTACCGCACTTTCGGCAGAAGCGTTCGCCCGATCTGACCTCAGCACCACAAGCTGTACACATGTTCATGATGAGCTCGACCCCCTCCCCTGACGGTTTTGATCGACCTCTAACTACATTTGAGTTTTGTCGGTCCACATTTGACCATCCCAGTACCGCGCTCGTACTACTCCATGAGGGTCTGGAAACCAACCAGGTTCTGGGTAGACCGGAGCCCGCTTTGGCGCATGCGCTGGCGTGGACATCGCCGTAGCAGTAGCCGTGAGTAGGCGCAGGCGCTGGCGTGGGTATGGCCGTAGCAGTGAGGGTTGGCGCTGGCGTAGGTATGGCCGTGGCCGTGAGCGGTGGCGGGGAAGTTGGCATGTTGGGCGTGACCATCGTCGGTCCGGCCCCGGCCGTACTGACGTCAATGGACATCAACAGATCAAGGACGTAGGCGAAAAACAGCACTGACGCGGCGCTGATTATCGCGGCAATGATAATGAATATTGCGATCGCCCCACCGCTACTGCCACTGCTTGTGCTGCCAAAGGTGGTGTCTACGTTGTTAGAAGTGTTCGCAGCCGCGATCCCACCGATGATCCCGCCGATCAGGATGACAATCGCCACGACTTTGAAGACCGACGAAACGAATTTCGCCCCTCGATGATGCGCTCGAAGTACCGATGCCATTTTGTTCCCCCCCTCGCTCTTGCGAGCACAACTGCAACCCGTGCCGTCGAATCATGCCGTAGGTCGGGGCGCAGAGCAATGGGAGGTGCAGAATTACTCAGTTTTTCCTCAGTTTCCCAGGTTATTCCCAGGAACGGGTGTTTAGACTCGTGCGCTGCTTAAGAACCGGGGGGGAAATGACCGATTCTTGGTACCGGCCCGAGGACGTGTGCGAGCTGTGGCGCAGTCGGCGAGGCCGACGACCTCTTTTGCTCATCGTGCGGAACGCCGGCGCCCGGAGAAGGCGCCGGCGTCGCAGTGGCCTCCGCGCCATCTACGGATCCAACTATTCCCGTCGGCCCGGCAATGGGTTTACCGGTCACTCCACTGACTGCTACCGCGATTCCCGTAGTGCCGCCGACGAGTACGCCGGCGTCGGCACCGCCCGATCAGTCCCAGACTAAGAAGATCGGTCTCATCGTGGCGGCAGCAGTTGTCGCCTTGGCCGTTATTGGCGGTGTGGTGTATTTCGTGTCCAGCGGTTCCTCTGCCGACGCCACGCCTACTTCCTCGGCGGCGCGGCGGCCGCCACGTTACAGAGCCGTGGCTACGCCCAACTGTGCGCCTACTCGGTGCCCAGTCAACGGTCAGCATGCGAGGCCGGAATTGCGGTCGAACCCTTCGATTAACAGTTATTCGTTCAGGAATATGTCGGTAGGGAAAGTGACGCAGAGCGGCAACAAAGCTGTGGTGTGGCTCACCGGTCAGATTTGTAAGTCTGGAAGGTGCGACTCACTTCCTACCGGGAGCACTTCAGGTCAATCCTTCGCCACCGTGTATAACAACGCGGTTAATGGCAACAGTCGGTCCACACTGGCGTTGGCTCTCTTGGAGCAGGGTGGAAAGTGGTACTCCGGGTGCCCGTGGCTGGCCCTTCCTCTGGAAACACTGGAAACACCGGAAACACTGGGCAAACTGGGAACACTGGGAAAACTGGCAGCACCGGATCCACAGGCACCTCCGGGAACACCGGCCTAGGAACCTCCGGTAGCACTGGGACAAGCGGAAACACAGGGAACACCTGATATTAAAAATCCGGTAACGCCAACAACACTCCTTGCCTGTTGCCCAGCACTTTGACGACATCGGCGGTCCTTGGACCAGTTACTGAGACAGCGGGCAGTCCGCAGCCCTTGCTGTCGGCACGCAAAGGGTTGCAGTGGGTCGCACTCGGTCTGGCGGTGGCCTGGAACCTGTGGGACTTGAGGGCGACGGTTCTCCCAGTCTCGTACCTCGACGACGCCTCACTGCACGAACAGATGGTGCGCTACGCCACTCGGGCAATCCAGGCGGGTCATAACCCACTGACGGGGTGGTTTCCCTTCCTCGGTGCCGGATCCCCTCAGTTTTTGCACTATCAGAGTCTCGGCGCCATGTTGACTGGTTTAGCTGGGTTGATCGTCGGTCCCGATGCCGCTTTTCGCTGGTCCATGTTCCTCTTGCTGGCTCTGTGGCCGCTTGTCATCTATGCGGCCGGTCGCATGCTCCAGATGGGGGTGTGGGCGTCGACTACGGCCGCCGTCCTGTCGTCGCTGCTCATGACCGTCCCCGGCGTTGGCTATGAACACAAGGCATATATCTGGATCGGGTTTGGGGTATGGGCGCAGCTGTGGGCTTCGTGGACGCTGCCGCTGGCCTGGGCATTCACCTGGCGGGCCATTGGGGATCGGAGGTTTCTGGCTCCAGCAGCACTCCTTGTGGCGCTGACCGCCGCGTTGCACTTCGAAACCGGGTACCTCGCGTTCCTTGGTGTCGTGGTCCTGCCCTTTGTGGTGCCGTCCGACCTCAGGTCTCGACTTCAACGGGCCGGTATTCTCCTTGGTTGTTCGCTGCTGGCGTCGGCTTGGGTGGTCGTACCCCTCATTGCGTTCGGAAAATGGGCGGCCATCAATCAGGTGCTGCGAAGCACACCTCTGGTCAACGGCTACGGGGCGGGGCGCATCCTGTCGTGGTTGGTCACCGGCCAGGTCTACGACGCCGGTCGATTCCCGGTCATCACGCTCCTGGTGCTCGCTGGGACTCGCAGTGTCCATTCGGCGTTGGCGGTCCGAGCCGCTCGGGCGTGCTCTCGTGGTTCTCTGGGTGGTGTGTCTCATGTTGGCCTTCGGTCGCACCACGTTCGGCTCGCTGGTCAACGTCATCCCTGCTTCTCACGACATCTTCTTCCGCCGCTTTTTGATGGGCGCACAGCTGGCTGGCCTCTACCTGGCGGGCCAAGGAGCGGCCGGCTGTGCTCGTGGAGTGATCGCATTGACGCGGTGGGCGCCGAGTCGATTGATTGACGGAGCGTCTCGTCAGCAGAACACTCGCTGGTTGCTGGTCGGAGTAGCGGGAGCACTTGGGGTCGCCGCCGTCGTTCCGGCATTTGTCCAGGTTCATCGCTACGACGACGCCAACGCGTCAGCAATCGAGATTCAGCGGGATGGGGAATCGATTCAGGGTCCGCAGATCGCGCCGCTTATCTCCTACATCAAGAGTCACGGTCAGGGCCGTACGTATGCCGGACTACCGACCAACTGGGGAATGACCTTCACCGTTGGAGCCGTTCCCGTCTTCAAGTACCTCGAGAGCCAGGATGTCGATGAGATCGGCTATACCCTGCGCACGGCATCACTGATGACCGACCCCGAGTACCTGTTTCAGCAATCGAACCCAAGCGATTTCATTCTCTTTGGCGTGCGATACCTCATTCTTCCTGTCGCGATGCCGCCACCTGTCTTTGCCTCCTCCGTCATGCAGCGGGGAAGTTTCCGACTCTGGGAGATCACCGCGAACGGGTACCTCAGTACCGTCGAGACCATCGGCGTGGTGGCGGCCAACCGGGCTGATGTGGCAACCCGGACCGAGGCTGTGCTGCACTCCTCGCTGGCCGTGCACCACGAGGATCTCAGTGTGGCCTTTGCCGGATCGGGCGCCGCCGATCCCACCGCGCCAAGTGGGTCAGAAGCCGCCCGGCTTCTGGGCACGACGAAGACCGTGACCTCCCAGCCTTTCAACATCACCAACAATGTGGCCGCAGGGACCGTGCACCTCCCACGTCCAGCCATCGTCATGTTTTCCGCCTCCTACGACCCGGGTTGGCATGTCACCGTTGACGGACGGGCAGAACCCACGCAGATGCTTGCGCCAGCCGTGGTCGGCGTGGCCGTCAAAGCCGGGGTCCATCATGTGGTGTTCACCTATGAGGGATTCGCCTACTACCCCGAACTCGCCATCCTTGGGGTACTCACCTTGGCTCTCCTCCTCGCGGGGACCCGCCGGTCGCGGTGGCGGCGGCCTGGGCACTTCGCGAAAAACTGCCCAAAACAACACAAGACTGCCAACGGTCAATGTCCGGTCAGAGACAATTTGCGCTGGTGTGAGCGGTGTCGATTCGCCTTCACACGGCAGAGGCTCGTGGGTTCGAGTCCCGTAGCGCCCACTCTGTAACTGGGGGAGAGAGGAGCCACGGCACCCCGCGACGACAAAAGGGCCGCGCAACCGGGCGCAACGACAGGCACGAGACCAGGCCCACGGCCCCACCCGAGAACCGGGAGGGGCGGGGGGCGCGGGGGGGGCTTGGAAGGCGGACGGGGGAGCTGGTGAGACGGACCGGTCAGTTATGGACGGTGATACTGACGCCCGAACTGAAGGCGCTTCCACCCGAGTCGAAGGCCTCAGACACCAAGGGGTACGAGCCGTTGGGGACCGTCGTGGTGTTCCAGTTGTACACCCATCCGTAGTAGGTCGAGTGTGGCCGTGCCGACCAGGTGACCGGAAGAGACCGTAGGAGCCACCGAAGAGCCAGAACTCGACGCTCGTTGCGTTCGAGGCGGAGGCACCAAGGAGGGTCGATCCGGACAAGGTCGCCCCCTTCGAAGGGAGAGGACGGTCGTAGTCGGGGCGGATTATTGACAGTGATACTGACGCCCGAACTGAATGTGCTTCCACCCGCGCCGAAGGCCTCAGACAACAGGGATACGAGCCGTTGGGGACCGTCGTGGTGTTCCAGTTGCACACCCATCCGTAGTAGGTCGGCGTGGCCGTGCAGAGCACCGGGGCGTTAGAGCCGTAGAGCCGCCGAAGAGCCGGAACTCGACGCTGGTTGCGTTCGAGGCGGAGGCACCAAGGTGGTCGATCCGGACAGCGTCGCCCCCTTCGAAGGGACGAGAACGCTCGTTGTCGGGGGAGGGTAGGACCCGGTGGTGATGCGCCCGATGGAGTTGTTGCCGCGTTGGTGAACCACAAGGCGCCGTCCGGGCCGGCCGTGATCCCGTAGGACCGCTGATGCCCGTTCCGGTGTAGTTGGTGAAGACCCCTCCCGTCGTGATGCGCCCGATGGAGTCGTTCCTGTGTTGGTGAACCACAAGGCGCCGTCCGGTCCGGCGGTGATCGCCTCCGGAGGGACGATGCCCGTTTCGGTGAAGTCGGTGACGACCCCTGCCGTCGTGATGCGCCCGATGGAGCCGTTGCCCTAGTTCATGAACCACAAGGCGCCGTCGGCCCGGCGGTGATCCCGTCCGGACCATTGATGCCCGTTCCGGTGTAGTTGGTGACGGCCCCTCCCGTCGTGATGCGCCCGATGAGCCGTCCGGCATACGTGAACCACAAGGCGCCGTCCGGCCCGCGGTGATCCCGTGCGGATCGCTGATGCCCGTTCCGGTGTAGATGGTACGACCCCTGCTGTCGTGATCCGCCCGATGAGCCGTTGCCGTTGGTGAACCACAAGGCACCGTCCGGGCCGGCGGTGATCCCCTGCGGGCTGTTGATCCCGTCGCGGTGTAGTTGGTGACGACCCCTCCCGTCGTGATGCGCCCGATGGAGTCGTTGAATCGGTTGGTGAACCACAAGGCACCGTCCGGCCCGGCCGTGATCTCGTCCGGATCGCTGATGCCCGTTCCGGTGTAGTTGGTGACGGCCCCTGCTGTCGTGATGCGCCCGATGGAGTTGTTTGCATAGTTCGTGAACCACAAGGCGCCGTCCGGCCCTGCGGTGATCCCGTGCGGAAAGCTGATGCCCGTTCCGGTGTAGCTGGTGATCACCGGCGTGGAAGCGCTGGCGGTCGAGGCAACCCACGGCACAACCAATGAGCTCACGGCGAGCCCAATGCTCACAAACAAGGCAGCCACCCGCCAAAGGACACTGCAAGAACCCGATTCGCGGTAGGCCATTCGGAACCCCCCCCGTTCATCGGCATGATATCTAGGCGCTGTCGAACCTAACCAGCGAAATCTTCTTCTAATAAACGCACCTACCAGTTCGTCCGCATGCCGTTCGCACGACCACACCTTCGTCCAGCCCTTCCTCGGCTCTTCGCTGGCATAGCCAAGCTGTCCGTGGAACCTGTGGTTCACGAATCCGATGCAGCTCATTCGGATCGGATAACGGAAGGCGATAACAGCCTTGACATGCCTGATCCAACAGACTTTTTCGATCCCGATTGGGACGAGATGAGTGGTGAGTAACGAGCGCCTATCTCGCGTCAGGCACCATCGGTGAAAGGGCTATTCCAACTGCAATTCACGGATGGCGTCTACATCTGGCTGCAGGGCCTGAGACACCACGTCGACGACCTTGCGGTCCACTTCCCCAGAGGTTCGACATTGGCTATTACGAGGGCGATGGTCGGCTCACTCCGAGATCATGAAATTCTCCGCGAGATCAACCACCACCCCAGCGCTGGTCGCCGAACCTTGGGTAGCATCGGTGGCCACACTTTGGAGGGTGTACGTGCCGCTCGGTATCCCGGTCGTGTTGAGGAAGGCCAACCAGCCGTAGAACGTGCCGGTCGCCGTCCCGGCCACCTGGTCGGACAGCCCATTTCCGCTCAGCTCGAAGGTGACCGAGGTGATGGCGGACTCCCCGTTGGCTTCCGCATCAACCAATGAACCGTTCCTGAGCGTTGCGCCGGCGCTAGGACCGACAACGGTAGTCGTTAAGGGAATATTGTTGATGATGACGCTCAACGGCGTGCTGGTGGTCGACAGACCCTGATCATCGTTCGCCACACTCTGGATGGTGTAGGTCCCGTTTGGGTAGTCCAAGGTGTTGAGCGAAACGAGATAGCCGAAGAATGTCGCCGTTGCCGTTCCGATCGACTGGTCGCTAAGAGAGTTCGGACCTCCGGAGATCTCGAATTTCACGCTTGCGATCCCGCTCTGGCTCGACGCGCTGGCGTCGAGAAAGGTACTTCCCTGAATGGTCGCACCGGACGAAGGGAATACCACGCTGGTGGCCGGGGGGTTCTCGATCGTGACGCTCAACGGCGTGCTGGTGGTCGACAGACCCTGATCATCGTTCGCCACACTCTGGATGGTGTAGGTCCCGTTTGGGTAGTCCAAGGTGTTGAGCGAAACGAGATAGCCGAAGAATGTCGCCGTTGCCGTTCCGATCGACTGGTCGCTAAGAGAGTTCGGACCTCCGGAGATCTCGAATTTCACGCTTGCGATCCCGCTCTGGCTCGACGCGCTGGCGTCGAGAAAGGTACTTCCCTGAATGGTCGCACCGGACGAAGGGAATACCACGCTGGTGGCCGGGGGACCAGGTGCGACGGAGATGGAGAGGGCCTGTGAAACTGGGTGGGACCCTCCCGAGTCGGTGGCTTGAACGGTGAGCGAGAAGGTCCCAGACGTCGTCGGGGTACCCGAGATGATGCCGCTGGTCGGGTCGAGCGTCAGCCCACCTGGGAGGGAGCCCTGCGTGATGGTGTAGGAGTAGTCAGGAGTCCCGCCCGCAGCATAGACACCTCCAAAGAAGTAACTGGTGCCGACCTTACCCGTGGGCAAAGAGGTGGTCACGATTGTCAGAGGTGACGCCGTCAATGATGGCATGTTTGCCGTGCACGTCACTCCTGAGCTGCTCGTTGCCCAGGAATCGCACACTGGACCGCTGTCGCCAGTCTGATCGGCAATGACGTTGTGCATGAGCTGCGTAGCGGCGACCATCGTCGGATAGGGATTGCCGTTCACGTCGATCATGCCGAAGTCGTCGTTCTCCCCGTCGCCGGCTCGCCCGTTGGCTGGTTCATCGACGTACTGGAACCAGTCGTCACCGACGAGTGCCGGTGTGTCCTCGTAGAGGGGCGCGATGAAGTTCTCGTACTCGTTGGCGCGCTGTTGTTGATTACTCGCCACCTCGTAAATAAAAGGTACCGTGTTCGGATCCGTGCCGTCGGCCATGAACGAGTACTCGCCGATCAGGAGTGGAATGTTGGCGACGGCTTCCAGATCGGCGAGATTCTGCTCAACGGGAAGGTAGGCAGGCCAGATCTGGTCCACGTCCTGATCGAGTCCTGGCTTGAGCACGTAGTCCTCAATACTGAACACGTTCACATACGGCGCTGCCGCCTTGATGAGAGTGGGTTCGATCTCTTGTCCCTCAGCCTTCACGCCCAAGATCAGATGGTTCGGGTCGTACATACGGACGGCCGCGGTGGTCACCTGGAAGTACTGGGTGGCCAACGCATACACGAACCCGCTGGGGTTGCCCACGTACTGCTGGGCGACCGCCAGGCCAGGTGAACCGGCCGGTAGCTGCAGGTATTGCTGAAGTGCCGTTGCACCATAGTTAGCGCCACTGCCGAGGAGCGGCCCCCAGTCAAGCTCACTATCGGTGAAGTAGCCGATGACGTTCGGATCATCGGCCAGTGGCGCCACATCCGTCTGGGCCACCTCGTCGGCATTGGTGACGAAGGACGGAGCAAACCAGTCGTCCCCGCTGGCCATCGAAAGTTGCACCTCGTAGGGCATCTGCGACCTGAGGTCAGCGTCATCGGAAAAGGGTCCGATCGTATTAAATCCCCAGGAACGGAGCTGGGCCGCCGTCGACGTCGCCCAGGCAGCAGTGCTCGGGAAGTCATTTGCCACTGTGACGCAGTAGGGGCAGACACCGGTGACCTGGTCGGTTCCTGAGCCATCGGGCGCCACGGTGTCAATACCGGATGCGTAAAAGGGCTGACCCTGAGGAGTCACCAAGGTCCAGCCGCCATTGGCCTTCTGCGTTACAGAGAAGTAGCCGGTGGCGGCGTAGGGTGTCGTGCTCGTTGCCGAGGCGATGGTCGGCACGGTCGCGAACGCCGCCAGCATCGCGCCTACGAACACGGATGCCGAGAGGCACGCTTTCACCGATGACCAGAGGCCGGCCTTCGGACGCAGCCAAGTACGTGGGTCCAGTAGAAACAAACCTCGGGCACCCGCTACGTCCAGGCAACGGTGCATCCGCTCCGAAAGGGGGTCGACGAGACACCCGTGGCCCTCGACCCTGGAGGGGGCCTTGCGCGGTGGTGGAAACTGCATTGGGTCGGCCAATCGACGGGCTCGGGGAATCGGGTCACCACCGACCCACGGGACGTCGGCGCGGTCCTCCTCGAACCCCTCGACTACAGGGCGGTGTTGTGGTCCAAACCCCCGAGAGCTGTGCCCATCGAGTCGGTGACAGTGTTTCCCGAGCTCGTGCGTCGGGTCGGTCGAGTCTCGGGCGTGATCGATGCCGACGAGGTCGGGCTGGACAATTTAGGTGAGCACCGCCCGGTCCATGACCACGGGGACCCGGCGGCTTTTGTTCAAGGTGAGGTCACGCGCCTCGGCCCGAGGCCTTTCGCCCGCCTCTATGGAGTCCCGCTCAAGACCGTCGAGCGTCTCTCGCTTGGAGGCCACCCGAGCAGGGCAACCCTGCGGCGGATCATGGGAGCAAGCGTCGACCTGGCCGCGGATACGTGCGGTCTCGACGGGTGTGACCACCCGGTAGGCCGCCCGAACGCCCTTTACTGCCCCTGTTGCCCGAACCACAAAGATCGGGCCTATCGGCTTCGAGGCAAGTCGCGGAGATCACCGGCCGATTCAGACCGCACGGCCGACCTACCGGCGTGTCGGCGATGCGGCGTGATCATGCTCGGTTCGGCCGACCGGGGTGCCCGATACGCGAGTTGGTGGGCCCGCCAGGCCCGGTAGTCGGACGAGCCGCCATTAGCGGCCACCTCTCGAGACACCGTCGAGGGCGAGCGGCCGATGCTTCGTGCGATTGCCGTCAGCGATAGGCCAGCCAAAAGACCGAGGCTGATCTCCTCGCGCTCGGCCAGCTGCAAGCGGCTCGGACCGGGCCGCCAGAGGTCTGGACGAGCCGGGACGACGGGAGTGCGTTCGAGAACCGTCACCACCCCAGGTGCCGTGCACCCAACCTCCCTGGCCACCTGGCGCAGGGACAGTCCCCGCCCTCTCAGGCGATGGATTGCTCGCTTCTGTTCAACGGTCAAATGTGGGGTCATATCCAGCTCCTCGGTTCGGTCGATGCAGCGTCATCGACTCACCGAGTTATTGCAGTGATCCCCTGAACCCGCCCTGTGATTCCCACGAAGGTTGTTGACAAATAAGGGCCCTGCCTGATCGTTTGAGGTTCGACCAAGAACACCAAACGAAGAGGAGGACCCGTGGCTCACGCTAGGGCAAAGCTCACTGTGCTGGGAAGGCAACTGCTGGTCAATCGGGTGGAGATCGACGGTTGGAAGCCGGCCGATGCCGCCAAGGCCATGGGGGTCTCTCGCCAGACCGCCTACAAGTGGCTGCGGCGCTTCCGTGATGAAGGAGGCGCCGGCCTGGTGGACCGCACCTCGGCTCCCCGGCGCTGTCCGCACCGACTCGATGCCGATGCGGTGGCCACCATTGTGGCCACCCGGCTCGAGACCCTCTATGGGCCCCACCGGTTGGCCTATGCCCTCGACCGGCCACGATCGACCATCTACGGGGTGCTCCGACGCGAGCAGGTTTCACGCCTTAGTTTCATCGATCGTCCCACCCGTACCGTCGTGCGTTATGAGCGGGAGCGGCCGGGCGAGCTCCTCCACGTCGACGTCAAGAAACTGGGCCGAATCCGAGAGGGCGGTGGCTGGAAGATGCACGGGCGTGAGATGGGGATGACTGGTGAGAAGAAACGCAACCCGGTCGGCTACGACTACCTCCATGTGGCGGTCGATGACAACAGCCGGGTCGCCTTTGTCCAGACTCTCAAAGACGAAAAAGCCCCGACTTGTGCCCAGTTCGTGCGCGATGCGGTCGCCTACTTCGCCTCAGAAGGCGTCACCATCGAACGGGTGATGACCGACAATGCCGCGCAACTACACCCCGTCGACCATCTTCAAAAAAGCCCTGGTCGACCTCGGCATCGGACATCGCCGCACCAGGCTCTATCGGCCCCAGACCAATGGAAAGGCAGAACGGTTCAACCGAACTCTGCTCGAAGAGTTCGCCTACAAGACCCTCTTTACGTCGAATGGGCAGCGGATGAAGGCTCTTGGTCCCTGGTTGGACTCATACAATGCAGCCAGACCTCACACGGCCATCGGAGGGCTCACCCCTCTGCAGCGACTTCGTCAACAACGCTGACGGGAATCACAGGGCGGGTTCAAGGGATCACTGCAATAACTCGGTGAGTCGATGACGCTGCATCGACCGAACCGAGGAGCTGGATATGACCCCACATTTGACCGTTGAACAGAAGCGAGCAATCCATCGCCTGAGAGGGCGGGGACTGTCCCTGCGCCAGGTGGCCAGGGAGGTTGGGTGCACGGCACCTGGGGTGGTGACGGTTCTCGAACGCACTCCCGTCGTCCCGGCTCGTCCAGACCTCTGGCGGCCCGGTCCGAGCCGCTTGCAGCTGGCCGAGCGCGAGGAGATCAGCCTCGGTCTTTTGGCTGGCCTATCGCTGACGGCAATCGCACGAAGCATCGGCCGCTCGCCCTCGACGGTGTCTCGAGAGGTGGCCGCTAATGGCGGCTCGTCGGACTACCGGGCCTGGCGGGCCCACCAACTCGCGTATCGGGCCGCCCGGCGGCCGAAGGTCGCCAAGCTCTCCCACCGGCCACTCTGTGCCCAGGTCAGCACCTGGCTGAGCGCCTGGTGGTCCCCCGATCAGATCGCCAAGCGCTTGCGCATTGAGTTCCCGGACGATCCGATGATGCACGTGAGCCACGAGACGGTCTACCAGTCACTCTTCGTCCAAGGACGTGGTGAGCTGCGCCGTGAGCTGGCCCGATGTCTTCGTTCGGGTCAGGTGCGCCGGCGGCACCAAGGTCGCAATCGACCCAAGGGCGTGTTGCCCAACATGGTCACCCTCTCCGAGCGACCAGCTGAGGTCGAAGATCGTGCGGTCCCAGGCCACTGGGAAGGTGACCTCATCTGCGGGTCGCTCAATCGGTCCGCGGTTGGGACCCTCGTCGAACGGCAGACCCGCTACGTGATGCTGCTCCACCTTCCCGACAGCCATGAGGCCACCGCGGTGCAAGCGGCAATGGAGAAGGCCATCAAGACCATGCCGGCCGCACTCTTCAAGACCCTGACTTGGGATCGTGGCAAGGAGATGGCGCGACACGCTGACATCAAGATCTCGACCGGAGTCCAGGTCTACTTCTGTGACCCCCACAGCCCCTGGCAACGAGGATCGAACGAAAACACCAACGGGCTACTGCGCCAATTCCTTCCCAAGGGAACTGATCTTTCAAGCCACAGCGCCAAGGATCTGGCCAGGATCGCAGCCCTGCTCAACGGCCGTCCCCGCAAGACCCTCGGATATCTGAAACCATCGGAGAAACTCGCCGAGCTAATTGCGATGACTGGTTGAACCCGCCCAACTAGCGGGAATTTAACTTGTCCAAATCTGGAAGCCACTGGATGTACCAAATCAACGGCATCGTCATACCGGACTGGCAAGACTATGCCCAACCCCATGTATTGGGGTCAGTTACGGGAATTGGTTACGCGACCGTCCTAGACGGAGCCCGTGAATCGTGCCACCAGCCCCGCGACATGGGATAGGCCGGACAGGTGGGACAGCCAAGTGTGCTTGGTTGTGGCGATACTCTCGACTTCAAGCGAGTTCAGGTGTCGATGGCAGCTTGGAGGCCAGCAAGGCGATCCCGGTTGAGTGAGTACCACACCCACTTTCCCCGCCGATCACCTTGCACGAGGCCCGCCTCGCCCAGGATCTTCAAGTGATGGGAGATGGTCGGCTGGCTCTTGCCCAGCGGATCGACGAAGTCGCAGACGCAGACCTCGCCCTCAGGTGAGGTCGCCAGCATGCACAGTACCCTGAGCCGAACGGGATCGGACAGGGCGCTAAACCCGCTTGCCAGCTCCGCCGCATCCGCCGCATCGAGAGGTGCCGCCAGCACCGACGGACAGCACTGATCAGGGGCACGTGTGACGATTGTGGAGGTCGATTTGTTCACTGGTCACCTCATCCATTGACATCCCTCGATGCATCATCTATATTAACGCATCGAACATAGTCAATGCTATCAGGAGGTCACCATGTCCCGTGTCCAGCTCGCCCTGAACGTCGCCGACATCGACGAGGCGATCGACTTCTACTCGAAGCTGTTCGCCACCGAGCCGGCCAAGGTGCGCCCCGGCTACGCCAACTTCGCCAGTGGCCGACCCGCCGCTGAAGCTGGTCCTCATCGAGGACGCCAACCAGACCCCGGGACGCTCAACCACCTCGGCGTCGAGGTGCCCACGACCGACGAGGTGTCCGCAGCCCAGGCCCGCCTGGCCGGCGAGGGCCTGGCCACGGCGCTGGAGGAGGAGACGTCGTGCTGCTACGCAGTCCAGGACAAGGTGTGGGTGGACGGCCCCGGCGGGGAGCCGTGGGAGATCTACACGGTCCTGTCGGACACCGAGATGCCGGCCGGCCAGCTGCGCTCGGCCGCGCCTGGCGAGTCGGCGTGCTGCAGCACCCGCGCCCGAGACGGTCGGATGCCGCAGCGGGCTCGACCTCGTGCTGCTGATCGACCGACGCCGCACCAGCGGAGGTCACGGGTGAGCGAGGTCGCCTCCGAGCAGCTCACCGGTCGAGGTGGAGCACGTCGAGCCGGTCGATCGCCCGCCTGTCGTTCCTCGACCGGTTCCTGCCGCTCTGGATCATCCTGGCGATGGCGCTCGGCCTCGTGCTCGGGCGGGCCATCCCCAGCCTCAACACCCACCTCAACGCGGTCCAGGTGACCTCGGGGACATCGCTGCCGATCTTCATCGGCCTCCTGGTGATGATGTACCCGGTGCTGGCCAAGGTGCGCTACGACGAGCTGGGGACGGTCACCCGGGACCGGCGGACCCTGGTGTCGTCGCTGGTCATCAACTGGGTGATCGGACCGCTGGTCATGTTCACCCTGGCGTGGCTGATGCTGCCCGATCTCCCCGCCTACCGCACCGGGCTGATCATCGTCGGCCTGGCCCGCTGCATCGCCATGGTCCTCATCTGGAACGACCTGGCCTGCGGGGACCGGGAGGCCGCGGCAGTGCTCGTGGCGCTCAACTCCCTGTTCCAGGTCGTGGCCTTCGCCCTGCTCGGGTACTTCTACCTCAAGGTGCTCCCCGGCTGGCTCGGCCTCCACACCGTCGGGCTCGAGCTGTCGATCTGGCGGATCGCCGAGACCGTCGCCATCTTCCTCGGGATCCCACTGGTGGCGGGCTACCTCACCCGGACCATCGGCGAGCGGAGGCGAGGGCGGGAGTGGTACGAGACCAAGCTCATCCCCCGCATCGCCCCCTTCGCCCTCTACGGGCTGCTGTACACGATCGTCATCCTCTTCGCCCTCCAGGGCCACACGATCACGTCGCATCCGGCGGACGTGGCCCGCATCGCCCTTCCGCTCCTGGCCTACTTCGCCATCATGTGGTTCGGGACGTTCGCCTACGGGCGGGCGATCGGCCTGCCCTACGAGCGGACCGCCACCCTGTCGTTCACCGCGGCGGGCAACAACTTCGAGCTGGCCATCGCCGTTGCCATCGGTGTGTTCGGCGTCACCAGCGGCGAGGCGCTCGCCGGCGTCGTCGGCCCCCTCATCGAGGTCCCCGTCCTCGTCGGCCTCGTCTACGTGTCCCTGTGGGCGAGACGCCACTACTCGTCGCCGCCCGCGCAACCCACCCTGGAAGGAGCCCAGTGAGCGACAAGCCGGTGGTGCTGTTCCTCTGCATCCACAACTCCGGTCGCAGCCTGGCTGCCCGAGTCCTCCTCGACCACTACGCCGACGGGCGCATCGAGGTCGACTCGGCCGGTTCCGAGCCCGGCGACCAGCTCAATCCCTCGGTCGTCGCCGTCCTCGAGGAGCGGGGGCTCGACCGCTCCGGGAGTTCCCCAAGCCGCTGACCGATGAGACGGCCCGGGAGGCCGACGTCATCGTCACCATGGGTTGTGGCGACACCTGCCCCGTCTACCCCGGCAAGCGCTACCTCGACTGGGAGCTCGAAGATCCGCCGGGCAAGCCCGTCGATGCAGTCCGGCCCATCGTCGATGACATCGATCGGCGGGTTCGTGACCTCATGGAAGAGCTGCTGTGACGGGCTCACATCAGCGATGAGATCAAGCAGCGGGTCATCAAGTTGATGGATCAGTTCGAGATCCCACCCACCTAGATCACATGTCGGGCACCTATCCCCGATGTGCGAACTGTGGCACTCGTCGCCTCCCCACCCACCTTGGTCGCTCGTCGCTCGCCCTTGGTGGGGCGGCTCCTCGCTCCCTGTCCGCCTTCCGGCCGTTCCCCGTGCCCTCTCCTTCTTTGGTGTCACCACTGTTGTCGGGGAGAGAGGAGCCACGACGCCGCGCGACGACGAAAGGGCCCGCGGCAACCGGGCACGGCAGGCACGGCAACGGCACCCCGGCCCCACCCGAAAACCGGGAGGGGCGGGGCGGGGGAGGGGGGCTCGGGGTGGGCCACGCGGAATGACCTCGAAGAAATGGGTGCCCAGTCCGGCACCCATTGGGATAGGCCTGCTCTCACGACTGTGATGTCGCCAACCAGCACGTCGCATATCAAGTCCGTACACAAATTTGATGAAGCGCGGTCGATTTCCTTGGGTCAAAGAGGTTCCTCGGAGGCATCCACTGGGACTCCATGGAGGGGAACGATGAAGACGATCAAGATTCCAACGATGGCGATTGGAACCGGTGCATTACTACTGGCCTTTACGGTCGCACCCGCCGCCGCCCGGTCGAGTCACCAACTTCATCCACCCAGGCGTCTCACAGTTAACGTTCAATTGTTAGGGAACTGTTAGGGCCTGGTAGCTATCTGTGTTGTCAGTGTTAGACCTGAAGAGTCGGTACGAAGGGCGGGGGGAACTGTGAAGGCGACTGTCCGTGCAGTTTTGGTTCTCGCCGTGATGGCAATGTTGGGGAGTTTGTTCGTTCTTCCGAATGCGATCATTCAACCCGCACCGGCAACGGCGGCCCCGCCTGCCTTTTCAATAACCACTAACCCACCGCTCGACCCGCCGTTCAATCCTGCGATCCTCAACTATGCGGTCCGTTGTACTGGTTCACCAAGCACCAATGTCACGACCACCGGATCTGGTCAGGTGACGGTCGGGGGAACTTCACTCCCAAACCCAGTTGACGTGAATCTCCCGCTCGTCGCCGGTCAAGGCCTTCAGATCACCAACGGGGCCACTTCGTATTTCGTTCGGTGCCTTCCCAGCGACTTTCCCAACTATTCCGCAGCGGTGACCGGTCAACCCCAACAGGCGAACGGCTACTTTCTCACTCTTTCTCCCTACTCGGTGGTGTTCGACACCGACGGCGTGCCCGTGTGGTGGTACGGGACGGTGACGCCTTCGCACCGTTTGACGCCAAATTTATCGACCCTTCGACCATCGCGTATTCGGACGGTTTGTTGGGCACGTACTCTTTGCGGGGCCTTGACGGGACCCTAAAATTGACACTGGGTGGTGGGAGTAACCCCCTCGACTTTCACGATCTTCAACAGCTTCCCAACGGCAACTACCTGGGGATCATGGACGTGACTCGCAACTGCCCGGCTGATCCAACCCAGTGCGTCGATCTGTCTTCATGGGGACTCTCCTCCCAATCGACGATCACCGACAACGTCATCGTTGAACTGAACCCCGCCAATCAGATCGTCTGGCAATGGAGTGTCGCCGACCACATCAACGTAGCCACGGCGAACGTAAACTGGCGCGATCAGTTCCCCGATGTCGTTCACATGAACTCGATCCTCTATGACGGCAATGGGGGCATCATCTTCAGTGCCCGCCACTTCGATGCCGTCTACCGGATCGACATGGCCACGGGAGCGATTACCTGGAAGCTAGGGGGTTCGACCACGCCCCAGAGCCTGAATGTCGTCGGTGACCAAAATGCTCAACTCTTTTCGGGCCAACACTTCGCTCGCCTTCAACCCGATGGCTCGCTGACCGTTCATGACAACGGAACGAGAGCCAACCGCCAACCGCGTGCGTTGCGCTTTACGATCGACACGTCCACCAACACCGCCACCGAAGTGGAGCAGGTCACCGACCCCCGAACGTCAACGGCTAATTGTTGTGGGAGCGTGACCAAGCTCCCCGGTGGGGACTGGGTGATCTCGTGGGGCGCCAACGATTTCATGACTGAACTGAACTCGCAGGGCGTCCCCCAGATCACGATCACGTACCCGGGTAGTTTCTCCTACCGAGTTGCCGACGTGCCGGTATCGGTGGACGCGCTGCGTCAGGGTATGGATGCCATGGTGCCACCGTTGACCGATGTTCCGGCCACCAGCGCACTCCTCCCCTCCAATGGGGCGACGCTGTCCGGATCGACCGTGCTTGATGCCTCCGCCTCGAACGCCACCAGCGTGGAGTTCCAGATCTTCGGCGGCGTCTACGGCTTTTACGGCCCGATACTCTGTACGACCACGCCGACCTACTTCGGGTACGCGTGCAACTGGAACACCACAAATGTTCCCAATGGCTCGTACGTCTTGGCGTCTGTGGCCTCCAACTCGGCTGGGAGCACCTTAAGCTCGGGCGTCAACATCACCGTCAATAATGCACCGCCGGCGCCGAGCGTTCTCCTCCCCTCCAATGGGGCGACGCTGTCCGGATCGACCTTGCTTGATGCCTCCGCCTCGAACGCCACCAGTGTCAAGTTCCAGATCTTCGGCGGCGTCTACGGCTTTTACGGCCCGATACTCTGTACGACTACGCCGACCATCTTCGGGTACGCGTGCATCTGGAACACCACAAATGTTCCCAACGGCTCGTACGTGTTGTCCTCTGTGGCCTTCAACTCGGGTGGGAGCACCTTAAGCTCGGGCGTCAATATCACGGTGAAGAACTGACAGGTCTGACTGCCGCGCGGGGTCTCCGACTCGCCGTACGGACTCATGGCCCGGGTTCGATTGTCCAACCGGGTCGTCCCTACGGGCCTTGCTCCTGCAGAGCAGAGTCAGATCGGGGCGAACGTGATCGGGGCGAACATGGAGGCGCTGGCATCCGAAGCAATCCGCCGTCGTCCGCGTCTCTGGCAATCCGAAGTGCTGATGTTCAACATCGACAGCTGAACGAGATCTCGGGTGAACCGGAGGGGGATAAGCCAAAAGAATTCTAGCAGTCTGGAGCGAGATCTGGCACGACATGGAACAACGCGTATCCAGCTCCGTGCGCAGACGGAGGAGCTTGAGAATCTCATCGGGACGAGTTGCTGTCCTCCAGCGCCTAGCCCCGACAAGCTCATCGGCGTGCCGCTCGCGGCTCCAGACCTTCGTCCAGCCCTTCAGGAACTTCCACCGCCCAACCCACGCCACCGGCTCCATACAGTGCCCACTCTGACCGACCGGGTTCTCGTAGACCATCCGCCAGCACCGACCCTCCTGAGCGAATAGCCCTGGGGCCACCTTGCCGACCGTCCCGCGATGGTCAACGCCACCGTAGATCGCGAATTCGGTCATGGTCGAGAGGGTAGCCAATGCGTATCGGGGTCCACCCCGACGTCCCGAAGTGGCCGGGGATGCGACTCGCAAGGGCCACACCAGGGGCCAGGGTGGACCCAGGCGGATGGTAAGCAGCGTCCGTCCCTGTCCTGTCCGCGTTGGGTAGAGTGTGTCGGCCCGGACGGCAGCGCCCGGAGGTTTCCGCGGTCCGCGAGAACTAGAATCTCCACAGTGGCCAGTCGGGTGAAATGCTCGTTCTGCGGCAAGTCACAGGACGACGTGGAGAAGATCGTCGCGGGTCCGGACCGTGTCTACATCTGCAACGAGTGCGTGGCCCTGTGCAATGACATCATGGCGCCCGGCCCAGCCCGAAGTGGGCCTGCTGGCGAGTAGCTGCTAAGTGCCACCGGACCAAGCGCGGATGTCCGACACATGGAGCGACTACTCCGGGTGCTGGGCCGACGTGTACGACGACGACCACGAAGAAATGCAAGCTTGTGAGGCGCTCCCTGATCCGGAGTCGGCGCTAGGGCTGTGCGCGATGCACCAGCGAGAACTCTCGGCGCTTAAGGGATCAGCTCGGCGTCCGCGAGAAACGGTCCTAACCCGACATCTGTCAAAGCTTCGTTGAAGGCTTCACGAGTTCTGCACATCTCGGCGCACGCAGCGTCCGCTCGCGCCAGAGAAAGCTCAGAGGGTTGTGTTTCGGCAACTCCATTGGCGTGACCAAGAGCCTCGCAGGCATTTCCCCAGGCAATGGTGGCGAGCATCGCTCGACCCACGGCCTCGTCCGAACCTGAGAGCACACTGATTGTTTAACCCAACGATCTTTTGCTGATCACTAGAAAAGAAGTGCCGATATTGCAACGGCCAGACCGCTATAGGTTCGGACGAGCAAGGTTTCCTTGTTTTCCTTGCTACAAGCCTCGCTTCGTGGTCGCTCAGGGCTGCGGCCCGAAGTAGAGGTCTCTCTAGGTAAGGTTCGGGAGAGCAGCGGGTTTCTCTGCTTGCGCGCTTGCTGCCAGCCTCGCTTCGTGGTCGCCCAGACCCCGCGCTACGAACGAGGTCAGTGGGTAGTCCGCCTTGAATGGGGGGATTCACCTGACCCTCCCCAAGTTGGCACGAAGTGCTCAATGCTTCTTGCCCGACAGGGTCAGAGTGAATCCCCGACAGGATGGTAAGCAGCCGCCGTCCCTATGGCGTCTCCGCTGCGACTGGGAGCACCCTGATCTTGCGTCTGTGCCCACGGTTGTATCCGTCCGCACTTCCGACAGGCGACGGCGCCTCGCTTCAACCAGGACCGGCAGTAGACGCAAAAGCTGCGTTCCATTCGTTCAATAGCAACCGGGTCGCGGTGCCACTTCCTCCATCGCCAAATCGCAAAAACGACCACCCATAAGACGATCAGGTCCAGTGTCATCGCACGTTCACGACCGTCAGGTTAGGCATGGGGTGTTCGGCGCGTGCCTTGGGTCGTTTGAGCCGCGCTTTGAGTAAGCGGTGACAAAATGGTGACAAGCAGGTCTGTCACCAGATGTTTGCAAGAGCGCGTTATGCGGGGTCCTCCGGTTTCTGCGGGGTCTGACGACCTCGTGAGCAGGAGGCCCTGAGGATCAGCGGGTATCCACCGCGTAAGCACAGAGGCGCTTCAGTCTCAATGTGTGAAAAAGAAGATCCTCCACGCCTCTGTGTACGTCGATCCTAACGAGATCGTTTCCCATCTCGTTGGACTCAAGGACGTTCGCGTCCTCTCCTATGCCCGGCGGGGTCCCGCCGGTGAGATCACGATCGAACAGCAGGTCAGTGATCCCCTCTGCCCGAAGTGCAGGGCCCGGGCGTGGGTGAAGGACCGCCCGGTGGTCTCCTACGTCGACCTGCCCTTCGGTGGGGTGCCGATGACCATCCGCTGGAAGAAGCACCGGCTCATCTGCCCCAACGCCGAGTGCACGCAGAGAACGTTCACCCTCTCGGACCATCGGATCGCCGCCAAGGGCTGCATGCTCACGACGAGGGCGGCCAAGTGGGTGGTCAAACAGATCGGGGCCGGGATCCTGTGGATCTGTGGGGACTTTTGGGCGCTCCCAGCTCTGATCTGGGTGATCCACCAGGCGGTCGAGGAGGAGGGCTCGGCGAGCGCGCTGGTCGACCGGCTGCTCCATCGGGCGCCGCTCCCGACTTTGCCGGAGGTCCCGCGACGGTAGGGCTCCGGGAACGTTGTCTGGGTCTCCTTCGGGCGGTTGTTTGGCCACCAGATATACGAAGGCGACGCACCAGCGCAGCAACCCAGGGTGTCCTCCAATCCCATGAGAGGGTTGACGACCGCGCGCAGCGACACCAATTCGGACTCGACTAGCTCGTTGGGACAGTCCGGCACGACGGGGCAGGACCGGGACACCGATCTGTGGATTAGTCGCTGGCTCCCTGATACCGATTCTTCACCTGCTCTTAGGAAGCGGCCCGTTCCCTCATACGTGCCTTACAGTCTCCTCACATCCGGGTCTCAGAGTAGGGAGTGCCGTCAAACGAGGGCAGGTGCACCACAGGGGCGCACGCCAGTCGAAGGGGAAAGACCATGTTTCGTAAGATCATCGCAGGGACTGCAGTGGCCGGCGCGCTGACGCTGGGACTCGCCGGGGTGGCCGGTGCGTCGACGGGCTCGACGGGCAACACGGGGGCGGCGATCACGTCGTCGACGACCGTGTGCTCGCTCCTCCCTCAGATCCAGACCCATGTCCAAAAGGTGGAAGCCCGGCTCGCGGCCGCTCTGCCCAAGGCCCAGGCCGCCGAGGCCAAGGCCAAGGCTGCGGGGAACACGGCGGCCGCCGACCGCATTGCCAATCGGGTCACCGTGGTCCAAAACCGCGAGAACAAGGTGAACGCCCGGCTCGCCAAGCTGACCACCGCCTGCTCGACCAACGGCTGACCTCACCTGGCCAGCCACGATCGGCCTCGTGCCGGTCGTGAGCACGACGCGACGACAACCCCCGAGCTGGGCCGCGGAACGAGAGGGTCGAAGCCCCTCCCTCGATCGGAACTTCCAGTCGCTTGTGGGCTCTAGGACGCCATGCGATGGACCCGTAGGCAGGTGTCGACTGCGAATCGCCGGTGGAGCTTCTGCTCTTTTGGACGGAAGTACCGCGTCACCTCGGTCATTGGGATGACCTGCGGCTGATCGACTGCATATGTTTGCCCATGGGTCACCACGGTCGCAGTCCCATTGGCCAGGACGTTCTTCATCCAATCAGTCCCTTTGCCATACGGGAGGGCGATCAGAAGGCTGTCGTCGTGCTCAACCGCAACGACTGGGGTCGCGTAGCTCCGGCCCGAACGGCGTCCGATGTGACGGACAACCGAAGTGGTAGATCGTTCGGTCCCGGCTGATCGCATGGCGATTGGCCTTGTCACTTGCGTGAGCTTTCGGAGCGCTGTTTGGATCGATCGGTTCATTACAGAGATCCTACGGGTTGGTTTCCTGCAGCTCGGCAGTCTGCCCCCGATCGCCAATGATGTTGTTGAGCTCCCGTGAGGGTCCACACAATGGTTGGTCGTCAGTAGGTTTCGGGAGCACCGGAGTCGCTGGTCTGACTTCAGATCAGGTGGACGAGTCATGGCGTCCGCATCCCGTCGACCGGGACTCCGGCACATCAGATGGGGCGCGGCGTGCCCCGTTCCAGAGGGGTGATGGGCCGGTCTGTTGAGACCAGATCGACCTACACCGTCACTCCTTCTCGGGACGGCCGCGCCACCCCTCAACCGCTTAAGGAAAGGAAGGGATGGCATGACCATCGTAGAAGCAACGCGCACCGTCACTGGCGGCATCGATACCCACGGCGAGGTCCACGTGGCCGCCGTGCTCGACGAGGTCGGCGGCCTGCTTGGGACCGCGTCCTTCTCCGCCGACCCTGAGGGCTACTCGGACCTGCTGAGCTGGCTCGAAGCTTTCGGTGAGATCAGCAAGGTTGGGGTCGAGGGAACGGGGTCCTATGGGGCCGGCATTGCCCGCCACCTGGTCCGAGCCGGGGTCCACGTCGTCGAAGTGGACCGCCAGAATCGCCAGTCCCGGCGTCAAAGCGGCAAGTCCGATCCCCTCGACGCGGTCGAAGCCGCCCGAGCTGCGCAGTCAGGCCGGTGGCCTTCCCCCGTTTTGACGGACATCCACGATCGGGCTGCAAAGTCCCGGAAGGCTGTCCAAAATGGAGACCATGGAGGAGAAGAGAAAGCGGCCACGGCGGTCGTTTTCCGATGAGTACAAAGCGGAGGTGGTCGAGCTGTGCCGCACCAGCGGCAAGTCGATCTCCGAGGTGGCAAGCGATCTCGGCCTGACGGTCAGTGCGGTCCGCCGCTGGGTGGCGCAGGCTGACATCGATGCCGGCCGCCGACCGGGAATGACCAGCGAAGAGCACTCCGAGCTGGTCCAACTCCGAAAAGAGAACCGGGTCCTGCGAGAAGAGCGTGACATCTTGAAGCGGGCCACAGTTTTCTTCGCCAAGGAGACCCGATGAACGTGTACCCGTTCATCGAGGCGGAGAAGGCTGAGCAGGACGGCAACGTCGCCACGGCGTGTGTGCTGCTCAAGGTCTCCCGTTCCGCCTACTACGAGTGGTCCAAGCACATCCCCTCGGCCCGGGATCTCTCCGACGCCGACCTCGCCGACAAGATCGTCGACATTTACACCAAGAGCCGAGGGACCTATGGGGCGCCCCGGATCATCACCAAGCTGGCCCAGGTGGGCATCTGCGTCGGGCAAAAACGGGTGGCCCGTCTCATGGTGCGCCGTGGTCTCGTCGGGCGCTGCAAGCGCCGGTTCAAGGTGACGACGATCCCAGACCCTGACGCAGGCTCGCTGGCCCCGGACCTGATCAAGCGGGCCTTCGCCCCCGAGGCCCACGAGCTCGACACCGCCTGGTGCGGCGACATCACCTACATCCGCACCTGGGAGGGCTGGCTGTATTTGGCCACGGTGATCGACCTGGCCAGCCGGCGGGTGGTCGGCTTCGCCATGGCCGATCACATGCGGGCCGACCTGGTCTGCGACGCCATCGAGATGGCCATCGAGCAACGCCGTCCCGCTGCGGGGCTGATCTTTCACTCCGACCGCGGCTCGCAATACACCTCGGAGAAGTTCCGCGAGCTCCTCGCCGACCACGAAATCGTCCAGTCGCTCTCCCGGCCTCGGCAATGTTGGGACAACGCGGTGGCCGAAAGCTGGTTCGCCACCCTCAAAGAGGAGCTCATCTACCGCCAAGGGTGGCCAACACGAGTCATGGCCCGCCGGGCCATCTTCGAATTCATCGAGGTGTTCTACAACCGCCAACGCCTGCACAGCTCGCTTGGCAATCTCACGCCGGTCGCCTACGAAGAAAGGAGAAGGAACCACTCCGCACACAACGACACTCAAGCGGCATAATTAATCTGTCCGTCAAAGCGGGTCAAGCCCACGGGCTCATGGTCAGGCCAAGAGTAGGGATGGCTCGGTCGAGGCCATCCGGGTCCTGGTCGTGGCCAAACGCTCCGCCCGGGCGTCACGGATAAAGGCACTCACCCAGATGCGCCAACTCACCTACAGCGCCCCTGACCAGCTGCAGAACCGCCTCAAGGGTCTCCCGATCCCGAAGTTCGTCTCGGTCGCCCAAGGACTGCGGCCCACCCGCTCCGCAGACCCGGTGACCGCGGCCACAAAGGCTTCCCTGTCGTCGTTGGCCCATCGGGTGGCAGACCTCGAGGACGAGATCGACCAGCTCGACGCAATGATCACACCCCTCCTCGTGGCCACCGCCCCCGAACTGCTGGCGATCTATGGCGTGGGGATCGACACCGCGGCCGCCTTGCTCGTCACCGCCGGTGACAATCCTGATCGTGTGCGCTCAGAAGCCGCCTGGGCGCACCTGTGCGGGGTCTCACCATTGCCAGCTTCTTCGGGCAAGGTCACTCGCCATCGGCTCAATCGCGGTGGAGACCGCCAAGCCAACCGGGCGTTGTGGCACATCGTGATCACCCGGCTCGCGTCTGATCCGAGAACCCAGGCCTACATGGAACGCCGCGTCAAAGACGGTCGTTCCAAGAAAGAAGCCATCCGCATGCTCAAGCGCTACGTCGCCCGCGAGGTCTACCGCTACCTGCCTCGCGCCTAGATCCCCGGACCATGGACCTGGCTCTCCGTTCGCCTGTCGCCCCGCGGGGCTGACCTCTACCCGATATGCCGGTCCATGGTCCGGGATCACCGACTCTTGAAGACGCGTGACTTGATAAGAGCTTGCCCGTGCGACACGTGGCCCTTCATTGGTCTGTCCGCTGTCTTTACTCCCAAAATCCCCTCAAAAGGACTTGACATCATCCATAGGAGCATCGGGTACGGTCCTTGGCCAGATCACCCCCCGACGCGGAACGAGAGGGCCGAAACCGTCTCATTCACTGACGCCATTAGATTGGGACTCGGGCGCCAGGGCTGGTTGCCCTTAGCCCTGCGTCCATCGTCCCGCCCGGGGCTGTGGGGTTTCATCTCCTTTGCCGGCAGGCCCGGAGCGGGACACTACCCACCCCGAAAGCAGTCCGCTCATACCCGCGCTCAGCGGGGGAATAGTGCCGAGCGGGGCACAAGCGGCCCGCCCCATTGGGAGTAACGGCCGAAGCCTCGGCTCCTTACGGAAATGGATAGCGTTTAAGGCGTGACCAACAAACGACCCAGTTTGGGGCAGGAGACCGCCACGCCTGTGGGATGGGACCGCTCGCAGGTGCGCGAATGGGAGTGTGGGCAGCACGGTCACGATTTCGCAGTGCGGGTTTCCAGCGGAGCGTTTCGGGGTGAACCTGAGCTATTGCGATGCCACCATTGCGGCAAGGAGTGGCGAATCGTGTCGAGTCGGATCCTCAGCGACGAAAACCGCTACGCGGAGCCCTAGCCGATACCGTTGGGCCATGGTGTTCGACCAAGGTGAGGGCAGCGACATTCTCGACGCCATCCTTTCGGCGGGCTTTTGCGTTACCTGCGGGACACCCTGGTCCTCGGTCATCAGGGTTGAGGGTGGCCGTCCCGTAAGGGTTGAGGGCGGCTGTCCCAACGAAGTGTGCATCATCGGTGATGGGTGAGGCTTAGTGCCACCGGACCAAGCGAGAATGTCAGACACCTGGGCCGATTACTCCAGCTGCTGGGCCGACGTGTACGACGACGACCACGAAGAGATGCAAGCGTGCGAGGGGCTCCCCGACCCGGATCCGGGGTCGGCTCTGGGTCGGTGCGCGGAGCATGATGCCCAACTAGCCGCCTACGCGCTAGAACCCGGGCGTCGGGTTCCCGGGCTCTAGCAGTCAGGTTACAAGGCAGTCCGAAGTGCCTTGGACCTCCTGAGGCTTGTTCAATACCCCACCCGAGAGACGGCCTAAACCGGGCCTGCGTTATGGCTTTAGGTTCAGATGGCCGGAGAGTCCCGCAATCTCAAACAAGTCCACTACTTGCGTCGACGGGGAGCGGATGATGAGCTCGCCACCACTCGTCGCCAGCCGCCTGTGCGCCGTCGCCAAGACACCCAACCCCACCGAATCGATATAGGTGGTGCGCTCCAGGTCGACCACCACTTCCCCCACCTTGGCTTGGACCGCATCTAAAAGATGCTCTTGGAGGAGGGGCGCACTTGCCAGGTCGAGTTCGCCTGAAGCAGAGAGGACCAGCTGGTCTCGCGAACGCTTCACGTCGATTTTGAGCAGTCCAGATTCGGATTCCATTTCCAGTGTCATCGCCAAAACCTCCCATTCGAAACCAATCCAAGAGGGGCCGAAGCTCTGTAGCTGAATGTCCGCAATCCGCTGTTTCTATCAAGCAGGAATTTACCCAACTGTCGCAAAAAGTCAAGAGAAGTAGCGGCCGTGAACGGGCAGGTCAAGGGGCGAAAGCTCGACCTCGACGAGGTTGGCTCAGACCCTGACCCGCCGAGCCCACGGCAGCTCATCGGCGTGCCGATCGCACGACCACACCTTCGTCCAGCCCTTTAGAAACACGTTAGGCATGACGCGTCCAGCTATCTGGGGACGTAACGGGCACCGGCCGGTGGTGTGCGGATCGTCAAGAGGGAGGGCTTCGATGCTCTGACCATCAGGGCCCAAGGATGGGTCGACAGTGTGCGGTCGTCCTGGCCTTCCTCTCGCCACACGACCACCACGTAGTCGTCGTCGATTGTGTCAACTGCTTCTCAACAGAAGTTGCCCTCCGACATAAACTGCCAGGTGCCGGCCCCCGAAGAGTAGACTGCCGTGAAGCCTCCAGAGCCGTCGGAAGCTGTGACTGCCTCCCCCGTGCCACTCACGTCTGGCGTAAAGGAAGTCCAGGTCACAGTAACTGCGCTGTCGGGAATGGTATCCGGCGAGACCGGTGGCGCTTGTCCCGGTGGATTTGTAATGCAGTAGTTGGTGTCCTTAGCCCACCACGCTTGAGCTTGTATGGTCGCCTGGTCCTCTGACCCCGGGTCACTACTCGGCAGTACCGGGTTCGGTTGTACCGGAGGTCCGAGCTGCGAAGTCGTTGGCGGGGACGTCGTCGTTGTCGGGATCGGCGTGGGGACCGGATGGCAGGACAAGCAAGCCTGCGAGCAGGCGGGCACGCCAGGCATACTCGGTCCAGTGCTGCAGACAGGTGTTGGACTATCCGAGGTGCCCGTACTTCCCGCTGGCCGACTAAAGAGTTGACCAGTCGTGTTGCTGATCAACGTGAAGTTGTTGATCACCGTCGTTGACTGCTGAACAACGATGAGGGTAGTCGGCGAGAACGTGGTCCACTGCGTGCCCACATACGTAGGAGACCCGGCCACCGCTTCAGGAGGCGTCAGCGGATTTCCACAGTAGCAGCGAGCCCGGGGCACACCGTGGCTGTCGACGAGAACCGCCTGACCCGCTTGGAGCACCTCGGGAATGGCGTTGGCTTGTCCATCGACGTAGCCATGGTTGGTGACTCGTGTGTCGTAACGCAAGGTCATGGGAGTCAGGCCACCAATGTAGGTTGAGACCTGACTCACCGGTATTCCCTCAGCGGCGGCCCACGCCGAGGCCTTTGAGGGATTGGCCTGCAGATAGGTGATCATCTGTTGTGGGTTGCAACTCGACGTGTCCAAGGTACCGCCATAGAGGCCGAGCGAGTTCCCGGAATACGAGGCGAGGCTCGTGCCGCTCGTCGGGGTCAAGGCACCGGACACCGTAGGAGGCACCGCGACGTCATGGCCGACGTTGGGGGTGAACGGGTTACTGCCTTGGACGTTCTTTGGTTGCAGGAATACCTCGCTGGCGCCCGCTGCCGTGCTCTTCCCGGTCAGGGCGATACCCAGTCCCGCTCCGGCCCCGAGCACCGCAAGGATCACGAGGCCGATCAGGACACGTTTGCCCGTGAGGAGCTTCTCCCCACCGTTGCCGCCGCCCGAACGGGTTGGTGGCACCGGTGTTCCGAGTGGCGACGCGATGAACCCCGGTGCGGTCGATTCCCCCGAGGAGGCAGAAGGCCCAGGCGAAAGCTGCTCGGTCGGAGGCGGCGACGCAGATGGCCCCGCAGCTGCCGACGAGTGCCCGAGCACGCGGGCCTTCTCGGCTTGGAACTCCACCTCGCTGAGGACACCCCGGTCGCGCAGAGCGACAAGCCTTTCGAGCTCCTCGGCGGTGCTCATCTCAACGAGGCGGCGACGGGATTGTTGCCGACGGGGATGACCCGAATGACCGTGGAGGCCGAAGCAGGTATCGTCCCGCCGATCACCACAGGGGCCAGCGCGCCGTCCAACTGCGACTCGGACAGTACCGCCCTCACACTTTCCTTCGAGGGGTGCCGGTCCACCACACTCGGTTGGGCGAAATAGATGAACTCACGGCGAACCCGACGCTCCCAAAGAAGGAGCCGCCCGCCGAGACACTCCAAGAACCCGATTCGCGATAGGCCATTCGGGACCCCCCCGTCCGTAGCATGGTATCGGGGCGCTTTCGTATCTAACCAGGGAAATGTTCTTCTGGTAAACGCCTCGCACCGATCAGCTCGTCGGCGTGCCGCTCACACGACCATACCTTCGTCCAGCCCTTCAAGAATCTCCAGCGACCGACCCACTCCACCGGCATCATGCAGTGTGTCGGGTGGCCGACCGGGTTCGCGTAGACCATGCGCCAGCACCGACCCCCTTGGGCGAAGAGTCCCGGGGCAACCGTGCCGACGATCCCGTTCTCGTCGGTGCCGTCGTAGATCCGGTACGTGTCCACTGCCCGACGGTAGCTAATAGGTCACGGGGATTCACCTGACTCCGAGTGGCTAGGTGCGTGCCAAGGCTCCCATCCCCCTACGCCAGGTTGGAATCAACCATCCCTGATGGCACGGCCTTGGCTGATCTCCGCGCCTTGGTGCCGATGACGAAGCCGGTGGCAATGAGCCAGATAGGAAATCCAAACAGGAAGGCGAAGAACCCGATAGGTCCGAGGCAGGCGACGACGCCCACGAAGAGCGACCACCAGCCCAGCGTCTTGGGGAGTGAATCGGTGGTGCGGTTCAAGAGGATGGATGCACCGGTTGCCAACGTCAACAGAGCAATGCCGAAGATAAAGCCAAGCTCGTTATTGTCGCTGATGAAATTCGCCTGCTTGACAATGGCGAACTCACGATTGTGAGAAGCCAGGATGATGACCATCTGGAACGTGCCGGCAAGGATGACTGCGGCCACCAGCAGGAGGCCCGCAGCAAAGGCGACGTTGGGCCAGAAGGTCTGCTCGCCGGAAGCCTTGCGCAGCACCGTGCGGAGTTGGCTCACGAACAAGATCAATAGCGCCAGCCCGAACCCCACGACATAGATCGAAGCCCAGCTCGTTGTCACGTGGGCGTTGTAATAGGCAGCGACGCTCGAACCTGAAGCGTTCTCGCCCGGTGCGTTACCACCCAGAGGGCCGAACCCGATAAATATCGCGATCACGATCACGAGGCCGAGTGGCCCCATCCAGCGGCTTACCCGTTCGTCGCTCATGGTGGTTCCCCCAATCGCCGTTTATCAGCATGTTCCGCGTCAAAATGAATGTCAAGGAAGGAGAATGCCCGGGTGCAACCGTGCCCACGATTCCGTTCTCGTCGGTGCCGTCCTTGATCCGATAAAGAGTCACTTCGGACCGATGGTAGACGCTGACCGTTCAATTTGAGCAGGGCTGAAAGCCCGCGGTTATGGCACAGTTTCGGTAATGACAACCCCTCACTATCAAGCCGTGCGGCGTCAAATGGAAGAACAGGCGGCCGAGCGCAGAAAAACTCGCGAAATGCTGATTGTGGAAGGCACATGGCTGAGGGAGAAGATCGAAAGCGTGCAGGCTGAATTTGGTCCAACCCGATACCCCTAGGGAATTGCGAGAACGTCTGATAGAGGAGAGTGAAGCGCTCTCGCGCAAGCTAGACAATGCTCAGGAGCTGGCGCGTGAAAGGGATTACGTTGCCCTGGAGCCAGCGGACAAGCGGCGCTGGTTCCTAAGCCGTCGCTCGTCCGACCCGCGTCAAACGTGGATAACCCCTATCAGCGGTCACTGCGGGTCACTGCCGGGCGCCGTTTGCGGCGAGGGAGGAGGTCAAACTGTCGGGCCAGTTCGTGGTTCATCTCGACTGCAACAAGGGCCGCCGTTGGCCTGACCCACAAATTCAGTTGGACAGACTGAGACTCCAGGAGGAGAAGAGACGCACTCCAACACCTGAAGCTGCTCTAGCCGCCGAAGGTAAGACCCGCGAAATGGTGCTGGCCGAGAATAAGTCTCTGCGAAAGATACTCGACCAATTGTCTACTGAACGTCACGAACAATACTTGCGGGAAAGTCAGGAACGAACACCGAGGTACTTGACCGAGTTCAATAAGTACCTGGAGGTTCAGCTCAAAACCACCCTCTCGTGGGCCAAGTTAGAAATTCTCGTCGGCCTGGAACCTGTGGACAAACTTCGCTGGCTCCTTGGACGACACCCCAGGCGGTATATCGCGCCGCTCGGTGCAGCTTGCGAACGTTGCGGGCAGCTTTCGAGAGGTACGGAGAACAGATTGAAATGCACGGTCCCTTTCTCAGGCATCTCAAATGCTCACAATGGTCGAACTAGATTCTCGCGTTAGTCGGCCTCTGATCTTGAGTCTGTGCCCACGCCTGTATCCGTCCGCACTTACGGCACGCGACAGCGCCTCGCTTCAGCCAGGACCGGCAGTAGGTACAGAAGCCACGTTCCATTTTGGCGATAGCAACGGGAACGCGGTGCCACTTCACCCAACGCCATAACGCAAACGCGATCAGCCACAGGATCAGCAGATCGAGCGTCATCGCCGGTTCACGATCTTCAGGTTAGGTAGTGGCTGTGACCGCGTGCCACGGGCAATTGACCGCGCTTAACTTCACCACTTTCATCGATTCGAGTAAGTGGTGACAAAATGGTGACAAGCGGATCTGTCACCAGGTGTTTATAAGAGCGCGTTAAGCGCACTACCTGCGATTGTT
>CAVYNO010000007.1:0-11409 GCA_963769825.1 uncultured Acidimicrobiales bacterium
ATGGCCATGACCAAGAGAAGCTCACGGCGAGCGTCCCTCGACACCATGTCGCGGTCCCTTCAGCGGACGCTGCGAGCCGAGGGGAAAAGTGAGCAGACCATTCCCGCTGAACCGGCTTTGTGGGGGATCAGGGCGTCGAACTACATTCCGTCGAATGAGCAGGACCCAGCGATTCGGTGCCAGTAGAGCGCTCGCGACTAGTGCGGCTCTCGTAGTCGCCGCCGTAACTGCCGGGTGCTCTGGGGGACCGCCCCCAGCGCCTTCGGCGAACTTCGGTGCTGTCCAGAACCGCGCCGTTCCGACAAGCGTCTCGGCGCTGCCGTTGACTGACCAGCACGGCCACACTCTGGACCTTGCCTCTCTTCAGGGCAAGAACGTCGTGCTCGTACCCTTCCTCACCCTCTGTTCGGACATCTGTCCCTTGACGACGGCCAACCTCGGGATCCTTCAGCGGTCGATCGACGAGGCAGGGGACCACTCCAAGGTCACGATTGTCGAGCTTTCGGTGGACCCGGTGCGGGATACACCATTTCGGTTGGCTGCCTATGCCGGGATCACTGGTGCCACCTGGGAACTGGTGACCGAGACCCCGCAGGAACTGACGGCAATCGCCAAGTTCTTCGGCTTCTATTACCAAGAGGTCCCACAGGACAACCCGCCTGCGGTCGATTGGTTGACTCACCAGCCTCTGACCTACGACATCAACCACTCCGACGGCTTTGTTCTCCTGAACCGCCCCGGTCACCAGGTGTTCGTTACAGCAGCGGCTCCTGACTACTCCGGCCCACTCCCTCAGGCCCTTCAGCACTTCCTCTCCGACCTGGGAATCCAACACCAAAAACACCCTCTCCAACCGGGTTGGACTGCCAATCAGGGTATACAGGCTGTGTCCTGGTTACTGGGCACGCCGCTCCCGACATTGGGGTCCTGAGATGCCACCGACGATGCTCAATCTGAGCGCAGATGCGATGCCAGTTCTGAACTGGAGCCAACTGGGCACCACCCAACTCGGGTGGGTGCCTTCGATCATGATGCTTACGGCGGGCGGACTCTACCTTTGGGGAGCGAGCCGGGTCAGCAAAATCGAACGATGCCGATGGTCTCCCCGCCGCACAGCCGCATTCCTGGGCGGACTCGTCGTCACTTTCATCGCCATTGAAGGCGTCGTCGGTGCCTACGACGACCAGGTGTTCTATGACCACATGACCCAGCACCTGATGCTGGTCATGATTGCTGGCCCTCTTTTCGCCATGGGAGCGCCACTCGATCTGCTCCAACGTTCCGGCGGTGGACGGATCAAACGGGTGGTCGACGCTGGAATGCGATCGCGGGTTGCGGAGGCTATCGGCCATCCCATTACCGGGTACGTGCTCTATGCCATCCTCATCCCGTTCACCCACCTGACCAGCTTCTACAACTACACGCTCACCAACGACCTGGTCCATGACTCTGAACATCTTGGTTTCATCGTTGTCGGCTACCTATTCTTCCGTCCGGTCGTGGCGATTGAACCCTCCCGCCATCCGCTGACACCGCCTGTGCAGCTCCTCTACCTTGCGCTGGCCGTACCTGTCGACACTTTTACCGGCCTCACGTTGGCGTCGACGACCCATGAGCTGTTCTCCTTTTACAACTCGTTCAACCGGAGCTGGGGGCCGTCGCTCCTCACTGATCTGCACATCGGTGGATCAATCATGTGGGTGGGTGGAGACACGCTGATGTTTCTGGCCATGATCCCGGTGGCCATTCGCTGGGTCCGTTTCGAGGAGCAGCGCACGAGGGTAGTTGACGCGGAACTCGACCGCCTCGACTCCGAGGCACGCGGTCGGTCAGTCTGAGCATTCGCACGCCATTGTCAGTGGCGACAGGAGTCCTCTCGACCGACCTGCGACCAATCGAGAAGACGAGATGACAAGCTTCATTATGTGGATTTGGGGCACTGCCGATATATTCCCGCGGTATCGGTCGGGGACATTCGTACCGCAGGGGCAGTAATCGATTCGGTGGGACGCCGTCATCGTGCAGTCGATGCCACCCATGATCCGTTTCTGGTTATTCGACCCCTCCCATCATCGCCATCTCCAATCGATTTGGGTCCCACCCCCAGTGACATTTGGAGCTGGCTGCTCGGCAAATCGTGTAACACCACCACCGGCTCCTGCGACCTCCAGCACCACCGCCACCGTCACCGGCTCCAGCACCACCGCCACCGGCTCCAGCACCACCGTCACCGGCTCCAGCACCACCGTCACCGGCTCCGACTAACGTGCTATTCGCCCACACGCCGATCGGGCGAGTCCGTTGGGTGGCAGTTGAAGGCACAAATGTGCCTCCCGCGAGCTGTTCTTAACTTAGCTATTTCCGCTCACAGCCCACCTGGTCAAATGGCTGACCGCACAGCGCTTAGTCCCAGATACCTGGGGGTCAAGAGGTCCCGGGTTCAAATCCCGGCAGCCCGACCACCAGGCGTACTCCGGTTAACTTTCCCGGAGGTGCCTGGCCACAACGCTGGTGGTGCGCTTTACTCCTGATACGAACTCAGGCGGTGAGTTCGACGCTAATTATCAGTGGATTTACATGCGATGCTGCGAATCTGCTCTGATTCGAGCGTCTCAACTACGCCGGCTGGTTCCTCGTTGCTTGCGCCGCTCGTAGAGGTTGTCGTCAGCACGGCGAATGAGATCAGCAAGAGGTTCGTCTTCAAGAAGCTCTGCGATACCTGCCGTAGCAGATGTCCCGCCGCCAACGGCCAGCTCCACGTTGACCATTTTGAATCGCCCCTCCACCCCGGCGAAGTCGAGGCCGAGCAACCCGCACAAGAACTCGTCGCCTCCGTAGCGAATGAGAAGATCGTAGGGTCGGATGTGGTTTCGGATGGTGTCGGCAACCAGTACGAGAAGCTCATCGCCGGCTTCGTGACCGTGTATGTCATTGACCGCCTTTAGACCATCGACGTCAATAAAGGCCAGGGTGTAGGTATCGTTCGTTCTCCTCGCTCGGACCACTTCTCGTTCTAGCTCAAACAGCCCAGCGACCCGGCGATGTGCTCCGGTGAGTTCGTCTACGAGATACTCCGCCCGCTCTCGAGCCGAGAGAACGCGATCGGTGTCCGACGCGACGCGATCATTCAGCGAGCCCATCCGCTCATCGGCTGACTCCTGCCGGTCTCTCTTGGCAGCAGCTCGATCCAAAGACGCTTGCGGGTCGACGGCGTCAGCGATCTGCTCCCGGATTTCAGCTCGGTCATCACGTCGTTGGGCCCGCAGGTCTCGAGCATCTGCGAGATCGTCGACCTTCACAGAAAGGCGATCTCGCTTTTCGGCGATTCGATCCCGATCGCTACCCGACTTGCCAGGCTGTTCGGGTATCTCGTCTGCTTTGTGATCCTCCATGGAGCCCACCAATCCTTTCGTCAAGAGTGCCACATAGCGCTAAGCACCATCGGAGGTTTCTGTATTCGGGAGGTGGCTCAACCCCGGTCGTTGCAATCACACGCGAGTTCGACCGCAGGATCGCATCGCACATCCGACGAGTCAGCGGCTATCGGACGGCGTCTAAACGCACGTTGGCGGCACGCCTGATCATGCGATCGGTGCGACCCGCGTTCCGTACCGATTATTGGGTCCCCATCGACGCCATTCAAACGTCCTTGGGGCCCACACCGACCGCGGAACGATTCGGGTGACTGGTGGCCGCTCAGTACGTCGGATGGCAGTTGAAGTCGCCAATGTGGCGTTTGACGGGCTGTTCTTAACTTAGCGATTTCCGCTCACGCCCCAGCTGGTCAGATGGCTGACCGCACAGCGCTTAGTCCCAGATACCTGGGGGTCAAGAGGTCCCGGGTTCAAATCCCGGCAGCCCGACCACCAGGCGTACTCCGGTTAACTTTGCCGGAGGTGCCTGGCCACCGCGCTGGTCGCGCCGCTGAACTCCACGGCTGCGAAGTCGGGCGGGGACTGTCCATCAGGACCTACAGTTGGTTGTGCATCCGCCGAGAGAGGACTAACCAATTGCGGCTGCAGATATCAAAAGGGGTCGTACTCATGACGATTGCGGTCACTCTTGTGGCCGCCGGCTGCGGTCGTTCGAGTCACAGTTCCTCGACGAGCACAACATCCACAACCGAGAGGTCAGTTGTGCCCACACAGTCCCCGTTCTTGGCTGGCAACGTCCATCCCCACTTTCCGGCCGGTGATACCGGCCAAGTGAGCGTTGTCTACCAAGCGCCGATCTCTGCTCAACAGAACGGGACAGTCGTTCCTATTGTGCTGGACAACAACAGCTCAAACGCCGTTGCCCACGTTGACATAAGTGGCACCGCTATGGACGTGTCCGGCAAGATTGTGGGATCCGGGGATAGTCAAGGCACCTCTCCCTCTGAGATCAAACCTGGGCAGTGGACGTTAGCCTTTATCTACTTCCAGTCCGGGGACAGCCTGTCGTCGAGCGACAAGCTGTCCTTCAACGTGAAGACCTCGCCCGCTGACAGGTCCCCATACAACACCGCGGCGGTTCAGGTCACTCAGGCAAATCTGTCCGGCAGCTCGATCACGGGAGGTGTCCAGAACACAACCGGAAAGGTGGTCATAGGGCCAATAAGCGTGGACGCCTATTGCTTCGACGCCGCAGGCCACCTGATCTATGAGCAAGGTACCTTCACTTCGGGTTCTGGTGACCTTGCTCCAAACGCGACCGATTCATTCCAGATCAACTTTTACGATCAGCAGTGCCCTTCGTTCCTGGTGGGAGCATCGGGCTTCTACAAATGAACATCGGAGACACCTCGCTGAGCACGAATGACGAGGTTGGAGCGACCCATCCATTTGTGGCGAGCCCCGAATCGAATTTGGCACGCGTTTCCGGCCCTGGTTGTGGCCCGGGCCGGGTCCCGGGTTAGCCGGGGCCGGGCCCACCGCCAGCGCCCTGCAATCGGTGAGGGTGGAGTTGTCGCCGTCTTCCTCGACGGCTCGAAGGTGGGTACCATCTCGCCCAACCAAATCATGGTGTACGAGTCTCAGCTGGGGAGCATTCCTTGAGTCTGAGCTCTGCACCCGTTGACGGTTCAGACCCTGGCTAAGGCGATTCCCAGGTAGCGCAAGTTGATAGATGGCGTCGATTGATTCGGAACGCGTTTTGGGGCATTCATCGGTTCGCGCTACCAGCCCTTCGGAAACGTGCGTGGAATGGTCGCCATGTCGGTCCCGTTCTCGCGAGAGTTGCCTGCCCATGAACGGACATCAGGGATTGGCGGCGATGCCGACGACAGGGGCATTCAATTGCTGGCCACCTATGGATCCCTCGAAGGGAGCACTCCCGAAGGAAAAGACCCCACCGTCAGTGGCCGCCAACCAATAGCCCTTCCCGTCGGGGCTGGCCGCGATACCCACAACCGGCGCGTTGAGGCGCGACCCTCCCATCGAACCCGCGAACACCGCATCGCCAAAGCTGAAGACCCCGCCATCTGCGGCGACCAACCAGTAGCCCTTGCCATCCGGGGCAGCAGTGATGCCGACAACCGGAGCATTGAGTGGCATTCCCCCAATGGAACCGTAGAAGGATGCGTTCCCAAAGGAGAAGACCCCACCGTCAGCGCCTACGAGCCAGTAGCCGTTGTGGTCCGGTGTGGAGGCGATCCCGACGATTGGAGCGGCGAGCCTCACGGAGATCAGTCCACCAGCGGGAATCCCGTCGCCGCATCCGCTGACCGCTCCATCGGACCTGGCGGTCAGGAAGCCATAACCGGTTGCCGAGGAAGTCATCCCAGTCCACATCAATGTGAAGCCAGAGACACCGGGGCCGCTGGCGGTGCAGCCGCTCTGACCGTACTCACTCGCCTGGCCGAATCCGACCGGAAAGCCGAACGAGTTCACGAGCCAATAGCCATTCCCGCTCGGTGTCGGAGCGATGCCGCTACAGACCGCCCCGGCATGGATCTCGCCAGGGAGTTGGTGGTAGGAGCATGCACCGGGAACTGTCACACCGGAGCCATAGAACGGCGCATTTCCGAAGGCGAAGACCCCACCGTCCGCACCGCTCAGCCAGTAGCCCGCACCTGGAGGGGATGTCGTATGAAGCTCGCTAGTGCCTCCCGCTCGTCCCGCCGTAGCCGAGGCGACGAACGCCGCAATCGCAATAAGACCTACCGTCCACGCTTTGCGCATTTAACCTCTCCCTGCCCTTGACCCTGGTCCAGGATCCTATGCACCGTCCCAGCATGAGATTAGAAAAGGAGATTCTCGGCTTGACCCCATCTGGCAGAACGCGCCTATGAAAATGCTGCCCTGAGGTGCTTCGTGGGGGCTCATCGGGAATCGCCTTCCTCTTGGATGAAGGACTTCCCGGTATCGGGGAGGTGCTCAATGCCCTTCGGGGGCTGAACATTGGCCAAACGATTCTGGACCCGAGCGTCGTCGATTCCCCTATTCGTCGCGGCGATGTCGTCGGAATTGCCGATCCCACTCCGCGAGAAGTCGATGTCTTGGAACAGATGGCTCATGGCTTGTCGAATCGAGCGATCGCCGACGAGCTGCACATCTCAGTAAAGACAATCGAGAAAGGAGTCACGGCGATCTTTCTCAAGTTGGGACCATTCGACTCCCGGGCTACCGATCGCCGAGTGGCTGCAGCTCTTGTATTCCTGCGAAACCAGAGCGATCCATTCGGCCCACTGGAAAGTTTGGAGAACGTACGCCCCCGGTAGTCGTTCCAAAATCCGCATAAGTGCGCTGGCGTCTGTCGACGGCAGGTCGGGCCCCTTCCGCGGACGTTGCGAGCCAAGAGCGAAAGCCAGCAGACCAATTGCTTCGACGCGGTACTTCTACGCGATCAGCGTTCGGCTCTCTAGGAGAGTCGATGGGGCATGGTGGAGGCGATTTGGCCATTGATGTGGAAGAGAATGGCGTCCGGCGCATCAGGCTGAAATCCTCGGCACGCCTCGAAGATCGATACCATGTCCGTCATGTACTGGGCGCCAGTTCCCTCACCGAGGATCGGATCTGATCCCCCTTCAATGAACGTACTGACAATGGTCCTTTCCGGCCGACTGAATACAGTGGCGAAAGCGAGCAGCAGAGCATTCCGTGGGACTTCGTCGGGACGCAGACCGGCATAGCAGTCGATGAGCTCCATCAGGTGATCCTTGACGAGAAAGACTGCGTCCAAGTGGTCCTGAACGAGGAGAACTGCTTCGGGTTCGTACATTTGCTCGGTCATTTCCCCATCCCTTCTACCGAGGCGTGCTCTTAACATCGGCAAACTGAGTTGAACCCTTAAGACCTCTCGATCTCAGCCTTTGGACCTCGAATCCGGAGACCTTCGAGTTGTCGGGTCCCGTACGCCGCCACCAGGGCCACACAAAACTGGCAGGTCGGGGGAGTGCCGCCCTCTACTTGGAGTGCTGGTCGATTACCCGTGCCGCAGGCGGGCGCTTCCGCCATGAACCGCCCGACCCTAGCCAAGCAGTTTCGCCTGGTCATGTGACGAGCCCATCTTGAGCAGCGCGTGTCCCGCGTCACTGCTGCCATCAATCTGCCGCACCGTGAGCGCCAGGGTGTTGTCCGGTGGTATCGGTGGGGGTACGGTCAGAGCGGGGGGAACTATCGTGGGGACACCAACGCGAGCGCTGGTTTCGGCTCTCTTGACCGTCGTGATTGGGTGTGGGGGATTGGCATTGCTCGTCGCGCCAAAGACCTCGTGGGCCGGCACTCCATTACCCGGGGTGCCCAACTGTCAAATATTTCCAACTGACAACGTCTGGAACACCGACGTTTCGGGGCTTCCGGTCGACTCTCACAGTGCCGCGTGGCTGGCCAGCATGGACAGTGCAACCACCAATCTGCATCCCGACTTCGGCCCATCCGGCGATCCTTCCAACCCTTACGGCATGCCCTTTACGGTGGTGTCGCCCGCACACCCGCTGACGAACGTGTCATTCCAATACGCTTCCGAGAGTGATCCGGGTCCCTATCCGTTTGGCGCTGACACGCCCATCGAGGGCGGCACTCAGTCGAGCGGCGACCGCCACGCGATCATGGTGAACCCGGCTACATGCACTCTCTTCGAGCTCTTCGACGCGCAGTACAACCCGGCGGGCTCGACCGCGGGCTCGGGGGCCATCTGGAATCTCAATTCCAATGCCCTGCGACCCTCCGGGTGGACGTCGGCGGACGCGGCTGGTCTGCCGATATTGCCCGGGCTCTTGCGCTACGACGAGGTGCAGTCGGGCTCGATCAGGCATGCCATCCGGCTGACGGCCCAGTCCACAGACACCTCGTTCATCTGGCCCGCCCGCCACGAAGCCGGGAGCTCGAGCAACCCGAGTCTCCCCCCGATGGGAGCCCGTTTCCGGTTGAAGGCGAGCTTCGACATCTCTGGGTACTCACCGCAGGCCCAGGTCGTTCTGCGGGCCATGCAACACTACGGTTTGATCCTGGCGGACAACGGCTCCAACTGGTACTTCGGTGGGACGGCGGACCAGAACTGGCCGATCGCGCTGGTCGACGAGTTGAAGCAAATCCCGGCCGGAGCGTTCGAGGCGGTCGATGAGTCTTCACTGATGATCGACCCGAACTCCGGGGCGGCCCGGCAGGCGCAAGGAACCGTGCCCTGTTCGGCCGACCCGGGCTACCGCTTGGCGGCCGCCGACGGCGGCATCTTCTCCTTCTGTGAGCCATACTTCGGCTCGATCGGCGGCCACCCGCTGACGGCTCCGGTCGTCGGGACAGCGGCCACACCCGACGCCGCTGGCTACTGGCTGGTGGCGGCGGACGGCGGCATCTTCTCCTTCGGTGATGCCCCCTTCGCCGGCTCGACGGGCGGCCACCCGCTCAACCGGCCCATCGTCGGCATGGCGGCGACCCCGGACGGACGGGGCTACTGGCTGGTGGCGTCGGACGGCGGCATCTTCAGCTTCGGTGATGCCAGGTTTTATGGTTCGGCAGGCGCGGGAGACTGAATCAACCCATCGTCGGGATGGCGGCGACCCCGGACGGACGGGGCTACTGGCTGGTGGCGTCGGACGGCGGCATCTTCTCTTTCGGTGATGCCCCGTTCTTCGGCTCGATGGGCGGCCAGCCGCTCAACCGCCCCATCGTCGGCATGGCGGCGACCCCGGACGGGCGGGGCTACTGGCTGATCGCCTCCGACGGCGGCATCTTCTCTTTCGGTGATGCCCCGTTCTTCGGCTCGATGGGCGGCCAGCCGCTCAACCGCCCCATCGTCGGGATGGCGGCCACCTCCGATGGCCAGGGCTATTGGGAAGTCGCCTCCGACGGTGGCATCTTCACCTTTGGAAGGGCCACCTTTCAGGGATCCACTGGCGCGCTCAACCTCGTCGCTCCCGTCGTAGGGATGACCGGTTGATCACCGACCGGCAATAACGTCGTGGGTCCTCGTTGCCGGTCGGTGTCCTCCGGGGGGAGGGAGTCAGCCTTTGGGTAGCTCCGTGAGCCCCACAGGACCCGCCCTGGCTCAGGTGCTGGTGGTCGTCGAGCCGCCACTGATAGGAGTGCCGTCAGGATTCTGTCCGCAGTAGGCGTCGACCTTGGTACCGGCATCTTGGATCGCCTGGGTCGTGAAGCCAGAAGCATCCCCGGAGGCGATGGCGCTATTGGCGGCGGTAACCAGCGCATCGGCGCTGCTGGCGATGTCCGAGGGTGCGTTGGCCTTGAAGTCGTTGATCGTCGCCTGATTGGCCTTCAACACGGGGATCAGGTCGGACGGCTGCTGGACTCCCGATGACGCCTTGTCGAGCGTGGCGTTGTCATTGCAGAACGCCGTCTTGTCACCGGCGGAGGCAGTAGAAGTTGTCGAGCCGGTGGAGGAGGCGCCACTACTGCAGGCACTGATGAGCGTCGCGCACACCAATCCCGCGCCTAGGAATCGAATAAGACGGGCTGAATTCATGGGCGGACAGTAGCAGGGTTCGACCACGGAGGCCGGGGATGACAAGTCAACGTTCTTGCGCTCCGGCGTCTGAAGGGTAAGGCAGGTCAAAGCCGCGTCCAATTTTGCCAGGCACGACCTTCAGCGGGTACTGAGAGCCGGTCGCCGAGGAGCCTGATTGATCGGGACATCGAAACGTCGGCCGGAACGACCCCTATCCCGCCACCCACCGAAGCCCGTTGCTCTGCTCACAGGTAATCGGGCCGGCGCTCCCCTGGATGGTAAAGCCTGCATCGGCCTGCGGGCAGAGTTCCCCGGCACGGTAGAGGTTGCCGGAAGGTGACCTCGTGATCGGTGCCCCGCCCATCGGGGCGGAGGCCGTCGAGGTCGAGCTCGGGATCGTCGTAGTCGGAGCTGTGGTGGTCGGAATGGTCGTGGGGACTGTCGCGGCGGGTGTCGCTGAAGTCGCAGTTGGAGCAACTGTAGTCGTCGTGGCGTGATTGGCCGATTTTGCCGAGCACCCGGAGGCAAGGGCCACGACGACGGATAGGAATAGGACTCGCTTCATTCGGTTGCCTATCAATGGGTGGTGCGGGATGCGGTTAGAGCTCAAAGGCCCCTCTTCAATTCGTGCGGGTTACTCGGTTTCGGTGAGACGCTCTAGCATCGCTTCGATCCGATCGAGGCGTTCCGTCACAGCAGCCATTCCCTCGTCTGCCTGCTGTTCGACAAAGTAACTCGCCACCGTCGCCGTCAGAACCCCGATTAGGCCGATGCCCACCAGCATCAATACAACGGCCACGCCGCGCCCTCCCGCGGTTACAGGGAACTTGTCGCCATAGCCAACGGTCGTAACGGTGACCATGGCCCACCACAGGGCGTCAGCAAAGCCATGGATATTTGACCCCTTCGCATGGGCTTCGAACGAAAGCACCAGCCCGGCGCACGCGAAGATGATGAGGACGACGGCCAGGAGCACGAAATGAAGGCCTCGGTGGGTCATCAGGGCCTTAGCCCGCCGCAAGGCGTTCGCCAGCACCACTCCCACTCTGCCCAGATTCAGAAGGCGCAGCAGCCGTGCAGCTCGAAGAGGTCGGAGCATGGGCAGGGCGATGACGGCCAGGTCCACTATGTGGTGAGTGACGAACGTCTTGCGGACCGGGGCCAGGTACAGCTTGACCAAGTATTCGACAACGAACGCAGCCCAGACGAAATAGTCGATGGATTCGAACGTGGAGTTCAGCCCTGGAGAAAGCTTGACAACGAAGGGTATGACCAGGACCGGAAGCCACAAGAGGGCCAGAACTGTTAGTGGGAGTTCTACGGCAGCCGAGAAGCGGTCGTAGCCATCCTGGGAGCGACTAGCCATGGGCAGAGAGTGTTTCATCAACGGCGATTCGATGCATCGGTCAGGCGGCTACCGACATTGGTTACCGTTGGTGCCAACCGGCGGCCCGCCCGGTCCGCTCGCATCAACCTGAGCGTCGCGCTCGGCCCACATGGCCAACATAGAAAGATGCACACGGC
>CAVYNO010000008.1:0-140757 GCA_963769825.1 uncultured Acidimicrobiales bacterium
CGCCGTCCGATCACCGCACGGGGTGCCCTCGACCGCCGGGTGTGTGTCCCACGGCAAATCGGGGTTAGTCGTCCGTGGCCGCACGCGCTTTCGGTCCTCATTTGGTTCCAAGACTCTTGGTGAGGGAAACCAGAACAGTCTGAACTTCCTCGAATGGTTCCATGCTGCGTTCCGCTCGGCACAGGGCGACTACGCCCTCCGTAGCGGCGATGACGGTTACCGCGAGCAGTCGTGCTGAACTCAGCTCTACTCCTCCAGCCGCACAGAGGTCGGCGAGGAGGTCTGTCCAGGTTCGAAAGATGGCGCCGGCGTGGGCGAGAAGTTCATCGTCGCCATTGGCAGCGACCGTGACAGCGACAACGGCGCATCCAGCGGTCAAGCGGGAGTAGTCCAATAGACCTCGCCAGAGGGCGAGAAAGTGCTCGACGACAACAGCTGGGGGTTCTCCACGGGTGGTTTCCATCGCCGCCCGTCCTCGTTCGCTGGACAGATCCAGCGCAGCATGGAGCAGTTCTGGTTTCCCGCCAGGAAAGTGGTGATAAACGGACCCACGCGGCGAACCGGTGGCCTCGAGCACTTCAGCGAATGATGTCCCCTCGAGTCCCTTTGTGGCGAGGAGAAGCGCGGGCACCTTCAACCATCCGGGCTCGGACGGCGCCCGTGGTGCTCTGTCAGCCCCGCTGGATCTGTTTTCCGGTTCATCCATGAGAACTGCCTCGACTCCCAATTATGCAGGCGATCATAGTCGTGGTATTACTATGTAGATCCACATACATACTAAGGAGGCACTATGCCGATGATCGACGTCTACGCCGCTTCAGGGACGTTTCGGGACCCCCATCAACTCGCTTCGGATCTGGCACGGACGCTGATGACCATCGAGGGTGTCCCCGACATCCCGATGTTCCGAGAGAACACAGCAGGCTTCGTTCACGAGATGGATGGTCCAGCTATCTCCAACGTGGATGGTGACAGCAAATACGTGCGGGTCCAGGTCCTGACCAACGCAGGAGCTCTTCGACCGCGAAAAGCAGCTCGCCGTGGTCAGCCAGTTCACCGACCTGGTGGCCATTGCGGCTGGTGACGCCTCAGTCTCGGAGAGGACCTGGGTTCTGCTGACCGAGGCTATTGAAGGAGGCTGGGGCCTGGGCGGCCACGCACACACAAATGAGGAACTGGTGGCCGCTGCGAGAGCGCAGATCGCAGAACTGTCGAGCCGCCAAATCAGACGATGCCTGATCCTGCGAACCTGGCTCAAGATGCGCTGACGCAGGTCAGGCTCCTCGAATCCTCACTGTCCCCTGTCCCCTGAACGCCGGCTCGGGGTGCGGATTCTGATTCCGGAGGCCGTACGAGCGGATTCAGTCACTCGAGAAATAGTCAAGAGTTGTGGATGAGAAATCTCGCTCAGGCGGCGACGGACCCTTATCAGTGTCGGTATCGGTCGTCGTCGTCGGCCGTGTTGTCGCTCCTCTCCCGTAGCTTGCCGTCGATGAAGGTTGATCCCGCCCGGACCAGCGGGACGAGCTCGGCACCGCCGATCTTGCGCCACCTGTCCTGGGCGGCGTCGAGCAGCTTGTAGGCCATCGCCAGGCCGGCCTTGCGGGAGCCGGCGCCCCGGGTGACTTTGGTCCGCAACCGCACCGTCGAGAAGGTGGACTCGATCGGGTTGGTCGTGCGCAGGTGGACCCAGTGCTCGAGCGGGGAAGTCGAAGAAAGCGAGCAGCGCGTCGAGTTCGCCGGTGATCTTGTCGGTGGCCTTCTTGAACTCGGCGTAGGTCTCGGCGAAGACCTTCACCGCCTCGAGTGCCTCGGTGCGTGACGGTGCCGAGTAGATGTTGCGCACGGCGTCCTTCGCCTCGTCGTGGAGCCGCTTGGGCAGCGCGTCGAGCACGTTCTTCGTGCGGTGCACCCAGCAGCGCTGCTCACGGGTGGTGGGGAACACCTCGCGCAGCGCACCCCAGAACCCGAGCGCCCCGTCGCCCACGGCGAGCACCGGGGCGCCAAGGCCGCGGTCGCGAAGGCTGCGCAGGACCTCGGCCCAGCTGTCGGTGGACTCGCGGTAGCCGTCGGCCAGCGCCACCAGCTCTTTCGTGCCGTCGGGGCGCACGCCGACGATGACCAGGCAGCACAGCCGGTCTTCTTCCAAGCGGATGTTGAAGTGCACGCCGTCGGCCCAGAAGTAGACGTAGTCGAGACCCGAGAGGTCCCGGCTCGTCCCAGTCGGCGTGCTCGGCCTGCCAGGCCTCGGTGAGCCGGTTGACCGTCGAGGCGGACAGGCCCGCCGCAGAGCCGAAGAACTCGCCCAGCGCCGGGGCGAAGTCCCCGGTGGAGAGGCCCCGCAGGTACAAGATCGGCAGCACCTCGGTGACCTTGGGGGACTTGCGCATGTAGGCCGGCAGGATGGCCGAGGAGTACCGCTCGCCCTCCCGGCGGTCGTCGACCCGAGGGGCACGGACCTCGACCATCCCGGCCCCGGTCGTCACCTTGCGGGGGCGGGCAGAGCCGTTGCCCACCACCAGGCGGTGGCCGGCGCCGTCGAGCTCGCCGGCGTGCGCCTCGAGATAGGCCCGCCGTTCGGCCGCCAACGCCACGGCCAGCATCTCCTGGGCGGCGATCCGGCACATCTCGTCGAGGTCGATGGTCATCGCCTCGGGGTCATCAACCGCGTCGGCGGTCGCGTCTTGGACTAGCTTCAACATTGGCGTATCCCTCCCCGCCGGTCTCACCCGGCGGACTCGTTGTTTGGTCAACTTGGAGGGTACGTCGCGCCCATCGTCAGATCGTGCATCCACAACTTCTGGTTATAACTCGGTCACGTCAGCCGATAGGAGGGTCCCACTGGGCCGGACATCGGCGACCTTATCGAGGGGCGTGGACAACTCCGGTAGCTATTCTCTGTACAAGTGTTCTACTCGTCCGATCTTCGTCATTTCGAGGGCATCGAACTGGACCCGGAGGCCCCCGCCCCGGCCGTCCGACTGGCTCGCTACCTGCGTCGTCTCACTCGAGCTGCAACCGCTGACGGAAGGGCTGGCCTTCACCCAACCGCTCTCCGGTGCCGCCGGCGCCCCGGCCGGAAGCCGTGCCCCGGCCTTCTGGCCGTCAGCCTTGAGCAGGCCCCACCTCGAATCCACTGGGAATGTCCGGAATGTGGGGAAGCCGGAGTGATCGACGGGTGGACGGGGTCGGATGTTGATTTGTCTACGGTCTCCGACATCGGCTCCATTGGTAGTGAAGTTCGCAAGGTGATTTCGAGGGCGGGGTATCAGCTTCTGCTGGACGAACTCATCATCGACCAGGACTGTGAGCGCATCCTCTACCGTGCCCGGCCGCACCCCGATGGGGTGGAGCTGTCGGGCCCCGAGGACGACTTCGATGTCCTGATGGATGCTGTGGCCTCCGAGGCGAACCATGCCATCAATCGATTGCAGCGACACCGGTGGAACGAACTCTATGACCAACTCGATCCGCAAACCGAGGACTCAATCGAAGCCCTTGTTGACGTGTTCGCCGACGAGCTCAGTCTTTTCGAGCTCGTAGTCGGGAGGGCCCCAGTTGGAGAGCTCATACGAGAGAGAATCGCAGCAGTCGCTGCGCAGTTGGGAGTCTCCGAGCGCACTGCACGCCGATACACGACCGATGAGGTCCTCCGTGATCTTGCCCGCGATGCGGCGGTGGAACTGGCGGACGAACGGCCCGGAGCAGACCTGTTCGCGCAGCCTCGCAACATCGGCGTTGGCATCGGAACCATCGGACGAACTCTGGCCGCCCTTTCAGAAGCCGCCCACGTCCGAGTCGCGAATTAGGACACGGTCGGCGCTCATGGTCTTCTCGAGATAATCTCGTTGCTCGCACAGATCCTGAGCCAACGCCCCGCTACTGACAGCGAAGATGAAGTCCAGCTTCCGCAGGCTGCACTGACTCGGTGCGCCCGGTTGCTCGAAGCCACCGCAGAGATGATGGCCGAGGGCGCGGCTACCGCGTACGAACTGACGCCACCCGCATTGAAGCAACTCGCCTCGACATTCGCCGAGGATTCGGCGATCCTCAGGATGCTTGTGGACGAGCAGGGTACCGGTCCGTCCAACAGCGCCTGACTACGTGCTCCGGAGAGTCCACCACGACTGCGCCAGATCCGGCACGGATCTGGAGGTGGTGGTACCGGCGCCGTGACCGCACCCTTCCGAGCAGCCATGACCGGTAGACAGCGGTCCCCGTCTGGTCGAAACTGGTGGCCGTGGGCACGGCCGTCCGAAGCAAACTCGAAGAGCGGGTGATCAGGGCGGCCGGAGCCGCGCTGACCGATCACCAGTATGTGACCTCCATTGATGTGCTGGTGGGAATGGGCTGGCTCACGACATCCCAGGTCGACCAATGGAGTCAGGGCCGGGTCGACTGCCTGGAACGTGTGGTGAACGCAAATCTCTCCAAGGTCTCGACCGCGATGGGCGTATTCCGTCGCTGGTCCCAGAGTGAGGGGCTGCAGCCCAGTGAAGCTGGCTATGTAGCGCGAACCAGGGATCATCGCCGGTTGCAGTTCTCGAAGAGTGGGAACCCACGAATTGAGGCTGCCTATCGAACGCATTGGGTCTCGCCGATGCTTTCCGAGGCCAAGAGGACTCGTCTGGCCGATAAGCAGAGCCGGCCTCCCGATCTACTCGTCATCTCGCCGCTCAAGGAGTGGATCTGCGGGGAGTGCGGCGGCAGCGGTGGTCTCCTGTTCATGGAGGGAGGCGGCCCGCTGTGCCTTGACTGTGCAGACCTCGGCCACCTGGTCTTCCTGCCCTCTGGTGATGCAGCGCTCACCCGTCGAGCCAGGAAGGCGAGCGGACTGGCTGCGGTGGTCGTGCGGTTCAGTCGGTCGAGAGGCCGTTACGAGCGCCAGGGACTACTCGTCGAGGAGGAGGCACTCGCCCAGGCCGAGGTGGCCTGCCTGGCCGACGAGGAAGTGAGGGAAAGGCGCCGCCGGCGCGATGCCGAGTACCGATTGGGTGAGGATCTCGTCTTCCAGGACGCATTCGGCAAGGAGATCACGCGACTGTTCCCCGGCTGTCCGGTGGAGAGGGCCACGGCCATCGCCGCCCACGCTGGGACCCGGGGCAGTGGGCGGGTCGGGAGGAGCGCTGACGGCCGGGCCCTGGACCGCAATGCCGTGACGCTCGCTGTCGTGGCCTCTGTGCGTCACCGCGAAACCGGCTACGACCAGCTCCTCATGTCCGGTATTCCTAGGGCTCAGGCTCGCGAGCAGGTGCGATCGGAGATCCAGCGTGTCCTCGACGTCTGGCGCGCACCGGACGGTGAGGGCTGATCTGCCGCCGGGTTGATCCACTTGATTCCATCACTGAGGAGTGACATCATTTGTGATGTCACGTTGGTCCATCGAACTGGAACCGGAGGTTGAGCAGTGGGTGGACTCGCTTCCGGCTGGCCAGTTCGCCACGGTCGCTTCTCGGATCGAGTACCTGGGTGAGCATGGTGCGGCTATCCGCATGCCGCGGTCCAGGCCGCTTGGTGATGGCCTCTTCGAGCTCCGGTTCGATCTGGCTCAGAAGGCCCAGCGCATCACGTTCTTCTTCCCCGCAGGGAAGCGAATCGTGTTGCTGACCACATTTCGTAAGCAACGTCAGAACGAGCGGGCTCAGGTGGCCCGATCCAGACAGGCGATGGCCCGCTGCATCGCCGAGGACCACACAGTTGAAGGAGAGGCAGAATGACCCGATCAAGTTGGGTACAGCTGAAGGAAACGAAGCTCGACGCCATGTCGATCGCCGAGCGGGCCGAGTATGACAGGGCCTTCGCCGAGGCCAAGCTGGCCGCCGATGTCGGTGAGCGCATCCACGACGCCCGGGAGGCCGCCGGCCTCAGCCAACGAGAACTGGCCCGTCGCATGGGTACGAGCCAAGCGGCCATCGACCGTCTAGAGTCTGGAGGTGTGGGTGCCACACTGACGACCCTTCAGCGGGTGGCCACTGCACTTGGGCTCGAGGTCAACGTCGAACTTCGGCCGTCTGCCTGAAGATCGTCATTGAATCGCCCGAAATTCTGGGACAAGGCGGGTGCATAACCGGCGTTAGGGGATGGCCCTGCCAGCAGTCGGATGCTCCTCCCGTCCTAGCCCCGAGGTGCGAAGAACTCGAGTGCGATGTTGTCGGGGTCTCGAAATGACAATGCCGAGTAGGAAGGTGCGTCCACGATGCCACCGTTGGGAATGCCGAGCTCGCTCAGACGGATTTCCCATGCTTTTAACTCATCGCGGTTGGCGCAGCCGAAAGCCAGATGATCGAGACCCGGCCGGCGCTCGCTGAACGGCTGAGTGCTGTTCAAATCAGGGAACTGAGTCAGACCAACGAGTGTGCCGCTCGTAAGCCAAGCGACACGCTGGAAAGGACCTGTGTCCTCGTCAAGGATCGGGTCCGAGCCGAACAGAGCCGTGTACCAAGGCACACTCCGTTCGAGGCTCGAAACCGTTAGCGCCACGTGAGTAATCGCAGGGAACTCTGGCATGTCTTTTCGGCACCTCATGAAGGCAGCGGATGCCACGTCTTTTGACTGGCAACTCTCTGGGAGTAGAAGCTATCTGGCAGCACAAGTCCCGTCGCCAATTGAGGCCCCGATTCCGGCGATCTGGGGCACCCCTGTTGGGAAGTCAGCCCATAGCTCGACGATCGGCGGTCACCCCACTAGTCGAATGCTGCCGTACGTAAACGAGGTGAACGGCCCCTGCGAACCGAACGTCGTTGCAGAGAGAGTGACAACTACAACCTGCTTGGCGCCTCCGGTGGCGTTGGCAAACTCGCCAGTACCACCCGTGACCGTGAGCGTGTTCCTTGCCAGGTACCGTGTGTACGAAGACGCTGTGGCGAGTACGCACACGGTTCCGTTCACGGAAGTGATCAACTGGCTACCGTCTGAGGAAGTCGTGGTGACCGAGCCTGTTAGTGAACTGCTGGCCCCGGAACTGCACGGGGGCGGAGGACCGGCCGCCATCTGTGACCCACTCGTTGTACCTCGATGAACCGGTGTGCCGAATGTCTTGCCAACGGAGGTGGTCACGTCATTCGTGGTTGATGTGATCGTACCTCTCCCTATCTCGAGCCAGGGCATTGTTTTCCCTGCGACAGGAGCCGCTGACACGGTGCCCCCGAAGAGGGCGAAGCCAATGATGGCCATGAGGCTAAGGATGCAGCACGCTCGTTTCATCGCGACCCGCTTTCCGGCGTACTGCCCAAACAACTAGCTCGCTTCGGCCGAACGCCCTTGGCTGTGTGCCCCTCCCGTAACACCAATGTCGACCATCGCCGTCACGAAGGATTACGCTAACACCTGGGCCGAGGGATTTCGTCGAGAAGTCCCGATGGTGGCGGTCGGTGAAGACCGCGATTGTCGCCGAACCGGCGATGTGGGGCAACCGGCCCCATGGAGCTGACCCGCTGCCACGGACAGAGGACTATTGGTTCAGGGCCCGTGATGAACAGTCCGAGTTAGAGTCTTCCCTGACGTGAAATCTCACACCATGCTCGAACGCATCATTAGTCGCTGGCGAGGGGTGGCGCCGCTATTGGAGAAGGATGCACTGGTGGTTGATCGGGCGTGGTTGCGATCGCAAATTGAAGCGGAGTCATGGTGGTTCCTTAAACAGGACCTAGGCGGCGGCCTGGTCACGCCTGGTTGGTCGGATCCGGCGAACGAGAAGTTGCCGTACTTTGGACTCCCCGAGGACATGTCGGGCATGAGGGTGCTCGACATCGGCTGCAATGAAGGGTTCTTTTCTTTTGAAGCCGAGCGGCGAGGGGCTGAATCAGTCATAGGTATCGACTCCAGTCCGGTCGTTGTGCAGCGCTTTAACCTCTGCCGGATGGCCATGGGTATGAAGGCCGACGCATATCTGACCAGTGTTTACGACATCGCACCGCGCACTTTTGGGACATTTGACCTGGTGATGTTCTTCGGTGTGCTCTACCATCTCAGGCATCCGCTGTTGGCTCTCGAGAAGATCTTCGAGGTATCGAGCGGCACGTTGCTTATGCAGTCGGCGTCCTTCGAAAACCCCGCCTTGGGCGACGAGTCGGCCGCAGAGTTTCACCCCTTTGGCATCGAGAGCGGGCCAGCGGAGAAACGTGTGTGGGACCACACTGTGTTCTGGGTCCCAAACTCGGGCTGCATCCGCGACATGCTGCTCCACGTCGGGTTCGTCAATGTCGAGTGCCTAAACCAAAACGCTGGTGCGGTCTTCCGAGCAGAGGCCCCCATGCGAGGAAAGGGCTTGGCCCCTGATCATAGGAATGCCCCCTGGTCCTAGCCTCGTTCTGCGAACGAGTGGAACTCGGGCACTCTGAAGCGGTTATCCACACGCCCGGATGTGCCGGTAGGGGATACAAAATATCGAGTATTGAGCGACTCATCCCGTCCAGAGCACCGATGTGTATTGGGTTCTTCGTCAACGCCAGCAATGACCTCGACGTCGATCGTGGTGTTGCCTCCACGACGAAGGTGGATCCCGAGATCTGCGTCCGACTGCGCCCGTATAAGCAACCGGAGAATCCCAACTCGCGTCCCGACAATCGGGTCGCAACATGTCGCAGACCGTTGCGATAACACTGGCAGTTGGTAGACGTCAGTACCTGTGAACAGGTCAAATAGACACAGAATGCGATTGTTTGCGATCCGGTGCTTCCATCAGAATCCGCCTTACAACCAGCAGGTCGTCGGTTCGAGTCCGACAGCGCCCACTACAAAGTTCGACGCATTGTTGTTGGTCACACGAGTTGATCCGCGGCCAGCCTGTGGCGGACTCGAACTTACTCACTGCATGGGTATCGTCTGGAAGCGCTGCCGTCCTCGAAACCTGTAGATCTGAAAGTCGGCATCCAGGGTGAAGATTCGCCGATCCCCGCGCTCCTCCGCCAGCGCGACGAGGGTGGCATCCGCCAGGTCCATCGGTCGATCCGAATACTCGTCCATCAACCGAGCGCTCCGGTCGACGGCGGACGGCGAGAGGTCTGCGACGACAAGTCGGTCAGTTGACACGAGGCGCCAGAGGGCTTGTTGAGCTCGAATGCCGCCAGCGCGCGCGAGCAGGTACATCGCTTCGGTGAACGCCGGACAGGTCGTGATGAGTGGGAGGATCAGCTGATCCAGAGCATCCATGCACGAAGCGTGGTCGGGCTCGTCGGCATCGATGATCGCGATGAGTGGACCTGCGTCGGCGAGGGTCACCTGCTCTTGGGGACCTCCGCCAGGGATTCGGTGAATGCGGCACCGGTCCGGCGGGCTCGGCCGCCGCCGCCGTGGACCACCCCGGCCACATCAGTGAAGCGTTCGCTCGGATGGTCGGCCAGCGTCACCTCGGCTCGCTCTGCCGCAGCCCGACGAAGGAATTCGGAAACGGACTCGCCCTTCGCTGCCGCTGCGCGGCGTACCTTCTCGTCGAGGTCAGGATCAAGCCGAAGGCTTCGCATGCGGGTAGTGTATCACATAAGTGATCAATGTGATACAGCATCCTGCGGCCTTCCCTCAGCACCCGCTCGGATCGAGCGACGGCAGCCGTTTCCGAACGTCCAGCGGGTTCGAATAGGAGCGACTACGGCCCACAAATTCGAGTTGCGCGAACCACATGGATCGAGCGCCTCGTGGCGCTGGCCTGGTACTCGAAGGGAACCCCAGGCAATGCTCCGACATCGGTGATGCGCGGAGCGACGGGGCGAATAGAGTTCGAAGCCGCGAGGATCTATTCGGCTTGTTTCTGGCTGGGAACAGCGTCGCCTGGGAGACGTGCGAGTCCTCGCGACACCAAGTCGTGTACGTCACAGCTCACTAGTTGACCGTTCGAAGCTCGAGCTGCAGCAACGTATGCGGCGTCGTACGCCGAAATGCCGTGCTCTTCGGTGATGGTCGATGCACGAGCGACGAGGGAGGCCTCAACGCGAACCAGTCCGCCGTCGTCGGCCACCGCGGCAATGCGTTCGGTCAATCGACGAGCAGCCGCGTGGATCCCGCCATGAGCGGATCGCCACATTGGCCGCCTCGTAGTAAGCGAGATCGAGGGTCGCCAACGGGTCGCCACCTTCGAGCAGTTGGCGGGCGGCTCCATTGCATATGTCGTCGGGATCCTCGCTCCCCAACAGGACGCTGGCGTCGAGGAGCCAGAGGTTCAACGCTCTGGCCGTGTCGCCTTGACCAATTTCGGCGACTCCACCTCCGTGACCCACGAGAGGTCCGTCCATTTTGTCGATGTCCGCCATTCGTTCGGCACGATGAACGCTGCGTCGGCGCAGGGTCTCCTCCGCCAGTTCACGCAAGAAGCCACTCCGAGTCGTTCCGCGACGACCGGCCTCGACATCTACTGCCCGAAGCAGGTCATCGGGCAGAGAAACCATCACCTTGGCCATGTCAACAGTATACCCGGTGATGCCAGTTCCACCTCGAATGATGGACGATCACTTGAAGGAGTTCCAGCAGCAACGCCCGCAAAGAGTCCGCGACGCCCATCCCGTTGCGGGACAGTTGGAGTGAGCGTTGCTAGCTGCGCGCTAACCCGCTTCAACCGGCACTTCGAGGTCATGCCCCACTTGCTTATCGTGCCGTCGAAGTGGGACACCGGGTAGTTGAACGCTGTCGATCACGGCCGCTCCCTCAGCGACGTTCCGGCGGCCGATGCCTGGGCGTCCGGAGCCATGGCGGCGCGGTGAGCCCTGCCACATTCCCTGAGGCTTGACACGATCTCTCCGTTAGGCTGAACTAACCGTTAGTGGTGACTGTCAAAGATGAACTGGTCTGGGCCGCGCTCGGGGACCGCACCCGCCGAGCGATTGTCTTGAACTTGAGTGAAGGGCCAATGCCCGTCGGCGAGCTGGCCACTCACCTGCCCGTCAGCCGGTCTGCCGTGTCCCAGCACTTAAAGGTACTGAAGGCCGCGGGCCTCGTCTCCGAACAGGCGGCTGGCACGCGCCGGGTCTACCACCTCAACGAGGTGGCCGTTATGGCATTGCGCGACCAGCTCGACACCTTCTGGAATCGGGCTCTCAGCGGCTACCAGGACATGGTCGAACAACCGTCAATGGACAACCGCAAGAGAAGGTGAGCTGACCGTGCCCGATGATGCCGCAGTCCGCCGAGAGATCGTCGTGGACGTACCCATCGAAACCGCCTTTGCCGCGTTCGTCGAACGCTTCGGCGACTTCAAGCCACCCGAACACAACCTCCTCGGAGCCGAGATCAGCGAGACGCGATTCGAGCCGACGGTCGGTGGGTACATTTACGACAAAGCCGCTGACGGAAGTGAATGCCGATGGGCTCGTGTCCTCGCTTACGAGCCGCCAGAACGGGTCGTCTTCAGCTGGGACATCGGCCCCCAATGGCAGCTCGAGACAGACGAGCGCAACACCAGCGAGGTTGAGGTCCACTTCGTCGCAGAGACTTCCGACCGAACGCGCCTTGAGCTTGAACACCGTCATCTGGATCGCCACGGACCTGGCTGGGAATCCCTCCGCGGTGCTATCGACAGCGATGGTGGGTGGCCCCTCTACCTGGCCCGCTACTCGGACCTCGTCGCTGGGGGTCATAGATGCCGCCGATCACCGTCAGTGTCGAGGTGGCTCGTTCTGCCGAGGACGTGTTCGCGTACGCCACCGATCCCAGTCGCTTCTCGGAATGGCAGAAGGGCGTCGTCAGCGGCCGTATGGACAGCGGCGGCGCAATCAAGGTTGGAGATCGGTGCCAAACAACGCGGCGGATCGGCTTCTCCGATCGACCCGATACCTCTGAACTCGTGCGCTACGACCCGCCGCGTCAGTGGGGTGTTCGCGGTGTGAGCGGACCGATCCGGGCCATTGTCGATGTGACGGTGGAGCCACGCTCCGACACCAGTGCGCAGCTGGCGATCGCTCTGGAGTTCGAGGGGCATGGCATCGGTCGACTCCTCGTGCCCCTCGTCGTCCAGCGCCAGGCACAACGCGAGATGCCGGCCAATCTGGCGGCACTCAAGGAGCGGCTCGAGCGCAAGGATTGAGGATTACTTCGGGCAGCACACGTCAAGTCGCGGCTGGCCATCCTCAGCTGTTTCCGTCCAAGCGGACTGCGAATGGGCCAGCCCCTACGGTCCGCTGTCCGAAGAGTGCCCCAAAACGTGCGGCCAACATTCCGATTGAGGGTGCCCCGGTACGCCGGGTCGGGTGACGCGACTTGGGCCCCTTCGTGCACGGTTCCGACAACTCTCCTCAGGGGGTAGCAGCGGTTATTTCCTAGGCCGAAAGCCGTCGAATTGCTCGGCCCCCGCGACTGGTTGCAGCCAGTGGTGGCGATAAAGCGCATGGAGCTCCGCCGAAGGCGCTGGGAAGTCAGGGTCAGCGAAATTGCCGACGGCGACTGCCAGGACTGGACGACCCCTGAAGGTCCAGAACACCGTTGATCCGCACGTTGGGCAAAAGTGGTAGCTGATCTCGTCACCATTGGTCGTTCCTACGCCTTTGCCTCCAACCCGTTGTAGATCTTCGTGTCGCCCGTGATCGTGATGCCCCGAGTATCGGGAAACACAGCGCTGACTTGAAACACACTCCCCGTGCGCTTCTGGCAGAAATCGCAGTGGCAGGTCACGACGGTGACCGGTTCGTTCTCAACTGTGACCTGCACCTGCCCACACGCGCATTCGGCCATTCGAGGCATGCTCAAATTGTTCGCATAGATCTATGCGGTTGGGCAACTTAAGAGGCAGAATCCCGGAGTGCCCCAGTTCATTCGCCGGCCCCGTGATGCTCTTTTGCGGGTCCAGTTCGCTTCGAGCGCTGCCTCTCGCGAACAGAAGCATCGCTTCCAACCGCTGGCGAAGCTGTAGACGATTCCCGTAGGCCGAACGGCAACTGACACTCTCTCGACAGGTCCGGCGGACACCTACGCCGACCCCACAAGGGGATCCCATGCGGTCACCCGAGACTTGCCCCGAGTGGGCTGCTGGACAGTGTCAGATGCCGTTCGGCTTGCGGAACGGACCGTTGGGTCCGCCTTATGTTGCCGTCAGGACCGGTAGCGCTCGTGGGCAGCAAACTTCCTCTGGGTCGGGCGGTGTATGGCACACCGCGAGCCGCTGATCTGGGGCAGGGGGGTTAGGTCTCCCTCCTCCTCCGGAGCTCCACCCTCACCGATTCCGGATTGGGCGTGACTGCGGTACATCCCTCTCCGTTTGGGTCCGTCGCCAGGAATTGATCGTGTATCTCGATGGCTGCAAGTGTTTGTTCGGTGGTGTTGGATCCAGGCTCAAGTTCACTGAGAAGCAATGCCGCCGCGCGAACGGCTTCCAGTTCGGCCCGGTCGATGTTGTCCGCAAGCTGGAACTGCCATCGTCTGACCTGGTCGTTGATCGCAGATTTCGTCGGATCATCAAGCTTCAGGCCGCTGGCGGCGAATACCCGACAGTCGTAGGTGCGACAGGTCCGAGGCCGGTGTACATAGATCGAGCAAGCCCCGTCGATCAGCATTGGGCAGTGCCCGTTCTCGTCGTACCCCATCAGTACGTGGCCAACTGGGAGCCGAGGCGCAGGGAAGAGCACATCCCTTGGGATCACGCCAAGTGCGTCTACCTCGTCGGGGGCGATGTGAATGAATTGCGAGGAGGTACAGCACGCCGTGCAACTGCCGCAGGGAACGTTGGACGTGTCTCCAGTACTTATGACCCCTTGAATCGTGTCCAGCCATGCGGAGAACCGCCCGGCATCGAGTGGCATTCCTTCGTTCACTTGGATTCAGCTCGCCGACTCGTCACGTGTCCAGGTTATTGGGGAGCGGCCACCCCGCCCCACTCGTGCGATTCCGGGCGCCACAACTTTCTCCCTGCACGAACGTTTCAGGTGCACAGATCTCTGATCGGAGACGAGGTCGACCGGGAGTCGCGGCAAGCCGAGGCGTTTGCATAGCGGGCGATCTGTTCTTCTTTGGACAGCGCCCCCGGGTGCCTGATCAAAGAACCGCAAAATGGGACCGCCCAGCTCATCTCTTGGGGCATGGCCCGGGTGCCCGTAATCAGATCCTCTGCGGGCACTCTGTCGGCTGACCGGCAGTGTGAGCTGAGCAGCGCCACAAGCCGTTCGCTCAATGGGCGCCCGGTTGACCAACGTCGGTCGACCTCCCAGGGAAGCGATACCGTCGTTCTGCCTGATTTCCTGCCTGAGCCGGTCTGGTATTCGGAATGGCCATTCTGTATTCGGCGACTACCCCGCACTTTGGAGTCATTCCCCCCTTGGGTGTGGGACCGTCAAGGTGGGGCACCCAACGAGCACTTCTTGCGTAATGTTCGGAGTCGGAGTCGGAGTCGGAGTCGGAGTCGGAGTCGGTGTCGGTGTCGGTGTCGGTGTCGCTAGAGAGTCGGGAGTCGGGTGCAGATGAACAATCAAGGATTGACGACGGTCGAGAGCCGCTTCCCGGTTGCGGAGACGATCGAGCGGCTCGCCAACGCAGCATTGGCTGCAGGATTGCTGATCTTCGCTCGCATCGATCACGCCCAGGGCGCCTTGGATGCCGGGATGGCACTTCGACCTACGGTTCTGCTGATCTTCGGCAATCCGAAGGGTGGCACTCCGCTCATGCAGGACCGGCAGACTGCCGGTATCGATCTCCCGGTGAAAGCCTTGGCGTGGGAGGACGAGACCGGTCGCGTCTGGCTCACCTACAACGATGCCGCATGGATCGCCGATCGCCATGTTCTGAGTCCGACGAGCGCAAGAAACGTCGCGGCCATCGACACCGGGCTGACGAACCTCGTGACGGCGGCAACGGCCTGAGTCAACAGGTCCCGCCTCCGTCAACTGCATCCCAAGAGCCCAGACCCAAGCTCGCCCTGAATCGGCCGTCCGCCCTGACTGGCCTCGGTCGCCAGCTCACGGGCACTCCATAACTGCGCCAGACTCGTCCATCTGTGCTTTGCCGGACCCGCAAATGCTCGGCGTTCAGTGTCCGGTCAGCCATCGACATACGAAACTGCCAACGGCCCACGAGCGGAGGTCGAGCTCCATCCGTGAGGTATTCGACGCAATAGCGTTCGTGGGGGTCGCGGTCCGGAATGTCGTTGGCACGCATCCACTCACTGGGTTGGTATATCCGGCTGGAATGAGCATCGATAGGATTGATCATGGCCAGCGCACCATTCGAAGTCGTGTCGGAGATCGAGCCGGCGACAAAGCCTGATCTGACCCGAGTGAGGCACCAAGTGGGAGTGCTTGCACCGGTGAGCGATTCCTTCTTGATTCCCGACAATCATTTGGGCCGGGCCACCGTGTCTAGCCTCGCCGTGGCCCATGAGGTAGCCAGCATGGGAGTTCAAGCCATCGCCTGTCTGAACAGCAGGGACCGCAATCGCCTCGGCTTTCGTCGGGACCTTTTGACAGCGGCCGCATATGGTGTTGACCGCTTCTTGTGTGTGTTCGGTGACCAACCGGTGTCTGGTGGGCACTCCAATGATTTGAACGTACGGGGGATGCTTGACGAGATCCGGACGTTCGGTGGCTCGGAGACGTTCTCGGGACACGGCCCCTTCAACGTCGGCGTAACGACCCGGCTTGCGCCGCTTCCCGACTGGAAGCGGGAGGCTGATTTTCTGTTCATCCAGGCATCGTTCAACCTCGAGAGCCTTCTGCGCTGGAGAGAGTCCGTGAGTTTCGACGGCAAGATCTTTGCCGGTGTGCTTGTGGTCGCAAGCCACGGCATGGCCAAGACCCTGGCCGAAGCAACAAACCAGATCGAGTTGCCGAGACGCTCCTCGACGAACTCGCCGGAGATCACGACGCAGGAGTGGACAAGGCTTGTTCTTTGATGGCCGAGATCAAGGCCAGCGGTGCCTTCGACGGGGTGCATTTGATTTCCGTTGGTCGGTACAGGAACGTTGCGGCTCGGCTGGAGCTGGACGGATGGCGACGTAATCAGCAGCACGGACAGTTCCCGTGAACCGGGTACTCCTCGGGTTTCCGTGGGTCATTCCGGAGTCAACCGGACCCGGTCGGTCGGTAGTGCGACGGTGATTCCGCAGCAGCAGAGGTAGATCAGGGCGTTGAGTGCGGCTGCTGTGATGTCCGGTAGGCGCGATGGTTGATCAGGCGGACCTTCGAGTTGAGACCCTCGAGCTTCGAGTTGGATGATCCCAGTTCGACAGCGGCAAGGATGCGCTCACGGTTGGTCCTCACAGTCTTGGCCAGTTTCACGAATGCGGGGATCCGGCAGCGCTGGGCCCGGCAGAGCCACCAGGCGAGGTGTTCTGGCGCCTGTGATGGCCACCGCAGCCGGTTAGTTGGTTGGTCGTGCGCACGAGGTCCTTGGCCCGCTCGACGCGGCGGTAGGTGAGTTGTTGGCGGGCGTCTCGCCGTAGGCGTCCTTGAAAGCCCGGGCGATGTGGAACTTGGAGAAGCCCGCCCTGGCTGCATCCGATCGAGGTCGAGCGGCTCCGCATAGGGCAGGTCGACGGGGTCCCGCGCCGAGCGTGGTTATCCGATTCGTTCGGCGCTGCTCATCTCCAGCACCGTATCGCCCCGCCGCCGGCGGCGGCGGCTGAGCTTCCTCTCCGGATCTGAAGAGGATCGGCCTTTACGCTCGATCGGACCCAAAGGCTGTGGAATCGACCGACCGCGTGTCCAGTGACTCCCTGGGATCGGCCGCCGATCCCTAATTGGCACATTCTCGTCGACGTCAGCACAGATGGATGCAGATGAGAGAAGTCTCATGGGGGATTCACACGGTCGTCACCTTCAAAGCGCAAGCTGTCGGCACTCGGGCGACGCCCGGCGGCCCGCCCTTGGCGAGGTCTGTCGTATGGAAGGAATCACGATGGAATCTGTTCCACACGCGTCGCCACCGACTTTTGCCCGACCGCGCCGATGCGTGGTCACCGGGTCAGCCGGGTTCATCGGCTCCCAGTTGTGCAAACGCCTGGTTCGAGACGGCTGGTCCGTCGTCGGCATCGACGGATTCATCGATAGCTACGATCCGGTAGAGAAGGTGATGCGTGCGGCCAGCCTGGCCCGGGTTGCCGGCATATCCCTCATCGTGGGTGACCTGGTTGAACTGGACCTGGTGGAGGCTTTCAAAGGGGCCGAGGTCGTGTTCCACCTGGCCGGTCGAGCGGGGGGTCGAGCGAGCTTCTCAGGTGAGCGCCGCTACGTGCACGACAACATCCTGGCGACCAGCGGGTTGTCCAGGCCGCCGCCGGGCCGGACGAGACGGGTGGTGTATGCGTCGTCGTCATCGGTCTACGGAGACGGCGAGACGCCGTTTCGAGAGGATGCCGTTTCGGCCCCGATCTCCCCTTACGGACGGACGAAGCTCGAAGCCGAACACCTCTGCCTCGGTGCGGCCGGCGCCGATCTCGAAGCGGTCGCTCTCCGATACTTCACGGTGTACGGACCCGGCCAGCGCCCGGACATGGGTCTCCGGCTGTTCGCCGAGGCGGCCTTGACCGGCCGACCGATCACCCTGCTGGGCGATGGCACCCAGCGCCGCGACTTCACCTACGTGTGCGACACGGTGGCCGCCACTGCTGCGGCCGCGGATGCGCCGACGTCGGGATTGGCAATCAACGTCGGCGGAGGCAGCGACGTGAGCATCCTCGATGTGTTGGATCTGCTCCGTGGCTTCACCGGGAAGAACTCGTCATCGACGAGCAGCCTTTCGCCCGGGGTGATGTCCGGATTACCTCGGCCGACGTCAGCCGGGCCCGTTCCCTCCTGGGCTTCGAGGCTCAGGTTCCCTTCGATGCCGGTTTTGAGCGCGGAGGTGGCCTGGGTCAGGGAGCGTCTCGATCATCAGATCGGTTCGTTCCGCATGAGTGCCCCGATCACGTCACTGTCCGCGTGTATTCCTATTCCGCACGACACCTACGGCCTGGGCCATCTGCGTCGTAACCTGGTCTCGGCCGCCAGCTGCTCGGGGGTATCCGTCCGCCGCGGTCGTCCTGGCTTCGGGGTCGCCAGTGATAGATCAGGTTTCTCGACCTCCCGGACTGGCCTCGTTCAGCTCCCCCGGTGGTCAAGACCGGGAATGACGAGACCGCTCGATCATCCTCGTCGAGCATCTCCTTGGTTCGCCGGGCCCGGAGCGCGGTCCTCTGAGACATTGTGACCCGTTGGAAGCCCGATGTGTTGTTGGTGGACCACGGCCGCAGGGGATGAACGGTGAACTGCTACCGGTATTCGACGAGTTGGCGCGGTCCAGCCCGCGGACCAAGGTGGTGCTCGGGCTACGGGATATCTTGGATGACCCGGGTCGGGTTCGGTCGACCTGGCAGGCTGACGGGGTCTACGACACGCTCGAGGATGTGTACGACCGGGTCCTGGTGTACGGCGACCGGGAGTTGTTCGACATCGGCGAGGCCTATCAGATCCCCGAGCCCGTGGCCTCACGCCTGGAGTACTGCGGCTACGTAACCGGTGACCGTCCTGAACGGTCGGTGCGCCCGCCGGGATTGGCCCCTCGAGCCGACTACATCCTCGGAACCGTCGGCGGCGGGGGGGACGGGGTCGAGGTCCTGGTCGCCACTGCTCGGGCTGCAGCCGGCTCCGGTATGGCGGGGGTCCTTTGCACCGGTCCGCTCATGTCCGATGCCGACCGGCGCCTCCTGGGAAGCGCGACGGCGTCTCTTCCCGAGACCGTGATCGTCGAGCATCTCCAGGACGTGGCCGCAGTGGCGGCGGGTGCCCGTTGCGTGGTGAGCCGGGGTGGCTACAACAGTCTTTGCGAGCTGGTGAACCTCGGCGTTCCGACCGTTGTCGTGCCGCGAGTGTGGCCGCGTCGTGAGCAGTTGCTACGGGCCCGTGTCTTCGCTGGCCATGGGTTGGTCCACCTGGCCGAGGCCGAGGGCGACGGCTTGGCGGAGAGGTTGATGCAGGCGATCGCCCTCGCCACCCAGCCTGGCTGCATTGCACCAGAGCTCCTTGATCTCCGCGGCCGGGAACGAGTCATCTCTGCACTTGAGCAGACTGCCGGCAATGCCAAGACGACGGACAACGCGCGAGCCCGGGCACTCGTGGGTGTTCCAGCATGAGTGTCGGTTATGACCCCCCACCCAGCCCTCCGAGGGTCTGCTATCTCACCAAGCGGTTTCCTCGATTGTCAGAGACCTTCATCCTCGATGAGATCTTGGGACTGGAAGCCAGTGGTGTCCCACTCAGGCTCTTCGCCATCGCCGATCCGGGCGAGGACGATGTGCAGCCAGATGTCGTCAGAGTCAACAGCACAGTCACCTATCTCCGCGCAGGTGGCGGATGGCTGGGCACGGCAACCGATTACGCCCGATTCGTTCGGGGCCACGCCACGCTCTTCGGGCGCCGGCCACGACGGTGGACGGCCGCCGCGGTGCAGATGCTCACGTCGGGCCGAATCCGTCCATTGGCGAAGCACTTTCTCGAAGCGGGTGGGATGGCCATAGCGATGGACCGCGTCGACGGCGACCACCTGCATGCGGCGTTCGCTCACGGGCCGGCGAGTATCGCCCATTACGTGCATCTTCTGACGGGGCGGCCGTTCAGCTTTGCCGCCCACGCCAAGGACCTCTACCTCTCCAGCCCTCACATCCTGGCCGAGAAGGTGGCCGCTTCGTCGTTCGTGCTGGCCTGCTCTGAGAACGCCGCCGACGAGCTGCGTCGGATCGTCGCCTCGCATCCTGATCGGAATGTCAACATCCACACTGCAAAGGTGATATTCGCTCCCCATGGCGTTGACATCGTCCGCTTCCGGCCCGGCCGGCCAGCCGACCGCACCGAATCCGCCACTCTCCGGATCCTGGCTGTGGGACGACTGGTGCCGAAGAAGGGCTATTCCACCCTGCTGGCCGCTCTGGCATCACTGAAGGAGTCCGGAGTGAGCTTTCGATGCCGCATTGTCGGTGGTGGGGCGCTCCGGGACGAGTTGAGCAGACTTGTGACCGACCTGGAGCTCGAGGAGCAGGTCACGATGTGCGGAGCCCGGACTCAACAAGAGATCATCGACGAGTACCACCGGTCCGATGTCTTCGTTCAGGCCAGCGTGATCACTGCCGATGGTGATCGTGACGGCATCCCCAACTCGGTGCTCGAGGCCATGGCCAGTGGTCTGGCAGTGGTGGCCTCCTCGGTGGCCGGCCTACCCGAAGTGATTCGAAATGGGGAGACCGGACTGCTCATTGCCCCTGGCCAATCGGATCCGTTGGCCAGAGCTCTTCGCTCGCTCGCGGATGACCCGATGCTCCGAGATCGACTGGGCAGTGCTGCCCGCCGATTCGTGGTCGAGCATCTGTCCCGCAGTTCGTGCATCGAGCCGGTTGCCGACCTGCTCCTTGGACCCACCCCCGGCGCTTCGGCCCACCATGGTGCGGTGGCCTGATGGACGCGGTCAGGGGCTTCACGTCGTCACTTCGACGGTCCCAAGGTCGCCTACGTGCTTCCCGACCCGGGGATACCCGCCGGGGGAACCAAGGGCGCTTCGGTCCACGTTGATGCTCTGTGTGGAGCGATGGCCCGCGAGGGCGTGTCGGTGACACTCTACGCGGCCAAAGTTGCCGGTCCGCTGAGCGCCACCGGCTCGGAGGGCGTCACCGTGGTGCCCGTTGATGTTGGGCCCGTGCGGTCGGGACCGGATGGCGACGCAACCAGACTGGAGGCGACTCGACGGTTCTTCGACATCGCGGGAGCGGCCCTCGATGCCGACCGGCCCGACTGGGTCCACGAGCGCCTCAGTCTGTTCGCCGGGGGAGGCACCGCCATGGCGGCCGACCGGGACCTGCCTCGCGGTCGTAGAGGTGAACGCACCGGTCGCCGACGAGCGGCAGGCCCATTTCGCCCTGCATCTGGCTACCGAGGCCAGGCAAGCTGAATGCGATGCCTTGCGGGGGGCACGGGTGGTGGCGGTCTCCAGACCAATGGCCACCTGGGCGTTGTCCAAGGGGGCCTCCAACGCGACGGTGGTGCCCAATGGTGCCGATACGGTCGGCCTCACGCCCGAGCGGTGGGTCGAGGCCCGTCGGATGGTCAGGGAAGAGCTTGAGTTCTCCGACGACCTCACGGTGGTCGGCTTTGTCGGCAGCCTCAAGCCGTGGCACGGCGTGGAGCTACTTGTCGAGGCTGTTGCGGCGGCTAGCAGCCAGGGGGAGTTGGGCCTGCTCATCGTAGGCGATGGCCCTCAACGCGACTCGGTGGATGCGGCCGTCCGGACCATGCCGCCATCGGTGCGGCCTGCCCTGATCGGTGCGGTTCCGTCCCGAGAGGTTCCCCGTTATCTGGCTGCAATGGACCTTGCCGTGGCCCCGTACCTGCCGAATGACTGCTTCTATTTCTCGCCACTGAAGGTTGTGGAGGCCATGGCCGCCGGGCTCCCGGTGGTCGCCTCTGACTTCCCACCCGTTCGAGAGCTACTGGGCTCGACTGGAGCACTGGTCACCGCCGGTGATCTCGCCCAGCTCGCCGACGTCATCCATCGACTGGCCGTGGACCCCGATGGCCGTTCCCGGATGGCCGTTGCCGGACGTGCTCGGGCGGTCCAAGGTCGGGATTGGCGAGCCGTGGCACGACGGACGATCGCCGCGGGGCTCGAGCCCGATACCGTGATTTCGGAGTCCCGGTGACCACCACCCGGCATCGCCGGCCACATCGTCGGAAGGCCTTCACCAACTGGGGCCTGGATCTGCGTCCGGTGCGCCTCGCCATCACCGGAGGCGTGGCGTTCTCCGCTCTTCGTGCCGTTCTGCAATGGGTGGTCCCGGTGCCGCTCAAACTGATCTTCGACAGCGTGCTGGCCAATCATCCCCTACCTGGTGTGCTGTCATGGCTGCCGTCCGATCACGCAACACGCCTCTACGTGTTGGTAGGGGCGATGGTGGCCATAGCACTGCTCCTGGGAGTGACGGCCTATGGCGCCAATGTGTTGCTGGCAGGCGCGGGGCAGCGGGTGGTCTACGACCTGCGCCGTCGACTCTTTCGCCACCTGACCGAACAGTCCGCCGCGTTTCACCAGCACCGCGAAATTGGGCCGACCTGCTGTCCCGATTGGGGGTGATGTCCAGGCCATGCAGACCGTGGTCGTCAACGTGGTTCCCGTTGTCGTGGAGAACACCCTCACGGTCGGCGGCATGCTGGTCATCATGGTGGTGCTGGATTGGCGATTCAGTCTTCTGGCTGTGAGTCTCCTCCCGGTGCTCTGGATGGTCATGCGGCACTACATGACCGTCATCAAGAGCGCTCAGCGTGAAGCTCGTCGCAACGAAGGGTTGGCAACCGCCGCCGCCCAGCAGACGCTCGTGGCCCTTCCGGTCGTCCAGGCTTTCGGTACCGAGCGCACCGAGGCGGAGCGTTATGGGGAGTTGGCGGCGCAGGGGCTGACTGCAAACCGCCATGCGGTACTGCTCCAGTCCCGCTTTACGCCACTGGTCACGTTCATCATGACCCTCTCGACGGCCATGGTCATGCTCTTTGGAGCCTCCCAGGTCCTCAATCGGCATCTCACGGCAGGAGACCTCCTCCTCTTTACGGCGTACTTCGGAGGCATGTACACCCCGGCTCGGCAGCTGGCCAAGTTGGCGGGCATGATCGGCGTTGGTCAAGCTTCAGCCGAGCGAGTCACCGCCATCCTCGACACCCACGAGGAAGTCCCTCGCCGGCACCATGCCCACCGACCGAGAAGAATCGAGGGGCGTATCCACTACGACCACGTCAGCTTCGCCCACCCTGGATCGGGGATGGTGCTCGACGACATCAGTCTGGAGATTGCTCCGGGGCACCGCCAAGCGCTGGTCGGCTCCACGGGCGCCGGGAAGAGCACGTTGTTGCGTCTGGTTCCTCGCTTCGCAGATCCGAGCGGTGGAGCCGTTCGTCTCGACGGTGTCGACGTGCGAGACCTGGACCTCGACTGGCTTCGCCGACAGATCGCCTTCGTACCTCAGGAACTGGCACTCCTTCGCCCAACCGTTTGGGAGAACATCATCTACGGTTCGCCGTGGACTTCGAGGTCCGATGCTGTTGCCGCAGCCAGGGCGGTTGGGGTGCACGAGGTGCTTGCCGGACTGCGCTGCGGCTACGACACCGAGGTCGGCGAAGCCGGCTCCGGTCTCTCGGGTGGTCAGCGGCAGTGCGTGGCTGTGGCCCGGGCCATGGCGCGCGATGCAAAGGTCCTCCTTCTCGACGAGCCGACAACGGGTCTGGACGCGACGACCCAGTGCGTGGTCATCGAGGCACTCGGGCGATTGAGTGAAGGGCGGACAACCCTGATCGTCAGCCATCAGCTCACTGCCGTCTACAACGCCGACCGGATCACGGTGTTGTCCCACGGGAGAATGATCGAACACGGAACCCACGGACAGCTGTTGACCGCCGGCACCGCCTATCGGGACCTCTACTCGGCGACAGAACCGACCCCGGAACAGGCGCTTCCCATCCCTTCCGAGTTCGAACTTCCCATCCCCTCCGATTTTGCAGTACCTCGTATCTGATCCTCCGACCCCTACAACGACATCCGAGCAAGGAGCACTCAATGACCATGATCACGATTCCCGGGGAGAGCGGATTCGACGACACCGCGAGATTGCGACGTCAGGTGTGTGTGGTCGGAGCCGGTTACGTAGGGCTGACGGCCGCCGCGTGCTTGGCTCACCTGGGTCACCGGGTCAGCTGCGTCGAAATCGACCAGCGCCGCCTCAACCTCCTCCGTCAAGGTGTGATGCCGATCCACGAACCAGGTCTCGATCGCCTGGTCGCCGAGGGACGTGCCTCTGGACAACTCGAGTTCTGATCCCGACGTGGCATCGGCGCTCGAGGGTGCGGGATGTCGCGTTGCTCTGTGTGGGAACGCCACCCCAACCCAGTGGTGAGCCGGACTTGAGCTATCTGGCGAGCGCCGCCCGCGATCTGGCCCGAGCGGCCAGGACCGACCTGGTTGTGGTGGTCAAGAGCACCGTGCCCCCGGGCTCCTGCGAAGCGCTTGAGCTTGTCTGCGCAGATGAAGCACGATCGGAGGTGCGTATCCGGGTGGCATCGAGCCCCGAGTTTCTGCGCGAGTCGAGAGCCGTCGAGGACTTCCTGGCTCCCGACCGGGTGGTCATCGGATGTGAGCATGACGATGTGGCCGAACTGGTGGCGGGTCTGTATCCACCAGGCTGTCCGGTCATCCACTGCGACCGGCGGGGAGCGGAGCTGGTGAAATATGCGGCCAACACCTTTCTGGCCATCAAGATCTCGTTCGCCAACGAAGTGGCACAGCTGTGCGACGCCCTCGGCACCGATTCGGAGACCGTCCTGGCCGGTGTTGGCGCCGACCACCGGGTCGGACCGGCCTTCCTACGCCCCGGACCCGGATATGGCGGGTCCTGCCTGCCCAAGGATGTCGCCGGCTTCGTCGCTCTCGGCGATTCGGTCGGGACCCAGACCTTGCTGGCTGCAGCCGCCGAGGAGCAGAACAGCCACGCCCGACGAGCTATCGTCATCAAACTGGAGATGATTCTCGGATCGCTCGCAGGACGGCGGATCGGCGTGCTCGGGCTTGCATTCAAGGACGGTACAGACGACATCCGGGACTCGCCCGGAGTGCACATTGTCGAACAGCTCGTCGCCGCCGGAGCCGATGTTCGGACTTATGATCCTCTGGTCGGAGCTGACCAGTCGGCCGGCCGCCGGATGTCCAGCGTTGCCGAGGCGGTCCTCGCTACCGAGGCGGTGGTGATTGCTACAGACACTGAGGAGTATGGCGCCATCGACCCCTCGGCACTCGCCGTCGCCATGGATGGCAATGTGGTGTTCGATGCCGTCGGGGCCTGTGACCTCACGACCTGGTCGGCTGCCGGGCTGACCGTCTACGGGGTGGGGAGAGGGACGCCACTGGGCTTCTATCCCGTGGTCTGGACCCCGCTGCAATGGACGAATGCCCCCCGTGACACGATAGGAGCGTGAAATGTGGACTGGTTACCGTCTCTGCGACGGCCGGGTGCAAACTCCGGGGAGGACGACCTGATGGCCCAATCTGAACGGCGAAGCCTGAACATTCGGCTTCCAGTGCTGTATGCAGGATTTCTCGGCTTCGCGATACTGGCCGCGTGGGCCGCGTCGGTCGGCCTGGGGTCCCGAACTGCGCCGGTCCTGCCGAGCGCGGCGGTGATCGACCAGCCCGTCACCTCGACCAGGTCCGCATCACCTGTCGCCCCGATGAACCCTCCTCCGGAGGCCAAAGTATCGTCGTCGCCCGCCCCACCCCCGTCTCCTGCTACTCCGCCGAACCGCACTACCCCTCCGACGGGAGGTGGCACGGTTGGGTCGCTCGGACCCGCGCCCGCTGCTGGGCCCGCCAATCTGCCTCCCCCTGTCCAGACTCAGATCGTGCCGCCAGACGGGACGGTCGAAGAGCTCAATCCCTCGGCGGCCGATGCCTCGTCAGAGCCGGCCTCGGGCGGTAGCGCCTCCACGACACCTGCGACGGGCTCCGGATGATGGCCGTGTGGTCGCACCCGTAGTGCCCACGTTGCGATCTCTTGCTGCCGCCGGTCGGGTGGCGCGCCACACCCCTGAACCGCCGCACAGTGCTGCGCCCGATCCGGTCGCAGACTCGGAGGATGACCGCCTCGACGGCCAAGCAGCGCCCCCGGAGTCAACCGTCGACCCCAACGGGTTCCCGGAGCCGCCGGGTGCGAAGACCGCAAAAGCGACAGGTCGGTTTCACCCCGGATGCCACGCGTCGGCACGGTCGGGCGCCTGGCCGCCTTCCACGCTCTGATCATCGCCTCCGTACTCGGGATCGTCGTCTTCCAATTCACCCAGGCGTTCTCGAACCGCTATCGGACGACGATCATCAGTGACCTTACGGAGAACGTTGCCTCATACTCTCGAGCTGCCGCCGACCGACCGGGCACGCAGCCCCTCGCACTCTTCACCCGCACGTTTCTGGCTGCGCATGGACCTGCCGCCGCCGACTACCTGATCGTGTCTCTGCCGGCGGACCGCCTGATTCTCGGGACTCCCGGTTCAGCCAGAGTCTCTCGGATGTCGGCCATCAACGCGCTGTTGACCCGACCACCGAAGTCGAGCGTCCTCACCCAGGCCACGTTGGGTGGTGCTCAGGAGATGGTCCTGGCAGTCCCGATCAACGACCACGGCAGAATGGTCGGTACCTTTCTTACCACTGGCACCTTGACCAACTATAAGGCGACCAAATCCCGCATATTGAGATTGGCAATAGGCGAGGGCGTCATCACCTTGCTTGCCGCCTTCGTCAGCGTGTATGTGCTGCTACGACGTTTACTTGGTTCGGTCCGACGCCTCACCAGGACGGCCGCCGACATTGGGCTCAGTGGAGAGCTCGGTGCGCGCCTTGACGATGAGCAGGGTAGTGACGAAGTTGGTGAGATGGCCGCGACATTCAACGCGATGATCGACAAGATTGACTCGGCTGTATCCCTGCAAAGACAGATGATGGCTGACGTATCGCACCAACTGCGGACTCCTCTCACTGTCGCACGCGGCCACCTCGAAGTCATGAGCCGCGGATCGCTCGACGATTCGGCCAGAACCCGGGAGACCGTCACCACTGTCATCGATGAGCTCGATCACATGAAACGTCTCGTGGAACGGCTGCTGCTTCTTGGCCGCTCCCTCGAGTCGGACTTTACCGAGATCTGTCCGGTGGACGTGCGAGCCTTGCTACTCGATCTTGCCGATGCCGTCGAGATGCTTGCTCCGCGCCACTGGGCTGTTGGCCCCATCCCCGATGTGGTCGTGTACGCCGACCTCGACAAGTTGCGCGGCGCCATCTTGAACTTGGTGGAGAACGCGGTTCATGCAACTTGCCCCGATGACTCGATTCAACTTTCGGCCCGCATCGGCGGTTCCGCTGACGATCCAATGGTCGAGTTGGTGGTCGACGATTCTGGTCCTGGTATCCCCCCGGAAGAACGTCAATCAGTCCTCGGACGTTTCTCGCGGCCGTCCGCCACCGGCGTCGAGGGCACGGGGATCGGATTGGCCATTGTGGGAGCGGTGGCCCACGGTCATGGCGGGCACGTAAGCATTGGTGACTCACCACTCGGGGGTTGTCGAGCGACCATAGCCATTCCCCTTCCTCGTCCCGGTGAGGAATACCCCACAATCGGCGAGGGTCTGTAGACGGATGCAGATCCTCATCGTCGAGGACGACCCCAACATCGCCTCGTTTCTCGACAGAGGCCTGAGCGCTGAAGGACATGCGGTCACACTCGCCTACAGCGCAGAAGACGCCCGCGGGTGGGTGACCACGTTTGGCACCCGTCTCGATCTCATGCTGCTTGACCTGCGACTACCGGGTGAGGATGGCAGAGACATGCTCCGGTCGATCCGTGCCGCCGGGTTCAATGCCCCAGTCATCGTCTTGACCGCCCGAGACGCATTGAGTGACAAGGTGGCGGGGCTCGATGCTGGTGCCAACGACTACATCACCAAGCCCTTCGCCTTTGACGAGCTACTGGCTCGCATCCGGGCGGTTAGACGAAGCACCAACCAACCAAGCTCGAGCGAACTCGTTGCTGGCGACCTCAAGCTCGATCTACTTACCAAAGTGGCTCAGCGAGGTGACAGGCACATCGAGCTGGCGCCGCGGGAATGGGTCATGCTCGAGTTGTTCATGCGCCACCCCAACCAAGTCCTCTCCCGCTCCCAGATCCTCAGTAACGTCTGGAGCTACACCTTCGAACCCGGTTCAAACGTTGTCGACGTCTACGTTGGCTATCTTCGGCGAAAGATCAACCTCCCCGGAATGCCGCCCCTCATCCAGACCGTCCGAGGCGTCGGTTATCGCTTGACTCCAGCTTGATCATCGGGATGTTGACCCGGCGCCCCCTCGATGTCCGAAACCGTCGGTTCCGGTAGTGACACCGCACTCTCGATGAGGCCCCCGCCAGGACTCAACCAGAGAAGCCACGGCACTCCGTTCGGGACTGCGTCGCGGGGAAGGCTGCCCTCGCTGCGACCTCGGAGATGCCACATCAGGGCCCGGATTACGTGCTCGTGAGTGACGACCAGCACTTTCTTTCCAGCTCGGAGATCTCCTAGCACAGCAGATTCCCAGTAGTGGCAGGACCCGGTCCAGCACGTCAGTGCTCGCCTCGCCCGTCGGAAGCAGTTCGCGAGCGACATTCCGGTACCGAGGGTCATGGCGCGGGTGGCGGCCGTCGGATTCGTCGAGCTGCGCGGGCCGAACGTCGACCGAATGTCTCCAGGACCGCACGGCCTCCCGCCCGAAGTGCTCGACCATCTCCTCCCTCGTGAGACCCTCGAAGGCCCCGGCATGACGCTCGTTCAGGCGCCAGGTCTCGCTCATTGACGAAGACGAAAGACCGGCTGCTTGGACCACGATCTCGGCCGTCCGCCGAGCTCGCAGCAACATACTGGCGTGCACGGTGTCCGGAGTCAGATGGGCGGACATGAGCGCGCGGGCAGCCCGATGTGAGTCAGCCACGCCCTCAGGAACTAGATCTACATCCTCCCATCCGGCAGTGCGGCCATCCCGATTTGCCTGGCTCGTGCCGTGCCTGAGCAGCACGAGAGGACCGAGTAGTGGAGGGTCGCAACCGCTATTCACCTGTCCAGATCCAATGGTCACGTCCGAACAGCGCCCAATCTCCGTCGATCTCGTTCGCCTTCCACGGGCGACCGGCAGTTGAAAACTACAGTGATCTCGGACGAACGACAATCGAGGACGTCCATGCCCGCTCGATGAACCTCGGAGACCGCAGCGATGATGACTCCGTGCCGCGGTGGATCCGGAGTTGAGTAGCCAGCTCGTAGCCTGTCCAACCGGCCTGGCACACCGCCACGATCTCTTCGATCTTCGGAGACCACCGTCTGTGCCGGACCGGCTGGCCTATATTGAGCGGGGCGAAGGGGAGGACCTCCGGACCACTTGCAAGGAAGGACGGGAGCGTGAACCTCCAGCTGGAGGCCCGACGAGTGGCGATCTGGACCGTACCGCTCGTCCTATTGGCGGGCTCACTGCTTCTTGCGGGGTGTTCAGCCGGGCTTCCCAACTCCACCGGGACACCTTGCGTGACCGCCGACGGGATCGGTCGCTCGGGGCTGACCCGGGTCACCGGTTCGCCGCCGGCGACCCTCCCTCCTTCTCATGACAACGACGCAGGGGGGGCGCACATCCCCGACGTGCATCCGGATGCTGATGTCGACGCCAATCAGAGGGCGTCGCGCCCTCATCAGAGCTGTGCGAATACGGATACGAAGCGGTAGAAGCTCCGAAAGGCAAAGGGACGCCGGCCGAGGAGCGGCCGATCCCGGCGGGCTTCGACACCCACGATCAGGGCTCATAAGAGAGGAGGTACCCACCCGCTTCCTTGTTCATGCTCATGAGGGCCGTGTCGGCTCCCTGTCGGTGCCATCTCGGTTATGCGGGTGCGCGCCAGGAGGCCTCAGGGGTTCCCCGATCCGGTCTCGGTCCTGGTCACGACCCCCGCAGCGTGGTCGGCCGGGATAATCGAGCGCTCCGATCTTCACGCAGTCGTCAGGTGACTCTGACACAGTTGCGCCGATGCCCAAGTTTCGCCGCGCCGGGGCCCCATACCGCGATTGCCATTTGGGCAGTCAGTGCGGTCACCTCCGGCGAATTGGGAGAACAGTCGAATGGCGTCGGTGACCCCCGAGCAACCTCGCGGCTGGTCCCCGGGGCGGAATTCCGAGGTGCAGATCCGAGACCGCGGGCCGACCTCGGTCAGATCGAAGTGTGCGCGGGTGCGACTGACCAGGATCGTGCGCGACGACCCACCGGGGCAGGGCCGCTCTCCCGCGAACCGCCCGACGGCACAAGGCCCGCCGGCGGGTCCAACAGTTTGGGGAGGCGCCGACGCTTTGGGTCATCCGGATCGATCCGGCGAACAGCACGGCGCGCCGAACCGGCGCAAACAGACAGATGGAAACAAGTGAACCGTCCCGGTGAGGAGAAGGTCGTTTGGAGCGAACGACGTCGCGGAACATTCGACTTGGCGTCAGAGGCTGGGCACGGGTGTCTCGATCCGCACACAGCGCCGGAAGTGGAGTGGCCGGGCTGACACCTGGGACAGGCACAACGACTTCGGCATGGCCAAAGTTGCAGCCAAGGCGATCGAGATGGCGGAGATCCGACCGGGAATGGCCTGCGTGGACCTTGGCTGTGGCACCGGCCGCATGGCTCTGGTGCTGGCGAAGGCCGGCGCCGATGTCATCGGGGTCGACGTGAGTCGCACGATGATCCAACGCATGATGTCGCAGGCGCGGCACAATGGCACTGGGTCGGTGCGGGGACTGGCCGTACCCATTGAGCACCTGAAATTGCCAGCGGCGAGCGTCGGACCTGGTGATCACGAACTATGCGCTGCACCATTTGCTCGATTCCGACAAGGACAAGGTTGTCAGATCGGCATTCGCGTGGCTCCGACCCGGTGGTCAGTTGGTGGTCGCCGACATGATGCTCGGACGTGGGGCGACTACCCGTGATCGGAAGATCATCGCCGGCAAGATCCGCATCATGGCCAAGAAGGGCATTCCGGGATACTGGAGAATCCTGAAGAATGTCGGGCGATTCCTCTTCCGCGTCCACGAGCGACCGATCAGCCCAGAGGCGTGGCGTCGCCTGCTCGAAGAGGCGGGCTTCGACGGTGTGGAGACCACCGCCGTCGTGGCCGAGGCCGCCATGGTGAAGGGGATCAAGCCGAGCGTGTGAATGTCGGCATATGGCCTTGTCACCCTCCTGGGGCTCCCGGGCAGCTTCCGATGACGGGCCCGACCGACGCGGTGTCGTCCAGCACGGCCAGGTCCGGCACGGTACCATCCGCGGTGATCGAATCCAGATTCGAGTTCGAGTGTCGCAGATACCCATCGAGGAAGTCGATCGTCACCTTTGCCACGACGTCGAGTGGCCTGCCTCCCTGAAGATAGGGACCCTCGTGGGTCTGACCGGCCAGGGAGAGGTAGTACTTCGGTTGGGGGGCTTGATCGTAGAGCTGGACGCTGCACGCCGGCGGGTTGATCTGATCGGCGCTGCCTTGGACGACGAGCATGGGAACGGCCGCAGCCGAGTAGTACGTTCCGCCGAAGGTGGTCAACTCGGCGCCGGACAGGACGACGACGGCTTTGACCCGTGTGTCTCTGCAACACGAATTGCTGGCCACGGCCAGGCTGACATCGCCCCCGTCGGAGTGCCCGGCCACGCCCACTTCCTTCGGGTCGACGAGACCGGAGAGCGTGTTCCCGACGGTGGCTCCCACATCGAGTATCGAGGTGATCACGAATGACAGATCGGCCGGGTGGTTGGAAATGTCTCCCTCGTCCAGCTGCGCTGGCGATGAGGGTGCCGTAAAAGGGTAGACGGGGTCAGCGACGATGTATCCGGCGCTGGCCCAGGCGTCCAAGAGACCGGAGTAGGCCTCAGGCTCGATGTCGTACCCCGAGGAGAACACCACGAGGGGATACGGCCCGGAGGCGCGGTCGGGGGTGGCCGAGGTGTGGTCGAGAGGACCGGGGGTTCCAGTTGCCGGATAGCGCACTTCGGTGGGGAGTGACCGGGCGACAGTGCCAGACGTGGCGGGTTCTGAGAGATTGAGAAGGAGGGTTCCCACCGCGTAGGGGGGTTCCGGCGGGACGGCATGCCTCCCTGTCGCCACCGTGGTCTGCCTCTTCACTGAAGGGGGCCGATCCGGCGGGGACGGCCTGCCACTGCCGTTCAACACCAGCACGGATCCTGCCGCCACCAACAACACGAGGACTCCGAGCACTGCTCGTCTGCGGCGTATGGCCGCCCGTCGTTGACGCCTCGCTGCGGTCACCGAGCGAAGTGTACTGACGATGTCGGTTCCATCGGCGTCGCCAGCCGGGGCCACCGGCGTCAGCTGGTTGGATAGTATCGGTTCATTACGATGTCTGACTCTCCGACCTCTCTCTCCCCGAGCACCGTGTGTGTTCGACCACTCGAGGTCGGTGACCTCGGTCGTGCGGCTGCTCTTCACCGTGAGGTCCTCGACATCGAGTTCCTGTCCCGCTACGGGGTGGCGTTCCTACGTACCTACTACCGAGCGTGGCTCGAGGCTCCGGAAGCCATCGCGCTTGCCGCAGTCGACGAACATGGTGATCTGCTCGGGGTGCTTCTCGGTGCCATCGACCCGGCGGTGCACGTCAGCGGGATGATGCGCGGCTACGGGATCCGCCTCGGAGCCCGGATCGTCTCGCATGCGCTCGCCCACCCCAGCGTTGCCAGGGATCTGGTCGCCACGAGGGGGATCCGCTACGCGCGTGGAGTGGTGCGGGTCATAGGGGCCCGATTCGTGTCCTCGGGTCCTTCGCCGCCGGAGAAGGCCGCCGGGCCTCTGGTCGCCGAGATCACCCACCTGTTGGTGGAGCCGACCCGACAGGGGTCGGGCGTTGGGCGAGCATTGGTGCAGGCAGCCCAGGAGGAGGCCCTGGCCGGTGGCCGGGGGGAAATGATACTGGTGACGCCCCCCGACCTTGCGGCCCGGTCCTTCTACGAAAGACTGGGTTGGCGCGCCGACGGTGAGGTCACCAGCAGGAGTGGGGAGCATTTCGTACGCTTCCGACTGGCCCTCCGGCCGTCCCCTACGGCTGAGCGAGATGGGACGGACCCGTCATCGACCGAGGTTGTCCACGGGCCCCTCCTTCTGGACCGAGCGGCTCCGGTGGACGGGGATGTGGTTGATGGAGACGGGACGGCGCAGGCGTCGCCTTCGGACGATCCGGCGTCTCCGGACGAGCAGCGCACCCAACCCGATTACCACCACCCCGGCGCCAATCAACCCCTTCACGACCGCTGAGGCTCCTCTGTCCCGTATGGTCGCTGCCGGACGGGAGGGGCGGTCCCTCCGAGGGGAGGTGCTTGCCGGAGGTGCGGTTGTTGGCAGGGTGGACGCTCGGGCCGCGGTGAGGGCCCGCTCTGCCGCTACCGCTCCGGCGCAACCTTGTGTCGGCGTGGCGGTTACCGGTGGCGGGAGTTGGGGCGCTTCAGGGATCTGGAACAGCGTGGTTGGGATGGCGTCGGCCATCGCCATCTGTCCTTCAACGCTCGGGTGCAGATTGTCCCCGGAGTTGTAGGGTCCGAACAGGTTGGACGGGTCACATTGGCCGTTGTAGACGTCTGCCACCACCGCCGCCAGGTCGACGGTTCCATCAAACCCGCTTGTGTCGCTTTGGATCCACGCGTTGACCTGGACCAGGTTGGCCTGGTCCGCGGGCGTCCATACCTCCTGCTTGGGACCCGGCGGTGTGGTGGTTCGTGGCAAAAAGGTCACCCCGAAGATCTTCATGCCCGCTGCGTGGACCTGCGCGATCACCGACTGCATGGCGCTGATGATGGAAGCGGCGTTGCCATAGGGGAGTCCCCCGGATAGTCGGCCGCCGAACCAGATGTCGTTGGTCCCGATGAAGAGAATCACGTCCCTGGCGCCAGGGAGCGAAAGTGCGTCCGACGACAATCTGGTGACACCCGGGGAGCCACCCGAGGTCGAGGCGTAGGTCAGATTGGGCGGAGAAGACGGGAACACCGTGAGGGTATTCCCGCTGATTCCTTCGTTGACGACAGAGACTTGACTGGTGGGGGGGAGAAGGCCGATGCGCTGCTGCAGGAATGTGGGCCACCCGGCAGCGCCATCCTTGTAGCCCTCGGTGATCGAGTCGCCAAAGGCCACCACGGTCCCCACCGCCGGTGTTCCGGATACCTCGACAGCCGACAACCAGCGCATGTTCTCCGTCTCTGGCACCGAAAAGCTCGTACCCGCTGGGTCTGCGGTGTGGTCACCCGCCCCATTGGGGGTCGCATACGAATCTGGGTGCCCATCACAGCAGTAGTGGACGCTGACCGTCGTCGGGTCGGGCACCCACAGGCTCACCGCCAGCGATTCACCGGCGTGAACGGCAAGTGGTACAGGGTCACTGGTCACGTCCCGCATGGCGGGGACGGTGACGGAGCCCTTTCCGCCATCGAAGGTCACCGGCACTGCCGATCCGGGGACGATCGTGGCTCCGCTCTGCTGTATTCCGACCGTGACCGCCCCGAATGTCGTCGGCGTACCACTCCAGCCGTTGGAAAGGCGGAGCTTGATCGTCGTTCCCCCGATGGCTACCGGAGCGATATCCCTGGCGGTGGCCTGATCCGCTGTGCCTCCATAGAAGTCCATGGGAGACGTCCATGCCGTCTGCCACGGGGCCGCGGCCGGCGCGGGTGTCGCCGTGGTCTCCGACCCAGGCGGTCCTCCGGCACGGGGTGCAGCGGCAGCTACGGCTCCCCCGGGGAAGGTCAAGGCGACAGCGACAACCGCGCAGGCGGTGCTGAGCGCGCGCAGTGGAAAGCGGCGGCGGTTCGGACCCACGGGTTTGTTTTCACCTCCAGCTGGTGCGCCGCGAGCGTCGGCAATTTCCCTCACATCTGCGATGCCCGAGGTCCTGCACGGTCAAAGACCGGGTCGGAGTTCATGCCCGCTCGTGGCAGTACGGACTCCGAATGGCCGGCTGTCGAATGCTACGACAATCTTTCCGTCGAACGGGGTCGATGCCGCCGATACCACCTGATCCCGAGGGATCGCCACCAGTCCGGATGCCCACGGGTCCGATACCCCCGGTGGGGGACCTCCCCGGCATGGCCTCCGGGAACTTGTCATTGGTGGTCCGGCATGGATTGAGGTGTGACCAAGCCTGGGTCCGGGCCTCGCCGCCCTGTACCTGTCGCCTCGCAAGGGAAGGAGCTCCCAGGATTGCTGAGCCGATTCGAACCCCTTGCGCGTCATGTGTTTGTCAGAGTGTTTGGGCAAGGTTTGTGGCATATGGAGGATCATCGACAGGGGCTGGACAGGGGCGTGTTGGGCTACGAGCGGGGCGAGGCGGTGGACTGGGCCGAACCGCTGAGCACCCAGCTCGCTTCACAGGGAGTCCGGGGGAATGCGCGCCTCACCGGCCAGATGGCCGCCGTGCTCCTGCTGTTGTTGGCGGCTGAAGGGGCAACCCTGCTCAGCGTTCGCAAGTTGATCACCCCGCATGTCTTCATCGGAATGCTTCTGGTGCCGCCGGTCGTCGTGAAGATCGGAAGTACCGGTTGGCGGGTTGTCCGCTACTACCGGGGCTCATCGGCCTATCGGGCCAAGGGTCCGCCCCCCCTTGTACTGCGACTGCTCGGCCCAGTAGTGGTCCTGCTCACCGGGGTGGTCATCGGCTCCGGGATAGCGCTGCTCTTGGTCCCACATTCACTGCGCAATCAGATGCTCTTCATCCACAAGGCGAGTTTTGTGCTCTGGTTCGGCGCCATGGTGATTCATGTGCTCGGACACCTCGCTGACACGGCTCGACTGGCGCCGGCCGACTTGGTGAGGAATACCCGGGTGCAGGTGCGGGGTGCAGGCGCGAGGCTGTGGACGGTGGCAGCGAGTCTGGTCACGGGTGCTGTCCTCGGAACGTTGATGCTGCCTACCGTCGGGACGTGGTTGACCGCGGGCGGGGGCCGGGGAGGCTGACGGCGGGCCCCGAACGGGAGGGACATCATGAGAGCATTGGTTGCCGGGGATGACCAGGGAGGTCGCCTACGAGCCGAGCCGGCCGGCGGAGCTGCCCACGTCGACACGGCACGGGACATCGCCCTCCGTCTGATCGCACCATGAGGCGGAACGATGTCCAGTGGGCGCACGCCGCCAAGGTGGCTCTGGGTGCTACCGGCATTGTCGCCTTCGTGGCGATCCTCGTTGCGCTGGCGATCAATCTGGTGATCATCCACAAACTGGATCATGGCGTGGATGCACGGCTCTCCGAGCGCCTGACAAGCGTCTCCCAGGGATCTACGGATCCGCTGAGGGCCGTCACCGGGAGCTATCACGAAGGCGATCTCGACGAGGCCCCTTCATTCGTATGGTCGGTGAAGTCGACCGGTGCAGCCACCGCGCTGACGGTAGGAGCGCCCATGCTTCCGGTCCGCCACTGGACTGCCGGCGGGATCACGCTGGCCGCGGCCGGAAGCACGTTCCGGTTCGATGCCAAATCGTCGAACGGTGCCTGGTTGGTGGCCGGCGAGAGCATCCTCAAGACCACTCAGGCCCACGATGACCTGCTGATCGCCGAGAGCCTGCTCGGCGCGCTGCTCCTACTGGTCACCTTCATCGGCTCGTTCATGGTCGGCCTCCGTGCGTCAGCCCCCATCGAGCAGATCAGGCGACGCCAGGCCGAGTTCACTGCCGACGCGTCCCACGAGCTTCGGACCCCGTTGAGTGTGATCGAGGCTGAGGTGGACCTGGCGCTCAGCAGGGACCGTGACCTGAAGAGTTACCAGTCCACTCTGCGGCGGGTGTCATCAGAGAGTGGGCGGCTGCGATCGATCGTGGACGACCTCCTGTGGCTGGCTCGAGCCGACGGAACCGTCCAAGACGAAGAGTCCGATGAGTTTGTAGACATTGCCGCAGTTGGTCAGTCCTGTGTCGAGCGATTCGCGGCGGTTGCCGATGCGACGTCGGTGACCCTGGCTTACCGTAGCGATCAGAATGGTCCGTTCCTGATTCGCGCCGACATCGACGCAATCGACCGATTGATCACTGTGCTGCTCGACAACGCTTGCCGTTATGCCGGGGCTGGGGGGAGCGTGGAACTCCGGGTCGGCCACCACGGGGGCCGGGTGACGTTGGCCGTTGACGACTCCGGTCCGGGGATTCCCGACGACCACCGCGATCTGGTGTTCGACCGTTTCCACCGTGCCTCCGACGAACCGGGCGGAACCGGGTTGGGCTTGGCCATCGCCGATTCGGTCGTCCGGAGCAGCGGGGGAGCCTGGTCGGTCGCCACGTCGCCTCTGGACGGTGCCCGAATGGAGGTGACGTGGCGAGCGGGCTCGATCCATCCTTCCAAGGAGGCAGTTCAGAGAGCCGACGATTCGATGGCGGTTGGAGATCGCCTCTGACCAGGAACTTTCCGTCTGCAGAGATTGCCGGTGCTTCATCTGCCCGTCAGAATCAATCCCTAATCTACTGAGCATGACGGTGAATCGGTCTTCGGGGTATCAGCCCTCACCCGACCCCCATGTCCGTCTCCGGCGCGACGATGCGCTCGAGCGGGCGCGCTCCATTACCAAAACCATCGGCATTGCCTCGATAGCCGCCGTGGCTGCCTTGGGGATCTACCTCAGCCGCGCCCTTCCCGGCCATACGGCGACCTCGACAGGAACGACCGCCGCCTCGTCGAACGGGAGTAGCTCGGCCGGAAGCAACTCGTCGCCTGGTGGCCAACCGCCTGCCGGTCTCCAGGCACCGAACTCGCCGCCGATCCAATCGCAACAGCCAGCCCCGGTTGTCACCGGTTCAAGTTGACCTCGCGGACCATCTCCGCCTACACGGATAGTCAGGTCATCTATCGCACCTCGGTCTGGTCGACCCGGGTCGACCTGATCGTAACCGAACCCGCAGCGTTGGTTGTCGCGACGGCGGTCCTCCATGACGAGCTCTGTCGGGTCGATGGGATTGTAAATCGTTTTCGTCGTGATTCGGAGTTGAGTGCTCTCAATGGCGCCGCTCGGGACGAAGCTGCGATTCGGGTCTCTACGGGCCTGCTCGATGCTATTTCCGTCGCGCTCCGTGCGGCGGAGTTGAGTGACGGCGCCGTCGATCCAACGGTTGGTGCCGCCATGTGCCGGCTCGGTTACGACCGGGATTTCTCTCAGATCCGCGCCGGCGTGGAGGGTTTGGTGCCGAAACCACGCCCTGTAACCGGTTGGCGCTCGGTCGCCATCGACGCCGCCCGCTCGACGGTGAGCATGCCTGTCGGCACCATCCTCGACCTCGGGGCCACCGCCAAAGCTTGGGCCGCCGACCGGGCCAGCGAGGCCATCGCCGATCGGTTGGGGTGCGGGGTCCTCGTTTCGTTGGGCGGCGACCTGGCCGTTCGCGGTGCGCCGGAGGATGGGTTCCGGGTCGGACTGGCGGACGTCTGCGATGACCCGTCCTCGCTCACCGTGGCAATCGCATCGGGGGGGCTTGCCACTTCGGGTACCGGCAGCCGACATTGGTCGCTGGGCGGGCACCCGGTTCACCACCTGATCGATCCGGGCACCGGACTCCCGGTTGAGTCCTGTTGGAGGACCGCCACTGTGGCCGCCGGTTCGTGCGTCGATGCCAACACCGCATCGACGGCGGCGATGATCAAGGGGAACGTGGCGCCCGACTGGCTCGAGGAGCGCCGGCTTCCGGCGCGGTTGGTCGGCCTCGACGGTGCCATAGTGACGGTTGCCGGTTGGCCCCCGGATCACGGTCGGTACCCCGCGCCTCGCCTACGGGGCCAGGTCATGATTCCCACTTCGACCATGGTGGCGTCCGCGTCCAGCGCGAAGGCACTGTGGTATCTCACCCGGTCCACTGGCCTGGTCGCCCTTGTGCTGCTGACCGCCACCGTGGTCATCGGAGTGGTGGCCTCAGTCGGATGGACGACCCAGCGTTGGCCCCGGTTCCTCTCACAGGACATTCACCGCAATCTGTCCCTGTTCTGTGTGGGGTTCGTGGCCATCCACGTGGTGACTACGGTAAGCGATGGCTATGTCCCGATCGGGTTCGCTGACGCTTTCATCCCGTTTCGAACCGCGTACAGGCCCCTCTATGTCGGGCTCGGTGCCCTGACCTTCGACCTTCTGCTGGCCGTGCTCCTGACCAGCGCATTCCGACGTCGGATCGGGTTCGCATCGTGGCGCTTCGTCCATTGGCTGGCCTACCTGAGCTGGCCCATCGCCCTCGTCCACGGTCTGGGCAGCGGTACGGACACGCCCCTCACGGTTGTGATCGCCGTCGAGGTGCTTTGTGCCGGAGCGGTGTTGGTGGCTGTGATTTGGCGATTGGCGACAGGACGAGCGTTCACCGCCGGCCGGCGCACCGGGGCCGCGGCCGGCATGGTTGTCGTGGCCGTGGGAATCATCGTGTTCGCCGCCGTCGGTCCGCTTCGTCCGGGGTGGTCGCGACGGGCCGGAACCTCGACTGCGCTCTTGGCCCAGCTGGCGCGCAAGAACGCCGGCGCCACCACCAGCGCTCCCAACGGGTCGGTAGGGACCTCCCCGTCGTCGACGGCGCCGCCGGTGGGCGGCACCGGCACAGTGCCGGCCGCACCGTTCAGCGCCGATCTCAGCGGTTCCCAGACCACCACCAGCCCCGACGCCCAAGGTAACGTTCAGATCACCTTGGCCATGCAGCTTCGTGACCAGTCGTCGACTCCTCTCACCGTTGTGCTGGACGGCGCCGCCCTTGCCAGTGGCGGCGTGTCCCTGTCGTCGGGCTCGGTGACATTCGGCCCCTACCACGGCGTGGTCACCTCGCTGAGCGGCGGAACGTTGTCGGCCGATGTGTCGTCACCCACGCCGATGACATTGACTCTCTCGCTGGAGGTGGACCCGAATTCTGGGGCGCTCTCCGGAACGGTGAGCGGAAGCAACGGAATCCGCACTGGCGGAGAATCGCGCTGATGAGACAACCCTCCCCGAGGAGTTCTGCTGCTACCCGGGAGCGATCGAATCGCTCTACCGCCACGCCTCCTCGGGGTGCCGAGCGCCTGCTGGCCGGCCTGGACGCCTCAGGTTCAGCGGTGACCCTCGCTGACCACCTCGGCCGATGGGGACGGCTTCCCCCGTGGAACGGCGATTCCTTCCTCGATGAGCTCGACCGCAGTGGTCTGCGAGGACGGGGAGGCGCCTGGTTCCCGGTGGGAGCCAAGTGGCGTGCCGTTCGCCGCTCCGGATCACGCAATCCCGTGGTGGTGGCCAACGGGGCCGAGGGAGAACCCGCTAGTGGAAAGGACTGGGTCCTCATCACGCAGCTCCCTCACCTGGTGCTCGATGGCGCTGTGATTGCCGCAATCTCCCTAGGCGCTTCGCAGGTCCTCATGCACGTGCCCTCGGGTGCCGTGGCGGCAATGACCCGGGCCATCGAGGAGAGGAAGCTTCGCAGCCTTGACCCCTGCACCATTGGCATCGTTGTGTCCTCCGATCGATTCCTGGCCGGGCAGGAGACAGCGGTGGTGAGCGGCATCAACGGCAGGCCGCCGGCACTGCCGACCTTCGTCGGCCTGCGGTCCATACGGGAGCAGGGGGTCGGCGGCCGGCCCACGCTGGTCCAGAATGTTGAGTCGCTCGCCCACGCTGCCCTCATCGCCAGGTTTGGCGCCGAGTGGTTCCGCCAGATCGGATCCCCCGAGTCTCCGGGCACTGCGCTCCTGACCGTGACCGGACGGTGGAACGATCCACGGATAGTCGAAGCACCACTCGGCACGCCCCTCGGCGAATGCCTTCTTCTGGGCGCCGGCGATGCCCGGTCCGTCCAGGGCGTGCTCCTCGGTGGCTACGGCGGCGGATGGCTCACGAGGGCCGAGGCGCTGGGAATGCCGCTGACCGAGGAGGCCGCGCGCCTGCAAGGTACCTCGATCGGGCCCGGCGTGGTCGCGCTCCTGCCATCGGACATCTGCCCGCTCTCCGAGGCGGCCCGGGTCGTTCGCTACCTCGAGCGACAGGGAGCCGGCCAGTGCGGCCCATGCGTGAACGGGCTGGCAGCTCTCGCCCACTCGCTGGAGCTGTTGGCCTATCGTCCGGCATCACTCCGAGGCGGCCTGTCCAGCATCCCGACGCTGTGCGGATTGGTCGAGGGCCGGGGCGCCTGTCGTCATCCCGACGGCGTCGCTCGGTTCGTACGGAGCGCGCTCCGTGTGTTCGCTGATCATGCCGGCGCCCATCTTCAGCGGGGTCCTTGTCAGCCTTCGGCCCCGTTCCTTCCAATCCCCGCGACCGGAGGCTCGCCGGTTCGTTCGGCCAACGCACGATGAAACGGTCTCGTTTCGTGCTGATCGTCGATCCCATCGCCTGCGATGGTCACGGGGTATGCGCCGAGTTGTTTCCTGAGCGGATCAACCTCGACCCCTGGGGATTCCCGATCATCGAGTCAGGGCCACTTCCGATTCAGGTCCTCGACCACGCCCGGCGTGCTGTGACCAGCTGTCCGCGCCTGGCACTGACCCTGACCGTCCAGGAGCGAGGTCCAGGTTGATCGACCCGAGAGACCCGTTGGCGCCCGATGCGAAGGAAGAAGGGCCAGGTTCGCCCTCGGGCGGGGGATGGGCCGTGGCCAGAAGAGCCCACGCAGGTCGTCGACTCGGGTTTCGCCGGGCGCGATCGCCGCGGCAGGGCCACAGAGGGATTCTGATGGACAAGCGGATACAGCGTCTGGCCATCGTCATGCTGCTCTGCTTCGTGGCACTGTTCATCCAGTTGAACAACATCCAGGTGATCAAAGCGAATTCACTGGCCACGAGTCCGGCCAATCCCAATGTCATCTTCGCGCAGCGCAGTCAACCGCGCGGTGACATCCTGTCGGCCGATGGGGTCAATCTGGCCACCTCGGTGCCGACAACAAGCGGCTATTACAGGTATCAGCGCGTTTACAACAAGAACACCGCCGTACTGTTCGCCCAGATCGTGGGCTACGACACCATCTTCGGGACCCGCACCGGCATCGAGGCCGAATACAACAGCTACCTCCAGTCTCACACCCGTCCGGCCGAGACCCTCCGGGACCTTCTGGTCAATCGGACCACGACCGACAATGTGACCCTGACCATCAACTCACATCTTCAGAGTCAAGTCGCGGCCGCCGTGGACGCCACCGATGTGAACGGGAGTGCGCCGCAGGCCGGGGCGGTGGTGGTCAACGTGAAGACAGGAGCCATCGAAGCGATGTACTCCAATCCGACCTTCGATCCCACCGGGCTGGAGTCCCAGAGCTCTGCCGTCGTGCTGCAGACGTATAACGCACTCCAGCCCAACACCGGGCAGAGCCCGCTGGTGTCACGCGTGTTCCAGTACCCGTTTTCGCCAGGCTCAACCTTCAAGGCGGTCACCTCCTCCGCCGTCTACGATCACCAACCCGCCCTGGCGAAGATCGATTATCCCGTCAAGGGATGTATCCCATTGCCCCAGTCGAACCAACTCCTCTGCAATTACGGACATGGCGCAGAACAATGTGGCGGCACTCTCAACCAGACGCTGCCGGCGTCGTGCAACACTGCCTTCGCCCAGATGGGGATGGCGCTCGGTGCGACCAGCCTGAACAGCGAGGCACAGGCGTTCGGCTTCAACCAGCCCGTCCCTCTGGATCTTCCCGATGTTGGCGAGTCGAACTTCCCCACAGTGGCTCAGCTGGCCAACAACGCGCCATCGCAGGCCTACTCTGCCTTCGGCCAGCAGAACGTCAGCGCCACTGCGTTACAGATGGGGCTGGTGGCGGCGGGGATCGCTGATCATGGCGTCATCATGACCCCGCACCTGATGGCACAGATCCATGACTCGCAGGGCAATCTCGTCCAGTCCTATACGTCGAAGCCGTGGTTGACGGCCACGAGCTCGGTGACCGCAGCTGCGGTCACGTCTCTCATGCAGGGTGTGGTGACCCACGGAACGGCGACAGGCGTCTTCCCCTCCACCTGGAATGTGGCCGCCAAGACCGGGACGGCGCAAACAGGAGTGAACAACCAGCTCACCAATGACTGGATGATCGCCTTTGCCCCGGCCAACGACCCCAAGGTCGCCGTGGCGGTGGTGATTCCGAACCAGCCCTCCGATCAGACTGGTGCATCGACTTCCGGTCCACCAATGAAGACGATCCTGGGCGACGCTCTGGCCCAGACGCCGTGAGGGCCGCCTCATCCGAGGGCGCCGCACCTTCGGCCGGCATCGGGCCGCGAGGGTCGACCGACGCCAAAGTGGACTCTGGTCTGCGCGATCGACCGGGCCGACCTTGCACTGCGGGAGCGGAGCCGGGGGTGGACCGGATCTTCGGCGATCCGGCGGCCCATCCCGTGACATCCCAGCCGCTCTCTCTATTCTGGTGGTCATCGAACATCCAATCCCCGTGGCCGAGGCGACCACAGTTTCTGAACCGCCGGGACGGGCTCGGCAGGTGATGGTTGCCTGCACGCCGTTGCTGCCCTCTCGTCATGTCGTTGTCAGGATCACGTCATACACTGGCCCTGTGCGTCCCAGCCGCTGTAGCGGTCGGCCCTCTGTTGACTGCCGCACCGGACCCAGACCCAGCAATGCTCCGCACCCGGTCTCGACGAGCGGGCATGTGTCAGCGGTCCAACCACGAAGCCCCCAATCGGGACGTCCTTTGCGATGACCATTGGCGAACACCATCCGTTGGCCCATCGCGTGGAGGTCTACGAGAGGCGGCGGCAGTTCCGCAAGAGGCGGATCGTAGCCGTCTGCCTGGTCGTATTCGCCATTTTCGCCGTGGTCACCGGGACCTCGCTGGTCGGAGCGCTCACCAATCCCTCCCTGGGCACGTCGATCAGCGCCAGGTTCGCGGAATGGGCTCGTGACCACGGCGGTGGTGGGATCGTCAGGTGGAGCGAGAACGTCTGGTACAGCCACCACCAACCCGCCGTCGGAGGAAAGCCCCCGAAGGGTGCGATCGTCCTTCCCCACGGGCATGTCGGTACGGACGCATCGGGCCCCTCGCACCTGCCTGCACCGGCGTCGATCCAGCCGTTTGTCAATCCCCCGATTCCCGGCGAGGGTCAGTGGTCGCCGGCGGGACGCCTGGTGGGCGGAATACCAGCTGTCTACGAGACGACATTGCGCCCAGACCCGATCCACACCAGTGTCGTCGTCGGGGTGGCCTGGATGGACACGAAGCTACTCCGGGCCACCCTGTACTCGGGAAGCTACGTTCCTGGGGGCGGTCCCTACACCCACACCGCCCCGGTGCAGACCGGCGCCGCGGCCAGCCTCGTCGCCGCATTCAACGCCGGATTCCGACTCCAAGATTCGAATGGCGGCTACTACACCGACGGTCGGGTCGTGGCGCCTCTCCGGGCCGGCGCGGCGTCGTTCGTGATCTACAGCGATGGAACGTCGACGATCGGCGCATGGGGTCAGGACGGCCTCGTCCTCGCACCAAACGTGGTGGCGGTGCGCCAGAATCTGGACCTGCTTGTCAGCCACGGACAACCGGTGCCAGGTCTGAACTCCAATGACACCACCCAATGGGGGGCGACCCTGGGTAATCAGATCTACGTGTGGCGATCCGGTGTAGGAGTCACCTCCACGGGTGCCCTGGTCTACGTGGGGGGCCCCGGATTGAACGTCACCACTCTGGCCAATTTGCTGGTACGGGCGGGAGCGGTGCAGGGCATGGAACTCGACATCAATACCGACTGGGTGAGCTTCGCCACCTATGCACCCTCGATGTTGTCCGGCCCCGCCTCGCCCACCAACGGCACCGATCTGCTCCCGACCATGGTCGGCACACCAGCACGGTATTTCCAGCCATCGTGGGCAAGAGATTTCATCACCATGTCGGCGGCGACTGGCAGTTGACGGACTGAGGAATTCGGCCCCGATTCCGCATCGAGCGGCTTGGCCGGTCACCCGTCCGGTGTGTCATGTCGAGGATCATCGGCTTGGACGATGATCGAGTTCGACGGCGTCCATTTGCCCGCTGAACTGGTCCCGCAATCCGCTGGAGCTGCTATCCGATCCCCACTATCGGCCTATTGAGGGCTATGTTCCCGGTCGACCCATCGAAAGACGCGTCCCCGAAGGAGAAGATCCCGCCGTCGGCAGCCACCAGCCAGTAACCCCTGCCATCCGGGCTGGGGCTCATCCCCACGATCGGCTTGTTGAGGGTGGAGCCACCCGTCGAACCATAGAAGGCGGCATCTCCAAAGGCGAAGATCCCACCGTCGGATGCCACCAACCAGTAGCCCTTGCCGGTCGTGGTGGAGGCCATCCCGACGATGGGCCTGTTGAGAGCGATGTTTCCTGTCGAACCATAGAAGGGTGCCGTCCCGAACGAGAAGATGCCGCCGTCGGAGGCCACCAACCAATAACCGTTGCCTTCCGGAGTGCTTGCCATCCCTACGATCGGCTTGTTCAAAACCTTGTTTCCCGTCGAGCCATGGAATCGCGCGTCGCCGAACGAGAAGATCCCGCCGTCCGAGGCCACCAGCCAGTAGCCACCACCGTCGGGGGTGGATGCCATTCCCACAATCGGCTTGTTGAGCTGCTGCCCACCGGTCGATCCAAAAAAGGCAGCATCACCGAAGGAGAAGATGCCACCGTCGGAGGCCACCAGCCAGTAGCCAAAGCCTCCTGGCGTCGACGCCATCCCGACGATCGGTCTGTTGAGGTTGATGTTCCCGGTCGAGCCGTAGAATGACTGCGACCCGAAGGAGAAGATGCCGCCGTCGGAGGCCACCAGCCAGTAGCCCGATGCCAGAGGCGTCACGGCGTTCGAGGGACCGGAGGCCGGCCCCACTCCGATCCCGTTGATCGCGGCCACAGTGAAGGCGTAGGTGGTCCCCTTGTTCAGGCCGGTGACGGTGGCGCTGGCTCCGTTGCCGACAATCACAGCCGGCCCGATCGACGGTGTGATGAGGTAGCCGGTGATGGCACTGCCGCCGTCGGAAGCCGGAGGTGCCCAGCGGACCTTGGCGCTGAGGTTGCCCGCCGTCGCCGTCTGGATTGTCGGAGCCCCAGGCAGTACAGCGGTGACGGTGAGTGTGTAGGTGAACGTCCCGGTGTCACCGAAGGGGTCGCTGGTGGTGCCGTTCACCGAGTAGATGCCGCCTGAAAGGATCCGCGTCGTCGAGATCAGACCGGTGGGAGATACGTCGAGGGTCGAAACACCCGTCTTGACGAAGGTCACCGCCCCCGTGCCGCCGGTGGTGACGAGCTGGTCGGTGAACGCAGGCGACGCGGGTGTCGTCACCGAGCCTGCCGTCGGCGAAGTCTGGGTGATCGTCCCACCGGTGACGGTGAGGGTAAAGGTGAAGGTCCCCGAGTTTGGGGTGGGAAGGGCGGTGTCGGCGTCGGTACCCGACGCCGTGTAGGAACCGGCTGCCAAGGTGCCGCTCGTCGAGATCAGGCCGGTGGCGGAATTGACGGTCAGGTTCGGAGTGCCGACGAGCTGGGTGTAGGTCACCGCTCCAGAGTTGCCGCTGACCGTGAGCTGTTCAGTCGTGCCGGCTGACGAGGCCGTTGTCGCCGTTCCCGAGGTGGGCGAGGTCTGGGTGAGTCCAGCCGCATAGGCGGCGGGGATGAAGGCTGCAGATGAGGCGACGATCGCCGCCCCTGCCGCGAACACCCCGATCCGACGGTTCGTTTTCCTGAGCACGACTGACTCCTGTCCGAACTAGGGAACCTGGCCACCGATGGAGGCCAGAATTGGATGGGGTGGGAACGAGATAGCTGGCGAATGAGAAGAGGAGGCCGATGCCATATTCCGTGCGATTCCTGAAGAATTCATGACGAAGGTGGCATCGCCGCATCCAGGCCCCTTGCCTCTCCCGCCTTCCCGAAGCCGAGTCGCGGCCCGGCACTTCGGATTGATGCCGATCGGGCGTCCATGCCCCCGATCGCCGAGGGGTGGCTCAGCCGACAGGGGTGAACTCGAGGAAGAGCCGGTCGTGGCCTCGGAGCATCCAGGTGGGCGTGTACTCCCAGTGACGGTTGCCGGCGGGCCCGTGGTGCGCCTCCGAGATGCGGATGTCCGCCATCCGGTCGAGCAGGCGCTGCAGGGACACGTTGGACTCGGCCCGGGCGAGCGGGGCGCCGGCGCAGGTGTGGATGCCGTGGCCGAAGGCGATGTGCTGGCGGCCGTTCTCCCGGTCCAGGCGCAGCTCACCGGGTTGTTCGAACTCGCGTGGATCCCGGTTGGCCCCACTCGGGAGGATCATGACCGTGCTGCCCGCCGGGATCTCGGTCCCCTTCACTGCGGTGGGCGTACGGGAGAGACGGAAGGTCCCGTTGATGGGCGGCTGCAGGCGCAAGGTCTCCTCGATGAACCGCGGGAACCAGCGAGCGGTCGTCCCGGAGCTGCTGTTGGAGTTCGGGGCGCTCGGCCAGCGTCTGCAGGGCGGTGCCCAGGAGTCGGGCGGTCGTCTCTTGTCCGGCGGCGAACAGGTTGGAGGCGATCTTCATCACGTCCTCCACCGGCGGCAGCGATCCGTCGGGGAACGTGGCCGCGGCCAGCCCGGTCATCACGTCGTCGCGAGGCACGGCCCGCCTGTCCTCGATGTATCGGGTGAACTGGGCGTAGAGGTATTTGAGCGGGCTGTGGTCCATCTCCAAGGGTCCGGTGTGCATGAGGTGTTGGAGGAACTCGGGATGGTCCTCGTCGGGAACGCCGAGCAGGTCGGCGATCACCAGCATGGTGTAGGGCTGGGCGTACTCACCGATGAAGTCGCACTCGCCCCGAGCGTGGAAGCGGTCGATCTGGTCGTCGGCCAACCGCTGCAGGGATGCCTCGCTCTCCTTGAGCCGCTTGGGGGTGATCAGGCGCATCAGCAACCCACGCTGGGCGGTGTGTTTAGGGGGGTCGAAGGTGGGGAGCTGGTCGCCGAAGGGAAGCTCGTCCCGGTGGCTCTCGATGATCCCGGTCACGTCGTCACCCTCCAGCGGTACCGGGAATCTGGCGAAGGGCCCGATGGCCGAATTGCAGGCCGAGAAGGTCTCCTTGTCGTGATACACGTCGATGGCCTCGTCGTACCCGGTCACCATGTACACGTCGTGGTGGGGCTCCTGCACCACGGGACACTTGCCCCGCAGGTAGTCGAGATAGGGGTAGGGGCTGTCGATGACTTCCTGGGAGCGGAAGAAGTCGGTGGATTCGAACTGCTGGTCGCTCACGGGCGCTCCAGGGTGGTCGCGGGCGTGTGCCCAGATCGGATGGGAATGAGGGCCAGGCGGACGGGTCGGCCACCGTGGGTCCGCGCTATGTTCGGTTGCCGGCTCCGGCTTGGAGCAGTGGGTCTGCGCCGGGCCGCCGGATGCATGACCCGATGCCGGACGTCAGCGAAGAGGAGTCGTAGATGGGCACGGAGCTCTCGGGGAAGGTAGCCATCGTCACCGGCGGTGCCAGTGGGATCGGTCGTGCCACCGTCGAGCTCTTCGCCGAACAGGGCGCCGCCGTGGTGGTGGCGGACCTCGACGCAGAACAGGGAGAGTCCCTGGCGACCGGATTGGGAGATGCGGTGGCCTTCCGGAGGACCGACGTGTCCGACGCCGACGAGATCCAGGCCGTGGTCGACTTCGCCGTGGAGGCGTTCGGGGGGCTGCACGTGATGGTCAACAACGCCGGCATCTCGAGCTCGGCCCGCCGCTTCCTCCGTGACGACCTCCGTGACTTCGACCGGGTAATGGCGGTCAACCTGTTCGGGGTCGTCGTCGGGACCCAGCGGGCCGGGCGGCACATGGCCGAGCACGGGGGTGGCTCGATCGTCAACACGTCGTCGATGGGGGGTCTGACCGGGGGCGGGCCCCCCATCGTCTATCGGATGTCGAAGGCGTCGGTCGCCAACTTCAGCCGGATGGTGGCCACCGATCTGGCCGAGTTCGGTATCCGGGTCAACTGCATCGCTCCTGGTCACATCCCGACGCGGATCACCAACTACGACCTGGGAGCGACCATCGAACGGGACCAGCCACTGCAGCGTCAAGGGTCCCCCGATGACGTGGCCGAGGCCGTGCTCTTCCTGGCCGGCGACCGCTCGGCCCAGATCACCGGCATCGTGGTTCCGGTGGACGGGGGGACCGTCGCCGGGCGCCCGGTCCACCAGGTTCTTCGGGACCAGCTCCGCTCCAAGGACGACGACGCCGGCTGACCGTTGGTGGGGCCCGGGGGTGGGCGTCATGGCGGTGCGTCGCCCTTCTGGACAGCGGCTTCGACCAGTCGGATGACCCAGACGATCCCTTCGACCGCCTGGGCGTGGTCGATCGACCAGCCGTCGACCAGGCGCTCGTAGGTGGCCACGCTCCAGAGGGCATCGAGCACGGCGGCCACCGTCCTCTGCTGGGGACCAGGTGCCCGACCGACCTCGGGAGCCACGGCGTCGAGCAGGGCCCGGTGCTGCCGGTCCTTCGCCTCCATCAGGGTCGGATCGAGGACCGGGGGTGGCTCCCTCGGGTACTGGGCGACGTGGTCGAGGATCCGGGCCGCCACCGTGGCCACGTCCTGGAGCCGCATCCCCTCCAGCTCGATCCCCGCCTCCTCCCTGTTCCGCTGGAGCACGGCGTCATGCAGCCCGCGCTCACTGCCGAAGTATCGGTAGACGGTGCGTTCGTTGACCCCGGCCCGTTCGGCCACGGCCCGGACGGTCAGCTTCTTCCAGTCGCGTACCGTGCTTCTGTGGAGTAGCTCGGAACCGGCGTCGAGGATCCGCTTGCGGGTCTCCGCCGCCCGCTCCCGGCGGAGTGTCCCGTCGTAGGACCGGTTCGGCCGGACAGCGTCGGTCGACTTGCGATGTTGGGCTTCGGTGGTCATGCCGCTAAGCCAGCCTGGCCGACCAACCCCCGTCCACCGGGATGACCGCACCCGTGACGAACGAGGCCCGGTCGGAGGCCAGGAAGGCACCGACCTCGGCGACCTCGGGGGACTCCCCGGCCCGGTTGAGGGCGGCCTTGGCGGCGATGTCGGGGATGAAGTCCTCGGCACCCTGCGCCATGATTTCGGTGAGGATGAATCCCGGACAGATCACATTGACCCTGATTCCCTGGGTGCCGTACTCGATGGCCGCCGACTTGCTGGCTCCGATGATCCCGTGCTTGGCCGCCCCGTAGACGCTGGTGTAGGCCGAGCCGTTGAGACCACCGACCGAGGACCAGTTCACGACGGAGCCGCCGCCGGTGGGGAGCATGGCCCGGATCCCGTGCTTCATGCCCAGGAACACCCCCCGCAGGTCGACGTCCATCAGCCGGTCGTAGAACTCCATGGTGAGGTCGGTGAGCGGGCCGCCGTCGGCGACGCCGGCCACGTTGAGCACGGCATCGACCCGTCCGAACGCGTCGATGGCCGCCGCCATCAAGGCCTCCACCTGTTCCTCCCGGGTCACGTCGCAGTGCACGGGCAGGACATCGGCACCGAACTCATCGGCCGTCGTCTGTTCGGCACCGCTGATGTCGGCCGCCACCACCCGGGCGCCCTCGCGGACGAACACCTTGACCGACGCCTTGGCCATGCCCGAACCGGCTCCGGTGATCACCGCCACCTTGCCGTCCAACTCGCCCATCATGGTGCTCCGGCGGGGGCTGGCCACCGCGTGGCGCCGGGGATCACGACGTGAGGGCCGGGAGCGTCTCCCAGCCCCTGACCGTCGAGGTGGGGGCGTGTCGGGCCCGGTCAAAGTCGATCTCCCAGGTGGGAAAGCGCTTGAGCACCTCCTCGAGGGCCACCCGCCCTTCGAGGCGGGCCAGGGCCGCGCCCAGGCAGAGGTGGATTCCGTAGCCGAAGGTGAGGGGCTTGCCGTCCCTCCTGTGGATGTCGAAGCTGTCACCGTCCGGGAAACGACGGTCGTCGTGGTTGGCCGATCCGGGCAGGAGCATCATGATGCCGCCCTCGGGAACGGTCTGACCGTGGATCTCGACGTCCTGGGAGACGTATCTGGCCGCGTGGGGAGCGGGCGTCTCGAAGCGCAGGAGCTCCTCTATGGCGCCGGGGATCAAGGAGGGGTCCTCCACCAACTCCTGACGCTGGTCCGGGTGGTCGGCAAGCACCTTGCCGGTCCAGCCGATGAGGCGGCCGGTGGTCTCGTTGCCGGCTCCGGTGATCACGCTGATGTAGGTCAGGAGTTCTTCGCGGGTCAGGTTGCGGACGGTACCCTGCTCGTCCTCGAACTCGGCGTGGAGGAGCTCGGTCATGATGTCGTCGGAGGGGTGGTCGACCCGCCAGTCGATGTAGTCGGCGAAGATGTCGGTGGGGACGATCTTCTCGCCCACCTCCATGGGTTGGCCTGCCTCGGTGCGAAGGTTGGCGTCGACCCTGTCCCGTACGGCCTCCTGGTCCTGTTCGGGGATGCCCAGCAGCAGTCCGATGACCCGCATGGGCATCTGGGCGCCGAGATCGGCGATGAAGTCGAACTCCTCGGCACCGACCAGCGGGTCGAGGCACTGAATGCAGAACTCGCGGATCTGCGGCTCGAGGGCGGCCACCCGATTGGGGGAGAAGACCCGGGACATCAGCCGTCGGTGAATGGTATGCACCGGTGGATCCTCGAAGATGAGCACGCCCGAGGGCATCTCGATATTGGCCCGGATCAGCTCGATGATGCCCCCGCGCCCGGAGATGAAGGTCCTGTTGTCGAGATAGCCGCGCTCGACATCGGCGAACCGGCTGACGGCGTAGAAGTCGTGGGCCTCGTTGTAGTACAGGGGGGCCTCCTCCCGGAGGCGCCGGAAGGCCGGGTACGGATCGGCATCTATGCCCACGTCGTACGGGTCGTAGTACACATCGCTAGCGCTCGTGGTGGTCACGCCTCGCCTTCCCTTGCTTTCATGTCGTACTGTGTCACTAAGCTGCGGGTTGGTCAAGCACGGTGCCGTGCTGCCGTCCGGGATGGCCGAGGTTGGGAGACGATGAAGACGCACGCTGCGGTCCTGTGGGGCCGGGAACAGGACTGGAAGATCGAGGAGATCGACCTCGACCCGCCGGCGCGGCACGAAGTGCTGGTGAAGTGGGCGGCCGCCGGACTGTGCCATTCCGACGAGCACCTCCAGTCGAGCGAGATGGGCTCGGAGGCGGGTACCGGCGAGCAGCCGAGGGCGGGGCTCTTCCCCATGGTCGGCGGCCACGAGGGGGGCGGAGTGGTCCTCGAGGTCGGCCCGGACGTCGACAGCCTCGAGCCCGGTGACCACGTGGCGGCCAGCTTCTTCCCCATCTGCGGTCGGTGCACGATGTGCATCACCGGGCGCTCCAACCTGTGCGATCTGGGCGCGGCCACGTTCGCCCCGGGCCAGATCTCGGACGGGACCATCCGCTACCACCTCGACGGCCGGCCCCTCAACGTGATGTCCAAGCTCGGGACCTTCGCCCGGCACGGTGTCAGCCACGAGGCCTCGCTGGTCAAGGTCGACTCCGACCTTCCGCTCACCGCCGTGGCCCTGGTGTCCTGTGGGGTGGCCACCGGCTGGGGATCGGCCGTGTACCGGGCCGAGGTGAAGCCTGGAGCCACCGTGGTGGTGGTCGGCGTCGGCGGGGTGGGCATGAACGCCGTGCAGGGGGCACGGATGGTGGGGGCCCGGACCATCGTGGCCGTGGATCCCGTCGAGTTCAAGCAGAAGGCGGCCCTCGACTTCGGGGCCACCCATGCGGCGGCGTCGATGGACGAGGCACTGCCTCTGGTCACCGAACTGACGAGGGGGCAGATGGCCGACGCCGTGATCATGGTGCCGGGCGTGATGTACGGCGACCTGATGGCCGGTGCCCTGGCCCTGACAGGAAAGGGCGGTACCTGTGTGGTCACCGGGGTCGCCCCCCAGGTGCAGCTGACGGCCAGTGTGAACCTGTTCGACCTGGCCATGATGCAAAAGGAGATCAAAGGGGTGATCTTCGGGGCGTGCAACCCGCGCTTCGACATCCCCAACCTCCTGGCCCTCTACCGTTCGGGTCAGCTCAAACTGGACGAGCTCATCACCCGGACGTATCCGCTCGAGCAGATCAACCAGGGATACCGGGACATGCTCGACGGTGTGAACCTCCGAGGCGTGGTCACCTTCGGGTGAGGGCGCTCCCTCGACCGTCCATCCGGCGGTGTGTCCGAGATCACCCGACGCCGTCGGGGGACGGTGTCGTGAGGCGGGTGCCCTCCCGGATCGGTCGCCGGTCGACGGGATCCGACCGTGCCGCTCCCTCCCTCAACACCGCTCCGTCGGGGGAGCCCGACCGTCCCAGCCTGCAGAGGAGCCCAGAATGCCAATGACCGTCGACATCGACCCCCTCGACCTTGTCGATCCGGAGCGATTCGCCCTCCACGGGTATCCCCACGACGTGTGGACGCGGCTCCGCGCCGAGGCGCCCGTGGCCTACATCGAGCCGCCGGGCCACCCGCCCTTCTGGGCGGTGACCAAGCACGCCGACGTCCAGTTCGCGGCCGGCCAACCGCAGCTGTTCTCCAGTGCCGGCGGCATCACGCTGGACATGGACCTCACCGGGATGGACATGCCGGCCGAGATGATCGTCTACCTCGACCCTCCCGAGCACGGTCCCATGCGACAGGTGGCCAACAAGCAGTTCCTGCGCAGCGCAGTCCGCGCCCGGAGCGAGGAGATCGAGCGGATCGCCGCCGAGGTCGTCGACCGGGCCTCCACCGGGGGTGAGCAGGCAGAGTGCGACTTCGTCGACACCTTCGCCGCCCCGTATCCGGTGGCCGTGATCTCGTGGGTGCTGGGCGTGCCACACGCCGACTGGGAGCACCACTTCCGGTGGACCAACGAGATCATCGGCAAGGATGATCCCGAGTACCGGCTCACCGGGGAGACCCCCGAGCAGACCTCCATGCGGGCCCGCGGCGAGCTGCACCGTTACTTCAAGGCCATGGTGGCGGCCCGCCGCGAGGCTCCCCAGGACGACCTGGTCACCCAGCTGGTGCAGAGCAGGTCAACGGCGTGCCGCTGACCCGTCACCAGCTGATCGCCTACTGCGAGCTGCTGGTGGAGGCGGGCAACCAGACGACCCGCGACGCCATCGCCGGTGGCATGCAGGCCTTCTGCGAGTTCCCCGACCAGTGGGAGATGCTCCGGGCCCGTCCGGAGCTCCTCACCGGCGCCGTGGAGGAGATCCTGCGCTGGGTCACCCCGATCGCGTACTTCTCGCGGACGGCGACCCAGGACTGCGAGCTGCGCGGACAGCAGATCCACGCCGGGGACAAGGTGGCGCTGTACTGGGCGTCGGCCAACCGGGACGAGGAGGTCTTCGAGGATCCCTTCGAGTTCCGCATCGACCGACCTCCCGGCCAGCCGGTGGTCTTCGGCTTCGGCCCGCACCTGTGCATGGGCGCGCACGTGGCCCGGGCCGAGCTGATGGCCATGTTCGGACTCCTCCTCGCCCGCATGGCCTGGTTCGAGCAGGCCGGACCGGTGGAGCGACTGAACTCGTCGGTCAACGGCGCCATCAAGCACCTGCCCATCCGCTACCGCCTGACCTAGCGCCGGCCGGTACCGGACCGGCTGTTCCCGACATCCGACATCCGAGGCCACCGACCGTCACGAAGGGAAGCAGCAGACCCATGGACGCCACCAGCATCTACTCCTGCGACGATCACCTCGACCTGCGCTCGGTCCCTCCCGGACTGTGGCAGAACCGGCTGCCCAAGGATCCTCGTGGAGCGGGGACCGCGGGTGGTCGAGGGTGGGGGCGACCCCATGTGGGTGTGCAACGACCGGGTCCTCGGCCGCAGCGGGCTGCCCCGGGGGGACAAGCTGCAGCTCCTCAGCGCCGTCGGCCGGGCCGGCCTGGAGGACGACGGCTTCCGGGTCAGCGACCCGAAGCTGCGACTGGAGGACATGGACCTCGACGGGGTCTGGGCCTCGGTCATCTACGGTCCCGTCCCGCTGACCCTGTCCATCCCCGAGCCGGACCTGCAGACCGCCTGTTACTCGGCATGGAACGACTGGGCCATCGAGGAGTTCAACGCCTTCGCCCCCGATCGGCTGTGCGCCCTTCCGTTCCTGCCCACCCACTCGGCCGAGGCGGCGGTGGCCGAGCTCGAGCGGGTGGCCGAGAAGGGTCACCGGGGGGCCATCGTCGACGTCTTCGACTTCGACGCCGGCGACCCGGCCTGGGACCGCCTTTGGTCGGCCGCCGAGCACACCGGGCTGCCCCTCAGCTTCCATATCAAGGAGGGGGCGTCGAGCCGACTCAGCTACCAGGTGGGCAAGTGGCAGTCGGCGGCCTTCGCCACCCTGCTTCCCCTCCAGTTGGACGAGGCACTGGCCATCATGGTCTTCTCCGGTGCGCTCGAGCGGCACCCCGGACTCACCCTGGTGCTGGCCGAGGCCGGCGTCGGCTGGCTCCCGTACTTCCTGGCCCGGATGGACATGGAGTGGGAGAACCTCCGGGACAAGGTGGACTACGCGCCCGGCATGGCCCCGAGCGAGCTGTTCAGGCGACAGGTCATCGCCACCTTCGAGGAGGAGGCCCTGGCCTACCGGTACATCCCGGACCTGGGGGCCGACTCGTGCATGTGGGCGGCCGACTTCCCCCACACCGACAGCACGTTCCCCGAGTCCCGGCGGTCCATCGAAGAGACGCTGGGCATGCTCCCCGACGAGGACCGTCGCAAGATCACCGCGCTCAACTGCGCCAGGCTCTACGGCTTCGACCATGTCGGCTGAGCGGGCCGGCTCCGTGCCGGCCGTCGGCGGCGTGGCGCAGCCCCTGACCCACAGCGGCGCCGTCATCGCCTTCCACCGGTCGCCGGGTTCGACCGTGGGCGGGAGTCCGCACCTCGTTCAGGTCGATGGTCAACTTCCCCGGACCGCCCTGTGGCAGGGGAATTCTCGCTCCGGGCCCCGGGTCGCCGTTCCCCCCGGCGGCGAACGGTACTTCGTGGGAGGGCGTGGTCGAGGTGCCTCGAGCGTCCACGTCCGGGACCCGGACGGCGACCTGCTCGAGCTCATGATCTGTCCGGACCTGTCGAAGGAGGAGATCGATGTCAGCTGACCTGGTGATTCGTGGCGGGACGGTCGTGGACGGGAGCGGCCAGCCCGGCCGCGTGGCCGATGTGACCGTGACCGGCGGGCGCATCGAGGCCATCGGCTCCGAGGCTCGACGGCGTCGTCGAACTGGACGCCTCGGGATGTGTCGTGGCCCCTGGCTTCATCGACATCCACACCCACTTCGATGCCCAGGTGTTCTGGGACCCCGACCTGAAGCCGTCGTCCTACCACGGGGTGACCACGGTGGTGGCCGGCAACTGCGGCTTCTCCATCGCACCGTGCCGGCCCGGAGCACCACGACGTGATCGTGCACACCCTGGAGAACGTGGAGGGAATGGACGCCGACTCGCTGTCGGCCGGGATCGCCTGGGAGTTCGAGACGTTCCCCGACTATCTGGACCTGGTCCGCCGGCGGGGCACCTCCCTCAACTTCACCGCCTACATCGGTCACACCGCGCTGCGGCTCTATGTCATGGGTGACGCCGCCTACGAGCGGGCCGCCACCCCCGAGGAGATCGGACGGATGTGCCAGCTCGTCGACGAAGCCATGGAGGTGGGGGCGGCCGGCCTGTCCACCAGCTTCTCGTTCGCCCACCGGGGCGTCGACGGCAAGCCCGTGCCCAGCCGGTTCGCCGAGATGGACGAGGTCGAGGCCCTGTTCATGACGGTGGGCAAGGCCGGCAAGGGGGTGGTCCTGGCCACGCCCGGGTGGCAGTGCGAGTACCCCGACGTGTTCACCTGGCAGGCCCGGGTGGGACGCCCGTTCACCTGCCCGCTCTTCGCCCTGTCCAGCGGGAAGCACCGGGAGGTGGTCCAGACTGCACGAGGAGGCGCTGGCCCGGGGGGCAAACGTCTGGCCCCAGGTCACACCCCGTCCACTGACCATGCAGTTCACCCTGGCCGACGCCTACAACCTCAACGTCGGCGAGGTGTTCGGCGAGCTGATCAAGGTGAGTCCCGCGGTGCGCAAGGCGGCCTACCGCGACCAGGAGTGGCGGCACCAGGGCCTTCGAGGACCTGGAGCACAACGAGGGCGGCATGAAGCCCCGATGGGAGACGTTCGAGGTCTCCGAGTCCGAGCGGTTCCCCGAGCTGCTGGGCCGCCGGGTCACCGACATCGCCCGCGAGCGGGGAGTCAGCCCCCTGGACGTGATGTGCGAGCTGGCCCTGTCCGAGGACCTGGCCACCCGCTTCCGGGCCTACATCGCCAACGACGACGTGGCCGAGGTGGGGAGCCTGCTCACCGAGGACCACGTGGTGCTGGGTCTCACCGACGCCGGCGCCCACGTCGACCAGTTGTGCGATGCGCCCAGCCCCACCGACCTCCTCGGCACCTGGGTGCGCGATCGTGAGCTCATGCCGCTGGAGCGGGCCGTGCGCAAGCTGGCAGGGGAGCCGGCCGACATGTTCGGCTTCGAGGGACGGGGCTACCTCCGAGCCGGCTATGCCGCCGACGTCACCGTGTTCGACCCCACGACGGTGGCGCCGGGGCCCCAGCGCCGCCTGCGCGACCTGCCGGCCGGTGGTGAGCGCCTGACCAACGAGGAGCCGGGCGGCATGCGGCACATGATGGTCAACGGCACGCTGATCCGGAGGGACGAGCAGCAGCTCGCCCTCGAGAGTCTCCCCGGCGTCCGCCCCGCACTGGCCTGAGCCCCCTCCGGTCCTCAGTGCACGGTCCGGAAGAACTCCCGCAGGTCGTCGACGAACAGCTCGGGCTGCTCCATGGCCGGGAAGTGGCCGCCACGGTCCATGACCGCCCAGCGCACCACGTTGTACTGCCGCTCGACCCACGAGCGGGGCCAGCGCAGTACCTCCTTGGGGTAGCGGGCCACACCGGTGGGGACGCCGACGAAGGCGGAGACCCGGCCGCGCTGCGCCTGGTCTCCCAGTAGAGGCGGGCCGCCGAGGCACTCGTCTGCGTGACCCAGTAGAGCATGACGTTGGTGATGAGCTGGTCGCGGGTGAAGCACCGCTCCGGGTCCCCGTCGCAGTCGCTCCAGGTCCGGAACTTCTCCACGATCCAGGCCAGCAGGCCGGCCGGTGAGTCGTTGAGTGCCACGCCGAGCGTCTGCGGCTTGGTCCCCTGTTCGTGGGCGTAGCCCGACTCCTCGTTGGCGAACTGCTTCATGACGGCAAGGTCGGCCTGCTCCTCGGCGGTGAGCGGACCCGGGTCCGGAGGTGGGATCCCGGGAGCCATGTTGAGGTGGATGGCCGTGCAGTGCTCCGGGTCGATTCCGCCGATCCAGGTGGTGACCTGGGCGCCCCAGTCGCCGCCCTGGGCCAGGTAGCGCGGGTAGCCGAGGCGGTCCATCAGCTCGACGAAGGCCCGGGCGATGCGGGCCACGTCCCAGCCGGGGGACCGGGGCGGTTCGGAGAAGCCGTAGCCGGGCAACGACGGGGCGATCACGTGGAAGGCGTCCTCGGCCCGGCCGCCGTGGGCCTCGGGGTGGGTCAGCCGGGGGATGACGTCGAGGAACTCCACGACGGAACCGGGCCAGCCGTGGGTGAGAAGCAGAGGACGGGCATCGGGATGGGCCGACCGGGCGTGGATGAAGTGGATCTGCTGGCCGTCGATGACCGTCCGGTGGTTTTCGAAGCCATTCAGCCGGGACTCCTCCGCACGCCAGTCGTAGACGTCTCGCCAGTAGTCGACCAGCTGGCCCAGGTAGTCGACGGGGATGCCGTATTCCCAGCCGGTCCCCTCGATCCGGTCGGGGAGGCGGGTCTGCTCCAGGCGGTCGCGGAGGTCGGAGAGGACCGCGTCGGCGACCCGGATCTCGAACGGTTCGACCGCCCCGGTCACCACGCCGTCACCGGGTCCCCCGGCGACCGATGGCGGTCGGCGCCGATCGACCGGTCGGTGAGCCCTCCGACCCCGTCCGGTAGCAGGGGGACGAGGCGGTGGCACTCGGCGCCACCGTTACGGTCAGCTCGGTGAGGTCCGGTCGCAACCCCTCCGCACCACCCAGGACGGATCCGCTGGGCAACGATCGCCGCGTGGAGTGTTCGAAGAGGGCGACCACCCGGTCGATGTCGCCCCCGTCGGGTATGCGGGCATAGGAGTGCACCAGTGCGGTGAACGGGTCTCGGTCGGACGAGGGACCCCTCGCCCGCCGGCCCGGGGTCGACAGGCGTTCGTCGGAAATCGGGTACAGGGGTGGTCAAGACCTTCCGATCACGTCCCGCCGTAGCGGGCCAACGCGGCCTCGAACTCGGCGCCGAACAGCACGGACGGGATGAGGACCCGGCTCACCCCGAGGGCCCGCAGGGCCTCCGCCGCGGCGAGGGCCTCCTCACCGCTGACGGCCGTACACTGCATGGTCACCTCGACTGCCTCCGGGTCCCGACCGGCCTCCACGGCGCTGGTACCGATGAGGTCGATCAGGGGAGGGAGCTCGTCGAGGCCGACTCCCAACGGAAAGAACCCGTCACCGATCCGGCCGGCCCGCCGGGCGGCGGCATCACTGTGGCCGCCGATGTGCACCGGGATACGCCCGGCGACGGGCTGCGGGCGCAGGAAGCAGTCGGTGAAACTCGCCGTCTGGCCGTCGAAGCTGGCCTGCTCCTCGCCCCACAGGGCCCGCATGGCACCGATGGCCTCTTCCAGCCGACGGGCGCGTCCGGCGAAGGGGACACCCAGGGCCTGGAACTCCTCCTCCAGCCAGCCGATGCCGGCCCCGAGGATCATCCGGCCACCCGAGAGGGAGTCCAACGTGGCCAGCTCCTTGGCCAGGACCAGGGGATTGCGCTGAGGCACGATGAGGATGCCGGTGCCCAGCCGCAGCGTCGAGGTGGCTGCGGCCACGTAGGCCAACCAGATCAGCGGGTCGGGGAAGACCGTCCCTTCTCCGGACGGAAGCCGGCCTGACGGGTCATAGGGGTAGACCGACTGGTATCCACGCGGGACCACCACGTGGTCGACCGTCCAGATCGACTCGAATCCGGCGCTCTCGGCGGCGCGGGCAAGCCGAACGGCGTGGTCCGGGTCGACGAACGGCCCGATGTTGGCGAAGGCGACCCCGAACTTCATCGGCTCCATGCCTCTCGTTGTCCCCGCTCCGTGATTGAGGTGGCCGGGGTCAGCATAGGACACGGCCTCGGGCCCGGGGGTCCCCGTAGCGTGGCCAACGATGGACGGACAGGCGGGGACCGGTCGGCCCCTGTGAGCCTCCTGTCGTGTCACTGTCAAGGGAGGCCCGGGCGCCTCTGGGAACCGGCGCCACCCACCGCCGGATCCCGGAGCCGGTGTTACCCTTGAGCGATGGTGGAGGAATCAGGATGATGGGTCCCGGAGACATCTCCGCAGAGGGACTGATCGACCGGGACGCCTGTATGGGCTCGGGCAATTGCGTGTTCTGGGCGCCGGCAGTGTTCGACCTCGACGACGAGGGTGTGGCCATTGTCAGGGGCGGGCTCGGTGGCCACGAGGAGAAGGTGCGGGTAGCCGCCGCCAACTGCCCGACGTCGGCAATCCGCGTCGACGGGCTCCTCCCCGCAGCGCTCCCCGAGCGTTAGCCGGTAGGCGGCGAGCCGAATGGGAACCTACAACCACACTGGGCAGGTGGTCACCGACCTCGAGCGCTCGAAGCGGTTCTACCAGGAGGTGTTCGGCTTCGAGTTCTGGTACGAGATCACCCCCCCCGACGAACCGACCGCCAAGCTCAGCTGCCTCACCCCGCCGCTCGGAGTCACCGCCTCCTACCTGACCCTCGACGGCTTCGTGCTCGAGCTCATGCACTATTCCGCGCCCGGCGCGACCCTGCCCTACCGTTCGCGCACGATGAACGAGCCCGGTCTCACCCACCTGTCGCTCTCGGTCGACGACATTCGGGCCACGGCGGCGCGGGTGGTGGAGTTCGGCGGACGGATCATCGAGGAGAGTGACGTCGGTGCCGCAATCCTGGTGCGAGACCCAGACGGCCAGCTGCTCGAGCTGCTCCCGGTGTCCTACCGGGACCGCCTGCCGCCGAAGCCGTGACGGGGAGACGTCGGGGCCCGACGCAGGCCGCCACCCCGAGCAGGTGGCTACGCTGGCCGTAGTGATCCGGTCCGCCGCCCGTTCGGGCGGTGTGACGACACCGATGAGGGGAGAGTTTCCTTGACCTCGACGGGCGAGACTGCGGTGCCCCTCCGGCACCCTGACCGATTCTTCATCGACGGCGAGTGGGTCGACCCTTCGTCGGATGCGACCGTCGACGTCATCGATTCGAGCACGGAACTGGTCTATTTCCGAGTGCCCGAGGCCCAGGCGACCGACATGGACCGGGCGGTGACGGCCGCTCGCCGGGCCTTCGACCAGGGACCCTGGCCCACCATGACCCACGCCGATCGGGCCGGGTTCCTCAGAGGCATCGCCGTTGGCCTGCGGGACCGGGCCGAGGACATCGGCCAGATCTGGCCCCGTGAGTCCGGTGCCCTCCACCTCCTCGCCCGACGCAGCGCAGCCGGCACCGCAGGCGCGTTCGACTACTACGCCGATCTGGCCCAGAGCTTCCCGTTCGAGGAGGAGGCGCAACCCACCATGGGGGAGTTCGGCCTGCTCGTCCGGGAGCCGGTGGGAGTGGTCGGCGCCATCATCCCGTGGAACGCACCGATCGGGCTGATCACCTACAAACTCGCTCCAGCCCTCCTGGCCGGGTGCACGGTCGTGCTCAAGTGCTCGCCGGAAGCGCCAGGTGATGCCTACGTGGTGGCCGAGATCGCCGAGGCCATCGGGCTCCCAGCGGGGGTGCTGAACGTCGTCACCGCCGATCGAGAGGTCTCCGAGCTGTTGGTCCGCGATGCCCGCGTGGACAAGATCACGTTCACCGGTTCGACAGCCGCCGGCCAGCGGATCGCCTCGATCTGCGGGGCGCGGATCGCCCGCTGCACGCTCGAGTTGGGCGGCAAGTCGGCCGCCCTCATCCTCGACGACATGGACCTGAACCAGGCGGCCTCCACGCTGGCCAGAGCCGAATGCACACTCTCGGGGCAGGTGTGCTCCTCCCTGACCCGGATCGTGGTCACCCGCGAGCGCCACGACGATCTGGTCGAGGCGCTCGCGGATGCCTTTTCCAAGGTCCGGGTCGGTGACCCCTTCGACCCGGCCACCGAGATGGGTCCGCTCGTGTCCAGCCGTCAGCGCGACCGGGTCGAGGGCTACATCGCCAAGGGAGTTGCTGAAGGTGCCGTCCTGGTGACCGGTGGCGGACGTCCCAAGGACCTCGACCGCGGCTACTACGTGGAGCCGACGGTGTTCGCCAATGTGGACAACTCCTCTGTCCTCGCCCAAGAGGAGATCTTCGGTCCGGTGCTCACGGTGATCCCGGCGGACGACGAGGATCATGTGGTGGCCACCGCCAACGACACGGTCTATGGGCTGAACGCCTCCGTGTTCACCAACGACGTCGACCGGGCCCGGCAGGTTGCCCGCCGCCTGCGCTCCGGGACCGTCGGTCACAACGCATTCCGCACCGACTTCGGGATCGCCTTTGGAGGCTTCAAGCAGTCCGGCATCGGACGGGAGGGCGGAATCGAGGGTCTGCTGCCCTTCCTCGAGACGAAGACGGTGATCCTGGAGGGCGTGCCGGCCGAGTACCGCTGAGCCGGGAAGAGCGCTCGCGGCCAGGGCGGCACCCATCGATGCGGACCGGGGCGAAGGTGGGGCGCATGGCGGCCTCCGCAGCGCGACCCCGATGGCCCCTGGACGAGCGGTGATGTCTCATGACTTAGGATCAGGGGATCAGGATGCGCCATTCCGGCCTACCGACAAGACGTCGGGAGGTGAGCCGACCAGGAGGGATCGACGGGTGACCGACTCACCGCAATTCAAGCGGACCGAGGTGTCTCTCGAGGGCAGGGTCGCCGTCCTGGCGCTGGCCAGCGACAAGGTGAACTCGCTGGATCGGGAGGTGCTGGTCGAGATCGCCGCGTTCGTCCGGTTCTGCGAAGAGGATCCGGGAACTGACGCCCTGGTGCTGACGGGAGATGGCTCGGTGTTCTCCGCGGGTCTGAATGTGGGAGAGATCCTGGCCAACGAGAAGAGCCACACCGAGTCCCTTCTGGGCGACTTCGAGGCCGCACTCTTGGCCCTGTTCCGGTGCCGGTTGCCGACCGTCGCCGCCATCAACGGCCCGGCGATTGCCGGTGGGTGCCTCCTTGCCTGTGCCTGTGACAGGAGGCTCATCGCCGAGGAGGCGCGGATCGGCGTGACGGAGCTCCGGGTCGGCGTGTCGTTCCCGGTCGTGGCCGTCGAGCTGTTGAAGCATGTCTCCGGCCACCATGCCGAACGCCTGATGTTCGACGCCCAGCTGGTCGATGCCGGAGAGGCGTGCCGGTGCGGACTGGCCCACGAGCGTCTGCCGCGGTCCGAGGTGCGGGCCGCGGCCGTTGCCGAGGCCGAGCAGCTGGCATCGTTCGACGCTCGTGCCTACGCCTTGGCCAAGGCGTCGTCACGCCGAACCGTGCTCTCTTCCTCGGAGGACGAGGGTGCCCGATCGCTCGACCGGCAGGTGGGCGACCACTGGCAGGACGATCCGACCAGAGCCAGCCTGGAGCGGTTGCTCAGGAAGTGATCAGTCAGGAGGAGAGGACGGGTCCATGGCCGTTCAGAGTAGGCAACGAACGCCTCGTGGTCGGGCGCTCTCGATTCAGGAGTCCGTGACATGGATCTGAACCCGTCAGAGGAGCAGCAACAGCTCACCGACGCGTTCGCTGCGTTCTATGCGAAGGAGTGTCCGATCGAACGGGTGCGTGATGCGGAGCCGTCTGGTCACGATCCGGACCTGTGGGCGCGGCTGTGCGAGATGGGCGTGTTGGATATGGCCGTTGACCATGCATCGGGAGGCTGGGGTGCCTCACTGCTCGATCTTGCTCTCGTGGCGGAGCAGCATGGTCGGCACCTGGGGCCGGCGCCGCTGGTGGAGGGTCAGGTTGCCGTTCGGTTGCTGGCGCGGGCCGGGGGTCAAGCCGCAGCTGATGCGCTCAGCCGTTCCCTGGTGGACGGCCGGCTCACCACCATCGCCCTCCACCCACCGAAGAGTGGAGAGCTTGCGCTGGTGCCCGCGGGTGCGGTGGCCGACCAGGTCATCTTCTACGACGGCGGTCGGCTGATGTGCATGGAGATCAGCGATAGACGCGTGATATCGAATCTCGGGTCGATGCCGGTCGCCGACATCACCGTCGATTCCTCGGCCACGGAGCTAGGGCGCGGAGAACAGGCCCAGCAGCTGTTCGAGCTTGCCCGCGACGAGTGGATGGTGCTCATGGCCAACGCATTGCTCGGCATCGGGGACCGCTCGATGGAGCTCGGGGTGGAATACGTGAAGGAGCGGCGTGCGTTTGGTGCTCCGATCGGTTCGTTCCAGGCTGTTGCCCACGGCCTGGCCGATGCCGCCACGGCTGTCGACGGGGGCAGGCTCATCGCCCGGGAGGCGGCGTGGGCCGCCGATGAGGACGCGGAACGGGCAACCGAATTGGCCTGCTTTTCCTGCGGGTTCTGCTCGGAGGCAGCCGGCGAGGCCAGCTATCGCAGTTTGCACTACCACGGGGGATACGGCTTCATGCTCGAGTTCGACACTCAGCTCTACTACCGGCGGGCCAAGGCCTGGCCTGCGGTGTTCGGGGAGCCGTCACAGATGTTTGCCAGAGGTGCCGCCCACCGGCTGATCAGGACGGACAGATGATGATGGACTTCCGTCTGGGAGAGCGCAGTGAGACATTCCGGGCCGAGGCCAGGCGGTTCCTGGACGAGCACCTCACCGACGAGGTCCGGGAGCGGATGCATGCGACCGGTGTCCACCACAACTGGGACTTTCACCGGGCCCGGGTCGAACACGGACTGTTGGCCCCCGGTTGGCCCGAGGAGCTCGGTGGTCGGGGTCGGGACCCGCTCGAAGTGCAGGCCTGTCTCGAAGAGTTCCAGCGTGCCGGGGCACCGACGTATGGCGTCGGAACCACACTGATGGTGGCGAACATCATTCGCCATATCGGAACCGACGAACAGAAGCAGCTGATCATTCCCCGGGCCCTGGGTGGAGAGATCCTCATCGTGCTCGGCTTCACGGAGCCCGAGTCGGGCTCCGACGTGGCTGCCGCCCAGACCCGTGCCGTCCGCGACGGCTCCGAATGGTTGATCAACGGGCAGAAGATGTTCACCACCAATGCCCAGGAGGCCGACTACGTCTTCCTGCTGGCCCGCACCAATACTGAGGTGTCGAAGCACAAGGGTCTGACGACGTTTCTCGTGCCGCTTCGGCAACCGGGCGTGGAGATCCAGCCCGTATTCACCTTGTCCGGTGAGAGGACGAACCTGACCTTCTACTCCGATGCCCGGGTCGACGATTCGCTGAGGATCGGAGAAGTCGACGGGGGCTGGCATGTGATGACCGTCGGCCTCACCTTCGAGCGGACCGGACCCCAGGGGGGCGACTCGGTCCGGCTCCTGCGGGCGATGGAGGAGTGGGCGTTGAACTCGACCGACGGTGCCGGGCGCTCGAAGGCGGAGGACCCCGATGTCCAGGCCCGACTCGGTCGGGCCGCGGCTGAGAACGAAGTGAGCCTGCTGCTGGCCCGCCGCTGTGCGTGGCTGCAGAATGCGGGGGCCCTCCCCGGCGTCGAGGGATCCATGGCCAAGCTCTTCGCGTCGGAGGCTCTGACCAGGCAATCGGCCGATTTTGTCGACATGCTCGGTCCGGACGGCGTCCGCGGTGACGGCGACCCCGCAGCCGTTGGCGGCGGGATCGCCGAGTACTACTTCCGCTTTGCGATGGGGACCGTCACGTACGGGGGGACCAGCGAGATCCAGCGGAACATCATCGCCCAGCGGGGGCTCGGCCTCCCCCGGCCGGCGTGAAGTGCCCGTGGCGTCGATCGACGCAAAGGGATGGTGACCTGGCCTTTCTCTGATGGAGTGGACGTTCTGAGCAGCTCAGAGTGCCGAATGGTCCGGTGATACCATCGATTCTGCAAAATGGAGAAGGGAGATCTCATGATGTCCGGACTCGACGGCGAGGTGTTCGATGCGGACAACCACATGTACGAGACCGCAGATGCGCTGACAAAGTTCCTACCCAAGCGCTATGAGCGGGCGATCGAGTTCGTCGAGATCAGGGGCCGGACCAAGATCATGGTGCGCGGCAAGGTCAGCGAGTACATCCCCAATCCGACGTTCGACGTGGTCGCCGCCCCGGGGGCGCAAGAGGACTACTTCAAGAACGGCAATCCGAAGGGCCTCTCCTTCCGGGAGTTCCTGGGCTCCCCAATTCGTTGCCTCCCGGGCTTCAGGGAGCCGGCGCCCCGCATCGAATTGATGGACGAGCTGGGCATCGATCGAGCGTTGATGTTCCCCACCTTGGCCAGCCTGATCGAGGAGCGGCTGAAGGAGGATCCCGACGCGATCCTCGCTGTCGTCCACGCACTCAACGAATGGATGTACGAGACGTGGACCTTCAACTACCACGACCGCATCTTCGCAACTCCGGTCATCAACATGTCGGTGGTCGACAGGGCACTCGAGGAGATCGACTGGGTCATCGAGCATGGTGCGCGGTGCGTACTCATCCGTCCGGCCCCGGTCGCCGGGTACCGGGGCTCCCGGTCACCGGGGTTGCCCGAGTTCGACCCGGTCTGGGCCCGCCTCGAGGAGGCCGGAATCCTGGTCGGGATGCATTCTTCGGACAGTGGCTACGCAGAGTTGGCCAATCGCTGGGAAGGGGATTCCGAGTTCCTCCCCTTCAGGCCATCGGCTTTCCGGATCATTTCGCAGGGCAAGCGTCCCATCGAGGACACGATGACGGCAATGGTGGTGCATGGGGCGTTGACCCGATTCCCCGATCTCAAGGTTGCCTGCGTGGAGAACGGTGCCATGTGGGTGGGCCACCTCTTCCAGGGGTTCGAGGATGCCTATCGGAAGATGCCTCAGGAGTTCCTCGAGGACCCGCTGGTGGCATTCAGGCGCAACATCTACGTCAATCCCTTCTGGGAGGACGACATCAGCGATCTCATCGGGCTCATGGGGGCCGATCACGTGCTCTTCGGGAGCGACTATCCCCACCCGGAGGGACTGCGCGACCCGGTCTCCTACGTCGACAAGCTCGACGGGCTTCCCCCCGAGGACATTGCCAAGATCATGGGCGGCAACCTGGGAGGACTGATGAAGGTCCCCTCCCAGGTCTGAATCGGGTTCGGCCGGCACCGGACGGGCCCGCGGACGAGCCGGCTCACCCGTCGCCCCGGAGCTCCCGCTTGAGGACCTTTCCGGAGGGATTGCGCGGCAGCGCACCGAGGAAGTCGATCTGCTTGGGGACCTTGAAGCGCGCCAGGTGGGCGCGACAGTGCTCGAGGAGCCCGTCCGCGGTCGCGCCCGAGCCCTGGCGCAAGACGACGAAGGCCACGGGGACTTCGCCCCACCGATCATCAGGACGGCCCACGACCGCGACCTCGAGCACCGACTCGTGCGCACACAGCACACGTTCGACCTCCGAGCTCGCGATGTTCTCGCCGCCCGACACGATCATGTCCTTCATCCGATCGACGATGTAGAGGTAGCCGTCGTCGTCCCGGATGCCGATGTCCCCGGTGTGGAACCATCCCCCGGTGAAGGCGGCCGCGGTGGCGTCAGGGTCCCGCCAATAGCCCTTGAAGACCTTGGGGCCGCGCATGACGATCTCCCCACGCTCCCCTGCGGCCAACGACCTTCCGCGCTCGTCCCAGATGTCGAGCTCGAGGTACAGGCACGGGCGGCCCACACTTCCGAGCTTGCTCACGATGCTGTCGCGGTCGAGGAAGGTGTCGCCGGAGACCGTCTCGGTCAGGCCGTACGCATCGGCGAACCATGCTGAGGGAAACACCCGCTGGATCCGCTCGATGAGCGGAATCGGCATCTTTTCGCCACCGTTGATGATCAGGCGGACCGAGGACAGATCGCGCTGCTCGACGTCCGGCAATGCCATGATCGAGTTGACCATGGCGGGCGCCAACCAGACGGTGGTCACCCGCGATCTTTCGAGCTCGTCGACGACCTCGGACGCCTGGAACGTGCGCTGGATGATGGTCGTCGAGCCGGCGGCGATCAGTGAGGTAGTGGTGAGATCGAGCGCGCCGACGTGGTAGAGCGGCCCGCAGGCCAACCCAAGATCAGCGCTTGTGAAGCCGAACTCGATGATGTGCGCGAGATTCTTCCAGGCAAGATTGGAGTGGGTGATCATGACGCCCTTCGGCCGTCCGGTGGTCCCCGAGGTGTACATCAGGCGGTGGACGTCGTCGGCCGCCGCGGGGACCGGTGCCACTCTGCCCGAGCCGGCCCGCAGATCGGCCAGGGTTGTCCATCCGTCCTCAACCGGTGCGGTGACGCAGGCACGTACCAGAGTGGGTTCGATGCCCCCGGTCGCGTCGTTGGCGAGGCCGACGAGGGGTCCGTCGCACACGAGGGCGCGAGCTCCGGAATGCTCGAGGATGTACCGCACCTCTGGCGCTGCCAAACGCCAGTTGATCGGCATGGCCATTGCACCGAGATAGTTGGCGGCGAAGACAGTCTCCAGGAACTCGGGACAGTTGTACGAGAGAAGTGCCACGGTCCCGCCACGGGTTACGCCGTGCTCAGAGAGGCCGCCGGCCAACGCAGCGACCCGTCGGGCCATCTCCCCGTAGGTCGTCGTCTGGCCCTCGAAGATCGTGATCGCCTTGTCGGGGGTGCGGGTTGCGTGATGATCGAGCACGGTGAACCAGTTCATGTCCGGCTGCAACCCCGGTGCGACTTTCATGTTCACGACCCCAGGTTCTCATCATCTCGGCCCGGGCCGAGGATCTCGTCCGCTTGGGCACCTCCATCTCCCTCTGCCCGTGAAGCCTTGTCGGACCGCTGGTCCAGCGTCTCGTGCCGACGGGCGCCCTGGCAAGGTCCCGACCACCTTCATCGGGCCACCACGTCCCGAAGGGACGGCCCGCCAACCGCTAACCTCGCCTTCCAATGCCCCGAACCGTAGCGACCGGCGAATCCCCACGCAGGGCGAACTGGCTGGCGCGCCGCCAGGTGATCATCGACAGATCTGCACCCGTCTTCGCCCGAAACGGGTATCACGCCACCGGCATCATGGAGCTCTGTGTCGCCAACAACCTCGGCAAGGGCGCGCTCTATCACTACATCGGCTCCAAAGAGGAACTGCTGGCCGCCATCCACGACCGGGTGATGGACGAGGTGATGGCCGGCGCCGACCGCGTGGTCGAGGCCGGCGGTTCCCCGCCTCAGCAGCTGGCGATGCTCGGCGATGAACTGCTCGATGTGATCCACCGCTATCCCGATCACGTCTGGGTCTTCCTGCACGAGTTCCCGGCGCTGACCGGCGAGCGCGCCGCGCAGTTCCGGGAACGGCGACGCGGATACGAGGAACGGGTCGAGGCGGTGCTGCAGGCGGGCGTCGATTCGGGCGAGTTCCGTGAGTTGGAGCCGAGACTGACCGCCATGGCTTGGCTCGGGATGCACAACTACACGTACCTGTGGCTGAAGGCGGGCGGGCCGCTCTCGGCTCGGGATGTGGCCAAGCCGTTCGCCGACATCTTCATGCGAGGCATCACAGGCCCCACGCCCGAAGCCGGCGACTAGGACCGTTCAAGGCGCCGAGTACCCGCCGTCGACGACGATCGCCGATCCGGTCGTCCAACGTGAGGCGTCGCTCGCCAGGTAGGAGTATGCACCAGCCAGGTCGGTGGCCGTCCCCATCCCGAGGGGATGCCGCCCGGCAACGGCGTCCAGCGCGTCCGGTGGGAGATCCGCATGGATCGCTGACCGGAACGTCCCCGGGCACACACAGTTGACGCGGATGCCGTCGGGTGCGTACTCGACGGCGGCGACCTTTGCGAGCTGGATCACCGCGGCTTTCGTCGCGCAGTACGGGGCCGCGTGTGACCATGCCGTCAGACCGGCGACCGACGCCGTCAACACGATCGATCCCGACCGCTGAGGGCGCATGACGGCCACCGCGGCACGGATTCCGTTGACGGCACCGAGGAGGTTGATCCGGAACGCCCGCTCCCAATCCTCGGTGGTGAGATTGTGGATCCGACCGTTCGGCGCCAGTACGCCGGCGTTGCTGATCAGGACGTCGAGGTGGGCGAAGCGCTCGACTGCCCGGGCGACCACAGCCTGGACCTGGGCGAATTCGCTCACGTCCGCCAACACGGTCTCGACTGCCCCGTCCGAGGCGGGGAGGCCGGCGATGGTTGTCCCGAGCGACGGTGCGCTGACATCACTCAAGACGAGATCGGTGCCGGGCTCGCCGGCGAGCTGCCGCGACACCGCTGCGCCGAGCGCACCGCCTGCCCCCGTGATGGCGACGGTCCGCCGGTGTGGTGTCATACCAGCAGGTATCCGCCGTCGACGCTGAGCACCGTACCGGTGACGAACGAGGACGCCTCAGAGACCAGGAACCGGTAGGCGCCGGCCAGGTCGGCAGGTGCGCCCCAGCGCTGTTGGGCCGTGTGCCCGGTGATGGCGGCCGACAACGTCGGGCTGTCCTTCCAGGCATCAGAAAGCGGGGAATCGAACCACCCGGGTGCGACGACGTTGACGGTGATGCCGGAAGGGGCCAGGTCCAGGGCCAGGCCCTTGGCCATACCGACCATGCCGGATTTGGAGGCGCTGTAAGCGGTCAGCCCCATGCGCGGCCGCTCCCCGAGGACAGAGCCCGTAAAGATCAGCCTCCCGCCCCGACTCATCACCCGGGAGGCGGCACGGGCCCCGAGGAAGGCACCCGTGAGATTGACGTCCACGATCTGGCGCCAGACCGAGGCGGCGGTCTGGCGTGGCCCGGCCACGATCGGCGAGATCCCCGCGTTGCAGATCCAGGCATCCACACCGCCCCATTCGCCCACCATGGCGTCGGCCACCGCCTCGTTGAAGTCCTCGTCCGTCACGTCACCACTGATCACCGATGTGGGCCCGGGAAGGGCTTCGGCGACCGCTTTCAGGTCCCTCTCGGTGCGGGCCACAAGTGCCACGGATGCGCCTGCGCTCGAGAACGCGTGTGCCAGCAGGGCACCGAGGCCACGGCTGGCTCCGGTGATCACCACACGCTTGCCGGCGACCGAACCCGGGTCCGGGAAGGACTGGGGGATCTCGATTTCACCGACCATCGCTCTTCCCTCTTTGTACCGACCGACCGGTATACTACACAATTCGTGACCATCGACCGCCGCTCCACGCCGTCCGCGTTCCCGGTGGCCGACCTCATCGAGATGTACCGCCGGATGCTGGTGGTCCGCGGCTTCGAACAACGGGTGGCGTCGCTCTACCGCGACGGTGAGGTCCCCGGCTTCGTGCACCTCTCGATCGGGCAGGAGGCGACGGCGGTCGGCGCGTGCTGGCCGCTGGGTGCCGCGGACGTCATCACCTCCACCCATCGCGGCCATGGGCACTGTCTGGCCAAGGGTATGGATCCACTCGGGATGTTCGCCGAGTTGATGGGCAAGGATCGGGGGACCAACCGCGGCCGGGGGGGTTCGATGCACATCGCCGACCCGAAGCTCGGGATCTTCGGCGCCAACGGGATCGTGGCGGCGGGACTGCCGATCGCAGTGGGTGCAGGGACGGCAGCGCAGCTCCGGGCTGATGGCACCGTCGCGGTGGCGTTCTTCGGCGACGGCGCATCGGCACAGGGCGCATTCCACGAGTCCTTGAACCTCGCGGCGGTGTGGGAGCTGCCGGTGGTCTTCTTCTGCGAGAACAACGGCTACGCCGAGTTCTCACCGGCATCGACCCAGCATGGCGCGTCGCTCGAGCAACGGGCGGCGGGCTACGGAATCAGCTACGTGGGCGTCGACGGCAACGATGTCACGGCGACGGCAGCGGTGATGGAGGAAGTGGTCTCCGTCACACGCGCCGGACGTGGTCCTGCCGTCGTCGAAGCAGCGACCTACCGCTGGCATGGTCACTACGAAGGGGATCCGCAGCACTACCGGTCATCGGATGAAGTCGATGCCTGGGAGACGCGAGACCCACTGGTCGCGCACGAGAGCCGGCTGCGTGAAGCCGGCGTCGGAGACGGCGAGATCGCAGCGCTCGAGTCCGCCGTGGCCGACCAGCTCGACGACGCGGTCGCCGCCGCCCGTTGCCTCGAAAGCCCGCAGGCAGCCACGTTGACCGACTATGTCCTGCGTGCGAGGCCGACGCTGGTCGAGCCAACACCGCCCAGGGCGGATGCTCCGACGTTCCGCACCATGGACGCGATCCATTCAGCCCTCGAGGCCGAGCTCGCCCTTGACGAGCGGGTGTTCGTGGCCGGCATCGATGTCGGTGCGGGCGGAAACGTGTTCGGGATTACGCGGGGACTTGTCGAGCAGTTTGGGGAACGACGCGTCCGCGACACCCCGATCTCCGAGACGGCGATCATCGGACTCGGAGTCGGTGCAGCGATGGCGGGGATGCGGCCCGTGGTCGAAATGATGTATCTCGACTTCGTCGGTGTCTGTTTCGATCAACTGCTCAACCAAGCCGCCAAACTTCCGTTCATGACCGGCGGGGTCGCTGAGATGGGGCTGACGGTGCGCACCCAGTTCGGCGCCGGGCGTTCCTCGGGCAGCCAGCACTCACAGAGCCTCGAAGCGCTGCTCGCGCACATCCCGGGACTGTGCGTCGTCATGCCGTCGACGCCCGCTGATACCTATGGCCTGCTCCGCGCTGCGATCCAGGACCCGAACCCGGTGGTGTTCATCGAGAACCGCCTCCTGTACGGCATGAAGGGACCGAAGCCGCCGGACGACTACCTCCTCCCGATCGGCAAGTCCGCAGTCGTCCGTTCCGGTGCCGACGTGACCATCGTGTCGGTCTCACGGATGGTCCACGAGGCGATCGCTGCCGCCGAACGGGTCGGCAGCGAAGGCATCTCGGTCGAGGTGATCGACCTTCGGACCGTGGCCCCTCTCGACGTTGCGCCGATACTGGACTCGGTGCACAAGACGAACCGGCTCCTCATTGCCCATGAGGCCGTGGTTCCGTTCGGCATCGGTGCGGAGATCGCCGCCACCGTGGGGCGCGAGGGCTTCTGGGACCTCGACGCTCCCATCGAGCGGATCGGTGCGGCCGCGACCCCACCCCCGTACACTCCCGATCTCGAGCAGGCCTGGCTTCCCGACCGCGACGACATCGTCGCTGCACTCCGACGCCTCGTTGCCCTGTAGCTACCGCGTCCGGCGGCGTTTGCGCTCTGCCGCCGGCGAGCTCAGCATCATCGTCCGATGTGAGACAGGCTGACGGCATGACCATCGAGGTGCTCTTCGCCAGTGTGCCGGTTGCAGACCTGCGAAGGGCGATTCCGTGGTACGAGCAGCTGTTCGGGCGCGTGGCCGACATCGTTCCCAACCGGAGCGAGAGGATGTGGCGCCTGACTGGGAACAGCTGGATCTACGTGGTCGAGGACACCAAGCGGGCGGAAGCCACTGTCGTGACCATCGCGGTCAGCGATTTGGAACAGCTGGTGGCGGATCTGGCGGATCTGGCGGATCTGGCGGATCGCGGATCAGGCCGGGGCCGATCGATGCCGTCGGTGACGCCGGACTCAAGGCCGACGTGGTGGACCCCGAAGGGAATGCGATCATCTGGATTCAGGTCGCCTCCAGTAGCCGGTAGCGGGTCGCTCAAGGAGTGGTCTGCCGTCGTGTGCGGCGGGAAGTCGACGGAGAAGGGGCGCAGTGGGCCGCGAACCGAGGTTCTACGATGGGTCAGCCCGGGCTCGTGTGCCCGACAGCAGCCCAACGCGCGCGCGATGACCAAATGCTGGATCTCGTTGGTACCTTCGCCGATCTCGAGCACCTTCGAGTCACAGTAGAACCGGGCAACCGGCGTTTCGAGCATGTAGCCGAGGCCGCCGTGGATCTGGACCGCCTCTGATGCCGCCCATGTCGCAGTCCGGCTCGCCTTCAGCTTTGCCATCGCCGCCTCCTTCTGGAAGGGCTGACCGGTGTCGCGCAGGTAGGCCGCACGGTAGGTCAGCCAGCGCGCCGCTTCGAGCTCCGTGGCGATGTCGGCCAGCTTGAACTGCACGGCCTGGAACTTGGAGATGGGCTGGCCGAACTGCACCCGCGCACCGGCATAGGTGGTCGCCAGGTCGAGCACGGCCTGGGTGAGACTGAGCGACAACGCCGCGACCGAGATGCGTCCCACCTCGAGTGTGCGCAAAAACTGGCTGAGACCCACGTTCGGATCGCCGAGTAGGTGGTCGTCGGGAATCCAAACGTCGTCCAGGTAGAGCTGACGGGTGTCGAGGCCGCGCCAACCGATCCCACGCATCTTCGGCCCCGTGGTGAATCCGACAGTGTCCTTCTCGACGACGAAACTCCCAAACCTTGGCCCATTTCCTTCGCTCGGGTCGATGCGCGCCAGCAGGGTCACCCCGAACGACATGTCCGTCCCGGCGTTGGAGATGAACGTCTTCGTGCCGTTGATCAGCCAGCCGCCGTCACGCCGTTCGGCACGGGTGCGGATGCCACGGGCGTCGGATCCGGCGTCGGGCTCGGTGAGCCCGAAGGCTCCGAGCACGCGGCCCTCTGCGAGGGGTCTCAACCAACGCTCTCGCTGGGCGTCGCTGCCGAACAGGTAGAGCGGCAACGAACCGATGGTCACGTGGGCCTGCCACGCTGCCGCCACGGACTGGTCCGCCAGCCCGATCTGCTCCATGGCGGCCACGAAACCGACCGTCGACATGCCGATCCCGCCCCACTCCGCCGGGATGAGCATGCCGAGCAGCCCGAGCTGGCCCATCTCACGGAGCAGATCGGTCGGGCACCGCTCCTCCTCCCATGCCAGCGGCGCACGACTGGCGATCTCCTGTTGTGCGAAGCCACGACAGAGGTCGACGAGATCCTGTTCGTGCTCATTGAGCGAGTAGTCCACTGACCGCCCCTATCGCCCGGCGATCGGGTGATCAGGATGCAGCGGACGCTCCGCTCCTCGGGAACAGGTGGGCCATGAAGTCATCAGACCATGCGTGGAGATCAGCCGGGACCGAGTAACCCGTCTCGTCGTTGATCTCCGGCCAGTTCTGGGCGACGTCCTCGATCGTCGGCCCCGGCGTCGGATGAACGTACCCTGGGGTCGAGGCGATGAAGATGCGTGCGAAACGACCGGCGCCGGCTGCGTAGAGCTCGCCGCTGACCGGGCAGTCCTCGTGGGCGAGATAGGCGACCATCGGCGCCACGAGATCAGGCGACATCTGCGTCGTGAGGGCGCCGCCCCCGGGGAGGTCCTCCTCGGGGGCCGGCCGGCCTGCCATCCGTGTGTATGCCGCCGGAGCAATGAGGTTGACCTTGATGCGGTGAGGGGCGCCGGCGGTCGCCAAGCTACGGGCGAGTCCGATCACGGCGCCCTTGGCCGTTGCGTACGAGAGGTTCTCGGGCAGGCCGAACAGCCCCGAGGAAGTGGTCATCACGATCCGGCCGTAGCCTTGTTCGACCATGTGTGGCCATGCAGCGCGTGTGGTATTGAACGACCCGGCCACATGGACGCCGAGGTGGGTGGCGAGGTTCTCGGCATCGGCCTCGGGGAGACCTGCCCATCTGATGATGCCGGCATTGTTGATCAGAATGTCGAGGCGCCCGAACTCTGCGATGGCCGAATCGATGAGTGCCTGCCCGCTCGCAACATCGGCGACGTCGCTGTTGTCGGCGATCGCCGTCCCCCCTGCGGCGACGATCTCGGTGGCGACACCGGATGCCACCCCGGCATCCTCCCCCATGCCACTCTTCGAGCCACCCAGGTCGTTGACCACGACCCTGGCGCCCCGGTCGGCCAGCAGTAGGGCATAGGCCCGACCAATGCCGCGTCCGGCACCGGTGACGACAGCGACCCGCCCCTCGAAACTGTGCCTACTCACCACCAGATCGCCCTTCGTCGCCGTTCGTTCGGGTATCGCTGTCGGTTGGTTTCGTCGACCCACGCAGTGCCGAGTCCGCGCCCCCGTGTCGCATGGCCGGAGGCAGGAGGTGCCGTCCGCGTCCTAGACCCGGGGCGCCGCTGCTGCCACCGGGGCGCTGAATCCGAGGAGCCCGCCGAGGGTTCCCCCCACCATGGCTGCCCGCTCGTCGGCGGGGACATCGGCGAACAGCTTCTGCAGCAGCTGCCGGCTGCCGCGGAACGTGCCTTCGGCGTGCGGGTAGTCATTGCCCCACACGATCGTCGACAGTCCGGTGATGTGCCGGCAGGCGACCGCCACGGGGTCGTCCTGGAACGAGACGTGGAACTGGCGCCGCACATACTCGCTGGGCATCAACGGGTACGGCCACTTCTCGTTCAGCCGAAACAGCTGCGCCATGCTGCTCTGCTCCTCCGGGGGGCGGGTGTCGTCCCAGTAGCCGAGCCACCAGTCGGGATCCTGGCCGATGCCGGTGACCCAGCATTTGTCCATGCTGCCCACCAGCGAGCCGAGCCAATGGGCATTGAACTCGATCAGCGCGAAGTGGAGGTCGGGGTAGCGCTCGGGCACCCCGCCGCCGATGAGCTCGCACATGACCTGCTGTGGGACGATGGTGCTGTAGATCGACTGGGTGACCATCCGCTTCGACGCCGACTTCTCGGTCATCGGCTGGTTGACCTGGGCGGCGGACTCCATGACCACCTTGAGCGTGGTGGAGGCCGGATCGTTGACCTTCACCCCGCCCGTCTGGGTGTGGATGAACACCTGCACGCCGTTCGCCTGCGCCGCCGCCCAAACCGGATCGAAGTCCCGTGAGTAGTAGGGCTTGGGCGCCACCGCCGGCAGCAGGATCGCCCGGAGACCCCCGGAGGCGATCCGCTCGATCTCGGTCACCGCCTCGTCGACATCGGTGAGAGGGACGGGGGCGGTAGGAACCAGACGCGAGAAGTAGGGCGTGAAGCGCTCGATGACGTAGTCGTTGTAGACACGGGCGTGCGCCATGGACAGTTCGTGGTCGTCGGAGTAGAGGCCGAACAGCGAAAGGTTCGGATGCATGACCCCGACATCGACCCCGTCGAGGTCGAAGTCCTCGAGGATCATGTCGGGATCGCCCTCGGGCATCCTCCCGCCCGTCTGGCGGTACCGGGAGATCGTCCACCCCTCGAAGCCTGGGGAGTGCAGACGCCGGAACTTCCGGGCCCCGCCCTCCACGAGCGGCTCGATCTCGAAGTCGTCCTCCCAGACCGCCCGGTCCCGCAGGTGCTTGGGGAGGCGGGTGACGAACAGGTCGGTGGGCTCGAGGATGTGCCCGTCGGCGGATACGACAAGCTGCTTCACTGCCATGGAGTTGTGACCTTCCTGCGCCGGGACGCAAGATCTCGAATAACACGCGTCTGCGGACGCGGTACCCTGCGCCGAGAGTCTAGACCAACCGGTCGGTACAGGCAACGCGGACTGCCGGTCGCGGGTCCTGCAGGCAGAGGGAGAAATTGAACATGACCAAGCGGTGGAAGCAACGCCCGCCCGGCTCGACGTGGGGTGACTGGGGCGAGGACGACGAGCTCGGCCGTATCAACCTGCTCACCCCCGAAAAGGTGCTCGAAGGCGTGCGGGAGGTCGAGGCCGGCGTCAGCTTCTGCCTGAGCCTGCCGCTCGACTATCCCGGCGGGACCGCTCTGAACCAACGCCGTCATCCACCGGTCCTGGCGCCGACCGAGGACATGCAGGGCGACCCCGACACGTTCTACAACGTCCGGATGAGCCAGATGGAGACGTGGGGGGACCCAAAGTACGTGGATGTGTGGGCGGACGACGTGGTGACCCTGTCGCTGCAGTACTCGACGCAGTGGGACTCGCTCGCCCACGTCGGCGCCGAGTTCGACGCCGACGGCGACGGGGTCGAGGAGGCGGTCTACTACAACGGGTACCGGGCCGGTGTCGACCTGGTCGGGCCCCAGCCCGACGCGGCGGGGGACGGGGGCGGGCACCGCTGCTTCGCGCGCCACCTCGGTCTCGAGCACATGGCCCACCAGGGGGTTCAAGGACGGGGCGTCCTCATCGACCTCGCCCACCACCTGGGACACGACTGGCGGGGTGTCGACCTCAAGACGCTGAAGGAGATCATGGCCGCCGACCACGTCGTCGTGGAGCCGGGTGACATGCTCCTGCTCCACACCGGCTTCGCCACCGAGGTCCTCAACTGGAACCGCAACCCCGATCCCGTGAAGATCCACAGGCTGTGCACCTACCTCGACGCCCGGGACGAAGCGTTGCTGCAGTGGATCAGCGACTCGCAGATCTCTGCACTGGTGGCCGACAACTACGCGGTCGAGGGCCTGACCGGCCGCGACCGCGACGAGAGCCGGCACTCGTTCCTCCCCATCCACCACCTGTGCCTGTTCCGCCTCGGCGTGCCCTTGGGGGAGATGTGGTTGCTGCACGAGCTCGCCTCGTGGCTGCGGGAGCACGACCGCAGCCGATTCCTGCTCACGGCGCCCCCGTTGCGGATGCCGGGCATCGTCGGCTCGCCGCTGACGCCGATCGCTACCGTCTGACGAGAGCGGGCTCGCCCCTACCCCTCATGCTGTCGCTTCCGCGGGGTCGGACGCACGCGCCAGTGTGAAGCCCCGGTAGTCGTTCTCGCGCACCCTCCTGATCTCCTTGAAGAGCTTGGGCCGGCCGCCCGAGTTCAGCAGGTACTTGCGCGGCTTCCCTGGGATGTTGGTACCGAAGTAGTAGCTGCTCTCACCGAATGGGGACAATGCCGACCCTTCATCGACCATCTTCGTCCACCGTTCTTCGGCATCAGGACCCACTTCGATGGTGTCGTAACCGTGGTCACGCAGGTAGACGAGCGTGTCCGTGATGAAGTCCACCTGGTCGCCGTTGTACCGCGGGTTGTTGCCGGCGGCCGCGTGGGGCCCACCGGGAAAGAAGAAATTCGGAAATCCGGTGGTCTGGATACCGAGGAAGGTCTTCGGACCGTCCGCCCAGTGGTCCTCGAGGGCGAGACCGTCCCGACCACGGACCCCCAGGCGGGTCAGGGCTCCGGTGCCGAAGTCGAAGCCCGTGCTCCAGACGATGATGTCGAACTCCCGCACACCGTGAGTCGTCTCGACCCCACCTTCGGTGACTCGCACGATCGGCGTCTGCTTGAGATCGACGAGGGACACGTTCGGGCGGTTGTAGACCTCGTAGTAGCCGGTCACGAAGGGAGGCCGCTTCTCGGCGTAGAGGTGGTCCCTCGGAATCAGCCTCTCGGCGGTCTCGGGATTCCTGACGATGCTGCGGATCTTCTCAGCAATGAATTCGCACCACAGTGCGTTTGCGGCGTGATTCACCGTCAGGTCGGTGTAGTTGCTCGTCAGCTTCGAGAACCCCGGGCTGTTCCACATCGTCTCGAAGAACGTCAGACGCTGATCCATCGGGTCATCGAAGGTGTCACGATCGTGCACGGGGTGGAGGAACCCGGACGGCGATGTGTTCAGTGTCGTGCACATTGCCTCGAATCCAGCCCTGAGTTCAGCCTGCTCGTCAGGCGTGATCGGCCGGTTGTTGAGTGGTGTGCACCAGTTGGCCGAGCGCTGGTACACCGTGACTGAGGCGACTTCGTCTGCGATGGCCGGGATCACCTGTACGCCGCTCGATCCGGTGCCGACGACGGCAACCCGCTTTTCCGCGAAGTCGACCCGCTCCTCCGGCCACAATCCCGTGTGGTACGACTCGCCCCGGAAGTCCTGCCGCCCCGGTATCTCCGGGAAGTACGGCACCGAGAGGACGCCTGTCGCTGCGACCAGGAACTTCGCCTGATACTCGCAGCCGTCGCCGGTCACCACGGTCCACGTCCCCGTTGTGTCGCCGTACACCGCCGAGGAGACCTTGGCGCCGAATCGCATGAAGCGCCGCAGGTCGAACCGGTCCACCACGTGGTTGAGGTACCGCTCGATCTCCGACTGTTCCGCGAAGTGCTCCCGCCACTCCCATTCTTCGAAGAGCTCCTTCGAGAACAGGTAGGCGTAGGTGTAGCTCTCCGAGTCGAACCGCGCCCCGGGATACCGGTTCCAGAACCAGGTACCCCCCACGCCGCCACCCGCCTCGACCAGCCGGGTGGAGAAACCCGCGTGATGGGCACGATAGAGCTGGTAGATCCCGGTGATTCCGGCCCCGACGACGAGCACGTCGATGTCCGCAACGAGTCGGTCCGAGCTCTGGTCGTGGGCAGGATCAGGGGATGTCATGAGCCTCCGCGGCGATGAGCCGGTCAGGAGCGGATCGTGCCACCGGGTGCGCCCCGCGCCGTCCGGCGTGCCGGCGTGCCGGCGCAAACTTGTACCGACCGGTCGAGCGGTGAGTATACACTCTGCAAAACGCACGCCGAGAGGAAGGGGGCACGGGTGGCGATCGTGGATCGGAGATGGTCGGCACTCCCGGTGCCCTACGCGATGGAGTTTCCGGACCGAGCCCGCAAGGAGCGCTATTTCGACCCGGACTTCTACCGGATGGAGGTCGAGCTGCTGTGGCCACGGGTCTGGCAGATGGCGTGCCGGCTCGAGGAGATCCCGCGGCCGCATGATTTCGTCGAGTACGAGATCCTCGATCAGTCGATCGTCGTGACCCGCACCGATGACCTGGGTGTCAGGGCATTCCAGAACGCCTGCCGCCATCGTGGCGTGAAGGTCGTGGAGGATCGAGGCACCTGCGAGGACGGGTTCACCTGTCCGTTCCATGGTTGGTGCTACGGCGCGGACGGCACCAACACCTTCGTGCCACAGGCCAAGACCTTCGCCGAGCACAACCTCAAGCCGGAGGACCTCGACCTCACCCCGGTGCGGAGCGGGACGTGGGGCGGGTGCGCGTGGATCAACCTCGACGACGACGCTCCGCCGTTGCGGCAGTGCATCGAGCCGTTCGCCACCATTCTCGACGCCTGGAAGGTGGAGTCGATGGGGGCCGAATGGTGGAAGGCCTGCCGTCTCCCTGTGAACTGGAAGCTCGCCGAAGAGGCGTTCATGGAGCAGTACCACGTGATCCAGACCCATCCCCAGCTCGTCATCCCCGGGAGGGTTCCACCGCGCAACGGTGGGGCAGTCGACCCGCGATCGCTCATCGACGCGGAGATCCACTATCTGCGCACGATGAGCGAGGGCATGGCCGGGATGGTCCACGCCAACGACGTGCGTGTTGCCGAAGGGCTGGCGGACATCGAGTTGCCCAACGACCCGAAGCTGGCCATGCAGACCTGGTACCGGGCACTCAACGATGCGATCGTGAGCTGGCACCGGAACTCGGGATGCGACATCCCCGACCTCAACGACCTCGAGGACCGGGGGCTCAACGAGCCGATGGCCTACTGCTTTCCGCACTACTTCGTCCTGCCCATGTACAGCAGCGCGTCCGCCTACCGCTTCCGCCCGCTGGGACCGGAGGAGACACTCATGGAGATCTGGTCGCTCACCCGGTTCCCCGAGGGCGGCGGGCCGACGAAACCCGCGCCCCCCGAACCATGGGAGTGCGATGATCCACGGTGGCCGCCGATCCCTGCCCAGGACTTCTCGAACCTGCCGAGGCAGCAGCGTGGCCTGCACGCCAGGGGGTTCGAGTACATGCGCCTGTCCGAACGGGCAGAGGGCGGGATCGTCAATTTCGAACGAACCCTCGACGGCTTCCTGGCCGGCCTCCCCTACGAGAGGCTGCTTCCGGCGCTGCACTCGGTCAACGTGAATCCCCTGGTGAGACCCATTGCGGACATCGGTTTCTGAGCGTGGACCCCGATCGTGACCCGGAACCGCGAACTCACATCGGGGCTGACCACGTGGCCCCCGAGATGACCCATGCCGAGGTTGCCGAGGGCGTGCGCGCCGCCATCGCCGTGTACACCCAGGCCCTCGACGACGGCCGGACCGATGACGTCGTCGCCACCTACTGCGCCGACGGTGTCTGCGAGATGCCGGGCATGGGCACGCATCAGGGTCACGACGCGCTCCGCCGCGCTTACTCGAAGTGGGAGCCGGACCGACCCCAACGTCACCTCGTCCTCAACACGGTCGTCACCGATTGGAACGACACCGGGGCCACTGCCATCAGCGATTTCGTCTTCATGGTTCTGGGTGACTCCGGCTGGTCGGTCCAGCTCGTGGGCCGGTACCACGACACCCTCCATCACGATCATGGCGCCTGGCGATTCCACCATCGAGCGGCCTCGTTCGTGACCGACCGTTCAGCACGCAAGGAGACAGCATGAGCGACGCCATCGTCGACTTCGACGCCATCGACTTCTTCCGCGGCAATGAGCTCGTCGCCGATCCGTACCGGTACTTCGACTGGCTGCGAGCACAGTGTCCGGTGCGACGTGAGCCGCAGCAAGGCGTCTACATGGTCACGGGGTACGACGAGGCATGCGCCGTCTACACGGATACCGACACGTTCTCATCCTGCAACTCGGTGACCGGACCGTTTCCCGGATTTCCCGTTCCGTTGGCGGATCGGGACGATGTGAGCGATCTCATCGACCAGCACCGCGACGAGTTGCCCTTCTCCGACCAGCTCACGACGATGGACCCGCCCAAGCACCACGACCACCGGCACCTGGTGATGCGACAGCTCACGCCCAAGCGGCTCAGGGAGAACGAGGAATTCATCTGGCGGCTCGCCGACCGCCAGATCGACGAATGCATGGCCGTCGGCGAATGCGAGTTCATCAGTGGCTACGCCAACCCGTTCACCCTGTTCGTCATCGCCGACCTCCTGGGCGTCCCAGAGGAGGAACACGACGAGTTCCGCGTGGCGTTGACCCGCAGACCGGGCAACAATGCCGTCGGCAGCACCAAGGACATGATGTCGCACAATCCGCTGGAGTGGCTCTATGACCGCTTCGGCCGTTACATCGAGGATCGACGTCGTCACCCCCGCGACGACGTGCTCACCGCGCTGGCGACCACCACCTTCCCGAACGGGGAGCTACCCGAGGTCATCGACGTCGTCCGTGTCGCCGCCAATGTCTTTGCCGCCGGACAGGAGACGACCGTTCGGCTGCTCGGCGCCGGCCTCCAGCTCATCGGCGAGCGTCCAGAGCTCCAGCAGCTCCTGCGGGAGCGGCGTGAGCTCATCCCGAACTTCGTGGAGGAGACGCTCAGAATCGAGTCCCCGGTGAAGGGCGACTTCCGGCTCGCCCGACGGCAGGTGACCATCGCCGGGGTGGACATCCCCGCGGGAGGGACGCTGATGGTGCTCAACGGCGCCGCCAACCGCGACCCCCGCCGCTTCGAGGACTCGGCGGAGTTCCGGATCGACCGCGACAACTCGCGCGAGCACCTCGCCTTCGGACGCGGGGTCCACAGCTGCCCCGGTGGCTCGCTCGCCCGTATGGAGACTGTCGTGAGCATCGATCGGCTCCTCGACCGAACGGAGGAGATCGGCATCTCCGAGGCCCACCACGGACCCCTTGGCTCCCGCCGCTACCGGTACATGCCGACGTACATCCTGCGCGGTCTCACCGAGCTGCACCTGGAGCTCACCCCCGCCGGCACGGAGGCCGGCTGATGGCCGCGGCCATCGGGTGCATCGGGGTCGGATCGGCTTCCGCCACGCTTCCCTGCGTTCGACAACGCCCGGACGATCCAGCCCGATCTGCCTGAGGAGTGAGCGATTCGCTCGTGGACCGCTCGTTTGTCATTCGAAGGCATCGGGCCTGACAAGGGAGGTTCAGATGATCGTCGTCATCGTCAAGCAACCGGTACGTGCCAAGTACGCGGATGACTTTCCGTCCCTGGTGGAGGGGTTCACGACGGCTACGCGGGCCGAGCCGGGGAACATCTCCTTCAACTGGTACCGGAGTGCCGAGGACCCGAACCTGTGGGTTCTGATCGAGGTGTTCCGTGACCGCGAATCGGGAGATGCGCATGTCGAGTCGCCCCACTTCAAGGCGGCGATGGAGCAGATGCCCCGTCTACTGGCGGCCGCTCCGGAGATCATCAACGTCGAGGTCCCCGGCGACAGCTGGTCGCAGATGGGCTAACGGGCCTGCCCGCGAGTTGGGCGTCGCCACCGGGCCGGTGTCTGATGGTGGCTCTCCGAGGTGCGACTCCTGTGCCCCGCTAGGCTTCCGGCCCATGGATCTGGGCACCATCGGCGTCTGGTGGAGTGCGTCGTGGCGATCTGACGACGGCTCAACCGATGTCGTGGCCGAGCTCGAGGAATTGGGCTACGGGACCCTGTGGTCGTCCGGGGGGTTCGGTCCGGGCCTGGCCCGGCACTTCGACCGCATGCTCTCGGCTACGACGCACGTGACCGTGGCCAGCGGCATCGTGAGTGTCTGGGCAACATCCCCCGAGGTGGTCGCTCCGGCGGTGGCTGACCTCGATGCCCGGTATCCGGGCCGCTTCGTCCTCGGTCTGGGGGTGAGCCACGCCCCGATTGTGGAGGACTACGCCCGTCCCCGTGCCCGGATGGTGGCCTTCCTCGACGCCCTGGACGGGGGTGTCCCGGAGGTGGGGAAGGATCGCCGGGTGCTCGCCGCCCTCGGCCCGAGAATGCTGACGCTGGCCCGCGACCGGGCAGCCGGAGCGCACCCGTACTTCGTTCCCGTCGAACACACGGCCTACGCCCGCACGATCCTGGGACAGGGCCCCGTGCTGGCTCCTGAGGTCACGGTCGTGTTGGAGAGCGACCCCAGCACGGCACGCAACCTGGCCAGGACCTTCACAGCCGGGTATCTCGCCCTCCCGAATTATGCGGACAACCTCCGGCGCCTCGGCTTCGGGGACGAGGACCTCGCCGATGGGGGGAGTGACCTCCTGGTCGATGCGGTCGTGGCCTGGGGGGACGTCGACGCCGTGGCCTCCCGCATCCGTGAGCATCGTGCTGCCGGAGCTGACCATGTCTGCATCCAGGTGCTGTCGACCCGGCGATCGTTCCCGGTGGCCGCCTATCGAGAGCTGGCGCCGGCGCTCCTGGCCATCTGACGACCGGGCCCTCCGACGAGGATCAGATGTACATGCCGCCGTTGACGCCGATGACCTGGCCGGTGATGTAGCTGCCGCCGTCGGAACACAGGAACGAGCAGGCCGCGGCGATGTCCGCCGGGGTGCCGGCCCGTCCGAGAGGGACCATGGGCCCGACCACATCGACGCCGGGGAAGTCGCCGGCGGCTTCGGCCTTCCGGGCCATCGGGGTGTCGACCAGGCTGGGTGGGATGGTGTTGACGGTGATGCCGCTACGGGCGAGCTCGACGGCCAGCGCCTTGGTGAGTCCGATCACACCACCCTTGGACGCCGCATAGTGGGCCATGTTGGGAGCTCCGGACTGGGCGCTCGAGGAGGAGATGGTGACGATGCGCCCCCAGCCGGCGCCGAGCATGTCGGGGAGGGCGGCCTGAACGCAGGTGAAGGTGCCCGTGAGGTTGACCCCGATGATCCGGTCCCACCCGTCGGCGGTGATGTCGAGGACCGGGGTGAACGATTCGATCCCGGCACTGGTCACCAGGATCTCGACAGGGCCGAGCTCTGCCCGGACGCGGTCGAACCCGGCGCTCACTGCTGTCCGGTCGGCGACGTCGACGTGCACGGCGAGGACCGACGCTCCCTCACGCTGCAACTCGGCAGCGGCGGCTTCCGCACCCTTCAGGTCGACTATGGCGACGCGGTGGCCATCGGCGGCCAGACCGCGGGCAACTCCGAGGCCGATTCCCGAAGCCCCGCCGGTGACGACGGCGACACGGCTCACCGGCCGGCCTCCGCCACGTCGAACTCGAGGTACAGCTTGGACAGCCCACGCAGGATCCAGGTCGGCTCGTACTGGAAGCGTCTGGCACCCGGAGGTCCGTGGTGCTCCTCGGAGAGGCGGATGTTCCGGGTGCGGTCGAGGATGCGCTCGATGCTGACCCGACCCTCCGCTCGGGCCAGTGGGCCCCCGGGGCAGGAGTGGACACCTCGTCCGAAGGCCATGTGGGACTGGACGTTGGGGCGGTCCAAACGGAACTCGGCCGGGCACTCGAAGTGCCGCGGGTCGCGATTGGCGGCACCGTTGAGCAGCATGACCGGTGTGCCGGCCGTCACCTCGACGCCTCCGATGGATGTCGTGCGGCGCGCCAACCGGAAGTCGGTCTTCACAGGGCTCTCGACCCGTAGGACCTCTTCGAGGAAGACGGGAATCTTGTCGGAGTCGGCCCGCAACTCGTCCTGCATCTCCGGGTGCTCGGCGAGGTGTTTCAGCGCTGCCGCCAGCAGGCGAGCGGTCGTCTCCTGCCCGGCGGCGAACAGGAAGGTCGAGGTCCGTACCACCGAGACGACGTCCGGTGTCGTGCCGTCGGCGTACGTGGCCAGCGCCAGGTCGGTGAGCACGTCCCGGCGAGGGTGGCGGCGTCGGTCCTCTATGTACTCGGGTGAACCACCCGTCGAGCCAGGCCAGCGGGTTCTCACCCACATTGCCCTCTTCACCGGCGCCGACCTCGCCGACGGTACCGCTCAGCCCGAAGCCCTCACGGAAGCGCTGGTGGTCCTCCTCCGGCACCCCGAGCAGGTCGGCCACCACCAGCATGGCAAAGGGCTGTGTGTACGAGGTGATGAACTCGCACCGGCCGTCGCCGATGAACTCATCGAGCTGTTCGTCGGCGAGGCGCCAGATGAACTCCTCGTTGTCCCTCAGCCTCTTCGGTGTGATCAGCCGCATCAGCAGGCCCCGCTCGCGGGTGTGGTCGGGCGGGTCCATCGTCACCATGTGCTCGTGCATCGGCAGCTGGTCCCGGTAGCGGTCGACGACACCGCTGACGTCATCGCCGTCGAGAGGCACCGGAAAGCTGGCGAACGGGCCGATGACCGAGTTGCACGACGAGAACGCCTCGCTGTCCCGGTACACCTCGCTGGTCTCCTCGTAGCCGGTCACCGCCACCACCCCCAGGTGGGGGAGGGGCAGTACCGGGCATTCCTGGCGCAACGCCTCGAAGTAGGAGTAGGGATCCTCGACCAGCGACTCGTCGAAGAAGAAGTCGATCGTCTGCCAGTCGCTCAACCCGGGCTCCTTCTCATGCCGTTGCTGCGCATCTGCCCAGCAATACTGGGCAATTGCTTAGCATCGGTCGGCCGCCTGTGGCAAGGTGTCGGTGTGACGCCCGCCTCCTCGCCCCGTCGCATCGGTGCAGTGGACTCCAAGACCAGGGCCCGGCTGCTGGACGCGGCCGAGCTGCTGTTGCTCGAGGAGGGCTATGCCGCCGTCACCTCGCGTCGGGTGGCGGCCAGGGCCGGCCTCAAGCCGCAGCTCGTCCACTACTACTTCCGCGACGATGGACGACCTCTTCCTCGAGGTCTTCCGGCGCCGCGCCGAGGAGAATGTGGCACGCGCCGAGCGGGCGATCGCCAGCGACGGATCGCTGCGGTTGCTCTGGCAGTTGAACGACGACCCCCGCAGGGCCAGGTTCAATATCGAGTTCGTGGCCCTGGCGAATCACCGAAAGTCGATCCGCACCGAGATCGCACGCTACGCCGAGCGGTTCCGGGCCGCCCAGCTGGAGGCGGTGACTGCAGCGCTCAGTGCGACTGGGCGTGACCGAGGACAAGCTCCCGCCGATCGTTGCCCTGCTCATGATGACGGGCCTGTCCCAGGTCTTGGCCCTGGAGGAGGCCCTCGGCGTGACTACCGGCCACGACGCCACCCGATCGTTCATCGAGCGGACGATCGCCGGGATCGATCCGGCATCGGCTGGCACGTAGCCCGGATCAAAGCCCGAGCGTGGCACCACCTGACGTCATCGCCGACGCCTGTGCTGGTCGAGACCTATCCGACCGGCACGGAGCCGCGGGGTAGCACCAGCGGCAGATCGTTGTACGTCGCGATGCCCGGCGCGGCGGCCACGACGGCCGGGATGGCGTTGATCGGAGGCATCGCCGTCATGATGTGTCCGAGCACCATGAAGTCGCCGATCGTCTCGGCCTGGAAGTCGGGCGGCGGCAGGAAGCTGATGTTCGCCGTCACCGTCGGCCGTCCGTCGATCTGGATCACCCAGCCGTCTTGGTCGATCTTCCAGTCGGGCTCCAGCGTCTGGCCCTTTCGCCACCGGACGTTGAGCTCGACAACGACCTTGTCACCGAGGGATCCCTTCCAGCTGGCCGCCACTCCGGCCACACATCCAGCCGCGATGGTCCACGACCCGAGGTCGAGATCGGCCGTGGTCTGCGCGTACTCGGCCTCGCAGCGAACGTCGTCGAGCTCGACCCCGAGCGCGTCGGCGACCATCCGGACCGCCTCGCCGAAGACCGCCGTGCCCTGCGCGGTCATCGCCTGAAGGTCGGGGTGGTCGATCGGCTTGCCGAAGCCCACCGGGATCTCGGTTGCAGGCGAGTCGTAGAAGGTGGTATCGGCGGCCTCGTTGACCGTGACCTTGTCGACCCGGTCGCAGATGGTCGCCGACACGATGGCCAGCAACTCGGCGAATCCCGGGCTGATGCCGGTGCCGAACATCGTCGAGCCGCCGCGCCGGCACGCCTCGGTGATCCGGTCGCGATCGGCACCCAGGTTGTGGCCGGTGATGAATGCCGCCGTCGCCACGACGTTCACGCCCGACGACAGGATGCGCACCAGCTCGCCGACGTCGAGCCACATCGGGTTGTAGATCACGCAGTCCGGCTTCAGCTCGAGCAGCGCCTCGACGTCGTTGGTGGCGGCGACGCCCAGCGGGTCGATGCCGCACAGCTCACCGACGTCGCGGCCGACCTTCTCCGGCGACCAGGCATAGCACCCGACGAACTCGAGTCCGGGGTTCGCAGCGATCGCCTTGACCGAGCTCTTGCCGACGTTTCCCGTCGTCCACTGGACGACCCGATAGCGCGATGTGTTGGGCACTCGCACAGCATAGCCCCCGGCCCCGAACCCCATGGTCCTCGGCCTCACGGAACCCGAGCCCGCCCGACGTGGCCGCCCCCCAACCGCGCCCCTCGCGGAGGCCGGCGATCGGCGCACCAGCGGGCAGGGGTGTTCGGCTGATCCCTCAGCCCTGGATGCGGGACGGTTCGGCGAACGCCAGCAGTGCGGCGCGATCTTGGGCAGCGCGAATCCGGCCTGGATGGTGGCGTCGGTGGCGGCCTCGTAGCGGTGGAGGTAGGTGGCGCGTGAGGGATACAGCTGTGCCAGCCGGGCACCGGAGAGCGGCGTCGTCGACCCGAGGAGTAGGCAGATCGTCGAGGGGTTCGGCCCGGGCTTACCCGAGAGGGTGGCGACGGGTACGTCGACCGGTGGCGTCCTGATGCCGCCGAGCGCGATCCCGTCAGCATTGCGTTCGATCTGTGGTGTGGCACCCGGGCGAGACGTCGATGCGCGGAGCGTTGACGGGAGGCCGGCCGGTCTCCAGCCAGACCGTGAGAGCGCGAGGGCCGCCTTTGCGACGATGTGCATGGGCACCGTTGTTGATCGGGACACCGCAATTCGATGTACTGCGCCGTACGGGGCCGATCAGATGGGCGTCGGCGTGCGCGGTTCCGGCCACCTCCCAGAGCCGGAAGTGATCGCTGTCGGGCTGTCGGGCGGCGTAGGAGTCGAGAATGCTCCCGACGTCGGTCTCGGTCTGGATGTCGAGAATGGGCGCGCCCTGGTCGGTGCGGAATATCGCAGGCGTGCCGCTGATGGCTCCGACGATGCCTGCATCTGGCCCGGACCGACGAGGGGAAGCCCGGATGCACCGCGGCTGTGGACGAAGAAGCCGTCGAAGGCGTGTGCCAGTGGTTGCACTCCGTTGAAGTACGTCACGAGTGCGAACGCCGACTGGGATTCACCGGCGGCGATGAGCACAGTGGGCCGCATCCCGCTCAGGCCTGCGCCGGTCCGGAGGGCGCGGGCGACCTGGGTGTAGATGTCGAAGGAGAATCCGTCGCCCGGGATGCTCCAATGTGCCATAACGCTCGGGATCGATCGCCTTGAGGCCCTTGCCCGCTTGTTCGGAACCCGGGACTCCCTGCACGCTCACCAGCACGGGCCCACCCTCTACGCCGATCACCTGGGCCGACACGCCGACCCAGGCGTCACCAGCCTCGCACGACCCCCGGAAGGCTGGTCCACTCGGGGTCGGCGTCGACGCCGCCACTCACATTGAGCCATTCGACGACGACCGTGCCGCTGAACGCCGAAGCCTTCGCCGGCTCCCGCACCAGTACACGGGTGCGATAGGGCGCCCTGGTGTCGGGAGCGAACGTCCACCGGCCGTTCCCGTCTGCGTCCCCTCGAGCTTGTATGAGGCTGCCGTCCCCGCCGCAGTGAACTCGTGCTGCACGTAACCAATTCGTTGAAGGTCGGGCGGAGTCGCTTCCCCCATGAACGGACCTGTTCCTCCGGTCAGCGCGGTCAGCTCAGCGGCGGGCCCGGATGGATGCGACCTGGTCAACGCGGACGCAGACGGGCGCGACTGCCCCGAATTGGTGACAGTGGCGCACCCGGCCAGGCCGAGCAGCACCAGGCATGCCATTGCGGTTGGAATGCAGAACGGCACCAGTGACGTCCCGTTGCGTCGTCCAGTCTGCTTCATCGACAGCTCCCATGTGTATTTCGCCGAGGCAGGATCCTCGGCCGACCTGACCATTTCATATCCTTCTTCATATCCTTCGACTGCCGGGAACCGTCTCGACCACACCGGAGAGGTACGCCCGTTCGAGCGTCCCGATGTCCCGAGCGATCTCATCTGATGGGCCGTAGATGACGATCTCCCCCCGTTGAAGGACGTAGACCCGATCGGCGATCTCCAGGGCCTGCCGAACGTGCTGTTCGACGACGAGGCACGCGACACCCGTGCTGAGTCCGCCGCATCCCTGACGGCGGAGAGGAGGCGGTCGACGACGAGCGGGGCGAGGCCCAGCGAGAGCTCGTCAGCCAAGAGGATCTTCGGCGAGCGGCCGAGCGCCCTGGCCAAGGTGAGCATCTGCTGCTCCCCTCCCGAGAGCAAGCCCGCTGTCCGGTTGAGGATGGGGCCCAGCTCATGGAAATAGGCTGAGCGCCTTTTCGGTCGGGACCTTGGCGAGGCGGAGGTTCTCCTCGACCGTGAGGCGCATGATGACCGAGCGCTCCTCGGTCACAAAGCTCAGCCCCTTCCTGGCTCGCCGATGGAGGGGGTCGGTGGTGGGCTGGGAGTGGAGACGGATCGTGCCCGAGATCACCGGGATCTCGCCGGCGATCGAGAGCAGGGTCGTCGTCTTGCCCGCACCGTTGGAGCCGAGGAGGCAGACGACCTCCCCGCGTCGGACATCGAGCTCCATGCCTCGGCACACCGGTGCCCCGCCGTAGCCGAGATCGGCGTCGACCAGCTCGATGGCCAGTTCGCCCCCGCTCACACCGGTCCCGACTTCTGCAGCTCACGTGCTCCGAGGTAAGCGGTGATGACCCGCTCGTTGTTGCGCACCTCATCGGGCCTGCCGTCGGCGATCGTCTTCCCAAAATCGATCACGACCACCCGGTCGCAGGTGGACATGACCAGGCCGACGTCGTGCTCCACCAGCAAGATTCCCATCCCGCGCTCTTTGGCCAGACGGCGGATGAGGGATCCGAGCTCCCGGCTCTGCGTCTCGTCGAGACCCGCTGCCGGCTCGTCGAGCAGCAGAAGTGGCGGGCCCGAGGCGGCGGCCCGGGCGATGGCCAACAGCCGCCGCTCCCCGTAGGAGAGGGCCGGTGGGAGCTCCTCGAGCCGGTCGGTGAGCCGGAATTCGGTGACCGCGGCGACCGCCGACTGGGTGAGCGGGCGGTTCTTCGGCCACACCAGATCGGTCAGCCACGAGAACCCGTCACCTCGTCCGCACCCGCCATGATGTTCTCGACGACCGTCAGATCCTCGAAGAGCTCGAGCGATTGGAACGAGCGACGGAGACCATGTTGGGCTCGGCGCGACGCACCCCACGAGGTGATGTCCGTGCCGTCGATGCTGATCTTGCCCTGGGAGGCGCTGACCAGGCCGGTGACAGCATCGATCAGCGTGGTCTTGCCTGCACCGTTCGGCCCGATGAGGCCGACGATCTGACCGGGCTCGACCTCGAGGCTCACACCGTCGACGGCCGTGACGTTCCCGAAGTTCACGGTGAGACCCTCGATCCGCAGGGTCGTGGGGTCGACCCGCTCCGGTTTGCCCTCGGCGAGTTGAACGGCACGCGGGCCCGGGTACACGAGCTTCGAGCGGATCTTCTGCCAGGCTTCGGATACCACCAGGGCAGCACCGTTGGGCTGTGCCACGACAGCCAGGAGCAAGAGGGCCCCTCCGACCAGCGTGGTCCAGGACCCAAGCGAGAAGAAGCTCTGGAAGGCCTGGTTCCCGACGCCCCCAGCCGCGAATACGGACCCGATGATGCTCCCCACCACGTAACCGACCCCCCCGATGACCGAGTAGGCGACGGCATAGATCGACTGGAATGCGTCGAAGCTGCCGTACTGGACCACCGAGTAGCGGAAACCCAGGAGAGTTCCTCCCAAGCCGCGATCGTGCCGGCAAGGGCGAAGGCATAGATCTTCGAGCGGAACACGCTTACCCCGAGGGAGACGGCCGCACGCTCGTTGGTCCTCATGGCGAGGAGGCGACGACCGGTGGCCGAGCGGCGGAGATTGGCGAGGGCCAACGCGCGGCAGGATGAAGCCGATCAGACACACGATCGCCCAGCGTGACGGATGGGCCACCGAGCTGACGTCCGTCCCGAACATCCTCACCCGCCCGATCGGGGTTCCGTCAGCCAGGATTTTCCCGGTGATGGACGGGTTGTTGAAGATGACCGACTCGATGGTGAAGCCCAGGCTCAGCGTCACCACCGCCAGGTTCACGCCCCTGGTGCGGAGGGCCGGGAGCGCGAGGAGTCAGGCTGGCCGGGATGGCAAGGATCATCCCGCCGATGATGGCGAGCGGGCGCGGGAGCCCTGCATTGACAAGCAGCCTGGCCGAGATGAGCGCGCCGAGGCCGCCGATCGCGTACTGGCCCAGGGAGAGCTGACCTGCGTACCCGGTGAGGAGGACGACCGAGAGCAGAATGATCCCGACGGTGATCGACAATGAGGTGGCAGCCACCCAGGACTGATTGAAGACCACAGTGACCAGCACTGCGGTGAGCGCCACGCCGATTCCGATCTCGGGCCACCGGATCCGGCCCGTACCCAGTCGTGGGAGGTGCTCGATGACGTGGCTGCGCAGGGGAAGGCCTCTGCCCCGCACGACCAGGACGACGATGATGACCGCCAAGGGAACGAACTGGCTGGTGCCGGTCATGAGGGTCGAGGCCGAAGAAGGACTGGATGTTGGTCTGATACAGGGTGACGACGCTCTCGCCGACGCCCAGGACCATGCCGCCGAGGAGCGTGAGTGGGAACGAGGTGAACCCACCGACAAGGGCGGCGGCCAGGCCGACACGGTGACGAGGAGGGTGAACACGCCGGGGCTGAGCCCGGTGATCGGGCTGACGAGGACACCTGCGACCCCGGCGAGGGCACACCCGGCGCTCCAGGTCACCGCACTGAGGAAATTCGGCGACCAGCCCAGCGTCGATACGGCACGCTCGTTCTCGGAGCTGGCCGTGATGGCGAGACCGATCCTGGTGAAGCGCATCAGTGCCCAGAGGAGCACCGTGACGCCAATGGCGATACCGGTCAGGATGAGCCGGTCCTCCTGGACGACGACGGAGCCCCAGTGGAAGGTGGTCTGGGGCAGAAAGGGCTGGACGACGTTGGTCGAGTCGCCATAGCGCTTCTCGACCACGCCCTGGAGGATGATCAGCAGACCGAGGGTGGAGATCACCCTGGTGAGCGGCGAGGACTTTCTCATCTGGCGCAGGACCGCCTGCTGGAAGAGCAGGCCGATGCCGGCCGCGCAGACGACAGCGGCGACGAAGGAGGGTGCGAAGCCCCAACCCTGGTTGGTCTCGAATTCCTCGAAGCAAAGGTAGGCGGCGGCCATGGAGACCGCTCCCTGGGCGAAATTGACCAGCCCCGAGCCCCGGTAGACGAGGATCGCCCCTGGGCCAGCAGGGTGTAGGCAGCGCCCGCTCCGAGGCCGAGGATGCAGAACTGCAGGAGCTGGGTCAAGGCATCGGTGTCCTTGTCGCTACATGGGTTCGATCAGCTCGAGGGTCCCCGACCTCGGGTCCCCCGGACCGGCTCGGTCTTGCATCCCGTCAATCAACCGCTGCTGGTCGTGGTGGTGCCGGAGCTCTTGCTGTTGCCAGGCAGTCCGGCGAAGGTGTTGAACAGCTGCGACGGGCTCGTCTGGGTATTGGTCCCGTTGTAGGTGATCCGGTACATCCACGGGTTCGACACGTTCGTGAAGACGGAGCTCAGCGCTCCGGCACTCTGGTAGGTGCCCGGCGACCAGGGGCTGATGATCCCGTTCATCGGGATGTTCTTCGCCGATTTGAACGCTGCCAGTACGGAGGCGGCTGTCGGTGTACCGCTTTGCGATTTCATGACCTCGTCGAAGGCGTGGACGGCCAGCCAACTCCCCAGCGAGGTCGATGTCATGTTGTCGATGGTCGATCCCGGCATATTGGCGGTCAGCGTGGCGATCGGCTCGCTCAGGCCCGGGAAGTTCTTGGTGTCGTCGATCCCCGGGGTCCACCAGACGAAGGAGGCCTTCTTGGCGAACGCACCCAGGTCCTTGAGCTCGGTCAGCGTGAAGCCGGCGATACCCGTCGTGTAGTCGATCTTCGGGTCCAGCTGGTTGATCACCTGGGCCATCTGGACCAACTGGGCGTTGGGGAGGGCGAGGAGCATGCCCTGGGCACCGTTCTGCTGGGCCTGGGTGACGTACTGGCTGTAGTCGCCCGAGGCGCTGGAGACGAGCACGTAGTTCACCACCTTGGCACCTTCGGCCGTGGCGATGGGGTCGAGCAACAGGTGGGTCTCTGTGGACTGAGGCTCGTCGGGAACCACCACGGAGATCTTCTTGTCCCCCTTGTTCACGAGGTTCTCCATCATGCCCACCAGCGTGAAGATGCCGCCACCGGTGAAGTCGAAATTGTCCGGGTTCGTGTAGTCCGACACGTCGGCCATGGTGAGCGCGATGCGAGGGATGCCCGCACCATGGAGAATGGTGTTGACCTGGGAGGGATTGGCGAAGGTGCTGTCCTCGAGGGTCGCCACGACGTGGTCCTTGACCATCGTCTGCGCACACTGGACCTCGGTGTTGGAGTCACCCTGGGAATCGCACTGGATGAGTTGGACGGGGTGCCCGTTGATCCCGCCCGAAATTGTTGAGCCCGGCGATCGAGGCCTTCAGGCTGTTGCCCGCCTCCGGGAGCGCCAGGTTGGCGCCGGTCGCCGGATAGATCTGACCCACCACGATCGGTGTGCCGGTGGGAGCCTTCGCCGTCGGGGTCGTAGTCGAGTTCGTGGCGCTGGACGAGCCGCAGGCGGCGGCAACCAGGGCCACGGATGCCAGCCCCGCCGATAACTTGAGCCGTCGGCGCGGCCCGGCCCGGTCGGGCGGGTTCACAGCCCGCACTGAGTTCCTCACAACATCCCCCTTATTCCGAGCGACGCTTCGGTGGCCAGCCCCTTCTGGCGCAACTATAACTTGGCATTCACATCGGTGCATGGCGTTCTGCTTCGATGAATGTGTCGTTCCGCCCTCGTTCGTGACGGCACCCTCCGGGCCGCTTCCTGCGTCCGAACTCCGAGGGGCGCCGGCAGGGTGGTCCGGCGATCGGGGACCGCCTCGGTGACCGCTGCATCACGGGTGTGGCCCGGGCGGGCGCCGTGATATAGCATCATTTTGTTGTACGGAGAAGTACATTCTCGGGAGGGACCCATGCACGAGGCTGACGACCTCATCCTGATCAGCGTCGACGATCACATCATCGAGCCGCCCGACCTCTTCGTCCACCACCTCGAGGCCAGATACCAGGATCGGGCGCCGAAGCTCGAGCGCAACGACGAGGGGTCGGACGTATGGGTCTTCGGAGAGGTCGTCATGGAGACGGCCGCCCTCAACGCGGTGGCCGGGCGGCCGAGGGAGGAGTACGGGCTCGAGCCCCAGAGCCTCGACGAAGTGCGACCCGGCTGCTACGACGTGCACGAACGGGTCAAGGACATGGATGCAGGCGGCGTCCTCGCTTCGATGAACTTCCCTTCGTTCCCGACGTTCACCGCCCGCGTCTTCGCCAGTGACGACCCCGATCTCTCACGTGCCCTCGTCCGTGCCTACAACGATTGGCACATCGACGAGTGGTGCGGCTCCTACCCGGACCGGTTCATCCCGATGGCCGTCCCGGTGATCTGGGACGCGGAGCTCACCGCCGACGAGATCCGGCGGGTGGCGGCCAAGGGCTGTCATTCCCTCAGCTTCACGGAGAACCCCGCCGCTCTCGGCTATCCGAGCTTCCACGACGAGTACTGGGACCCGGTATGGCGGGCCTGCTGTGACACGGGGACGGTGCTCTCCATCCACCTGGGCTCGTCAGGGCGGCTCTCCATCCCCGCGGTCGACTCCCCTCCGGACGTCATGATCACCCTGCAGCCGATGAACATCCAGTCGGCGGCGGCCGACCTCCTGTGGTCCCGAGTCCTGAAGAACTTCCCCGACCTCAGGGTGGCGCTGTCCGAGGGCGGCACCGGCTGGGTGCCGTACTTCCTCGAGCGGGTGGACCGGACGTTCGAGATGCACCGTGCCTGGACGCTGCAGGACTTCGGAGGTCGGATCCCCAGCGAGGTGTTCCGGGAGCACTTCTTGACCTGCTTCATCAGTGACCCGGTGGGAATCGAATTCCGCGAGCGGATCGGCATCGACAACATCTGCTGGGAGGCCGACTATCCGCACAGCGACTCGATGTGGCCGGGGGCACCCGAGGAGTTGGCAGCGGAGTTCGCCCGGAACGGGGTCCCGGAGGACCACATTCGCAAGATGACCCACGAGAACGCCATGCGGTGGTACTCGTTCGACCCGTTCACCCGGATGTCCAGGGAAGAGGCCACCGTGGGAGCGCTCCGGGCTCGAGCGGTCGGTCACGACGTGTCGGTCATGTCCCGGAGCACGCGGGTCCGCACCGCCGACGAGAAGCTCGAGGGCTATCGGTCCCGGGCCCGCCGCGCCGTCGCCGCGGCTGGAGCCTGAGCCATCCCGCTGTCGTACGAGGGCAACGAGTTGGCGTGTCAGCCGCACCACAATGGTGGCGCGGCCGCCGGCTCCACCACCGAAGGGGAGTGTCTTGGTCACCACGAGGAAGCGCCAGATGTCGTTGGTGGGATTCATGCAGGCGGGGAGCACCACGGTCTACGCCGGATCGTGGCGCCATCCCGCCACTGAGCACGGCTTTCTGACCGCCGGCTACTACTCGAAGCTGGGCCGGACCCTCGAAGAGGGTTGTTTCGACATGATGTTCTTCGATGACCGACTGGCCATGCCCGGCATCTACGGAGGATCGGTCGCCGACGCCGTCCGTCTCGGGGCCCGACCGGTGAAGTTGGACCTGAGCGTCGTGCTCGGCGTCGTGGCGGCGGCGACCGACCGGATCGGCCTCGGAGCGACCTACTCGACCACCTACTACTCGCCCTTCCACGTTGCCCGCACCTTTGCCACGCTCGATCACCTGTCCGGCGGTCGGGCCGCTTGGAACATCGTCACCTCGGTCAACGACAGTGAGGCGCAGAATTTCGGGCTCAAGGAGCACCTCGACCACGATGCCCGCTACGACCGGGCCGACGAATTCCTCGAGGCGGCGACCGGCCTGTGGGACACATGGGAGGACGATGCCCTGGTACTCGATCGTGCCAGTGGCTACTTTGCAGACCCCGACAAGGTCCATTCACTCGACTACGAGGGCTCATGGTTCAGCGCCCGGGGACCACTCACCGTCCCCAGGTCCCCACAGGGACGACCGGTGCTGCTCCAGGCCGGGTCCTCTGGCCGAGGCCGGGACTTCGCCGCCCGCTGGGCCGAGTTGATCTTCACCGGCGACCCCGACATCGCCATCGCCCGCTCGCACTACAAGGACCAGAAGGAGTCGATCGCGGCCGCCGGACGGGACCCGCATTCGGTGAAGGTGTTGCCGATGGTGTACACCGTCGTCGGTGAGTCCCACTCCCACGCCGAAGAGCGCGAGGACCTGTTCCTCAACGCGCTCGTCGACCCACAGGCATCCCTGACGCTGCTCTCGGAGCTCATGAACTACGACTTCTCCGGGTTGGAGCTCGACGCACCGATCACCGACGAGCTCATCGGCTCGGTGTCGGGCATCCGGGGCCTGGTGCAGAATCTACGGAAGCACATCGGTGGGGAGAACGTCACGCTGGGGGATCTGGCCGGTCACCGTGCCACGTTGCTCCAAGGCCCCCGATTCGTCGGTACGGGAAGCGAGGTCGCCGACCAGATGGAGGAGTGGACCGAAGGCGACGCGTGCGACGGGTTCGTCATCGCTGCGACCCACACCCCGGGTGCCTACGAGGACGTTGTCCGCCTGGTCATACCGGAGCTCCAGCGCCGCGGCGTGTTCCGCGACCGCTACACGGGTGAGACGCTCCGTGACACCCTCGGGCTCGCCCGGCCGGAGTCGGTGCACTGTGCCTGAGGCGCCCGGTCCGCTCGAGGGGGTGCGGGTGGTGGACGCGGCGACCCTGGCCGCCGGCCCGCTGGTGGCCACCGCGATGGGCGAGTTCGGCGCTGAGGTCATCAAGGTGGAACAACCGGGTGTCGGGGATCCGCTGCGAACCTGGGGCGACCTGAAGGACGACATCGGACTGGTGTGGAAGAGCATGAGTCGGAACAAGCGCTGTGTCACTCTTGACCTGCGTCAGCCGGAGGGTCAGGACGTCCTTCACCGCCTTCTCGATGTGAGCGATGTGCTGATCATCAACAACCGACCGAGTGCGCTGGCCCGCTGGGGGATCGACTACGAGTCGGTCCACGAACGGCACCCGCGTATCGTGATGCTCCACGTCAGCGGCTATGGGCGCGGTGGGCCGAAGAGCGACAGCCCGGGCTTCGGTACCCTCGCCGAGGCGATGAGCGGATTCGCCCATCTGACCGGACAGCCCGACGGGCCTCCCACGCTGCCGCCGTTCATGCTTGCCGACGGAGTGGCTGCGCTGGCGGCGACGTACGCCGTGATGATGGCTCTCTATCACCGTGACGTGCACGACGGCACCGGCCAGCTCGTCGATGTCAACCTCATCGAGCCACTTGCCCGCCTCATCGAGTCCTCCACCCTTGCCTACGACCAATTGGGCACGGTCACCGGTCGAGTGGGCAACCGCTTCGATGCCAGCGCACCCCGCAATGCCTATCGAACCGCGGACCGGAAGTGGTTGGCGATCTCGAGCGCGTCGCCCAACATCGTCGCACGCGTCTACCGGGCGATCGATCGGCCCGACCTGGCCGACAAATCCGACTACATCGACCCGTTGCTCCGGCAGGAGCGGGCCCTCGAGGTCGACGAGCTCGTTGCCGCCTGGGTGCGTGAACGCACCCTCGACGAGGCGATGGCGGTCTTCGGGGCCGCATCGGTAGCTGCGGCCCCCATCTACGACGCCGAGCAACTGCTGGCAGACGAGCATCTGCAGGCCAGGGGAACGTTCGTGAAGATCGATGACCCGGACCTCGGCCCCATGACCGTGCACGCACCGGTGGCCGTCTTGACCGAGACGCCGGGACGGGTCGACCATCTCGGACGTAACCTCGGTTCCGACACTGACGCCGTCTTCGGTGACCTGCTCGACATCGAACCCGATCGCCTGGCTGCCCTTCGTGCCGCCGGCGTCATCTGACCACGACGCCAGGGAGGTAGCCGTGCCCGAGCCCCGCGCCCGACGTTCAGAATTGGCCACACCGGCCAGCAACGAACGGATGTGCGAGAAGGCGACGAGCTCCGGTGCCGATCTCGTCTTTCTGGATCTCGAGGACGCATGCGCCCCGGTGGCCAAGGAAGCGGCGCGGGGCATCGCTGTCGCCACGCTCACCGGCTTCGACTGGGGCCGTACGGTCCGGGCCGTTCGGGTGAACGGCCTCGAGACGCCGTGGTGCCACGGCGACATCATCGAGGTCGTCACCGGTGCACGGGAGTCGCTGGACGTGCTCATCGTGCCCAAGGCGCGATCGGCACGCGATGTCTGGTGGGTCGACGTGCTCCTGACCCAGCTGGAGGCCAAACTCGGCCTGACCAAGCGGATCGGGCTGGAGGTGCTGATCGAGGAGGCCGAAGGCCTCCTGAACGCTGCGGAGATCGCGGGCGCCAGCGATCGGCTGGAGGCGATCATCTTCGGGGCCGGCGACCTCTCGGCCTCGTTGCGAGCACGTGTCGACGGGAATTTCGACCCGATCAGCGAATACCCCGGTGACTTCTGGCATTTTGCCCGCGTCCAGGTCCTGGCGGCGGCCAGGGGTGCGGGCATCGATGCCATCGATGCGCCCCATCCGGCGTACAAGGACCTGGAGGGTTTCAGGCGTTCGGCGGTCCACGCCGGTCTTCTGGGATTCGACGGAAAATGGGCGATCCATCCCGACCAGATCGCCATTGCCAACGAGGTGTTCGCCCCGACGGTCCGGGAGATCCAGGACGCTAGGGAGTCCATCGAGACGTACCGGCGGTCTGAGGCGGAAGGAGTCGGCGCCATCGGCCGTGACGGGAAGCTCGTCGACGCGGCTCACATGCGCCTGGCAGCCAACGTGCTGTACAAGGCGTCCCTCGCCGACGGGGGTCCTGCGGCACCGTGAGCGTCGTGATGGTCCTGGACGATGCCCCCGCCTCTCCGAGTCCGTCGGCCCGATGAGGCCGCTGCCGGAGCTGACGCCGGCAACCGAATGGTTCTGGACCTCGGGCGCGGACGGTCGTCTGCGCGTCCAAGGTTGTCAGACCTGTGGCTCGCTGGTACATCCACCGGTGCCGATCTGTCCTGTCTGCCGGAGTCGGGCATGGGAGCCGACCCCAGTCTCCGGTCGGGGAACGATCGTCGGCTGCACGGTGAACCAGCACCAGTGGCATCCCGGGTTCGTGCCGCCCTATGTCCTTGCCGTCGTGGCGCTGGCGGAGGATCCAGGGGTCCGGATCACCACCACGATCGTCGGGTGCGACCCCACGGAGGTCGCCATCGGGCAGGAAGTGTCCGTCCGCTTCGAACATCACGATGACGTCTGGCTGCCCCTGTTCGAACTGACGGGGGAGGTCTCTCCGGTCGATCCCATCGCCGAGCCCGTGCGTCCCGTTCCGCGCCGGCCGCTCGGGGACCATCGCTTCGAGCACCGCTCGGTGCTGTCCGGTGTCGGACGCTCGGCGCTGGGTCGGAGGTTGATGGTCGATCCCCTCTCGCTGACCGTCGATGCCTGCACCCGGGCCGTTGCCGACGCAGGATTGGATCTCGACGACATCGACGGTCTGTCGACCTACCCCGGGCATGCCGGAATGGGTATGAGTGAAGGGGGCGTCACCTCGGTGGAGGAGGCGCTCCGTCTTCACCCCACCTGGATCAATGGCGGTGGCGATCTCCCCGGTCCGGCCGGGGCAGTCATCGCCGCCATGATGGCGGTGGCGTCCGGCCTCTGCCGTCACGTCCTGTGCTTTCGGACGGTCTGGGAATCGTCGTTTGCCGCCCTCCGCCTGAGCAGCCCCGGTGGCAGTCGGGTGTCGGGTTCGTCAGCCTGGCGGACGCCGTTCGGCGCGCTGTCAGCAGCCAACTGGATCGCCATGAACGCCAACCAGTACCTGCATCGATACGGTGCCACCCGGGAGGCAACGCTGGCTCTCATAGCCCTCAACGGACGGGCGAACGCGGCGCGGAATCCGGCGGCCATCTACCGGGCGCCGATGACCATGGACGACTACCTCTCGGCGCGGCCGATCACCTCTCCCTTCGGGCTCTATGACTGTGATGTCCCCTGCGACGGGTCGATTGCCGTCGTCGTCTCCGATGCCTCGGTGGCGGCCGACCTGCCGCGGCCGGCAATCCGCATCGACGCGGTCGGCACCCAGATCCTCGAGCGCGTCTCATGGGACCAGGGCACGGTCACCCACGAGCCCCAGGTGATCGGCCAGGCGGCGCATCTCTGGTCCCGGACCAGCTTGCGGCCTTCGGATGTCGACGTGGCCCTGCTCTACGACGGCTTCACCTTCAACGCCATCTCGTGGCTCGAAGCCCTCGGATTCTGCGGATTCGGTGAAGCCGGCGACTGGCTCGACGGAGGTCGCCGCATCGCCCCGGGCGGGGAGCTCTCCGTCAATCCCCATGGCGGCCAACTCTCCGAAGGGCGGACCCACGGATTCGGCTTTCTCTACGAAGCAGTGGTGCAGCTCCGACACGATGCCGGGGTCTCGGCAGGTTGTCGATGCCGAAACCGCCGTCGTGACCTCGGGAGGCGGCACACCGTCCGGGGTGCTGCTGCTCCGACGTGGGGATGCATGAGGTAGGAACGCGGATCGCACCGATGCCGGGGGGTTGGATCCCTCTAGCCGGGGGATGCGTTGCGCGGGACGTCGCGGAATGCGACATTGCGGTCCAAGGTCGGTTCCCTGGGCATCCCGAGGACGCGCTCGCTGATGACGTTCCGTGCCATCTCGGTTGTCCCGCCGCCGATGCACGAAACCTGCCGCATCAGAAAATCCGTGCCGCAGTAGGCCAGCTCCCCGTCGTCATCGGTCCAGGCGGCACCGGCCAATCCGGCGATCTCGAATCCGATGGTCCGGATGCGGGCCGACACGACACCACCGAAGAGACGACCGATGGCTGCCGACTGATCTGCCATTGCTCCAGTGGCGATCCCCTCGCCGATGCGCTGCCGAAGAGCGCGATCAGTGAGATCGAGCATGTATGCCTCCCCGACCAGGTCGCGGACGGAGGGGTCCGAGAGACGACATGTGTCACGGGCCACACGACCCACGAACGAGGCACCGTCGCCCTTGTGCGCGTCACCCGTCGGCACGGTGACCAATGGGGAGTTGGTGAGCATGCGCTCGTGGAACATCCAGCGGGTCCCCACCGTCCAGCCGTCGTCGATCTCGCCGATGCGGTCGGAGTCCGGGACGACGACATCGGTCAGGAACTCCTGGCAGAACTCCTTGGAGCCGTTGAGCATCTCGATGCGGTGGACATCGAGGCCCCGCTGTCGGATGGGAAGCATGAAGACAGTCAGGCCACGGTGTTTCGGGACATCCCAGTTGGTTCGGGCCAGGCAGAGACCCCAGTCAGACCACCACGCACCCGTCGTCCAGATCTTCGAACCATTCAGCATCCACTCGTCACCGTCCCGGACCGCCGTCATGAGGGCCCCGGCGACATCGGATCCTCCGCTCGGCTCGGAGAGGAACTGCATCCAGATCTCCTCGCCCTTCAGAATGGCCGGGATGTGCTGGTGTTTCTGCTCGTCGGTCCCGAAGTCGAGGAGCACAGCGGCGCACGGCGAGAGGGTCGGAGCCTGCAGGCGGGCCGGGAACTCGTACCCGGCCAACTCGGCGTTGAGCACACGCTGGTGCGCGGGTGTGAGGCCCTGGCCACCGTACTCCCGGGGGAAGCAGATACCGGCCAGGTCGGCGTCGAAGAGCATGCGCTGGACTTCCCGGTCCCGGGCCACTGCCGCCAGCTCCTCCTCGTCGGTCCGTTCGTTCCGCAGCGGGTCCACAAAGGCGGTCGACGAGACCGGGCGCAGGTTGGCCCGGACGAAGGCCCGGGCCCGTTGACGGAAGCTCTCGAGGTCCTCATCCGTGCTCATGCGACCTCTTCGTTGTGTTCGACCAGGTCGCACAGGCGCTGCCGATGTTCCGCCGGAGTTCCAAACAGTGCGCGATCCACCGTGTGGCGGCGGAGGTAGAGGTGGAGGTCGTGTTCGAACGTAACACCGATACCACCGTGAATCTGGACGCAGTCCTGTATCAGCTCCGAGCCGTAGTCCCCGATGAACGCCTTGGCCGCGGCGAGAAGCTCTCCGGCATCAGGCGAATCGGTTGCCACTGCGTCAGTAGCTGCGTCGCTGATGGCATGGCTCGCCTCCAGCCAGGTCTTCATGTCGGAAAATCGGTGCTTGAGCTCCTGGTAGGACGCCAGTGGGCGCCCGAAGGAATAGCGATCGAAGGCCCACTCCACGGTCATGTCGAAGGCGGACTGCATCGTCCCGACCGCCTCGGCGTTCACAATGGCCACGGCGCGCTCGGAGCTGTCTCCGGACCTGCTCACCGGCCTTGCCGACTTCGCCGACGACCGCCGAGGATGGGATCCGGACATCGTCGAACGTGACCACCGAGAACCGTCGGGTCAGGTCGATGGTGTGCATCGGGGTGACGGACACCCCTGCGGTTCCCGCGGGAACCAGTACCTGGGTCACCCCGGTTCCCGTGCGACCGGTGACCAGCAGCTGATCGGCCCGGGCACCTGATTCGACCGGACGCTTGGCGCCGTTCAGAACGAGCTGGTCGCCGACCACGTCGATGCGCATCGCAACTCCGTCGAACGCCATGTTCGGCCCGGGCTCCCCGAAACACCAGGTTGCAATCGTCCCACCGGACAACAGCTCACTGATGACCGACCCGTGCCCGCTGTCCCCTGCCTCGTCCAGAGTGGCGGCGACCACGTTGGTCACGACCAGCGGCCCCGGCGCCGCGTGGCGGCCGAACTCGTAGGCGACCAGCGCCAGGTCGACGAGGCCCTTCCCACCGATGGAGCCGCCGCCGTGCTCTTCGCCCACCAGAAGCGATGTCCATCCGAGCTCGGCGCCGCGACGCCAGTACTCGTCATCGAAGCCATCGGGATCGTCGCGTCGGCGGCGGAGCTCGGCCACGGGGACCAGCTCGTCGAGGAGCTTGGCCGTGGTCTCCCGAAAGAGCTCTTGGTCGCGGTCAAGGTTCACCAGCATGCACCGCTCTGTTTCTGGGTCGGGGGGATCTCTGGGCGACCTGGGCTCGGTCCGCTGCCGACACCCCTGCCTGTCGTGGTTTGATAATAGCGTTCCGCCCAATACGGCGCGCTCGGCGTCCAATGCGGAAGTCAAGTTGTAGTCAACGAAGATCATGATTATCGTCGTCCGGGGCAGAACTCCGTTGGGTGTGGCCTGCAAGCGGGAGAGGGGGAACGATCTGATGGAGGTGGAGGGAAGTGCGGCCATCGTCAGCGGTGGAGCCGGCGGTCTCGGGGCGGCGACGGTCCGGCGCCTGGTGGGGATCGGTGCACGGGTGGCCGTCTTCGACCGAGATGCGGACCGGGCCGGCGACCTGGCGAGAGAGCTGGGCGATGCGGCCTTGGCGGTGGGTGGAGACGTCAACCGGGACGAGGATGTCGCGGGTGCGATCGAGGCGGCTGGATCCCTCGGTCCGCTCAGGATCCTGGTCAACGTGGCCGGTGGGGGGGTCGGTGGCGGCCGTACCGTGGGACGCGGTGGGGTGCCCCACGACAAGGACTCCTTCATTGCGACGATGGAGATGAACGCGGTCGGCACCTTCAACATGACGCGGCTGGTGGCTGCGGCGATGGGCTCCGGCGACCCCGATGCGGATGGACAGCGTGGCGTCGTGGTCAACACCGCCTCGATCGCAGGCATGGAGGGCAAGGCCGGACAGGTGGCCTACGGTGCCGCCAAGGCCGCGATCCTCGGAATGACGCTGCCCATGGCACGCGACCTGGCGCCGATCGGAGTCCGGGTATGCGCTATCGCGCCCGGTGTGATGGGTACGCCCCTGATGCTCGGCGCCCTCGAGCATCTCAAGGAGGATCCGGCCCAGGGGATCGCCTTTCCCAAGCGGATGGGCCACCCCGAGGAGTTCGCCCTCATGGTCGAGTCGATCGTCCGGAATCCCTACCTGAACGGCGAGAACATCCGTCTCGACGGCGGCCTGCGCTTCACGGCGAAGTAGGCCTTCGGTATGCGCATCGGCCTGATGATCGGCCCCGAGCGTGGCCGCTACCGGACCAAGGTGGAGCGGCTCCAGGCCGACGCCCGCTGGGCAGAGGAAGCGGGTCTGGCCACAGTCTGGATCCCGCAGATTCCCGACGAATTCGACGCATTGACGGCGGCGACCGTCGTCGGCTCGGCGACGGACCGCATCGAGATCGGGACCGCGGTGGTGCCCGTCCAGCCGCGGCATCCGGTCGCGCTCGCCCAGCAGGCCCTGTCCGTCCAGGCCGTCTGCGAGGGACGTCTGGCGCTCGGTCTGGGCGTCTCACACCACTGGGTCATCGACGAGATGCTCGGGCTGCCGTACGAGCACCCGGTGGCGACCATGCGCGCCTACCTCGACGTGCTCGACCAGGCCCTGGCCGGGCCGGGGACCGTCGACGTCGAGAACGATCGCTTCGTCGTGCACAACCCGATCGACATCACCGACGTCACGCCGACGCCGGTGCTGTTGGCTGCGCTCGGCCCGCTGATGATCAAACTGTGCGGTGAGCGGGCGGACGGCACCATTCTGTGGATGGCCGACGAGCGGGCGATCGGATCATATGTCGTCCCGAACCTGACTCGCTCCGCCGAATCCGGAAATCGGACGCCGCCCCGCGTCGTTGCCGGGATTCCGGTATGCCTGTGTGGCGACGACGAGATCGATGTGGCCATCGCCCGCACCAACCGGATTCTCGCCGAAGCGGAGGTCTCACCGAACTATCAGAGTCTTCTCGAGCACGGGGATGCGCGCAACGTTGGTGACATCCTGGCCGCCGGCAGCGAGTCCACGATCAGGAAGCGGCTTCAGGGCTTTGCCGATGCCGGCGTGACCGATCTCTCGATGAGGGTGGTGCCGATCGGCCAGGACCGTGACGAGCTCGTCGCCTCGTCCAAGCGCACGCGTGGCCTCCTTGCCTCCCTGGCCGCGTCCTTCTGATCGGTCGGGCGACATCGGACGCCGCCGGGTCGGCCTCTCACAGGGGCGGCAGCGGTGGGAGGGTCCGGGTGGCGAGCAGCTCGTCGCCCAGGTTTCTGGTCAGGGCCCGGGCGGAGCCGAACAGCTCGTCGAGCACGAGGGTGCGGCGGACGAAGAGGTGGAGGTCGTGCTCCGTCGTGAACCCGATGCCCGCCAGAACCTGCTGGCAGTGACGGGCGGCCGTCCGAGCGCTGCGCCCTGCCTGGGCCTTGGCCATGGCCGCCGCCTGTGCCGACCTCACCTCCCAGGCGGAGTCCAGCGCGGCGGCGGCGGCCTCGACTGCGACCAGGGTATCGGCCAGCCGATGCCGGATCGCCTGGAACGAACTGATCGGCCGTCCGAACTGCACGCGTTCGAGCGCATGCTCGCGTGCCAGCCCGAGCATCGACCGGGCCGCGCCCACGAGCTCGTGGCCGGCGGCGATCCTCGCCAGAGCCAGGGCATCCTCCCATGCGGTGGGGAGGAGCTCGCGACGGGCGCGGTAAGGCACGCTGTTGCCGACCACCTCGACCAGGCCGAGGCTCGGATCAATGCCGCGGACCGTTCGGATGGTGAGGTCAGCGGTCGCCACCTCCAGGGCCAGATCGTCGTCGTCGATCCTCACCACCACGGTTGCCGTGCCTCTGTCGACCAGTGAGGTGGTCCCGAGGCCGCCGATGACCACCTCGTCCCCGACCATCTGGCCGGGCCTGTGCCACCGGCCCAGGGGCGGTAGGACGACATCCGCGGCGCCGCCGGCTTCGAGTCCGAGTGCAGAGCCGAAGACGACACCCATCGCCGACGTGTTGGCGTGTTCCGCCCCCTGGAGCTCGAAGAGGACCGATACGGCCGTCCGAGGCTCCACCGAGAGGGCCTCGGGCCACCCGATCTCGTCGAGTGCGATGTCGAGTGCCGCACCCGAGTGGGACTCCATGGCACGACGTACGCTCCGCTCGAGCAGTTCCCGATCACCGTCTTCCATCAGCGGTCCGACCCGAGGCCGAGCAGTCGGCGGGCGATGATGTTCCGTTGGATCTCTGCGGTTCCCCCATAGATCGTGGCCGCCCGGGAGTAGAGGAACTCGCGGCGCCAGCGTTCACTGTCCAGGTCGTCACTCAGTGCGATGGCGGGGCCCAGGCCGTCGACGACGAGATCGAAGACCGCCTGTTCGGCGGTGGCCATGAGGACCTTGTCGATGGAGGTCTCGGGACCGAGGCTGTCGCCTGCGGCCAGGCGATACTGTGTCGTCCGAGAGCGGGATCGCAGTGCATAGAGGAGCTGCGCGACTTCGCCGACGACAGCCGGATCGAGCGTGTCCTGGGGAACGACCTCGAGGAGGCTCTGCAATCGTCGATGCAGATGGGCGGCGCGATGCCACAGAGCCGTGCTCCGTTCGAAGGGAAGCAGGTCCATGGCCACCGACCAACCCCGCCCTTCCTCACCGAGGGTGCGATCGGCCGGCACGACGACCTCGTCGAAGAAGACCTCGCAGAACTCCGGGGCTCCATGCATGGTTTCGATGGGGCGCACGACGATGCCGGGGCTGTGCATGTCGACGAAGAGGGCGGTGATTCCCTTGTGGGCCGACTCCGTCGTACCGGTGCGGGTGAGGAGCACACAACGATCGGCGTACTGGGCGAGGCTCGTCCAGACCTTCTGCCCCGTGACGATCCAGCTGTCGTCCGACCGCGTGGCACGGCAGCTCAGCGCGGCAAGGTTGCTCCCCGTGTCGGGCTCGGAGAAGCCCTGGCACCAGGTCTCCTCGCCCCGGAGCAGCCGCGGCACCATGTCCGCCGCCAGCTGCGGCGGGGCATAGTCGATGATGGTCGGCGCCAGGACCTCTGTCATCGAATAGATGCCCGGCTCGACCAGATCCCGGGAGGTCAGCGCTTCTCCGAGATAGGCGCGTAGGAGGGTCGACCCCCCGAGGCCGCCGACCCGGGGCGGCCAACCCCAGCGCATCCAACCCGCCTCGTAGCAGAGTCGCTTCACCTCGGCGAGGTGGGCGACCTGGCCGTCCAGCGTCCGAGTGGCTTCGGGATCCGGCCTGAGCCTGGTCTGGTTCCGCTCGAGCCAGGTGTCCAACGACAGGCGGTACTCGTCGATCTCCATCAAGGAGCCGCCGGTGCGGGCCGGTCCGGGTCGTGGGCCCGTCCGGCATCGCGTGCACCACTCTTGCGGAGGAAGGTCATGGACCGGGTGCGCAGCCGCCAGCCGCCCTCGGTGCGGACGTAGGTGTCCGAGTAGTACCCGATGCGCATGTCATGGGTCCTCTGGTCTACGAAGCAGAGCGGCTGGTGTCCGGTACCGACATCTCCGTCGAGGTCGAGGGCGGGAGGCCCGACAAGGAAGAGCCCCTTGGGAGCGGCCGCCACCAGTCGGGGGAAGTCGGCGAGCTGATAGGTGTCGCCGAAGGCACTGTAGGTACCGTCGGGAGTGAACACCTCCATGACCACCTCGACGTCGTCCTTGGTCATGCCGACCGCATAGCGGGCCAAGAGCTGTTGGAGCTCGATGACATCGGCGACGGAAGGCCGGGGCATCACATCTCCTCGTATGTGACGTGCACGAGGGGACTGGTGGGGAGCGCCTGACAGGTGAGCACCCACCCGTCGGTGACCTCCTCGGCCGTCAGGGCGTTGTTGACGTGCATCGAGGCCGACCCCTCGAGCAACCTCGCCATGCAGGTCGCACAGCTTCCCGATTCGCAGGAGAACGGCGGGGACATCCCCAGTTGGCGGGCGGTCTGGAGGATCGTGGTTCCCGGGCGATGGTCCGTCGTCTCGGTCCGGCCATCGAGTTCGATCGTGACACGTGAGGTCGCAGCGGAGGGGCCGTCCGGTCCCGGGTCGGACAGCCAGTCCCGCGGGCGTGAACCGCTCGATGTTGATCCGCGCCGCATCAACTCCGTCGGCGAGCAACGTGTTCTCCACCAGGTCCATGAACGATCCCGGGCCGCACAGGTAGAACTCAGCGTCCTCTGCGCCGCCGGCGAAGTCGCGGATCGTGTCGGCCTGGACGAGACCCTGCACGGCATCCAGATGGTGGGACAGGGTGAACCGTCGGTGGTGGGTGTCCTCCAGCGCATCGATCTCAGACCGGAAGATGATTGCATCGAGGTCCCGATTGGCATAGAGGAGGTGGACACGTCGAGAGGTCGTGGCCAGCGCGGTCTTGAGGAGGGAATGCACCGGTGTGATCCCGCTCCCGGCGCTGAACGCGACGATATCGCCTTCACCGGCCCCCAGGCGGAAGAAGCCTGCGGGCCGCGCCACCTCCAGGAGGTCCCCCGGCGCCAGATGGTCGTTCATCCAGTTGGACACCACACCGCCGTCCGAGCGCTTCACCGTCACCCGTAGCTCGGGGTCGACTGCCGGGGAGGAGGACATGGAGTAGCAGCGCACGTGTCGTTCGCCGTCAATCGCCACCCGGAAGGTGCAGAACTGGCCCGCCTCGTAGGCGAACGCCGGACGGAGGGCCGTGGGCACGTCGAGGACGATGGAACTGGCCTCTCCCGTCTCCCGGACGACCCCGCCCACACGCAGCGTGTGGAATCCGTGGTCAGACGGCACGCCGGGCGCGTGGGTGGCGGACCCCGAGAGTGCCATGTTGACAAATGATAACGAAGTTCTCCTAGACTGGCAACGGAACTGGGAAGCCTGGTGCCCGGCCGGGCGGCCGGGCCGATAGGAGACGGAGTGGGGGAGTCGACCAGCACGGGGGCAGACAGGTGGGGCCTGCGGTCGGTACCCGCGGACCTGGCGCAACGGTACCTGGCCGAAGGTTGGTGGACGGATGCCACGCTGGGTCGGATGGCGGCGGACGGCCTGGCCCAGATGGGTGGGACGGGCTTCCGGGTGCATTCGCAGGCCCGGCCGTGGAGGGGCACGTTCGCCGAGGTCGACCGGGCGGCCCGTTCGCTGGCGGGCAGCCTGCAGACCAGGGGGGTGGGCCCGGGTGCCGTCGTCGTCGTCCAGCTGCCGAACTGGTTGGAGGCCGGCATCACCTTCTGGGCTGCGGCCTACCTCGGTGCAGTGGTGGTCCCGGTCGTACACTTCTACGGCGCCAAGGAGGTCGAGTACATCATCGAGGTGACCTCGCCCGATGTGATCGTCACGGCCGACCGATTCGGGCACTCTGACTACCTGGCCACGTACTCCGAAGTGCTGTCGCGACGACCCGTACCGCTGTGGTTGGTTGTCGGCGAGTCGCCCATCCGGGCCCTTCCGGCGGGGGCGACGCCCTTCAGCTCGGTGCTCGACGGACATCCGATGGCCGACCTCATGGAGGTGGACCCCGATGCCCCGGCCCTCATCGGGTTCACGTCGGGCACAACCCGCGATCCGAAGGGTGTGGTGCACTCGCATCGCACGATCGGATGTGAGACCCGCCAACTCGACTATCTCTTCCCCAAGGGTGGACCGCCGCAGATCACCGGGGCCCCTGTGGGTCACTTCATCGGGATGCTCAACGCGTTCCTGGTTCCGCTGCTGCGTGACCACCCCGTGCACCTGATCGACGTGTGGGACCCGGCGGAGGTGCTTCGCCTGATGGACGGAGAGGGTCTGGGCGTCGGCGGGGGCGCCACGTTCTTCCTGACCAGCCTGTTGGACCATCCCGACTTCGGGCCGCGACATGTCGCCAAGATGCCGTTCGCGGGCCTCGGAGGGTCGACCGTCCCCGTGGCGGTCATGGACCGCGCCGCGAAGCTCGGAATCAGGGCCTTCCGCTCGTACGGCAGCACGGAGCACCCGTCCATCACCGGTAGCCTCATCGACGAGCCCGAGGCCAAGCGGCACCGGACCGACGGTCGTCCGCTTCCCGGGGTGGAACTCCGTCTCGACGGCGACGGTGAGATCCTGAGCCGGGGGCCCGACTGTTGCATCGGCTACACGGACGCGGCGTTGACCGCTTCCGCATTCGACTCGGCCGGGTGGTATCGCACGGGTGACATCGGCGTCCTCGATGACGACGGCTATCTCACCATCACGGATCGCCTGTCGGACATCATCATCCGCGGTGGTGAGAACATCAGTGCCCAGGAGATCGAGGAGCTCATGCTGGGCATCGATGCGGTTGCCGAAGTGTCGGTCGTCTCCGAACCGGACGAGCGCCTGGGAGAGCACGTGGCCGCGGTGGTGAGTGTCCGCCGGGGGATGGCCGACCCGACGCTCGAACAGGTGCGTGAGCACCTCGCCACCGCCGGGCTCGCCCGCCAGAAGTGGCCCCAGTCGATCCATGTGCTGCATGAGTTCCCCCGGACGCCCTCGGGCAAGGTTCAGAAGTTCCGGCTCAGGCGGCTGCTGGCCGAGCGCCGGCAGGAGGCGGCGGAACGGTGATAATAGGATTCTGGGGTCGTAATAATGTTCCTCTAGGGTCAGTGCCACCGGAAGGAGAGCCCAATGACCGTGGTCACCGCCGAGAGGCTCGGCGCCAGCGTGGGAGCCGAGGTCGTGGGTGTGGACCGCGATCAGCTGGTGCACGACGAGGCCCTGCCGGCCTGGACGCTCGCGGCCCTCGAGGCCCACGGCACCCTGGTCTTCGCGAATTGCATGTCGACGACGGCACTCAGGTCGCGTTCTCCAAGCTGCTCGGCCGGGTGGAGATCTTCGGTTCCGGGGACCATCCCGAGATCTTCCGCGTGACGCTCGATCCGAAGAAGAACGCGGCCGCCCCCTACCTGCGTGGGACCTTCGACTGGCACATCGACGGCTGCACCGATGACGTCCCGATCATGGCGACGGTACTCAGTGCCCATGCCGTCGCCGAGTCTGGAGGCGAGACCGAATTCGCCAGTACGTACGCTGCCTATGACGACCTTTCGGATGACGAGAAGGCGCGGTTCCGGTCCCTCCGTGTCGCCCACACCTTCGAGGCGTCGCAGCGTCTGGTCAACGACGATCCGTCACCCGAGGAGCTTGCGATGTGGCGGTCCCGACCCGGCAAGGAGCACCCGTTGGTGTGGACCCACCGATCAGGCAGGCACTCCCTGGTGCTGGGGGCGACGGCATCCCATGTGGCCGGAATGGATCTCGACGACGGACGGGCGCTCCTCGCCGACCTGCTCGCCCGGTCGACGACCCGGACCGTCATCTACCGGCACGAGTGGTCGGTCGGTGACATGGTGATCTGGGACAACCGGGGCGTGTTGCACCGGGCACGTCGCTACGATGCCACGTCCCCCCGCGACCTGCACCGTACGACGCTGAGCGGAGACGAGCCGATCCAGTGACGGGTGCCCGGATCGCGATCGTCACCGGAGGTGGATCGGGGATCGGCCTCGCCGTCAGCGAGCGACTCGCCGTCGATGGGAACGCAGTCGCCGTCTTCGACCGTGACGGCACCTCGGCGGAGGCGGCGGCGGACAAGATAGCGACGGCTGGCGGCCGCGCCCTGGGCCTGCATGTCGACGTCACCGATCGCACCCGGATCGACCATGCGGTCGGCGAGGTCCGTGAGCGCCTCGGACGACCCACCATCCTTGTCAACAGCGCAGGCCTCGACGGATTCGACCCGTTCCTCTCGATTACGGCCGAGAAGTGGAGCCGGATCATCGCCGTCAACCTCACCGGCACCTTCGATTGCTGCCAGGCGGTCGTGCCGGACATGGTCGAAGAGGGTTGGGGGCGCATCGTGAACATATCGTCGTCGAGCGCGCACGGCGGTCAGCCGCTCATGACCCACTATGTCGCGGCCAAGGCCGGTGTGATCGGGTTCACCAAGGCCCTGGCGCTGGAGCTCGGCCCTCGGGGCATCACGGTGAACACGATCCCGCCGGGGTTCATCGACACCCCCATGCTCCGTGCGTCGGAACGCAGGGGATTGCTCGGCAAGGGTGTCGAGTTCCACGCGTCGACAACACCGGTGCGCAGGGTCGGGACGCCGGAGGACATCGCCGCCACCACCTCGTTCCTCGTGCGGGACGAAGCCGGCTATATCACCGGGCAGGTCATCGGCGTCAACGGAGGGAGGAACACTTGACGGCCCGGATCCCACCCCTGCCTCCCGAAGAGTGGCCGCCGGAGATGCGCGACGCGCTCGCCGCCTTGCGTCCGGCAAACCCCCGTCATCCGTTCCCGCGCCGGGAGGGTCGCCCCAAGGCGCTCAATGCGCTCGGCACGCTGGCTCGGCATCCCGAGCTGGCGCGGGCGTTCAACACCTTCAATGGCCATGTCCTCTTCGCCTCGACCCTTTCGCCCCGCCAACGCGAGTTGTTGGTGCTGCGGGTCGCCAAGTTGCGGGAATCAACGTATGAGTGGGAGCAGCACGCCGTCCTCGCGGCCGATGCCGGACTCTGCCAGGACGAGGTCGATCGGATCGCCACCGGGCCTGACGCCCCCGGGTGGTCGGTGCTGGATCGGGCGATGCTGCGAGCCGTGGACGAGCTGGTCGGAGACGCGATGGTGGATGGCGAGACGTGGAACGTACTGGCGGACGAGCTCGACCCGCGAGCAGCTCATCGACCTGGTCTTCACCGTCGGGGCCTATGAGACCCTGGCCATGGCCTTTCGGTCCTTCGGCGTCGAGCTGGACGACGACCTGCGGCGGAAATGAGGTTCTGTATTTTGAAGATCGATGCTATCATCCGAGGAGCGGACCCGGGAGGAACCCATGGCGCATTTCACGAAGCCCGCTGAGGGCAGTTGGACCGAGCACTACCCGGAGCTCGGCACGGGACCGGTCTCCTACGAGGACTCGATCTCGCCGGAGCACTACGAGCTCGAGCGCAAGGCCATATTCGGCCGCACCTGGCTCAACGTGGGCCGGGTCGAACAGCTGCCCCGCACCGGGAGCTACTTCACCAAGGAGATCGACGCGGCGGGGACCTCGCTCGTGGTCGTCCGCGGCTCGGAAGGCGAGGTCCATGCGTTCCACAACATCTGCCGGCACCGCGGCAACAAACTCGTGTGGAAGGACTACCCGGATGAGGAGACGAGCGGTACGTGCCGCCAGTTCACCTGCAAGTACCACGGTTGGCGGTACTCGGTGGATGGCCAGCTGACCTTCATCCAACAGGAGTCGGAGTTCTTCGACCTCGACCCAGCCGACTACGGGCTCGTCGCGGTCCAGGTCGACACATGGCAGGGCTTCATCTTCGTCAACCTCAATCGTGACAACGCCACCTCCCTGCACGACTACCTCGGAGGTCTCGGTGCCGGTATCGACGGCTACCCATTCGGTGAGATGACCCAGGTCTACAAGTACCGGGCCGCAGTCGGGAGTAACTGGAAGTTGTTCATCGACGCGTTTGCGGAGTTCTACCACGCGCCGATCCTCCACGCCAAGCAGGCCACGGCCGTCGAGTCGCGCAAGCTCTCCGGCTATGGGTTCGAGGCACTCGCCTACGAACTCGACGGTCCACATGGCATGGTGTCGTCGTGGGGCGGAATGTCGCCCCCCAAGGACCTCGAGATGGTGAAGCCGATCGAACGTGTCCTCCGGAGCGGGTTGTTCGGCCCGTGGGACCGTCCCGACATCGAAGGCCTCGACCGGCTGCCGCCGGCCGTGAACCCCGCCCGCCACCGGGCCTGGGGTGTCGACTCGTTCGTGTTCTTCCCCAACTTCATGCTGCTCATCTGGCAGCCGGGCTGGTATCTCACGTACCACTACTGGCCGACCTCCTACAACACGCACATCTTCGAGGGCACTCTGTGCTTCGTCCCACCGAAGAACGCCCGCGAGCGCCTGCGCCAGGAGCTGGCGGCGGTGACGTTCAAGGAGTACTCGCTCCAGGACGGCAATACGCTCGAAGCCACTCAGACGATGCTCGAGTCCCGGGCTGTTTCTCAGTTCCCGCTGAATGACCAGGAGATCCTGCTCCGCCAGCTGCACAAGACTGCGCTGGACCACGTGGCCGGGTATCAGCAGCCGCCTGCGATGCCGGTTCGGATCTCCAACGCGTCATGACCGAGGAACGGAGCCCAATGAGCACCCTGCCTCCTGAGTTCGCCGACCTCGACCAATTCACCAGTTGGTCGCTGGAGACCGAGGCCGAGCGCTACGCCAAACGGCTGTCGAGCACGATGGACGAGCTCCAGGCGTTCTACGACAACGCCTTCCCCCGTCTCGAGGACGCCATGGTCTACCTCGACCAGTTCGACCTGGAGGCGCTGCCCGAGGATGCCAAGCGGTTGCTCTGGCTGTGCTACTCGCTGATCAACGCGTCCTTCCCGGTCGAGGTGTGGCGCCAGCCGAGAGTGCCGGACAGCGGTGCGGCCAGCATGGACGTGGTGATCGAGCCAGCGGTCTAGACCGTCCGGCAAGCCCGGCCGGGACCTGTCGGCGAGGGGCCGGTACCGGGTCGTCTCGAGCCGCGGGTCGTGGGAGGTCAGACCTTCCTCGGGTACGCTCGGCCCGGTGACGAAGGACGAACTGGCACCCGACTCGCTCGAGGTCGAAGGGATCAGTCGACGCCAGCAGGCGGTGGCGCGGTCCCTGGATTCTGCACGCCTACGGGCCGAAAGCCGGGTGCAGCGCTTCCTCGACGCCGCCACCCAACTCCTCAACTCCAGGTCCGGCCGGGATTTCACCGTCCAGGAGGTGGTCGAGCGGTCGGGCCAGTCGTTGCACAGCTTCTACCAGTACTTCGGAGGAAAGCACGAGCTCCTCTTGGCCCTGCTGGAGGAGTTGGTTTCTTCCACGACCGGGCGCCTCCACGAAGAGGTTGCCAGGGAGGACGACCCACTCGAGCGCCTCCATCGCCTGGTGGTGGAGTACTACCGGCTGTGTCGGCCCACGGAGGAGACCGACGCCGGCGAAAAGCGGCAAGTGCAGGTCATGGGTGAGTTCGCCCAACAGCTGCTCACCCAGCATCCCAAGGAGGCTGCCCGGGTCTTCGCCCCCCTGGTCTCACTGTTCGACGATGTCCTCAGCGAGGCCACGGTCGCCGGATCCGTCCGTTCCGGTCTGCGCCACGGCCCCATCGTGGGCATCGTGCTGGAGGTCGTCATGTTCAATACGTTCTCGTCGACGATCGGTGGCCAGTCACTGCGGGCCGACGAGGATTCGGCCGAGGATCTCTGGAGCCTGATCCTCAACGGGATAGGCGCACGTCCCGCGTCCTGACCGCCGAGGAGAGCGGGTGCGGCGTCAGGCGTCGTCGTCGTGGCGGTAGACCTGGCCGCCTTTCATGACGAAGCGGACGTCCTCGGTCGCGCCGATGTCAGCCAACGGGTCGCCGGCCACGCCGACCAGATCGGCCAGGAGCCCCGCCTCGATCCGACCCCGGTCGTCGACCTCGATGAGTTCGGCGGCCACCGTGGTCGCGGCACGGATCGCCCCGAGGGGGGTCATTCCCCGGTCGACGAGAGCGATCAGCTCCTTGGCGTTCTTCCCGTGGGGTATCGCCGGAGCATCCGTTCCGCAGGCGATGCGCGCCCCCCGGGCGATGGCCTTGCGGATGGTCTCCTTGGCCCGCGGAAACACCTCGGCGGCCTTTGCCTGCAGCTCGGGTGCCGCGTGCGACACATCCATGCCATCGGCCAGGTAGGTGGTCGGCACCAGGAACCTCTCGAGCTCGATGAATCGGTCGAGGGTCTCGTCGGTCATGAGCGATCCGTGTTCGATGCAGTCGACCCCGGCCTCGATGGCGGCACGGATGCCGTCGTCGCCATGGGCGTGCGCGGCGACCCTCAGACCGGCGCGGTGGGCTTCGTCGACGATGGCTCGGAGCTCCTCGTCGGAGTACTGCTGGGCCCCCGCCGGACCGGTATGTGACATCACCCCACCGGAGGCGCAGACTTTGATCAGCTTGCGCACCGTACTTGATCTGGTAGCGGACGGCCTTGCGCACCTCGCTCCACGCCGTTGGCGATGCCCTCCTCGACGGTCAGGGGCATGATGTGCGGGGCGAATGCCTGGAACATCGTCGGATCGAGATGGCCGCCGGTCGGGGTGATGGCGTGCCCGGCGGGGACCACACGAGGGCCCTCGATCCAACCGCGGTCGATCGCCTTCATCAGAGCGACGTCCAGGAGCAGCCCGCCGGTCTGGATGAAGAGGCCGAGGTTCCGCACGGTCGTGAACCCGGCTCGCAGGGTGCGGCGGGCATTGGCCACGGCATCGCAGGGTACGTAGGGCCGGGTCGTCCTGCACCGCATTCAGGGGGCTGCGATGGTCGGGGCCGCCGAGGAGGAGGTTCACCTCCATGTCCATCAGCCCCGGGATGACGGTCAGGTCGCCGAGGTCGATCACGGCCGAATCAGTCGGGCACCGAGGTCGGCGCCACCTCCAGGATCCGTTCACCCCCGATCAGCAGGTCGCCCGGTGACACCAGCTCGCCTTTGACGACGTCGAGCATGCGGGCGCTGCGCAGATGGATGTGTTCCGGAGTGCGCGGTCGGGCCATGATGTGCTCCTTCAACCTGGACGGAAGTGGGATTGTCGCAGAACCGGTACATGATTGCTGAATGTCAAGAGCCTGGAATATCGTAGCAAGGCTGCGGGCTTCGCCGCCGGGAGCGGGAGGTCGGATGGAAGACGAACTCGGCACTTCGAAGCTTCGCGACTCGAACGGGTCGGGTCGATCGCCTGGTGCGTGATCGATCGGCCCGAGGCGAGGAACGCGCTTGACGCCGGCGATGTATTTCGGCCTGAAGCGGGCCGTGCATCTCGTGAACCATGACCCCGAGCTCGCCGCGTTGATCATCACCGGGGTCGGCGACGTGTTCGCTCCCGGTGGCGATCTGGGGGGCCGTTCCGAACCGGGCGACGTCACCGGACTGAAGTCGTCGGACAGGACGTCCTCCCGTTCCTCGCCATCCGCGACAGCCGGGCGCCGGTGATCGCCGCGGTCAACGGGATCTGTCAGGCCGGGGGCCTCCTGATCGCCATGATGGCGGACATCGCGGTGGCCAGCGATCGCGCCACCTTCCGCGTGCCGGAGCTCCTCCGCGGCATCCCGGACGCCACCTACGCCGCCGCGCTGCCGGCCCATGTGGGCCTGGCGGTGGCGCGGGACCTGCTGCTGTCGGCGCGGGGATTCGATGCCGCCGAGGCCCAGCGGCTCGGAGTGATCTCACGGGTGGCTCCCCACGAGGAGTTGCGTGCAGCGGCGTTGGAAGCGGCCCACCAGGTCCTCCAGACCGCGCCCTCGGCGCGGGCCCACGTCAAGCGCATGCTCAACGAGCGATACGGCCTCATCGACTACCAGACGATGTTCTGGGCGCTCGACCAGTCGGACGAGCCGCGCGAGGGCATGCAGGGCGTTCATGGAGAAGCGACCGCCCCGGTGGGTTCCACCCGGACAGGGCGGTGATCCGCCCGCGGGCCCGGTGGGAATCGGGGCCGCGGGGTCCCGACGGTTGAGAACGGGAGTCTCGCTGAACTAGAGTGCTCTTTGCCGCTTCTGGGGTGTGAGGCTCTGGTGGTCTGACTCGTCAGTTCGGAGCATGTCCGGGGACCGCCGCTGAGATGCTGTTCCCTGCCGTTCGGGAATCGTCGGAGGTTGGGGAGTGACCGCTGTTCTTCAGGGCGTCCGGGTCCTCGAGGTGGCCGAGCACACGTTCGTGCCCGCCGCGTCCGCCCTGTTGTCCGACTGGGGTGCGGAGGTCATCAAGATCGAGCACGTCGAGAGGGGCGACGCCATGCGGGGTCTGGCTTCGTCGGGACTGGCCATCGTGCCCAGCGACGTCCACGCCCTGTTGGAGCATTCCAATCGGGGGAAGCGGAGCCTGGGTCTCGACCTGGCGTCCCCGGAGGGACTCGACATCCTCTACAAGCTGGCGTCCACGGCCGACGTCTTCCTCACCAACAAGCTTCCGAGTGTCCGGGAGAAGTTGAAGATCGGCGTCGAAGAGATCCGCGCCCACAACGCGGACATCATCTACGTGAGGGGGACGGGTCAGGGCGAGCGTGGCCCGGACGCCGACAAGGGCTCCTATGACTCGCTCGCCTTCTGGGCCCGCGCCGGCGTGGCCGTGGGAGCCATGCGCCCGGAGTACGACCTGGTGCCACTTCCGCCCGCTCCGGGGTTCGGGGATTCGATCGGCGCCATGACCATCGCCGGCGGGATCATGGGTGCGCTGTTCCACCGCGAGCGGAGCGGCGAGCCCAGCGTCGTGGACGTGTCACTGCTCGGCGTCGGGCTGTGGGCGATGGGTCAAGCTGTGGCCCTGTCGCTCGTGTTGGGAACGCCCTGGGCACCCCCCCCGGCGGACCGTCCGTCGTCCAACCCCCTGTCGCGCAACTACGAGACCAAGGATGGCCGGGTGCTGGCGTTCACCTGCCTCCAGCCGGGCAAGTACTGGCCGTATCTGTGTGAGGCCGTCGGCCGGCCCGAGCTGGTGACCGATTCCAGGTTTGCGGACTATGGGTCGCTCATGGCCAACGGCGCGGTCGCTGCGGAGATCCTGGCCGAGGTGTTCGCTTCGGCGACGCTCGACGAGTGGCGGGAGCGGCTCTCCACCTTCGTCGGGCAATGGGCCATCGTGCAGGACACGCTCGAGGCGGTGGTGGACCCTCAGACAGTGGCCAACGGCTACGTGCAGGAGTGCGCCACGGCCGCGGGCACCCCGTTCCAACTGGTGGCGGCGCCGGTGCAGTTCGACGAGAGGCCGGCGGTACCGGAGCGGGCGCCCGAGTTCAACGAGCACGGTGACAGCATCCTCGCCGACATCGGCTTCGATGCCGATGCGATCATCGACCTCAAGATTCGCAGAGTGGTCGCCTGAACCTTCAGGTCGAGACAGGAGAAGATGACATGGCGATTTTCGACGCATTTCGCTACGACGGGAAACGGGTCCTGGTGGTCGGTGGCGCCACCGGCATGGGCGCCGCGGCAGCAGAGTTGGTGCAGGACGCCGGCGCCGAGGTGGTGGTCATGGACTTCGCCGAGGTCACCTTGCCCGGAGCCAAGTCGATTCACGTCGACCTCGCCGATCGGTCGTCGATCGACGCCGCCATGGGCGAGTGCGGTGGACGGGTGGACGTTCTGATGTCGTGTGCCGGTGTGGCCGACGGGACACCGGGCATCGAGAGGATCAACTTCATCGGTCACCGCCACCTGATCGACCGCCTGGTGGACCGGGGGCATGATGCCCAGGGGCTCCGCCATCGGGTTCATCTCCTCGGCGGCCGGGCTCGGATGGGAGGCGAACCTGCCCCAGATCCAGGAACTCCTGGCCACGCCGGACTTCGACAGCGCCGTCGCCTGGGTGGAGGAGCACGGAAAGGCGGACTACATGTCGTCGAAGCAGGCCGTCTGCGCCTACGTCGCCAGTCAGGCCTTCCCGCTCCTGAAGCAGGGCATCCGCATCAATGCGATCTGCCCCGGACCCACCGAGACGCCGCTGGCCCAGGCCAACAAGGAGACCTGGCTGGCATTCGGCGCCGACTACCGGGGCGAGCTGGGGATCGAGGCCTCCACCCCTCTGGAGCAGGCGTACCCGCTGGTCTTCCTCTGCAGCGACGCGGCTGCCGCCATCACCGGGATCACGATGATCACCGACGCCGGGTACATGAGCTCGGGCATCACCGGTTCCTTCCCCGGCGCCACCGCCATCGCCAACCTGCTCCTCGGCCGATAGGGACCCTGCGCTATGCGGGCGTTACGTCCGGCCGGGCGTCGGGGTGTCACGGCCACCAATGGGATGTGGGCGCTCGCGCCGCACCGCAGCACTGTGTCCACGACCCGTACGAGCTCGTCGACCTCCAGCAGGGAACCGCTCAGGTAGTTGCGCGCGCTCCAGATGGGGTGGAGTTCCGCGGCGAGGTCCCAGTCCCAGTTGGAGGCGAACTCCGTGCCGGATGCGCCCTGCGCCGCCCGCGCAGTCGCCCACGATGACCCGGGTGAACCCCACCGCCGGGTGCTCGTCGCGCCAGGCCTCGATCATCCTCTCCAACGCGGCCTTGCTGACGCCGTAGGCACCGAGGCCCGGCCAGGGGGGCGTGAACGATGCGCTGACCGACGACAGGTAGGCGGCCACCCCGCCGGAAGCAGTGAGATGCGGGATTGCTGCGGCAGTGACCAGGGCCGCCCCGATCACGTTGGTGTCGAACGTCCGCCGCCAGGTCTCTGCGTCCACGTCGACCATCCGGGCCAGGGGGCCGATTCCCGGGGCGTAGACCAGGGCGTCGATGCCCCCGAGCCCCTGCGCGGCGGCCTCGATCGCCGCGGTGCAGGACGACTCGTCGGTCACATCGCAGACGATGGCCAGCGCCCCCGGTCCCGCCTCCATGGCCGCATCGACCAACCGGTCGTGGCGTCTCGCCAACAGCGCGACGGTTGCTCCCCGCTGGCCGAGGCCCGTGGCGATGGAGCGGCCGAGGCCACTCGAGGCGCCGACTACCACCGTTCTCATGGGTTGGGCTCCTCTCTTTCGGGATCGGTCCAGGACGGTTCAGGGGGCGAAGACCGGCAACTTCTCCCAGCCCCGCACCGTCGAGGTGCGGGCCTGCACCGCGTTCTCCCAATCGACATCCCATGTGGGAAACCGTTTGAGGACCTCGTCCAGTGCGATGCGTCCTTCGAGCCTCGCCAGCGCCGATCCGAGACAGAAGTGGATGCCGTACCCGAACGCCAGGTGATGGTCGATCTTGCGGTGGATGTCGAACCGGTCGGCGTCGGGGAACCTGCGCTCGTCGCGATTGGCCGAGGCGGTCAGCAGCAGCATGGCACTCCCGGCGGGAACCGACTGCCCGTGGTGTTCGACATCCCTGGTCACGAACCGGGCCTGGACCGGAGATGGTGACTCGTAGCGCAGCAGTTCCTCGATGGCGTTCGGCACGAGGTTGCGGTCCTCGGCCAGCTGCCGACGCTGATCCGGATGGTCCGCCAGGACCTTGCCCGTCCAACCGATCAGGCGTGTCGTGGTCTCGTTGCCGGCTGCCGCAATGAGGTTGACGTAGCTGAGGACCTCCTGGCGGGACATCCGGCGCAACGATCCCGTTCTCGTCCTCGAATTCGGCTTGGAGGAGATCGGTCATCAGATCGTCCGAGGGGTGGGTCGCCCGCCACTCGATGTACTCTTCGAACCCGCTGGCCGCGTCGATGCCGTCGGCGAACTTGGCGTTGAAGTCGGGCATGGTGCTCTCGGTCAGGCGGAGTCCCTCATCGATGCGGTCCCGGATGGCCTCCTGGTCCTGCTCGGGGATGCCCAACAGCATGCCGATGGTGCGCATGGGCATCTGGGCGCCCAGATCGGCGATGAAGTCGAAGCCCCCCTTCTCGACCAGTGGATCGAGGCTGCGGGCAGCAGAATTCCCGGATCTTGGGCTCGAGGTCATTGAGATTGCGGGGTGTGAACACGCGGGAGAGCAGGCGGCGATGGATGTGGTGGGTGGGGGGGTCCTCGAAGATGATCGATCCCGGCGGAATCTCCATTCCACTCTTGATGAGCTCGAGCACCGTCCCCTTGCTGGAGATGTAGGTCTCCCAGTCCTTGGTGCAACTCTCGACGTCCTCGAAGCGGCTCAGCGGCGTAGAACTCGTATCGCTGGTTGTAATAGAGCGGCCGCTCGTCACGCAGCCTCTTCCAGACCGGATACGGATCCGAATCGATGTCGAAGTCGTACGGGTCGTAGTAGAGATCGGATTCCATCGTGGTCATCGCAGTCCCCCTCCGGTCCGAACCACTTCGCCACCTTTCACGGGTCACGGCTGCACGAGTCACGGCTGCACGAGTCACGGCTGCACGAGTCACGGCTGTACGAGTCACGGCTGTACCAGTCACGGCCGCACGAGTCATGGCCCGCAGCGGCCGTCGAGCAAAACCAGCATTGCACAGAACAAAGAAGAACATTCTCGACCCGTTGAGCCGGCCGGTGCGGACCCAGGGCCCAGGAGGGGGGCATGCGGGCAGGCGGTGGCGGAGCCGAGCTAGAAACTGTACTCTCTTTGAGGCATAGTATCGTTCTCATTGGATGAAGATCCAGGAATTGGAGCCATGTCGGAGCCGGCGCTGAGTATCCCGCTGTTCGATGCGGACAACCACCTCTACGAGACCCGCGAGGCGCTGACCAAGTACCTCCCGGAACGTTACCGGGGCGCCATCGACTACGTCGACGTGCGCGGTCGGACGAAGATCGTCGTCCGTGGCCATATCAGCGAGTACATCCCGAACCCGACCTTCGACGTGGTGGCCCGTCCGGGCGCGCAGGAGGAGTACTTCCGCCTGGGCAACCCCGAGGGAAAGAGCCGGCGCCAGATCTTCGGGGAACCCATGAAGTCGATCCCCGCCTTCCGCGAGCCTGCGGCCCGCCTGGCCCTGATGGACGAGCAGGGCATCGACCGCGCCCTCATGTTCCCTACGCTGGCCAGCCTGGTCGAGGAGCGGATGCGTGACGATCCCGAGCTCACCCATGCCGCCATCCACGCACTCAACCAATGGCTCTACGAGACGTGGACCTTCGACTACGAAGGCCGGATCTTCTCGACGCCCATCATCACGTTGCCGATCGTGGAGCGGGCCGTCGAGGAGCTCGAATGGGTGCTCGAGCGCGGCGCCCGGGTCGTCCTCGTCCGGCCGGCGCCCGTACCCGGCTTCCGGGGGCCCCGCTCATTCGGCCTGGAGGAGTTCGACCCGTTCTGGCAGAAGGTGGTGGACCACGACATCCTCGTCGCCATGCACTCCTCGGACAGCGGGTACGAGCGCTAAGCCAACGAATGGATGGGAAGCGACAGCGAGATGCTCCCGTTCCAGCCGCAGGCCTTCCGGATGCTCTCGGCATGGCGCCCCGTGGAGGACGCCGTCTCGGCGCTGGTGTGCCACGGCGCCCTTTCGCGATTTCCCGATCTCAAGATCGCCGTGATGGAGAACGGCAGCAGCTGGGTCGAGCCGCTGCTGAGGAACATGGCTGACGTGTACAAGAAGATGCCCCAGGAGTTCCTCGAGGATCCGGTGGCGGCCATCAGGCGCAACATCTACATAAGCCCGTTCTGGGAAGAGGACCTCGGTGCCTTGGCCGAACTGGTCGGCGTGGATCACGTGCTCTTCGGGTCCGATTACCCCCACCCCGAGGGCCTCGCCGATCCGGCGAGCTACGCGGACCAGCTCACCGGCCTGGACGACGGGGCCATCCGCAGGATCATGGGAGGGAACCTGGCGCGATTGATGAACATCACCGACCTCGCCCCGCGATGACCCTCGGCGGCGACCCGGGGTCGACCATCCCGGCGGTCACCTCCGTCGCCGCCGATCGGTTCGGCGGGCGAGTGGCCGTCGAAGACGGTGAGACCCGGCTGACCTACGCCGAACTCTTCGAGGAGGCCCGGACGTTCGGTGCCGCACTGGTGGCCTCCGGCATCCAACCCGGCGACCGGGTTGCCATCTGGGCCTTCAACAGTGCCGAGTGGGTGGTGGCCTTCCTCGGCCTCTCGCAGGCGGGGGCCGTTCTCGTTCCGATCAACACGCGTTTCAAGGGGGGTGAGGCGGCGGAGCTCCTCGCACGGAGCCGGGCCCGGGCACTGCTGACGGTCACCGACTTCCTCGGGACCGACTACGTGGAGATGCTCCGGGCCAGCGACGTCGAGCTTCCCGACCTCGAGACCATCGTCGTGGCCAGCGGCCGCCCGCCGGCCGGTATCGAGTCGTGGGCGAGCTTCATGGGCCGGCGCCACCGACGGCCACCGGGTGCTCGTGGATCGACGGTGCTCGGCCCTCAGCCTTGACGAACCCTCGGACATCCTCTTCACCTCGGGGACGACAGGATCGCCCAAAGGCGTCGTCATGACTCACGGTCGCACGCTGCGCGTCGCCGCCGACTGGGTCGAGATGACCGGGCTCAGGGCCGATGACCGCTACCTCATGGTGAACCCGTACTTCCACATGTTCGGATTGAAGGCGGGGATATTGGCCTGCGTCGCCAGCGGTGCCACGATGCTTCCCGAGCCGGTATTCGATGTCGACCGCATTCTGGAACGTGTCGACGATGATCGGGTCACGGTACTACCCGGACCACCGACCCTCTATCAGGCGATCCTCGACCACCCTGAACGCTCCGGACACCAGCTCTCCACCCTCCGCGTGGCGGTGACGGGAGCCGCCGACATTCCCGTCGAGCTGGTGCGCCGCATCGACGACGAACTGCCGTTCTCGACCGTCATCACCGGCTACGGGCTCACGGAGGCGGGGACCGCCGCGGCGACCTCTCCGGAGGACGATGTGGAGACCGTCGCCTCCACCGTCGGCCGACCGCGCCCCGGCTTCGAGCTCCGCATCGTCGACGGTGACAGCGACGTCGACGCCGGTGAGCCCGGTGAGGTGCTGCTACGGGGAGGCAGTGTCATGACCGGCTATCTCGACGATCCCGAGGCGACGGACCTCGCCTTGTCCCCGGACGGGTGGTTGCGGACCGGTGATCTCGGGGTGATCGACGATGCCGGTTGCCTGCGGATCGTCGGGCGGGTCAAGGACATGTTCATCGTCGGCGGCTTCAACGCCTATCCCGCGGAGATCGAGAACCTCCTGCTGCGCCATCCCGACATCCAGCAGGCGGCGGTGATCGGAATCCCCGACGAGCGCCTCGGTGAGGTCGGGATGGCGTTCGTCGTCACGAGGTCCGGCACCGGCACAGGCCCTGACATCGTCCAGTGGTGTCGGGCCGAGATGGCGAACTACAAGGTCCCGAGGGTCGTGGAGATCGTCGACCGGCTCCCCGTCAACGCGACCGGGAAGGTCGTGAAGGACGTCCTGCGCCGACGGGCGGCGCGCCCCGGCCGGGGGGTGGTCACGTGAGTGCCGGGAGCGCTCCGGGCCTGTCCACCTTTGCCGGGCTGCGGGTGGTGGAGATGGGCGTGTGGGTTGCCGGCCCGTCGGCTGCCGCCCTCCTGGCAGACTGGGGTGCCGACGTCATCAAAGTCGAAGGACCGGCGGGCGACCCCATGCGAAACGTCTTCGGGTCGCTCGGCATCGACAGTGACATGCCCAATCCCGCCTTCGCTCTCGACAACCGGGGCAAGCGGAGCGTCGTGCTCGATCTGCGGGAGGAGGAGGGCCGACAGCACCTCGAGAGCCTGATCGCCACCGCCGACGTCTTCATCACCAATCTGCGACCGGACTCTCTGGACGGGCTGGGACTGGAGCCCGACGCCACCGTCGCCCGCCATCCGCGCCTGGTGTACTGCAGCATCAGCGGCTACGGCTTACGGGGCGGAGACCGGGATCGTCCGACATACGACATCGGTGCCTTCTGGGCCCGGTCGGGGCTCTCGATGCAGATGGCCGACAGTGAGGGGAGCCCCCTCAACGCCCGCGGCGGGATCGGTGACCACATCACCGGGATGGCCGCGCTGGCCGGCCTCCTGGCGGGGGTGATGGAGCAGCGGGAGACGGGCCGGGGGCGGGTCGTCGACGTGTCGCTCCTCCGGACAGGCACCTACGTGCTCGGGTGGGACCTGGGATTGCAGATGACCCTCGGAAAGGTCGCCCGGGCGGAGTCGAGGGACCGGACCCAGGCACCCCTGATGAATCCGTACCGCGCCGGCGACGGCCGTTGGTTCTTCCTCACCGGCCTCGAGGCGGCACGCCACATCGGCTCCGTCTGCCGCGCCATCGGCCACCCCGAGCTCTTGGACGACCCCCGCTTCGCCGATGCCGCCTCCATCCGCCGCAACCGGACCGAGGTCATCGCCATTCTGGACGAGATCTTCGCCGAACGACCCTTGGCCGACTGGGCGCAGGTGTTCGACGAGGAAGGAGTCTGGTGGGCCCCGGCGCAGACGCCGGCAGAGGTCGTCGGAGACCCGCAGCTGTTGGCCAACGACGGCATCGTCGAGATCGACGGCGGTGGCACGGGGATCGTCCAGCGGTCGGTGAACGGGCCGGTGACCTTCTCGGACCTGGCCGGCGGGCGACGCGCACCGGTCCCCGCCCTGGGGCAGCACACCGAGGAGGTGCTCCAGGAACTTGGCCGGTCGGGAAGGCACTCCTCCGCCGAGCCTCCCCTAGTGGCGAGCGCGTGCGAGGAGGCCTCGGGCGATGACCAGCCTCTGGATCTCGTTGGTTCCTTCGCCGATGACCATCAGCGGGGCGTCGCGGTAGTAGCGCTCGACCGGCAGGTCGGTGGTGTAGCCGACGCCACCGTGGATGCGCATGGCCTCGGTGGCCAGCTCGAGCGCGGTCTCGCTGGCGAACAGCTTGGCCATACCGGCCTCGACGTCGCAGCGCAGGCCGGCCATCTTCCGCTCGGCGGCATTGCGTGTCAACAGACGGGCAGCCTCCAGCCGGGTCGCCATGTCGGCCAGCTTGAGCTGGATGGCCTGGTGCTCGGCGATCGGCTTGCCGAAGGTGGATCCGTTGCTGGGCGTAGGCGAGTGCAGCGTCGAAGGCGGCGCGGGCCACACCTACCGCCCGCGAGGCGATGTTGATGCGTCCCACTTCGAGTACGCCGAGTATCTGGGCGAGACCCCGGCCCGGCGCACCCGATGAGGTTGGCGGCCGGTACGCGATGGTCCGTGTACGCCATCTCGACGGTCTCGACGCCCCTGTACCCGAGCTTTCCTACGTGTCTGATGACGGAGATCCCCTCGAAACGGGGTCCCGGCTCCTTCTCGACGATGAAGGTGGAGATGCCTTCCTCGGTTCGGGCGGCCAAGGCCACGAGTCCGGCCCGCTCGCCGTTGGTGACCCACGCCTTCGTGCCGTTCACCACGTACTCGTCGCCGTCGCGCTCGGCCCGGCAGGAGATGTTCCGGGTGTCGCTGCCGGCGTCAGGCTCGGAGAGCGACAGCGCCCCTCGCCGTTCTCCGGAGGCGAGTACCGGCAGCCACCGGCTCCTCTGCTCCTCGTCCCCGTGGTGGAGGAGCAGGGTGGCGACCATGGTGTGGGTGTTGACGACGCCGGTCAGGCTCATCCACCCGTAGGCCAGCTCCTCGATGACCCCGACATAGGTCAAGAGGTCGAGGCCGAGGCCTCCGTAGGCCTCGGGGATGGTGATGCCGAACAGTCCGAGCGTGCGCATCTGCTCGACGATGTCGGCCGGAAAGCGGTCGTCACGCTCCAGTTGGGATGCGGCCGGCGTGACCTCCCGGGCCACGAACCGGCGAACGGTCTCGATGATCTCGTCTCTGACATCGTCGTCGTCGGCGCCGTCGGTCATCGGCCTCGCACTCCCAATCTGCATATTGGAGAAGTCTACATCTGCAAAATGTTGACGCTCGATCTTAAAATAGAGAAGAATGTTTCCGATGACAGCGGCCCTGATGCACGAAGCGCTGGAGCGGGCCGCCGACCGGTTCGGAGATCGTGACGCCGTCCGCAGTGGCGACGAGCGATGGTCGTTCCGGGACCTCGACGGCCTGAGCAACGCCTTCGCCCGCCACCTGGTGGCCCGGGGGGTCCGCCGGGGCGACCGGGTGGCGCTGATGACGGCCAACCGGGTCGAGTTCATCGTCGCCGTGCATGCCACCAGCAAGCTGGGGGCGGCGGCCGTCCTCCTCAGCCCGGCATGGAAGCAGGCCGAGGTCGAGCACGCCCTCGGGTCTGACCACTCCGGTCCACGCGGTGGCCGACGGTGACGCGGCGTCCCTGCTCGCCGACTACTTCGACCCGGATGGTGTGACCGATCTCGACGACCGGTCGGCCGACCCGTTCGCCCACAGCCGGACGAGGGCGGCTGCCGGTGGTGTGCGCGGGGTCGACGAGGCGGTCCTCGTCTTCAGCTCGGGTACGACGGGCCTGCCCAAGGCGGTCCGGCACACCCATCAGCTCGATCGGCCTGGCCACGATGCATTGGTGCGCGGCCCTCGGTCTCGGGCGGGACGACCGGTTCCAGGTGGCGACCCCTCCCTCGCACATCCTCGGGCTGCTCAACCTGCTGGCCGCCGCCTAGTCCGGGGCGACCGTGCGGCTGCACCGACGGTTCGACCTCGACGAGGTCCTCCACCGGATCGCCAGCGAGCGGATGACACTGGAGATGGCGGTGGCGCCGATCGCACTGGCCATGGCCAACCACCCCCACCTGGAGGACCACGACCTCTCATCGCTTCGTTACATCATGTGGGGGGCGACGCCGGTGACCGAGAGCGTGGCCAGGGTCGTGACCGAACGTACCGGCGTGCGTTGGCTTCCGGCCTACGGCGCCAGCGAGGTCCCGGTGATCGCCGCCAATCCGGTCGAACGCCCCGAGGCGTGGCGATTGGACTCCGCCGGACTGCCGCCCGCCGGTGTCGAGCTCCGGATCGCCGACCTCGAGAGCGGCGAGGTCCTCGCCTCCGGGGGGATCGGCGAGATCCAGGTCCGAAGCCCGTCGGTCGATGGCCGGCTACCTCCCGGACGACGCCAACCGCCGACGCCTTCGTCGACGGCTGGTACCGGACCGGCGACGTCGGGTGGCTCGAGCCGGAGGGCTGGGTCCACCTGACCGACCGATCGAAGGAGATGATCAAGGTCAGCGGGTTCCAGGTGGCGCCGGCCGAGGTGGAGGCCGTGCTGCTCCGCCATCCCGGCCGTGCTCGACTGCGCGGTGTTCGGCGTGGCCGACGAGCGGGCCGGCGAGGTGCCGGCGGCCGCGGTCGAGCTCGACCCGGCACGAACCGGTTGCCGAAGGCGAGCTCGAGGCGCTGGTGGCCGACTCGCTGGCGACCTACAAGCGCCTGCACCACGTCGTGGTCGTGGACGAGATCCCGCGCCTCCCGTCGGGGAAGGTGCTGCGGCGCATGCTCCGCGACGAGTGGTCGGCCTCGCTGGCGGCGACCGCGAAGGGCCGACTGATGGACGTCCGGCTGTCTGCCGGAGCAGCAGGCGCTCCGCGACTCCGCAGTCCAGGCTCGTCGACCAGCTCGGCCCCCACGCCGTCGGACAGATCGGCGATCCCGAGCGGGCGGCGAAGCTCGACGCCGCCGTGGCCGCCTCCGGATGGCGGGAGCTCCGGACCGCCGCCGAGGGCGGCGCGCCGCTGGCCTCGGGGGTGGAGGCGGCCATCGTCGCCGAGGAGCTCGGCCGGGGGCTGGCCGACGTCTCGTTCTTCGGCCCGACCATGGCCGGCGAGCTCCGCAGGCTGGCCGGGGCGCCAGCGGGTTCGGCGGTCGAGACCGTGGTGCTCACGGCCGACCTCTCGTCGGTGGCCGCGTGCCGGCGAAGGCGAGGTGGCGTCGATGGTGGCCATCGACGTGCAGGGATCGTCGCGGGCCCTGCTGTGCTGAGTCCGGATCCGACGGCCTCGTCCTGGCCGAGACGGTCCTCGGATCCGCCCGGGCGGGTGTCGACCTGACCCGCCCGTCGATGGCGCTCGACCCGCCGGTGGCGGTGTCTCCCGTCGGGGGCGGCGGCCGGACGATCGCCCCCGACGAGCTGACCCGCTGGACCGCACTGGGACTGGCGCTGGCCTGCGCCGACCTGGTCGGGACCATGTCCGGTGCGGTCCAGCTGGCCAGTGCCTATGCCACTCAGCGCCATCAGTACGGTGCTGCCATCGGTTCGTTCCAGGCCGTCCAGCACCTGCTGGCGGACGCCTACGTGCTGGCCGAGGGGGCCCGTAGCGCCACCCTGCACGCGGCGTGGGCGGTCGACGCGCTGGCCGCCGGCTGACGCACTGGCGGCCGCGGCAGTGGCCAAGGCGTACTGCGCCCGGGCCGCCCGCGACGTGTGCGAGACCGCCATCCAGGTGCACGGCGGCATCGGAAACACGTGGGAGTGCCTGGCGCACGTCTACCTCCGGCGTTCCCTGCTGTCGGGCGACCTCTTCGGCGGGTCCGGGGCCAGCCTGGCACGGGTGCTCGAGCCACCGGGGCATCGGGGGTGGCGATGGACTTCCGTGACTCGCCCGCCGAGTCGGAGTTCCGGCTGCGACTGCGGGAGTGGCTGCCGGACAACAACCCCGGACTCCCGACGTCGTCGACCGACGACGACTACTGGGCGGGGGCGGCGGCCTGGCACCGGTCGCTCTACGACGCCGGCTTCTTCGGCATGTCCTGGCCCGAGGCCATCGGCGGCCAGGGGCTGTCCGACCGTCTACGAGGTGATCGTCGACGAGGAGCTGGCGGCCGCCGGCGCGCCGCCGCGTCCGAGCCTGGGCTACCTGGTGCAGGGAATCCTCGAGCACGGCAGCGAGGAGGTCAAGCGCCGATTCCTCCCCGGCATCGTCAACGGCCGCGACCGGTGGTGCCAGGGATTCAGCGAGCCCGACGCCGGATCCGACCTGGCCTCGTTGCGCACCCGAGCCGATCGCGACGGTGACGACTACGTCATCACCGGCCACAAGGTGTGGACGAGCTACTCCGACGAGGCCGACTGGTGCCTGGTCCTGGCCCGGACCGACCACGAGGTGGCCAAGCACCGCGGCATCTCGGCATTCGCCGTGCCGATGCACCAGCCCGGCGTCGAGCAGCGACCCCTCCGGATGATCAACGGGGTCACCAAGGAGTTCGGTGAGGTCCTCTTCGACGGCGCCCGTGTCCCGGCCGGCAACATGATCGGCGAACCCGGCGAGGGTTGGCCCTTGGCCATGACCGTGGTGAGCCACGAGCGGGAACCGGGCGAGCTCGGCTACGTGGCCCGCTACAGCAAGGTGGTCAACGACCTCACCCGCCGGGTGCAGAGTGATCCCGGGCGGTTCCGGCGGGAGCAGGTCCGCGAGCTCGGGTGGGCGATCGTGGAGGTCGAGATGCTGCGTCTCCACGTCCGACGGCGCCTGTCCGACCGGCTCGACGGGATCTCCCACGGTCCGCAGGGTTCGGTCGACAAGTTGCTGATGACCTGGGTGGAGCAGGCCGTCGGTCATGCCGCCCTGGCCATCGGCGGCATCGCCCACGGCGGCGGAGACGACACCCGGTTGAGCACGTACCTCTACAGCCGGGCGCAGAGCGTCATGGGTGGGACATCGCAGATCCAGCGGAACCTCGTGGCCCGCCGCATCCTGGGGCTGCCCGGCTCGTGAACGGCGCCGGCATCTCGGCGAGCGGTGCCGCCGGACCGGTCCCCCTGGTCCCGAAGAGGTGGAAATAGGGTTCTGGACTGAGAAGATCGGTGCTATCATCGCCCCTCCGGCGAACCGGGAGGTCCACATGGAGCAGGTGGCGAGGCCATGGCAGAGGCGTCGGGCGCTCGGAGTGCCGGGCCGATGACCGGCTTCGACGTCCCCGATGAGCTCGAAGTGCCAGCGACGGGCCGGTCCGGGTGGTCAGGCTGAACCGGCCCGGTCAACTCAACGCCACCAACCATCGAGCTCCACGAGGGACTGGCGGGCCTCTTTCCCCAGATCGACGCCGACGACGAGGCTCGGGCCGTCGTCCTGACCGGGAACGGGAAGGCGTTCTCGGCGGGGGGCGACTTCACCTACCTCGACGAGCTCGCCCGGGATCCGGATCGCCGTAGGGAGACGCTCGCCCACGGCCGGCAGATCGTCACCGGCATGGTGGGATGCCGCGTCCCGATCGTGGCCGCCGTGAACGGGGCCGCCGTCGGGTCTGGGCTGCAGCCTGGTGGCCCTCTCCGACATCGTCTTCATGGCCGAGAGCGCCCACCTGGCCGACCCGCACGTGCTCATGGGCCTGGTGGCGGCCGACGGCGGGCCGGTGACGTGGCCGCTCATGATCAGCCTGCAACTGGCCAAGGAGTACGCGCTGACCGGCGACCGCATTCCGGCCAGGCGAGCGGCTGAGATCGGCCTGGTCAACCACGTCTGCCCCGACGGCGAGGTGGTGGAGCGGGCCATGGCCTGTGCCCACCGGATCGCCGCGCTGCCCCGGCGGGCCGTCGAGGACACCAAGCGGATACTCAACCTGCACCTCGAGCGGGCGGTCCTCGCCACCCTCGACTTCGCCCTGAGCGCCGAGGACCGGTCGTTCGTCTCTCCGGAGCTCCGGGCCAATCTCGACCGGCTCCTGCCCCAGGGTGACGCCGAGGCGAGGAGCCGGTGAGCGGGCAACGGCGTGCCGGGGTCCGGATCGGACGGACCGGGGGCGGGAGGGTGCATCGCGGTTGTTCGGCTCCGGCTCCACGGGCTTCCCGGTGCTGTCGGGGTATTCGGTGCCGGCCTGAATAGAACTAGGTTCTCCCCAGCTGAACCGCACGTCGCCGCTGCGAGAGATCCATCGTGTACTCATTTCTCGGGTACCATTTCCGCGCGATGGAAGAGGACGAGTTGGCAGGCGATCGGCTCGAGACCGACAGTCTCAGCTGGCGCGAGCAGGCGGTGGCGCGGTCGCTGGATTCGGCCCGGCTGCGGGCCGAAAGCCGGGTCCAGCGCTTCCTCGACGCCGCCACCGAGCTGTTCAATTCGGGTTCAGGCAGGGATTTCACCGTCCAGGAGGTGGTGGATCGCTCCGGCCAGTCGCTTCGCAGCTTCTACCAGTACTTCGGTGGGAAGCACGAGCTCCTCCTGGCCCTGTTCGAGGAGTCGGTCCGTTCGACGACCGAGTACCTCCAGGGGAGGATCGCACAGCAAGACGATGCGCTGGAGCGGCTGCACTGCTTCGTGGTGGAGTACTACCGGACTGTGTCGGCCTGCCGAGGAGGGTGAGGCCGGCATGAACGGTCGGGCACCCTTCATGGCCGAGTTCGCCCAGCAGCTGCTCACCGAGCATCCGAAGGAGGCGGCCCGGGTGTTCGCCCCCCTCGTGTCCCTGTTCGAGGAGGTCCTCGAGGGGGCTGTCGACGGCCGGAGCGGTCCGGGCAGGGCTCAGTCACGGTCCGATCGTCGGCGTCGTGCTCGAGGCGATCATGTTCAACACGTTCTCGTCGACGATCGGTGGCGTGTCGGTCCGTCCCGAGGGAGAGGGCTCGGCCGAGGATCTGTGGGACCTGATCCTCCACGGCATCGGGGCCGGCCCGATCTCTTGAACACGTCGTCACCGATGTGTTCCACGGCGTGATCGACGGAGTCAGGGGAGTCGTCCGGCCTCGTACCACAGGCCTCGACCGGGAATGTGGCCGCAGGCCGACGGCCACGAGGTGGATCCCGACGCGGCCGACAGACAGCGCCGGGCCCGGCGGTCGGGCCCCCCGCCGACGATTGGGAGGCCGCAATGACGTTCACGGTGGTCACCGGGGCGGCGAGCGGCATGGGCCGGCTCTGCGTCGAGAGGCTGCGAGGCACCGCCGGTAAGGTCGTCGCCGTCGACCTGAAGTCGCCACAGATCGAGGGGACCGTCGGGATCGCGTGCGACGTCTCGGATCCGGCCGCCGTGACCGACCTCGTGGAGAAGGTGCGGGAGCTCGGCTCCTTCCGTGGGCTCGTGCACGCCGCAGGCGTGTCGCCGACCATGGCTGATGTGCGGCGGGTCTTCGAGATCGACCTGGTGGGCACCGCGCTGGTTCTCGACGCCTTCGATCCCTTGGTCGAGCCGGGTTCGGCCGCCGTGTGCTTTTCTTCGAGCTCCGCCTACCAGGTGGCGCTCCGGGGCGTCGATGCCGAGCTCGAGGCACTCGTGTCGGAACCGCGGACGCCAGGGTTCCTGGATGCTGCGGTGGAGCGCTTCGGTGACAGCGGCGTTGCCTACGCGTGGGCCAAGCGCGGCGTCATCGCCGTGGCTGCCCGGGCGGCGACGGACTGGGGCCGGCGGGGCGGGCGGGTCAACTCCTTGGCCCCGGGTCTGATCGACACACCCATGGGCCGTAGGGAGGCAGAGCAACAGCCGATCATGAAGGTGATGCTGGAGAGGACACCGCTCGGTCGCCTCGGGCAGCCCGACGAGGTCGCAGCAGTCGTGGCGTTCCTCCTGTCCGATGATGCCTCCTTCATCTCCGGCATCGATGTACTGGTCGACGGAGGGATGCTCCAGGGCCTGCTCGAGGCGTTCCCGGGGCGCACGCCGCATTCCTCGGATTGATGGCGGCACCCCGCGTGCCGGACACGTCCCCTACCAGAGGGGCGACCAGCTGCTGGTGCGCAACAGCTTGCTCTCCCACTGGTCCCGAACCTCCAGCCCCTTGGCCATGTAGGAGCCCGGCCAAGTGTCGGGGTCGTACTCCTCGACGCTGGTCAGCAGGCCGCCCAGGGCGGAGAAGCTCATGATCTTCTGCATGAGGATCGCCTCGGGTCGGGTCCCCGAGCCGTGCGCCACCTGAAAGCAGGCCTGGATGTCGAGGAGCCTCCTCTCCGGCGGGGTCCTACGCATGAACTGCCAGTAATCGTGGTCCCACAGCTCGATGTAGTCGTCGAGTGGGGCGTCGGGCCAGCCCGTGTCCTGCATGTAGACCGAGAGCTCGTGTTCCCGCCCGTCGACCGGCATCTCCTTCAGGTCGACCTCCTGCAACTCTGACCAGTACACCGGGGTGAGCAGCTTCCCGTCCACCTGGTAGCGGCACGAGTCGAGCTTGGCCGCCAGCTCGCTCAGGTCGCCGGCCAGCATCCGCCGGGCCAGCGCTTCCCAGGCCGCGCCATCCGAGACGGCGGTGATGGTGACCACCTGGTAGGACGGTCCGCTCCCCATGGCATGGTTCAGGTACCACAGGAGCCGGGCACCCTCGACCCGGGCCAGCGCACCCATCCATTCGTCCCGGAACAGATCCTCGAAGGCGGAGGCGTGCCGGCCGATGACCTTGTGGGTCTCGTGCAGGTACAGCACCGGTCAGGGTCCCCCGGCGATCGTTCTCATTGGAGCGGCGACCACACGGCGGTCCGAAGGAGTCTGCTCCTCCACTGGTCGCGGAGCTCGAGCGCCTCGTGCATCCAGGATCCCGGTCCGGTGACCTCTGACGGGATGTCGTTGGTGAGGAGGTGGATGAGCGGGGGGAGGGCGGACAGTTTCTGCAGCAGGGTCACCTCGGGGTGGCGACCCGCCCCCGGCATGGTCTGCATCGAGAGCTCGATGCTCATCTGCATCCGCGAATCCTCGGCACCGAGGGAACGCCGGTAGACGTCCCCCGATCTCCTGATGTACTCGCCGACCTTCCCCGGGTGGGGCCACATGGTGTCCTCCATGTAGATGGTCGGCTCGTGAACGCCAGGATCACCGGGGATGTCGCGCAGGGCGCCGATCGGCGGCGACCAGTCCAGTGGCGTCATGATCCGACCGTGGGACTCGTGCTGGAGCCCGTCGAGGTGCCTGGCCCAGGACTGCAGGTCGCCTCCGGCCAACCGATCGGCCAGACGGGCCCACGACGCACCGTCCTCGACCGCGGTCACCGTCACGACCCGGTAGGCAAGCCCGCTTCCGTGAGCCAGGTCGAAGTACCAGAGCAGCCTGGCATCGGACCCCTTGGCCAACACCGGCATCCAGCCGCCCCGGTAGGCGTCCTCGAACCGGGCCGCGGACTTCCCCACCACCTTGTGAACTTCGTGGATGAAGAGCACGAGCCCCCTCTCGAAGGTCCCCGGCGCACGCTCGGACGCCGGGCGCGGCACCGGCACGACATCGGGCCGGGGTTCGAGCATGCCATTCCACCCGGGGGACGGTCCACCGGGTGGCGCCGGCAGGGGGGCGGCGCCGCCGGCTCTGCTAGCCGGTCGCCGGTGGGTCCGGCTTCGCGCCGGCCTCCGCCACCAGCCGGTTGGGTGCCAGGGGGGTGAAGAACAGGCCGATGACCGGGAACAGGGCGAGCGGCCACAGGGAGGCGCGCAGCGCCGCCGGGCGGGCGTTGGCGTTCTCGTCGACGATGGCCTGCTGGGCCGAGCTCGACAGGTCGGTCTGCGCCAGCTTCGTCTTGAGCTCGGCGTCGGAGACCAATGGGACGCCGTTGCTGAGCTCGACCGTGGCGGACCGGGTCACCGATGCGGGTATGGCCTGGCTGGCCTGGGCGCCGGAGAGCAGGGTGGTGGTCAGCGCGCCGATGAGCACGGCGTCGCGCCGCCCTGGTACGTCCGGGTCACTTCACGGCGGCGGCGGACCTCGGGGCCGGGGGTCGCGGGCCGCCCACATGGTCGCGGTCTCCCTGGGCCAGAAGGGCCTCGATGGCACCGGGCTCGACCGGCCGCGAGAAGATGAACCCCTGGCCCCGGTCGCAGAGCTCTCGGCGCAGCCCCTCCAGCTGGGAGTCGTCCTCGATGCCCTCGGCCAGGGTCACCAGGCCCAGGGTGCGGCCGAGCTCCACCAGGGTGTGGATGAGGGCGACGGAGTCCGCCGTCTCGTCCATCTCGGCCACGAACGACCGGTCGATCTTGAGCACGTCCACCGGGAACTGACGGAGGTAGGCCAACGACGAGTAGCCGGTGCCGAAGTCGTCGATGGCGATCATCACACCGAGCTCCTTCAGCCTCTTCAGCCGGGACACGGTGGCATTGGCGTCCTTCATCAGCGTCGACTCGGTGACCTCGATGACCAGGGCCCCGGGGTCGATGCCGCTGGCGGCAAGGGCCTCTTGGACGTGGTCGACCAGGGTGTCGGACTCGAGCTGGCGCATCGACACGTTGACCGACATCGTGGTCGGGTAGCCCGCCTCGTGCCAGCGGGCGGCCTGGGTACAGGCCTCGTGGAGGACCCACCGTCCCACCTCCACGATCATCCCGCTGTCCTCCAGGACGGGGATGAAGTCGTCGGGCGCGATGACCCCCTTGGTCGGGTGCTGCCACCGGATGAGGGCCTCCACACCCCGGATGGCAACGCTGTCGAGGTCGAAGATGGGCTGGTACAGGAGGAAGAACTGCGCGTCGGTCAGGGCCGAGTCGAGGTCGGACTTGAGCGCCAGGCGGTCGACGGCGGCCGACTGCATGGCCGGCTCGAAGAGCACCGCACCGTCCCGGCCTCCGGCCTTGGCCCGGTAGAGGGCGATGTCGGCGTCGCGGAGGAGCTCCTGGGCCGAGGGCCGGTCACCGGTGGCGATCCCGATGCTGGCGGTCACCGTGATCGGGAGCCCCTCGTACCCCTCGACCGTGAACGGTTTGGCCAACACCTCCCGGATCCGCTCGGCGACCATGAACGGCCCTGCGGCCAAGGAGACCCCTTCGGCCAGGATGACGAACTCGTCGCCTCCCAGACGTCCCACGGTGTCACTGGCCCGCAGGATGGCGGCGAACCGCCCGGCCACGGCCCGTAGGAGCTTGTCGCCCGCCTCATGGCCGAGCGAGTCGTTGGCGTCCTTGAAGTTGTCCAGGTCGATGAAGTAGGCGGCCACCGGGTCCAGGGTCCGCCGCGACCGGACCAGCATCTGCTCGGCCCGGTCCAGGATCAACTGGCGGTTGGCCAGACCGGTGAGCGGGTCGTGGAGGGCCCGGTGGGCGAGCAGGGCCTCGAACTCCTTGCGCTCGGTGATGTCGCGGATGTTCGAGACGTAGCCGGCCACTGCGGGCCGGGCGATCTGGTTGGTCACCACCGCCTCGACATCCCGCCAGGTGCCGTCGCTCCGTTCCATGCGGAACTGCACGAACACGGTTTCGGGAGCGGCCTGGAACGTGGTCCCCAGCCGGCTCTGCACCCGGTCCCGGTCGTCGGGGTGGACGAAGTCGGTGCTGACCCGGCCGATGATGTCCTTCGGCTCGAATCCGAGCAGGTCGGTGATGGCCGGGCTCACATAGGTGCAGATCCCCATCTTGTCCGACACCATGGTGGTGTCCGACGAGTTCTGGATGAGCGATCGGAACCGGTCCTCGCTCAGGCGCATGGAGGCCTCGGCGTCTTCCTTCTGCTCGGCTGTCGCACCCGCCATCCGGATGATGAAGAACAGGAGGAACGCACCCATCAGGGCCAGCGTGTTCCCCTCGGAGAGCGACAGGGTCGAGGGGACCACGTGCTGCCAGATGGCCAGCTGGCCGAGGGCGATGCCCGTCAGGCTCCAGACGGCGGTGGTCTGCCAGACCTTCGATCCCACGTAGTACACGTTCTCGAGGGCGATGAAGGCGAATGCCCCGGACAGGACCGGGCCCCACCCGGTCAGGTAGATGACCGCGGTCACCCCGCCCGCCTGGGCGGCGATCCGGAGGTGCAGCCGCGCCGGAGTGGGGCGGCTGGCATAGAGCTTGTCCACCACCAGGTTGGATGCCGGAATGGCGATGAAGATGCCGAGCCACACAAACGCGGACTCGCGGGCGATGACCCCGAAGTCCATGAGCGGGAGGATGATCACCAGGGCCGCCGGGCCCATCAGATAGGCCAGCAGCTTTGGATCCAACTTGCGCTTGGGCGCGTCGGGCCCGCTTCCGGCTCCCGCCCCGCCCGCTGCCGGCTGGAGGCCTGATCCCGGTGGTGGGGATGGCTTCGCCATCGTGTTCGACACTCGGTTCCCGCTTCCTGTGAGTCTGCTGTAGCTCTTGTCGACCGATTCCGAGGCTGACTTGAACCGACCCGGGCCGGCCGGCCGCGCCGCATCCCCCTGCCGGAGCGCGGCCTGCGCGCTCTCAGCGCAAATGGGAGGCGGCCCGGCCCGAGTAGGCCGGAAGGTCGAAATAGGTCCGGATCCCGGGTTGGGCGGCCACCACGGCCGGGACCGCGCTCACGCAGTGGGTGGCCGTGGCGACCACGCCCGGATTGCGCTGCAGACTGCGGAGTTGAGTCCACCAGAGTGGTGTACGAGGGATAGCCCGATCTGAGGATCCCCCCGACGCGACGACCACCGCATCAATCTTCAAGTTCGACCAAGAACACGAAGGAGAAGATGCGGTGGAAGTCACCAACACGATGGGCGCGGCAGCGCTCTTGCGCAAGTACCTGGAGAGCCATGCTGGCACCGACCTGCTCGCCGAGATGGTGAAGATGGCAGCGGAGCTGCTCATGGACGCGGACGTCGACGTGCTCTGCAACGCCGGCTATGGCGAGCGGTCCGAGGACCGGGAGAACAGCCGCAACGGCCACCGGGCCCGTCGCTGGGACACCCGGGCCGGCACGATCAGCCTGGATGTCCCCAAGCTCCGTAAGGGCAGCTACCTGCCCGGGCTCCTCGAGCCCCGCCGCCGGGCCGAGCAGGCGCTCGTCTGGGTCGTCTGCCAGGCCTACGTCGAGGGGGTCTCCACCCGGCGGGTCGACGACCTCGTCAAGTCGATGGGGATCGACGGGATGTCCAAGTCCCAGGTCTCCGAGCTGGCCAAGAGCCTCGACGCCAAGGTGGCCGAGTTCCGCAACCGTCCGCTCGACGCCGGGCCCTACACCTACGTCTGGCTGGACGCCCTGTTCCACAAGGTGCGAGAGGGGGGCCGGGTGGTCTCCGTGGCCACGGTGATCGCCACCGGGGTGAACGGCGATGGCCACCGGGAGGTCCTCGGTGTCGACGTCTTCACCGCCGAGGACGGCGCGGGCTGGACGGCCTTCCTCCGGGGTCTCGTCGCCCGGGGACTGTCCGGTGTCGCCCTCGTCATCTCCGACGCCCACGAGGGCCTGAAGGGCGCCATCGCCTCGGTCCTGGCCGGAGCGTGCTGGCAGCGGTGTCGGACCCATGCCATGCGGAACCTGCTCACCCGGGTGCCCAAGGCCGCCCAGGCCATGGTGGCCACCTTGGTGCGGACGATCTTCGCCCAGCCCGACGTCACCCAGGTGCGCGCCCAGTTCGCCCGGGTGGTCGACCAGCTCGAGGGCCAGTTCCCCGCGGCCGCCGAGCTCCTCACCGAGGCCGAGGGCGATCTGCTCGCGTTCACCGCCTTCCCCGCCGAGCACTGGCGCCAGATCTGGTCGAACAACCCCCAGGAGCGCCTCAACCGGGAGCTCCGCCGGCGCACCGACGTCGTCGGCATCTTCCCGAACCGGCCCGCCCTCATCCGCCTCGCCGGGGCCGTTCTCGCCGAACAGCACGACGAGTGGGTGGTCGCTCGGCGCTACATGAGCACCGAGTCCCTCGCCAAGGCCCGGATGCAGCTGATCGCCGGCGAAGTGATCGAGACCGAGGAGGTGGCGGCGGCGGAACTGGAGGCAGTCAGTTAGAACCATCAAACACGGTTGGTGCGGTGGTCGTCTTACACCACTCGCTCCGGACTTGACCGCG
>CAVYNO010000009.1:0-240925 GCA_963769825.1 uncultured Acidimicrobiales bacterium
CCGGCGGGTCAACTTGCCCGTGCCGGCGGCCAGGTCGAGCACCCTTGTACCCGGGTTGATGCGCGCCGTCGCGACGATCGTGTCCACCGCCGGTGTCGGGTAGTCCGGTCGGGCCCGCTCGTAGGTCTCCGAACCCGTCTCGAAACCAAGACGCCCCAACCCGTGTCGCCCTGGACCGGAATCCGGTTGTCTCGATGGCGGCTGCGGCTCCGGCTCCGGCTCCGGCCCCGGCTCGGGCGAGGGGTGATAGGGATTCGGCATGGAACGAATGTATTGGCCGCACGGGTCCTAGCCACCACGACGGGGGTGGCGAGCAGCCCCTCGGCTCGACCGCGCCCCCAGCGAAGTCAGATCGCCTCCTTCTCACCGGTCAGCTAGCGTCGCGGGGTGACCGCTTCCGAGCCGGCCAACGGGCCTTCCGTCCTGCGCCGTCCTCCGCCAGCTCGTCCCTTTCGCGGACTCGAGCCCGTGCCTAGATCACGGGCCGGCCGGAACAAGAGCGCCCCTGCCCGGGCCTGGCGGCGGCTGGTGAGCACCCTCATCCATGCCGGTTGGAAGTGGACGAGCAAGCACGGCGCCACCGGACCCGACGACGCCTGGGCCGCCCGATTCGGTTCCTTCGGGCGGGGCTCCTGCATCACCTTCCCCCCGGGAGCCGTCTTCGGTGAACGCTGGATCCATATCGGTGAGGACGCTCTCATCGGTCCGGACGTGAGCATCTCGGCCGGGATGGTGCCCGGCCAGCGAATGATCACGGACCCGGTCGTCCGGATCGGCGACCGCTGCCATGATCGGCCGGGGAAGCCACATCGTCGGCCACTTCCAGGTCGAGGTGGGTGACGACGTCTACACCGGGCCCTACGTGTACATCACCGACCAGAACCACGGCTACGAGAACCCTAACCGCGTGGTGCGCGAGCAGTGGCCGAGCGACGTCCCGGTGCACATCGGTCGGGGAGCTGGCTGGGCGCCCATGTGGTGATCCTGCCCGGGACGGTGCTCGGGACGAACGTGGTGGTCGGTGCCGGCGCCGTCGTACGGGGTACCTTTCCCGATCACTGCGTGATCGCCGGGGTCCCCGCCCGGGTGGTGCGGCGCTACGTTCCCGGTTCGGGTTGGGTCAGCGGGGCGGGCGGCTGGGTCGCTGACGCCACCCGCTCCGAGTCGGACTGCTCCGAGTCGGACGGCTCCGAGGAGGACTGTCCCGCCGTGGACGGTCCAGCGGGCAACGCCGCAGTCATCGGGGGCGGAGTACCCCCTGAGCCGGTACCCGATGGTGTGCCGTTGGTCGGGACGGTACCGGAGCTGGGGAGGCTCAGGTCCGCCGAGCCTTCGATCGACGTGGTCGGCCCAGGGCTGCCGATCCCGTAACGGCGGACGATCTCGGAGGCCTCCGTTCGGCCCTGGTTGATCAGCGCCTCGGTGTTGGAGAAGTCGTCGAATTCACGTGCCCCGAACTCCGAGCCGCTGCAGACGATGACCTCGACGCCGGGGGGCAGCTGGCTCATGTCGCGGGCGAACCGGTTGTGGACCGAGATGAAGAGGGCGTTGAGTATCGCCTCGACCGGCCGCTTGGTCGGCATGGGGAGGTACATGGGCGGCGTGCACAGCAGGACGACGATGCGGGTGGCCCCGGCCTCGATGGCCCGGCGGATCGGTACGTTGTCGACCACCCCGCCGTCGATGAACCGGTCGCCGTCGACCTCCACCGGCGGGAAGATGGCGGGAATGGCTGCCGATGCCAGCACGGCCTCGGCCACCGGCCCGTACGTGAACCAGTGCTCCCGGCCGTCGGTGAGTGACGTCGCGACCACCTCCACCGGCACCACGGCGTCCTCCAGGCGCTCGTAGGTGATGCCGTCTTCGACGACCTTGCGCAACCCTGAGTTGGCAAAGACCGAGTCCCGCTGCTGGAAGTACAGCCACGGACCATGGAGACGGCCCTGTGGGTAGACGTGGTCGCGGGTCAGCCCCAGCCAGATCTCGGTCATCCGCTCGACCCCCTGGCCGTGTGGGGTCACCGGCAAAGGCCGCGCCGTTGATGGCCCCGACCGACGACCCGTAGATCCGATCGGGGACGAACCCGTGCTCAGCGAGGACCTGGAGCATCCCGATCTGCACCGCGCCCCGGATTCCCCCGCCGGCGAGCACCAGGGCGGTGATCGGTCGCTCGCCCTCGCCCTCCTGCTCGGCGGTCTGTTCGGCCAGCCAGGCCGCTCTGGCGACGGCCGCCCTCTGGAGGATGAACCGGAGCACCAGGACCAGCAACACCGCCGTCACCACCACGAATATGGTGAACACGACGGCGAACGAGGTGATGGCGGCTTCTGTCGGCATAGCCCGCGTCGAGGTTACCGGTGGTCTCCTGGTCCAGCGTGTGACACTGATGTGTGACACCCTCCAGTCACACTGGCAACATGCCGGTGATGGAGATCGATCGTGCTCCCGGGGAGATCGGAGCACCTGGAGGGCCGGACCCTCGTCAGCGTGGGCCCGGTGAACCCCTCTCCTCCTCCGGCATCGGCCCGGAACCACGGTCTCACGCATGGCAGCCGTTGGCGCGGGAGGCCCTGCTCGAGCGGCTGCGGATCACCGGGCGGCCCCGTCCTCCGGCCGATCCTGAGCTGGCCACCAGGATCCGCCACACGCTGGAGCAGGGGTTGACCTCGGATCTGGACTGGAGTGCCGACGACCGGCGTCCCGCGCTCGTGGTGACCAAGGACCGGCTCAGCCGCGTGCTGGCCTGCGAGCGGCACCAGGTCGCCACCGAGTTCGGCGAACGGGAGCCGACCGCCGCCCTGGCCTGCGGGGCACTCGTCGACGTGCTGTTCCGGCAACTGATCACGGTGGGCACCATCGGCGATCCCATGGTCGACGGCCTGATCGGACTCCGCCTGGATGATCGCCAGCGCGAGCTCGCCACCTGGATCGAGCGGATGGAGCCCACCGGGCGGGCGGAGCTCCGGGCGGAGGTGGAGCGCCAGGTCGATGGGCTGCGGGAGCGTTGGCCGACGCTCTCCCCCGGTTGGCTTCCGCGCACGCAGGAGACGATGCGGGTCGGGCTGATCGGCGGTGCGGTCGAGCTGGCGGCCAGGGTGGATCTGGCCCTCGGGAGCCCGCCGGTGGATGAAGCTTCGGTGGCGCTCGTCGAGATCAAGTCGGGGGCCCGGCGCGTGGAGCATACGGGCCGAGCTCCACTTCTATGCCCTGGTCGAGACCCTTCGGAGCCTGGTGCCACCCTTCGTCGTCGCCACCTACTACACGCGGACGGGGGAGCTCGACACCGATCCGGTGACTGCGGAGCTGCTGACCGCGGCGGCGCGCCGAGCCCTGGTCGGTGCCCGATCATTGTTCCGCCTGGCCGAGGGGCACGAGCCCCGACGCACCCCGAACGGTCTCTGCGGCCGTTGTGCCGCCCTGCCCGACTGCGACGTCGGCCGGTCCCGGGTCGAGCGCACGATCGACCACGACCACCGTGGCGATCGTGCTCGTGCCGATGGCTTCGGGGGGGCGCCGCGGTGAGGGCCTCGGAGCTGAGCCGGGCGATCGTGGCCCCCCCGGCGGTGACGATCGACGATGCCGCCCGGCAGCGGGTCGCGCACCGTCTGATCACCGGGGCCGGTCGACAGGTCGAGCGGTTGCCCGAGGGGGAACGGTTGGAGATCACCCTGCCACTCCTGCGGCGGGCGCTGGGCCATCCCGAGCTCCTGCTCGGCCCGAGCGAGCCGTTTGCCTGGCAACCGAAATTCGTACGGCGGTCGCTCGGCCTGGCGGTCGTCCGGGCCTGTGCCGAGGGCCACTTCCGCAGCCCGGCCGAGGCGGTCGGACCGGTCGCCTCCGGCGCGGTGGACGAGTGGGCGCGGACCGGTTGGAAGGCGTTCTACTGGGAGCCCTGGATGGCCGGGTTGTCTCCGGCGGCCCGGGCGATGGTACTGGCCGACGCGGTCAGCTGGTCCACCACGTTGTGGACATCGCTCGACTGGAGCGTGTTCGGGCCCGACCTTCGCCTGGGCGGTCCCGACGACCAGTGGGTGCTCCCGGTACCGCGGCACGTCCGGCTGAAGAGCCGGTGCGAGCTGCGGGTGGCCACGGTGCCGACCGGCGCCGATGCGGCAGATGCCGAGCCGGCACCACCGTCGTTCGTCTCGCTGGCCGGCGGCACTCCGTCTCCGAACTGGTCGGAAGAGCTGGCCTTTCTGGCCCTGGTGGCGCTGCGGGCCGATACCCGGCCCCTTCCCGCCCGGATCACCGGTCTGTGGCCCGACTCCGGTATCCACCGCATCGTCGAGCTCGACGAGCAGGCCCTGCATCGGGCCGCGGACCGCCTGCTCGAAGCGGTTGCCACGCTGGTGAAGGCCCGGGTTTCCAGTCTCGCCTTGCGTTGACATCCTGTCGGGCCGGTCCCGAGCATGACTGACCCGGGTTCTGACCACCCAGCTGCTGAGGGAGCTCACCCTCACGTCGGGAGTCCGAGCCCTTGGTTCCCGTCGGGAGTCAGAACAGTTGGCGGGCCGCGTTGGCGTCCGGCTTGCCTGCCGCGGTGAGGGGGACGTTCTCCGCCGCCACCAGCTGACGCGGGATCTTGTAGCCGGCGATACGGGCCCGGCAGTGCTCCTGAATCTGCTCGAGGGTCGGGGCGTCACGACCCGGTCGGGGTTGGATGACCACCGCCACCCGTTCGCCGAACCGGTCGTCGGGGATGCCCACCACCACGGCACCGAAGACGTCGGGGTGGGTCTTCACCGCCGCCTCGACCTCCTCGGGGAAGATCTTCTCGCCGCCGGAGTTGATGGATGTCGAGCCACGACCGTGGATAGTGATGCTGCCGTCGGCTTCGACCGAGGCCAGGTCACCGGGGATCGACCACCGTACGCCGGCGGCGTCGACGGGGAAGGTGGCCTCGGTCTTGGCCGGGTCTTTGAAGTACCCGAGCGGTATCCGGCCCGTCCGGGCCAACCGGCCGATCCTGCCGTCGCCCGGGGTGAGTGGGCGCAGGTCGTCATCGAGGACAGACGTGTCATCGCTCATCGTGAACCGGGGCCCGGTTGCACCGTCCTCGACCGCACCCTGGGCGCCGCTCTCGCTCGACCCGAACCGGTCCATGATCATGACGTGGGGGAGCTGCTCTCGCATCTCGTCCTTGGCCGTCGAGGAGAGCATGGCTCCGCCGGAACCGATGGCCAGCAGTGACGAGGTGTCGTACCGGCCCGGTGGCGCCATCTCCAGCGCCTCGACGAGCGGGCGCGCCATGGCGTCGCCCACCAGCCCGATCGAGACCACCCCCTCCTCCTGTACGAGCCGCCAGAGACGATCGGGGTCGTAGTGGTGCTCGGTGTACAGGACGGCAGTGCCGGCCATCATGAATGCGTTCCACATGACCCATTGCGCGTTGCCGTGCATCAAGGGCGCCACCACCAGCATCACGGCGCGGGCCGCGTCGTCAGGGTTGAGACGGCCGGCGAGCTCGTCGGGGTGGACGATGGGCTCTGCGCCCCAGCCCCCACCGCCCATGGCGGCAAAGAAGATGTCCTCCTGCCGCCAGAGCACACCCTTGGGCATCCCGGTGGTCCCGCCGGTGTAGAGCACATAGAGGTCGTCCGGGGAGCGGGGCCCGAACTCCCGCCCGGGACTGGCCGACCCGACCGCGCCTTCGTACCCCTCGGTGTCGAACCCGGTCAGGATGCCGGGTTCGTTCGTGGCCGAGCCATCGGTAAGCGTCATGAGTCGGAGGTGGTTCGCGGTCGGGAGATGGTCGAGTGACTCGGCCACCAGTGGGGCGAGGGTCTCCTCGAAGACCAGCAGCTCGAGCTCGGCGTTCTCCACCACGTAGCGGAGCTCCGGCGCCACGTACCGGTAGTTGAGGTTGACCGGCACGATTCGTGCCTTGTAGCAGCCGATCATCGCCTCGGCCCATTCGGCCCGGTTGTAGGCCAGGATCCCTACGTGGGAGCCGGCCCCCAGCCCGAGATCTTCGAGATGATGGGCGAACCGGTTGGCCCGTACGTCGAGCTGCCGATAGGTCCGGCGTTCACCTCCGGCCACCAGGGCCAGGCGGTCTGGCACGGTGTCGACCACGATCTCGAACAGGTCGGCCAGGTTGAACTGTCTCGGTTGCCCGGATCGCCCGGATCGGCCGGATCGCCCGGATCGCCCGGATCGCCCGGATTGCCCGGATTGCCCGGATTGCCCGGAGCTCATGACGGCCTTGGTCACTCCTGCGCCCTTACCCCTGTGTCTGCCGGACCGGCAGGATTGCCATAGATCCGGGCCCGTAGCATGCTGCACCCGGACTTCGGGCCGGACACTCTGTACCACGTGCGGACCCGGGGCCGGTGGCGTTCGTGGCGTGTCCGGGATTTGGGCGTCGGGACCCGCCGAAACCCAGCTCCGGGCCGTCCCGAGTCCTTCCGAGTCAAGTGACGCCAACTCCGAGCCAATCCCGAGCCGAACGAGGAGCCCACGTGGGGAACGAGACGAACGGGTCGAACGACATCACCGGCTACGCCGCGCTGGTGACCGGCGGCGGCAGCGGCATCGGGCTCGGGGCCGCCACCCGACTGGTCCAGGACGGCGCCCATGTCACCATCTGCGGACGAACCGAGGAGAAGCTCCGAGCCGCGGTCGACGTGTTGCAGTCGGCGGCGAGGGCGTCCGGACGCCCGGCGGGCGCTCAGGGGAAGGCCCGGTACGTGGTGGCCGATGTCACTGTCGAGGAGCAGATCGCCGCCGCGGTCGAGGCCGCCTCCACCGAGCGCGGTCGCCTCGAGATCCTGTTCGCCAACGCCGGGGGTGCCGCCCACATGGGCCCGATGGCCGACGCAGAGGTCTCGGCCGTCCGGGCCACCGTCGACCTCAACCTGATCGGGACCTTCCTCTCCATCAAGCACGCCGCCCCCTTGATGGCGGCGGGGGTGGGCGCGGGCGCGGGCAGCAGTGACCCGACCGGCGGCTCGATCATCGGCATGTCGTCGGGTGCCGGCCATTTCCCCCACCGGTTCCTCTGGGCTTACGGCGCGGCGAAGGCGGGGATCGACATGCTGTGTCGCTACGCCGCTGAGGAGCTGGGGGGCTCGGGGATCCGGGTCAACACCGTGCGGCCGGGGATCGTCGACGACGAGCTGATGGCCCCGATCACCGCGGGCGGTCCCCTGCTGGACGACTACCTTTCCGAGATGCCCATACGGCGTCTCGGCACCGTCGAGGACATCGCCTCGGCCGTCCGGTTCCTGGCCGGTCCGGAGTCGGCTTGGATCAGCGGGGAGAACCTGGCCATCGACGGTGGCCACCACCTCCGGCGAGGCGCCAACTACGGATTGCTCTTCGGTGAGTAGCCGGTTCTGGGCGCGCCGGCGCACATTTCGGTGAGCCGGCCCGACGCGGTGGTGCTCGCCGCTCCGGACAAGTTCCGGGGGACCGTCACCGCACGCCAGGCCGCCGAGGCCATCGCTCGCGGCTGCCCGCCCGGACAGAAGGTGCGCCAGATCCCGCTGGCGGATGGTGGTGAAGGCCTCCTCGAGGTTTTGGACCTCCTGGGCGGTCAGCTCGAGACGGCCGAGGTGTCGGGACCGCTCGGCGCGCCGGTGGTCGCCGGGTGGTTGCGGGCCGGGCCGGTGGCCATCGTCGAGATGGCCCGGGCCTCGGGTCTGGTCCTGGCCGGCGGGGCGGCGGGCAATGACGCGGTGGCGGCCAGCACGCGGGGGACCGGCCAGCTCATCGTGGCCGCGGCCCGTGACCTCGAGAACCGGTCACCCGGTGAGGATCCTCGCCGGGTGACCGTCGGCCTGGGCGGCTCGGCCACGACCGACGGTGGTCTCGGGGCGCTCCGGGCCGTGGAGGAGGCGGGCGGGATCGGGCCGGTCGAGCTGGTCGGGGCGTGCGACGTCCACGTCGGGTTCTTCGAGGCGGTGACCCGGTTCGCCCGGCAGAAGGGCGCCAGCGACGCCCAGATGGTCGAGCTCGGCGCCCGCTTCGATTCGGTGGCCGACCTCTATCGGCGCCGGTATGGGCTCGACGTCACCGACGTCCCGGGCGCAGGGGCGGCCGGCGGCCTGGGCGCGGCCATCGTCGCCCTGGGCGGGACCCTGCGTTCGGGATACGGGGTGGTCACCGAGCTGCTCGGTTTTCATGAGGCCCTTCAGGCGAGCTCGCTGGTCGTCACCGGTGAAGGCGCCTTTGACGCCACCTCCTTCGGCGGGAAGGCGGCAGGCTCGGTGGTGCGCGACGCCGCCGCTGCCGGCGTGCCGTCACTGGTCATCGCCGGTCGCGCCACCGATGAGGCGATCGAGGAGGCGACCGGCTTGGGGAGCACCGTCGTCTCGCTCAGCCGGGTGTTCGGCGAGGAGCGGGCCCACTCGGAGACCGCGGCCTGCATCGCCGCGGCGATGGCCGAGTATCTCGGATCGGCTGCCGGCCACTCTCCGTCGTAGGTGGCCACGACCGCCCGACCGGCAGTGTCAGTCGCCCGCCCAGCAGCCCAGGATCACGTCGGCCACGGTCACCGCGATGTCGCCGGACGTGGTGGGTGGATTGCCGAACTGGGCCGGCAGCCCGGTGGGGTCCACCAACAGCACCTTCCAGTCCTTGCGCACCACCACCGAACCGTTTGTGGTCTGGAACGCCCCCTGGCCCAAGTTCGACAAGGTCCTCGTCACACCCAGCTGGTTGCCCAGACCATGGAAGTAGGCGAGGGTCTCGGGCCAGCTGGACAGCTCCTTGACCGAGAGGGTCAGCGTCCCGCTGTGATACGCGTACTGACAGGTATAGAGATGCTCCACCCAGGTCGGCGACGTCACCGACGCCGTCTCCCCGAGGGCCAGGCCCACGTCGTGCGCCGCCTCGGTTCGGCACACCATCTTGGACACCGCTGATGGGTAGCGGCCGGCCGGGAGTGGCACGGTCGTCTTGGTCGTGCCCGTTGCCGAGGACGAGCCACAGCCGGCGAGCACCGGTGCCAACAGGACGGAAAGGACCAGCACGCCCACCGCCCGGTTCCGCCTGCCGCGGCCGGGGGACTCGGCTGTCGCGGGGCGGATTGACGGAGATCCTGTCATGGGGAGTTCGGCACCCGGGACCGTGTCCGGAGCCCGATTCGGAGCCGGACCCGGAACCGGAACTGTCTGCCCAAACGAGAGTAGACCACGACGTGGCCGTTCCGGCCGCGGGCCGGGGTCAGGACGACCCGAGCTGCCACTGCTGGACCGGTGACGTGCTGAGCGCCTCGGGGGAGTCGGTGTACGCCGTCACCAGCCAGTACGAGTGGTGCCCGGGGGCGCCGATGCTGTGCGACGGGTAGAGCGTGAGCATCTCGGAGGCGTGTGGCGGGACCACGACCTGGTGACCGTCGGCCGGCAGCCAGAACCCGTCCGGGTGATCGGAGCCGATGGTGACCATGAAGTGCGGGTCGACCACGCTGCCCGTGGTGTTGTGCACGGAGAGGGTGACCGACTCGAGCTTCGAGGCGTTGGGGGAGGCCACCGCCCCCCGGATGGCGAGTTGCAGGGGCACGGTCGTGAAGGACAGGACCGACACCACCACGGCGGCCAGGGCCGAGCCGGCGGCGGCGATGAGCATCGGCAGCCTGGTTCGGCTCGGCTTCCGCGCCAGTGCCGGGGACACCTCGGGGGCCACGCTCACCGCGGCCACGAGCGCGGCGGGGTACAGATCGAGCAGGTAGCTGGAGAGGCTCCGCGGGGCGACGAAGAAGGAGAGCGGCAGGAGTACCAGCCAGATCCGCTTCATCACCGGATAGGCCACCACGAAGGCGACCAACAACGACAGGAGGACAAGGAGGCCCGCCACGGTGAGGAGTGGCAGCGAGACCCCGTGGGCGAACCCGTGGAGCACCAGGGTGACCAGACCCTGCCCGTCGGCGACGAGTGGCTGGGCGAACGGGAGAAACGTCCCGTGGGCCCAGGCGACCGGCGACCACACGATGAACGGCAGGTTGACGGCGAGGAAGACGCCCACGACTACCGCCAGATAGGCGGCGGCGGTCCTCAGCGGTCGGCGCCCGGCCCGGCGGCCCTCGATCATCACCCCGAAGACGAGAAACGGGATGCAGAACCACGGCGTCTGCTTGATCGAGCAGGCCAGCCCGAGAGCCACCGGGCTCATCCACCGCACCCAACCGCCACCGCGTCCGAGCGCGAACCTGTCCCACCGCCATACGGCGAGGACCATGAAGGGCAGGAACGAGGCGTCGGTGCCGCCCGATCCGAAGATGGCGGCGAAGATCGGCACCGTCAGGAGCAGGCACCCGAGCCAGCGCAGCGAACCGGGCAGTAGGGCGAATATGAGCACGCCGGTGAGGAGCCAGGCGAAAAGGTCCATCCAGTCGACGACGGCGTGGTTGAAGCCCAACGCCAGCGCCGGCCACGGCAGCAAGAACGAACCGGCCGGGTAGGAGACGTGGTCTACGAAGCCGCCGCTGATCGTGTAGGTCCAGTTGTCCGCCGGATGCTGCAGCAGGCCCGCCGCCGATGCCATCGTCGAGGTGTACGGGTTGCGTCCATGCTGCAAGAGGCGCGCTGCGGCTTGATTGAAGGCGCCGGAATCGGTGCTGTAGAACTGGCGGAGGTGGATGGAGATCCCCTGCTGGGCGAGCGTCGAGCCCACTACCGACGCCAACGCCCCGAGCTGGAGGACCGGCGAGCGCGGACTGCGGACGATCCACGACGCGGCCAAACCTCCGATGCCGATCAGGACCACCAACGGGGCGAGTACTGCCACCGGCGGCCAGGCGGACCACGCGCCCCATAGCCCGAGGCCGCCGATGATGACCGTCAGCCAGACGAGGCTCCAGGCGGCACGTTCTGCCGTACCGACGCTGATCGTCGTCCCTAGATTGTCGAGTGTGGTCGGTCGCTGCTCCGGCGAGAGGCTGTCGCCGTTGTCGCCGTTGTCGCCGTTGTCGCCCTTGCCACTGCTGCCGACGCCACTGCCGATGTCTATGGCGCCGCGCCCTTCCCGCTCGGTCGGCACAGATGGGGTCAGGAGGCCGAGGCTCCCGCTCGGGAGTGTGCTCGGGGGAGGTGGTTCGGTCTCGGCGCCATGCGGCCCACTGCCTGGCGCCGTTCCGGCGATCTCCCCGGGGGGCGCCACGGCCGTGATCGGCCCGGGCACCGGCCGGCGCTCCGGCGGACCGTCGAGGACTTGGCCAGAGTCGCGCTCTCTCGGACCGGGCCCCCTTACGGAAAGACGGCCCACGAGCTCACCTCGTACGCGGTGGCGAATATCAGTAACGCCGCCGAGACCGACGCCACCCAGATATAGGCGCGGCCCCGAAGCCACGTCCCGACCGCGACGACCAGGGGGAAAGCCAGGAAGATGAACCGGGGGCGCAGCCCCACCGGAGCGGAGACGAACGCGATCCCTGCCGCCACCAGGCCGTAGAGAAGCATCGGCACCGGGAGTCGGGAACGGATGGCGATCACGGCGGCGATCACCGTCAACACAGTGCAGGCGAACAGCAGGTCGTCCGTCTTGTTGGTGGCGATCGGGTCCTTGAGGAAGACACCGACCGTGTGGGCGGCGTAGACAAGGGACGGATAGCTCTTCCAACCTCCGCGCTCGGTCAGGCGCCAGGCCGACACGTTTCCGGTATGGATCCACAGCCAGACCTGATAGGTGAGGAAGCCGAGCGGTGTCAGAACGGGCGCCAGGAGAGAGCGCCAGTTGCGGTCCTCGGTCACTTCTCGGTACGCGCACCACAGGCAACTGACCTCGAAGGCCAGTGCTATCGGCGTCGTAGCCGTCGCCAGCATTCCGAGGACACCGGCCAGCAGCCAGCGCTTGCGTATGAGGGCCAGGAGCCCGAAGGCCACGAACGTGAGGACGAATCCCTCCGAGTAGACCAGGCTCAAGACGAACGACCCCGGAAACACGGCCAGCATCAGTGTGCCCCGGTCGGCTGCGCGCTCATCGGCGTAGGCGCGTATCAGAAGCCAGACGCCGACCATGGCGGTGAGTCCCGAGACGGAGGTGACGATGACGCCGGCGGTCAGCAGCGACACGCCGGTCAGATGGGAGAGCCAGCGGAAGCTGAGCGGGAAGGCCGGCAGGAAGGCGATGGTGTTGGCTGCGATGTGGCCGTTGTGGTGGGGCAGTTGGCTCGGCCAGCCGAACCGGGCGGCGCGGATGAACCACCGGCTGTCCCAGCGGTCGATCTCGCCGGCCATCCCCACCCGGGTGAAGATGCTGGTGATGGTGAGGGTGGCCCAAGCCAGCGCCCTTGACGCGAGATAGATCAGCACCGGGTGCACGATCCAAGCCGGCCACGATCGGATCACGGCGGTCAAGCGCTTCGCCCGGGTCGACGGCGGGTCCGGCTGGAGCGGGGGCCGGGGGGAGAGCTGGTCTTCGAGCGGGAGCTGCTCTTCGAGCGGGAGCTCGGGCTCGAGCCGGAGCGGGGGATCGATCCGGAGTGGGGGCTCGATCCGGAGTGGCGTTTCGACCGGGGGCTGGAGCAGGCTCTCGGGTCGGGATCGGGGTCGAGCTTCGGTCAGCCCGGACTCAGCCGCCGCCCCGACGGCCATCGATCCTGACGAACCGAGGTCGAGCTCGGCCACGACACCCGGTCCATTCGGTGTTCCGGCGAGCTCCGGTCGGACCCCGTCCAGCGCGGCCGGGACCGCCGGAACCGCCGGGACCGGGTGGCTCCCGTCGACCACGTCGACCGCGTCGACCGCGTCGACCGCGTCGACCGCGTGGCCCGCCTCCGGCCCGGCCGGGTGCCCGAACGGCGGAGCCAGGCGCGGTTCAGGCGGCATTTCCGGAGACCACCGATCGCCACCGTCGGCCGCGCATCAACCAGACGATGCCGGCGACCGTGGCCACAGAGACGAGGATGTACGAGTTGCCGAGCAGTCGCGGACTCCCTCCGGGCCCCACCAACAACATGGCCAACGCCGCGACCACCGCGAGCACCTTCGACCGCTGGGCGGTGGTGGCGGCGAGCAGCACCAGGCCCCAGAGCAGGTACCAGGGCCACACGGTCGGGCTCCCGACGACGATCAGGATGAGAGCCAGCCCGAGCGATCGCACCACCTCATGTCGGCCCAGGGTCACGAGCAGCCACACACAGGCACCGATGGCGGCAAGCGCGAACACGTACTGGGTGACCGTGACGACTGCGGACCTGGTGACCGGGATGCCGAGCGGGTGCAACAGGTGGAATACCAGGGTCCCGACGGACACCGACGGCGTGGTCAGCACCCGGAGCTCGGTCGGGACGTGCAGGGCGCCCGGCCCCATCCAGGTCCAGCCGTAGCCGCAGATCAGCGTCACCCCGATGAACACCGCGGCAGTCGCCGCCGCGGCCTGGGCGATCACCACTCGGCGCCGGTCGGCCGTGATCTGCCGGCACCGGTCGGCCACGAGGAAGATGATCGCTGCCGCGGCCGGTAACTTCACCGTGGCGGCTGCGGCACACAGGACAACGCCCGCCATGAGGCGGCCGGTGACGGCCACGGTCACGCCTGCCACCAGCAGGCCGATCATCAGGGCGTCGTTGTGGCCGGACGAGATGAAGCCGAACAGGGCGAGGGGGCTCAGCGCGCCGAGCCAGAGGGCGATGCCGGGATCGGTGCCGAGGTGGCGCGCCAGGGGCGGCAGCGAGACCATGATGAGTGCCACCCCGATCAACTCGAGGATCCGGAAAGCCAGGACCTCGCCCATGAGTGAACCGCCGGCCACATCGACGACTCCCCTTGAGGTGGCGACGAAGAACGGCCCGTACGGGGAGAAGGTGTGACGCCAGACCCCGGCGATCGAGGCGAGCACCGGTCCCGGACCGAGGACGGACGGTGAGACCGAGTAGGGATCGAGACCGCGATGGGCGACGAAGCCCTGACCGACGTAGCTGTAGAGGTCACGGCTGAACAACGGGGGCCCGAGGAGGAACGGGAGTCCCCAAGCGGCGAGGGTCACCCAGGCCCGCCGAACGGTCAGACGGCCAGCGAAGGCGACCCGACCGACCCCGACCCATCCGACGATCAGCACGGCGATCGACACGTAGAAGGTCACCGACACCAGGGACGAGGGACCCGGCAGGGAGAACAACCAGAGGTAGCCGTCGCCGGGAATCGCACCGATCCGGGTGCCGGTCAGCACCATGCCGAGCGCACCGCAGGTGCCGATGACGATCGAGGCAGCTAGGGGAGGGGCAGCCGGGGGGCTGGTTCGATGGGGCGTCTGGACTTCCTGCACCAAGGCGGGCGTTCCCACGTAGCTCCTTCTCCGGATCATCCGGACCCCGCCCTGCATTAGGGCACCGTGACCGAAATATCAGAGCAACGTTAGCCCGCGAAAATTGCTCATCGAATTGTCAAACTCCACGGCCGACCCGGAGCCGCCCGCCGGGCCTGATCGGGTCTGGGATCCCGGCTCCGGTCGAGCCCGAGGCGGTTGGGCCCGACCCCCGAGCAGGGGGTATCGTTTGAGGCGTGGCGCCGGCTAGCGAGACGCTGCACCCGGGCCGGTCCCGTGGGATCGCCAGGCGCCGGCACCTCCCCGACCAGGTCGTGTGGCTCGTCGGAGGGGTCTCGGCTGGCCTGGCCGCACTGCGAGTGCTCCTCGAGGTGCACCGCTCCCCCCTGGACTTCGACATCTACATGATGGGGGGCTCGCACTTCTTCGGCGGCCACCTCTACTCCGTCCAGTACCCCTCGCCCCAGCTGGGATTCACCTATCCCCCCTTTTCGGCACTGGCGTTCAGCCCGCTGACCCTGGTGCCCCGCCAGCCGGCCCAGTACTTCTGGGCTCTGCTCAACCTGGCCGCCCTGGCGGCGCTCGTGGCCCTCTCGCTGCGGGCGGCCCGCCCCACGTTGTCGAGACGGGCGCTGGCCCAGTGGTCGCTCGTGCTCATGACACCGGCCGTGTGGCTGGACCCGGTGGGGCTCACCTTCGCCTACGGACAGGTCAACCTCATCCTGGTCGCCATGATCCTCGCCGACCTGACCGCACGTGTCCGACTGGGAGGCACGGTCGTCCCGCAAGGCGCTCTGACCGGGCTGGCCGCGGCAGCCAAGCTCACGCCCCTCATCTTCGTGCCCTTCCTCTTCCTTGTCCGCCGCAGCCGGAGCGCGGTCGTGGCGCTGGTCACGTTCGTCGGCGTGGGACTGGTGGTCGCCGCGGTCGGACCGAGCACCTCGTGGCAATTCTGGACCCGGTATGCCTTCGACGCCGGCCGGGTGGGAGGGAACGACTACATCAGCAACCAGAGTCTGTCGGGAGTGCTCGAACGCTTCCACCACCGGGCTGTGCCGCACTCCGTGTACTACGGACTGGACCTGATCGTTCTTGTCGCCGGCATGGCCCTCGCCGTGTGGGCGTACCGGCGGTCCTCGCCCCTACTCGGCGTGTTGGTGTGCGCCACGGTCGGCATGGTGGTGTCACCGATCACGTGGGTCCACCACATGGTCTGGGTCGTCCCCATCCTGGCCTGGCTCTGCCTGGCCGATGACCGCCCCCGGGGAGGCTGGCTCTGGGCTGGTGCGGCAGCCGTGTGGTTCTGGATCGCGCCGATCTGGTCCCTGCCCCATGGGGCGGACCAGGAATTGCACGAGCACGGCTGGCAGCTCGTCCTCGGGGGCTCGTACTTCCTGGCCATGTTGGTGTTTCTCGTCGGAGTGGCCGCGATGCTGCTCGTGCGCAGCCGGCGGCGGGCTCCGGACAACCGGGGCGCGTCGGGTCTGGCCGTCCCGGTGACGGAGCGAGGGGCAAGGGACCTCAGCCTTCCGGGTCCACGCGCCGCGTGATCTCCGCACCGAGGCCGATGGTCGCTCCCAGATCGCCGTTGGACATCTGATCAGCGCGGCATGCGGATCGTCAGCCTGGTCCCCTCTGTTACCGAAACGTTGTCGGCCTGGGGCCGCGAGCCGATCGCCTGTACACGCTTCTGCGAACGACCGGATCTCCCGCACGTGGGCGGGACGAAGAACCCGGCTGTCGACCAGATCATTGAGTTGGCCCCCGACCTCGTCGTGATGGACACCGAGGAGAACCGGCGCGAGGACCACGCCACCCTCGTCGCCCGCGGCATCGCCGTGCAGGCGCTCTCCGTTCGTTCGTTGGCCGACGCACTGTCAGAGGTGTCGGCGTTGGCCGAGCGGGTGGAAGTGCGCTGGACGCCCCCCGACCTACGCCCGCCCCGACCACCTCGTGCCCTGGCCTTCATCCCGATCTGGAGGCGACCGTGGATGGCCCTGGGCGTTCCCACCTACGGCGCGTCGCTCCTGGAGCATCTCGGTGTCCGGACCGTGTTCCACGCCGACGGCCCGTACCCGACGGTCACCCTGGCCGACGCGGCCGAGCGGCACCCCGATCTGGTGCTGGCTCCCAGCGAGCCCTATCCATTCTCGACTCGCCAGGCGGCGGAACTGGAGCCGATCGCCCGCATCGTGTTCTTGGACGGCAAGGACCTGTTCTGGTGGGGGGCGCGCACCGAGGTGGCTCTGGCCCGACTGGCCGACGCGCTGCCCGCCGGCTGACGGGCCGGCCGGCCGTTGGTCGACCGGGCGCTCGCCGGGATCCGACCAGCTCTGAAAGGCCTGGCGAATAATAGGAAATCCGATTATCGTATGGCCGATGAATCGTTCGTCGGTGGCCGAGCTCCACCGTCCTCGCCATCCGGTGCGGTTCGTGACCGCGGCCAGCCTCTTCGACGGCCACGACGCCGCCATCAACATCATGCGGCGACTGCTGCAGGCCCAAGGGGTGGAGGTGATCCACCTCGGCCACAACCGGTCCGTCGACGAGGTGGTGGAGGCGGCGGTCGCCGAGGACGTGCAGGGGGTGGCGGTCAGCTCCTACCAGGGTGGCCACCTCGAGTACTTCAAGTACCTGGTCGACCGGCTGGCCGAGGAGGGAAGGGGCGACATCAAGGTCTACGGGGGCGGGGGCGGGGTCATCATCCCATCCGAGATCGCCGAGCTCGAGGCCCATGGGGTGCAGCGGATCTTCTCGCCGACCGACGGCCAACGTCTCGGGCTGCCGCAGATGATCAACATCCTTGTCCAGGAGTGCGACGTCGATCTGGTAGCTACCGGACCAGTTCGGGCCGACGACGTCGTGGTCGGCGACATCCGAGCCCTGGCCCGGGCCGTCACTGCCATCGAGTCGCAGTCGCTCGACCCGGCGGTGGCGGAGTCGTTGTCGGCCGCGGCTCGGCGTCGGGACGTGCCGGTTGTCGGCATCACCGGCACCGGCGGCTCCGGCAAGTCGTCTCTCACCGACGAGCTCATCCTCCGGCTCCGCATCGACCAGGGCGACAAGCTGAGGATCGCAGTGCTCGCCGTCGACCCCTCCAAGCGACGGAGCGGCGGCGCTCTTCTCGGGGATCGCATCCGAATGAACTCGATCCACACACCACAGGTGTACTTCCGGTCGATGGCCACTCGTGGAGTGGCTCCGAGGTCCCTGCCTCGGTGAGAGCCGTCATCGACGCCTACCGAGCCGCCGGCTTCGACCTGGTCATCGTCGAGACTCCCGGCATCGGCCAGGGCAACGCTGCCATCGTGGACGTGGCGGATGTGTCCCTGTACGTGATGACCCCGGAGTTCGGCGCCCCGTCACAGCTGGAGAAGATCGACATGCTCGACCTGGCTGACGTCGTGGCCATCAACAAGTTCGACCGCCGGGGCGCCGAGGATGCGTTCCGCTCGGTCGAGCGCCAGTGGCGTCGTGTCCGTGCCGAGGCTGACCCCGTGTCCTCCAGCAGGCCCAAGCCGGTGCCGGTCTTCGGGACGGTGGCCGCCCGTTTCAACGACGAGGGGACGACCGCCCTGTACCAGTTCCTCCGGGATGAGCTGTCGGACCGTGGCCTGACGGTGGGCGAGCCGATCCTGAGCCCGGTGACGACCACCGTCTCGCCCAGCGGGTCACCGATCGTTCCCGCCGACCGGGTCCGGTACCTGGCCGACGTCGCCACGACGGTGCGGAGCTACCACGCCGATTCAGGCCGGCGGGCCGAGCAGGTGCGGCGCGCCCAGCACCTGGCGACGACCCGGGCGGTGCTGGAGGAGGCCGGTCAGCTGGCCGGACCCGGCGGTGCCGTGCTGTCGGGGCTGGCCGAGGAGGCGGCCGGCCGGGTCGATGTGGCCGACCGCACGCTTCTCGACGAGTTCGCCCGCCTTCGGGGCGAGCGCGCCGCGGCCGAGCCGGTGAGCGCGAGTGACTCGGCGGTTCCGTCGGACCAACTGGAGCCCGGTGGAGGAGGTGACCGCCAGATCCCGCTCTGGCGAACCTCACCTTCGGGCACCCCGATCCCCCGGGTGGCGCTGCCCCGTATGGGTGACGAAGGGGACCTGCTCCGCTGGCTCCGATCGGAGCACCTTCCCGGTCATTTTCCGTTCACCGGGGGCGTCTTCCCGTTCAAGCGAGACAACGAGGACCCGGCCCGGATGTTCGCTGGTGAAGGCGACCCGCAGCGCACCAACCGGCGCTTCCATCTGCTGGCCGAGGGCCAGCCCGCCACCCGCCTCTCGACGGCGTTCGACTCGGTCACCCTCTACGGTCGCGATCCCGACATACGGCCCGACGTCTACGGCAAGATCGGCACTTCCGGCGTCTCGGTCGCCACCCTCGACGACATGAAGGTCCTCTTCGACGGGTTCGAGCTGTGCGACCCGACCACGTCGGTGTCGATGACCATCAACGGCCCCGCGCCCACCATCTTGGCCATGTTCCTCAACACGGCCATCGACCAGCAGATGGACTACTTCGCCGCCGAGCACGGTCGCCCACCCACTGCGGAGGAATCCGCCGCCCTGCGGGCCCGGACCCTACGGACCGTCCGGGGCACGGTGCAGGCCGACATCCTCAAGGAGGACCAGGGTCAGAACACATGCATCTTCTCGACCGAGTTCTCGCTCGGGGTGATGGCCGACATCCAGGAATTCTTCGTCCGCAACGGGATTAGCAACTTCTACTCCGTCTCCATCTCCGGGTACCACATCGCTGAAGCCGGAGCGAACCCCATCACCCAGCTGGCCTTCACATTGGCCAACGGGTTCACGTACGTGGAGTCGTACCTGGCCCGGGGTATGGCCGTCGACGACTTCGCCCCCAATCTCTCGTTCTTCTTCTCCAATGGCATGGACCCGGAGTACACGGTGCTCGGACGAGTCGCCCGCAGGATCTGGGCCATCACCATGCGCGACCGGTACGGCGCCGGGGAGCGTTCGCAGAAGCTCAAATACCACATCCAGACCTCGGGCCGTTCCCTCCACGCTCAGGAGATGGCCTTCAACGACATCCGGACCACCCTCCAGGCCCTGTGCGCCATCTACGACAACGCCAACAGCCTCCACACAAACGCCTTCGACGAGGCGGTGACCACGCCCACGCCGGATTCCGTGCGCCGGGCGCTGGCCATCCAGCTCATCATCAACCAGGAGTGGGGCCTGGCTGTCAACGAGAATCCCCTCCAGGGGAGCTTCATCGTCGAGGAGCTCACCGATCTGGTCGAGCAGTCGGTGCTCGCCGAGCTCGACCGTCTGTCCGACCGGGGCGGTGTCCTCGGTGCCATGGAGACCGGCTACCAGCGGGGCCGGATCCAGGACGACTCGATGGCGTACGAGGAGGCCAAGCACGACGGTTCGCTGCCCATCATCGGGGTGAACACGTTCACTGCGCCCGCCGCCCCGGGTGGCGACTCCGGGCCGGAGCGGCTGGAGTTGGCGAGGGCGACCGAGGAGGAGAAGCAGGGCCAGATCGAGCGGCTGGCCGCCTTCCACCGGCGCCACACCAGCGAGCGGGCCCCGGCCCTGGCTGCTCTTCGCCAAACGGCATTGTCCGGTGCCAACGTCTTCGAGTGCCTCATGGAGACGGTGCGGTGCGCGTCGCTGGGCGAGATCACCCAGACCCTGTTCGAGGTCGGCGGTGTCTACCGCCGCAACGTGTGACATGACCGTGCATTCGCGGTCGGCATAGCCGGCGATCGCCAGTGACCCGTCCGCTCTCCTTCGACGCGATCGAGGAGGCCCAGCGCCAGTGGGCGCGTCGTTGGCCCGAGGCGGCCAATGCCATGGCCGCCGCCACATCGGTCATGCGGGCCCAGCAACTCGTGCTCCGCGCCGTCGACGGAGCGCTGCGCCCCTTGGGCTTGACCTTCGCCCGTTACGAGGCGCTCGTCCTCCTGTCGTTCACCGGCCGGGGGGAACTGCCGCTCGGGCGGATGGGCCAGCGCCTGATGATCCACCCGACCAGCGTGACCAACATCGTCGACCGGCTGACCCAGGACGGGCTGGTCGAGCGAGTTCCACATCCCACCGATAGGCGCGCCACCCTTGCCCGTATCACCCCGGAAGGGCGGGCGCTGGTGAGCAAGGCCACCGACTCGGTGAACGCCATCCGCTTCGGCGTCGGCGCGCTCGGTGACGATGAGATGCATGAGCTGATCCGCCTGGTGCGAGACCTGCGGGTCTCGACCGGCGACTTCGTTCCGGGGTGATCCGGCCGGAGCTGGTGCGGGTCAGAACGGCGCGGGCTTGTCCCGACCGACGCGCGCCGCACGGAGCTCTGACCGGCGGACCTTGCCGGCGTCGTCACGCAGCGGCTCGTCGACGAACTCGATGCTCCGGGGAAGCTTGTAGGCGACCAGCCGCTCGGCCAGGAACCCGGTGAGCTCGGCTTCGCTCGTCCGGATCGGGCCTGCCTCGACGATGGCGTGGACGACGTTGCCCCGATCCTCGTCGGGAAGCCCGATGACGGCACAGCTCTCCACGGCGGGGTGCTCCAGGAGGACCGCTTCGACCTCGGCCGGGTAGACGTTGGCGCCGCCGGTGAGGATCATGTCCAACAGACGGTCACCCAGGTAGAGATAGCCATCGTGGTCGAGCCAGCCGCAGTCGCCAAGCGACTCCCAGCCGCCCTCCCGGCGGCGCGGCTTGGCGCCGACGTAGTGGTACGAGGGCGACTTGCGGCGGCCCCGGAGCCATACCTCGCCCTCCTCTCCCGGTGGTAGGTCTCGTCCCTCCGGATCGCAGATCGCGATCTCGCCGTTCATGGGGCGTCCCACCGAACCACGGTGGGCCAGCCACTGGGTGCCGGTGATGATGGTGGCCACTTGCCCTTCCGTTCCGGCATAGAGCTCGATGATGCGCTCGGGGCCGAGCCAGTCGATCCACGCCTGCTTGAGCCATGGTGGGCAGGGCTCGGCGAGGTGCCAGACGACCCGGAGGGAGGAGAGGTCGAAGGAATCCCGCACGGACTCGGGAAGGCGCCAGATGCGTTTCATCATGGTCGGCACGAGGTAGATGACTTGCGCCCCGTGGGTGGCGATTGCGGCCAGGGTGGCTTCGGCGTCGAACCGGGGGAGAAGCACGACATGGCCACCCCACAGCAGGGCCTGGCATGTCCAGACCAGGGGCCCGTTGTGATAGAGGGGTCCGGGCATCACCAGGGAATCGCCGGGCTCGAACAGGAGCGGCGCCGGTCCATCGGGACGGATCAGCCCGGCATCGCCCGACACGATCAGCTTGGGCGTCCCGGTCGATCCCCCCGAGGTCGGGGCCTTCCATGCCGGGCTGACCGCGTCCTCGAGCGGACTGTCGTCCAGATCGGACGGCCACAGCTGGTCGATGGTGAGCATTGCCGGCGCCCCCCGGGCTTCCCGGGACCGAGTGCGTCGATGTCGAGGCGACCCTCGGCACCGAGGACGGCACGTGGCGCGGCCAGCTCGACGACCTGGTGCAGCTCGCGCGCCGGGAGCTTGGGGCTCACCGGCTGGGGGATGGCACCGAGCTTCCAGGCCGCCGCCGCGGCGACCAGGAACTCAACCGAATTGGGTAGGGCGATGGTGACCATGGAGCCATGGGTGACTCCCGAGTCGGCGAGACGCCGGGCCAGCCGGTTGGCAGAGGCCTCGAGCTCGGCCCGGGTGAGCCGGTCAGGGCCACAGGTGATTGCGGGCCGTTGCGGATCGGCCTCGGCCAGATCGGTGATGCGGCGGCCGAAGGACACGGCCGGCCCGGCCGACTTGGCGCCGACCAGGCCCCGCATCGGGTCGGTGCGATCCGCCACGTCGCCCTGGTCAGCGAGGCGATCGACTGGCGGGCTCACGCGAATTCGAACGCGGCAGGGTCGGGTGCTTTCATCTCGTCCCTGAATCTGAGGAACGGCCAGGGCCACACCGCCGGCAACCCCCGGTCGTCCAGGTACCAGCTGCGGCATCCGGTGACCCACACCGTGTTCTTCGCCGCCTCCGCCCGCTCCCGCTCGAACTGGTCCAACGCCTCGCGGGTGGCGCAAACCTCCCGGCATTCGCCCGAGCGGACTCGGTCGATGAGCTGCATGATGTAGCCGAACTGGAGCTCGGCCACCTCGATGAGCGAGAAGTTGCCGACCGGTCCGTTCGGACCGTTCAACATGAAGAAGTTGGGGAAGTCGGGGATCGACACCGACAGGTAAGCGACCGGACGGGGATCCCAGGCCCGCTCGAGCGTGATCCCATGGCGCCCGGTCAGTCGCATCGGGCGCATGAAAGCGTTGGCCTTGTAACCGGTGGCCAACACCAGCACGTCGAGCTCGTGCAACCGGCCGTCGACGGTGCGGACCCCACCGGCCTCGATCCGCTGGATGTGCTCGGTCACCAGCTCGGCATTTGGTCGCTGGATGGCCTCGTAGAAGTCGGGCGAGAGAATGAGGCGCTTGCAGGCGGCGCGGTAGTCCGGGCGGAGACGCTCGCGCAGCTCGGAGTCCCGGACGTTCTCCTCGAGGTTGGCGAGGCATGCCTGCTCGACCATGGCGAGCTCGGGAGAGCCGGTGTCCACCACCGCGTTGGCAAAGAGGTCGAACAGGTCCGAGAGGCCCTGATGCACCTCGCGCAGGCGCTCGGGATTGCGGCGCAGATCGGTCCGCTCCTCCTCGGCGATCGGCGGATTCTCCCCGGGCATGATCCACTGCGCGGTCCGCTGGAAGAGGGACAGGGTTCCTACCCGGTCGATGATTCCGGAGACGATCTGAACCGCGGTCGAACCGGTACCGATGATCCCGATGCGGGCGCCGTCCAGCGGTATCCGGTGGTCCCACCGGGAGCTGTGGAACATCGCACCCTGGTAGGTCTCGAGACCGTCGATGTCGGGATATCTGGGATGGTGCAGCACACCCGTGGCGGCGATGACCACGTCGGCGTCGGCCTCGTCACCTGATGCCATGGTCAGGTGCCAGCCACCGTCTACGAACGAGCACGAGACCACCTCCTCGCCGAACCTGACGTGGGGCAGGACGTCGTGGTCCCGGGCGACCCGCTCGAAGTAGGCGGCGATCTCCGGGCCGGGGGAGAACCGGTGGCTCCATTCGGGGTTGAGGGCGAACGAGTACGAGTAGAGGTGGGAGGGCACGTCGCAGGACAGCCCGGGATAGGTGTTCTCGCGCCAGGTGCCCCCGACCCCGTCGGCCTTCTCGAAGACGGTGACGTCGGTGATCCCCGCCTCGGCGAGCTTGATTGCGCTCAGGATGCCGGCCATGCCGGCGCCGATGACAGCGACCCGGACGGGGCGTCCCCTCTCCTGCATGCAGGTGAGTCCAGCACATCGGGGCGGTCGACGACAGGGTTCAGGGGGTTGGGGCGAGCCGGCTCGGGCACCATCTGGGGGGTGTGCGGGCCCGCGGCGCAGGGACCGGACCGGATACCGTACCGAGGTGATGACCGATTCGTTCACTCTGGCCGGATCCGACGTCACCGTCCCGCTCCTCGGTGTGGGCACATGGGCGTGGGGGGACCGTTCCACCTGGGGGATGGGCGGCTACGACTCCGAGCTCGACCGAACCTCGATCCGGGAGGCCTGGAACGCCTCGATCGACGCCGGGGCCACCTTGTTCGACACCGCCGAGGTCTACGGGCGGGGTGAGAGCGAGCGGATCATCGGCGAGATGCTGGCCGCCGATCCCGACCGGGCGCGGCGAGCGACCATCGCCACCAAGTTCATGCCCATGCCGTGGAAGCTCGATGTCCGCGGCTCGCTGTCGAGATCGTTGCGGGCCTCGCTCGAACGCCTCGGCCTCCCGGCCGTCGACCTCTATCAGATCCACGGGCCGGTCAGCCTGCGGTCCCACGCCGCGCTGGCAGACGCTCTCGCCCGGGTGCACCAGGCCGGCCTGGTGAAGGCCGTCGGGGTGTCGAACTACTCGGCGAAAGAGACGCGTTCGATCAGCGAGGCTCTCGCCGCCCGAGGTCTCCGCCTGGCCACCAACCAGATCGAGTTCTCGCTTCTCCGGCGGCATCCCGAGACCAGCGGCCTCCTGGCCGCGTGCCGCGAGCTCGGTGTGGTGCCGCTCGCCTATTCGCCGATCGGCCAGGGCCGGCTGACCGGCAAGTACTCGGCCTCCAACCCGCCGCCGGGCAAGCGCAACTTCTCCAATCACCCCATGGACGTGGTCGAGGGGGTGGTCGCCGAGCTGCGCCGCATCGGCGAGCATCACGGTGGCAAGTCCCCCAGCCAGGTTGCGCTCAACTGGGTCATGGCCAAGGGAGTGGTGCCGATCCCGGGCGCCAAGAACCGCCGTCAGGCCGAGGAGAACGCCGGCGCCCTCGGTTGGCGTCTCGACGAGGACGAGGTCGCCCAGCTCGATGCCGCGGCGCTACCCGGGATCCGGACGTTGCAGAGCCGGATGTGGCAGCACGGCTGATCCGGCGTGCCGTCGGCGCTCGCGGGCGGACGGTGGCGCCGAATGTAGTCGGTCGGGCGTCGGGCGTCGGGCGTCGGGCGTCGGGCGTCGGGCGTCGGGCGTCGGGCGTCGGGCGTGGTCTCCTGGCTGGATGTGGGCGATCCGTCGGACGCGGGTGCCACAGCGCGGGTATGTCGGACCGCGGACCTAGGATCGGAGGGTGAGCGCAGATCTGGCCCAGCAGGAACGCCTGGCCTTCAGCGATCTGTTGACCGAGCTCGGACCCGACGCCCCCACGCTCTGCGAAGGTTGGAACGGTGACGACCTGGCGGCCCACATCGTGGCGCGGGAACGCCGGCCCGACAGCGGCCCGGGCCTGGTTTGGACGCCCCTGGCCGGACATACCGACAAGGTTCGTAGATCGATCCGTGACAACACTTCCTGGACCGAGCTGGTGGCGCGCGTGCGCAGTGGTCCACCCCTCGTCCTGCGGCCCTTCGACGGCCCGATGAACACCGTCGAGTTCTTCATCCATGTGGAGGACCTGCGGCGGGCTCAGCCATCCTGGGAGCCACGCCCGATCAACCGTGAGCTGGAAGACGCCCTGTGGGTCCGGCTCGGGCCGGGAGGCATGGCCAAGCAGGTGAACGCCACCATCGAGCTGGCCTCGCCCGGCCGTGCAGCCAAGGTAAAGGGATCGGGACCGCACGTGGTCGTGGAGGGCGACCCCGGTGAGCTGATGCTGTTCGCATCCGGGCGGCAGGGGGCTGCCCGTGTCGAGATCAAAGGTGACGAGGAGCTGGCCGCCCGGTTGCGGAGCGCCAAACTCGGCATCTAGCTGTAGTGCCCAACCAGGTTGCTGACACGGCCGATGGGTGGACCCCCGATGGCGGTGTGATGACGGTGATGGTTGTAGATGTGGAGCCAGTGGACAAGCCGGCGATTGCGCTGACCTTCTGAGGTCCAGGTCTGGAGGTAGGCCCATTCGGCCAGGAGGGTGCGATTGAAACGCTCTGCCTTGCCGTTGGTCTGAGGTCGATAGGGCCGGGTGAAGCTGTGGCGGGCGCTGCCGAGCGCGGCTGAGAAGGCGTGCGATCGATAGCAGGCGCCGTTGTCGGTGAGTACACGTTCCACCCAGAATCCGTGCTCGGCGAAGAACTGCTCGGCTCGCTGCCAGAACCCGGCCGCGGTGGGCCCCTGCTCGTCGCCGAGGACCTCGGAGTACGCCAGTCGCGAATAGCCATCGATGGCGGTGTGGACGTAGGCGTAACCGACCCGTGTCACCCTTGACCGGTTCGCCCGTCCACGGCCGTGGGCTCGCCATCCTCCACCACGCGGGATCCGGCCGAGCTTCTTGATGTCCACGTGGACGAGCTCTCCGGGCCGGCTCATCTCGATCCGGCGAACCGGCAGGCGGGTGGCCCGGTCCAGGTGATCAAGGCGGTTGAGCCCCTGGCGGACCAAAACTCGGTGCACCGTCGAGGCCGGGACCCGCACGATGCCAGCGATCCGCGCCGGTCCGAGGCCTCGCTTCTGTCGCAGACCGGCGATGCGGCGCTCGACGGACGGCCTCGTCTGGCAGGGCGACCGGTAAGGGCGACTCGAGCGGTCACACAGCCCTGCCTGACCATCCTCCTCGTAACGGTGCCACCAGACATAGGCCCGATCCCGAGAGATGCCCATGGCAGCAGCGGCGTGAGCCACGGGCCAGCCGGACTCGATTCGCTGACAGAGGAGCAGTCGACCAGCTGGGGTGAGACGAGCGTTACGGTGCATTGGAGCCTCCGTTCGGAGAGTGCGTTTGCTTGGCAGCTACACACTCACCCCGGGGGCTTCACCTATGGGTGGACCCTGTCAGCAAGGTCTGTGGGCACTACACCTAGCGGCGCCTCCAGCACCGTCCACCCTGCTCATGCTTCATATCCTCGGGAGCTGCGAATGACCCAGGTTCTCTGTCGATGACAGATAGTTGTGTTGAACACCATGTCGTCTGGCATTGCTCACTGCTCTTGAGCAGTGAGCAATGCCTTCTTGTTCGAAGGCCACGACGGCCACCGATTACAGGGCGTTGCCGCACTCCCGCTGGGGGACACTCCGTGCCACATCGACTATGACGTCTCCATCGACCGCCAGTGGCGACCGAGCGAGGCCCGGGCGACGATCGCGACACCGTCCGGGGTTCGAGAGATGGTGCTCCGGTCGGATCACGCGGACGGATGGGAGTTGGACGGCGTGCCGGTGTCGCACCTTGAGGGCTGCGGAGATGTCGATCTGGACTGGACGCCCGCCACCAACACCGTCCCGATCCGTCGACTCGACCTCGAAGTCGGCGAGACGAGGATCATCACCGCCGCGTGGGTGCGGTTTCCGGAGCTGGACGTTGTCAGCAACGCGCAGCGCTACACGCGCCTCGCCGACGACCGCTGGCGATACAGGTCGGGCGACTACGACTTCGAGCTGGTCACCGACCCGACAACGGGGCTCGTCCTCCGCTACGGGGACGATCTGTGGCGGGTTGCTGCCACTGCCCATGGGCGGCGGAACGACGTGGACGTCGCCTGACGCAGCACCGGGACGTGGTACCTCACCCTCCAACCGGCCCCGCCGCCCAACTCCGCGTCGCCCAACTCCGCGTCGCCCAATTCCGCATCGCCCAACTCCGCGTCGCCCGTCCACGCGTGCGCCCGCTGTGTCGCCACCCACCACGCTGGCCTCCAGCCACCGGTTCCGACGTCCCGACCGACCCTCGGGGGGTCGCGAAGACCCTGGCTGTGTGCCCCGAGTGCCTCCCCGGGCAACGTCACGGAAAATGTGATGTGATAACAGCCCGGAATACCGCGGACCGGCATCGGCGCTTGCGGCAGACCGTGCAGAGCCATCCCGAGGGGACCCCTCCGAGGAGAAGGGCGAGTAGCACCATGTGGTTCGGACGAAGAACGAGGCACCAGCGGGGATGAGTCGGATCTCGTTCCGCGGGCCGATTAGGGGCCCGGTCGACTGATGACCAAGCCCGCCGTCCGCAACGTCGCCCTTATCGGGCACAGTGGATCGGGCAAGACCACGTTGGCGGAGGCGCTCCTCTACGCCACCGGCGCCATCAACCGGCAGGGCAAGGTGGAGGATGGCTCGACGGTCACCGACTTCGAGCCTGAAGAGCTGAAGTACCATATGTCTCTCTCGTTGGCGCTCGCTCCGTGCGAGGCGGAAGGTGTCCGGCTCAACATCATCGACACCCCGGGATTCGCCGATTTCTTCGGCGAGGTTCGGTCGGCCTGCTCGGTCGTGGACCTGGTCGTGGTCGTCGTAAGTGCGGCCGACGGTGTCGAGGCGCAGACGGAAGCCGCCTGGCAGCTCGCCGCCGAGCTGGGGCTCCCCCGGCTCGTGTTCATCAACAAGCTCGACCTCGACCGGGCCAGCTTCGACCGAACCCTCGGCGAGTTGCGCGAGGCCTTCGGCGCCGGGATTGCCCCGCTCGAATTGCCGGTGGACGGGCAGGCCGGCTTCAGAGGGATCGCCGATCTCCTGACCGACACCGCCATCACCTACGACAACGGAAAGGCGCAGACAGGCCCCATCCCCGACGACCTTGCCGCCACCGAGCACGAGGTGCGCGAGCAACTGGTCGAGGGCATCGTGGTGGGCGACGACGAGCTGATGGAGCGTTATCTCGAAGGGGACGTCCCCTCCAGTACCGAGCTGGAGGCCACCCTAGCCACCGGGGTGGAACAGGGTGTGGTGTTCCCCGTCGTGTGCGGGTCGGCGATCACCGGTATCGGCATCAACCGCCTGGCCACCCTGCTGGCCGAGATCGCTCCCGCCCCGGACTCGCACCCGGCCATCGGTGTGCGTGCGGGGGATACGGAGATCGATGTGGCCTCTGACCCGGCCGGCCCGCCCTTGGCCCGGGTGTTCAAGACCATCTCCGACCCCTATGTGGGCAAGATCTCCCTCCTGCGGGTGCTGTCGGGCACCATCAAGCCGGACGCGGTCCTGATCAACTCCCGAACCCACACCGACGAACGCCTGCACGTGCTCGAGCGGATGCAGGGGAAGGAGGCCCACCCGGTTTCCCAGGCCATGGCCGGCGACATCGTGGCGGTGCCCAAGCTCGCCCATGTCGTGACGGGGGACACGCTGGCGCCGAAGGGGTCGCCGCTGCTCGTTCCCTCGGTGGATCCTGAGTCCGTCTCGCTGTCGATCGCCATCAAGCCGAAATCGAAGGGCGACGAGGACAAGTTGATGACCGCCCTTCACCGGCTGCAGGACGAGGACCCGAGCCTCATCGTCGAGCGGGTCGACGAAACGCACCAGACCCTCTTGCGGGGCACGGGCGAGACCCATCTGTCGGTGACCGCGGAGCGCCTCTCCCGGAAGTTCGGTGTCGAGGTGGCGACCGAGGAGGTGCTCATCCCGTACCGGGAGAGCATCACGGCCGCGGCCGAGGCGGTGGGGAAGTACAAGAAGCAGAGCGGTGGGCACGGCCAGTTCGGCGTGGCCTCCGTCCGCATCGAGCCCCTCGGTCGGGGCGAAGGGTTCCAGTTCGTCGACCAGGTGGTGGGCGGCGCCATCCCCCGGCAGTACATCCCGGCGGTCGAGAAGGGCATCGTCGAGGCGATGTCCCAGGGCGGTCCGCACGGTTTCCCGGTGGTCGACGTGCAGGCGATCTGCCTGGACGGCAAGCACCACCCCGTCGACTCCTCGGAGATGAGCTTCAAGATGGCCGGCTCGCTCGCCTTCAAAGAAGCCATGGCCAACGCCGGCCCGGTGCTGCTCGAGCCGATCTCGCTGCTCGAGGTCATCGTCCCCGCCAAGATGCAGGGCAACGTCCTCGGCGATCTCAACTCCCGGCGCGGACGGGTGCAGGGGACCGACACGCTCGAGGGCGGTGCCCAGAAGATCACCGCCATGGTTCCCGCGGCCGAGATCCAGAGGTACGCGATCGACCTCCGTTCGCTCACCGGGGGACGGGGGCGCTTCCGGGCCGAGCACGACCACTATGACGTGATGCCCTCGCACCTGGTCGACCGGACGGTGAAGTCCCGAGCCGAGTAGGGCCGGATGAAGGTCCGGATCAGGCTGGAGTTCGGGATCAGGCGGCAGCCCGTGGGCCACGCCAGATCATGCAGCGATGAACCCGCCGGATTGATGGTGCCACAGACGGGAGTAGACACCGCCGTTGATCCCGAGCAGGGCCGCGTGGGTGCCCTCCTCAACGATGCCGCCCCCGTCCATGACCACGATGCGGTCCATGCGGGCGATGGTCGCCAGGCGGTGGGCGACCACCAATGCGGTCGACCCTTCCATGAGCCGCCACAACGCCTCTTGCACCAGGGCCTCCGACTCCGAGTCGAGGGCCGAGGTGGCCTCGTCGAGGATCAGCACCGGCGCGTGCTTGGCCATCGCCTGGGCGATTGCGACACGCTGCCGCTGGCCGCCCGAGAGCTTCAACCCCCGCTCACCCACCATGGTCTCGTAACCGTCCGGGAGCTCCTGGACGAACTCGTCGACGTGCGCGGCACGACCCACCTCGCGCACCAGGTCCATGTCCGTGACACGCAGGGAGTCGACTCCGTAGCAGATGTTCTCGGCGATTGTCCGGTGCAGCATCTGGGGATCCTGGGGTACGTAGGAGATGCATCTCCGCAAGGAGTGTTGGGTCACCCGCGAGATGTCCTGGCCGTCCAGCAGTATCGAGCCACCATCGATATCCATGAAGCGGAGGACCAGCTTGGTGAGCGTGCTCTTTCCCGAGCCGGATGGCCCCACCAGGCCCAAGTGCTCCCCCGGTTCGATGCGGAGGTTCAGCCCCCTGAACAGCGGCACGTCGCGGCGGTAGGAGAACGTGACGTCACGGAACTCGACCGACCCGCGCTCGACCACCAGGTCTGTGGCACCGGAGGCGTCACGGATCTCAGGATCGGTATCGGCGATGCCGGCGAACTTGGCGCAACGGCCGGCGGCGCGTGAGATCGAGCGGACGAACTCGAACGACTCCTCGAGGGCGCCACCCACGAAGGTGGCATAGAAGAGGATCAGGTATACGGAGGCCGCAGCCACCACATGGTGGAGGGCGAGCACGAGGCCTACGACGACCGCCACCCAGTTGAGCGCGGCCATCGACGACTCCATCTGAAGCCGGGTCGAGGTGAAGACCCGCCTGGCCCTCAGGTCGGCGCGGACCGATTGGGTCACCACGTCGGCGACGTGGGCCCGTTCCTCGTCCTCGGCGGCCTGGGTGCGAACGGTGGTGAGGTTGGCGATGGTGTCGGCGATCACGCCTGTGGCCTGGGAATGGGTATCGGAGAACTCCTGCTCGGCAGCCACGACACTCCCCATCCGATGCCAAAGCACACCGGTGAAGGCGAGTATCAGGAGGGCCATCACGACGGCGACGGGCCACGCCACCAGGGCGAGGACCACGATGGCGCCCAGCACCGTGACCGACACACGCAACACGCCCCACGTGCCCATGTCGATGATCTCGACGAAGGCCCACGAGAAGGTCTCAAGTGAGGAGATGACCTCTCCGGACGGCCGGTCGGTATGCCATCGGTGGCTGAGTCCGATCAGGTGCTCGTAGCCGTTGGTGATGGAGCGCGCGAAGGCCCGGAGCGTCGCTCCCCAATTCATCCACCCGGCAATGCGCCAGAGCACCGTGGAGATAGCTAGGACCACGGCATAGGCCACCACCAATGGACCGAAGCTGGACAGCAACCCGGCGCGGCCGGACAGCTGGGAGATGCGCCCGAGCAGGGTGGCGAAGATGAGCGGTCCGGCGACCGCGTTGGCGAGTGTTCCGGCTGCGATGGCGACCCACGCCACGATGAACGTGGCGCGGTCAGGCCGCATCTGCCGCCAGCAGTAGGCGAAGGTCGCTCGTGTCGAGGCAGCGGGGAAAAGGGTTCTGTCGTTCATGGGATCTCAGTTGCGATTGGCTTGCAGCGAATTGCCCCAGACGAAGGGCATGGATCGGCGAGCAAGAGATGGATCAGCGAGCTGAAGCTGCGTGGCTCGGGCAGACCGCGCCAACGATGCCGGCGCGGCGACGGTGAGCGGGAATCGGCCGAAGCCGACCGGGCGGTCCTCTAGCGCGGAGTCAGAGGAATACCGCGGGAGAGGTCGGCACGGTCAAGCCAGACCCTCGTGACCCGTTGGGCGGCGTTTGACCACCGGCCGATCCGAAAGCTCGCTCTACCGTCTCGATGCACGGGATGCCTGCCATCGGATCACCTCGCTTCCGCCTCGGGTACCTCTCGATGATAGCTCGCGCCGAGGTGCGTGGCGCTACTCCCGCGTTCCCGCCGCCGCCCGCGCCGTGGCCGACCGTTTCGCCGGCTTCCCGCCCGTCATGGTCCGCGCCTTACGAGGCGACCGACAGGCCCTGCAGGTTGATCGGAATCACCGAGAGCAGTTGACCGTTCGGCGAATCCGGCCAGCCTCCGAACTCCTCCTCCTCGTCCTCCATCGCCTCGACCCCGCCGCCCGGCCGGCGGCGGAGGCCGACGACGTGTTCCAGGGTCATGCCGGTGTCGAGCGCCAGCAAGAGCGCGGCGATGCCGGCCAGCGAAAAGCCCTCCCGCTGCAGTCTCAGGATCGCCCGTAACCGGTCCAGCTGCTCTGTGCCGTAGAAGCCGGTTCGCCCGACCAGGCTGGGGCGGGGTAGGAGCCCCTGGGTCTGGAGGGCGCGGACCTGGCGCACGGTCGTGCCGGCCTGCCGGGCGAACCGATCGATGGTCAGACCATCAGTCACGGCTTGATAATAACACAAATACATGTTACATAGAAGTACGTAATCGAATGGGAACTGGCCGGGAGGGTGCCATGCCGTTGAATCTCGATGCCGTGGGGTCGTCATCGGAGCCGGCCGAACGGAGCTGGACCTCCACCGATTGCCTCCTCTACGCCCTCGGCGTAGGCGCCGGCGCATCGGACCCGACCGGTTTCGAGCTCGAGTTCACGACGGAGAATTCCGCCGACATCAGCCAAGCGGTCCTCCCCACGTTCGTCACCGTGGCCGGTGCGTCGGCCGGCCCCCGGAGGTCGATCGGAGAGTTCGACCCGGCGATGCTGGTCCATGCCGAGCAGTCCATCGAGCTGTTCGGGGTGATCCCGCCCGAAGCCACCATCAGCAGCACATCGACCCTGACCGCCATCTATGACAAGGGCTCGGGTGCGCTCGTACGATCCGGGTCGCAGTCGGTGGACGTCGCCAGCGGACGCCCGATGTTCGCGTCGGCGACCGGTCTGTTCATCCGAGGCGAGGGAGGTTTTGGCGGTGACCGGGGGCCATCAGCGGGACAAGATCCAATTCCTGACCGGGCACCCGACGAGGTGGTGACGTACTCGACGCGGACCGATCAGGCGCTGCTCTACCGGCTCTCGGGTGATCGAAATCCGCTCCACTCCGATCCCGCTTTCGCCAAGCGCGCCGGCTTCAATCGCCCGATCCTCCACGGGCTGTGTACCTATGGCTTCACCGGGCGGGCGCTCCTCCACACCCTGTGCGGATCCGACCCGGCTCGATTCCGCTCCATGGAGGGTCGATTCTCCCGGCCGACCTTCCCGGGCGACACGCTGACGGTCTCGATCTGGATCGACGGCTCGACCGCCCGCTTCCGTACCGCCAATCAGGACGGCGACGTGGTCATCGACATGGGCACCTGCAAATCCACCTGACGCCGATACCCGTCCCAGTCGAAGTGTTCGGAGAGCCGCCACCCGGCTCGAGCCGTGACGGTCTGAGCCCCGCGTCGCGGTTTATCTGATCAGATGGAAATTTCGAAGCGCGCCGACACCGAAGGACGACCGCATGCCCCAGAGCTCACAACCGGATCGACCAGGCCGGCGCCGGTTGCGAGTCGGTGTCATCGGAACGGGATTCGGCTCACGAGTGGTTGCCGGCGCATTCAGGGAATCAGGATGTGACGTTGTCGACGTCGTCACTGCCCGCGATCCGTCCCTGGTTCGTTCACTTTGCCGCTCTCATGTCGACCTCGTAGCGGTTCATTCGCCTCCGTTTATCCATGCAGAACATGTGGCCTGGGCCATCGATGCGGGCCACGCTGTGTTGTGCGAAAAGCCGTTCGGCACTTCGGTCGACGAGGCGATCGCCATGACCGAAGCAGCCAGGGCGGCAGGAGTGGCCAACTTTCTCAACTTCGAATTCCGCTGCCAGCCGGCGCGCCTTGCCATGGCCGACCTGCTCGCATCCGGAGCCATCGGGTCGCCCGAGCACCTTTCCTACACGGCATTGACATCCGGTTCACGGATTCCGCTCCGTCCATGGGGATGGCTGTTCGATCGATCTCGGGGAGGTGGTTGGATCGGAGCCTTCGGTTCGCACGCCATCGACCTCATCCGGTGGCTACTGGGCGACGTCGCCCGGGCCGGCGCGGTGACCTGGGTCAATATCACCGAGCGCCCCGATGCTGACGGGAACATCCACCAATGCGACGCAGAGGACGCATTCACCGGCTGGATCGACCTTCGATCGGGAGCCACGGCCTCGGTGGATTCCTCATTCACAGCAGGCGCCTCGCTGACGCCGCGCATCGTTGTCACAGGCACGGACGGAACGATCGAGAACATCGGGGACCAGCGTGTCGTGCTTCGCCGAGCGGACCGTGACACGGAGAATCTCGGATTCAAGTCTCGGTCCGGTGATCCTCACCTGCAGGCAATGACGGCGTGGACAGCGACGATTCGTGATGCGGTGCTGAGCGGCGAGCCGATCGCACCGTCGTTCGCCGACGGCCTGGCCTGCATGCGGGTCATGGAGGAGTGGCGGATGGTGCCGCCTCACCTGAGGGCCGGCTAGGCGCGACTACATGGCTGCATGCGCCGGATCTGGCGCTGCCTTTCATCCGTAGACCGGTCCGCAGCGGCATGAAATCCTAAATCTCGGCGACTCCCTCTTGCGGCGAAGAACCTGGTGACAAGGCCGCGGTCGGCGATTGGCACGGCCAGGTGAGCACCGGGCCGCCGAGCTGATTGCAGAGTGCGGCAATTTCGGCCGACGCTGGTGCACGAGCGCCAGAGCAGGCAATCTGTTCGGATGGCACGGATTGACGTGCGGCTCGACGGGTCCGACGACGGTGACCTGTTGGCCCTCTTCGGTGCAATCGCGTCACGTGATGATGACGGCATTGCGCGACGGCTGAAATCAGGGCGCGGGCTAGCGAGCCGTCCAATTCAAATCGGTGCGAGCCGCCAAGACCCACGCACCTACTTCCTCGCCCCGATCCGTCACTACGTCTACCGTGGTGACACTGCGCTTCATATTGCTTCCGCCGCGAATCGGCCAGAACTTACGCAGTCGCTCATAGCGATGGGTGCTGAGGTTCGCGCTCGCAACCGGAAGGGCGCTGAACCGCTTCACTATGCTGCCGACGGGAGCCCGGGAGCGAAATACTGGGATCGGATCGCACAGCGCGAGGTGATTGGCTATCTCGTCGAAGCAGGCGCGGATCCGAACGCGTTCGACAAAAGTGGGGTGACACCGCTGCATCGAGCCGTACGGACTCGCAGTTCGGAGGCGGTGAGCGCCCTCATCGAGAACGGTGCGGATCCGCGGTTGATGAACAAGAGCGGTTCGTCCCCACTGCACCTCGCCGTTCAGAACACCGGCAAGAGTGGCTCTGGCTCGGAAGTGGCCAAGGAGGAACAGGGCCGGATCATCGCCTTGCTGCTGGAATGGGGCGCGAGCGCCTCCGATGCTGACGAGAACGGCAAGACTGTCGCGGCGGCAGCATCCAGTGACTGGATCCGTCAGCTGCTCGAGACCCCTCGTCGGACATCGCGCCGGAGGCAGTCGTAGTGTGCCTCCGAGTGCGGTGACGAGCCACATCGGGCGCCAAGGGGTGAAATTCGAGGCTTCCACGGACGGAGGGCGGGATCCCGCCGGCACTTGGGTTCGAAAGAGAACGAATCACTGACAAAAAGCGGAGGGAGTGGGATTCGAACCCACGGAGGCTTGCACCTCACGGCTTTTCAAGAGCCGCGCATTTGTCCGCTCTGCCATCCCTCCGGACGCCTGACAGGGTAGCCCCAGGCCCAATGCGAACCGGTGGGGCCGATGGGTATTCGGGACGCTAGAGGGCCCCGTCCACCCCTATCTCCGCGTGCAGCTGCTCTACCCACTCGATCGCCTCGCGTCCCGACGTCTCAGCCGCTTGCCTGATGGCCGGACCCCTCGGTCCGGCCGCGGGGTACGAGCCGAGGAACTTGACCCCCGCCAGCTCGGCGTGCAGGTCTCGAAGGCAGTCGCTCACCACGGCGTCGGCGATATGCCCCTCGAAGTCGATGATGAAGCAGTACTCACCCAGAGCCTTCTTGGTCGGGCGTGACTCGAGCTTGCTCAGGTTGATGTTGCGTGCCGCGAATTGCCCGAGGATCCCGTAGAGGCTGCCAGGGTGGTCGCTGCGTTGGAAGCAGGCGATGCTGGTCCGGTCGTGTCCGGTGGGGGACGGAATACCGGACCGGGCCGACTGATACGAACCGGGTCTGGTTCTCGGGATGATCCTCGACGTCCTCGACCAGGATGTCGAGACCGTAGAGGGTTGCGGCCAGTCGGGGTGCGATGGCCCCGGTCGGGCGCGCGTTCATCGCCGGGTCGCGCTGGCCGACCAGGCGGGCCGCCTCGGCGGTGGAATTCGTGGCCAGCGTCTCGGCGGCCGGGAGCCTCTCGGTGAGGAAGCGGCGGCACTGGGCGGTCGCCATGGGGATGGATGCCACCCGCTCGATGTCGGCAAGGCTCGTGCCGGGGAGCGCCATCAGGTGCAGGTGGATGTCGAGCACCACCTCCCGTTGGATGCGCAGGTCGAAATCGAAGACCAGGCTGTCGATGATGTCCCGCACGGTCCCCTCGATGGCGTTCTCGAGAGGGACGAACCCGAGATCGAGGCCGCCGCCCTGTACTGCCTCGAGCACCTCTGACAGCGAGCCCATCGGGGTGATGTCGGCCAGGGCATAGTCGGGCTCGCTGAAAAGCGCCTCCTCGGTGAACGTTCCCTCGGGCCCGAGGAAGCCGATCCGGAGCGCGGTGGCCGTCGAGGTGCCTGGGTATGCGTCGGTGGCCATACCCAGGCAGGATAGTGAACGCCATGGATGAGCCCGCGTTGCAGCGCCTGCTGGCCGAAGTGCGATCGGGCGAGTGCTCGCCCGACGAGGCGGTGCACCGGCTCCGTCGTCTTCCCTTCGCCGACCTGGGATTTGCCAAAGTCGACCATCACCGCAGGCTTCGTCAGCGCCTGCCCGAGGCGGTCTACGGACAGGGCAAGACCCCCGAGCAGTGCTCGTCGATCGTCGGCGAGCTGCTGGGTGGTGCGATCTCCCCCGGCGACTGCTTCCCGGAGGGTCCGGTCATCCTCACCCGGGCCGACGTCGACCAGGTGTCGCTGGCCATGGCCGAGCACCCCGGTGCCCAGTGCACCCCCACCGGCTGGGCCACGGGCGGCGACCGTCCGAGGGGAGCTCTCCACCGTTGTCTGGCGGCCGGCCCTGCGCCGGGCGGCCCGCACCCTGGTGGTGACCGCAGGCACATCGGATCTGCCCGTCGCCAGGGAATGTGCGGCCACTTTGACGGCCCTCGGGTTGCCGCCGAACCTCCTGGCCGATTGCGGTGTGGCCGGCGTGCACCGTTTGCTGGCCTCGGCCGACGAGCTCGCCGAGGCGGACGCGGTCGTCGTGGTGGCCGGGATGGAAGGGGCCTTGGCCAGTTTGGTCGGGGGAATCACGCCTGCGCCGGTGGTCGCCCTTCCGGTGAGCACCGGGTACGGCGCAGCCTTGGAAGGGGTCACGGCGCTGCTGGCCATGCACGCCTCGTGCGCCGCTGGCATCACCGTGGTGGGCATCGACAACGGTTTTGGCGCGGCGTGCGCCGTGTCCCGGCTGCTGCCATGAGCCCTGCCGGCGAAGGCCACCCGACAGACGACGGCCGTTGGGCCGGGGGCAGCCACCACCCAGCTCCCTCGTTGGCATGGTTCCATTGCTTCGCCGGGATCGCCGGAGACATGGCACTCGGCAGCCTGCTCGACGCCGGAGCCGACCTGGCCGAGGTCGTCGCCCTGCTCGAACGACTACCCGTCGCAGGCTGGTCGCTCGAGGTCCGGCCGGTCCTTCGAGGTGGCATCGCCGCCTCCCAGGCCATCGTGACCGTGCAGGACACCGTCGTGGTGCGGACCCACGCCCACATCGTCGGGTTGATCGAGGAGGCCCGTCTCCCCGAACGGGTGGCGCACCGGTCGCTCGCCATTTTCGCCGCGTTGGCCGGCGTGGAGGCGAACCTCCACCGACGCCGGGTGGATCAGGTCCACTTCCACGAGGTCGGGGGCCACGACACCATCGTCGACGTTGTGGGTACGGCGGCGGCGCTCGAGGTCCTCGGCATCGACGAGGTGCGGGCCAGTCCGGTGGCCACCGGGCTCGGGAATGGTCCGATCCGGTCACGGGCTCTTACCCAATCCCGCACCGGCGGTGGTGGCGTTGCTCGAAGGAGTGCCGACCTGGGGACGCAACGTTCCGGTGGAGCTCACCACACCGACCGGGGCGGCCATCGTGGCAACCCTTTCCTCGGGATATGGGCCCATGCCGTCGATGCGGGTCTCTGGTCAAGGGTTCGGCGCCGGCTCGCTGGAGCTCGACGAGCTGCCCAACTGTACCCAGGTGGTCACCGGGATATCGGTCGACCGTCGTCGCGGCACCGATGCCACCTTCGAGCCGGCCCCGGCGGCGGGCGCTGACTCGGATTCCGATGCCGGCCAGCCCGTCGCGCTACTGGAGGCCAATGTCGATGACGCCACGGGCGAGCAGCTGGCCCATGCCATCAGCGCGTTGCTCGAAGCGGGTGCTCATGACGCTTGGTTGTCCCCTGTGATCATGAAGAAGGGTCGACCGGGCTCGGTGGTGCATGTGCTCGGCGACCAGGCGGCTGTAGCCGATCTGCGGGCTGTCATCCGGGAGACGACGGGGTCGCTCGGCGTGCGGATGACTGCGGCTGAACGGTGGCCGGCGGCCCGCACGCTCGACTCGGTCTGGGTCGACGGCCAGCCGATACGGATCAAGGTCTCCGCGGTAAGGATCAAGGCCGAGCACCAGGATGTCGAGGCCGCGGCCCGGCGCACCGGGCAGTCGCTCCGTGAGATGGCCTTTCGCGCCGAGGCCCAGTGGCGGGCAGAGCACGGTCGAGAGGCCGAGCACGATGAGCCGGCTGTGCCAGGTGAGCAGATGCTGGCGCCGCTGCCGAGGCTGGATGACGTGGGGACCGAACATCCTTCAGTTACAGCGCCCGTCCGGCGCTGGGGTACGGGCGGGAGAGACGGGGAATCGGGCGGGCGAGGCGGGGAATCGGACGGGAGGCGCGAGCCGGAAGACGATGATCCGGCTTGAGGCGGCTCGAGCTGCCTTGAGGCGGCTCAGGCCGGGTTGGTACGGCGGGTCACGACGGTGATGGCCGGCTAGCCCGGACGCGGCCTGGCCTTGCCGGTCTTGAGTTCAGGCGGAACGATCCATCGCCACCCCCCGTTGCACGGTTCGAGGCGATGATGCTGGCTCGTCTTGAGGTAGTGATGCCATCGGCACAACCGGGCCAGGTTCGACAGTCTGGTTGGACCGCCCCGGCCCAACGGCTCGACGTGGTCGATCTCCAGATGATCACGAACCTCGCATCCGGGCACGACGCAGACCTGATCGCGCTCGATGAGTGCTCGCCGGATGGATGCCGGGATGGTCCTCCCGGCGTGGGCCACGGCAGTCACGTCGACGCCGTCGGTGACCAGGACGCTCAGGATCGAGTCGGAGGCGAGCCGGTTGGCCACTTCCACCGGGATCGGTCCGATCCCGGGGATCTCGCAGATCTCTCCGGATTCGGTGTGGCCACGCCTGAGGGCTTCGTGGTCGACACGAACGTGGATCATCGTGGCCGGGCCCGTTGGGTTGTCCCGTGATCCTCCCTGCTTCCGTCCGGGCCGGGTGCGTCGGCCTGAAGCGCACCCGGCGAGGCTGACCAGGGCGTCCGCCGCCAAGGCGTTGTGGGACTCCGTTCGCCCTGTCTTCCTTGCTTCATCGGCCAGTAGGTCGGTATGGGCCTTGACCGCGGCCACCACCCTGGCGCCGTCGTCAGGTGTGAGACGAGCGTCGAGCCGGACTGCGCCCTCCGTGTCGGTCCAGTGCCGCAGGTAGCGCCCTCGCCGGATGGCCTCGTACGTGTCACGATGGCCGCGGCCGGTCGCCTTGACCCGGCGGCAGCGAAGCTTCAGCACGTTGAGCGGCTGCTTCTCCGCCGCATCGACCAACTCCTGCTCCGCGGCGGGCTGGAGGATGGCGGCGCTCGTGATCTCCTTGACCTGGGTTTCCGAGAGTCGCCCGTCGCGGATGGCCTCGTCGGTGGCCGGCAGCGAGCCGAGCTGGCGCGCCGCCTCCAGCGCAGTGATGGCCGGTCCCAATCCGCTCCCCGTGGCTTCGGCGACGTGGGCCGCCGCCGACCGATGGCCCTGGCGCCGCCAGACATTGGACGACTCGACCCGGCGTGCGGCAAGGAGCTTGCCGCCGGCGGCGAGCTTTTCGATCTCGGCGAAGAGCTCGAGCAGCGTGGCCGCGTCGGGCCCGCTCAGACGCTCTGGTTCGAGGTTTGAAAGGGCAGAACGAAGGTCTTCGGCGACTCGCTTCAGCGCCCGGGAGATCATGGCCAGATTGTCCCAGGAGGGTGCTACGGGATGCCCATCATTGGCCCGAGCAGGGGACACGCCTCGATGGGAGAAGGACCCGTTCGTCCGTGCCCCACAGTTGTCGCCCGGACCAGGCGCCGGTGGGCGGGATCAGTTCACGTTCGGGCGGTTCCGCCCCCTGAATCCTCCGCGGCCACGATCCAGATCATTTGTCGGTCCGTCTCCCCAGGGGTGTCAGGCGGCCTGTGATCGATGCGATCGAGGCGATATCCGAGACGGCGGGGAATGGCGGCGCTCGGGGTGTTGGCTTCGTCGCAATGGATCTCCACCCGGCCGACCCCACCCAGATCGAGCGCCGCCCGGGTGAGCAGCCGGGCGGCCTCAGTGGCGATGCCACGCCCGGTGTGACCGGACCGCAGCCAGTAGCCGACTTCGAGCGCGCCTGGCACCGATTCGATCGTGCAACCCACAGCAGCCGACGAGCGTCTGTCGGTCTCCAGCGGCGCGGATGGTGAATGCGAACTCGCGTCTTCTCCTTCCAGGCCGTGTCGGCCTCGCTGATGACAGCGCAAATGCCTTCGGCGGTGGCCGGCTGTTGGGCCCACGGCATCCACGGGCTCAGCTCGTCGAGGGTGTCGTTGACGGCTTCCACCAATTCCTCCGCGTCATGGGTGGTCCAACGCTCCAACGTGATGCCCCTCCCGACCAGAAGTTCGGGTGGATAGCCGCTCAACCAGGATTTGGATGCCATTGCCATGTGATCGGACAGCTATCAGGTAAGGCGTCGAGGCCACGGATCGCGGTCAGGTGCCAACGGCCATCCGGTAGACGTTGGTCGTGCGGGCCACGAATCCCAGGCGCTGGTAGAGACGATTGGCCGCGTCCCGACTGGGACGCGACGTGAGGTCGACCGATCTTGCCCCGTGGCTCTCGGCCCGCCTCACCGCCGCCATCACCAGGGTTTCGCCGACCCCTGCGCCACGGGTCTCCTCGTCGACCACGACGTCCTCGATCCATGCTCGCAAGCCGGTGGGCACCCGAAAGAGAGCCAGCGTGAGCGATCCGACGATTGTGCCGTCGGCGGCACGGGCCACCAGAAGCACGGACGAGGGCGATGCCACGATGTCGGCCAGTTCGCCGGGACCGGGCGGCGGCGAGGACGAGGAGAGCTGGGGTATCAGTCGGGCGAACGCCTCGACGAGATCCGGGCTCACCTCGAGCACCTCATCGATAGTGATCGAAGAGCCGGGCCGACCACCCTGTCCGTTCATGGGGTCACCGGAGGCTGGATCTGGAGATGCACAGGGTGCGAGTGTACCGACCGACCGTCGTCCCGACCTCTTCACGACTCAGCGGTTCATGACCCCGCGCTTCACGACCCTGCGGCGCTCGCTCAGTCCCCGGCGCTCGCTCCGTCCCCGGCGCTCGCGGTCGAGTGAGTCTCCGGCCGGCGCCGGTCAGCGGCGCTCGGGATCTCCCCGCCAGACGGGCGAACGGACCGAGTCGTAGAGCACCTCGATCGGTTCCCCCCGCAACGCGGCGAACACGTGCTTCCCCCAGCGCTCGGCACCGGCCAGGGGGAACGGGAGGTCCTCGAGGGAGAACCATCCGACGTCGGAGCACTCGAGAGGATGGGCCTCGAGCTCACCACCAAGGGCGCGGCACTGGAAGACCAGGGAGTAGAGCGGGATCCGGCTCAGCCCGATGCGGAGCCCGTCGAGTACGGCGATCAGCCGGACCACCTCGACGATGATGCCGGTCTCCTCCTCGACCTCCTTTACCACCACCTCCGCGGCCGAGTAGCCCACATCCGCCCAGCCGGTGGGGTAGAGCCAGACGCCCGAGTCGGCACGCTGCACCAACAGGATCTCGCCCTTGTCGTTGCCGACCGCCGCCCCGACCGCCACCTTGGGGGTGACGTAGCCGGGAACGCCCTTGCCGACCGAACCCATCCATTCGTGGACCAGCCCTTCGGCGTCTTCGACGCCCTCGAATCCCTCCTCCACGGTCATCCGGATGTCGGCGGCGATCCGGAGCACCTCCTCGAAGCGCTCTTGCTCGTAGAGGGATTCCGTGAATCCAAGACCCGTGCGGGCGATGCCTGCGAGCGCTTCGCTCCACCTCAAGAGCTGTTTGGTGGACGGAACGGGTTCCACGTGACCGACGCTACCTGCTGACACCGCTTGACCGCATCCATCAGGCAAAATGGTGACGTGGCCGTATTCGAGGACTGCCGGCACTACATCATGCAGACCACCGCCCACGAGGAGAAGCTCGAGCGGTGCCGCATGGGGGCCAACGACCAGCTTCCTTTTGCCTGCCCGGAGCGGTGCCTGTTCTACGAGCCGCGGAAGGTCTCGGGGGCCGGGTGGACCGTCCGGACGCCCGACGAGCCCTGATCCCGGCTAGCAGGACTTCCCAGCGTCCCGTTCTTCCCGGCTGATCCGGCCCCGTTGGTCATCGCCGGGCCGTTGCCGCCGAGACCACCCGCTCAATCCAGAGGACCTCAGCTCTCGACGACGTCACCGAGCAGGTCGACCTGGACCCCTTCCTCGCGGAGCCACTCGATGGCCCGGTCGACGGCGTCGCCCTCACCGTCGAGCTCGCAGACGATCCACCCACTGCGCTCGCCGACATCGGCGCGGCGGATGTTCGGGAGGACACCCAGCTCTTGGACCATGCGGGCGATGATCGGCTCGCGAACTAGCTCTTCGGGAAAGGTGAGCTTGAACCGGACGGCGATCATCTGGAGGCCTCCCGGTCACGCGGCGCGGCTGCGAGTGCATCATTGAGGTTTCCCGAGCGGAACCCGTCGAGGTCGAGCGTCACGTAGCGGTAGCCGGCTGCGTGAACGGCGGCGCTCACCTCGTGGCGGCGCGACACGACGGCGGCCAGATCCTCCCCGGGCACCTCGATGCGGGCGGTGTCACCGTAGTGGCGGACCCGCAGCTGTCTGAAGCCGAGCGAGCGGAGGCCCGACTCGGCCTCGGTCACCGAGCGGAGAGTGCCCATGGTGACCGGGGTGCCGTAGGGGACCCGGGAGGAGAGACAGGCCGCGGCCGGCTTGTCCCAGGTACGCAGGCCGAGCCGCCGGGACCACTCCCGCACCATGGCCTTGGTGAAGCCAGCTTCGACCAGCGGGAAACGGGCTCCCTGCTCGGCCGCCGCCTCCTGGCCGGGCCGGACATCGCCGAGATCGTCCAGGTTGACTCCGAGAACGATCGTCGCAGCCGGCCCAGACCCAATTCCCGCGGCTACGGGTGCCAGCGCCGTCATCAGTGAGGTCTTGCAGTGGTAGCAGCGCCGGCCGTCGTTGGCGACGTACGCCGGATCCGCCAGCTCGTCGGTCGGAACTTCAAGGTTCTGGAGCCCCCATTCCCGGGCGAGGGCCCGACAGTCCGCCAGTTCCTCGGGAGCGAGAGACGGGGATACCGCGGTGGCGCACAGGACCTGGTCGGCACCGAGCGTCTCGGTGGCGACGTAGGCCAGGAACGACGAGTCGGCTCCTCCGCTGAACGCCACCACTACAGGGCCGGCTTGCCGGATGGCGGAGCGCAGTCGCTCGATGTCCGGACCCGCCGACAGGAGTCCCGCTGCTCCGTGCTGAGCCATGGGCGTCATCCGGGGCTCAAGGCTCATTCGGGGCTCAAGTCTCATCCGGGGCGATTCGGGCCAGGACCGTCTCCACCGGCGCCACCATTCCGGTCAGGAACGGCCCGAACTCGGCGAAGCGGGCCGAGCCCTGGTCGAAGCGCATGGTGTAGACGCAGTCCTTCAGGTCGTCGGGGCCTCTACCGAACAACGTCACACCCCACTCCCAGTCGTCGACGCCGGTCGAACCGGTGATGAGCTGCACGATCCGGCCGGCGAAGGTACGACCTACGGCACCGTGGCCTTGCATCAGGGCTTTGCGCTCCTCGAACGGGAGCGAGAACCAGTTCGAACCCTCGAGGTCGCCCCGCCGCTTGGACATCGGGTAGAAGCAGAACGCGGACATTCCCTCCGGAGGAAGGATGGGGTACAGCCGCTTCTGTTTCATCTCGTCGGGTATCCCCGCCGCGTACTCCGAGATCTCGGTGAGGGACACGTATGAGTAGGTGACGACCAGCCCGGCCCGCTGCAGATCGGACTGGAGGCGACGCAACCGCCACAGGTCGGGACCGAGAGCCATGAACCCGATGTCAGCCTTGTGCCCGAGCATGGCGACTGTAACGACCTGGACATCGTCGGCCTCGGCGGTCTTGACCGCCTGGAGCACCCGGTTCCCATCGAGGCCCCCCGGACCTGAGCCAGCCTGCGGCCCCGGAACATGGCCGAACAGATGCAGCACTCCCCAGCCGACCGCCGGGGTGAGGGGTTCGATCACGGATCACAGTCTAGAGAGCGCGACCGTGACATCACCGGTGAGCGTCCCGCGCATCACAGCCGGGGCGCGGCGGAAGGACGCGGAAGGAGGGCGCCCCTGTGGACGCCCTCCTCCTGGTGAAGCTTCACTCTGCGGACTGGCTCCGTTGACCCGGCCGAACCCGGACCTGCCCCCGCCCTGGGTCGAGACGCCGGCGGCTTAGAAGTCGTCCATCCCGCCACCGGGCATGGCCGGCGCCGACTCCTCGGGCTTGTCGACGATGACCGCCTCGGTGGTCAGGAACAAGGCGGCGATGGAGGCCGCGTTCTGCAGTGCCGACCGGGTCACCTTCACGGCGTCGATGACACCGGACTTGACCAGGTCCTCGTACTCACCGGTGGCGGCGTTCAGTCCCTCGGTGGGCTTCTTCAGGTTGCGCACCCGGTCGACGATGACCCCGCCCTCGAGGCCGGCGTTGACCGCGATCTGCTTGAGCGGCTCTTCGACCGCCCGGGCCACGATCCGGGCGCCGGTGGACTCGTCGCCCTCCAGCTTCTCGGCGGCATCGAGCACGGCCGACTGGGCCCGGAGCAGGGCAACGCCACCGCCGGGCACCACACCCTCTTCGATGGCCGCCTTGGTAGTGGACACCGCGTCCTCGATGCGGTGCTTCTTCTCCTTGAGCTCGACCTCGGTGGCCGCGCCGACCTTGATCACGGCCACCCCGCCGGACAGCTTGGCCAGGCGCTCCTGCAGCTTCTCCCGGTCGTAGTCCGAGTCGGTGTTGTCGATCTCGGCCTTGATCTGATTGATCCGGCCCTTGATCTCGTCGTCCGAGCCGCCACCCTCGACGATGGTGGTCTCGTCTTTGGTGACCACGATCTTGCGCGCCGTGCCGAGGAGGTCGAGGCCGACGTTCTCCAGCTTCAGACCGACTTCCTCGGTGACGACCTGACCGCCGGTGAGGATGGCGATGTCCTGCAGCATGGCCTTCCGGCGCTCGCCGAAGCCCGGAGCCTTGACCGCCACGCTCCGGAACGTCCCCCGGATCTTGTTCACCACCAGGGTGGCCAGGGCCTCGCCCTCGACGTCCTCGGCGATGATGACCAGCGGCTTGCCCGACTGCATGACCTTCTCCAGCAGCGGGAGCAGGTCGCGTACGGCGGTGATCTTGGAGCCGACCAGCAGGATGTGGGCGTCCTCGAGGGCCGCCTCCATCCGCTCCGGGTCGGTCACGAAGTACGGGGAGATATAGCCCTTGTCGAAGCGCATGCCCTCGACCAGGTCCATGTCCATGCCGAAGGTCTGGGACTCCTCGACCGTGATGACCCCGTCCTTGCCTACCTTGTCGATGGCCTCGGCGATCATCTCGCCGATCTCCGGGTCGGCCGCCGAGATGGAGGCCACCTGGGCGATCTGGCTCTTCGAGTCCGTGTCCTGGGCGATGCCCCGGAGGGAGGAAACGGCTGCCTCGCAGCCCGCCTCGATGCCCTTCTTCAGGGACATGGGGTTCGCGCCGGCCGCCACGTTGCGCAGACCCTCGTGGACCATGGCCCAGGCCAGGACGGTGGCGGTGGTGGTGCCATCACCGGCCACGTCGTCGGTCTTCTTGGCCACTTCCTTGACCAGCTCGGCACCGATCTTCTCGAAGGGGTCTTCCAGCTCGATGTCCTTGGCGATCGAGACGCCGTCATTGGTGATGGTGGGGGCGCCCCACTTCTTGTCCAGGACGACGTTGCGGCCTTTGGGCCCGAGGGTGACGCGAACCGCGTCGGCGAGCTTGTTCATCCCGGACTCGAGGGCCCGGCGGGCCTCCTCGTCGAACGTGATCAGCTTGGCCATCTGGTGTTCCTCCGTGGTCGGTAGCGCGTGGTGGCGTTAGCACTCTACAGTGGCGAGTGCTAATAGCAAACCACGTGCGAGCCCAGGGCGCAACCGTGCCTGACCAGGCCCGGCTCTGGGGGACCGGGTGGCTCGGGAAAGACTCGGGAAAGGCTCGGCGCGCCATGATCGAACTCGAACAGGTGGGCCCGATCTGGGTAGTGCATCTGCGATCGGGGGAGAATCGCCTCAACGACGATTTCGTCGACGAGCTGGGTGCCATCTACGACCAGGTGGAGCAGGCGGGGCTCCCGACCGCCGTGGTCACTACGGGCGAGGGCCGGTTCTACTCGAACGGGCTCGATCTCGACTGGCTCGGGACGAGCGATGACCCGGGAGGCTTCATGGACCGTGTGCACGGCCTTCTGCTGCGCATCCTGACCTTCCCGGCGGTCACCGTGGCCGCTGTCAACGGCCATGCCTTCGCCGCCGGGGCCATGCTGGCCACCGCCCATGATTTCAGAGTCATGCGGGAAGATCGCGGCTACTGGTGCCTCCCCGAGGTCGACCTCGGGCTGCCACTCACCCCGGTCATGTACGCGGTGGTCTCCGCCCGCCTGCCGAGGGCTGCGCTCCATCAGGCCCTCACCACGGGCAAGCGCTACGACGCCGGCGCGGCCAGGGCGGAGGGCATAGTCGACGACCAGGCCGCGGAGTCCGAGGTGCTTCCCCGGGCCATCGAGCTCGCCACCGGGCTGGCCGGCAAGAACCCGGCCGTCATCAGTGCCCACAAGCAGCTCATGTACGCCGATGTCGTCCGGCTGTCGGGCGGCTGACCGACTTGCCGGCCTGATGGCGCGCCGCAGACGCGGTGCGAGCCAGGTTCAGCCCCGCCGGCCCCACAGCAGGATGCGCTTGAACGCAAAGAGGTAGGGGGACCGGTCACCCTCAAGGGCGAGCAGGCGGTCGCGGTAGGCGTCGACGAACTGCTCCCACCGATCCACCCCGAGCGGCACCTTGAACCTCGTCAGGGTGGTGCCCTTGAGCCACTCGACCACCTGGGCGGTCGACGCCAGGTGATGGGGGTAGACCTGCAGCCGGACGTGCTGGCGGGCGAAGCCGAGGTCGTCGAGCAACTCGGCGTAGCGCTCGGGCGCCAGCACGTTCTCGGCCACCGGCTCGGGCGGTGGGTCGTCGAGCCAATCCGCCGCCACATCGGCGGCCAGCCGCTGGGCCGGATGGTCGGCGTTGGCCGGGACCTGGACGGCCAGTTGACCTCCCACCCGGAGGGACCTCGACCACCGACCCAGTACGGCGGCATGGTCGGGGATCCAGTGCATCGACGCGTTGGCAAAGACGATGTCGTACGTGTCGGCCTGCTCCCACGGCCCGATGTCACCGAGCTCGAATCGGATCCCGCGACCGGCATGGGCGGCTGCCGCGGCCATCATGGCCTCGGAGCTGTCGATCCCGGTCGCCGAGGTCGCACCGGTCGCCCGATCGAGCTCGGCCGTCAACCGACCGTCGCCGCAACCGAGGTCGACCAGCCGTGGTGACTCCACCGGCTCGAGCAGGCCGACCAGGTCCCAGAACGGCTGGTCCCGCTCGGCCGCGAACTTGTTGTACTGGCTTGGGTCCCACCGGTCCGTCGTCGCCATCCCCGTAGAGTACGTAACTACGGCCCGGCCCGGGCCCCCGGTAGGCTCCCGATCGCATCGAGACGGAGAGTCCCTTGATGACGCTCGAGGAGGTACCCGTGACGACCGCCGAGCTACTGGAGGATGCCTTCGAGCGGATCCGCGACGCCGTCAATCCGGCGGTCAACGGGCTCTCACCCGAGGAGCTGGCGTTCCGCCCGGATGACGAATCGAACTCCATCGCGTGGCTCGTGTGGCACCTGACGCGCATCCAGGATGATCACGTCGCCGGCCTCGACGGCAAGGAGCAGGTGTGGACGGCCAAGGGATGGATCGACCGGTTCTCATTACCACTCGATGTGGCAGACACTGGCTACGGACACGACCCGCAGGTGGTGGCGACGGTGACCGCTGATGCGCAATTGCTTCTCGGTTACTTCGAAGACGTCCACGAGAAGACGCTCGACTTTGTCCGTTCGCTCGAAGACGGCGACTTCTCCCGGGTGGTGGACCGGAGCTGGGACCCGCCGGTGACGCTCAGCGTCCGGCTGGTGAGCGTCGTCGCCGACGACCTGCAACACGCAGGCCAAGCCGCCTACGTGCGGGGGATCGTGCAGCGACGGTAGCCCGCAAGGCGACGGCAGCAGCCTCCCTGGCGGCACGCCGGGCCGGAGGGTCGGCTCTGGTCAGGCGATTGTTTGCGACAATTGAGAGTCATGCGCACCGAACGAGGCTTCCATCGACTGGTGAACTTCAGCGATGCCGTCGTGGCCATCGCCATCACGCTTCTCATTCTTCCACTGGTGAGTTCCGCCGATTCGGGGACCACCGGAAGCATCTTCAGCCACAACGACGGAGACAGGTTGTTCGCATTCACCTTGAGCTTCGCCGTGATCGGGACCTTCTGGTGGACGCAGCACCAGACGCTCGAAGGGGTGAGGTCGTACAACGCCGTGCTCGTCGGCGCCGTGTTCGTCTGGCTCTTCAGCATCGTGTTCCTTCCTTACCCGACGGAGCTGCTGGCGGCCAAGAGCGCAACCGCCGCACACGTCATCTATGTCGGCACCATGTTGGTGACGGCGATTGCCTCCCTGATCCAGCGCTGGGCGCTGATCAGATGGCCGGAGCTCCAGGACGAGAGACAGCGCGGCACCTTGACCCTCGATCCTGCACTCGTGCTCATGGCGCTCATGGGTGTGGCATTCGTGGTGACGGTCACGATTCCAAGTGTCGGGCTCTGGTGTCTCCTCCTCCTCGGCTTTTCGAGGCCCCTCGCGCACCTGCTGGCGGCCCGGCGAACCCGGCAGTCCCAGTCCACAGCGAACTGAGCCTTCTCGATTGGTTCATGAGCCTTCACGATCGGTCCTGGGTGTGGAAAGAGCCGGGTGGTTGTGGAAGGCCCGGCCTCTCGACTCGCTCGCTCAACGAGCCGTGCGGTCACCGAACCGCGCTCCGTGGCAATCGATCGCGGCTTTCTCACGAGGGCGACATCAGTTGAGCCCGAGACGGCCCAAACCATGTAACGTCCTCCGACGAAGAGAGAGACTCAACGTCTGGTCGCAGGGGGGAAAGTGCCCGGCCGTTTGATGACGAGCACATCACGGCAGCCGCCGGCGGTCAACGCCGCTGGGGCCCGGTCCTGCCACCTCCCGTCCTCCGCTGATTCGGACGCAACAGGACAGGGCGCCTCCGCCTCAACCGAGCGGAACCGGATCGTGCCACTCGACGGCGTCCGGGCGTTCGCGGTGATGGCGGTGATCCTCTACCACGCTGAGCCGAGTTGGGCCATCGGGGGGTACTTCGGGGTCGACGTATTCTTCGTCCTTTCGGGCTACCTCATCACATCGCTGCTGCTCCGCGAGTGGCAAGGCACAGGAGGTATCGCCCTTCGCTCCTTTTGGGCCCGGAGGGCCCGGCGGCTCCTCCCAGCGCTGTTCCTGATGTTGGCTGTTGTCGGGGCGGTCTCGGTCGTGCTGCCGCAGGTGCTCGGATCACCCGGCATCTTCGGGGACACCTTGGCCACGCTGGGATACGTCGCAAACTGGCACCTGGTCGCGGCACATACGGACTATTTCGCCACGGCGGCAAACCCTTCGCCCCTGTTGCCCACCTGGTCGCTCGCCATCGAGGAGCAGTTCTACCTGATATGGCCTCTGGTCCTGCTCCTACTGGTGGGGTGGCTCCACCGATTCCATCGTCGCCGAGTCAACGTGGGCCGCGGGACCGATCCGTTGGTCGTCGTCGGGGTGGTGGCAATCCTCGGAGCCCTCGGATCGGCCCTTCTGATGTCGCTGCTCACCCCGGTAGGCGCCGCGTCGGTGAACCGCTCGTACTATGGCAGCGATACTCGAGCGCAGGCGCTGCTCGTGGGTGCAGCCCTGGCTGCTGTGTGCCTGTGGTGGGGTCCCGTCAGGACGACACTGGGGCGACGGACCCTCTGGGTGATCGGCATTGCGGGGGCCACCGTGATCGTCGTGATGTGGCGGATGGTCACGGAGGCGTCGGCGTTCACGTTCCACGGTGGATTCGCCGTCCTGGCCCTCTGCACGGCGGCCGTGATCAGCTGCGTGATCCTGGTTCCCGGCCATCCGCTCACCAAGGTCCTCTCGGCCCGCCCACTGCCCTACGTCGGGCGGATCTCCTACGGCATGTACCTGTGGTACTGGCCGGTCCTCTTGGTCATGACTCCCGGGCGGACGCACCTCGACGGTCTGGCACTGTTGGCCGGTCGCATAGCCATCATCGTGGTTGTCTCCGCCGCCTCCTACCACCTGATCGAGACTCCTGTCCGTCGGGGCGCCCTGGCCGGGTGGCGATCGTGGATCGCCGTACCGCTGACTGCCGTGACGATCTCGTTGCTGCCTCTGCTGGTGCCGACGCTCGAGGCACAGGTCCCGGCGGCACAAGCGGCAACGGAGACCGCGCATCAGTATCCGGCTGTGGCCGAGCTGCCCGCGGTCGTGTCGACCACTCATCCCGTCCGCGTCCTCCTGGTCGGCGACTCGATGATGGGCTCGCTGGGCGTGGGTCTTTCCACGGTCGCCTCCCACTACGGCGCCGAGGTCGTGAATCGGGGTTTCCCCGGGTGCTCGTTGTCTGAAGCAACCCAGGTGCGGCTGCTGTGGTACACCCTCCCGCCCGGTCCGCCGTGCGATGCTGCGAACCCCCAACAAATCCTCACCACGTACGGCTCTCTCGTTCGACAGTTCGATCCAGACGTCGTGGTCTACTTTGCTCGCAGCGACACCCTTGACACCGAACGCGGAGGGACCTGGCAGCACCTTGGCCAGGCTTCATTCGACGGCTGGGCCGAGTCGCGCTTTGAGCAGGCGATAAGGGTCCTCTCTTCCACCGGCGCCCACGTCGTGCTGTTGACGAACCCGTACTACCAAAGTGGCGCGCAAAGTGACGGCCAGCCCCTGCCGGAGAACCAACCGAGCAGGGTGGCAATCGACAAGCGTTTGCTCGATGAAGCCGCAGCCAACGATCCTGGGGCGGCCACCGTCGTCGACCTCGGCAGCATGTTGTCGCCCTCCGGTCAGTTCTCCACGCTGGTAGACGGGGTGCCCGTCCGGTGCTCCGACGGCATCCACCTCACCGTGCCGGGCGGCCAATGGGTGGGAGAGCGCTTGTTCCCGCACCTGGTGGCTTTGGGACAACCCCACGCAGCCACGGCTTCCCTCCAGCACCGTCCGCCGTTGTCTCCCCAGACCCCGCCAGCGTGGTACACGAGGCTGCCCTGCCGAGCCTGATCCGTTCGCTGCCACCCCGTCAACGGTCGGGGCGACAGTGCCCGACGACGGCCGTTCCCAACCACTCCCAGGCCGTCGACGCACCGACCCGCCCAATTCCGACCGGTCGCGAGTAGCCCGGTGGGGTCCGTTCCTAGGCCCCTTGGCCCGACTCCCACACCGACATGCCTGCGGCCGTGTAGAAGCCGTTGTAGGCCGCCGATGTAAGGAAATAGATCCACAGGAACTGTCCGGGCCTGACCAGTACCTCGTTCGCGTCGAACTGCATGTCGCCGTTGCCGGTGAGCCCGGAGTTGCCGCAGCACCCGAGCCAGCCTTCGAGGCTTGAGCCCATGTGAGCCACGGCCTGCGCCCTGGTGTAGGAGGACGGCAACCTGTAGAGATAGGTCTGCAACCCGTCGGCAACGGCGCCGTAGAAGTTCACATTCCAGAACACCCGCTGCACTTCCCAGATGTGGCCGGAAGCCGGCTTGGCTCCTTGCGAGAGTTGCACTGCGCCATTGCCATTGGAGATCGTGCTCTGGCCGGTGAAGGACCGGTCCATCGTGTGGGTAGCAGCGGCACTTGCCGCTTGCGTGGCGGGTGCGGCCGCGGCTGACAGACCGAGAACGCCGCCACTGGCCACCAGAAAGCGGCGTCGGGTCAGCCAAGTCATCGTTGCCCCTGCCCGAATACGCGTCGTTGTGACTGCGATCGAAACGTCTGGTCTGCCTTGTTCATCGCTCTCCCGGTCGCCGGCACTAGCAGTGCTCTGGATGTCGTTCCCTTCATAGCGTTGTCTCCCCGCCTATGTCGGAATCTCACCTGTCCCATGTACGTGGCATCCCCCCCTGTCAGGTGCCTGGCGAGCCTTCACGTAGGCTTCCCGCACGGGCCTCAGCGTGGCGATTATGGACGGGCTAGGGACAGCCGGTGCGCTCAACACGCAAAAAGCCTGTTGGAGAGGTGCGAGAGCGGCCGAATCGGACTCACTGCTAATGAGTTGACCCGGGAGACTGGGTCCGAGGGTTCAAATCCCTCCCTCTCCGCTCGTGGCAGACCGCGGGCATCGGGCACCTGGTGTCCCGCGGTCCGGCCGTCCAATCAGATCCGGCCGACGGTGCCCGAGGGTTTGTCGGCGCCCGGGGAGGAGCCGTGTTGTGGCCGCCGGCGGGGAGCCCTGTGTCGCCGCCGGCCGGGGTGACCCCGCCCAGCCGGCCGGTCTCGTCCCGGGAGCCCCAGTAGATTGGCCCGGTGACCGAGCAGTACTGGATCGAGACGCTGGGCTGCCCGAAGAACCGGGTCGACTCGGACAAGCTGGCCGGCACGCTCACCGTCGACGGACTGCAGCCCGCGGGCTCCCCGGAGGAAGCCGACCTGGTCGTGGTAAACACCTGCGCTTTCATCGAGGCGGCCCGCGAGGAGTCGATCGAGATGGTGCTTGTCCTTTCCGAGGCACGGCGAAGCGGGGCCAGGCTGGTGGTGACGGGGTGCATGGCCGAGCGGTACCGGGACGAGCTGGCCGATGCCCTCCCCGAGGTCGACCTGGTGGCGCCGTTCGGGGCCCCGCTCGTGCCCGCTGCACGGCGGGCCGCCGGCACGCCGGTGGCGCTCGGCCCCAAACCTCCGTCGCCCGGCTCGTCGGACCCCGTCCCCTTGTTCGACCTCCTCAACCTCAGTCGGCCTCCATCCACCGCCCCGTGGGCGTACCTCAAGGTGGCCGAGGGGTGCGACCGAAAGTGTGGCTTCTGCGCCATCCCGTCGTTCCGGGGGGCGCAACGCTCCCGCACCGCGGCGGCCATCCTCGGTGAGCTCGACCAACTGGCCGGGCCTCAGCGATCGCTCCGGGAGGTCGTGCTGGTCGCCCAGGACCTGGCGTCCTACGGCCTCGACCGGTCGGACGGGGACCGCCGGCGCCCGCGCCACGAAGGGGGCGCGCCGATCCGTCCCATCATCGAGCTCGTCGCCGCTGTGGCTGCTCGGGTGCCCCGGACCCGTCTCCTCTACCTGTACCCGTCGGCCCTCGACGACCAGTTGGTCGACGCCATCTTGGCTACCGGCGTCCCGTACTTCGACCTGTCGCTCCAGCACGTGTCGCGGCCGCTGGTCAAGCGGATGCGCCGGTGGGGTGACGGCGACCGGTTCCTCGACCGCATCCAGTCGATCCGGACGTCGGAGCCGACAGCCGCATTCCGGTCCTCGTTCATCGTCGGGTACCCGGGCGAGACCGAGGCGGACCACGACCTCCTGCTCGAGTGGATCGAGGAGGCCCAGCTCGACTGGGTCGGCTTCTTCCCGTTCAGCAACGAGCTGGGCACCTATGCGGCAGGCCTCGGCGACCAAGTCCCGGCCGAGCTGGTCCGCGAGCGCCTCCAAGAATGCTCAGAGCGCCAGGACGCCATCACCGCCCGCCGCCGGGACGAGCTGGTCGGGACGACGGTCGAGGTCCTCGTGGATGCCCCGGGCGAGGGGAGGACCTACCGCGAGGCCCCCGAGATCGACGGGGTGGTGGCGGTCCCGGGCGACCTGCCCGTCGGATCGTTCATCACCGCCGTGGTGAGGGGGGCGGACGGCCCCGACCTGATCGCCGACCCCGTTGACACCGTCGAAGCCAATGGCCCGACCGGTCCCCGGGGCCCGGTCGCCGCCCGGACCGGGCCGGTGGCGGTAGGAGTCCCATGAGCGGCGACGCCCTGCGGCCGGACGCGTCGGCATCGCACGTGCCCGGCGTCCCGGCGCCCGAGGGCGCCGACCGGCGCTCAACCGTCACACGCAGCACCACCTTCGGTCCATCGGCCGTCCTCACTCCGGCCAACGGGATCACGTTGCTCCGTCTGTTGGCTACGCCGGTGCTCATCGCACTGATCGTGGCGTGGGGGGCGAATTGGTTCACCTTCGTCTTCGGCGGCGTACTGGCCCTGTCCGACGGCGTCGACGGATGGCTGGCCCGCAAGCAAGGGACCACTCATTCGGGCGCCTTCCTCGATCCGCTGGCCGACAAGTTCGTGGTGCTCGGCGCGCTGTTCGCGTTGGTGGCGAAAGGGATCGTCTGGTGGCTCCCGGTCACCCTGATCGCGGTGCGCGAGGTGGCCATGAGCGTCTACCGGTCGGTGGTCGGCCGCCAGGGTGTGTCGATCCCGGCCCGCACCACGGCCAAGTTGAAGACGCTCCTCCAGGACCTGGCCATCGGGCTCTGCCTGGCACCTCCGCTCGCCACCCACCAGGCCGTCCTTTCGACGGCGATCTGGGTGGCCACGGCCATGACCCTGTTCACCGGTGGCCAGTACCTCCTCGACGGCCGGGCGGCCCGGCACGGCAGTGCGACACCCCGGATCGGGGTCGACCCGGTCGACGGCGCCAGCCCGGCCGCCTGATCGGCGTGCGGGTCGAGATCGTCGCCGTCGGCACGGAGCTGTTGCTCGGTCAGATCACCGACACCAATTCGACATGGATGGGCGAGCACCTGGCTGCTGCCGGTGTCTCCTCCCATTTCCGCCAGACGGTCGGCGACAACCAGCAGCGCATGGTGCTCGCCTTTCGCACCGCCTTGGCCCGGAGCGACGGCGTCATCGTCTGCGGTGGTCTCGGCCCCACCCAGGACGACATCACCCGCGAGGCCATCGCCGAGGTGATGAACGTCCCGCTCCACCGCGACGATGAGATCGTCGAGCGGATCCACGCCATGTTCTCGAGCCGGGGCCGGGAGATGGCGGACTCCAATATGCGCCAGGCCGACGTGCCCGAAGGGGCCACGGTCATCCCACAAACCAGGGGAACGGCACCGGGCCTCATCTGCCCGGTGGGACACAAGGTGATCTACGCAATTCCCGGCGTGCCCTACGAGATGGCCGACATGTTCGAGCGCGCCATCGTGCCCGACCTCCAACGGCGCATGGCCGACCGGGGCGAGAGCACCGGCGTGATCGCCAGCCGGGTCATCCGGACCTGGGGCATGAGCGAAGCCGGTCTGGCAGAGAGCCTGGCCGGCCACATCGAGCAGCTCGACGGCAACCTGGTCGGCCACCTGGAGGGCAACCCAGCCGGCGACCCGGCCGGCCACCCAGCCGGCAACCCGGCCGGCAATCCGGCCGGCCACCCAGCCGGCAACCCGGCCGGCAATCCGGCCGGCCACCCAGCCGGCAACCCGGCCGGCAACCAGGCCGGCCACCCCCCGGCCACCGTCGCCTTTCTGGCCAGTGGCATCGAGGGCATCAAGGTCCGGGTCACGGTGCGGGCGGGCGACGAGCACCAGGCTGCCGAACGGCTGGACGCCGAGGAGGCCGAGATCCGGCGCATCCTCACCGACGCCGCCGGGGACGTTGTCTTCGGTATCGACGAGGAGGCCATCGAGGACGCCGTGGCCGGCGCGTTGGCGGTCGAAGGGCTGAGTCTCGGTCTGGCCGAGTCGCTCACCGGCGGACTGGCCGCGTCGCGGCTGGTCAACGTGCCCGGGGCCAGCCGCTGGTTCCGTGGGTCGGTGGTCTCCTATGCCTCGGAGGTCAAGTACACGGTGCTGGGTGTGCCCGAAGGCCCGGTGGTATCGGAGGCGGCGGCCCGGGCGATGGCCGAAGGCGCCCGCCGGGTGCTCGGGTCAGACGTCGGCCTGTCCATCACCGGGGTGGCCGGACCGGATCCCCAGGACGGCCTCCCGCCCGGCACGGTCTTCGTAGGCCTGGCCCGCCCGGGCCGTCCGACCGAGAGTGTCGGCTTCAACGTCCCCGGAGACCGGGACCGGGTCCGCCAGTACGCCACCATCGCCGCCCTGGACCTTCTGCGGCGCTCAGTGGGTACCGGGTCCCGCGGCCCGGCTTTCCACGGCGAGGCGGGAACGGCCTCCAGGTAGCTATCGGACGGTGGTGGTCGAGCGTCCCACGGCCGGCCCAGCCGACGAAGCCGGGGCCGGCGCGGCCAGGGGCGTCACCACGATGCCCGCTGGCACGAGCTCCACCCAGGTGTTGCCCGGCTGCAGGGTGATGGGGATGCCGCCCGGACCGGTCAACGACGCCGGCTGGGTGAGGGTCGACCGGCTCCAGGTGCCGGCGATGGCCGCGCCGTCGCGCAGGACGAGCAGCGGGCCGCTGCCGGTGGCCGTGACGACGACCTCGCGGCCTCCCTGTTCGTTCTCGACCCACGAGCCGATTCCGGTCTGCACCGTCATGACCACCACGTTGGTCGCCGCCGTCTGCGACCCGTCGAGCAGTCGGTCGGGCGTGCCCGAGTAGAAGCGCTGGTAGGTGCCGGTCGGGGCGTTCCACTGCCAGGTCACGTCCGACGAGGACGAGAAGGGGATGTGCACGCTGACGCCCGATCCGGCAACCGTGCCGGCCGGGGGCGCAGCCGAGAACGGGAAGATCGGTGCCGGCGGCGCGACGTCGGTCGGGTCGAGCGCCCACAGGGCGGCGGTGTTGGCGAAGGTGGAGTAGGGGGCGTACCGCCCGGACGGATGGATGATGGTCGACCCGCTCCCGGACAGCACGTTCCTGTCGATAAGGGGCGACGAGCTCAGCAGGGAGAGCACCGGGGCGATCCCGCCGGCATGGGCGAAGATCGGGTCGGAGAACTGGGAGAGGATGCCGGCGTCGGGCTGGCGCGCCGAGCGGAGGTCCCCCACCAACGAGGTGCCCCTGCACTGGAAGACGGCCACGAGCCGGGTGATGGCCCCTTCGACCGGCTCCTCGAACACGATGTCGGCCTGGTTGAGCCCGGCTGAGGGCCGGTCACCGGTGAAGTTCCCGATCTTGACGGCCAGGGCCGGCCGGGCCGGTACCGACCCTCCCGGGGCGGGCGTCCCGGTCAGCGGGCAGAGCGCCACCGGCACCGGAGCCGTCGTGGTGGTGGACGGTGGAGAGACCTTGGCCGCGGCCGCTTTCATCAGGTGGGTGACCAGGACCACGGCCAGTGCGGCCACCACCACGAGGGCAACGGCGCCGAGTCCGTACCACCGCGCCCGTGGCCGGCGTCCCCGGGCCTGGCGGGCCTGACGCTGGAGCTCCTGCCGGGACAGGATGGCCGGTCCCTCCCCGTCGCCCGCGGACCCGTCGGCGTCGTCCGGTTCAGGACCGGATGGCGGCGGATCCTCGGGCATTTGACGGGCGAGGCTAGTGCGCGCCCCGCGGCGGTAGGTCGATCCGGCCCGCCGTCGGAGGATCCCTCATCGAACATGCGTTCGGGTCTAGAGTGGGGTTCGGACAAGCAGTCCAGGCAGGCACCAGGCAGGCAACGGGAGGCCGGCACAGAATCTCGTCGACGACCGGGATCCCGGCCGGGATCCCGGATCCAGGCCAACCGTCTGGTGTCACACCCGCTCCTTAGGGTCGGCCCGGTCAAGTGAGAACAGCACGACACCACCGAGGAGAGACGAGCGACATGGAACGAGACAAGGCACTCGACATGGCCCTGGGTCAGATCGAGAAGCAATTCGGCAAGGGTTCGATCATGCGGATGGGCGAGAACCTCCACATGAACATCGGGGCCATCCCGACCGGGGCCCTGGCCCTCGACCTCGCCCTCGGTATCGGTGGCCTTCCGCGGGGTCGGGTCGTGGAGATCTTCGGGCCGGAGTCGTCGGGCAAGTCCACCCTGGCCATGCACGTGGTGGCCGAGGCGCAGCGCAACGGGGGCATCTGCGCCTACGTCGATGCCGAGCACGCCATGGACCCCGTCTACGCCAAGGCCATCGGGGTCAACATCGACGATCTGCTGATCTCCCAGCCCGACACCGGCGAGCAGGCGCTGGAGATCTCCGACATGCTGATCCGGTCCGGGGCACTCGACGTCCTGGTCATCGACTCGGTGGCCGCGCTGACCCCCCGGGCGGAGATCGAGGGCGAGATGGGCGACTCCCATGTCGGTCTGCAGGCCCGGCTGATGTCCCAGGCTCTGCGCAAGCTGACCGGCACCCTGTCCAAGTCGGGGACCGTCGCCGTCTTCATCAACCAGCTGCGGGAGAAGATCGGCGTCATGTACGGCTCACCCGAGGTCACGCCGGGGGGCCGTGCGCTCAAGTTCTACTCCTCCGTGCGGCTCGACATCCGCCGGATCGAGACCATCAAGGACGGAGCCGATCAGGTGGGCAACCGGACCCGCGTCAAGGTGGTCAAGAACAAGTGCTCCCCGCCGTTCAAGCAGGCGGAGTTCGACATCACCTTCGGTCGGGGCATCAGCCGCGAGGGATCGCTCCTCGACGTCGGTGTCGAGCTCGGCTTCATCAAGAAGTCGGGGGCATGGTTCACCTACGAAGGCGAGCAGCTGGGCCAGGGTCGCGAGAACGTGAAGACATTCCTGACCGAGAACCCTCAGCTGATGGCCGAGATCGATGAACGGATCCGGGAGCATCTGGCCGCCCAGAACGCGGTCGGCACCGACACCGTCCCCGACACCGTCCCCGGCCCGCGCCGGCGACGACCTCGCCCTCGACGACCAGCCCATCACCCTCGAGTGAGGGAGAGGCGCTGAGCCGCAGGTCACCGGCGAAAACGGTCGCACTACAGGTTGCCCGGTTTCGTGCCGACACATGCTGGGTAGTCAATCGAATCGCCGGCCCGGGACGCGTCTACGCGTCCCGGGCTGCCGCGTTCAGCCCGACGCGTCAGGCGGAGGTGCTGATGTTCGGTGCCGCGATCGAGTGCGATCCCGGTGTGTAGACCCGGTTCCAGTTCCCCTGTGAGGCATTGAACACGGACGCCGGGCCCGAACCGAGGACCGAGTAGAGGTTCTCCATCATGCGTAGCAGTGGGTCGGTGACCCCGGGGACGGCGCTCGGCACCACGTTGGACGGCACCAACGGGCAGTTGGCCAGCTGGCCGACCCAGGATGCGTTGCCGGTGGCGAAGACGCCGCCGCCACCGTCGACCGTGTACCAGGTGACGTCGGAGTAGTTGCCGTGCCGGTTGCGGACGATGGAGTGGGCGACCACGTCGAGATTGGCAGGTCCGGCGCCCCCGGGGACATAGCGATCGAACTCACCCTGCACCGCCTTGGGCAAGGTCTGCTTCGGCCCGACGTCCACACCGGCGAGCACCCACGAGGATGGGTCGGCGATCACCATGTCGGCCGAGGCCTGGACGTCCTGGTACGTGCTTCCGATCAATTCCGCCTCGGGTCGGGAGACCGGCGTGTCCGGCCAGTTGACCGTGACCAGCGCGTCGTTCTGGCCGCTCATCGGGTCCTCGGCCGCCGACTTGTAGCAGACCTCGTGCCGGTTCGGACCGAGGGGTGAGGGCTCCATGCGGATCTGCCGGAAACAGGCGTTGGCCCCGAGGAACGCCAGGTTGACGCCGCGGTTGACCGCCGCGGTGGCGCCGTCGCGCATCTCGGTAGACCAGTACTCGTCGTGGCCCAGGCTGAAGAGTGCCCTGTGGTTGTCGAGCAGCTGCGGGCGGAGATGCAGGTCGATGTCGGTCCAGTAGGTGACGTCCAAGCCCAGTCGCTCGGCGTCGAAGATGAGCGGGAACTCGTTGCCGACCAGGTCGGCCGCTCCCGACGCCCAATCGTGGTCGTAGGGACGGTCGAACGACACGATCCGGGCCCGGTGGTCGAAGGTGCTGTTGGTCGGGGCGTGCACGTAGGAGAGCGATCCGTCACGGTTGCCGTAGTAGAGGCTGTATCCGCCCCAGCGGTTGTAGGCCTGCCAAGTGGTCACACTCTGCTGGACGACGATGGCCGCCTTCGAGGCGTCGTCCCGGACGCACAAGGGCACGAACTGCTGCTCGCCGGAGGTCCCCACCAGCTTCAGCAAGTACACGCCGGGAGGCCAGGTGTGGTCGATGGGCACGGTCAACGACGGCGACCAGTGGCATTCGACGGTGTTGGTGGCGGCGATCAGCGTCGGCGGGCGCTGGCGCACCCCAGGGACCTCCGCCGACTCCCACACCTTCCGGGCGCCGATTCCCTGGTAGTAGCCCATTCGGTAGGCCTCGACGTGGAACTGGTCGGACTTGGTGCTGACATACAGCGTCACACGGTCCCCGACCACCGCGCTCACCTGGCTGGCGTAGCCCTCGATGTCGCCGGCGTTCTGCGGGGTGGTGACCCACCAGGACGTGCCGGTCTTGGCGTTCTCGGCAATGACCTCGGGCGAGGTGGGGATGGTGACCCCATCGGCGAGGGTGGTGGTGGAGGGGGTCCTCGCTGCCGAACGTGGCCGGGGTCGGTGCTCCGTGCCTGCGCCCTTGGCCTGGCTCCCACCGGACGTCTCGGCGATGCCGAGGGCGGCGGCGGCAGCCACGGCCCCGCCGGCCGCTCCCCACCCGATGAAGCGGCGCCGGTTGATGCGCGGCGCCTCCTCGGCAGGGTCGGCGCCCGACCGCCTGGGTTGTCGGTCCGGCTGGTGTGACGAGTGCTGACCCATGGATCGTTCCGGCAGTGAGGGTCCTCAGCCTGGCTGGGTGTCCCCGGGCCCGCCCACTGTGTGGACGGCGGCCAAAGGTTCACACTAGTGAGTCAAAGGCCGCCAGTGGGGCTCAGGGCAATGGTACTGGCAGTGAAGGCCGGCCCCGCTTACGCTCGGCGCGCCGGAGTGAACCCCGGGTGGGACCCCGGTTGGCGCCGGCACCGACGAACTGGCACCGACCAACCAGGCACCGACGAACCGGCACCGGCGAACCGGCACCGACGAACCGGCACCGACGAAAGAGAGCAGGATCATGCAGTTCGGAATCCTCCCGCCGGTCCGCGCCGGGGTGACGGCCGATCCCGAGTGGATGACCGCCTTCACCCGGCACGCCGAGACCTCCGGCTTCGAGTCGGTGGTCGTGGTGGAGCACGCCGTGGTCGTCTCGGACTACACGAGCACATACCCCTACGCACCATCGGGGAGGATGCCTCTGCCCGACGACTGCCGGATCCCCGATCCGCTCGACCTCATGGCCTACCTGGCCGGCGTGAGCTCGGGGATCACACTCGCCACCGGCGTCCTCGTCCTCCCCAACCACCACGCGGTGGTCCTGGCCAAACGCGTGGCCACCGTCGACGTCCTGTCGGGCGGGCGTGTCCGGTTGTGCGTGGGGGTCGGATGGATGGACGAAGAGCTGCGTGCCACGGGTGCCGATCCGCGTTCCCGCGGTCGACGCACCGACGAGGCCATCGCTGCCATGCGCACACTGTGGTCCGATGCCGGGGTGGAGGGGGCGAACTTCGACGGCGAGTTCTTCTCCTTCCACCGGGCCCACTCCTTCCCCAAACCCGTCCGACCCGGGGGCGTCCCTATCCACATCGGCGGCCACAGCCAAGCCGCGGCGCGCCGGGCTGGTCGGATCGGGGACGGGTTCCAACCGCTCGGGCTCGAGGGCGAAATGCTGACGTTGCGGATCGCCGACATGCGGGCCGCGGCGGAGGAGGCCGGACGAGATCCCGTCGACGTCGAGCTCACCCTGTCGGGTTACCTCCCGGCGGTGACTGAGGAGGACGTCGAACAGGCCGAGGCGGTCGGGGCGGTCCGGATGGTGGTGGCCACGACCGTGACCGGCGATCTCGACCAAGTGCGGGATGAGATGTCGGACTTCGCCATCCGGTTCGGTCTCGCGGCCCCGGATCGTAGGGTGTCTGCTGCCCGCGCCCCAGGGGGTGGGCGATGACCGACCGACCGCCTCCCCCGAGCCCGTCCGACACCGAGGCGCTGCGGGCCCTGTCGGCGGAGTACGCCGCCGCCGTAGACGGCCGGGACGGTGATGCGTTCGCCGCCCTCTTCACCGCTTCCGGCGAGCTCCTCGTGCCCGATGTGCCCGGCGATCTGAGCCCGGTGGTCAGTCGTGCCGGACGTGAGTCGCTCCGGCAGGTTCCCGAGGAGCTCCGCCGGTTTGCGCGGACCTTCCACCAGGTCTCCGACCACCGGTTCATATTCAAGGGGGAGAGGGCCACCGGCGAGGTGCGGTGCGTGGCTCATCACGTCGCCGTCGCCAGTCGAAGTCACCGCACCCGTGGCCGATCCCGTGGCAAGGCCGGCGACAGCGTGGGCACCGACACGGTGTGGTTCATCCGCTACGTCGACGACTACGTGCGCGCCCCGGAAGGGTGGCGATTCGAGCGGCGTGTTCTGCATCTCGAGTGGATCGAAGAGCATCCGGTGACCGTCTTACCGCCGGCTCCGACGACGGGCGGGAGCGCCGGGGACGCCGGGAGCTCCTGACCTGGCCATTGAAGGCACTCGGGAGCCTGGAACGCGCTCGAGCCCTGCGGAGGCCTGCCGGCCGTCGGGTCAGGGTCTCGGGACCGCCTGTGGTGGTGGCGGTCCGGCATAGCGGGCCGCGGGCCGGATCAGCCGGTTGTCAGCCGCCTGCTCCATGACGTGGGCGCACCAGCCGATGGTGCGGCTCGAGGCGAAGGTCGGGGTGAACATCTCCCGCGGGATGCCGCAGGTGTGCATGACCACGCCGGCGAAGAACTCGACGTTGGTGTAGAGCCTGCGGCCGGGCTTGAGCTCGGCGAGGACCTCCACCGCGGTGCGCTCGACCTGCTCGGCGAAGTCGACCAGGCTGCCTCCGAGCGAGCGGGCCACGTCGCGTAGGAATACCGACCGAGGATCGTCGGTCTTGTAGACACGGTGGCCGAAGCCCATGATCCGGTCGCCCCGGCCCACGGCCTGCCGGATCCACTCCTCGGCGCGATCGGGCGTCCCGATGTCGTCGAGCATGTCGAGGGCACGGCTCGGGGCCCCGCCATGGAGCGGTCCCGAGAGGGCGCCGACCGCACCGGTGACGGCGGCGGCCAGGTCGGCGCCGGTCGAGGCGATCACCCTCGCCGTGAAAGTGGATGCGTTGAAGCCGTGGTCGATCGTCAGGATCAGGTACTGCTCGACGGCCCGGACCCGGTCGGCGGGTGCCTCTTCCCCGGAGAGCATCCAGAGATAGTTGGCCGCGTACGACAGGTCGGAGCGCGGTGGGATCGGGTCCTCCCCGTTTCCGAGGCGGTGGGCCGCGGTCAGGATGGTCGGGACCACGGCGCACAACCGCAGGGCCTGCGACCGCAGCTCGTCGTGGTCGATGTCGTGCGTCGGTCGCCAGCCGAGCTCGGACCCGAGCACCGACACCGCGGTGCGCAGGACGTCGAGCGGCGGCCCCATGGTGGCCAGGGACGGCAGGAGGCGGGCGACGCCGTCGGGGAGCTCACGCAGGCCCGCCACCTCGGAGCGGAATCGGGCACCGGCGGCCCGGTCGGGGAGCGCGCCGTCGAAGAGCAGTTGCCACACGTCCTCGAGCGAGCGGGAGGCGGCCAGGTCGGTGGCTGCGTACTGGCGGTAGTGGTAGAAGCCCTCCGAACCCCGGACGTCGCCGATCGACGTCTCGGCCGCCACCACGCCCTCGAGGCCGCGTGGGATGTCGGGACCGGTCTCGTCGGCGGGCCGGATCTGGGCCACGGCCAGCAGGTCCCGGATGGACACCACTCCGACCAGGTCGCCATGGTCGACCACGGGCAGGTGCCGGTAGTGGTGGTGGGTGAGCCCGGACCAGGCCGTACCCACTTCGTCGTCCACCCCCAACACGTCCGGATCGGCGGTCATCCAACGCCGGACCGATTCGGTCCTAGGGTCGGCACGCGTGGCCGAAGCTCGGAGGAGGTCCCGCTCGGTGAGGATGCCGACCACCGCGTCCCGGTCCGTTACGACGACCGAACCGATCTGTCGGTCGTCCATCAGGGTCGAAGCGTCGGCCAAGAGGGCGTCGGCGGGGCAGGTCACCGCCGGCGAGGACATGAGGTCGTGCACTGCGGTTGGCATGCGCTCTCCTTCTTGGGTCGTTCGGCCTCGGGTCGTTCGGCCTCGGGTCGTTCGGCCTCGGGTCGTTCGGCCTCGGGTCGTTCGGCCTCGATCTGCTTTCCCGCTCGGCCCTGGCCCGCCTCCAGTGTGGCCACCCGGCCTGGGTTTGTAAATATTGATCAAGTCAATGTTCTAGCCTGGGCACCCGTGGACCGAACCCTCGACAGCGAGGAGGCGGCCCGCCGGCTCGGAATCAAGGTGACCACCCTCTACGCCTATGTGAGCCGGGGGCTGCTCTCCTCCCAGCCGGCGCCGGCCGGGCAGGCGGAGCCTCTTCGACGTGGAGGAGGTCGAGCGGTTGGCCCGCCGCTCCCGCCAGGGCAAGTCGGTCGAGACCCGGCTGGCCACCATCACCACCGGGATCACCCAGTTGTCCGACGACGGCCCCATCTACCGGGGACGTCCGGCCACCGAGCTGGCCACGTCCATGTCCTATGAGGAGGTGGCCGAGTGGCTGTGGGAGGCGGGTGACCTTCTCGGGACCGACGAGGGACAATCGGGCGAGGAGACAGGGGACGCCGGTGCAGCGCCCTCCGGATGGGCGCCCCTGCCACTCGGAGCACCGCCGGCGGTCGGGACGTCGTTGGACCGGATGCGCTGGGCGGTGGTCATGGCCGGCGCCCGCAACCCCCTCCGGTCGGATCTCCGGCCCGAGACCGTCATCCGGACCTCCTGCCGGGTCGCCGCGTCATTGGTCGATGTGCTGCCCGTGGCCCGCACCGGAGGCCCGACACCGGCGCCCGCCGACGGCTCCATGGCCGAACGGCTGACCCGCCGTCTCAGCGCGGCCCCGAGCGACTCGCTCGTCCGTGGGATGAACGCGGCCATGGTCCTCCTGGCCGACCACGAGCTCGCCACCTCCACCATGGCCGTGCGGATGGCGGCCTCGACCAGGGCCGATGTCTGCGACGCGCTGCTGGCCGGACTGGCCACCCTCGCCGGACCTCTGCACGGGGGAGCGAGCCAGCTGGCCTACGCCTTGTTGGTCGAGGCGGAACGCCGGGGAGCCGAGCGGGCCCTCGACGACACCCTGCGCTGGCATGGGGTGCTCCCCGGCTTCGGCCATTCGGTCTACAAGCACGGTGATGCCCGGTTCGGGGTCCTCTTCGAGCTCTTCGAATCGATCGCCCGGCCCGAGCAGGTCGATCTGGTTCGCTCGCTCGTCGAGCTGGCCGCCCGGCATTCGGTCCCCCTGCCCAATGTCGATCTGGCTCTGGCCGCGTTGACCTGGTCGACCGGGATGCCGCCCGATGCGGGGTCCACCGTGTTCGCCGTCGCCCGGGTGGCCGGCTGGGTCGCCCACTATCTCGAAGAGCTCGAGGAGCGGCCGTTGCGCTATCGCGCCCGCGCCGTCTACGCCTCCCGGAGCCGCTGACACCGGGTCGTCGTGGTCCTGCCCGCCTCCTGTCGGGCAGGACCGGCGGGTCGGATCTACGCTCGGACGGCATGAGCCTTCCCGCCCCGAATCCCGGCCGGACCTGTCTCGTCACCGGAGCTTCGTCCGGGATCGGGAAGGAGATCGCCACCCTGCTGGCTGCCCGCGGCTACGGGCTGACGCTGGTGGCCCGCAGCGAGGACAAGCTTCGCCAGCTGGCCGAGCAGCTCGCCTCGCGCCACGGGATCCGGGTCGAGGTCATCACCGCCGACCTGGCCGACGAATCCTCGAGGAGCGCTATCGCGCCCGAGCTCGAACGCCGCTCCCTGGCCGTCAATGTCCTGGTCAACAATGCCGGCGGCACCACCATGGGGCCGGTCCACCGATCGGACGTTGACCGGGAGCTGGCCCTGATTCGGACAAACGTCGAGGCGGTGGTCCACCTGTGCTCGGTCTTTCTGCCCGGCATGGTCGAGCGCCGCAGTGGGGCCGTGCTCAATGTGGCCTCCACCGCTGCCTTCCAACCTCTGCCTGGCCAGGCCGCATACGGGGCGAGCAAAGCCTTCGTGCTCTCGTACACCCACGGCCTCCGAGGGGAGCTGCGACCGACCGGGGTGACAGTGACCGCGCTGTGCCCCGGACCAGTGGAGACGGGATTCGCCGCCGCGGCGGGGATGTCGGACAGCGAGGCGGCGGAATCGATGCCGCGGATCATGTGGGTGTCGGCCGCCGAAGTCGCCCGGGCGGCGCTGAAGGGGATGGACGCCGACAAGGCCGTGGTCATCCCGGGAGTGGCCAACCGGGTATCGGCGGCGGCGGGCTGGCTCGCCCCTCGGAGCGTGGTCGTCCCCCTGGTGGCGAATCGCCATCCCGCCCTCCGGACCTAAGGCGAGCAGGGGTCGAGCAGGGGTAGAGCCGAAAAAGGGCGAGACGAGGCCAGCCCAGGCGGTCCGAACCCGGCACGCCAATTCCCCACGCCGCGGCCGCCCGACGGTGGCACCCCGAAGACGGTCGCCCGACGTCCCACCTTGCCGGCCCCGTCACCACGGCCCCGTCACCACGGCCCCGTCACCACGGCCCAACCACGAGGGCCCAGTCACGAGAGCCCATTCACGAGGGCCTCGACCAGGGCGACTACACGCTTGAGCCGGCCGTGGCCAATGCGGGCCGAAAGAGGGGATTAGACGAATGGCCACCGGGTAGATAGAACGGGTGGCGGTGTTGAAGCGCGCGAGTTTGCCGGCCCTGCCCCGGGTGACGCCCACCAGGCTCGAGGTTTTCGGCGGCTGGGGTGTGGGCGTCGACGACCCCGTCGAGGCGGAGGCGGCGGTTGTGTACGGCCAGTGGGCAGACCGCCTCTTCTTGACGGTTGCCTGCCTCTTCCTCCTGCCCGCGGCCGCCGATCTCGGCCTCTGGGCGGCCAGTCACTCATTGGCCAGCCTGTTGGGTCCCGTGCCGCTGCTGATTCTCTGCCTCGGGTACTTGTACCGGCGGAAACGGTTCCGCCAACAGGTGCGGCAAAGCACGACCGGGACCACTTGACCACCACGGCGACTGGGTCCGGCGGGCCCCGGCCGATCGCAGCGCCGTAGCGGTCCAAAGTCAGCCCGACTCCGGATCGGTCCGGGTACGCTGTTACCGTCATGAGCTGACCAGACGGGAAGGGTCAGAGGGCTCCGGCTCGTGTCGACGACCTGTTCGACGCGCCCGAGGAGTCTGCCATGTCCGTCGCATCTGCACCGAAGATCGAGCTGCACGTCCATCTCGAGGGTTCGGTGCGACCCCCACTGCTGTTCGAGATCGCCGCCCGCAATGGATTCGACTTGCCGGCCCGCAACGAAACCGAGCTCGCCGAGCTCTTCGAGTTCAAGGACTTCGACCACTTCCTCGCCCTGTGGATGGCGACCACGCCCGCCCTCAGGACCGAAGACGACTACCGGCGAATCGTGGTGGCCTACGCCGAGGAGGCGGCTGGGTTCGGCGCCGTGTACATCGAGGGGATCTTCACGCCGGTCGAGCGGGTGGCCGGTGGTGCGTCGTGGGATGAGGTGTTCTCCGGGTTTTGTGACGGCGCCACGGAGGCGAGGGAGTGCCACGGCGTCGAGGTCCGACTGACTCCCGACATCCCCCGCCAGCTCGGCCCCGAGCCCGCCCTGGAGACCGCCACCTATGCCGTCAAGTACCGCGACCGGGGCGTCGTCGGCCTTGGTCTGGGCGGCCCGGAGGCACCCTTTCCTCCCGAGCCCTTCGAGCGAGCCTTCCGGATGGCGAAGAACGGCGGTCTCGGTTCGGTCCCCCATGCCGGCGAGGCGGCCGGACCCGAATCGATCCTTGGCTCGATCGAGATGCTCCAGGCGGACCGGATCCGCCACGGGATCCGATGTGTCGAGGACGACCGCGTGGTCGAGGAGCTCGTGGCTCGGGAAATCGTCTGCGATGTTTGCCCCATTTCCAATGTTCGGACACCGCGTGGTCGACTCGATGGCCGAGCATCCGCTGGCCCGCATGCTCGACGCCGGGGTGCTGTGCTCGATCAGCACCGATGATCCAGCGATGTTCGGCACCGATCTCGCCCGCGACTATCAAGCGGCCGCCGAGGCCGGGTGCACCCCGGAGCAGGCGTTCCTTGCCGGGCTGACCGGGACGCTCTGCGATGACGAGACCCGGGCCAAGCTCCGCCGGATCCACCGGTCCTATGGGTGGTCTGAGGCGCGGCCGCTAGAGCGAATCGAGCAGAGGACGTCCGCCAGGGCCGAGCGACGATCGGCTCGCTAGTCTCGGTCTCCCGGGACCGGCGCCTACAAGGCGCCAATCCATGGCAGGAGCGGGTGGCCGGCTGGGCCCGATCGGGCCCGATGACGCCTGGCCCGACGAAAGGAGCAACTCGGATGAGTCTCGATGGACGGGTGGCACTGGTCACCGGAGGAGGCCGAGGCATCGGGCGGGCCGTCGTCCTCGGACTGGCCGCTGACGGCGCCCGGGTCGCCGTCAACTTTCGCAAGGATGAGGAGTCGGCCAAGGGCACGGTGGCAGCTGTCGAGGCGGCGGGCGGCTCGGCCGCTGCCTATCAGGCATCGGTGGCTTCCCACGAGGAGGCCGCGGCCATGGTCGACCAGGTGCTGGCCGACTTCGGTCACATCGACATCCTGGTCAACAACGCCGGGATCACCAATCGGGGCACACCGGTAGCCAAGACGGAGGTCGAGGAGCTCGAACGGCTGATGGCGACCATGGCATTCGGGTCGCACCACATGTCCCAACTCGTGCTACCGAGCATGCGTGAGCAGCCGAGGGGCGACGTCATCATGATCTCGAGTCAGTCGGCCGTCACCGCCGACCCGTACGGCGGTCCTTACAACATGGCCAAGGCGGCCCAGGAGGCACTCGCCTTCACGCTGGCCAAGGAGGAGGCGCGCTCGGGGATCCGGGTCAACATCGTCGTCCCCGGGCTCTCGAATACCGACATGGGACGCCGCCTGGTCAAGGCGGCGATGAAGGTCGACGACATCCACGAGCTGAACGGCCGGTTCCCCCTGGGTCGGGTGTGCGAACCCGAGGACGTGGCCGATGCCGTGCGATTTCTGGTCGGTGCTGGCGGTTCGAACATCACGGGGCAGCGGCTTGTGGTCGACGGCGGAGGATTCGCCCGGTCGTCCTGACCATCGCCAGCTCGCCCCTCGCTCACCCGTTCACCCGGTCACCCGGTCACCCGCTCCACGATGCGCCCCAGCGGTCGGGGAAGGCGACCTCGCGGACGGGCCGCCGCCGCGCCGGGCGGAGATCGTCGCCCAGGAGATGAGCGACGGGGACCAGTGCCGCTTGGGTGACGTTCTCCGGGATGCCGAGGAGATCGGCCATGGCCTGGTGCTCCTCGAGGTGGACCGTGGTCATGGCCGAGGCCAGCCCGCGGCTGCGCAGGGCCAGTTGGAGGCTCCACACCGCGGGGAAGATGGATCCGTAGCGGGCGCCCAATCGCGCCGGAGTGGCATTGCCGGCCGGTCGACCCATGATGCAGGCGACGATGATGACCGGCACCTGATCGAGGTGCGTGGCGAGATGCCACGCACCCTCCAGCAGACGGCTCCCTGGTCCGTCTGCTCCGTCCGGGCGGCGCCCCCCGGACGCCGCCGTGAGGGCCGACTCGTAGACCTGCCGCATACGGGACTTGGTCGTCGGGTCGGTGACCACGATCCACCGCCACAGCTGGAGGTCGCCACCGGTCGGTGCCTGCAGGGCCAGCTCGAGGCAGTCGAGCACCACGTTGCGGTCGACCGGCCGGGCGAGGTCGAGGCGCCGCCGAACTGTCCGGGTCGTGGTGAGGACCCAGTCGATGGTGCCCGGCTCGACCACCATGGATCAGAGGTCGACCGGCGTCGTGCCGACCACCTGGTCGGACCGCAGCACCGCCAGCTCCCCTTCGGTGACGCCGAGGGACCTCAACACCTCGTCGGTGTGCTGCCCGAGGAGCGGAGCGGCGCCGGCGAACCAGGGGAGGGTGCGCGAGGAGTAGCGCATCGGCCAGCCGGGAAAACGCTTGGTGCCGACGATGGGATGCCGGACCTCCTCCCAGAAGGCCCGGGCGTTCATCTGCTCGTCCAGGTCAACGTCGTAGGAGGGGGTCACCGGCTCGGCCTCGACCCCAACCGAGCGCAGGGCGGCCAGCGCTTCCTTCTGGCTCTGGCCGGCGAACCAGGCGGCCAGCGCGCCGTCGATGCGTTCCGCTCGGTCCGAGCGCCCCGCGGCGGAGTCGAGGCCCGGGTCGAGCACGCCGGCCGGTGATCCGATCAGCTGGCGCAAAGCGTGCCACTGCCCGTCGCTGCCCACGCGCAGGGCGATCCATTGGTCCGGATCGGCGCAGGCGTAGACCCCCTGGTGGCCGAGTCCGGCGAGGCGGTTCCCCTGCCGGGCCATCAAGTGGCCGTAGACGGACTGTTCCAACACCTGTTCGACGACCAGCTGGGCGGTGAGGTCGATCATGGCCAACTCGATCAGCTGTCCCTCCCCGGTCCGGGCCCGGTGCTCGAGGGCGGTCAGAACGGCGAAGGCAGCATGCATCCCGGCCAGGGGGTCGCAGACCCCGGGGATGATCGGGAGCCGGTCGGTGTAGCCGGTGATCCAGGCCAGACCGGACACCTGTTCCATCGTCGCCGCGAACCCGGGACGATCCCGCCAGGGGCCCTCCAGGCCGAAGCCCGGCATGCGCACCATGATGAGCCCGGAGTTGGCCGCGGCCAGGCTCTCGAAGTCCAGCCCGAAGTGTTCCATCACCCGGGGTGTGAAGTTCTCCACGACGACGTCCGATTCGGAGATGAGGCGTTGGGCGAGGTCGCGGCCTCGCGGATCGGCCAGGTTCAGGGTCACGCTGCGCTTGCCCAGGTTGGCCGAGTGGAAGATGCCGCCGAGCTCGTACCATCGGTCGACCGATGCATCGACGCGGACCGTGTAGCGCATCGGATCGGGTCGCTGGACCGATTCGATCTTCACCACGTCGGCGCCGAGTGACGCCAGGTACTGCGTGCACATGGGACCGGCCAAAAAGGCGGTGAAGTCGATGATCCGCACTCCCGCCAGCGGGAGTGCGTCCGAAGGCTCGGGTGGCTCCGCCGGGGCGGGGAAGGGTCGGGCGCGGTTCGAACCGGCCGGGACGTCGGGCGTGCCCGGGGGGCCGGGAGCGACGGCGGCCACGTGCGGAGCCCGTTCAGCCAATGTCGCGGCCGGGGCGGGAGGTCGGGGGTCGGTGATGTTCGAGCGGAACGGGGGACGCGGATGGGGGAAGCCGCCACGCGGGTTCGCGTCATAGATCCGGCGCGCCACCACATGCTCGATGCGGGGGAAGATCTCCCCGTTGCCGATCGGGACGGTCGGGATCCGGTACAGGGAGCCGAGCTCGACCGCCTCGTCGACGGTCCGCTGGCGGGTCCACTGCTCGATGGCCGACAACACGTCGGGGCGGCCCCGGTTCAGCTGGTTGAACAGGGACGTGTCGTCGGCCAGATCCGATCGCCCGATCATGTCGAGGAAGGCGTGCCACTGAGCGGTGGTGATGGTGGCGAACCCGACATAGCCGTCGATGCAGGGTTCGATGCCCGGGACCATCATGAACGTCGATCGTTGGCGCTTCCCACCCGGCATGTTGGCCACCACTGACGGGTAGCAGATGAACGTGATGGCGAGGGACTCCAGCGCCGACACGTCGACCAGGTCACCGCGCCCCGACTGTCGGCGGGCGGTCAGGGCGGTCACCGCCCCCAACGCGCCGAAGGTCCCTACCGTCCACTCGGCCAGCCCGCCGCCGACGGCCAGCGGCTCTCGATCGACGTCTCCGTGCACGTAGAGGGAACCGGCCAGGGCCTGCAAGAGGAGGTCGGAGGAGTGCTCGCCACCGCGAGGCCCGTTCAGTCCGAAGGCCGACAGGCTGACCACCACCGACCCGGGATGGCGTTCGGCCAGGCCTCGTGCATCGACCGGCAGTGCAGCACCCCCGGCCCGACCGCCGAACGTCGAGACAATGACCACGTCGGACGCGTCGGCCAAGCCGTCGATAGCGTCCCCGCCCGACAGGTGGGCCGGATCCATCACGAGGCTCTGTTGGGACGAGGCCAGGAATCGGAACAGGGCTCCGTCGGGGTCCCCGTCGAGACCGACCGCGCCCGACACCGACCAACGTCGCAACCGGTGTCCCTCGGGCGGTTCGACCTTGGACACTCGTGCCCCGGCATCGCCGAGCAGCTTGGCGCAGTACGCACCGGCGACGTCATTGGAGAGGTCGAGGACCTCCAGCCCACCGAGCCCGGGGAGGGGACCGCCGCTCACCGGGCCACTGCCGTCCGCATCGAGTTGCCCGCAGGGGGGGCCGGACGGCCCCGATCCCCGGCGGTCGAGCTCCTTCGATTCTCGAGTCCTGGCAGGACCACCCCCGACCCTTCTGTTCGCGGTCGCGCAGACCCTGCGCTCACGGACACAGACCGTCGCGTCGGGTCCGGCGCCGGACTGGATAGGCGAACAGTATCCTGTTGGGCTGAAGGCGCAGTCAAGAGCCCCGGGAGCGCCAAGACGAGACCGGAGGGGGAGGGCCGACACCGATGGTGATGACGATTGCTCGCGACGGCGAGTTGATCGAGTCGGGGCGCCAGCACGTCATCCCGAAGGAGCGCTACGTCTCCCGGGAGTTCTTCGACCTGGAGATGGAACGTCTCTGGCCGCGTGTGTGGCAGATCGCCTGCCGGGAGGAGGAGGTGCCCAGGGTCGGCGACTTCCTCGAATACGTCATCGGGGACCAGTCCATTCTGGTCACGCGGAGCGAGCCCGACACGATCCGGGCCTTCTACAACACGTGCCCGCACCGCGGGACCCGCCTGGCCGCCGGGACCGGGAATTTCTCGACCGGCGAGATCCGGTGCCGGTACCACGCCTGGCGGTTCGAGCTCGACGGGACCAACAAAGAGGTTGTCGACCGGTTCGACTTCCCGGACAGCCTGACCGATGACGACGTCTGCCTGAACCAGATCAAGGTGGGCCGGTGGGGCGGCTTCGTCTTCATCAACATGGACACCCACGCCGAGTCGCTGGAGGAGTTCCTCGAACCGCTTCCCGGGCTCCTGGCGCCCTACCGGTTCGAGAAGATGCGGTTCCGTGGCTATCGCTCGGTCATCCTGCCGGCCAACTGGAAGTGTGTGCTCGACGCCTTCAACGAGAGCTACCACGTCCAGGGCACCCATCCGCAGTTGCTCCGGTGGTCCGACGACACGGCCATCCGCTACGGGCCGCTGGGCAAGCACAATCACATGGGGAGCCTGGGCGAGGTGAAGCGCGAGATGCGACCGAGCCCGCGGCTCGGCCTCGGGCCCGACGACTACGACGAGCGTGAGTTGCTGGCGGTGATGATCGACGAGCTGGGTGGGCTGTTCCTCAAGGAGGAGCGCAAGCAGATCGAGGAGCTGAAGCACCAGCCCCTTCCGGAGGGCAAATCGGCCATGGAGGCCTACAACGAGGTGCGTGTCCGGCTCCTCCGGAGCAAGGGCAACGTCGACGATCTCACGGACGAGCAGTTGCTGAGCGCCGACGACGTGCACATCTTCCCCAACGTGGTGGGACCGATCTATCCGGGGAGCACCACGCTCTTCCGGGTCCGGCCGAACGGGCTCGACCCCGACAGCACGATCAAGGACCTCTGGACCCTGGAATGGGTGTCGCCCGACGACGACCGGGAGATGTGCGAGCGGAAGTTCTACCCGGACTGGACGGCAAAGGACTGGGGACTCGTGACCAACCAGGACTACGGCAACATGGCCCACGTGCAGGCGGGGATGAAATCGCGGGGCTGCACCGGGCTGCGCATGAATCCCCGCCAAGAGCACAATGTGATCCACATGCACGAGATCATCGACGAATACCTGTGCGCTTGAGGGTCGGATGTCCGACGCGTCCCGGGTGGCCGTGTGTGGCCGCGTCAGTGCCGTGGTGGGACCCTGCCGGCGTCCCCGGACATGGTGACGGTCCGGGTCGAGCCGGCCGGATTGGACGTCGAGGTCGGTGAGGGCCAGAGCGTCATGGCCGCCGCCGAGCGCCAAGGGATCTTCTGGCCGACGGCGTGCCACGGGCTGGCCGAGTGCCAGACGTGCTTCTTCGAGGTGGTGGGTGGCGAGGAGCACCTCGAGCCGCCCGGCCCGGTCGAGGAGGCCGCCCTCCGTTTGTTCACCGGGCGTTCGTGGCACGGGGGCAAGATCATCCGCCTGGCCTGCCAGACCCGCGTGAATGGACCCGTCACCGTCCGCAAGCCCGGCGTTCGGCCGGTGCGATGAGCGCACGAATGAGCGCACGAATGAGCGCACCATGAGGCCACGGTTGCCGCGCACGATGAGCTCACCGTTGCGACCGGTGAGCGTCGATCCGAGGAGGCGTCCCGATGGGCAGGCGTGACCCTGTCATCGTGGGTATCGGCTGGAGCGACTACCCGGTCGCCCCCGAGCTCGACGCCATGGAGCACCACGCCCAGGCGCTGCGGCGGGCGCTGGCCGACTCGGGGCTGGCGAAGACGGACATCGACGGGTACATGACGGCCGGCACCGGGTTCCGGCCCAACATCGACGATGCCGCGAACATGGCCGAGTACCTGGGGATCAACCACCGTTGGATCGACGGCACCATGGTCGGGGGCAGCACCTTCGAGTTCTACGTCCAGCACGCGGCGGCCGCTCTCGAGGCAGGGATGTGCGACGTGATCCTGGTGACCTACGGCTCCGACCTCCTGTCCCGGATGGGTCGGATGCTCGGCACCACCACCATGTCGGGCGGGTCCGCCCGGGTGGGCGGACCGTCGCAGTTCGAGTGCTCGTGGGGCAACGTGCTGGCCGGCGGGTACGCCTTGGCCGCCAACCGCCACATGTACGAGTACGGGACGACGTCCGCGCAGCTGGCGGAGATCGCCGTCGGCGTGCGCGAATTCGCCACGCTCAACCCATCGGCTCAGTACCGGGACCCCATCACCGTCGAGGACGTGCTCTCGTCGCGCATGATCGCCGACCCGCTCCACAAGCTGGACTGCTGCGTGATCTCCGACGGCGGCGGGGCCTTCCTGATGACGACCCGGGAACGAGCGAGGGACCTGCCCAAGCCGCCGGTGTTCGTCCTTGGTGCAGCCGCGGCCCAGACACACTGGACGATCAGCCAGATGCCCGACTTCACGGTGACGGCCGCGGCCCAGTGCGGGCCGGAAGCCCTCGGCCGGGCCGGAGTCCGTCCCGAGGATGTCGACACCCTCCAGCTCTATGACAGCTTCACCATCACCGTGCTGATGCTCCTCGAGGACCTGGGCTTCTGCAAGAAGGGGGAGGGCGGTGCCTACGTCGAGACCGGAGAGCTCCGGAGGGGCGGCCGTCGGCCGCTCAACACCGACGGGGGCGGTCTCTCGGCCTGTCATCCGGGGATGCGCGGCATCTTCCTGATCAACGAGGCGGTGCGCCAGCTCCGGGGCGAGGCCGCCGACGCGCAGGTTCCGGGGGCCCAGGTGGCCCTGGCCTGTGGCTCAGGGGGATACCTGTCCTGCATCGGCACGGTCGTGCTCGGGACGGAGGGCCGATCGTGAGCATCGAGGAAGTCGCCGCCACGCTTGAGCTCCGCGCGCTGCCCCAGCCCGATCATGCCTCGCGCCACTACTGGCAGAGCGCGGCCGATGGCCGGCTGGTGCTCCAGCGATGCACGGAATGCGGCCAGTTCCAGTTCTATCCCCGCTCGCTGTGCACGTCCTGTGCAGGGGAGACCGAGTGGGTGGAGGCCGCCGGCCGCGGCACCCTCCACACGTTCACCATCATCCGCCAGAACAAGTCCCGGGCGTTCGCCGGCCTCTCGCCCTATGCCGTGGGCATCGTCGAGCTCGAGGAGGGCGTCCGGATGATGTCCAACATCGTGGATTGCGATCTCGACGTCCTGGAGGTCGGCCTGCCACTCGAGGTCGTCCTCCTGAAAGCCGCCGACGATGTCGGCCTCCCCTTCTGGCGACCGGCGGCGAGCTCCCCGGGTGGCAGCGATGGACTTTGAGGACACGCCCGAGGAGGCCGCCTTCCGTCGCGAGGCCCGCGACTGGCTGCGGGCGAACGCCAAGGAGAAGGACGCCGGGCAGCTGTCGACCTCCCACTCCTTCTACGACTTCGACGAGGTCTTCGTCACCGAAGGCAAGGCCTGGCAGCGCCGGTTGTTCGACGGGGGCTGGGCCGGGATCACCTGGCCCGTCAACTATGGCGGTCGTGGGCGCGACGTCGTCCAGGCCATGATCTTCCGCCAGGAGGAGGCCAACTTCGACGTGACCACGGGGCTGTTCGCCGTGGCCATCGGCATGGCCGGGCCCACCATCATCAACCACGGGACCGACGAGCAGCGAACCCGGTACCTGCCGGCGATGCTCAGGGGTGAGGAAGTCTGGTGCCAGCTGTTCAGCGAGCCCGGGGCCGGCTCGGACCTCGCCAGTCTGGCGACCCGGGCCGATGGCGACGGTGACGAGTGGGTGGTCAACGGCCAAAAGGTGTGGAGCTCGGGGGCGCACCACGCCGACATGGGGATCCTGCTGGCCCGGACCAGCCAGGACCTGCCCAAGCACCGCGGCATCACCTTCTTCCTCCTCGACATGCGCACCCCGGGGATCGAGGTGCGCCCGCTCCGCCAGCTGACGGGTGGGGCCACCTTCAACGAGGTGTTCTTCACCGACGTGAGGATCCCGGCGGCGAACGTGGTCGGGGAGGTCAACGGGGGCTGGCGGGCCACCATGACCACGTTGGCCAGCGAGCGGAGCCTGGGGGGAGGGGCGCCGGAGTTTCCGCAGGTGCTGAAGCTGGCCCGCGAGTGCGGGGTGACCGACCAGCCCCTCGTCCGGCAGCGGTTGGCCCGGTGCTACGCGCGGGACCAGATCGTCAAGTACCTGGGGTTCCGCATCCAGACGGCCCTGAGCAAGGGCATCTCCGCCCCGGAGTCCTCGCTCATCAAGCTCGTCCGGTCGCAGATGGCGAGGGAGACCACGGCGCTCACCCTGGCGCTCGAGGGCATGGGCGGCACGCTTGTCGGTCGGGACGCTCCCGACGATGGTCACTGGCAGCGACAGTTCCTGAGCGCACCTTCGCTCCGCATCGCCGCCGGCAGCGACGAGATCCAGCGCAACGTCATCGGCGAACGAGTGCTCGGACTCCCGCACGATGTCCAGGTGGACAGGGACGTGCCCTTTCGGGACACCGTTCGCTGACCCGGATCGCCGATTCCGAGCGCCACAGGGGGACGATCGTGGAGTTCAACCTGGCAGACCTCTTCGAATGCGTCGCCGCCCAGATCCCCGACCGGGAGGTGGTCGTCTGGCGCGATTCCCGGCTCACCTTCCGCCGGCTGGAGGAGCGCGCCAACCGGCTGGCCCACAGCGTCGAGACGATGGGAATCGGTATCGGGGACCACGTCGGGATCCTCACCTACTCGCGCCCGGAGTACCTGGAGGCCATGGTCGCCGCCTTCAAGCTCCGGGCCGTCCCCATCAACGTCAACTACCGGTACGTGGCCGAGGAACTTGCGTATCTCTTCGACAATGCCGAGCTGCGGGCTCTCGTGCTCGAGGCGGCATTCGCCCCGCTGGTCGCCTCGATCCGGGACCGTCTGCCTCGACTCGAGCACCTGATCGTCGTCGACGACGGGTCGGACGGCGCCGACGGGCTCCCCGGCGCCGTCCGGTACGAGGAGTGCCTGGCTGCCGGCTCGGCCGAGGCCGGGTTCGGCCCGCGGTCCGCTGACGACGTCTACATCGCCTACACGGGTGGCACGACAGGGCTCCCGAAGGGCGTCGTCTGGCGCCACGAGGACATCTTCTTCGCCACCATGACACCTGGGGTCGCGGTGGCGCGACCCGAGGATGTCGCCGGCAATGCCCTGGCCCCCATCCATCCCCGGCTGCAGGCCCTGGCCGACATGGGCGTGGCGGTGCCCGACGTCTTCGTCTCCTACGCCCTTGGCCCGCTCATGCACGTGAGCGGGCACTGGTCGGCGTGGGGCGCCATGCTGAGCGGGGGCTGCGCCGTCCTGCACCCGGACCCCCAGATGGACGCCGACACCGTTCTGGAAGTGGTCGATCGCGAGCGGGTGACCATGCTGACCATCGTGGGCGATTCGATGGGCCGACCGATCGTCGAAGCGATCGAACGGGATCCAAGGCGCCATGACACCTCTTCGGTGCTGATGCTCGGTTCCGGGGGGAGCATCATGTCCGGCGACGTGAAGGACCGGCTCTTCTCGGGCTTCCCGTCGGCCATGGTCCTGACCGAGGCCGTCGGGTCGTCCGAGTCGCCCGCCCAGGCGCTTTCGGTCACCATGCGCGGCCAGACGGTTGCCCCGGCCCTACGGTTCACCGCCGACGACCGCACGACCGTCTTCGACGACCAGCTCCGCCCGGTTGCGCCCGGATCGGGGGCCGCGGGGCACCTGGCCACCAAGGGACGGGTGCCCGTCGGCTACTTCAACGACGCCGAGAAGTCGGCTCGCACCTTCGTCACCGTCGACGGGGTCCGCTGGGCGTTGCCGGGCGACATGGCCACCATCGAGGCGGACGGGGGTATCAAGCTCCTCGGGCGCGGGACCATGTGCATCAATACCGGGGGCGAGAAGGTCTACCCCGAAGAGGTGGAGGCCGTGTTGAAGGCCCATCCTCGCATCGTCGACGCCATCGTCGTCGGCGTGCCGGACCCCAGGTTCGGGGAACAGGTCGCCGCCGTGGTGCAACCGGTCGGGGCCGGAGGCTCACTGACCCTCGAGGAGCTCCAGTCCCATTGCCGCGCCCAGCTCGCCGGGCACAAGATCCCCCGTCGGCTGATCGTCGTGGACGAGGTGCCGCGATCGCCGTCGGGCAAGCCCGACTATCCGTGGGCCAAGGGCGTCGCGGCGGCGGGCACCACGACGACGAGCTCGGTCCCGTCCGAGAACGGCTGAGTTCCGACTAGGACAGGCTAGGAGCCGGTGGGCACGGGAGCGGCCCAGTGCTCGCTGTGGTCGACGAAGGAAGAGGTGCATGGTGGGCCGTCGGCGACCATCACTTCCGGTGAGGATGCTGGTTCCGTCCTGACACGGAGCAGTGCGGCGGAGCGGGTCCCGTAGTCGTCGGTGTGGACACACGAGGCCAGGGTGGCCAGTCGGCGTTCGATGTTGTTCCGCTCGTAGATCTGCAGCGCCGCCGCGTCGGGGAGTGCGTGGTCGGCGAGCATCTCGGGCAGGGCCGCCCATCGATCGGGCCCCGGCAGTGCGGCTTCGACCAGCGAGCGGACCCGGTCGACCTTGGGAGAGGGTTCGTCAAGGCCCGCGTTCTCGAGCACATGAATGCCGGGCTCCAGTTCCCGGACGACCGGCTTCCGGTCGATGGCCAGCTCGACGTAGTGGAGCGATCGGCGGTCCCCGATCAGGAGCCAGGCCGGGTTGTAGTCACCCGGACGCACCCTGTGGCGTATCTCCTCGACCGCTTCCTTGGCACTGCGCCGGTCGGCGGCGATCAGCGGCAGCTCGCCTCGAGAGCGCTTGCTCGGATCGCGCCCGCCCGGGGAAGGCCGGTTGGTCAGACCCGCCACCACGCCGTACTCGTTTACGGCCAACCAGGTTCCACCGGCCATGGCGTCCCGTCCACCGAGGACCCTCGGATGCCGCTCCCGCAGCACGCAGAGCGATTGGGCCGGCCGGTCGAGGCGCTCATCGCGGTTGGCCCCGACCACCAGCGGGTGGCCCGGCTCGGTCTGCCACGCGAATACCAGAAGACACACTCTTACCAGGGTATCCGGGCATGGCGACATGAACGCAACGTGGCAGGTAGGTGAACCCCAGGTGATCACAGCGCGAACTCCGGTGGAGGGAGTGGGTAGGGTCTGACCGGACCATGGAGATGAACGAGCCGCCCCTGCCGCCGGAGCCCCCCGAGGCGAACGAGCCCATCGATCTGATCGACCGCAAGGTCAGCCAGCTGTTCGCCATGGTGTCGGAAGCCCTGGCCCAGTCGACCCACGCTCTGCTCAACGGCGATTTCGACATGGGCCGCCGGGTGGTCGCCGGTGACCAGGAGGTGGACAGCCTCACCGCAGAAGTCGAGATGTTGGTGTGGGAGCAGATCGACGTCCGGACCGGGAGCCCCGAGCTCAGGCAGCTGATCGGCATCCTCCTGATCCTGCCCGAGCTCGAGCGGAGCGGGGACCTGGCTGAGCACGTGGCCCAACGGGCCATCGACAATCTCGGCGTCGAGATGTCGCCGCTGAGCCGGGGGATCGTGCAGCGTATGACCGAGGTGGCTTTGGCCATGTGGCGCACGGCCGCCGATGCCTACGGCGAAGGCAGGAGCGAAGCGGCCGAACTGGCCGAGGACGACGTGGAGATCGACCTGCTGCACGACCGGCTGATGAAAGAGATCGCCGCCGAGGCCATGCCCACCGCCGTCGCCTCGCAGGTGACGTTGCTGGCCCGATTCTACGAACGCCTGGGTGATCACGCCGTCAATCTGGCCAGACGGATCGAGGTGCTCAGGGCGCCGGGCTGAGGTCGGACCTACCTGTTGTGATTCGGAGGCCTAGGTGAGCGGAGTCAGCCCTACCATCTCCCTGAACTCATCGGTCGTGTTCGTAACTGGAAATGGCTCGCTCGGCACATCGAGACCGAGGCGATCGCAGATCGGGTTCCACCCATCATCGGGAGCCCATTCCAACAAGCGGGCAGTTGGAATGGCTTGCCGTACTGCCGAGTTGTGGCGCTCGTACGCATCCATCATCGCGGTGGCATCCTCGAAGCGATCGCTGAAGCGGTCACGGAGTAGCACGCGCATGGAGTCCATCCAGGGCTGCAGTTCGGGTGGCACCTTGTCGAACGACTGGAAGATCGTGTTCGATGCGCTGCGGTACCACGATTCGGGATCACGCACTGACAGCAATACCAACGCATCGGGGTTTGCGGCGGACAGTTCGGGCCAGAATGAACACCCAGGCCAGTCGACGAGCGAGACATAGCCGGGGGGCATGCTGGACCAGTCGACCGGGCGTCCTTCGATGGCGTCGGTCCACCGAGGTACTTGCGTGGGATCGCCGAGGATCTCGACCATGTGGTGGCACGGTCCGCCCAACAACTGTTCGAGCGCCAGTTTCAACGAATGGGTACCGGTACGACCGACACCGGCGCCTACGACCTTGAGCGACATTGGTGAGCTCCCTACTGTGACTGACCATGGGCTGACGGTCGTCAGCCGGTCACATGGTCGTCCATCCAGGCCATGCCGTCCATTTGTGATCGCTCCTCCGTTGGAACGCAGTTGTAGCGGCAATAGCGAGGCACGTCGGCCGCCCAGGTGAGACAGTGGTCGGGGGCATCCCGAAGCGCCTCAGTCTCGTGGGAGTCCCGGTGGGTACCCGACGAGCGTCATTTCGTAGACGATGGCTCCTGGTGGGATTGTCACCATGATCCCTTGATCCACCGCCAAGAGGACCGGATCGAACACCCCTACCTGGACCTGCACACGGTCATGGATCTGCCAGGCCTGCTGTGACGTCTGACTGGCGGGCCGGTAGGCGTTAGCTGGATCAAAGCCCCGAGATCTGAGCTGCAGTCCATACCAGGCATAGAGCTGCGCGGGGGTGGCCCTTGCGATCAGAATGGCACCCGTGTAGGCGGGGTTGGGTTCTTGACCGGGGCTCGTCGAGGTCTGATCGGCCCCCACTCGTCTCACGATCGTCGAGCTCGGGTAGAAGAGGCGGGACTCCGGAAAGCTCAGAAGGTCAGCGCGAGTCACAGATCGGTCCGTGGGCAGTCCAGAAGAATCAGTAGCTCGCGCCGGACTGGAGCTGCACCCAACGAGCACCAGGGCAACGCAGATCCCGACAATTCGGGCTGAGTTGCTCGACCAATTGGGCCGATGCCGATCCGGCTGTCCCGGCTCCTCGTCCATGTCACACATCTTGTACGAAGGACCTCGGTCTTCGTCACCTGTGTGGTCGGTGGGCAACGTCCGGGCCAGCCGGGCATGCGGTGGGATAGTGGGTCGCGGCGCTGGCTCCCGGTTAGGTCCGATGGACTGCCCTTGGCTCTGTCAGGTGAAGGGCTCCGGCTTCGGCAGGCGAGGAGCGACTGCGGCTGTGGAGATGTCCGGACGCCGAGCCCGGCGCACCCCGGTTGCCAATGACTCTCCGATGCGGCTCGCTCGATGGGCCAGCCGTGGTGCCGGGCCCAGAGCCCGCTCTGCCCGTCCTGGGCTCTGCACCCGGCTCGGCGAGTGTATGCAGCCCGGCTTGGAGGGGGCTGAGAGGCTGATATCGGGTGGGGTGAGCAACGCTCCGGTAGGTGACCTCGACAGTTGACGAAGAGGAGGTGCGGCGTCAGCCCGACCGATGCGTGACCAGGTGACCAGGTGGGCCGTGCGGGTCTCGATCCCGCCACCTTGGGATTAAAAGTCCCCTGCTCTTCCCGATGAGCTAACGGCCCGCCAGGAGCGTATCCGCCTTGCCGGTGCCTCCTCGGCGGTCGAACGCTCGGAATCCCCGGACAGGCCTCGCAAGGACGTGCTCAATCCGAACGGACCTTCAGCCGCCGGACGCCGGGTGGGCGGCGATGACCACAGCCGACGGCTGCCCCCCGAGGACGACCCGGGCGACCACCGATCGCCTGACGAGATCCAGATGGACGAGGGTCCCGTCCCCTCCGCACACCCAGACCGACGTCCCTCTCGGGTCCACCGCCAGGCCTTCCGCCGTTGTCCCGATGCCGATCGGTGCTCCCGGCGAACCGCTCCTCAGGTTGATCGGTGTCACCCAGGCACCGCTGCTCACATACGCCGTCGGGGACGAGCTCAACCCGGCGATGCCGGTTGGGTTCCCGAAGACCGGGATGGCCCCTTGCGTTGTCATCGACGAAAGGGTCACGGGGTCACAGTGCTCGTCTCGAAGTCGGCAACCAAGGCGGTGCCGCCGTCGGGTGTGATGTAGACGGAGTCCGGCTCCGCGCCCGCCGCCACGGGAGGGCCGGTGGTGAGGCTGGGAAGGTTGATCGGCGTCACCGTTCCGTCCTGGTAGTTGGCCACCATCGCCAGGCCTCCTCTCGGTGAGATGGCCAGGGCAACCGGTTGTCGCCCGACCGGGATGGGTCGTCCCACCTGCAGCGACGGAAGGGTGAGTGGGGTGACGGTGTCGTCACCGAAATTGGCAACCAGGGCGAGCGTCCCGTCTGGGCGTGACAGCGACGGCGTCGGGCTCGAGGCCAACGGTGGCCCGCTTCACGACGGCACCCGACGCGACGTCGATCTCGGCGAGCGTGTCGTCGCCCTTGTTGGCCACGAGCACGTACTTGCCGTCGGGGGTGACGCCCAGCGCCGAGGGCAAGGTGCCGGTGGCGATGGTGGTCTGGGCCGTCGAAGTCAGGGTGTAGACCACCGACACCGTGTTGCCGGGGTTGGCCACGTTGGCCCCGGTAGCCACGTAGGCGGTCGGAGTCGGAGGACGACGCGGCGGCGGAGCCCGAGCCACAGCCGGCCAGCAGGCAGGCACCCAGCAGCACGCCGATCGCCATTGGGCACATCGCCCCCCGGGCCTGTGACCGGCAAGAGCCGCGTCGCCGCTTCACCCGGACGGCCATGAAGCCGGTCAACCCCGGGCGCAGGCCGCGCCCAACTCGCGACGCGGCATCCACCCACCCCGGCATATCGGTCACGGGAGCGTAGTCGCCGGTGGCGGGATCCTGGCGGTACGGGACCGGCGCGGGGATGCCCCCAGCCAGCTCGCCTACCGCGGCCAACTAGGGCGTCGATGTCCGCTCCCGAGGTACCCAGTCCGGCGCTGGCCCGGACCGCACCCGGGACGTTCCGGTGATCGCCCTGCAGGACTTCGGACCGGTAGGCATCCACTGCTTCGGTGCTCAGGCCGAGCAGCCGTATGACGTAGGGGTGGGCACAGAAGCACCCGTGGCGTACGGCGACGCCGTACTCGGCGCTCAGCCTGGCCGCCACTAGTGCATGGTGCATGCCCTCGATGGTGAACGCAGTGACGGGCAACGCGTCGATCCCGTCGGCCGACGGAGCCTCTCGGCCTCGAGGCCGGCCGGACCGAGGAGGCGTACCCGCTCGATGGAGCCGAGTCCCTGAACCATTCGCCCGCGCAGCGCCTGCTCGTGGGCGCGGATCCGGTCCCAGCCGATCCGTCCGAGCGCGTCGATGGCGGCGTGCATGCCCACCGCACCGACCACGTTGGGCGACCCTGCTTCCTCGCGATCGGGCGGAGCGGTCCACACCACCTCGTCCAGCCCGACGAGGTCGACGGCGCCACCGCCGGCCAGAAAGGGGTCGCCGTCCTCGAAGAGGCGGCGCGGTCCGATGAGCGCGCCCGACCCGAAGGGCGCGTACAGCTTGTGCCCGCTGAAGGCCAGGAAATCGGCCGTGGCCGGAAGTGGCCGGTGGGGGGCCAGCTGCGCGGCATCCACGACCACGCGAATGCCCCGCTCGTGGGCCCGGTCGATGATCTCGTCCACCGGTGGCAGCCATCCCGTCACGTTGGAGGCCCCGGTGACCGCCAGGATGGCGGCCCGGCGGAGACCGCGTCGAGGGCGGCCGCCACGTCATCCACCGCCGAACGTCCCTTCGGGTGAGCACTCGACATATCGGCGCTGGGCCACCCGTCCCCACGGAAGCAGGTTGGCGTGGTGCTCGACGACCGTGGTGACGACCACGTCGGTGGGCTCGAGACGCAGGCGATAGGCCAGATGGTTGATGGCCTCGGTCGTGTTGCGGCAGATGATGGCGACGTCGGGGCCGTCGGGGTCACGGCCGGCGAAGCCGAGCACGGCCCGGCGGGCATTCTCGTAGGCCGCGGTGGCGCGGCGCGAACGGAACCCGGCTCCCCGGTGCACGCTGGAGTACCAGGGGAGGAATTCCTGCACCCGGGCGGCGGCGTCAGGATGCGCTTGCGTGGACGCAGCCTGGTCCAGCTCGACCGCCGGCCGATCGCGGCCGTCGACGCAGGGCACGAGCACGCCGGACCCGACCAGTTCGGCGAGCCCATCGGCCCCCTCAGCGGGGATGTCCACGTTTCGAGAGGGCACGGATTCACCCTACGGGGTGCTGGCCCGGCTGGAAGGTACGCTCCCGAGGGTGGAGACCGAACCTGACATCGCCGGACCCCCCGGAGGGGTACTGACCGGGGCAACGGCGGATGGACCACCCGGACCAGACGGTTTCGGACACCATGACCCGCCCGGAGAGGACCCCGGAGATGACCCCGGAGTGGAACTGCCGCCGGGTGACCCGGCCGCGTCCGCCGATTCGGAGACGCCGGAGGCCTGCGTCGAGAGTGTCGATCATGTGCTCGACGAGGTCGAGGAGGCTCTCGGCCGGCTCGACGACGGGAGCTACGGACAGTGTGAGTCCTGTGGTGCGCCGATCGACGATGCCCTCCTGACCACCCAACCGGTGAGGCGGGAGTGCGCCGGCTGTCTGTCACGGCGCGACGCCTGATCTCTGCGGGGTCTCGCTGGCTGGCGCCGTGCGGAACCATCTGATCGCCGCAGTCGGCCGGCACTGAGCCCGGTTGGCCCGGACAGGCGCCGGGGCCCAGGAGCAGCCAGGAGCAGGGAGCCCGGCGACGGTGAGCGCCGGCGGTCAAGGCGGGCGAGCCGGTAGCCGATAGCCACCTTGTGACGATTCACCTGCCTGCCCGCCGGTGGTGGTCCGTGGCAGTGGTCATTGTCCTCGTCGTGGTCCTCATGGTCCCGAACTTCGTTTCGGGAGCAACGGCGCCGCGCCGGGCGGCCGCCGCTCCCCAACCGGCAGCCGGCTACTGGCAGGTCGCCTCCGACGGCGGCATCTTCACTTACGGCGACGCCGGCTTCCACGGCTCGGCCGGAGGCATCCCACTCAACCGGCCCATCGTCGGCATGGCCCCGACCCCCGACGGCGGCGGCTACTGGCTGGTCGCCTCCGACGGCGGCATCTTCACCTACGGCAACGCCGGCTTCCACGGCTCGGCCGGAGGCATCCCACTCAACCGGCCCATCGTCGGCATGGCCCCGACCCCCGACGGCGGCGGCTACTGGCTGGTCGCCTCCGACGGCGGCATCTTCACCTTCGGCAACGCCGGCTTCCACGGCTCGGCCGGAGGCATCCAACTCAACCGGCCCATCGTCGGCATGGCCCCGACCCCCGACGGCGGCGGCTACTGGCTGGTCGCCTCCGACGGCGGCATCTTCACTTACGGCGACGCCGGCTTCCACGGCTCGGCCGGAGGCATCCCACTCAACCGGCCCATCGTCGGCATGGCCCCGACCCCCGACGGCGGCGGCTACTGGCTGGTCGCCTCCGACGGCGGCATCTTCACTTACGGCGACGCCGGCTTCCACGGCTCGGCCGGAGGCATCCAACTCAACCGGCCCATCGTCGGCATGGCCCCGACCCCCGACGGCGGCGGCTACTGGCTGGTCGCCTCCGACGGCGGCATCTTCACTTACGGCGACGCCGGCTTCCACGGCTCGGCCGGAGGCATCCAACTCAACCGGCCCATCGTCGGCCTGGCCGTTACGCTCGGGGTTCACCTCGGAATGGACCCACCCTCGGGCTTCACCAGTCAGCAACTCGTCTTCGCCGACCAGTTCACCGGCACCTCCCTCGACCCGAGTCGGTGGAATACCTTCATCACCAGCCGGGCGGCCAACGGCTGGCCATGGAACGACAACGGCGCCGGCGGCAGCGGGGTGAACCTCGGCGGGTTCAACGCCGAGTATTTCCAGCCGGGCCAGGTCAGCGTCAACGACGGTCTCACCCTCACCGCCAGCCAGGTCTCGACCCAGCCGGGCTATCCGTGGACGTCGGGAGTCGTGTCTACCTACGGCAAGTTCCAGTTCGACGGTGGGTACGTGCAGATCGAGGCCCGGATCCCCGGCGGCAACGGGATGTGGCCCGGCTTCTGGATGCTTCCCGGTCCCGGCGGGTCGAACGGCGACGACAACGAGCTCGACATCTTCGAGGGGAACTTCACCGACAACGGCGCCCCGCCACAGAGCAACGCGGCCTGGCACCTGATCACCCCGGCCGGCCCGGTGGGAAGCACGACCGACGTGGGCACCGACCTGACCAGCGGCTACCACATCTACGGGGCCAACTGGGTGCCGGGCCAGTCGATCACCTGGTACGTGGACGGGAGGCAGGTCGGACAGGTGACGAACTCCCCACAGTCGCCGGTCCCCGCCGAGCCGATGGAGCTGATCCTCGACCTCATGGTGGCCAACGCCACGGCAGGGGGGTGGAGGACCACCTACGATGGCTCCACCCCGAGCCCGTCGACGCTCAATGTGGCTGGGGTGCAGGTGTACTCCTAGCTCGCCTGGCAAGATCCACCCGAGCGGATCCAACCGCGGTCAGGTCGCCGACGCCCATCATGGTTGCTAGCCCGGTACTGACGCTCACGAGGACCTGGTAGGGGTGGAGCCCCGATCCCCGGCATTGCAGGTGGCACCCCGGCTGGACGGGTGGGAGCGCCAGTGGGACGACCTCGTGGACGCGGCACCCCTGCCGTCGCCGTTCCTCCGCTCGTGGTGGTTGGAGGGGACGTCGGGACCGCGGAGCGTCTTCCTGCTCGTGGTGGAGGACGGTCGGTTGCTCGGCGGCCTCGCCCTCGACGAGGGCCGAACGCTCGGCCTGCCGTCCTACTCCATGGTGGGCAGCCGGGGACACCTCTGCCCGGACCATCTGGACCTGGTGGTCGCTCCCGGCCATGAGGACGGCACGACCCGAATTCTCCGGACCTGGCTCTGCCGCCCAGGAGCGCGGCTGTTCGACCTCAGAGGGGTTCGGTCCGGGTCCCTTATGGACGCCGTCCTGCCGGTGCCGGCTCGTCGGCTGCCCGAAGCCACCGCGCCGTGGGTGCAGCTGGCCGGGGGAGGGGGTCCCGGTACCTATCTCGACGGGCTCACCTCACAGTTCCGTCGCCAGGTTCGCCGGGCCTCGAAGCGGCTCGAAGCGACCGGAGTGGTCCATCGGGTCAACCGGGGCCAGTCGGTGGTCCCGTCGCTCGAAACCCTCCGGCGCCTTCACCAGGTCCAGTGGGGTACCCGTTCGCAGTTCCTGCCCGACTTCGAGCGGTTCGCCGGCGCATGCCGGCGGGGAGCAGAGGTCGACGAGGTCGCCGTCCACGAGCTGGCGACGGACCGGGAGGTGCTCGCCACCGTGGTCGTCTTCGAGGTGGCCGGCCGGGTCAGCCTCTACCAGAGCGCTCGACTGGCGGACGACCGGTGGCGCGACGCCACCTCGGTCCTCCTCACCACGGTGATCGTGGATGCCGGCACACGGGGGTTCACCGAGGTCGACTTTTTGCGCGGGGACGAGACCTACAAGGGGAAGTACGTGACGTCCCGCCGCCAGATGGTGAGGTGGCTCGCCGGCAATGGTGCCGCCGGGAAGGTGGTCGCCGCGTCGGCCGAGACGGCATCAGGGGCCAAGCGGGTCGCCGAGCGATGGGCGGGGGCCGTGCGTGCCGAGCTCCGGTCCCGCTCCTAGTCCTCCCGTCCGGAGACCTCCGGCTCGTCGTCCTCGGACTGGTGTCCCCGGATCCGACCCAGAGTCGAGCTCACCCGCCGGCCCACCGCCCAGACGCCCATGGCGGCCAGCTTGGCCGAGTCGCGGGAGCCCGAGGCCCCGGGAGGGTGCGGGTCCAGGCCCACCCGGCGCAGGAGGGAGTTGAAGTCCTCGATCCTGTTCTCCCGCACGGTGGCGGGAGTGAAGTAGGTCAGGGTGACCGACATCGAGATGTCAGGTCCGTTGTGCACCCAATGCGGCACGATCGGCGGAAGGTAGACGCCCCGCCCCGGTGTGAGCCGGAACGAGGCGAGGTGCTCCGGCATCGACTCGACCCGGCCATGGGAGCCGTCCCAGTACCGGTTGATCTCGTGGCGCCGCGCCGGCTCGCCGCCGAAGCCGCCGACGCTCACCGTCTTCGAGCCCCGGACCTGCATCAGGAGGCTGTGTTCGATGTCGAAATGGGCCGGGGTCACGGAATTGGGCGACGAGACGAAGATGAAGGCATGCCGGTTCCGCATACTTCCCTGGCGGGCGAGCATGCCCGGCTCGAGGTGGCCGAGCGTCGTGTTCATCAGTTCGGCGTACTCGGGATCGTCGTCCACATCGAGCAGCGTCAACCACGCATTGGCGCCTTCCAGGTGCCGGATCACGTCACCGGGTCGGGGCAGCGCGCCTCGAGGGGGTCCACCGTGGGGAACGAGGAGAGGCTGCGCGGCGGTGTCGTAGATCGTCGACCGGCGCGGGAGGCGGTCGGCCAGCGACGCGATCGACTCGCGGGTCAGCCGTTCGTCGCGGTGGAGATCGTGGACGAACTCGGCGGGCGCGTCCGGGAAGGAGCCGGCGAGCGGGAGATGCTCGAGTCGTGGAGGATCCTCTTCCAGTGGGCGAGTCGCCAATTGCTCACCTCCCGAAGCTCGCCGTCGGGGTCACACTGCTCCGCCGTCGAGGGACTGTCAACTCAGTCGACAAGGGCCTGCCAGTCGGTCGACGAGGGCCCGTCGCCCTCCCCTCAGCCGGCCAGTCCATGGTCCCAGTGGTCGCCATCGAGTGCCGGTCCGGCCGGCAAATTGTCGATGCGAGTGACCTCGGCGTACACGTCCAGGGTGCTGTCGACGCAGTCCCCCCAGCTCGGCAGCTCCGGCCGGGTCCCCGGTGGCGCGGAGGCCACCTTGGCCAGGACCCCGGCCAGGACGGCGGGAGGGGCCTCTGGCGGGACCGCAGTGGCGAGCCCGGCCGATGCCAGCTCGGTGAGTCCCGACGTCGCGGCGACCACGACATTCCGGCCGAGGCCGAGCGCCTCCATGACCGAAAGGGGATGTGCCTCATAGTCGCTGATCAGAGCCACGACGTCGCTGGAGGCCACCAGGGCACCGAGGGCCGCCCGCCGGGTGTTCTCGAAGGCGGTGAACGACACGGCCGAGCGCACACCGAGGCGCGCCGCCAGCCGGCGGAGCGGGCGCTCGTACGGCCCACGGCCGACCACCGCCAGATGGGCGCCCGGCTCGGCCTCGAGGATGGGGGGCATGGCGGCAATGAGGCGGTGATGTCCTTTGTACCGCTCGAGGCGGCCGACCGAGCAGATGAGGGGGGATCCCGAGATCTCAGGCCCGGCGCTGGCGACGGGCAGGGGATCGGCGCCGTTCCGAATCAGGCGGATCGCCCCACGGTCGACCCCGAGCAGGCGGGCGAAGAGGGAGACTTCGTACTTGCAGACGGCGATGAGCCGGCTGGCCCGCCGGAGCAGCGGCCGGAGAGAGCGCCACTGTGACCCGCGAAGCGCACTCCTGATCCGGCTGGAGTGCCCCCCGGTGTGAAAGGTGACGACGGTGGGAATGCCGGCCCGCTGTGCGGCGTAGAGGGCCGCTGGGGCCACCAAGGTGTGGACGCCCTGCACGTGGACGAGGTCGTAGGCGCCCGTGGTGGCCGCCGCGGTCAGCGCCGGTGACACGCTGAGGTCGGTCGAGGACGGGGTGGCCCGGAAGCGGCGGATCATGACACCTTCCTGACACTCAACGGGCGGGAGGCGTCCGCCCGGGTCCAGGGTGAGGACCGAGACGTCGACACCGCCGGCCGCCATCCTCGCCGCCACCTCTCCGACGTGGGTCTCGACGCCACCGATATGGGGAAGGTAGCGAGGGGTCACCATGGCGACGCGCATCGTCACGCTCCGGACGGCCGGGTCGCAATGGGTGTGGGGGACCCGGCCGTCGACCTCACCGCACCCTCCAGCGCTGCAATTGGGCCCTGGAATCGCGTCCGTCCCCAGTCGAGGACGATGCGCCGGGGGAGCCGGAAGCGGTCGGAGGAGGGGCGCACCGAACCCGGAACGGTCGTGCACGCCGTCTCGAATCCGGCGGTCGTCACGGCGGCGACCGAGTGGTCGTCGAAATCGTCGTGCCCTCCGAAGGGGTAGGCGAAGTGGGAGACGGGCCGCCGGAGCATCTCCTCCAGCTCCCGCTTCGACCCGGCGATCGTGTCCAGTTGCTCGTCCGTCGGCCGGCTGCTCAGGTGGACGTGATCGAGGGTGTGCGCCCCGATGGTGACCACCGGTGAGGCGGCCAGCCGGCCCAGTTCCTCCTTCGAGAGTGCGCGGGCATCGGGAGGCGTCTCGGGTGTCACCGACCACTGCTGGGCGAGCGTGTCGAGCTCGCGCTCGATCTCGGGCACTGGAAAAGGCAACAGGGCCCGGTGTACCCGGCCCAGGTCGGACCGAAACCGTCCCTGGCCCACGGGCACGGTGACCTGGTCATTTCCCAAGCTGAGACGGATCTCATCGGTTCCTGGCGGACGGGCGCACAGGAGCGAAGCGAGCAGGTCCCACCAGAATCCCCGGCGGCGTCCGACCATGCCGCTCGTCACGAAGACGGTGATGGGCACGCCGGCGGCCTCCGCGACGGGCACGGCGTGGCAGAGATTGTCGCGGTACCCGTCGTCGAACGTGACGACGACCCTTCTCCGGCGCGACGGTCGATCCAGGCCGTCCAGGGTCGATGGTTCCATCGTCCTGGCGATCTCCTCAAGATGAGTGGCGAAGGTGTCGGGGCGCACGCAGAGCCCGAAGGGGTCGGCGACACCTTCGGCGATCCGGTGGTAACAGAGGATCAGTGTTCCGTGGCGCCCCCCCATCGGAATTACGGCTGCCGGCCGAGCGAGAGATTGGAACCGCGTCGGTCCGCGCCGCCAAGCCACACGTCGGGGCGCGGGCCCTCATACGCGGTGGGGCGCGCCCGGCCGATCTCGAGGTGGGGAGCGGAGCACTCGGCGCCTCGGGCGGGGCTCCACTGGCCGGTTCTGGCCGGCCCGGGGACAGACGTGATGGATCTCCTCTCCCGGCGACGAACAGCGGACGTACGGCACTCCTGGCCCCTCGGTCCAGAGACTACGCACACCCGGGCTCCCGGTGGGACCGCCGGCCGCCGCGCCATCGCCCCGTGGTCGGCTCCCGTCGTCGGGGCAGGTACGTTGACCGCGAATGCGGGTACTCATGGCGAGCCAGTTCTACCCGCCGGTGGCGGGCGGGCAGGAGCAGCATGTCCGGAACCTAGCTCGCGCGCTGACGAATCGGGGGCACCTCGTGGAGGTGGTCACCATCGCCACCGGCGGTGTCGAGGACACCGTCATGGACGGCTCGATCGCGGTGCACCGGCTGGGGACCACGGCCCAGGTCGCCGCCCGCCACCTACCCCAGCTCTACACCGATTCGAGCCGGCCGTATGCGATGCCGAACGCCGATCCCCACCTCCGGTCCGGCCTCAGACGGCTCCTCGCCGGCGGAGCGTTCGACGTGGTCCATGCCCACGACTGGATCGTCAATTCCGCGCTCGGCCCGGCCAACCGCATGGACGTCCCGCTGGCCGTGACCATGCACGACTACAGCCATGTCTGCGCCACCAAACGGCTCATGAGAGGAGGTGACGTCTGCCCTGGTCCCGAGCTCATGGCCTGTGCGCGGTGCGCATCGGCCCAGTACGGACCGGTGGTGGGCCCCGGCGTCCTGGCCGCCAACCTCGTCGGCCTCCGGGCCCGCCGGCGTGGCGTCGATGCCTTCATCGCCGTGAGCTCCGCTGTCGCTCACAACACGGGCCTGGCCGGCGATCGCCGCTGCGAGATCATCCCGAACTTCGTCCCGGACGAGCTCGTCCTGGGGGCGGCGCCCCCGGTCGGCAGCGGGCCGGTGGTGTTCGTGGGCGACCTGACCTTGGACAAGGGCATCGACGTCCTGGTCCAGGCCTACCGACGGATCGACGACCCGCCGAAGCTGCTCCTCGCCGGGCGGATCTTCCCCGAGACGCCCACTGACCTGCCACCGCAGGTGGAGCTCCTCGGCCCGGTCTCGCATGACGTCGTCGTCGAGCTGATCCGGAGCGCAAAGCTGCTGGTCCTGCCGTCCATCGTCCCCGACTGTTGCCCGACGGTCGTGCTCGAAGCGATGGCCGCGGGCAAGCCGGTCGTTGCCGCCAGCAGTGGCGGCATCCCCGACCTCGTGGAGGACGGCGCCACCGGAGTCCTGGTGCGACCCGGCGACCCCGACGCGTTGGCCGGGGCGCTGTCCCGGCTCATCCCCGACGAGGAGCGGTTGGCGAGCATGGGACGACAGGCTCTCGAACGGGTCCGCGGGTTCACCGCCTCGGCGGTAGTGGGCCGGGTCGAGGCCCTCTACCGCCGGCTGCTCGGCCCCGGCTCGTAGCTCGTAGAACGGGGGCGGCCGGGGCCCCCCGATTCGGGCCACGCCGTCCCTGCAGGGTCGTCAGACCCTGTTCACACCGACCTCACCGGGGAGCCGTGTCACCGACGCCCGTCGACGTCGGCCGGCGGAGCAACTGGAGGACGCTGGGGGTGAGGATGAGGGCTTCGACCGAAGCGGCGATGGCCCAGCCCACGCACAACCCGATCATGCCGTTCAGCCCGGCTCCGACGGCGGAGCCCGCCACCTCGGCCAGCGTCCCCAGCGCCATGATCCTCGCCGCATGGGTGAGGCGTCCCTGGGCTCGCCGGATCACCACGTAGTGGTCCTTCACCACGTAGGCGGGACCGACGAGGATCAGCAGGCGCAGGGCGGTCGTCCCACCGGCGACGTAGCCCGGGCCGAAGATGCGCAGCACATACGGAGCGGTGAGCTCGACGGCGACCACGATCGCGGTGCACAGCACCAACCCGAACGGAAAGGTCCGGCGGATGTGGCGGCGGAGGAGCCCGTCGTCGCCGGTCTGCTCGGCGAACAACGCCAGCGTGAGCAGGTAGGGGAGGATCAACACGGTCGCCGACAGCAAGAACGCGGTCGTGAAGTAGGCGACCTGTTGGGGACGGATCAGCAGGGCCGCGGTCAACGGGACGAGGTACGAGATGGAGTTGATGGAGAGGTTGAGGATGTGGTGCTTGAACGAGAGCCCGGCGTAGTCGCGGGTGAGCTGCCAACCCTCACGCAACGCATTTCGTCTGGCGCTCCTCGGTCCGAGTCGCAGCACGGGGATGGCCGCCACCAGGGCCACGGCCAGGGCCAGCGCCCAGGCGAGCAGGAGCCCGGCGCTCGTCCGGGACCCGGCAACGATGAGGGCGACGACGCACACGATCTTGAGGATCGAGCTGAGACTGCCCCGCAGCAGCTGGGCGGAACCCTTGTGCAGCCCGATGGCCGCGTTGTCGAAGGTGATGCCGGCAACGGTCCCCACCGAGCCGACGACGAAGAGCCAGGCCGTCGTGGGATCGCCGCCGATCACCCTGAGGCTCTTCCCGAGCACGGGCGAGAGCGCCAGGGTGAGGAGCGCCAGGACCAGCACGACCAGGCCGGTGACCACCGAACCGGTGGTGAACAACGAGCGCCGCCGTGGGGGATCGACGTTGCCGATCTCGGCCAGCAGGAGGATGGGGACGCCGAGGGCTCCGATGGCGGCGAGGAATGCCGCGGTGGACGCGGCGGCCGCGGCGAGTCCGACGTCCCGCGCCGAGAAGGACCGTGTGACGACGATCCAGTAGACGAGGCCGAGGACGGCGGTGGACCCCTGGGTGGCCGCCATGTACCCGAAACTGCTGAACAACCGGTTCCGCTCGGACGCGTGCGTCCTGTCCGAGTCGATGAGCTCGCTCACGCGACGTCGCCTGCGCAGGCTCTTCGGAGGGGGCTCCGACACCGTCATGGTGGCGCACCGCCGGTCCGGCGGCCGACGACGGAGTGAGGGACGGGCCGCACCGGACGCCGCTCGATCGGCGCACCGGCGGGCCGGCCAGGCATCGCCCCACTGAGCGCCAGGATTCCACTTCCGACGACCATCGCGGACCTCACTATCAGCTCGGACCCAGCCTCGCACCCCGTCGGATTGGGGGTCATCCGATGCGCCCGACATCGGCGGGGGTCGACACCGTGATACCCGAACCGGTCAACCGTCGGCGGCACCGGAGAGCTTCGAGGACGGCCGGTGGGGACATGAGCACGGAACGTGGGAAACCACCGCGGGACCCGGTCGGCACGCCCCTGGCAAACTGGGCGCCGCCCGGGTGCATATTGCGACATCCGGCCTGATCGAGGAGAGCACCGGCCCCCGAGATGCAATCAGCGAGACCCTCGTCCCTCGACAGGTTGCTCCACGGGCCGAAGGGGCGTTTCGGTGCCCGGGTGGTGCGTGTCGCACACCGCCGAGTCCCGAAGCGCTCTACGGGAGCCCGACGGTGGTCGCCGTGAAACTCAGCCTGCCTCGCCCGGCGGAGCGGGCCGTGCGCGTGACCCCCTTGGAACCCCCGGAGGTGGAACGGACCCGTCTCGGCACGGTGGTCGCCATGGTGGGTGTCGGGCTGTTCGTACAGGGAGCTGGAGACGCCCTGGCAAGGACCGGCCACGAACGGTTCGTGCTGCCCCTCGTCCTCGGTGGCCTGGTGATCATCTTCGCACCGTGCGCCTGGCGGCTGGCCAGTACCGGGGCGTCGCGGAACGAGCGCATCGGGGTCGCCCTCGTGTTGGGGTCGGGGCTCCTCGCCTCCTACCTGCTACGCAGCCCTCTGATCCTCGACGGATTCGACGAGCTGGGGCATGGAGCCACGCTGGTTCGTCTGTTCGAGGGCCGCTCGCTCTTCATCACCAACACCGGCTTGCCGATCAGTCCCTACTATCCCGGCCTCGAGCTGCTCACCGTCGCGGCCCGGTGGCTGACCGGCCTTCCGCTCGCGCTCGACCAGGTGCTCGTCCTGGCCGCGGCTCGGATCGCGCTCGTCCTGTGCGTGTTCCTCGTCGTCGAGCGGGTGGCCCGCTCATCGCGGGCCGGCGGCATCGGGGTCCTCGTCTACGCGGCCAACCCGCAGTTCTACTCATTCGATGCCCAGTACGCCTACGAGACCCTGGCCCTGGCCTTCGGGGCCGCCGTGGTCTACCTGGTGCTCTGCACGGTCGACGTGCCCCGACCCCGGTTGGGCCGATCGAGCGCGCTGGCGCTCGGCGCCATGGGTGCGCTGGCGGTGACCCACCACCTCACCTCCTGGCTCACCGTCGGGCTCGTCCTCGTATGGGCGGTCGGGCTCTACGTCCTGTCGGGACCGGCTGTGCCATCCGAACCCGATCGAGCCGGGGCGTACCCGACCGGCGATGTGCCGACCGCGCTCGACCGGGTCGGGTTGCAGGTCGGCACGTACCCGGCGTCCGTGGTCAGGGAGAGGATCGTCGGCCTGGTCGCCGTGGCCGGGCTGGTCGTCGTCGGCGCGTGGACCGCCTTCGTCGGAAATCATCTGACCGGATACGTGGGCCCGATCTTCCAGTCCGCAGCCGACAACATCAGCTCGGCTCTGGGCCATCTCCACGGCAACCGCCAGTTGTTCCACAACGCAGCCGGTGGGGGATCGCCAGGGTGGGAGATCGCACTGATGCTGGCCGCCGCGGCGAGCTGGTGCTTGATCCTGGTCGTCGCGCTCTACAGCGTGATCTGGCGGAAGAGCATCCGCGGCGGCGCGCTCCGGTACGTGCCGGCCGTGATCGCCGCTGCCTACCCTCTGGCTCTCCTCACGAGCGTCTCGGCCTCCAGCAAGGAGGTCGGCGGCCGCGCCATGACGTTCATCTTCTTCGGGATGGCGGTGATCGTCGGCGGATGGCTGGCCACCCGGCTGTCCTCGGCCCGCCACACCGTGGAGCGGGTGGCCACCGTGGTGGTGGCGTGCGTGTGCTTCGTCGGGAGCACGCTCTTCGGCGGCGGGCCGCTGGCCAGCTACGTACCCGGGCCGTATCTCGTTGGGGCGGACGAGCGGTCCGTCAGCGCGCCGTCCATCGCCGTGGCCCGATGGGCCGCCGCCAATCTTCCGGTCGACGCGCACGTCGCTGCCGACCGCGACAACGGCGAGCTCCTCGACGATCTGGGGCGCGTCGATCCGGTCACGGCCATCAGCGGGCTCGACAACCCGGCCCCGATCTTCTTCGACCAGCAGTTCAATCCGTACGACGAGTTCCTCATCCGGCAGGCAGACATCCGGTACATCGTCATCGACACCCGGCTCACCCAGGGTCTGCCGCTCTACGGCACCTACATCGCCGAGGGCGAGAGCAAGGTCCCCATCCGCCTGACGTCCGAAGAGCTGGGCAAGATCGCTTCGGTCCCCGGTGTCCGCCGCATCTACGACAACGGCGCCATCCAGGTCTACGACCTGTCGTCGGTCCTCGGCCGACCTCCCCTGCCGGTCCCGGCCAGCCAGGCGGCCACCCGGTCCGGCACCGGCGTCGATCTCCTGACGCTGGTCCTGGCCGCGCTGGTGGCGCTGGTGTGGGGCATCCGGCTCTGGCGGCGCCGGGGCACCGCATCGGGCCTGCACCGGGCGCTGTGCGGGCTGGTTGCGGCCATGGTCGGCGGGTTGTTCGGTGCCGGTCTCGTGCTCCTCCTCCACCTACGGCCTGGCCTGGTCTCGGCGGCGGTCCTCCTCGTGCTGCTGGTCCTCGGACTGGTTCCCCTCGATCGCGACACCGGTTGGTTGCCGCAGGCTGGGCTGGCGTGGGGCCGGCTCTGGCGATGGCTGGACAGTCCGGTTGGTTCGGGAAGGTCGCGCCGCCGCCACACCGGCCCGGACCCGACCGGACCGATGGCGAATCGCCGGCTCCGGGCCCAGGTCGCCCTCGGGTGCGCCGGGTTGGCGCTCCTCGGCCTCGGCGCCTCGCTGGCCATCGTGTCGGCTCGGCGGGAATGGGTCCCGCCCCCCGAACTGTCGCTCACCGCCCGACCGGGGGGGACACAGGTGGCGGGAGTGCAGCTCGGCTCGGCGGGCCCGGTCGCGTCCAGGCTCGACCTGAAGACGGGGAGCCAGGTGCTCTGGTCGGCACCCCTGGCGGCAGTCAGCGGCCCCCAGGACATCGTGGTGCCGGGCCAGGCCGGTCATCCCGGATCGCGCCTGGTGCTCGTGGTAGGAGGCCATCCGCTCCGACAGGTCGGGGGGTGATCCGCGCCTGCAAACGGACCGGGGCCCTGGGGTAGGTTCGAGGCGATGAAGCGCTCATGGCGCGTGCACTGGCTCAGTCAGGCGGGTGTCTTGGCTGTCGCCGTGTTGATCGTCCTCATCGCCTGGCCGGCGTCGGCCGTCCCCCCCGTCGTGCCGGTGCAGCAGCAGGGAGCACGGCTGATCTTCTCGGACACCTTCCCGGGCACGGCGCTCGACCAATCGAAGTGGAACCCGTTCATCACCAGCCGCGCCGTGAACGGCCGGCCCTGGACCGATCCGAGCCCGAGCCCGAGCGGCCGAGGCGTCCAGGTGGGATGCAACTTCTCGGCCCAGTACTACCTGCCCGGTCAGGTGCGTGTCGACCGAGGTCTCGACCTCGTCGCCTCACGCCAGGCGATCGGCGGCATGTGCAACGACACGCAATCGCCGGCCACCTTTCCCTGGAGGTCCGGAGCCGTCTCGACCTACTCCCATTTCCAGTTCGACGGCGGGTACGTCGAGATCACCATGAAGCCCCCGGCGGGCGACGGGCTGTGGCCGGCACTGTGGATGTTGCCCGGCCCGGGTGGGACCCAAGGTGACGACAACGAGATCGACATCCAGGAGGGCGGCTTCGCTCCGCCGGGTCCCGCGAGCGGGACGTTCGCCTGGCATCTCGTTCACGATTCGAGCACCTGGGGTGGGGTGGTCGACACCGGCGCCAACCTGTCGAGCGGGTTCCACCGGTACGCGCTCTCCTGGGTGCCGGGGCAGTCCCTCACCTGGTACTTCGACGGCAGGCAGATCGGTCAGCTGACCAAGGCGCAGGCACCTATTCCGGACGAGCCCATGGAGCTCATCCTCGATCTGGCTGTCGCCACGCCGAAGGCGGCCGGTTGGCACCCGCCGGGGGATGCACGGACTCCCTCGCCGGTGACGATGCAGGTGGCCAGCGTCGAGGTCTGGACAGACCCCCCGTCGTGAGGGCGACGGCACCGGCGAGCGCGCATTGGTCGGTCCGAATGCACCCACGGGTCCCGTCCTCGACCAGGCGATAGGGCCGACGTCGCCCGCCCAGTCGAGCCCGGGCCAACGCTCAGCGAGAAGCAGGTGGACACGCAGGCTGGGCGTGGTGGCGGTCGCCATCGTGGCACTCGCTGGTCTCGAGGCCATACCGGGCATGTTCGGGCACGATCAAGCCGCCCTGTCGGCCCAACTGTTGGGCTCGGATGCGGCAGCCTTGCTGTCGAAGATCGATCCTTTCGACCATGACGATTCGATGCAACCTTGTGCCGGCCTCGAGACAACGTTCGGCGTGGGCAACCACCTTTTCAAGAACCGACAGTTCGGTTTCTACGCCAGCATCTGGCCCAGCTACCAAGCACTGAACGCGCTGTATGTGACCTCTCTCTTTCCCGGCGAGTCAGCCTGCCGGCGTGATTTCGACCAGGCGCTACTGGCCCTCGATGCCAACTACTGGGACAACTCCGGGCCGCCGGTCAGCGGCGCCTTTGACCAAGGCCCGAGAGCGTTCCACTTCAGATCGGATCTGCCGCGGGTCGACGACAGTCTCTGGATGGGTCTCGCCATCATGCAGGAGTACTCACGAACCAGGGATCCGGCGCTGCTCCAGCGGGCCGAAGCGGTGTTCAGGTTGGCGGTGAACAACTGGGCTCCGGGTGGCGGTGGCGTGTACTGGGAGGCGACCGGGGCCAACAACCGCGCCAGAACCGTCGTGTCGAACGCGCCGGCCGCCATCTTGGGCGTCGAGCTCTTCGAGCAGACCTCAGATGACAGCTATCTCAATTGGAGCGAGAAGATACTCGGCTGGCTACAGGAGAATCTGCGAGACCCGGCGACCGGTTTGTACGACGACAACATCGATGATCGAGGCGGCCTGACGAGAGTCGACCCGGCCAAGTACACCTACACGGAGGGCATGATGATCGGTGCCATGACAGCCCTCTCCGCTGTCGATCCCACGAAATACCCTCTCACCGATGCCGTAAGCCTCTCGGAGACGTCCATGGCCTACTTCGACGCCCACCGGTCTTATGGTCAGCCGGGGTTCGACGTCATCTGGGCGGAGAACATCATGAGGGTGGCCGAGATCTACAACGACCCTACGGTTGCCGCCGAGGCTCGAAACGCCGTCGAACGCGCCCTGGCCGCCGGACCCAAGGATCGAAGCGACCTTCTGACGGTGAGCAGCGAGGCCGCCCTTCGAGAGCTGGTCAAGCTTCCGGAGACCGACTACCCCGAGCTCATGTATGTGATTCCGCCGCCGAGGACTCCCGGTGCCCGGTCATCCTCCCCCGCATCCGATCCGACGGTGGGAAGATGAATCGGAGTCATGAAGCAACGGCGGGGATACAAGTCCCTTTCGCTACTTCTTGGTCTCCCAGAAGATCTTGTCGATCTCGGCGATCTGGCTGAGGAGGTCGTCGGCCACGGCCACGTCGGTGCTCTTCTTGGCGTCGCCCGCCTTCTTGGTCGCCTTCCAGAACAGATCGTGCAGCTGGGGGTACTTCTCCAGATGCTCGGGCTTGAAGTAGTCGGTCCACAGCACCCAGAGGTGGTGCTTGACCAGTTCGGCGCGCTCCTCCTTGATGAGGATGGCCCGGGTCCTGAAGGCGGGGTCGTCGGAAGCGTTGTACTTCTCGACGACGCCCTTGATGGACTCTGCCTCGATCCGGGCCTGGGCGGGGTCGTACACACCACAGGGCAGATCGCAGTGGGCGTGCACCGGCCGGGGCGGTGACACACGGTCGAGAGTGGCGATCAGATGGTCTGCGATACGCATGTGGGCTCCTTGGCTCGGTTGATCCTTGCTGTCCGGGCGTCTTCCTTGTCCGGCTCGCTTTGCCGGTCCGGTTCGTGGTGCAGACTGGCTTGGTTCCAGTGCCGCCCTTGCTCACCTTACCCATCTCCATGTGCGCAGTACCCATCCGACTGAACACCCCATCCGTCGGGCAAGCGCCACCGAGTCCGTCGACCGCCTGCCGACGTGTCGGTTCGGCCGCGGCTGAGCCGGTGCGCAGCTGAGCCCATGAACAAGAGGCGCGCCCGACGGCTGGCCGCAGTGGCGGGTTTCACCATTGCCGCGGTGAGCCTGCGGCGCTCGTTCCGCCGGGTGGAGGTGACCGGCTCCTCGATGAGCCCGACCCTCCTGCCAGGCGACCGCCTGGTGGTCATGGCTCCCCCCTTCGGGACCCCACCCTGGCCCGAACCGGGGGACGTCGTCGCCGTGCGTGATCCGCGACAGGCCGACCGCGTCCTGGTCAAGAGGGTGGCGGCGATCCACCGGCGGGCCGGGACCCTCGAAGTGGTCGGCGACGATCGCCAGGCCAGCACGGACAGCCGCGTCTTCGGTCCCGTTCCCCGCACGGCCATCGTCGGCCGGGCCGTCTACCGGTACGCCCCGAGCGGCCGGACGGGCCCTCTGCCGGCCCCCGGGGAGTACCATCCATCCTGATGACCAGCCACAAGGACGAGCTCGACCGCATCCTGGCCGGCGACTATCTCGAGGGGATCGAGAGCCGGTCGCTCGGCGATATCAGGGCCATGCGCACCGAATGCCAGGAGGCCGAGGTGGCCCTCTCCTACCTCAGGCGCCTCATCCAGGGCCGGCTGGACATCGTGCACGCCTACCTGGAGCACCCCGGGTCGGACCAGCCGCCCGACCTGTCGGTCCTGGTCGACTCGCTCCCCGACATCCTCTCCTCGGGCCCGGGCCGGCCCCCGGGGCCGGGGCACCTGCCCCAGCTGTTCACGCCCGACACCGAGGAGTCCGGCCTCACCGCCGAGCTCGACGCCGTGCTCGGGGCCGACGAGATCGCCTCGCTGTCCGCGCTCGGGACCGACGGGCTCCGTGACATGGCCGCCCAGCTCGAATCCCTCGAGAGCCGGGTCTCAACCGACCGTCGGGCCCTCCACGAGCGGATCGACACCCTCCAGGCGGAGCTGGTGGAGCGGCACAAGAGCGGGCGCGCCACCGTCGACGGCCTCCTGTCATGACGGACCCGCAGTGAAGGAGCTCCCCGAGCGGTTCAACGAGCTCGGCTCGTTCATCCGCGAGCAGCGGAGCTCGGCCCGGCTCTCGCTGCGACGGCTCTCGGAGCTGGCGGGGATCTCGAATCCTTACCTCAGCCAGATCGAGCGCGGCCTGCGTCGCCCGTCCGCGGAGATCCTCCAGCAGATCGCCAAGGCCCTTCGCATCTCGGCCGAGACCCTCTACGTGCAGGCCGGGATCCTCGAGAAGCCGGACGGGGACACCGACCTGTCCCGGCACATCTTCGCCGACCACCACCTCACCGAGGAGCAGCGCCAAGCGCTGATGCGGATCTACCTCTCATTCCGCCACGAGAACGAGGACGTTGCCAACGGGAGCCGGGTCATTGTCTCCGAGGGAAGCCCTGGAGGGCCGGACGATGCCGACGCAGACGGCCCAGGGGCCGAAGTTTCCCCTGATGGCAGTGGCGCGGCAACCGCAGTCGGCTGAACGGAGCCTCCCATTAGGATCGGCGGCGCATGAGGCGTCTGGCTGTCCTTTCCCTGCACACCTCGCCCTTGGCCCAACCCGGCACCGGCGATGGGGGCGGCATGAACGTCTACGTGCGGGAGCTCTCCTCCGCGCTCGCCCGGGCCGGCGTGGTGTGCGACGTGTTCACGCGGGCCTGGGACGACGAGCTGCCCGTCACGGTGAACATCGAACCGGGCCTCCGCGTGCATCACGTCTCGGCCGGGCCGCCGCGCCCGATGGCCAAGGAGGCCCTACCCGGGGTCATCGAGGAGTTCGCCGACGGCGTCCTCAAACGAATGCAGACATCGGAGGTGTTCGGCACCGACGAGGATCTTCCCTTCGACGCTGTGCACGCCAACTATTGGTTGAGCGGGGTGGCCGGTCACACCATCAAGCACCGGCTCGACCTCCCGCTCGTCTCGACCTTCCACACGCTCGACCGGGTGAAGGCAGAGGCCAGCCCCGAGGAGGTCGAGGCGGACGCCCCGCATCAGCGGGCCGAGGCGGAGGCAACGACCGTTCGTTGCTCCGACACCATCCTCGCCTCGTGCTCGGTCGAGGCGGCACAGCTCATCGAGCTCTATGGCGCCGATCCTTCGCGCATCCGCATCGTCGCGCCCGGTGTCGACCACGCCTTCTTCGGACCCGGTGACCGGCCCCAAGCGAGGCGGGCCCTCGGCCTGCCGTCGACGGGCCCGCTGCTGCTCTTCGTCGGACGCATCCAACCGCTCAAGGGCGCGTCAGTGGCCGTTCGCGCGTTGGCCGCCCTCGGACCCGACCACGCCGACGCCCGGCTGGTCGTCGTCGGAGGGCCGAGCGGTCCGCACGGCGAGGCCGAAGTGGAGCGGCTGGTGACGCTGGTCCATGAGCTGGGTGTCGGGGCGCAGGTGACCTTCGTGTCGCCCCGGCCCCACGAGCTTCTCTCCACCTACTACCGGGCCGCCGACGTCTGCCTCGTGCCGAGCCGGTCCGAGTCCTTCGGCCTGGTCGCGTTGGAGGCGGCCGCCTGCGGTACCCCGGTGGTGGCCTCGGACGTCGGCGGGCTGAGCAGCCTCGTCGATCACGGCCGGACCGGCTACCTGGTGGACGATCCGACCGCCGAGGCCTTTGCCGCCTGGGTGCGCCAGATCCTGGCCGAGCCTGTGCTCGGTGAGCGGCTGGGGACCGGAGCGGTCCTCCGAGCGCGCCGCTACACGTGGGCCCGGGCCGCCCACCTGCTCCGCGAGATCTACGCCGAGCTGACGGCCGGCCGGCTCGTCGAATGTCCGTAACCGACCGGTGGAGCGGCGTACTCGGCGCCGCCGAGCGGGACGCGGTCTGCGAGGTCATCGACACCTGGGCGGCGCGGGAATTGGCCGCCGACGAGGCACTGGTGGCGGTGGACCGTCAGCCGGGGGGCGACCCGGTGACGGGCGCACCCCGCTGGTACCTACGCCTGCGCGGGGACGAGAAGGAATTCGTGACCGTGTGGCTGACCCTGCGTCAACGGACCCTGCACCACGAGACCCAGTTCATGCCCGCTCCCGAGACGAACATCGAGGCCACGTGGGAGTACCTGCTCAAGCGCAACGCCGACCTGCTCGGCATGAGCTTTGCGCTCGGGCCGGAGGACGCCGTCTACCTGGTCGGCCGGGTACCCGTCGAGCGCGTCGACGACCAGGAGCTCGACCGGGTCGTTGGGGCGTCGCTGGCCTACACCGACGAATGCTTCCCGACCGCGATGACCCTCGGGTACGAGGGGCGGTACCGCCGCCGCGCCACGCGCTGAGCGTTTCTCACAGGCGAGAGGATGCGGTCGCCTCCCGAGCGTGGACCTGACCCGCTGGTAGCGTGCCACGGGCTGTGGGGTGCCCGTAGTCGCCCGGCATCGGCCGGATGCCAGAGGAGATCCTGATGACGCCGAAGCTGCTCATCATCGGGGGCGGGAAGATGGGGTCGGCCCTGCTCGGTGGCCTGATCGCCGGGGGCTGGGCGAAGGCCGGTGAGTTGGCGGTGAGCGAACCCGACAGCCAGCGCAGGAAGGCGCTGGCTTCCGCGCACCCCGGGGTGATCGTCGGTGATCAGCCCGTCCCGGCCGAGGGTGCGGTGCTGGCGGTCAAGCCCGATGTGGCCGAAGCCGTGCTGCGCACCCTCGGACCCGTCGGGATCACCCGCGTGCTCTCCATCGTGGCCGGGCTCTCCTCGGCCCGTCTCGAGGCTGCGCTCTCGCCGGGGGACGTGGTGGTCCGGGCCATGCCCAATACCCCCGCGCTGGTCGGGGCCGGCATGGCGGCCATGTCCGGCGGCAGCGCGGCCACGTCGGCCGATCTCGACTGGGCGGAGGGCATCCTCGGAGCGGTGGGAGCCGTCGTCCGCCTGCCCGAGCGCCAGCTCGACGCGGTGACGGCCGTCTCGGGGTCGGGCCCGGCCTATGTCTTCCTGGTGGCCGAGGCCATGATCGAGGCCGGGGTGGCAGCCGGGCTCACCCGCGAGGTGAGCCGGGAGCTCGTCGTCGGCACCGTTCCTCGGGTCGGCCCGAATGATGGCCGAAACCGGTGACGATCCGGCCGAATTGCGAGCTGCGGTCACCTCCCCGGGGGGAACCACCGCGGCGGCCGTCCGCACCCTCGAGTTCAAGGCGGTCCGCTCCGCGTTCATCGAGGCGGTGGCGGCGGCCACCGAGCGTTCGAGGCAGCTGGGGCGCTAGATGGAAAGCCGCGGGGGAGCTCGTCGGACACGGGTGACCCGCGTACCGGCCGTCTACTTCCTGTCCGACTACGGCACCGCCGACGAGTTCGTCGGTGTCGTCCACGCCGTCCTGCACGCCAGGAGTCCGGCCGTGCCCGTCATCGACCTCGGACACCAGGTCCCCCCCTTCGACATCGAGGCGGGCGCGGCCATGCTCGTGCGCTGTGCCCCGTATCTCGGGAGCGGGGTGGTGCTGGCGGTGGTCGATCCTGGTGTCGGCACCGATCGCCGCGGCGTGGCCGTGGAGACCGGCGGCCGCGGGCCGAGGTGGTTGGTGGGCCCCGACAACGGGCTGCTCGTCCCGCTGGCCCGAGCCCTCGGCGGAGCGCAGCGGGTCATCGTCCTCCGGTCACCGACGGCCGATGCCGGAGGGTCCACCGAGAGGGTGGGCCGGACCTTCGACGGACGGGACCTCTTCGCTCCGGCGGCCGCCCACCTGATCACCGGAAGGCCACCATTGGCGCTCGGGGGTGAGGTCGATCCGGCGTCGCTGGTGTCCGAAGTGCCCGACCCACCCGCCGACGGGCGCAAGCCAACCGAAGGGCGCGAGCCAACCGAAGAGCGAGCCAACCGAAGGGCGCGAGCCAACCGAAGGGCGCGGAGGCGGATCTGCTCGCCGAGTGCCGGAGGAAGCTGACGGCGGCTCCGATGTCGCCGGGTCGGTCGATGAGGTGGCGGTGCAGGCGGCTGTGCAGGCGGCTGTGCAGGTGACGGTGTCCCGGATCGACCGGTTCGGCAATGTCCAGCTCGGGGCCGGACCGGGCACGATGGACGAAATCGGAGTCCGCCGTGGGCGGAAGCCTTCGGGTGACGCTCGCCGGATATTCGGGCGGCCGGGGCACCGGCTCGCCCGGAAGGACCGTCGACCGAGCCGCCCGATCGCAACCGGCTCGGTGGGTAGGCGCGTTCGGCGACCTCAAGGCGGGCGAGCTCGGCCTGTTGGTCGACAGCAGTGGCTGGCTGGCCATCGTGTTGCGCCAGGCGTCCGCCGCCGATCACCTGAGGCCGATCACCGTCGGGGACATCGTCCGGATCGTGGCCGACCGCGGCCCGGACGTGGCCGGCTGACAAGCCCGAAGCGGGCGTCGCCTCCTTCGGGCGGCCTGTCCCGCACCGCGGCCGGCGCACCACTGGGCGGAAATTCCGGCTCTCCCACAGACGCTCCGGCTCCACGAGGACCTTCCCGCTTTCCGCTCGGAGCCGACCGTCCTACGATCCGGGCAGTGCGAACGACGGAAGACCCGCCTCGAAGCGCGGACAAGGCCGCCACGGCGGGGATGAACCACCGGCGCATCCCCGAGGCCACGGTGGCCCGCCTGCCCGTCTACCAGCGCATCCTCGAGGAGCTGCTGCGGTCGGGCACCACCACCGTCTCCTCCGAGCTGCTGGCCTCGGCGGCCCAGGTCAACGCGGCCAAGGTCCGCAAGGACCTCTCCCTGCTGGGCTCCTTCGGCACCCGGGGGGCGGCTACGACGCCGCCTTCCTCATCGAGCAGATCGACCGCCAGCTCGGGCTCGACCGGGTCTGGCCGGTGGTCATCGCCGGCATCGGGAACCTGGGACGGGCCCTGGCCCGCTCCCAGGGGTTCGCCGCCCGCAACTTCGACGTGACCGCCCTGCTCGACACCGACCCGGCCATCATCGGCGAGCGGGTCGACGACGTGGTGGTGCGCCACCCGGACGACCTGCCGAGCATCGCCGCCGACGCGCCGCTGGCCATCGGCGTGATCACCACGCCGGCGTCGGTGGCCCAGCGGGTGGCCGACATGATGGTGAGCGCCGGGGTCCGCTCGATCCTCAACTTCGCCCCCCGGGTGCTCGAGGTCCCCGCCGACGTCCTGCTCCGCTACGTCGACCTGAGCATCGAGCTGCAGGTGATGAGCTTCTACCAGTCGCGGCTCCTCGACAGCCCCGACGGCGAGCGGATGCCGGTGATCCGTTCGGTCGGTCTGACCCCGCCTCGTCGGAGCTGAGCGCCTGGGCCGCCGTGCGACCGGGCGCTCCGGCCGGCGACCTCGGCACGCCGACTGGCGACTGGCGGCCCCGATGGCGGGCGATGCTGGGTGGTCATGGGCCGAAGGGTGCGATGCCGTCGGTTCCGCCCTACGCTGCACGGTGTGCGTGACGCCACCGTCATGGCCGACTCGAGGCCGTGAGCCGGGAGTGACCCAGTGAGCGCCAGTCGAACGCAGGTCCCGACGAGGCGGTGGCCCGTGTCGGTGATCGTCGTCGGCCTCGAGCAGCGCCAGTGCCCCGCTCGATCTGCTCGAGCGGGTGGCGGTGACCGAGAGCGCCCTGCCCAAGGCGCTCGGCCGCCTGCGGGACCAGTCCAACCTGTCCGAGGCGGTGCATCCTCTCCACCTGCCTGCGCACCGAGGTCTACGCGGTGGTCGAGCGGTTCCACGACGGCGTGGCCGAGATCGCAGGAGTTCCTGGCCACCATCAGCGGCAGCCCGGTCGGACTCGCTGGCCGAGCACCTGCACCGTCCGGTTCGACGACGACGTGACCACACCATCTGTTCACCGTGGCCGCCGGGCTCGACTCGGCCGTGCTCGGCGAGTCCGAGGTGCTGGGCCAGGTCCGCCGGGCCTGGGAGCGGGCCCAGCGGCGAGCAGGTGTCGGGCCCGGTGCTCGGCGCCCTGTTCCGCCACGCCGTCGAGACCGGCAAGCGGGTCCGGTCGGAGACGGCCATCGCCCGGGGCATCACCTCGCTCTCCCACGGGGCGGTGGCCCTGGCCGCCGCGCCGGCGGCCCGGGGGCCTGGCCGGCGCCCGGGTGCTGGTGGTCGGGGCCGGGGAGATGGGCGAGGGGGTGGCCCAGGCCCTCGCCGGGCACGGCGCCGTCGAGCCGTGGTCGTGGCCAACCGCACGGCCGACCGGACCGAGGCGCGTGGTGGCCGGCCTGCCCGGCACGGTGGCCGCCGCCGGTCGAGCGCCGCGACCCTGGACGACCTGGCCGACCTGCTGGCCGCGTCCGACGTGGTCTTCACCTCGGTCGGCACCACCCACCCGATCATCGACCGGGCCATGCTCGAGGCGGCGACTGTCGCGGCGCGCGACCCGACGAGCCGCTGCTGGTGGTCGACCTCGGCGTCCCCCGCAACGTCGAGCCCGTCGGCCGCCGGGCTCGACGGGGCTGGTCCTGCTCGACATGGAGGTCCTCGCGGGCGGCGGTGGCCGACGCCCTCTCCGGGCGCCAGGAGGAGGTGGCCGGCGGCCAACCGCATCGTCACCGACGAGGTCGAGCGGTACCGGGTGGCCTCGCGGGCCCGCGACGCCGCCCCGATGGTGTCGGCCCTGCGGGCCCGGGTGGAGGAGGCCCGGCAGGCCGAGTTCGACCGGCAGCGGGCGAAGCGGTCGGAGCTCGTCCGAGGCGCAGTGGGAGCAGGTCGACGCGGTGACCCGGGCCATGGTGGCCAAGCTGCTCCACCAGCCGACGGTGGTCCTCAAGGACGCGGCCGGCACGCCGAGGGGCGAGCGCCTGGTCGAGGCGCTCCGAACGCCTGTTCGACCTCTAAGCGGCGCCGGTCGGACCCGTCGCGTCGCACCGTCGTGGCCGACCGGCCGGCTCCGGCTGGCCACCCGGGGCTCGCCGCTGGCCCTGTGGCAGGCCCAGCGGGTGGCCGGCCTGCTGGCGCGGCCGGGGTGGCACGCCGTCGCTGGTGGTGGTGGAGACCGACGGCGACCGGCGGCTCGACGTGCCGCTCGACCGGCTCGGCGGCCAGGGGGTCTTCGTCAAGGAGGTCCAGGCCGCGGTGGTCGCGGGGCGACGCCGACGCCGCCGTGCACTCGGCCAAGGACCTGCCCGCCTCGGCCGAGCGCCGAGTGCCCCGGACTGGTGCTGGCCGCCTTCCCCGAGCGGGCCGACCCCCGCGACGTGCTGGTCGGGGGACCGGCTCGCCACCCTGCCCACCGGGGCCATGGTGGCCACCGGGTCGGCCCGGCGCCGGGCGCAGCTGGCCAACCTCCGGCCCGACCTCACCTTCACCGGCCTGCGGGGCAACCTCGCCACCCGGCTGGCCGCCGTCGGCGCCGGGCGGGATCGCCGCCGTGGTGGTGGCCAAGGCGGCCCTCGACCGGCTGGGGTGGGCGCCCCCGGCCGGGACTGCGAGATCGAGGTGCTCGAGCCGGGCGTCATGCTCCCCCAGGTGGGCCAAGGGGCGCTGGCCGTCGAGTGCCGGCGCCGACGACGAGGCGACCCGGTCGGCGCTGGCGGCCATCGACGACCCCGCCGTCGCGACCGCTGGTCGAGGCCGAGCGGGCCTTCCTGGCCGAGCTGGGCGGCGGGTGCACCCTGCCGGTCGGGGCCCACGCCGGATGGGCCGGCGCCGAGCCGGCGGGACCGGCGCCGACGCCGGCGGCCATCCGGCTGACCGGGATGGTGGCCTCGGCCGACGGGCGGGTCGTGCTGCGCCACGCGGCGATCCGGCGACCGATCCCGACGACCTCGGGCCGGGCGGTGGCCCGGTACCTGCTCGACGACGCCGGCGGCGGCGACCTCGGCGAGTGGGGCGAGCCCCGGGCGCGCCGCGGCGGCGGCGGTGGCCGTGACCGTCGCGCTGGTCGGCGCCGGACCCGGGCGACCCCGGACTGCTGACCCGTGCGGGGCGCCGAGCTGCTGGGCCGGGCCGACGTGGTCGTCTACGACCGGCTCATCGCGCCACGAGCTGCTGGAGCTGGCCCCGGCCGGGGCCGAGCTGCATCGACGTCGGGCAAGGGCCCCGGGGCGTCGGTCCGGCCAGGCCGAGATCAACGCCAGCTCATCGAGCACGGCCGCGTCGGGCCGGCGCGTGGTCCGGCTCAAGGGCGGCGACCCGTTCGTCTTCGGCCGGGGCGGCGAGGAGGCCGAGGCCCTCCGGCGCGCCGGCGTCGACTACGAGGTGGTGCCCGGGGTCAGCTCGGCCTTCGCCGCCCCGGCGGCGGCCGGCATCCCGGTGACCCACCGGGGGCTGGCCACGTCGGTGACCGTGGTCACCGGCCACGTCGGTGACCCGTCCGCTCGCCGGCGTCGACTGGGACGCGCTCGGGCCGCGCCGGCGGCACCCTGGTGATCCTCATGGGCATGTCGGAGCGGGCCGGCCATCGCCGACCGAGCTGATGGCCAGGCGGGCCGGGCGCCGACACCCCGGTGGCCGTGGTCCACTGGGGGACGACCGAGCGCCAGCGGGTGGTCCGCATCGACCTGGCCGGTCTGGCCGCCGTCGAGCTGCCGCCCCCGGCCGCCATCGTGGTCGGGCCCGGTGGCCGCGCTCGACCTCGGGTCGACGGCGGAGCCGGCCCGGACGGGGCCGGGTCCGCCCGACGCGTCCGACGCCCCCGGTGCGCCGGTGACGGCCCACCCGCTGGCCGGGCGCACGGTGGTGGTGACCCGGACCCGGGCCCAGGCCTCGGAGCCTGGTCGATCGGCTGAGCGCCTCGGGCGCCACCGTGGTCGAGCTGCCGGTCATCGCCATCGAGGACCCCGCCGACGGCGGGGCGGCGCTGGCCGGCGCCGCCGACCGGCTGGCCGTCCGGCGCCTACCAGTGGGTGGCGCTCACCTCGTCCAACGCGGTCGGCCCGTCTCCTCGCCGCGCTCGGCGGCCGCGCCGTGCCCGCCCGCGTCCGGTGGGCGGCGGTGGGCACCGGCACCGCCCGCACCCTGGCCGAGGCCGGTCGCCCGCCGACCTGGTCCCGACCGTGTCGGTGGCCGAGGCGCTGGCCGAGGCCTTCCCGCGCCGGCCCGGTCCCACCGGCCGGTGCCGCGGTCCGGCCGCCGGCTGCCGTCGGGCACCGTCCTGTTCCCGCGGGCCGAGACGGTCCGCGGCGGGCTGGCCGCACGGGCTCCGGGCCAAGGGCTGGCTGGTCGACGAAGTCGTCGCCTACCGCACGGTGGCCGGTGACCCCGGCCCCGACGCGGTGGCCGCGGCCGGCGCGGGCCGACGCCGTGGCCTTCACCTCGTCGTCGACGGTGGAGCGGACGGTCGAGCTGCTCGGCGCCGAGCGGCGTGCCGCCGGTGGTGGTCTCCATCGGCCCGGTGACCTCGTGCTCGGCCCGGGCCGCCGGGCTGGCGGTGGCGGCCGAGGCCGAGCCCCACACCATCGACGGGCTGGTGGCCGCCCTGGTCGGCGCGCTCGGGCCCTGAGGAGGTCGACACAGAGCCCGGCCCCGACTCCCGGCCGACCCGACCGGGACGCGGCCCCGCCGGCGGCTGCCGTAGGCTGGGGAGCAGTGCCGAGTCGATCCCCGACCAGCCGAGGTCACGGCGAGCAACCGCCCGGGTTTCCGGCCACCCGCCTGCGCCGCCTGCGCCGGACGCCCGGCCCTGCGCCGGCTGGTGGCCGAGACCCGGCTGACCGTCGACGACCTGGTGGCCCCGCTGTTCGTGGCCGACGGCCTCGACGAGCCGCGCCCGGTCGCGTCGCTGCCCGGCGTGGTCCAGCACACCGTCGACTCGCTGGCCGTCGAGGTCAAGCGCCTGGCCGCCCTCGGCGTGCCGGGGGTGATCCTGTTCGGCGTGCCCCGACCCGAGGACAAGGACGCCACCGGCTCGGCCGCCCTCCGGCCCGACGGGATCACCCAGCGGGCCCTGGCCGACGGTGCGCGACGCGGTCGGCGACAGCGTGGTGGTCATGGCCGACTGCTGCCTCGACGAGTTCACCGACCACGGCCACTGCGGCGTGGTCGACCCGGCCACCGGTGAGGTGGACAACGACGCCACCCTGCCCCTCTACGCCGAGCTGGCCGTGTCCCAGGCCGCCGCCGGGGCCGACGTGATCGCCCCCAGCGGGATGATGGACGGGCAGGTGGGTGCCATCCGCGCGCGCCCTCGACGGGGCCGGGCTTCGCGGCGACCGCCATCCTGGCCTACGCGGCCAAGTACGCCTCGGCCCTCTACGGCCCGTTCCGCGAGGCGGCCGACGTGACCATCGCCGACGGCGGCGACCGCAGGGGCTACCAGCAGGACCCGCGGCAACCGCCGGGAGGCGCTGGCCGAGGTGGCCCTCGACGTGGCCGAGGGCGCCGACATGGTCATGGTCAAGCCGGCCCTCACCTACCTGGACGTCATCGCCGACGTGCCGGGCCGCTGTCGACGTCCCGGTGGCCGCCTACCACGTGAGCGGGGAGTACGCCATGGTCAAGGCGGCGGCCGAGCGCGGGTGGATCGACGGGCCCGGCGGTGGCCCTCGAGCAGCTCACCGCGGTCAAGCGGGCCGGCGCCGACTTCGTCCTCACCTACTTCGCCGGCGAGCTGGCCGAGGCGCTCGGTGGCTGAGCCGCGCCCGCGTCGACAGGCGCTGTTCGGAACGGGCGCTCGACGGTGATCCCCGGCGGGGTCAACTCGCCGGTGCGCTCGTTCCGCTCGGTCGGCGGCCATCCCTACTTCGTGGCCCGCGGCGAGGGCGCCTACGTGTGGGACGCCGACGGCAACCGGCTGCTCGACTTCGTCCAGTCCTACGGCGCCTCCATCCTCGGCCACGCCCATCCCGCGGTGGTCCGGGCGGTCGCCGAGGCGGCCAGCCGGGGCACCACCTTCGGCGCCCCGACCGAGGGCGAGGTCCTGCTGGCCGAGGCCATCTGCGCCCGGGTCGACGGGCTGCGAGCAGGTGCGCCTGGTGTCGTCGGGCACCGAGGCGGCCATGAGCGCGGTCCGGGTGGCCCGGGGCTTCACCGGGCGGTCCCGCGATCGTCAAGTTCGCCGGCTGCTACCACGGCCACTCCGACGGGCTGCTGGCCGGCGGGCGGCAGCGGCGTGGCCACCCTCGGCCTGCCCGACTCGGCCGGCGTGCCGGCCGGCGGCGGTGGCCGAGACGGTGGTCGCCCCCTACAACCGGGTCCCCGAGCTCGACGACCGGGTGGCCTGCGTCATCGTCGAGCCGGTGGCGGCCAACATGGGCCTGGTGGCGCCCGCCGACGGGTTCCTCGAGGGGCTGCGGGCGGCCTGCGACGCGGCCGGGGCGCTGCTGATCTTCGACGAGGTGATCACCGGCTTCCGGCTCGGTGAGGGCGGGGCGTCGGCGTGGTCGGGCGTGCGGCCCGACCTGTGGTGCTTCGGCAAGGTGATCGGCGGCGGCCTGCCGGTCGGCGCCTTCGGCGGGCGGGCCGACGTGCTGGCCGTCGCTGGCCCCGGACGGCCCGGTGTACCAGGCCGGCACCCTGTCGGGGAACCCGCTGGCCACCGCGGCCGGCCTGGCCGTCCTCGAGGCGCTGGACGCCGCCGCCTACGCCGCGCTCTCGGCCCGGGTGGCCCGCTTCGGGCCGGCGCTGGAGGAGGTGCTCACCGCCGGCGCTGGCAAGGCGGGCACCGACGACCGGCACGGCCGCCAGCTCGAGGCCCAGGTGCCGGTGGTCGGGCCCGCTGTTCGGGCTGTTCTTCGTGCCGGCGGGCACCGGACCGGTCACCGACTACGACGGTGCCGCGGCCTCGGCCGCCACCGGCCTCTACGCGCGCCTGTTCCGCCGCCATGCTCGACGCGGGGCGTGGCCCTGGCGCCCGGGCCCTACGAGGTGGCCTTCCCCTCGATGGCCCACGGGGACGCCGAGCTCGACCGCACCCTCGACGTCGCCGCCGAGGCCGTGATGGCTGCCCTGGGCGGCTGACCGATGGACGGCGACGGGCGGGGCCGGGACGTCCGTTCGTGGCAAGACCGCTCCGATGCATCGTCCGGCCCGGGAGCGGCGGAGGCGGCTGCCGAAGGCGCGTCCACGGAGCCAACAGACATGCCAAGCGAGCCGACCGAACAGACAGGCACCGCCCCGCGCCAGGTGCCCGAAGCCGAGGTCTTCGCCTTCTGGGCCGTCCAGCAGGGGGGCGGCGGTCGTCAGTTGCCGTGGGGTTCCGCCCGGCTGCGTCTCGTCTTCGACGTGCGGGGCATCGAGCTCATCGGTGAGCGTCGCGGCGAGCACAGCTTCATACCGTGGCCGTCGGTGACCCGGATCTCCCGGGGCGCCAGCCGGGCTGCGCCGGGAGGGGGGAGCGTCACCGTCATCGGGATCGAGTCGCCGGGTCGGATCATGCGGTTCGCGGTGACCTCGAACCGCCGGGACCCCATCGAGCTGAGCGCCCTGAGCGAGCGGGTGGGACGATGGTCGACCTCGGCCTGGAGGGTGACAGAGGTGCCGTCGCTCCCGGTCCCGCCGGCGGAAACACCATGGGCACGGCCCGAGCAGCACCCTGATCCAGGGTCCCATCCTGATGGGGCGGATCCTGCACCTGGGCCCCCGGCCGAGGGCATGACCGACGGCGATTCCAACCAGAGACTGGTGCCCTTCGGGGGACCGCCGGAACTGGCGCTCCCCGGATGGGGACCCGCCGCGCCGCCCGCCGCCCACCCGAGCGCGTCGGCCGCACCGCCCACCCCGGGTGCCCCCCCGGGCCCGTACGGGCTCTACAGCCCGCCGCCGAGACGCAAACGGCGGACCCGCCGGATCGCCACCCTGGTCCTGGCCCTCGTCTTCCTGGGCTCCGGAGTCGGGCTGGCCATCGCCCTGTCGGGATCGGGCGGGCCGCCGACCACGGCATCGTCCACCACCGCTCCGCCCACGGCGGATCAGGTCCTCGCCGGGCAGGTGATGCTGACCCAGCGCGATCTGCCCGCCGGCTGGTCGGTCAGCGCCGGCGGCTCCGGGTCGGGCAATTCGCCGAGAATCCAAACCGGTGAGGCCAAGATCACCCGGGCCTTCGCCGGCTGTATGGGGATCAGCGATGCACAGGCGTCGCTCGCCCTCGGGGGTGGGGCGGCTGACCAGACCGCCCAGACCAGCTCGCCGGTCTTCCTCGGGCCCCCTGCTCCGGACCAACCGGGTTTCGCTCTGGAGCTCCAGACGGCGGCCACTGTCGTGCGGAGCCACCAGGACGAGCAGCAGGATTTCACGTTGCTGGCCGATTCCCGATATCCGCGGTGTGCGGGTGCCGCCGTCGCCTCGGAGACCCAGCTCGGCGCCAACAGCTCGTCGGGGAGGTCCGAGCGGCCGGGGACGCCCTCCGTCTCTGTGCTGGACCTTCCTGCTCCTCCGGGCGAGCAGGTGTCGGCCCTGCTCGTGGCCTTCAACGTCTCCGACCGGTCGGCGTCGGTGCCCGTCGAGGTCGAGATGGTCTCACTGGGGCACGACCGCATCGAAGCCCAGCTTCAGGCGCTGGCCATCGGCGGTCAGATCCCTTCGGGGGTGCTCGCATCCCCCCTCTCGGTCTTCGCCGGTCGGGTGGCCGGAGGGGGCCAGAGCGCCGAGGCCTGAGTGGCCTTCTGGACCGATACCCTTGCCCCCTTCCGGTCACGGCGACAGGATTGACGTGGGGGCCAGGGGGTACGCCCCTACCACGGAGGAGTAGTTCATGACCGTCGGAATAAACGAACTGCCCCCCGAGGGGATGCAGCTCGGCGGTGTGGCCCTGGCTGGCGATGCCGAACGCGGCACCAGGACCACCGAGGGACTCAGCCTGCTCTTCACCACGGCCGGGATCACTGTCCAGGGTCCCCAACCCCAGATCGAGCGGCTGCTGGTGTGGTCCGGGCTCGACTCCGCCACCTGTGGCGAGAAGATCGTGCTCCCCGACGGGCGCGATGCAGCGGTGATGGAGCTGACCTCCGGGGGACAGTCCATCCGGTTCCTGCTGCCGGCCGATGCCGTCACCCCGGGTCAGGCTGCCTACCTCGATCAGGCCCTTCCTGCTTGGCTCGCCCGCTACAAAGGTTTGGCGCCTGGCGACGAGTCGTCAGGCGGGATGGTTGCTCCGTCGGCCGAGCCCGCCACCGGGCCCGTTGGAGACGCCAGGATCGGGGACGAGGGAGCACCGGCTCCCTTCGGGGAACCCGCACCCGCACCCGGATCCGCCATCGCCGATCACCGCGACAGGACGGCCGCGGTGGCCGCCGCGGGAGTGGCCGCCGGTGCTGTTGGATTCAACGGAGCACCGGACACCGGCCGGCCCGCCGCAACGGGGCCGAGCGCCTCGCCTACCTCGAGTCCGGTGCCACCTCCGAGCCCTGCGGCCCCACCGGCCCCGCCGTCCCCGACCCCACCGGCCCCGCCGTCCCCGACCCCACCGGCCCCGCCGTCCCCGACCACGCCCGCTCCTCTGCCGCCCCCACCGACCCCACCCCCACCGACCCCGTCCCCTTGGGCGTTCCAGCCATCGCCGTCGTCTCCGCCATCCGCCGCGGCACAACCCCCGCCTGCACCCTCCTCGACACAGGCACCTCCCTCGGCACGCACTCCCGGCAAAGGCACCTCCCTCGGCAAAGGCACCTCCCTCGGCAAAGGCACCACCGCCGCCACCCCCACCCACGACGCCGTACCCTTCGCCGCCTTCGGCTGGCCGCCCGCCAGGTGGGACCCCTCCGCAGACGCGGCCTGAGGAGCCCACCGCCGCCTACCTACTGGCCCCCCCGGCAGAGCAGCCGGTGGCGGGTTCACCTTCCCCCTCACTTCCGTCCTCGCCCGAGGGTGTCGTCCCGACCAAGAAGACGAGGGGGTGGCGCAAGGCCCGCCCACCCGCCGGCACCGGACCCGTCCCGCCGCCAGGAGCACTGGCGGCGCAACCCCCACCGAGGCCGCCCGAGCGCCCGGTGCCGCTCACGTCGACAACGCTGCCGCCCCCTCCGGCCGAGAGCGCCGTCGGGACACCGGGGTGGGCGCCGACCGGCGCAGGCGGCGCCGGCCCTCAGGCTCCTTCTCCGCCGGCTCCGTCGTCCGGCGGTTGGCGTCGCAGGAAGGCTGCCCAACGCGAGGCGGTCGGCGCGGCCGGCGCGGGAGCTGCGGCTGCAGTCGGGGCGGCCACCGCCGCGGGGTTGACAAGCCAGGCGGGCTCGGCCCCACCGGCCGTCTCCCCGCCAGGCCCGGCCGGCCCGGCCGGTCCGGGCCCGGGCCCGGGGCCATTTGCCGCGGCCGCCGCCGCCGCCCCTCCGGCCAGCGCCCCTTTCGCCCCGGCCCCACCGCCCCCTGCCCCAACCGCGCCGTCCACGGCTCCGGAACCGGGCGCTGCCGGTCCGGCTGCCTCTTCGGAGTTCATCCCCTCAGAGACGGGGGAGACCCCGCCCCCTGAGGCGCCCCCTACCGAGCCGGCCGCGAAGGGCAGGAACAAGCGTCCCGTGGTGGTCGTGCTCGTCGTCGCGCTCCTTGCCATCATCGGGGCCATCGCCTACCTGGTCGTGCACAAGAACAGCACCACCACGACGGCCACCACCCAGCCGACGGCGACCAGCGCCTCGACCGTGGCGGTCGACACCGCGCTGGCTACCTCGATCAACCTCCGGCTCTCGGATCTGCCCTCCGGGTGGAACCTGATCACCCCGGCGGCGTGTGCGGCGCGGCCCCCGGCGGCCCCGGCGGCGGCACAAACACAGGCCGGCCGGACGCTGGCCGGCTGCACCGGCACCACGTACTCGACGGTGGCCGGGCTGTTCGGTGGTTCGGTCCTACCCGGCCAGACGACCACGGTGCGGTCGCCGGACTATGCGAGCGGAGCGGACCCCAACCTCCAGATGTACTCGACGACCACGATCTTGAGCACACCGGCCCAGGTGCAGGGCCTGGCCGTTCCCTTCTCCAATCCCAACTTCGCAACCTGCTACGGCCAGTACCAGACGGCGCTGGTCTCGGCGGCCGTGCCGGGATCCTCTGCCCAGGTCCAAACGGTGACGCTCACGGCGCCGGCCGGTGTCCGGTCGTACGGCTACGTGACGATCCTGACCATCCCCAACCAGGGCAGTGAGGTCATCGGCCAGGCCTTCATGCTCGGGGGCCGGATCGAGACCAGGCTGCAGCCGAGCACCAACGGCACGGCGATTCCGTCGGTAGACTTCAATCCCGCATACGACGGCATTGTGGGGCGGATCGCCCACGCCTTGAACAACTGAGGGAGCGATCCAGGGGTCAGGCGCTGTCCGGGTGTCACACCGTCGATGAAGGCGCCCAACCGGTAGAGCGCCTCCGCCGGGCCCGTCTCGTCCGGGCGCAGCAGGTTGGCCATCATCCGGAAGATCCATTCCATCAACCACTTCCAGCGCAGTCCGGTGCCGACGCACACCTTCATGATCTCGGGGTGGCTGATCATCCGGACGAACAGCTGGGCCATGTGGAAGTAGAGGCCGTAGGTGTCGTCCAGCAGCTCGTCGTAGCCCTGGAGTGCCTCGAACCCCTCACCGCTGAGCGCCCCACCCAGGGCGGCCGCGGCCAGCCGACCGCTCTCGTAGCCGTAGGCGATGCCCTCGCCGTTGAACGGGTTGATCGATGCGGTGGCGTCGCCCACCACCACGGTCGTGGGCCCGATCCTCGGACCGATCGAGAGGCCCATCGGCAGCTTGCCGCCGGTCGGGGGGCCGAGGCTGGTGGCCGGCGAGAGCTCCCACTCGGGGGGCGCCCCGGACACGAAGTGGTCCATCAACGTGGTGGTGTTCACGCCCTTCCATCGCCGATCGGTGGACAGCAGCCCTACGCCGGCGTTCACCCGTCCGTCGCCCATAGGGAAGATCCACCCGTACCCGGGCACTACCTTGCCTTCTTCGTTCCGGATGTCGAGATGGGACTCGATGAAGGGCTGGTCGTGGCCGGGCGACCGGTAGTAGCCGCGGAGGGCGAGGCCCATGGGCTGGTTGCGGTCGCGCGCCGTCCCGAGTGCCCGGCCGAAGCGCGAGTTTGATCCGTCGGCCACAACCACATAGCGGGCTTCGATCCGGCGGGTCGTGCCAGAGGCCTTGTCCCTGACCACTGCGCCGATGCAGGACGGCAGCAGCGGGCCCGCACCCGACACCGGGCTCGACCCTGCCCGGCCGCCCCCGGCGGCCTGCCGATCCGGCGGGGACGTCGACCCGCCGGCCAGCAGTGGCTCCAGCGCTTCTGTGCCCTGCCAGACGGTAGCGCCGGCCTTGGCCGCCCGGTCGTTCACGATGCCGTCGAGGTCGTGACGCGAGATGACGTACCCGTAGGACGGGAAGGTCGGGTGATCGGGCCATGCCATGTCGAGCATCTGCCCGTAGCCGTGGGCCCGCATCCCGCCGTAGCGGTGCGCACCGACCAAGGCCCCTTCGATGCCCATGTCGGCGAGCTGGCGGACCGAGCGCGGCGTCAGCCCGTCCCCACACGTCTTCTCCCGGGGGAAGACCTTCGACTCGACGAGCGCCACGTCCCACCCCGCCTCGGCCAGCCAGTAGGCACAAGCCGAACCCGACGGCCCGCCGCCGATCACCAGGACATCGTGGACATGACTCACGGCCCTCATGCTACGTGCGGCCCGCCCGGCGGGCGGTCCGGCATCGACCCAGCTCCGCCCCACGTCAGGCCCTCGCGTCGATGTGCTTCCCGGAAGGGCAGCGTGGTAAAAACGAGTTCCTGTGGACGACTACCTCCCGATCCTGCTCCTGCTCGTTCTCGGCCTCCTCTTCGCCGGCCTCTCCTTCATCGCCTCCGGCCTGCTGGGCCCGAAGAAGCGCCCGACGGCGGCCAAGGTCGCTCCCTACGAGTGCGGCATCGTCCCGGCCATCGAGCCGCCGACCCGGTTCCCGGTCCGCTTCTACTTGATCGCCATGATCTTCATCATCTTCGACATCGAGATCGTCTTCCTCTACCCCTGGGCCGTCGTCTTCCGCCAGCTCCGTTCGTTCGGACTGGTGGAGGTGATCGTCTTCGCTGCCGTGGTGTTCATCTCCTTCCTCTTCCTGATCAGCAACGGGGCCCTCTCCTGGGGGCCCGCCAAGCGGTTGTCCAGCGCCATGCCGCCGCGCACCTCCGACTCGACCATCACGCGCATCACCGCCGGAACGGGGGGTCCCGGCGCCCCGATGCGGCCTGCAGCCTCGCCTCGCGACCCGCAGGCACCCGCCGCCAGCGACCCTGACGCCCCGCCGACAGGAGACCCGGCCCCCGTGCCGACCGGTCCCGGTCGAGCTGCGTAGACCAGGACGACGGCAATGGGTCTCGAGGACCTGCAGCACAACTTCCTGACCGGGAAGCTCGAAGACCTGGTCAAGTGGGCGCGGCGTTATTCGATGTGGCCGGCGACCTTCGGCTTGGCCTGCTGCGCCATCGAGATGATGTCGGTGGGCGCCGCCGACTTCGATCTGGCCCGGTTCGGCATGGAGGTCTTCCGGGCATCCCCGAGGCAGGCCGACCTCATGATCGTCGCCGGCCGGGTCTCACAGAAAATGGCCCCGGTCCTGCGCCAGGTCTACGACCAGATGATGGAGCCCAAGTGGGTGCTGTCCATGGGGGTATGTGCCAGTACCGGCGGGATGTTCAACAACTACGCCATTGTCCAGGGAGTGGACCAGATCGTCCCGGTCGACGTGTACGCCCCAGGCTGCCCGCCCACGCCGGAGACGCTCATGCACGCCATCCTCACCCTCCACGAGAAGGTCCGCACCAACGAGCTCACGGTCCGTGGGACGGGCAACGAGCTTCGCCGCGCCGGACTGGCCGACGACGAGGGCGGTGACACCGACGACGCCCGCACCGACGCGGACGAGGCCACCTCGGGGTGGACGCCGGATCGGCCCGACGCCGTCCACGTCGGCACCCCGAAGCGGAACCCGGTGATCGCCCGCAGCGTGGGTGAGCCTCTGTGACAGCCGTCGCCTCCGACCAAGTCGTCTTCCCCTCACGCGACCAGTACGCCTCCCTGGTGGGCGAGTACCGCGACGGCGGGTTCGAGATGTGCGCCGACCTGTGCGCCGTCGACTACTTGGCCGCACCGGGGCGGCTTCTCCCCGACGGCGTCCACGCCGAGCGATTCGAGGTGGTCGTCAACCTTCTGTCGCTCAGCCAGGCCCGCCGCGTGCGGATCCGGGTGCAGGTGCCCGAGTCGGACCCGACGGTGCCGACCCTGTTCGACGTCTATCCCGGCGTCGAGGCCATGGAGCGGGAGGCCTACGACCTGTTCGGCATCGTCTTCGCCGGCCACCCGGACATGACCCGCATCCTCATGCCCGAGGACTGGGAGGGCCACCCGCTGCGCAAGGACTACGGGGTGGGCCGGGTGCCTGTCCAGTTCAAGGGAGCCCCCGGGCCGCGATGAGCGACGACGGAACGCAGACGGGACCGACGGAAGCGGCCGGCGGGCCGGACCACGATCCTGACCGGACCGCGGCCGGTTCGACCTCGACCGGGGTGCGGTTCCTCGATCGCCCGAAGCCGGAGGAACCCGAAGCGCTGCTCGGCGAGACCTCCGAGGGCGATCAGGAGCTCAGCCTGCGCTCACAGACCCCGGCGGAGGAGCTGCGGCGCGAGACCGGGGCCGTCCTGCGGTTGCCCGAGGGAGTGGCGATCGACGCCACGGACATCGACGTCGAACGCTCCGACGACGAGACCATGATCATCAACATGGGCCCGCAACACCCGTCGACCCACGGAGTGCTGCGGCTGATGCTGGAGCTGGACGGTGAAACCGTCCTCCGTACCAAGCCGGTCATCGGGTACCTCCATACCGGCATGGAGAAGACGGGCGAGGAGCTGACCTACGTGCAGGGGTCGACCAACGTGACCCGCATGGACTATCTGTCCCCGCTCCACAACGAGCTCGTCTTCTCGCTGGCCGCCGAGGCGCTGCTCGGTGTCGAGATGCCGCCGCGCGCCGACTGGATCCGGATGCTGTTGGTCGAGCTGAACCGGGTCTCCTCCCACCTCATGTGGATGGCGACCAACGGCATGGACCTCGGATCGACGTCGATGATGATCTACGGGTTCCGCGAGCGCGAAATGGTACTGGCGTTCTTCGAGAAGACGACCGGGCTCCGCATGAACCACAACTTCATCCGCCCGGGCGGTACGGCGGCCGACCTGCCCGACGGATGGGAGGACGACGTCACCGTCATCTGTGACACCGTCCTGGCCCGCACCGAGGAATACGACGAGCTGCTCACCGGGCAGCCGGTCTTCCGTCAGCGCACCGAGGGGATCGGATCGCTGTCGGCCGAGGAGGCGCTGGCCCTCAGCTTGACCGGACCGGTGCTGCGGTCGACCGGCGTGCCCTGGGACCTGCGCCGATCCATGCCCTACCTGCGCTACGACGAGGTCGAGTTCGATGTCATTGTCGGCACCTACGGCGACAACTTCGACCGGTACTCGGTCCGTTTGAACGAGATCCGCGAGTCGATCCGGATCATCCGCCAGATCGTCGAGAAGATGCCCGCCGGCGACTACCGGGTACAGGACAAGAAGGTGACTCCTCCGCCGCGCGGTCGGATCGACGAGTCGATGGAGGCCCTGATCCACCACTTCAAGGTGTTCACCGAGGGGTTCAAAGTCCCCGAGGGCGAGGTCTACGTCGCCACCGAGTCGCCCCGGGGCGAGCTCGGCTGTTACCTCGTCTCGGATGGGACACCCAAGCCGTACCGGATGCACATCCGGGGCCCGAGCTTCGTCAACCTCCAAGCCCTGCCCCTCATGATGCGGGGCGGCCTGCTGGCCGACGCGGTGGCGGTGTGCTCGACCATCGACCCGGTGATGGGGGAGGTGGACCGGTGAGCGGCCAGGGGCGCCCGGTCCCGGTCGGGATCGGCGCGCCTGTACCCTCCGCGCTCCGCCACCTCACGGCGGACCAGGTGGAGCACGCCCGCCGGCTCATCGAGCTCTACCCCGAGCCGCGCTCGGCGCTCATCCCGCTGTGTCACCTGGCCCAGGAGCAGGACGGCCGGCTCACGCCCGAGGCCATGGAGGACATCGGCGACCTGGTGGGCGTGACACCGGCCGAAGTGCTGGGCACCGCCTCCTTCTACGACATGCTCCACACCGAACCGGTGGGGAAGCACCTGGTGGCGGTCTGCACCAACATCGCCTGCCTGCTGGGAGGAGCGGCCGAGCTGCTGGCCCATGCCGAGGCCTCGCTCGGGGTCAACACGGGCGGCACCACCCGGGACGGCACCATCACGCTGGAGGAGGCGGAGTGCCTGGCCGACTGCGACCGCACCCCCTGTGTCCAGGTCAACCACCGCTTCGTCGGCGCCCAGACGCCCGAGTCGTTCGACCGGCTGATCGCCGAGCTCCGTGCGGGCGCCCGTGACGACGAGATCCCGCCGCACGGGACGCTCAACCGGGTGGCACGCACCACCGGACTGGAGGCCGACCCGGCGCAGGTGGCGGCTGAACGGGCAGCCATGGCGGAGGCCCAGGCCCAGCGGGCGGCCTCGGCCGAGGCGGCCAAGAGCAAGGGCGCGTCCTAGTGGTCCTCACCGAGGCGCCGAAGATCGTCACCAGCCGGCTCGGCCATGACGACTCGTACACCCTCCGTCGCTACCTGGCCACCGGCGGGTACGAGGGCCTCCGCAAGGCCCTGGCCATGACGCCCGAGGCGGTGGCCCACGAGGTGGACACCGCCAGCCTGCTCGGCCGTGGTGGTGCCGGATTCCCGGCCGGCCGCAAATGGGCCATGCTGCGCAAGGACCCCGTGACCTACCTGGTGGTGAACGGTGACGAGAGCGAGCCGGCCACCTTCAAGGATCACTTGCTCATCGAGCGCGACCCCCATCAGCTCATCGAAGGTGTGCTGATCGCCGCCTACGCGCTCCAGGTGACGCAGGCCTTCATCTACATCCGCGGCGAGTTCGCGCTGGGGCTGGAACGCGTCCAGTCCGCCCTCAACGACGCCTATGCCCACGGTGCCGTCGGTGCCGACATCTTCGGATCGGGCTTCTCGGTCGACATCGTGGTGCACCCGGGGGCCGGTGCCTACATCTGCGGCGAGGAGACGGCTCTGCTCGAATCCCTCGAGGGCAAGCGTGGCTTCCCCCGAATCAAGCCACCCTTCTTCCCCGCCGCCATCGGCCTCTACGGCCAGCCCACCGTGGTCAACAACGTCGAGACCATGTCGAACCTCCCTTGGATCGTCCTGCACGGCGGAGCGGCCTTCGCCGCCCTGGGGGAGGGTCGCTCGACCGGTACACGTCTGTTCGCCCTGGCCGGACACGTGAGGAACCCGGGTGTCTTCGAGCTGGAGATGGTCAAGACGACCTTCAACGACCTGATCAACGACCCAGCCCTGGGCGGCGGCATTCCCGGCGACCGTGGCCTCAAGGCGTTCATCCCCGGTGGCGTCTCGGCCCCGTGGTTCGGCCCCGATCAGATCGACCTGCCGCTCGGCCAGGACGAGGTGGGCGCGGCCGGATCCATGCTCGGCTCGGGCTCGATCGTGGTGATGGACGACCACACGTGCGCGGTCCGGGCGTCGTGGCGGATCACCCGGTTCTTCGCCCGGGAATCCTGCGGGCAGTGCACGCCCTGTCGCGAAGGGGCGGGTTGGCTCGAGAGGATCATGAAGCGCATCGAGACGGGCGAGGGACGCGAAGCCGATCTCGATCTGCTCCTCGACGCATGCGACAACATCGCCCCCGGCCTGAGTTGGCCGCCGCAGCAGACCACCATCTGCGTCCTCGGGCCCTCGATTCCGTCCTCCATCGCCTCGGCCGTCACCATGTTCCGCGACGAGTTCCTGGTGCACATCAAGGACGCGGGCTGCCCCTATGAGTGATCCCACTCCGACCCCCGAGGAGGTGACCTTCACGCTCGACGGGCGGGAGGTCGTTGCCCGCAAGGGCGAGATGCTCATCGCCGCAGCCGAGCGGGCCGGCACCTTCATCCCCCGCTTCTGCTACCACCCTCGGATGAAGTCGGTCGGTGTCTGCCGGATGTGCCTCGTCGAGGTCAGCGGTCCCCGTGGGGCCTCGCTCCAGCCCAGTTGCTTCGTCGAGGTCCAGGCCGGATCCACCGTGGTCACCGACTCCGAGAAGGTCAAGAAGGCCCAGGACGGTGTCCTCGAATTCCTCCTGATCAACCACCCGCTCGACTGCCCGGTGTGCGACAAGGGCGGTGAGTGCCCCCTCCAGGACCAGACGCTTGCCTACGGACCGGGGGAGTCGCGCTTCGTCGAGGAGAAGCGCCATTTCGAGAAGCCGATCGCCATCTCCGAGCTGGTGCTGCTGGACCGTGAGCGCTGTATCCAGTGCAGCCGCTGCACCCGCTTCGCCGCCGAGGTGGCGGGCGAGGCACAGATCGACTTCATCGGCCGCGGCGAGCTGCTCGAGGTCAACACGTTCCCCGAGCTTCCCTTCTCGTCGTACTTCTCGGGTAACACCGTCCAGATCTGCCCGGTGGGAGCGCTCACCGCGTCGCCCTACCGCTTTGCTGCCCGCCCCTGGGACCTCGACCAGGTCGAATCGACGTGCACGACCTGCGCGGTGGGCTGCCGGGTGGCGGTCCAATCGTCGTCCAACCGGGTCACGAGGCTCCTCGGGATCGACGTCGACCCGGTGAACCATGGCTGGCTCTGCGACAAGGGCCGTTTCGCCTTCGACGCGGTGAACCGCGAGGACCGGCTGACCGAGCCGTTGGTCCGCAAGGACGGCGAGCTGGTCGCGGCTTCGTGGCACGAGGCCCTCGCGGTCGTGGCCCGGGGCGTGAAAGCCGCCACCCGGATTGCCCCCGACGCGCTCGGCGTGATCGGCGGTGCCCGCCTCACCAACGAGGGGGCCTACGCCTGGGCCAGGCTGGCCAAGGGAGTGATCGGCACCGACTCGGTCGACGCCCAGATAGGGGACGGCCTCCCCGCCGAGCTGGTGGCGGCGCTGCCGCGGGCCACCATCGACCAGGCCATGGCGGCCGATACGGTGATCGTCCTCTCCGGCGACGTGCGCGAGGAGCTGCCCGTGCTCTTCCTCCGCCTCCGGGCCGCCGTCATCGAGGCCGGCCTCTCGGTCGTCGAGCTCTCGCCCCGCGCCACGGCGCTCACTCCCTACGCCGAGGCCTCCCTCCGGTACGCGCCGGGAACGGCCGCCGAGCTCGCCCGGGCCCTGCTCGACACCGGAGCGGCCGTTCCCGGAGGACTCGACCCGGACGCCCTCGGGTTGGCTCGCCGGCTGGCCGGCGCCGGTGACGTGGTGGTCATCGCCGGGCGTCCGTCACTGGCCGAGGACGGCGCGCTGGTGGGGGAGGCGCTTCAGGTCCTGGCGGCCGGACTGCCTGGCGTCCGCTTCCTGCCCGGCCTGCGCCGGGGCAACGTGCAGGGCGCCCTCGACATGGGCCTCGCCCCGGGGCTGCTGCCCGGACGGGTGGGTCTCGAGGCCGGGCGGGCGTGGTTCACCGAGGCCTGGGGGTCGGTGCCTGAACGGCGCGGCCGGGACACGGCCGGCATCCTCGCCGGCGCCGCCGGCCAGGATGCCGAGGGCTCCCCGATCCACACCCTGGTGCTCCTCGGGGCCGATCCGCTGGGCGACTTCCCCGACCGGGGCCTGGCCGAGCGGGCCCTCGACGGGGCCGAACTGGTGGTGGTCATGGCCTCGTCGCCCGGGCCGGCGATCGAACGGGCCGACGTGGTGTTGCCGGTGGCCGAGGCCCACGAGCGGGCGGGCACCACCACCAACCTGGAGGGCCGGATCAGCCGGGTGGCCCAGAAGCTCGTGCCCCCCGGTCAGTCGTGGCCGGACTGGATGATCGCCAACGAGCTCGCCGTCCACCTCGGCGCCGACCTGGCTCTGACGTCGCCGGGCGAGATCTGGGACGAGATCGAGCGGTTGGCGCCGTCCCACCGGGGCATCACCCGGGCCCTGCTCGACGCCCGGGCGGCGGCCGACGGCGTGGTGGCCCCGCTTGCCGCGGGCGCGGTCTGGCTCGGAGGCGCGAGCCCCGCCCGCCTCGACCCCGTCGCCGTCCCCGGGGTGGAGTCGGTCGAGTGGCAGGGGGCGCCGCCCCGGGTCGGCCTGACCGAGCCCCTGGCGCCGTTGCCCGAAGCGGCCGTCCCGGGGACGGATGACGCGGCCGGGGACGGCCCGGTCCGGCCGGAACCCCTGGCCCTCCCGGTCGAGGTGCGGGTGCCGGCCGTCCCCGAAGGCGATGGTGACGGATTCCGCCTGGTGGCCTCCCGCACCCTGTACGACCGGGGCTCGGCGGTGAGCGCCGTTCCCGCCCTGGCCGGCCTGGTCGCGGCCGGCGCGCTCCGGGCCAATCCCGACGACCTCGACGAGCTCGGCGTGGCTCCCGGCGCACCGGTCCGGTTGCGATCTGACTCGGCCACCCTGGTGCTCCCCGTCGCGCCCGATCCGTCGCTGCCCCGGCGGGTGGTGGCGGCGGACTTCAACACCCCACTGGCCGCGGAGGGCGACGGCACCGTCGCCGACCTCATCGATGTCGGCCGGCCGGTGGTCGAGCTGCGGATGGAGGCGCCGTGAGCCCGCTCGGCCCCCTGGCGAGCACACTCCTGGCGGCCGGGGACCCGCTCTACAACAACGGGGTGGGCTGGGTTGTCTTCCTCATCGTGCTCATCAAGGTCCTGGTGGTCTTCGGGGCCCTGCTGGTGGCCGTCATGCTGATGATCTGGTTCGAGCGCAAGGTGATCTCGGACATGCAGAGCCGGATCGGCCCCAACCGGGCCGGGCCCTTCGGGATCGCCCAGACCTTGGCCGACGGGATCAAGCTGTTCTTCAAAGAGGACCTCCTCCCCGAGCGGGCCGACCGCGTGGTCTTCAAGCTGGCGCCTTACCTGACCATCGTCCCGGCCTTCCTGGCCTTCGCCATCGTGCCCATCGGCGGCGAGGTGACCATCGCCGGGCACACGTTCGAGTTGCAGCTGGCCGACCCGCCCATGGGCGTCCTCTTCCTCCTGGCCATGTCGTCCATCGGCGTCTACGGAATCATGCTGGCCGGCTGGTCGTCCGGATCGAAGTACCCTTTGCTCGGCTCGGTCCGGGCCTCGGCCCAGATGATCTCCTACGAGGCAGTGGTCGGCATGACCGTCGTGTCGGTCGTGCTCATCACCGCGTCCCTCAGCACCCGGGACATCGTCAACGCCCAGGCCGGCCATCTCTGGCAGTGGAACGCGATCCGGCTCGGAGTGGTGCCCTTCATCCTGTTCTTCACCGCCATCGTGGCCGAGACCAACCGTCCTCCGTTCGACCTCGTCGAGGCCGACACTGAGCTGGTCGGCGGCTTCGTCACCGAGTACTCCTCCATCCGGTTCGCCCTCTTCTTCCTGGCCGAGTTCATGAACACGGTCACCATGTCGGCCATTACCGTCACCCTGTTCTTCGGTGGCCCGGACGGGCCCGTCCCCCACATCCCCCACCTGTACTGGCTCTGGCCCATCCTCTGGTTCCTGGGCAAGACCATCGTCTTCCTCTTCGTCTTCGTCTGGATGCGGGCCGCCCTGCCCCGCCTGCGCTACGACCAGCTCATGGATCTGGGCTGGAAGCGGCTGATCCCCCTGTCCCTCGGCTGGCTGCTCATCGTGGGCGGCTTCATGCTCGACGGATGGTGGGGGATCGCCATGGCGGCGACCGTGGTGGCGGCGGCCGTGGCCATCACCCGCGCCTTCGCCATGGGCGCCGAGCGCGAGGAGGTGGGCGAGGCACTCATCCCCGCGGTCGGCGTACGGCTCTGGACCAGGCCGCGCCCGCCGGTCGCCCCGTCGACCGAAGGAGGTGACCGCCGATGAGCACCCCCGAGCCCCCACGCCAACGCCAGAACTTCCTCGGTGGGTTCAAGCTGACCCTGGAGCATCTCGGACGCCTCCCGGTCACCCGCCAGTACCCCGAGGAGAAGCGACCGAAGCAGCCCCGCATGCACGGTCGCCACGTCCTCAACCGGTACGAGGACGGGATGGAGAAGTGCATCGGGTGCGAGCTCTGCGCCGGCGTCTGCCCGGCCGATTGCATCCACGTGCGCGGCCTGGACAACCCGCCCGACCACCCGGTGTCGCCGGGCGAACGGTACGGCTACGTCTACGAGATCAACTTCCTGCGTTGCATTCATTGCGACATGTGTGTGGAGGCCTGTCCCACCGAGGCCATCACCGAGTCGAAGTTGATGGAGTTCTCCTTCACCAACCGCAACGACGCCATCTACACCAAGGACGAGCTGCTCGTCGACGACGAGGGACTCCCTCGCCCCCAGCCCTGGGAGGACTGGCGGGAGGGCGACGACCTGTACACCTCGGGGTGGATGCGGGCCACCTCGCCGTCGGGGAGCGCGGCATTCGAGGGCGCCGTGCAGTGGTCGGCGGAGCTCGGTTACGGCCTGCGGACACCCGAAGGAGGGCAGTCGGTTCACCGGGACGACGCCGCCAGTGGCAGCAAGCAACTGCGCGACACGCTCGAGCGCCACCTGCGCCCGAGCGACCTGCCCGCCGCCAAGCGAGGTCCTCGTGGGGCTATCGGGCGCATGCTGGAGAAGGTCGAGCGGTTCGGTCCGGGGGCCGGACGCAAGCACCGCCGTCAGGCCGATGCCGACTATGTCGCGGCCCGATCGGCCGCCGACCTCGAACAGGAGGAGCAGCCGGAGACCGACGGCGCCGACGAGGGTGGGGAGGCACCTTGACCCCGTCGCTGGGAACGCTGCTGGTGGCTGCGTCCGGGGCCACCACCGGGCACTCGTGGGTCGATGTCGGCACCTTCGCCGTGGCCGCGGCCATCGTGCTGTCGGGCGCCATCGGGGTGGTGGTGGCTCGGAACCCCGTGCATTCGGCGCTGATGCTGGTCATGACCCTGTTCGGGGTGGCCGTCCTCTTCGTCCTGGAGAGCGCGCCCTTCCTGGCTGCCGTGCAGGTGATCGTCTACGCCGGAGCCATCGTCGTCCTCTTCCTGTTCGTGATCATGTTCCTCGGCGTGGACCGGGAGGAGAACGTGGCCTTCGAGCCGTTGCGGGGCCAGCGCCCGCTGGCCGTCGGCCTGGTGGTGCTCGGCACGACCGGCCTGCTCCTCCTCGGCGAGGTGTCGCGGTGGACCACTGGTGCCCCACATGTCGCCGGTGCCAACAGCGGGCCCCAGTCCTCCAACGTGGCGCTGCTCGGCAAGTCCGTGTTCACCACCTACCTCTTTCCCTTCGAAGCGACGGCCGCGTTGCTGGTCATCGCGGTGGTCGGTGCCGTGGTGCTGGCCCGCCGGCCGCCGGCCACCGCCGAGCCCCGCGACGACGCCCACCGCGCCGCTGCGCCCGCCGCGCCCGGGGACGGCGACGAGCCCGCCGGTCCCGGCACCGCCGCCGGAGGCGAGGACGAGCCATCGTTGCCGAACCCGACCGCACCCGTGGGGTCCAGACCCACCGACGAGGCCCGCCCGTGACCGTCAACCCGGACTGGTACCTCTCGCTCAGCATCGTCCTCTTCTCCATCGGGGCCCTGGGCGTGTTGGTCCGGCGGAACGTGCTGGTCATGTTCATGTGCGTGGAGCTGATGCTCAACGCCGCCAACCTGGCCTTCGTCACCTTTGCCCGCATGCTCCACGACATCGGTGGGCAGGTGCTGGTGTTCTTCGTACTGGTGGTGGCCGCCGCCGAGGTGGTCGTCGGCCTCGGGATCGTGGTGGCCATCTTCCGCCGCCGCGCCACGGCTTCGGCCGACGACCTCCACCTGATGAAGGGCTGAGCGGTCGATGCTGCACGTGACCTTCCTCATCATCCTGCTGCCGCTCGTCGGAGTGGCCGTCCAGATGCTCCTCGGCCGCCGGCTGGGCGACCCCCTGGCCGGGGCAGTGGCCACCGGCTTCATCGGAGCGTCCTTCGTGGTGGGGGTGGGGGTCTACCTCGACCTGCTCACCGTGCACGCCCCCGTGCGGACCTTCACCGAACATCTCTGGTCGTGGATCCCGGTGGGCGGGCTGCAGGTCCCGGCCGCCCTCTTCGTCGACCCGCTGTCGATGACGATGGTGCTGTTCGTCACCGGCATCAGCACCCTCATCCACCTCTACTCCATCGGGTACATGAAGGGCGATCGGGACTACCCGAAGTTCTTCCTCTACATGAACCTCTTCGTCGCCTCGATGCTGATCCTGGTCCTCGGGAGCAACATGGTGGTGACCTTCGTCGGATGGGAGGGAGTTGGCGCCTGCTCGTACTGGCTGGTCGCCTTCTGGTTCACCCGCGACTCGGCGGCCAGCGCGGGCAAGAAGGCCTTCCTCTACAACCGGATCGGAGACGTCGGCTTCCTGCTGGCCATCTTCCTGACTTTCGAAACCGTGCACTCGGTCGACTACACGACCGTGTTCGCCAACATCGGCCATATCGGGTCGGCCAACATCACCGCCATCTGCCTGCTGCTGCTGGTGGGCGTGGTCGGCAAGTCGGCCCAGATTCCGCTGTTCCCGTGGCTGGCCGACGCCATGGAGGGACCCACCCCGGTGTCGGCCCTCATCCATGCGGCCACCATGGTCACGGCCGGCGTCTACCTGCTCTGCCGGGTCAACCCGCTGCTCCACGCCTCGCCGGCCGCCGCCCTCACCGTCGCCATCATCGGCGCGGCGACCGCCTTCGTGGCGGCGACCATCGCCTGCGCCCAGGACGACATCAAGAAGGTCCTCGCCTACTCGACCGTGTCCCAGCTGGGCTACATGTTCCTCGCCATCGGGTGCGGCGCCTACGAGGCGGCCATCTTCCTGATGATCGCCCACGCCTTCTTCAAGGGCCTCCTGTTCCTCGGGGCCGGCTCGGTCATCCACGGTCTTCACGACGAGCAGGACCTCAAGCGGATGGGCAACATCCGGGCCTACATGCCCATCACCTTCATCACCTTCGCCATCGGGTGGTTGGCCATCGCCGCCGTGCCGCCCCTGTCGGGCTTCTGGGCCAAGGGGGACGTGCTCGAGAACGCCTGGGTCGCCCACCCCGCTCTGTGGGCGGTCGGCATCGTGACCGCCGCGCTCACCGCCTACTACATGAGCCGCCTCACCGGGCTGGCCTTCTTCGGTCGGGACCGGTGGTCGGACAAGGTGCCGATCGACGCCGACCGGGACATGCTCCCCGAGCACACCCATGCGTCGGGGCCCATCACCGAGCCCCATGAGTCCCCATGGGTCATGACCGTGCCCCTGTACGTCCTGGCCTTCTTCGCCGCCGTCGCCGGTGTGCTGGTGGCCTCCAACGTCCATTTCTCGCTGTCCAATTGGATCGACCCGGTGTTCGGAGGAAATCTCTACAACGACCACCTGAGCACCGGCGCGCTCTGGGCCCTCGGGACGCTGGACGGCGTCATCGCCGTGGTCGGGGTCTTCATCGGCCTGCGGGTGTGGATCGGACGAGCCGACCACCCGGTCCTCGAGCCGATCTTCCTCCGGGGCGCCTGGCTCGTCAACGAGCTCTACGACGCCGTCTTCGGCCGCCCTTCCGAGCGACTGGCCGCGTTCTGCGCCGATGTGGTCGACCCCAAGGTGATCGACGGCGCCGTCAACGGGATCGCCACCGCCGCCGGTCGCACCGGCACGCTCGTCCGGCGCACCCAGACCGGGTACGTCCGCAACTACGTCCTCGGCATCGTGTTCGGTGCGGTGCTGGTGCTCGCCTTCATGCTGACCCGCCTGTGGTGGGCGTGATGTCGTCCGCCGGCTTCCCCTACCTCACCGTGCTGGTGCTGGTGCCGGCCATCGGCGCGGCCGTGCTGGCCCTGGTCCCCGTCAAGGCCGTCACCCGGTGGTTCCACGAGGCACTCGGTCTGGCCGTGGCCCTCGCCGTGCTCGGCCTGTCCATCGCGGTGGCGGTCGAGTTCAAGACCGGCGACGGCGGCTACCAGCTGGTCTCCGACCATATCTGGGCCCAGCAGCTCGGCATCCACTGGTCGCTCGGGATCGACGGCATCTCGCTGTTCCTGGTGCTGCTCACCGCGGTGCTCTTCCCCTTGGCCATGCTCGGGGCCCGGGCCCGCCGCGACCCCCGCTCGTTCGTGGCGTGGCTCCTCCTGCTCGAGTCGGCCTGCCTCGGCAGCTTCGTCTCCCTCGATCTGGTGTTCTTCTTCCTCTTCTTCGAGCTGACCCTGGTACCGGCCTACTTCCTCATCGCCGGATGGGGATTCGCCCGACGGGGCTACGCCGCCATCAAGTTCTTCGTGTACACCTTCACCGGCTCGGCCTTCCTCCTGGTCGGCATCCTGTCCATCGCCTTCCTCCACCAGTCACAGACCGGGGTGTTCACCTTCGAGCTGCCCGCCCTGATGCACACCCACCTGTCGGGCACCGAGGGTGTCCTGCTCTTCCTGGCCTTCACGGCCGCCTTCGCGGTCAAGGCCCCGGTCTTCCCATTCCACACCTGGTCCCCGGATGCCTATGCCGAGGCGCCCAGTGCCGGCGCAGTCTTGCTCGCTGCGGTGATGGCCAAGCTCGGCACCTACGGGGTGGTGCGGTTCGACCTCAACCTGTTCCCGCAGGCGACCAGGACCCTCGCCCCGCTCCTGCTGACGCTGGCGGTGATCGGGATCCTGTACGGCGCGCTGGTGGCCTGTGCCCAGCGCGACCTCAAACGCCTGCTGGCCTACTCCTCGCTGGCGCAGATCGGCTTCATCGTCATGGGCACCTTCGCCCTCAACAGCCAGGGCGTGACCGGCGGTGTCATCCAGATGGTCAACCACGGCCTGATCATCGCCACCTTGTTCATCCTCGTCGGCTGGATCTACGAGCGGCGCCAGTCGTGGCAGATCCCCGCGCTCAATGGCCTGCAGGCGCCGGCCCCGGTGCTCGCCGGGGTGTTCACGGTGGCCATGATGGCCTCCATCGGCCTACCCGGCCTCAACGGGTTCGTCGGTGAGTTCCTGGTGCTGATCGGCACCTTCGTGGCCCATCGGTGGTGGGCGGTGGTGGCCACCACCGGGGTGGTGATCGCCGCCGTCTACCTGCTCTGGGCCTACCAGCAGGCGTTCCACGGCGAGCCCGCGGCGGAGGACACCAAGACCCGCGACCTCGGGTGGAACGAGCGCCTCATCGTGGCGCCACTGATCGTGCTCATCGTGGCCCTCGGGGTCTACCCGAAGCCGGTGCTCGACCGGATCACCCCGTCGGTCAACCAGCTGGTGGTCCATGTCGACCGGGTCACGAACACCGCCGTGCCGGCCGGCCTCCTGACCCCGACGGCGGCCAGGCCCGACCGGCCGCGCCCCGCCGCCTCGGCCCTGGCGGCCTCGAGTGCCCACCAGCCCGCGTGCCCGGGTCGACCGGGGGCAGCACGGTGACGCCCGCCGTCCTCCGCTTGGCGGCCTCCACCGCGCCCACCATCCACGTCCCCCACATCGACTACCTGAGCATCCTGCCCATGCTGATCATGATGGGCGGAGCCCTGGTCCTGATGACGACCACCTCCCTGGTCCGAAGGGTGGCCACGGTCCGCCTCGGGACGGTCGTCGCCTCGGCGGTGTCGATCGCCGCCCTGGTGGCCGCGCTCTACCAATGGGACTCGGTCAGTACCCACGGAGCGCAGGTGACCATCGCCGGTGCGATCGCATTCGATGGCTTCGACGTGTTCATCCAGATCGTGGTGGCCATCGCCATGCTGCTCACCGCCCTCATCGGCGACGGCTACCTGCACCGCGAGGAGGTGGAGGGCTCCGAGTTCCACGTTCTGGCCATGCTGTCGGCCTCGGGGGCGATGATGATGGGGGCGGCCAACGACCTCATCGTGATCTTCCTGGGTCTGGAGATCCTCTCCATCGCCCTCTACGTGCTGGCCGCCTTCAACCACAAGCGGGCCGAGTCGGGGGAGGCCTCCCTCAAGTACTTCGTACTGGGCGCATTCTCCTCGGCCGTGTTCGTCTATGGCATCGCCCTCACCTACGGCGCCACCGGCTCCTCCAACCTGCCCCAGATCGCCGACTTCCTGTCCAAGAACGTCGTGGTCTCGAACGGGGTCCTGCTCGGCGGGTTGGCCCTCCTGCTCATCGGGTTCGGCTTCAAGATCGCCGCCGTTCCCTTCCACATGTGGTCACCCGACGTGTACCAGGGATCGCCCTCCCCGGTCACCGGCTTCATGGCGGCGGTGGCCAAGGCCGGGGCGTTCGCCGGTCTGCTGCGGGTCTTCGTCTCCTCGTTCGGAACGGTTCGGACCGACTGGCAGCCCGTCATCTGGGTGGTCGCCATCCTCTCCCTGGTGGTGGGCGCGGTGGCGGCGTTGGTCCAGCGGGACGTGAAGCGGATGATGGCCTATTCGTCGATCAACCACGCCGGCTTCATCCTGCTCGGGCGTGGAAACGGCCACCACCCGCGGCGTCTCGTCCGCGCTCTACTACATCTTCACCTACATGTTCCTGGTCATCGGCTCGTTCGGGGTGATCACGGTGATGGCCCGCGACGGCGACACCGGGCACCAGATCGCCGACTACCGTGGGCTGGCCCGGCGCCAGCCCTTGCTGGCGCTGGCCTTCGCCGTGCTGCTCCTCGGCCAAGCCGGGGTTCCCTTCACCACCGGCTTCCTGGCCAAGTTCGGGGTGGTCGGCGCGGCGGTGGACACGCACGCCTACGGGTTGGCCGTGGTGGCCATGGTATCGGCGGCGGTGGCCGCCTTCTTCTACCTGCGGGTGGCCATCACCATGTTCTCCCCGGTCGGCGAGATCGCCGACACGGCGACCACTCCGCACCCGGCCGACGGGTTCGCCGCCGCGGCAGCCGACGATGGCTACTCGGGCGCGGACCGCGCCGGTCATGACGGACGGAGTCTCCGGAGGCGACGCCGGGGCGAGGCCTTCCAACCTGCTGGTGCTGACCGATGCACCGCCGGGCGAGTCGGTGGTGGAGCGGGGGATCGTGCCCGTCCCTGGGCTGACCGTCCTGGCCGTGGGCATCTCGGTGGCCTTCACCGTGGTCTTCGGGATCATCCCCGGGCCCATCCTCGACTTCGCCCATCAGGCCACCCTGCTCTTCTCCTGAGGCGTTGGCGTCACCTCCGCCCGACGCATGAGTCGGGTGCCGTCCCCTCCTCTGCGGCGCCCGACGGATACTGTCGGTGGCACGGATGCCGGGTGGGCAGGCGAGGACAAGGAGTCGACCATGACCAGCACGGCAGGTGGGGAGCCGGTGGGGACGCCCCGCTCGGCCAAGGGCAAACGCCGGTCCAACCGCGAGGTGGCCCGGCTGGTGGTCACCGGGCTCGGACTCGTCCTCCTCGTCGCCTTCGTGCTCGACAACAGTCAGACGGTCAAGGTCGGGTTCGTGTTCTTCAACGCCCAGCTCAGCCTCATCTGGGTCCTGCTCATCGCCGCCCTGCTGGGCGCGCTGGTCGACCGCTTGGTGATCTACCTCTCCCAGCGGCGCAAGCGCTCGGCGGCCAGGTCGAGCTAGCCGCGCCCGACCTGCATCGGGCGTGCCGCCCCGGCAGGGCCCCGACCGCGGGTGGGATGATGGCACGATGACCCAGGCGACCCCGGCCGAGCGCGCCGCCTACGGGCGGCAGGTGCGAGCCTCGGTGCCGCGCTCGCGCCATGGTGAGTGGCAACCGACCGTGGATCGGACCGACCCGCTCGAAATCCTCGCCCTGCAGGCCACCACCCGCCTGCCCGACCTGGTGCCCATCCGCTACGGGCGCATGGCGGAGTCGGCCTTCGCCTTCTTCCGGGGGGCGGCCGCCGTGATGGCCGCCGACCTGGGCCGCGAGGACCAGACAGACCTCCCCGTGCAGCTCTGCGGTGACGCCCACCTCTCCAACTTCGGGGGCTTCGCCTCTCCGGAACGGGACATGATCTTCGACGTCAACGATTTTGACGAGACCATCCCCGGGCCGTTCGAGTGGGACCTGAAGCGGCTGGCGGCCAGCCTGGAGATCGCGGCGCGGGCCGCGAGTTAGACCAGTCGGAGCGCCGGGCTCGATCGTGACGCGGAGTGCCCGCTCCTATCGGACGGCGATCCGGGAGTTCGCCACCATGCGGAACCTCGAGATCTGGTATCGCGCATGGACATCGACACCATCCGGGCACGCTGGGGAAGTCAGGCCAGCGGCACCATGAACGAGCTGGTCGAGCGCCGTGTGGCCAAGGCCCAGAGCAAGGACCACCTGAAGGCGCTGGCCGAGCTCACCACCGAAAAGGATGGCAGGCTCCGCTTCGTCAGCGATCCGCCGCTGATGGTCCCCGCCGAGGAGGCGTTCACCGACGTCTACTCCTATCACAACCTCACCAACCTGTTGAGCGCCCTGTCGGACTACCGGGCCACCCTCTCGGGAGAGCGCCAACGGCTCCTCGACAAGTACGAGTTCACCGACCTCGCCCGGAAGGTGGTGGGCGTCGGTAGCGTCGGTACCCGGTGCTGGGTCGCCCTGTTCATCGGGCGAGACACCGAAGACCCCCTGGTCCTCCAAGTGAAGGAGGCGGAGCCGCCGTCGGGGAGCCCTTCCTGTTCAAGAGCCAGTACGAGAACCAGGGACAGCGGGTGGTCGAGGGTCAGCGCCTCATGCAGGGGGCGAGTGACATCTTTCTCGGATGGGACCGGTTCGAGGGTGAGGACGGGATCGGGCGCGATTTCTATTTCCGCCAGCTGTGGGACTGGAAGCTGTCGGCTCGCGTCGACCGCATGCCGCCCGACCTGCTCGGGATCTACGCCGAGATGTGCGGCTGGGTCCTCGCCCGCGCCCATGCCCGGTCGGGGGACGCCATCGCCATCGGCGCCTATCTGGGCGCTGGCGACCGCTTCGACCAGTCGATGGGGACGTTCGCCGTGACCTACGCCGATCAGAATGAGCGGGACTTCGCCCGCCTGCAACAGGCGGTTGCCTCCGGACAGGTGGCCGCTGAGACTGGGGTCTGAGGAGAGCCGACCATGACATGCACCGTCATGAATCCACCCGGGACGCAATGACGGTACGCTTGTCGGCTTCCTCCTGAAGAGTTTCTTCGTCCGGGAGGAGGTCCTAGAGGTGGCTGAACCCGCCCGCCTCTTGCGGGCTCATGGCCACGGTAACCGGGTGGCGGTCGAAGTGCTTCGACCGCGGCGTTGAAGTCGTCGAGCAGGAGTGAGGCCAGGTCGCGGTCGACCCCCTGGCGCACCAGGACCCGCTGCACGGCGATGTCCGAGGCCGAGCCGGTCAGGGTGTAGGCGGGCACCTGCCAGCCGCGGTTGCGCAGGCGGTCGGCCAGGTCGAAGAGCGTGTATCCGGGATCTTCGCCTTCCCTGATGCGCCAGGTGACCGCCGGGATGCCCTCGGCCGGATCGCTGCGACTGAGCAGCTCGAAGGGCCCGAGTTTCGGGATCTCCTGCGGCCAGGTACTGGCCCGTCTCGTAGCATGCGTTGTGGATGGCGGCGTAGCCGGCCCGGCCCAGCCGGATGAAGTCGTAGTACTGGGCGATGATCTGGCCGGCCGGCCTCGAGAAGTTGATCTGGAAGTCCGGCATGTCGCCACCCAGGTAGTTGACGTGGAAGATCAGCTCTTCGGGGAGCTCGGCCGACGTCGGACCAGACCACCCATCCGACGCCCAGCGGGGCAAGGCCGAACTTGTGGCCCGAGGTGGAGATCGACTTCACCCGGGGAATGCGGAAGTCGAACTCGACCTCGGGGGCACAAAACGGGGCCAGGAACCCGCCGCTCGCCCCGTCCACGTGGATGTCGACATCGAGGCCGGTTCGCTCCTGGAGGTCGTCGAGGGCCAGCGCCAGCTCGGCCACCGGCTCGTAGGCACCGGTATAGGTCACACCGAACGTCGGCATCACGAAGATGGTGTTCTCGTCCACCCGGTCGAGCATCTGCTCGGTATCCATGCAGTAGTTGCCCGGCGCCATCGGGATCTCGCGCATCTCGACATCCCAGTACCGGGCGAACTTGTGCCAGACCACTTGCACTGGGCCGCACACCATGTTGGGCTGGTCAGAGGGCTTGCCCGCCGCCTCCTGGCGCGCCCGCCAGCGCCACTTGGCGGCCATCCCGGCCAGCATGCACGCCTCGGAGGAGCCGATGGTCGAGGTTCCCACGGTGTTGGCGGCATCGTGCGCCTGCCAGAGGTCGGCCATCATGTGCACGCAACGGCGCTCGATCTCCGCCGTCTGCGGATACTCATCCTTGTCCTCGAGGTTCTTGTCGATCGAGAGGTCCATCAGCGCGTGGACCTGGGGCTCCTCCCAGGTCTGGCAAAACGTGGCCAGATTCTGGCGGGAGTTGCCGTCGAGCAGGAGCTCGTCGTGGATCACCTGGTAGGCCAGGTCGGGAAGCGTCTCGTGTTCGGGGAACTTGTACTTCGGCAGGGCCACCGAGAGATCTTTGGAAGCGAACACGCAATCGAGGATCTGGTCGGCCACTTCCTTCTTCTGGTGCAGCGCCATCTTCAAAGCTCCTCTGCTTGTGTTGTCGCGACTGTAGATCGTCGTGCCTGCCTGCCGCCCGTGCCAGCTCGGGGCCGAGTGCACATCCATCAGCGGGCGGCCGTCCGGTCGGTGCCCGACCGGACGTGGTGACATCTTGGTCAGGTCGGAGCCCGGACTGTCCAATCGACGTCGATCGGCCGGCGCCGAATGATGCGTAGGCGCCCGACTCGGGCTGGGCGGTCGGTGGTCCAGGGCGCGGGGGCGGCCAGAGTGACGCCGGCCAGTCCGATGAGCGCCCGGTCGTAGCCCGAGCGGATCCATGCGAACCGCTGCCAACAGGCGTCGCGCTCCTCTATGGGCACGGCGACCAACGGACCGAGCCGGTCGAGGGCGGCCATGTACTCGTCCCTCGTGATCGATATCTCGGGCGCACGCTCGCCCCACCGCCGTACCAGGTCGGCCAGCAGCACCGGCTTGTCGATGGGCAGGCCCGCCCCCCGGCCGATCCGTACCAGGCCCGGCATCCCGTAGGCCAGGGTCAACTGGGCGCCGCGCATCCCTTCCATGCGGGGCTCGTCCGTGATGAAGTCGCCCATCGACAGGAGTAGAGCGGCGCCATCCACCATCGCCCCGGCCGACGCCACCCAGGACTGGCCGGCCTCGGCCTCGGGGAAGAAGCACAGTGCCGGGAAGGCCGAGTGGCTCTGGTCAAGCGTCATGGTCCAATCGGCCATGGCCCGCCACAGTTCCAGGTTGTCCAGCACATTGGCGCCGTGCAGGTTGAGCAGCATGTCCGTGGATGACGGCGGGATACCGGCGAAGGGGCGAAGCACGGTCATGCCCTTCTCCCGGGCGCTGTGGGCGGCGTAGATGGTGGGGAGGTAGCTGATGAGGAGGGCGACCAGCCCGAGTCCGATAGTGGCTTCGACGATGGCCAGCCAGATCCGGACGGTTCCCGATGGCTCGGCGAATCCCAGCGTGGTCAGTGAGGACCCACTGATCTCGAAGGCTCGCTGCACCGTGTCGTGGCTGATGGCCCAGAAGACGAAGGTGAAGCCGACGGTGACCGAGAGCATCCAGACGAGTGGAAGGGTGACCAGGCCGACCGGGCCGTACAGGGCTCGCAGGTTCTCCCGCCGCGCCTCGTTCCGCCACTTCTGCACCAGGATGCGATCGGCTACGGCGAACACAAATCGCGAGATGTGGGTGAAGCCCTGGCGAGGGAGGACGACTGTCTCGAGGGCCGAGATGAGGACCGACATCACCAGGAACGTGCCGATCAGGCCGGCGAGGATATGCAGCGCGATCACTGGACCCCCCCGGGCAATAAGAGATTCGAAGTGGCAGGCGGCCCAGTCGGTGTGAAGGCACCATCGTGTCTAGGGACGCGTTCAGTTCGAGGCTGCTCCCGCCCAAGGAGCCGGCGTTCGGCAGCGGCTCGAGGGTCACGGCCAGACCGATGAGGGCGAGATCGGTCAGGTGCCCCGCACGTCCACATCTGTCTAGGTCGTTCTGTCGCCGGCGTCATCCGAGGACCACCGCGCACGCCGGGGCACGGTTCAACCTTGGCTCGGTGGGCTCGGTGGGCTCGGTGGGCTCGGTGGGCTCGGGTGGGCTCGGTGGGCTCGGTGGGCCAGCCACTGCTGTCGTGGCCATGTCGACGGCATCGGCCGCCTTCTGCAGTGATGAACGTTTCAGGAGCGCTTGGGGAGTGGACGGCATCCAGGCGGTGGCGACATAGGCCACCACGACGGCCACGATCACCACCGGCATCACAGCCAAGCCGTCGCTGTAGAGCAGCAGGGTGGCCAACAGCGTCGCGGTGAAGGGGAGCTTGAGCATCACCGTGGTCATGGCCCCGATCCCCATGGCCACTCCAGGGACGAGCGAGAGCCCGGGGAGGTGGGACCCGGCTATGCCGGCGGCCGCGCCGATGAAGAGGGCTGGGAAGACCGGGCCGCCCCGGAAGCTCGAGAGGGAGATGCCGTAGGCGAGCGCCTTGCACAGGACCAGGAGCGCCGAGGGCACCGACGGTCCACCCGGCCGCGCCACCGATCAGCGTGGGGAGCTGGTTCTGTCCGGAGAAGAGCACATAGTCGCTGGACCGTCCGGTGGCCTCGGCGAAGCCGATCGGCCAGACCGCCCACGGCCAGGCCGGCGAGCACGGTCAGCGGTATCGGCTGGCGTCCCACGAATGTGCGCAGCGCCAGCCCGATCAACTTGATCGCGGTGCCCCCCACCGCGGCGACCACGCCGAACACCAGCGCCCAGAGGAGCATTGCCGCCGGTCGGGTGGTGGAACGGAGGCAAACCCGGGATGGCCAAGGAGAACGTGCCGAACCCGGTCAACGAGTCCAGGCCGACGAAGACGAGGGTACCGATGCCGGCGGCGAGGAGCCCGGGCACGAGGACCAGACCGAGCATCGGCCCCCCGAGCCCGACTGCTTCCATGAGGAGGAACGCCCCGGCGATGGGCGAGCCGAAGAGCGTGCTGATGGCGGCAAAGCTCCCGGCCGCGGCCATGACGGTCATGCGCGGTGGGGGGAGCTTCCCGCCGGGCCAGGCGCACGGCGATGACGCCCAGCGTTCCCCCGATGGCGATGAGCGGGGCCTCGGGCCCGAGGACGACACCGAGGCTCAGCGTGGCCAGAGCGGCCACGAATACGCCGGGGAGGTCGATCGGGCTCCGGTGTCCCGCCGGCCTTGAAGCCGTCGGCCGGCGAGTGGCCCGCCGTGCCGGGGAGGAACTTGATGGTCGAGCTGACCAGGAGACCCGAGACGGCCAGCAAGGGCAACGGCCACCACACCGGCGCACCGTGGAACCCGAGCCCGTCCGGGAATCGACCCGAAGAACCAGCCCTGCATGAGGGCGACCAGCTTGAGAAAGCCGTAGGCCACGGCGGAGACCGGCGCGCCGATGAGCGCCGCCACCGCCAGTAAGGCAAGGTAGCTCGGAGATCGGATCAGAGCGGCTGGGTCGGACGGACCTGCTGCGTCGGCCGGGGTGGCTGGCGCCGGATCCCCTCCGGCCGGGGGTGGCCCAGGGCCGTCTGGTGCCAAGCTCACCGACGATCCATCGCGGGAGCCCGACTTGCGGCGGACGGATAGCGGCCTTCCCGCCGCTGCGTTGGTCGGGTCATCGGGGGGTCGCCATGTTCGTCCACACGGCACCGGCGAGTGAGTCGAGGGTGGGCACAGGCGACCTTCCGTGGTTGGATCTCCGACTGGTGGACCTTAGGGCCTTTCGTGCCGGTGGGGTCGGAATCCGGACCCACCGGGGCGGCTGATCAACGGCGGTCGTCGCGGCGACGACCTGGTCACGTGGGTGATGCGGGCGGTCCCTCGGTGACCCGCGACTGGTGGATCCGCTGCGCGTCGTCCCGGCGGGCGGCGTCGGAGTTCGTGCCGGTGGACCCGCCACCACGGACCGGACGGCCGTTAGTGCTCGGATACACAAGGAGACCCACGCTTCTCTTCGCAGCCGCGGATCCGGGGCCCATCGGTAGATGGCGACCTGAATCGGCGCCGAGATCGGCGCCGGTCGGCAAAGCGCCTGGCCGCTCCGGTCGGCGGTCCAAAGGGTCCGCATGGGGCCAAAACCGCCGCCGACGTGGTGAAAGACACTAGGGTCGCGATCGTCCCCAAGAATAAGGAGCATCAGCAATCATGCTTGCGTACACCTATCCGCTGCTCGACATCCTCTGGACGATGATTGAGTTCTTCCTCTTCTTCCTCTGGATCTGGCTGCTCATCGTCGTCTTCAGCGACATCTTCCGCAGCCACGACATGGGAGGTCTGGCCAAGGCGCTCTGGGTCATCTTCGTGATCATCCTGCCGTTCCTCGGCGTCTTCATCTATCTGATCGCTCGCGGCGGCAGCATGCACGAGCGGGCGGCGGCCCAGGCGCAGAGGCAGCAGCAGGCCTTCGACTCCTACATCAAGGAGACGGCCGGGGCGAGCAGTGCCGACGAGCTGGCCAAACTGGCCGACCTGAAGGCCAAGGGCGTGATCACCGACACCGAGTTCGAAGCCCAGAAGGCGAAACTGCTGGCCTGAGTGATGGTCACTGGCCGGTCGGAACCCGTTTCGGTACCGGCGGTAGCTGTGGTGACGCGGCTGGCGGCCGCCCCGCCTTTCGAGGCGGAGGCGTGCCGTCGCCGCGCTACACCTGAGCGTGCGCGCTGCCGCCCTCCCCGTCCTGGTCAGAACGCGCCGGAACAGTCGTCGGGGTGACGCCGGACGAAGAGGCCGCGGGTGAAGCCGCGGACGAAGGCGGCGACGTCGAGTCGCTCCGGCACACCGTCGAGGATCTCCAGGAGGAGAACGAGGCACTACGCGCTTCAACACCAGGGGTTCCGGGCCGGCGGCAGCGATGGCGGCGGATCAGCTCGTGGGTGTTGTTGGTGCTGGCCTGCCTGCTGGCCGTGGTGTCGGTGGTGGTCGTGTTCGCCAGGAACCAGCTGCTTAATACCGACGCATACGTGAAGACGATGGCGCCGCTGGCCTCCGATCCGGTCATCCAGACCCAGATCGCCACCCGGGTGAGCGAGGAGTTGATTTCCCGCACCGATCTGAATCAGCAGGTCAAGGGCGCCCTGCCCCCGAAGGCGGGCTTTCTCGCCACGCCGATCACCTCGGAGGTCAAGAACGTCACCTACTCGATCACGCTGAAGGCCGTGCAGTCTCCGGCGTTCGAGAAGCTGTGGGTGGGTCTCAACCGAGCGTCCCACAAGCAGCTGGTCAACGTACTGACCGGGTCGACCCAGGGGGCGGTCAGCACCAAGAACGGCAAGGTCACCATCGACCTCTCGCAGGTGGAGCTCACTGTCAAGAAGAATTTGGACGCCAAAGGCATCACCGTCTTCGACAAGGTGCCGGCGGTGAAGGGGCTCAACTACGTCCTGTTCCAGTCCGAGGACCTCGTCAAGATTCAGCGCCTGGTCAACTTCCTCAACAAGTTGGCCATCGCACTCCCTATCGTTTCCCTGCTGTTGTTCGCCATCTCGATCGTCCTCGCACGCAACCGCCGACGCGGCCTGGTGCGGGCAGCCACCGGACTCGCCCTGTCAATGGCCATCGTTCTTGTGGTTCTGGCCGTCATCCGGAACCAGTACCTGTCGGGAGTCCATCCGCCCCAGTCGCCGCAGGCCCAGGCGGCAGTCCTCGACATCGTGACGGCGACCCTGAAGAACACCCTACGGCTTGTCCTGCTGCTGGCCGCCATCACCGCCATCGTGGGCGTCGTGGCCGGCAACCGGTGGGTCCGGGCCAAGCTCAGCTCGCGGCGGATGCCGTCGTGGATGACCGGAGGGCCGGTCCATGACTTCGTGGCGCGCCACCGCACAGCCCTCCAGTGGACCGTCCTCGCCGTCGGCCTGCTGGTCCTGGTGATCTGGACCAACCCCACCACACTGGTGGCCGTGGTTGTGGTACTGATCACGTTGGGGGTGGTCGGACTGCTCGGGCTGTACGCCGGTCGGCGGGCGGCCCCGACGCCTGGCACCGGAGGGGACCTTCCCGGTGCCGGTCCAGGCGAGGGGATGCCTACCGCGGGTGAGGCGTGAGGATCAGTCGCTCGGTCCGCCCCTCAAGCCCCGGTCCGCCGCGGCCGGTGGGCTAGCCGCCTGACGGCACCGCCGTGCAGGCCACCGTGCCGCACGGATTGATGATCAGGTCGTCGAGGAGGAAGGTGGCTCCCTGGCGCTGGACCGACGGTTGCGCTCGCGGCACCCCATGCGGATCCGCCCCGGCCTGGTTGGGAATGTTGGTCAATGGAGGCGCGGGCGTGCCGCTGTCCCAGACGAATAGGGCCGACGTGCCCGATGTCGGGTCGCTGAGCGGTGGGATCCCGTAGAAGGGCACGACGTCGGGTGAGCGACCCGGCGCCAAGCCCGGTTGGTGCATCTCGGCGCCGATGGTGCGGGCCTCGGTCTCGGTGGCGATGTTGGCCACCTGGTGGTCGCCGAATGCCTCCTCCAGCAGCACCTGGTGGGGCGGTGTGTTCGGCAGCGGATGGTCGGTCATGAACTGGGCATAGCCGTCCGCCTCTGAACGGTCCCAGAGCATCTGGATGAGGCCGAGCCCGATCTGCTGCACGAGCTTGTCCGGGTAGCCGGTGTCGAGCAGCGCTCCGAACGGGGTGAAGTCGACGCTCCGGTTGAGCAGCAGCGAATAGTCCATACCCGGCACTCCGAGCACCGACCGGGTGAACTGCTGGGAAACAGCGGTGAGCGCGCCTCCCTCGATGCCTCCCTGGCTGTTCCCGTAGTAGACGAGCGGGCTCGACGTGTCGATCACCGGGTGGGCGGCACCCGCCTGGAATGCCGGGTTGCTGATGAATCCCGACGGACTGGTCAGGAGGCGACCGAGGAAGAGGAAGTCGAGCATGCCCTGTTGGCCGCGGTCGGGCAGGATCGGGAAGTTCGACAGATCGGTGAGGATGCCCGCGTCGGTCGCGACGTCCTGGCTGGCCAGCCCGAGCCAGTCGGTGCCGCATACGACGAAGTTGCCCTCGTCGGCCATGCCCTCGATGGGCGAGTCGGTCACCTCGTCGGCGCTGCCCAGCAGTCCGTGGCCGTACAGCATGGGGTGACCGGGGTAGACGGTCGCACCCGGATCGGTGGCGTCGGCCACCGCGGTGCGCGGGACGGTGCACTCGAAGTTGGCTGTCTGCACGTTGCCGGGGATCTGGGTCGGAAGCCCGTCGGGGCCGAGGTGGAATCGCGAGCCGGGGGGCCCACCTGGCTGGTCGAGGTAGCTCGGCACGGCGAAGGTGCCGGTCACCGTGCGGGCGATGCGCGCGTCCTGGGCCGTCGTGAAGTCGGTGACAGCGGTGACGCTGAACGTGGGGGCGCCGCTTCCGAGCTGGGCGAATGCGTCGTCACGGATGTGGAGCATCGAGCCCGTCAGGCTCTGCTGGCTGGCCACGGTGAAGTCCCAGGCCAGGTACAGGCTCGACCGGTCCACGCCTGCCTCCTGCAGGTCGCTGAAGAGGGCGTTCATGTGGGGCTGGCGGAGCTGGTCCGCCCTGGTCGGGAGCGGCGTTCCGTCCCGGTAGTCCTGGAAGGTCGCGTTCGGCGGGATGAGCCGGCCAGAGCCGGTACGGAGGCCGCGGAGGGCGACGATGTAGCGATGTCCATCGCTGTAGTCGGCGGCGGCGTGGATGATCAGCGCCTGCTCCGAAGGGACCGGGTCGTTGGCATCCAGCTCCGCCCAGTAGGCCACCCGGTGCCCGGTCGCGGCGTCGAGGATCACGATGGGTGCGTCGTTCCTCAACGAGGACCCGATGTCGGTGATGGTGGCGATCCCGCTCTGTGCCAGGTCGATCCCGTTGACATGCAGGATCACCGGGGTTCCCGGGCTGAAGCCGTCATTGCGGTTGAAGGCGGTCGGGTCGATGGCGACGCCGAGGTTGTTCCGCGGCATGTCGGCCAGCGGGAAGTCGACCCGCCGACCGGTAGGCGAGGACGGGTCGTGCACCGTGAAGTAATTGTCAGGGAAGGGGAGGAGGCACTGGGTTGGGTTGAGCGGGTCGCACGCGCTCGGCGGTGGCGTGGCGTCGGTGGATGGTTCGGTGGCGGGCGCATCGGTGGCCGCGGTCACCACGATCAGCGCAGACATCCCCGCCACCAAGGCTGCCAGCGCCGCCACGACCGTAAAGGCTTTCGTTCGGTGGGTCCGGCTCATCGTTCCCCCTCCATGTGCAGGCGATCCGACATCCCCCTGGAACGGATCCAGGCTCACGGTAACAGGGGGTCTGGCGGCCTGCCACGATCGGGACGAACTCGCGCCGGCCGCCGACCGCTCCTGCTGATCCGCCTGACGCCGCCGTCGATGGGGTCGGGCGGACCCGTTGGCCCGTGGGAGCCAGGGTCAGGCCGAAGAACGACCGGCGGGGAGCGCTCCCTTCGATGCCGATGGGTCGGCGGTCTCACCGTGGCCGACTCCAGGCGAGGCTGTGGTGGCGGCGCCTCGAGTGGGAGCATCGCCGGGACTGGGGACAGACCCGGTGGTGCCGCCGTTGCCCGTGTCGGAACCTCCGTGCTCCCAGCTGCCGAGCGAGGCGATGAACTCCTCGGTCTCCTGCTGGGTGGCCACCATCCGCTTCTCCGCCCCGGCGGCCAGCAACCGCCCGAGGACCGGTATCTCCCACAGCGATTCGGCCCGCAGGATGGCCATCACCACCGGGACCAGGTGCTCGGCCGTGTCGATCACCACGTAGCGGGGAAGCCACTCCGGGTCGAACTTGGCGTTGAACCGCCACAGCGACTCGATCTGGGCGAAGTTCGACAGGCGCTTCAGGAACCAGCGCTCGGCCCGCTGGACCGTCCCGTCCCCCTTGTCCCCGGACAGCGTCGAGCGCAGGGCGGCGAAGTTGAGGCTCAGCCCCTGGCAGCCGGCGTCGCGCAGATGCTCGATAGTGGAGCACAGCGTGAAGTCGAGCAATCCGTTGGGGTGCTCGCCGGGGTCGCGCCGCATGAGGTCGAGGGAGTAGCCGCCGATACCGGGAGCGGGTACGAACTGGCACATCGCCGCCGCCGCGCCATCGGGCCCGCGGACGACGGTGAGCAGGAGCCCGGTGTCCCTCGGATCGAAGACCCGGCCGAGCATCATGGAGAAGCCGCGCTCGTGCTCACCCTGCCGGCTGAGGGTCATCAGTGCGGTGAGCTCCTCCGACAGGGCGGGGTCGAGGCGGGACGGGTCGTGGAACGACGCGGTGTACCCGTACTTCTTGATGCGGTTGAACGCCTGCCGCAGGCCCTTCTTGTCCCCTCCGGCCAGGCTGAAGCGCTGGACCTGCACCACCGCCTCGTCGCCCAGGTAGATGTTGTGCATCCCCGAGTCGCGATAGATCGAGAGCCAATCCTCGCCCGCACCCATCACCGCGGTCACCCAACCGTGGCCGTCGGCGAAGCGCCGGAACGCGCTCCAGGCCTGATGCCGCTCGTTCCGCGGGCCGATGGGGTCGGGAGAGATCAGGCACACCCCGCCGTACACGGCATAGGCGACCAGGCTGTCGCGGTGGAAGAACCACTGCTTGTCGCGGCGCAGCGCGAAGTAGTCGAGCGTCGACGCGCCGTGGCGCCGGACGATGTCCCGGGCGCGGTACTCGGCGGCGCGCCCCGAGGTGAGCCGCCGGTCGACCACCGGGCGGGTCAGGAGGAACAAGGTCAGAGCCACCACCGACAGTCCGATGGCCAGCAACGCCGGTGCCAGGAACCGGTCGGCGCGATGAGGGAGCGCGATGGTCCGGATGCCGACGAGGCGCTCGGACACCGCCCAGAGGGCTGTCCACCAGGGGATGCGCATGTGGGCGTCGTTGTCGACGTGGGTGAACAGCTCGATGGAGGCCGTGGTGACCAGCGTGATTCCCACTGCCGCAATCCCCAAGGCGAGGAGCGCCGAACGCATCGACGACCAGTCCGAGGCGGCCTGGAAGTCGCGCCGGTTGACGACGAGGAGCACCAGCACGGCCAGGGCGACGAGCGATTCCTCGATGTCGGCCCCGGCAACGAGGTGCAGGACGATGGTGCCGGCGAGGAGCACCACGGCCACCCGCCAGGCCCGGCGTTGACCGCGGAGAATGCCCCGGCCCAGTGCCACCAGGGCCAGCCCGGCCATGGCGATGAGCGCTCCGGCCGCCACGCTGGCGCCCAGTGGGATGAACTCCCTCAGCACCTGCAACCGGCCGCGCAGCGGTGGGGTGACGGCATCGAGCAGGTCGACGATCCCGGCCACCAAGATGGCGGCCGCCGCCCATCGCCGGACGCGGCGAGGTCGCCGGAGGGCCTTCTGCAGGTCGGGCGCGGGTGGCCATGATTCCCCCACCGGGTACGAGGCCACCAGGGCCGGGCGGAGGCTCCCCGTGCTCCGTCCCCGGGTGACCGTCCGCTCGAGCACACTCGGGGAGGGCAGGTCGTTGCGGGCCAGCAGCAGGCGAGCGTGGAGGTCCGCCCCGTTCTCGAGCTCGACCCAACTGATCCGCTGGCTGTGCAGGAAGACCGGTGGAAGGCCGAAGCGACCCCGGTGCTCGTCGACCACTTCGGCGGAGGCGCCGACGTTGGCATAGAAGCCGACGCCGAGGTTGGTGAGCTCGGACTGGAAGGTCGCCGCGGTGATCAGGCCGGCATAGCCCTGGCTGACCAGACGCCGTCCGGCGTCGCGGGCTGTGTCGTTGGCGGCCGCTTCCGAGCGCACGGCGTCTAGTGCGCCGCCGCCGAGGATCGACCACATCCGGCGGCTGAGGAGCCCGAGGACCACGGCCAGCAGGGCCAGCACGATGAGGGCGACGATGGAGGCGACGACCAACTGGTCGCCCCAATCGGCCTGGTGGGCGTGGCGGATCGCCCGGGCGGGGAGCCCGGAGCCGAGGTGGTTGAGGACCCACGGCGTCACCGCAATCCGCACGAGCCCGGCCGCGGCGAAAGGGACGAGGAGCCACCAGGCGTAGCGGCCGAGGCGCCGGTAGAGGGTGCGCGACACCACGAAGCGGGACAGCGCCGAGGGGTTGCTCAACCGCTGGAGGCCCGCCAGCCAGGGCGCGTCCTCGTTGGACTGGGCGGCCAGCGACCGCCACCCGCGCCCGGCCGGTGTGGGTCCCACGATCCCCGGCTTGGCGTCGACCGCCGGGTCGAACTCCGTCTCGGGACCGCTGCACCCGGCGGCGTAGGCGTGCTCGCCCGGCTCGACCCGGACCACCCGGACCCCTCGGGCCGTGCGCAGGTGGAGGTCGACGGGACCGAGATGCTCTACGCCGCGGGCGGTGAGGGAGGCCATGGCTTCGGGGTCGGGCGCATATCCCGGTTCGTGTGCCCCGGTCTGTCGGATGACCCGCCGCTCGTCGACGTCGAGGAACCGGCTGAACGCCTGACCGAGCTCAGGGTGGGCTTCGAGCGCCCGTTCGGCGTCGGCCATCGGGGCACGAGACCCGATGAGGTCGAACAAGTTGCCGGCCACGACCAGGATCCCGGGACCGTCCCAGGTGTCGAGGGCGCGGGCCAGCTCGCCGGTGATCGCCCGGCTCGACTCGGTGGCGTCCGCGGTGAGGAGCAGATCGCTCACCACCATGACGCGGCGACCGACGCCGACGTCCACCCGGGTGGCGCCGGGCTCAGGTGAGAATGCCCCTGCCGGTCCGCCCGTCGAGCGCCCGTCGGGCCCTGCCTGCACCGACGATGGTGTGGTTGTGGTCACGGACCCTCCATCGTAGGGTCACGCCGGCGTTAGGCTGAGGCAGTCGGCGTCGGTTGACCGGTGGCCCGGGTGGGCCGAGGGCACAGCGGTGAAACATGCTGGTGAGGGGTGATGGACACGCTGGTGGGGGAAACGGTGAACGACGTTCCGTCGGGGAAGGGGAACGATGCCTGACGACACGCCGGTTGATCCGTCCCTCAGGGCCGCCCCCCCGGCCGGCGCCTCGACCGGGGCCACCATCGAGGACTACTTCTCGGAGGACCGGGTGTTCCATCCGTCCGAGCGTTTCCGCCGGCAGGCCGTAGCCGCCGACCCCGGCGTCTACGAGCGGGCGGCAGCCGACCCGGAGCGGTTCTGGGCCGAACAGGCTGGTGCCCTCGACTGGTACCGGACCTGGGACTCGGTGCTCGACTGGGACATCCCCGTGGCCCGCTGGTTCGACGGGGGGACCTTGAACGTCTCCTACAATTGCCTCGACCGGCACGTGGCCGCCGGTCATGCCGACAAGGTGGCGTTCCATTGGGAGGGCGAGCCCGGCGACACCCGGACCCTGACCTACGGCCGGTTGCTGGAGGACGTGTCCAGGTTCGCCAACGTGCTGCGCGGCCTCGGAGTGGGCCGGGGCGACCGGGTGGCCATCTACATGCCGATGATCCCCGAGCTGCCGGTGGCCATGTTGGCCTGCACACGCATCGGAGCGGTCCATTCGGTGGTGTTCGGCGGGTTCTCCTCCGACGCGCTACGGGACCGGATCCTCGATGCCCAGGCCCGCGTGGTGGTCACGGCCGACGGGGGGTGGCGCCGGGGCGCGCCGTCGGCGCTCAAGCCCAGTGTGGACGTGGCGGTGGCCGCATCGCCGTGCGTCGAGCACGTCGTGGTGGCGCGCCGGCTGGGAGAAGCGGCCGACCCCGCTCCGGCGATGGCCCCTGGCCGCGACCACTGGTGGCACGAGCTGATGGCGGGGACCGACCCCGCCGGCGGGGGAACACCGTCCGACCGCTGCGAACCGGAGCGGATGGAGGCCGAGGACCTGCTGTTCATCCTCTACACCTCGGGCACGACCGCCGCACCCAAGGGCATCATGCACACCACCGGGGGCTACCTCACCCAGGTTGCCTTCACCCATCGATGGGTGTTCGACCTCCATCCCGACCGCGATGTCTACTGGTGCGCCGCCGACATCGGCTGGGTCACCGGGCACAGCTACATCGTCTACGGGCCGCTGGCCAACGGAGCCACCTCGGTCATGTACGAGGGGACACCGGACTTCCCCGACCGCGACCGCTGGTGGTCGATCGTCGAACGGTACGGCGTCACCATCCTCTACACGGCTCCCACGGCCATCCGCACCTTCATGAAATGGGGCGCGACCTACCCCGAGCGACACGACCTCACCACGCTGCGGGTCCTCGGCTCGGTCGGGGAGCCGATCAACCCGGAGGCGTGGATGTGGTACGCCACCCACATCGGTGGCGGGCGCTGCCCGGTGGTGGACACCTGGTGGCAGACCGAGACCGGGGGCATCATGATCGCACCGCTGCCGGGGATCACCGCCACCAAGCCGGGATCGGCCACCTTCCCCCTGCCCGGCATCGGCGCTGAGGTGGTCGACGAGGGCGGCGCGGCCGTGGCCAAGGGGGGCGGGTACCTGACCCTGACGCGGCCCTGGCCCGCGATGCTCCGGGGCATCTACGGCGACCCCGAGCGCTACGAGCAGACCTACTGGAGCCGCTTCGAGGGCCGCTACTTCGCCGGCGACGGGGCCAAGGTCGACGAGGACGGCTACCTGTGGCTGCTCGGGCGGGTGGACGACGTGATGAACGTCTCAGGCCACCGGATCTCGACCACCGAGGTGGAGTCGGCGCTGGTCGACCACACCGCGGTGGCCGAGGCGGCCGTGGTCGGAGCCAGCGACCCGACCACCGGCCAGGTCATCGTGAGCTTCGTCACCCTGAAGGCCGACGCCGGCGGGCCCAGCGACGGCCGCGGCGAGGAGCTCCGGGCCCATGTGGCGGACAAGATCGGCCCCATTGCCCGGCCCCGGACGGTCGTCTTCACCGACGAGCTCCCGAAGACCCGGAGCGGGAAGATCATGCGGCGTCTCCTGCGTGACGTGGCCGAAGGACGCATGCTCGGCGACACGACCACGCTGGCCGATCCTGCGGTGGTGGAGGAGATCCGCCGTTTGGCTGCCGCATCGCCAACCGAGGAGTGAATCCCCGTACCGCCCCGGCCAACTGGGCCTGGCACAAGGAGCCGTTGGCCGATCCCGGGGAGGCGGTGGTCTTCGACGTCGACGGTGTGCTGTCGGACGCCGCCGTCCGCCAGCACTACCTCGAGCGGGGCCGCCGCGACTGGGAGGCGTTCTTCGACGCCTGCGGCGACGACCCGGTCATCGAGGAGGTGGCGAGGGTCCTCGAACTCCTGGACGCCCGGTTGCAGGTGGTCCTGCTGACCGGACGACCGATGCGAGTGCAGCCCCAGACGTTGGCGTGGCTCGAGCGGTATGGATTGCGGTGGGACCTGTTGGTGATGCGGTCCCGCGGCGACTACTCGCAGGTGACCTGGTTCAAACGGGACAGCGTCGAGGAGTTGCGCACCTACGGCTTCGACCTCCGCCTGGCGTTCGAGGACGACCCCAACAACTTCGCCATGTTCCATGCCGAGGGGATCCCCTGCGTCTACATCCACTCGGGCTACTACGAATGACGGCGGCGAGCGGCTCCGGCGGTGCTGGGTCGCCGCCGGGTGGCGAGGAGCCACCCGGCCAGGATGGCGCCGGCGCCCAGCAGGAGCACCGGCAGGTCGCCGTACCGGACATAGACCGTCGAGCCGGTGCGCCGGTAGAGGGTGGCCCGGACCACCTGGCGGGCGCTGAGCACCGAACGCTCGAGCAGCGTGCCGCGATGGGTGATGGCCGCGCTGTACCCGGTCGGGGCGGCCTGCAGCAGGTCCCGCCCCTGCTCGACGGCCTGCACCTCCGAGGCGGCGATCTCCTGCGTCGGGACCTGTGACCGGGCGTAGGAGGAGGTGTTGGTCGGGACGATGAGCAGCTGGGCTCCGTCCCGAACGGCCGAACGGCCCCGCCCGGCGTAGAAGACCTCATAGGAGACCATGGTCCCGAGCGGGGCCACCGGAGTGGTGAGCAGGCCGGTGCCGGTGCCCGGGACGGCGTCACGCGGGACGGCGGACAAGTCGGCCACGTGGGAGAAGAAGCCGCGGAGCGGGACGTACTCGCCGAAGGGCACCCGGTGGACCTTTTCGTACCGGGACACGATGGTGCCATCCGGCCCGAAGGCCACGATCTCGTTGCGGAAGGACGTGTCCGAGACGCTCTCGGTCACCCCGACCACAAGGGTGGTGTGCAGCGAGCGGGCCACGTTCGCCAGCTCGCCCTCCACCGGTGAGGCGGACAGGGGGGTGTCGAGGGACACGACGTCCTCCGGCCAGAGCACGAGTCCGGGCGCCGCCCCCGGGTCGGCCTGTTCCATGAGACCGGTGGCCGAGAACTGTGCTGCCAACACCACCGCCGGATTGATCTGCGATTTGGAGAAGCCGCGCGGTCCTCCTCCCTGGATGGCGGCGGCCGTCACCGTGCCGACCGGCGAACCGCCGTCGGGGGCATGGTCGGCGGTGGCGGACGCGGCTACCACCATGGCCAGGGCGACGGTGCCGGCCAGAATGGTCCCGCCGTGCCCCGCCGCCGCGCCGGTGAGGATGCCGCGCCGGTCCGGGCGGCCCCTCCTCGGCGAACCGTCCGGCGATCTGCCGCCGGCGGCGTCGCCGTCGGGTTCGACCCGGGCGAAGGCCCGGGCCCGCCGGCCGTCGTGTAGAGCTCGGAGGACGGCCTCGACCAGGCAGGCGAGGCCCACCCCGCCGGCGTAGACCGCCGCGGTGAGCCCGAGCGGACCGCCCAGCCGGGCCACCCCGAGCACGGGCCCGCCCGCCTGCCCGAGGAAGACGCCCCCGATGGGCAGCCCGCCGAAGGGCCAGCCCATCCGGGCCCACTCGGCCAAGGTCATGGCCCCGGGAAAGACGAGCGCCCGAGCGGCCAGCGGAGCGGAGGGAACGGCCAGGCAGGCCACGGCCATGAACCCGGCCTCGACCACGATGAGCAGGAGCGCGCCGGGCAAGGTGAACGCCCGGGCCCACATGAGGCCCGGCCCGTAGCAGCCCAGCCCGACCAGCCACCCTGCCCACGCCCGGGTTCGGGGCGGAGGCCCCCCAGGCGCCAGAAGAGCAGTCCGGCGGCGGGGAAGGCCAGGATCCAGACGCCCCACGGGGGGAGCGAAAGGGCGAGGCCGATCCCCGCGGCCAGGGCGGGGAGCGCCACCCCGCCGCGCCGTGGGTGGACGGCGGTCGTCGCGGCGGTGGGTCATGGACACTCTCGAGGGCCGCCAGGCCGGTCGGGTCAACTCGTCGGTGGGCGTCGCCGCGCTCAGAGGTCGAGGGAGACGACCCCGGCGTCACTGATGCCGCGTCCCTGTGCTGGGACCGGGGCGGGATCGGGTGCGGCCGGGGAGGAGAAAGACCGGAGTAGGCGTCGGGCCGCGTCGCGACCGCTGCCGATGCAGGCGGGAATGCCGACACCCCGGTAGGCGGCGCCGGCCACCTCCATCCCTTCGAGGGCGGCAAGACCCTGCTCGATCCTCGCCACCCGGATGAGATGGCCCACCTGGTACTGGGGGAAGGCCCGGTCGAACCTCGCGACCATCCAGTCGATGGGCCGGTCGCGCACGTCCAACAGGTGAGCGAGCTCGCCGAGCACGGCGTCAACCAGCTCGTCGTCGTCGAGCGATTGGTGGCGCAGGTCGCCGAACCGCCCGACCGACACCCGGATGAGCTCGTCGCCGGGGCGGGCGAGGTGGGGCCACTTGCGCCCGAGATAGGTGGCTGCCGTCACGAGCGGCAGGGCGTCGCCGAGTGTTTCGCTCCGCGGCACGAGGAACCCGGTGCCGTACATGGATCCGTGGATGGCGCCGGCCGGGAAGGTGAGGGTGACCACCGCCACCGATGCGTACTCGATGGTGCCGAGCAGCCGTGCCGCTTCCGGTGCGTGGACGGCGAGCTGTACGGCGGCGACGTCCGCCGGCACGGCGAGCACGATGCCGTCGGCGTCGAGGACCTCCACCCGGTCGGACCGGACGTCCAGCTGCCACGGGCCCGGGCCCAGGCCGTCGTGTGTCCTCCGGTCCGGGGGGCGGCGCCGCACGGCTTCGAGCGAGGCACCGGTCCGTACCCGGACCCCACGACGCTCCGCCGCGACCGGCGAGCTGCCGGGCCAGGCCGGCGGTGCCGGCGGTCAGCGTCCAGAAGACGGGCGGCCGCTCCCTACCGGGTGCCGGCGCGCGTGTCGTGCAGGCCGTGGCGCATGCGACGCATCAGGCTCCCGGGCTGCAGGGAGGCAGCCAACAGGTAGGGGAAGGTGGCCGCCGCGCTCAGGTCGTCCACCGAGCCGGCGTTGATCCCCCCGACCAGCGGGTCGACCAGTCGCTCCACGACCGGCCGTCCGAGACGTGCCTCGACGATGGCGCCCACCGCCCCGTCGCCGACCACGCGGCGGGCGCCGAGATGGGGCTTCACGAGATCCTTCGCCACCCGCAGCGCTTCGGCCGGGCTCAGGATCCCGGAGCGGGCCAGTGCCCACCATCGGGTGGGCACGCCGAGGTTGAGCCCGTCAGGCATGGGGCGGAGCCGTCCGCGGGCCCACAGGGAGGCGCCCGACGTCCCGGGCGCAACCAGCTGTCCGGTCAGTCCCAGCTCGTCGCAGAGGTCCGTGGCCTCAGGCCGTCTGGCCACGAAGGCGTCGGCGGCCAGATCGACGCTGCGCCCGGCGAACTCGGCGGAGCAGAGGGAACCGCCGAGCCGGTCCTCCGTCTCCAGGAGGTGGACATCGGGAGCCGGTCCTCCGCCATGGTCACCGGTGACCAGCTCCCACGCCGCGGCCAGGCCGGCGATGCCGCCGCCGACCACGAACGCCACGGGCCGCCGTCGGGCGGTCACGCCGGCGGGGGGCCCGAAGCCGGGGTGCGGGCCGGGCGGGCCGGGCTCCCGGGTTCGCTGGGCTCCGGTCCGGTCGCGGCGGCGCGCACGACGTCGGCCAAAATGGCGACGAACCGCGGGTCATCGTCGAGCGAGCGGGTCCGGGTGAAGGCCACCCCCGCCGCCGCGGCCACGCTCGCCGCCTCGATGTCGAGGTCGTAGAGGACCTCGAGATGGTCGGAGACAAACCCGACCGGGCACACCACCACCGAGGACGCGCCCTCCTCCGCCACCCGGCCGATCTCGGCGACCAGGTCGGGGCCGAGCCAGGGGTCCGGCGTCCGACCGGCGCTCTGCCAGGCCACGCTCCAGGTCAGCCCGGGTTGGCGGTCCAGGTCCAGGATGGCGGCGATGTCGCCGGCGGACTCCGCGACCTGGGCCGGGTAAGGGTCGTTGTCGGTGAGTGCCCGCAACGGGAGGCTGTGCGCGGTGAAGAACACCGCCGTCCGGGAGCGGCGCTCCGACGGCAGGGCGGCCAGGGCGGCCGCGGTCCGGTCGGCCAGGAGCCGGGCGAAGCCCGTTGCCCGGTGCCACGAGCTCACCGGGATGAACGCCGGGCGGGGGTCGGCCGCGGCTGCAGCCGCGGCGGCCCGGCGCAGGTACTCGCCCGATCCCGAGGCGGACTGATGGGGCGTGAGCACGATCCCGACGACGCTCTTCACTCCCTCTGCGGCCAGCGCCGCCATGCCCTCTTCGATGCTCGGTTCGACGAACTTGGCCCCGTAACGCACCATGTAGCCGCCGGGTGACAGTGCATCGAGGGCGGAGGCCAGTTCGGTGACCTGGGCCGCCGTCCGTTCGGTGAGCGGTGAGGTTCCGCCGATGGCGCGATAGCGCCCGATGAGCTCGGCGAGCAGCTCGGCGGAGGGTGGTCGCCCGCGGCGGATGGCGGTATAGAAGGGTTCGATCCCCTCAGGAGTGGACGGCGTGCCGTGGGCCATGACGAGCACCCCGGTGGGCCGGAAGGCCCGGATGGGCCGGGTCATCCGGTGGCGTCCGCGCCCGGGCCCGAGGTGAGGGCCCGTACGCCCGGCTCGTCCCTCGGCGTGGACCAGCTCGACCACCCGCTCGAGGACGGCCGGGTCGGTCTCGGGCAGCACTCCGTGCCCGAGGTTGAAGATGTGGCCCGCGGCCGTTCCGGCCCGCACGAGCACGTCGCGGGTCTCGGCCTCGGCTACCGCCGTACCGGCCAGGCAGACCGCGGGGTCGAGGTTGCCCTGGACGGCGACGCCCGGGCCCAGCTGCCGGCGCGCCTGGTCCAGGGGGACGCGCCAATCGACGCCGACCACCGTGCACCCGGACCGGGCCATCGCCGGGAGCAGCGCACCGGTCCCCACTCCGAACAGGATGGTCGGGACCCCCGGGTGGGTCTCGGCCAGCCGGGCGAAGAGCCGCTGGGTGGCGGGCAGCACCAGACGCTCGTAGTGACGGGGAGCGAGGATCCCGGCCCAGCTGTCGAAGACCTGCACGGCCGAGGCGCCGGCATCGAGCTGGGACCGGAGGGAGGCGAGGGCCAGCTCCGCCAGCCGGTCCACCAGGGCGTGCCAGAGGGACGGGTCGCCGTGCATCAGCGCCTTCACCTTCGTGAAGCTACGCGAGGGGCCGCCCTCGACCAGGTAGCTCGCCACGGTGAAGGGACCGCCGGCGAACCCGATCAGGGGTACGTCGAGCTGTCCGGCCAACAGCGCTATGGCATCGAGGACGTAGCGGGTGTCACTTTCGGGATCGAGCGGGCGCAGGCGCTGCAGGTCCTCCTTGCTGCGGAAAGGGTCCGCCACGACCGGGCCCGTTCCCGGGGCAACGTCGACCCCGAACCCGATGGCGGCTACCGGGACCACGATGTCGGAGAAGAGGATGGCGGCATCGGTCCCGTAGCGGTCGACGGGCTGCCGGGTCAGCTCGGCCACCAGTTCGGGTTGGGCAATGGTCGCGAGGATGCTGCCGTCCCCGCGGGCGGCCCGGTACTCGGGCAGGGAGCGCCCGGCCTGACGCATGAACCAGACCGGCACGCGGTCGACGTCGAGGCACCGACAGGCGCGGATGAACGGCGACTGTTCGAAGTGGCTGTCGTGTCCCGGGCCCACGGCTCAGGTCCCGGTCCGCTCCGGTCGGGTGAAGGATCGACCGGGGACAAGGCCGGCCGGGAGAGATAGCGCAGGCACGGCCATGATCGGATTCTAGGGCCGGCCGGTCGATGCTCAGTGGGCGAGAAGGCCGGCCGGTGGCAGCCGCCACCGGCCGCGCCGGTCGGTGTCGGCGCATAGAATAAATGGTTCCCCATTCCGGAATAGGCGGCTAGATGGAGGTGTGGGTGGATCCCGAACGCCAGGCCGAACAGGACTTCGTCGACACGGCCTACGCCCGTCTCGACGCCATGCGAGGCGATGCCAACGCCATGCTCCAGGGCGTGCTCGACCTCGGCAAGGGCGGCACGTTCCAGTCGCGTACGGAGCGCGATGTGATCGTCCGGACCAGCCTGGCCCGTCTGGAGCAACTCGACATCGGCGACCAGGCGCTCACCTTCGGCCGGATCGACCGGATCGGGGAGGCCGGGGAGCAGGACGAGGGACCCGGTGGCCGATCCGGCCACGCCGGCAACGGGGCGGCCAGGCCGGCAGGAGAGACCGAGCGCCGAAACGTCGAGAGATGGAACGTCGAGCCAGGGGGCGTCGAGCCAGGGGACGTCGAGCCAGGGGACGTCGAGACCTTCCATATCGGCCGTCTGGCGGTGCACGGCCCCGACCAGGAGCCCCTGGTCGTCGATTGGCGGGCGCCCGTCGCCGAGCCCTTCTACCGGGCCACCGGCCGCGACCCCCAGGGGCTCGTGCTGCGCCGCCACCTGGCCCTCGAGGGCCGGCGGGTCACCGGCATCGAGGACGAGCATTTCGGCCGTCCCGGAGTCGGGCCCGGGCCCGACGGCGGGGCCGTGTCGGCCTCCGGGACGGCCGTGGCGGCTGTGGCGGCCGGGGACCCCGCCGACCAGGGCGGGCTCCTCGTCGGCGACCTGCCCATCGGTGGTCCGGCCGCCCTCCTCGCCGCGCTCGACCGGTCCCGGTCCGGGCGGATGATCGACATCGTCTCGACTATCCAGAAGGAGCAGGACGAGATCATCCGGGCCCCCCTCGGAGGGGTGCTCGTCGTCCAGGGCGGACCCGGCACGGGCAAGACCGCGGTGGCGCTTCACCGGGCCGCCTACCTCCTCTACACCCACCGGTTCCCGCTCGAGCGCCAAGGTGTGCTGGTGGTCGGTCCCAACCCGCTCTTCCTTCGCTACATCGATCAGGTGCTGCCCTCGCTGGGGGAGACCGGTGTGACCCTGTCGACCGTCTCGGGCCTCGTCCCCGAGATCCGAGTGAAGGAGAACGGGCCGGTGGAGGTGGCCCGGCTCAAGGGCGATCCCCGTATGGCCAAGGTCATCGCCCGCAGCGTGCGGACGCGCCAACGCAGGCTCGCCGCGCCGGTGGCCGTGCCCTACGGCGCCCTCATCCTCCGCCTCTCCGTCGAGGAGAGCGGCGCCATCGTGGACGCCGTGCGCCGCCGGCCCGGCACCCACAACGCCCGCCGCCGCCTCGTGGAGCAGGCCGTAGCGCAGCTCCTGGCCGACCGGGCCCGCCAGACCCAACAGACCCTCGGGATGGGGAGCCCGGACCCGGCGACGACCTTCCCCGGCGACGAGGATCTGTCGGATCTCGATGACGACGAGTTCGACTTCGAGGACTTCTCCCGCAAGGTCCGCCGAGTCCCCGAGCTTGCCGACGCCCTCGACCGGATGTGGCCGCGCCTCTCCCCCCACGAGCTGCTGCACGATCTGTTCGGCGCCCGGCCCCTCATCGCCGCGGCGGCGCGGGGCATCCTCTCGCCCGAGGAGCAGGAGCTCCTCTACCGGCCGCGGTCGTCGTCCTTCGAGGAGGTGGCTTGGACACCGGCCGATGCCGCTCTGGTCGACGAAGCCCGGCACCTGCTCGGGCCGCGACAGGGAGGCAGCGACGACATCGTGCGCCAGTACGGTCACATCGTGGTCGACGAGGTGCAGGGCCTCTCGCCGATGCAGCTCCGCATGGTCGGCCGCCGCTCGCTGTCTGGCTCGATGACCGTGGTCGGCGACATTGCCCAGGCCACGGCCCCGTGGTCACCCGGTTCGTGGTCGGACATCATCGAACACCTGCCCGGAAGGCGTCCGGTGCACACGGTCGAGCTCACGGTGAGCTACCGCACCCCGGCCGAAGTGCTGGCCGTGGCCGGTCGGGTCCTGGCCGTGGCCGCCCCCGAGCTCGTCCCGCCGCGCCCGGTCCGGCGCTCCGGGATCGAGCCGCGCATGGTGGCGGTCCGCGGCGCCGACGGCGCCAGGACCGGTGCCGGCATCGACGACCTCGCCCGGGCCGCGGCCGCCGCCGCCCTGGAAGAGTTGGCCGCGGTGGAGCCCGGCCGGGTAGCCGTCCTCGCCCCCGAGGGTCTGCTTCCTGTTCTTTCAAAGGCGCTGGCCGATGCCGGATATCCGGTCGCCGACGTCCGGGACCAACGGTCCGGCGGGCTGTCCGAGCCGCTGGTGCTGCTGGCCGCCGACGCCGCCAACGGGCTCGAGTTCGACGCCGTGGTCGTCGTCGAGCCAGGTCTGATCGCCGGGGAGACGGCTGTCGGGCTCCGCACGCTGTATGTGGCGCTGACCCGGCCCACCCAACGCCTGAGCGTCGTCCACCTGGCCCCGCCGCCGGCCGCCCTCCAGGGGACCTGAAGCACCGCCCACCCGGGCTCCACCCCTCCGGTCGAATCGTGGTGCGGCGCCCCCGACAGCGGGATCATCCCATGTCACGCCCTTCGAAGGTCCGCCCGTCGCGCTGGTGGAAATGATCCCGGATGAGTTGGCCCCCCGAGGAGCCCATCGACTAAAAATACGGCGTGACTGAGGCCCTCGCCGCCGATGCGAGCATCGCCGTCCCCCGCCGGCACCGTCCCGACAAGCCGTCCATGCTGGCCGTCGGGGTCATCATCTGGCTGGGCTCGGAGGTCATGTTCTTCAGCTCGCTCTTCGCCGCCTTCTTCACCATCCGGGCCCACGCGTCGGTGTGGCCGCCGGCCGGGGCACATCTCGACGTCATCCGGGCGGGGATCTTCACCGCCATCCTGGTCTCCTCGAGCTTCACCATGCAGAAGGCCGTCTTCGACCAGGAGGCAGGCAACCGTCGGAGCGCCAAGATCTTCGTGGTGGCCACTCTGGTCCTCGGCGCGCTGTTCGTGGCCAACCAATTCTTCGAATGGGTCGACCTCTCGCACAACCCGGCCACCAATCCCACCGTGACCTCGTACGGCTCCCTCTTCTACATCATGTCGGGGCTCCACGGCCTCCACGTCACCCTCGGTCTGGTGGCCATGATCTTCCTGCTGGGTCGGCTGAAGGGCCCGAAGGGTGACCCGGGGGAGACGGCGGTGTTCCAGGGTGTCAGCTACTACTGGCACTTCGTGGACGTGGTCTGGATCGGGCTCTACGCCTGTCTCTTCCTCCTCAAATAGATGGGACCCCTCGCTCGGTTGGCCAAGAAGCGCTACCTGGCACCGTGTGCCCTGGTGGGGGGCGTGGCCATGGTGGGCCTGCTCGCCTTCTCGCCGGGCCCCGGCCCGGCCGGCGCCGTCCCGACGACCACCCTGCCGCCGCTCACCGACACCTCCTCGACGGCCACGCCAGTGGGCCAGGCCAGCGCCCCGAGCCTGTCCCAGCTCATCCAGTACCAGGCGCCGTCCAACCAGACCGGGCTGTTCTATGTGGACCTGCCCAAGGACTTCGTCGACCCGGGCCAGGCCCTGTTCGCGGCCAACTGCGCCAGTTGCCACGGGCCCGAGGCCCTCGGCACCACCCGGGCGCCCAACCTGCAGGGCCTCGGCGCCGGCACCGTCGACTTCTGGGTGTCGACCGGCCGCATGCCCCTGGCCGACTCGAGCGTGCAGGCCATCAGGAAGCCGCCGCGGTTCAACCGGCTCCAGACCCTCGAGATCGCCGCCTGGGTGCAGTCGCTCACGCCCGGCCAGGGGACCAAGGTGCCGGTGGTCAACACCAGCGGGGCCGACCTGGAGGCGGGCAACACCCTGTTCACCCTCAACTGCGCGGCCTGCCACACCATCACCGGGGCCGGTGACGCCCTGGCCGGCGGGGCCTACGCCCCGAGCCTCCACCTCGCCACCAACACCCAGACCGTCGAGGCCATCCGGTCCGGGCCGGGCAACATGCCCCATTTCAGCGCGGGCAACATCACCGACACCGAGGCGCGTGACATCACCGCCTACGTGCACAGTGTGATCCAGCACCCCGTCGACCAGGGTGGGGTCGGCCTGGGCGGGATCGGGCCGGTGGGCGAGGGCTTCGTCGGCCTCCTCCTCGGGGTCGGCATCCTGATGCTGGTCTGCTTCTGGATCGGAGACCGGACGTGAGCGACGAGCCACCGCGTCTCGAGGGGCCGCTCCCCATGGCTGCGCTCGACGATCCCCATCTGCAGCCCTACGCCAAGCATCCCGAGCGGGCCCAGGCGGTGGCGGCCACGGCCATGATCATCGGGTTCCTCGGCTTCATCGGGTTCGGCATCGCCTACTGGGTCTCGAGCAGCACCCAGTGGCAGGGGGTGACCCTCGGCGTCGGACTGCTGGCTCTGGGCTTCGGGATCACCGCCTGGGGCAAGTACCTCATGCCCCAGGGTCCCTTCGTCGAAGAACGCCACGAGTTCCACTCCAGCGAGGCGGAGCGTGACGCCATGACCGCGGCGGTGGTCGAGCGCGGCGGGATGGTGGTCAAGCGGCGCAAGGTCCTCGGCGGACTGGCCGCGCTGGGATCGACGGCCATGGGAATCGTGCTCCTGTTCCCCCTCATCCGCTCGCTCGGCCCCAAGCCCGGGACGACCCTGTTCCAGACCAACTGGCGGAAGAACTCGTTGCTGGTCACCGTCACCGGCCGACCCGTCACGGCGAACGACCTCGACCGCGGCGGTGTGCTCACGGTGTTCCCGAAGGGGTTCGAGGGCAGCTCCCCCGACCAGGTCATCCTCATCCGATTGGCCCAGCTCGGCCCCCTCGATCCGCCCTACCCCCTGAGCCCGCCCGGGCGCACCGACTGGGGCGTGCAGGGCTACGTGGCCTACTCGAAGATGTGCACCCACCTCGGCTGCCCGGTCGGCCTCTACCAGGAGCAGACCGAGCAACTCGTCTGCCCCTGCCACCAGTCGATCTTCAACGTGAACGCCGGCGCGGTGCCCGAATTCGGCCCCGCCCCCCGGCCTCTGCCACAATTGCCCCTGAAGGTGGACACGGCCGGGTTCCTGCGATCCCAGGGCAGCTTCGACCAGGCCGTCGGGCCCGGCTTTTGGGAGAGGCCGTGATCGACAAGACCATCGACAAGTCGCTCCGGTGGGTGGACGACCGCCTCGGCGTGGCCAAGGGCGGCCGGGTCTTCCTGGACAAGATCTTCCCCGACCACTGGTCGTTCATGCTGGGCGAGATCGCCCTCTACTCGTTCGTGGTGCTGCTGGCCACCGGCGTGTTCCTGTCCCTCTACTACGTGCCCTCCGCCCACGAGATCGTCTACCACGGCACCTATGTCCCGCTGCGGGGCCAGCGGGTGTCCGAGGCCTATGCCTCCTCGGTGGGGCTCTCCTTCGACGTCAAGTCCGGCCTGCTCATGCGCCAGGCCCACCACTGGGCAGCCGACATCTTCCTCGGCTCGATCGCCGTGCACATGGCCCGGGTCTTCTTCACCGGCGCCTTCCGCAAACCTCGCGAGTTCAACTGGCTGGTCGGGGTGACCATGCTCATCCTGGCCATCGTCAACGGGTTCCTCGGCTACTCGCTGCCGGACGACCTGGTGTCGGGCACCGGGATCCGCATCGCCTACTCGATCATCGAGTCCATCCCGCTGGTGGGCAGCTACGTCGCGTTCTTCCTGTTCGGAGGCAACTATCCGGGCAACGGGGTGATCATCCCGCGGTTCTTCATACTGCACGTGCTCATCCTGCCGGTGCTCATCCTCGGCCTACTGGCCGCCCACCTCGGCCTGCTGGTCAAGCAGAAGCACACCCAGTTCGGGGGCAAGGGGAAGACCGAGCACAACGTGGTGGGCTCGCCCATGTTCCCGACCTTCATGGCCAAGACCACCGGCTTCCTCTTCATCATCACGGCCGTCACCTTCCTGCTCGGTGCCTTCGCCCAGATCAACCCCATCTGGCAGTTCGGCCAGTACGAGCCGTACCAGATCTCCTATGCCGTGCAGCCGGACTGGTACATGGGCTGGCTCGACGGGGCGCTGCGCATCATGCCCAGCTGGGAATGGGTCGGGTGGGGCCACACCCTCCCGCTCGAGGTGTTCCTGCCCGCGGTGATCTTCCCCGGGCTCATCTTCAACATCTTCATCGTGTGGCCCTTCCTCGAGACCCGCTTCACCAAGGACCTCGCCTACCACAACCTGCTCGACCGCCCACGTGACCGGCCGAAGCGGACGGCGGCCGGGGTCTCCATGCTCACCCTGCTCTTCATGGTGTTCTTCGCCTCGTCCACCGACGTGATGGCCAACTTCTTCCAGGTCCCGCTCAACGACGTCCTCTGGTTCTTCCGGGTGGCCGTCGTCGTGGCGCCGATCATCGGCTACTTCGTGGCCTACAAGATCTGCCAGGAGATGCGGGCGGCCGAGGGCATCGGCAAGCGCAAGCGGGCCCAGATCGTCACCCGTTCGGCGACCGGTGAGTACACCACCCACCCGGCGGGCGACCGTCCCGGCGACGGTGTCGAGGAGCTGGAGGCCATCCCCGTCCCGACCTACATCGACCTGGTGCCGCCCGAGCTGGCCACCGGGGCCGGCGTTCGCCGGGTGATGCGCTGACCCCAACCGGTTGACGCCGACTGCTCAGCGCAGCTGGGCGCCGCCTTCGGTGACGATCCGCTCGAACCGGTCGGGATCGGCGGCGAACCGGGAGTCGGGGACGGGCCAGTGGACGACCACCTCGTCGAAGCCGAGTGCGGCGTAGGCGCCGGCCCAATCGACGAAGGCGTCCACCGAGGCGAGCGGATCCTCGACGGTCAGGCCGCCCAGCAGCACCCGGTCGACGGTGCCGGGGTCACGGCCGGCCGATCGGCAGGCCTCCCCGAGCTCCTCAGTTGTCTCTCGACCACGGCGAGGGCCCCGTCGGCCGGGGCGGCGTCGGGACGACCCGGCGCGCCGTAGGTCACCCAGCCCTGGCCGTGTTCCGCCACCAGGCCGAACCCCCGGCGCCCGGTGGCCGCCACCAGAAAGGGTGGCCGCGGCCGTTGCACGCAGCCCGGGATCATCCGCGCCTCGACGGCGGCGTAGTGGAGGAGCGCGGCTCGTGGTCGTCGGCTGGGTCAGCAGCCGGTCGAGCAAGGAGACGAACTCGCCGAAGCGCTCCGTGCGCTCCTTGGCCGACCACGGGACGCCGCCGAGCACCGAGGCGTCGAACCCCGTCCCGCCCGATCCGATGCCGACGATCAGCCGGCCCTCGCTGACGTCGTCGAGAGTCATGAGGTCCTTGGCCAGCGGGACCGGATGGCGGAAGTTGGGCGACGTGACCAGGGTCCCGATGCGCGATCGGTCGGTGGTCAGTGCCGCCGCGGCCAGGGTGGGCACCGCTCCGAACCACGGCCCGTCGTGGAACTCCTGCCACGAGAGGTGGTCGTAGGTGTAACCGGCATGGAAACCGAGCTCCTCGGCTCGCCGCCAGACGGCACCTCCCTCGGTGCGGCGGTAGATGGGGAGGATGACGGTGCTGAGGCGCATGGCCGTGACGCTAACCCGCTTGTTTCTTCCGGCCCGTCCGCCGATGATCGGTGGATGGACGACCATCGCACCGCCCGATTCCACGACCTGCACCGGGATGGCACCTTCCTCATGCCCAACCCGCACGACGCCGGGTCGGCCCGGTTGCTGACCGCCCTCGGGTTCGAGGCCCTGGCCACCACCAGCAGTGGGTTCGCCGCATCGCTCGGGCGCCTCGACATGAGCGTGAGCCGTACCGAGCTGGTCGAGCACGTGCACGGGATCTGCTCGGTCACCACGCTCCCGGTCAGCGTGGACGCCGAGCAGTGCTTCCCCGGCAGCCCGGGCGGGGTGACCGAGACAGTGGCCCTGCTGGCCGAAGCCGGCGCGGCGGGTTGCTCCATCGAGGACTGGGACCCCCGGGCCGGTCGCATCGAGCCGACGGAGAGGGCCGCCGACCGGGTCGGCTGAAGCGGCGGCCGCCGCCCACGCTTCGGGCCTCGTCCTCACGGCCGGGCCGAGAACCACCTGCGCGGCCACGACGACCTGGACGACACCATCGCCCGGCTCGCCGCCTACGTCGACGCCGGGGCCGACGTCGTGTTCGCCCCGGGACTGGCCGACCTGGTCGCCATCACCCGGCGTGGTGGCGGAGGCCCGGGCGCCGGTCAGTGTCCTGCTCCGGCCCGATGGCCCGACGGTTGCCGACCTGGCCGCCGCCGGTGTGCGGCGTGTCTCGGTGGGCGGCACGCTGGCCCGGGTGGCCTACGGTGCGCTGATCCGGGCGGCCGAGGCGCTGTTGGCCTCAGGCACCCTCGGGCCCGACCTCCCGTACCTGAGCCCCGGGCTGGCCACCACGGCCTTCGCCCCGCCGAGCGGTTGACGCCGGCTGGGCCCGGGGGCGCCTAGACCGTGCCGCCCCGGCGGCTCTCGACCGTGCCGCCGATGGCGGCGGACAGGATGAGCGCGGCGGCGAGGGGTGCCATCCACAGCCCGAAGACGAAGGTCAGCACGGTGAACAGGGCACCCATGCCGAGGATGAAGGGCCAGATGCTCGAGCCGGGGAACGAGTCGACGGTGCCGGCGCCCTCGGCCATCTCGGCGTCGGGGTCGTCGTCGGCCTGGGGCTTCATCCGGTACGACCACCAGAGGTAGTACGAGCCGGGCAGCAGCCCGAGCAGGGCCGAGCCGATCAGCATCAGGAAGCCGGCGTCCTCGTAGCTGGTGAACCAGTAGATGCCGGCGATGATGCCGAAGAACAGGCCGATGCCGGCGAGGAACAGGCCGTCGACCCTCACGAACCGGCCCCCACGGTTTCCTTGTCGGGCATCGGCCGGGCGCCGGGGCCGGTGGATGCTTGCGGTGCTCGGGATGGTTGTAGTCCCAGGTCGGCCGCTCCGACCGGATGGGCGGCAGGTGGGTGTAGTTGTGGTGGGGCGGCGGCGACGAGGTGAACCACTCGAGCGCGTGGCCGTCCCAGGGGTTGTCGCCGGCCGGCACCGGCTTGCGCCACGACACCCAAGGTTGACCAGGAAGAAGAGGAACGAGACCCCGATGATGAAGGCGCCGACCGTCGAGATCACGTTGAGGCCGGTCCAGCCGTTGGCCGGCAGGTAGTCGGCGACCCGCCGGGGCATGCCGTCCAGGCCGACGAGGTACTGGGGCATGAAGGTCACCCAGAAGCCGATGAACAGGACCCAGAAGTGGAGCTTGCCCAGGCGCTCGCTGAGCATCCGGCCGAACATCTTCGGGTACCAGAAGTAGAACCCGGCGAACCCGGCGAACACGGTCGTGCCGATGAGCACCTGGTGGAAGTGGGCCACCACGAAGTAGGTGTCGTGGGTCATGAAGTCGACCGGGGGCGAGGCGAGGAGCACGCCGGTCACGCCACCCATGAGGAAGGCGAACAGGAACCCGATGGAGAACAGCATCGGGCGTCTGGAAGCTGAGCTGGCCGCCCCACATGGTGCCGATCCAGTTGAAGAACTTGATGCCGGTGGGGATGGCGATGAGGTAGGAGAGCAGGGAGAAGAACGGCAGGAGCACCACGCCGGTGGTGAACATGTGGTGGGCCCACACGCCGGTGGACAGGGCGGCGATGGACATGGTGGCGAAGACCATGCCCTTGTAGCCGAAGAGCGGCTTGCGGGAGAACACCGGGATGATGTCGGTGACCATGCCGAAGTAGGGCAGGGCGAGGATGTACACCTCGGGGTGGCCGAAGAACCAGAAGAGGTGTTGCCAGAGCACGGGCACACCACCGCCCTGGACCGAGAAGATGTGGGTGCCGAAGTGGCGGTCGCAGAAGAGCATCACCACCGCGCCGAACAGCACCGGGAAGGCGATGAGGATCAGGATGCCGGTGACCAGCATGTTCCACGAGAAGATGGGGATCCGGAACATGGTCATGCCCGGCGCCCGCAGGTAGAAGATGGTGGCGACCAGGTTGACGCCGGTGAAGATGGCGGAGAACCCGGTGAGGCCGAGCGACATCAGCCACAGGTCGGCGCCGGCGCCGGGGGAGTTGATGGCGTTGGACAGCGGGGCGTAGGCCACCCAGCCGAAGCTGGCGGCGCCGCCGGCCACCAGGAAGCCGGACATCATGGTGATCGACCCGCCCAGGTACAGCCAGTAGGAGAGGGCGTTCAGGCGGGGGAAGGCCATGTCGGGCGCGCCGACCTGCAGCGGCACGATGTAGTTGGCCAGGCCGCCGAAGGCGAAGGGCCCGGCGAACAGGTACAGCATGAGGCTGCCGTGCATGGTGAACAGCTCGTTGTAGGTCTGGAAGTTGACCAGCGACGAGGTCGGGTTGGCCAGCTGGGCCCGGATGACCAGGGCCATGAGCGCCGGCGATGAAGAAGAGCACCAGCGAGGTGATCATGTAGGACTTGCCGATGACCTTGTGGTCGGTCGACGTCAGCCAGTTGAGGATGCCGGTCGGGCCCTCGTGGTGGGCGTGGCCGGCCCCGTCGGCGTGGGCCCGGGTGCGTGCCCGTCGGGCCCGCCCGGCTCCTCGGGCTCGATCAGATCGGGGGGCTCGACGGTGGTGGTCATAGGGAACCCTTGCGTGGACGGGCGCAGCGGCTGGCGTTGGACGGGGTCACGTGGGTGTAGGGCGGCGGGGTGTTGACGCCGGCACGAGCCCGAGCGCTGCAGCGTGTGGCCGGCGGCCAGCTCGGCGGCCGCCCACGATGCGGAAGGCCGCGGGGCTCACCGCCCTCACGCTGAAGAGCATCTCGGAGTGGTAGAGGCCGCAGATCTGGGTGCACTGCCCGTGGTAGGTCCCGGTGTGGAGGACGTCGAGGTCGAAACGGTTGGTCACGCCGGGCAGGGCGTAGCGGCTGAAGTTGAAGTCCCGCACGTAGAACCCGTGGATGACGTCGTTGGAGACCAGCGTGATCTGCACGGTCTCGCCGACCGGCACCACCATCTGGGGCCCGTGGTTGCCGGGCCCGTTGGTGATCTCGCCGGCGACGCTCACGTTCGTGGTTCGGGTAGTCGAACCGCCAGCCCCACTGGAAGGCGGTGATCCTCACGTCGACCACCGGCGTGCCGGTGGTGGTGACCGTGGCGTTGACCGGCACGGTGGCGTCGACGTTGTTCTCGGTGAGCACGGTGAACAGAAGAGGACGGCCACGATGAGGACCGGGATCGCGGTGTAGAGGATCTCGATGGGGATGCTCTCGTGGAACTGCTTCGGCATCTCGTCGGAGCGCCGGCGGTAGCGGAAGATGGTGAAGAGGATCAGCAGGACGACGAAGCCGCCGACGATGATGCCGGTGGTCATCATCCCCGAGTAGAGCTTGAAGGTGTCCTGGCCCTGGGTGGTGGCGCCCCGGCTGGCGCCGTAGGTCGGGTAGAAGTTGCAGCCCCCGAGCACGAGCGGCGCCCCGATGGCCAGGCCCAGCGGCACCGGCGCTGCCACCGGCGGCCCGGGCCGGGGCGACGGCCCCGCCGGTGGCGCGTCGAGCCGAGGTCGGTCCGTCGGTGCGGGCAGAGGGCGTCGGAGATCCGTTTGTGAAGGCGTTCACGGCGATGACACTAGTGGGGACGGCGCACCAAATTAGAAGTTGAGAACGTCGGCTGCCTCGGCGCCGGCGAACCCCTGTTCAGCAGGGTGCGATGGGCCGGTGCGGCGCGCCGGTCGGTCAGCGACCCTCCGCGGACGTCCGGCCCCGGACTCCCGGGCCGCCCAGGCGAAGACGCCCTGGGCCATGGTGGAGGTGGCCGCGTCGGCCCGGCGGGTGAAGACCGATCCGCCGGGCCTCGGCCGACGCCGGGGTCGTCCGGCGCGGCCAGCCAGGCCAGCTCGGCCAGGTGCCCGGCCAGCCGCAGGGCGCCGGTCGTCGGCCCGGTCCGGTCGGCCGGCCGGTCCGCCCGTGCGGCCGGCCGTCGACCAGGGCCAGGGCCCGGTCGGCCAGGGCGCCGGCTCCGCCGGCCAGCTCGGCCAGCTCGAGGGCCAGCGTCGCGCTCGGGGGCCGGCTTCAGGGTGGCCGGGTTGCCGTCCCACCACCCGCCGTAGAGGCGCCAGACGCTGCGGACCACGAACTCCGGGCTCGTCGTAGACGGGCTGGAGGTAGGGCCGGTCCATGAGGTGGGCCGGCGGGGTGACCGTGTGGATGGCCTCGTCGAGGCGGGCGCCGGCGTTCATGAGCTCGAGCGTCTGGGCCACCAGGGACTCGAGCAGCTCGGCCGTGTCGGCCAGGGCCTGGCGGATCCGGTCGGCCCCGACGATCGGGTAGCCGTGGCCGGGCAGCAGGACCTCGGGCCCGCCGCCCGGCGCGTCGTAGAGGGCGAGCATGCGGCGCAGGGCCTCGGCCCACTCGAGCGGGTAGCGCTGGACCTTCTGCGGGTTGCCGGCGTTGGGCGAGGCCCAGATGAACAGGTCGCCGCAGCACAGCACCCGCCGGCTCGGGGAACCAGGTCCAGGCGTGGTCGTCGGTCTCGCCCCGGGCGTGGTGGAGCTCGGCGCCGACCCCGCCGACGTCGAGGTCGAGCCGGTCCCGGTAGGTGCGGTCGGGGTAGCGGTACTCGGTCGGCCATTGGAGGACGTCGATGCCGAACTGGCGCCGGTTGACGACGGCGTTGTAGCCGGCGGTCAGGATGTAGCGGTCGAAGCGGGCGGGCACCGCCTCGTGGGCCACCACCGACCGGTGCGGGCCACCCGTGCCGTCGGCCGACTCGGCCTCCCACACCGGTACCCCGAAGACGTGGTCGATGTGCCCGTGGGAGTAGACGGCGGTGTGGAGGCGGCTCGGCGTCCAGGTGCGCAGGGTCCGGTGGACCTGGCCGGACAGGAAGGGGCTGCCGGCGTCGACCAGGACCAGGCCGTCGTCGGTGGCGACGGCCGACACGTTGGCGAACGAGGGCACGAAGGCCACCCCGTCGGCCACCTCGGCCAGACCGGGGGTGGGGCGGAGGGGATGCACCTCGGTGGTGGTGCCCTCGCCCCGCCACAGGCGGTCGGCGATGGCCAGGACGTCGTCGGCTCCGGGCATCGCCTCCCCTTTCGACGACACGGCACACTAGCCGTACGGCGCCGACCGAGAGGTCGGCGCGCGGTCAGACCCGCGTGTCCACGAGGCGCTCAGTTCGGGCTCCGGGGGACGACCCGGTCCGGGCCCGTTCAGGCCTCCGGCGGCCGGCGGTCCGAAGCCGTTGACGTGAAGCGGCCAGCCAGCGGCCGGCGCCGCGGAGGGCCCGCTTCACCTGGGCCTCGGCGGCCGGCCGGTGCGTGGCGGCGCCGCTTGCCCGAGCCGCCGCCACGCCGGCGGCCCGCCCGGCTCGCCGAGCCGCGCTCTCGGTCGCCGCACCGGCTCGTCCGGCCGGCGCCGTCGGTGGCGCGCGACCGGGCGGTGGTGGGATCGACGACCGAAGCGGTGGCGTCGATGACCGTCGCCGACCGGCGCCGGTTCGGGACCGCCTCGCGGTTGCTCCGGATGTCCGGGTCAGGGTGGCCAGCCGGATGAGCCCGACGGCGACGAACTCGAGCACGATGATCCCCTCGATGTCCGGGCGAGGGCCGGGACCGCCGGGGCCGCCGCGGCCAGGACGGCCACCGCCACCGCCAGTGCGACGTGGAGCCGTTGCGGACAGATCCGCACGAGGCCGAGTGGCCCGTCGGCCACCGCGGCCAGGAGGGCGAAGGCCACCGACGGCGGCGATCAGCGTCCCGCCGTCGCGCACGTGGACGGAGAGGTCGACCAGCACGACGGCGGCGATCAGCTCGCGAGCTGGAGGACCCAGAACGGGAACCGCCGCCCGGTGGCGGCACCCGGAGCCGGTAGTCCGACGGCGGCGCTGCGCCCGTCGCCGTGGCTCATGGCCGGCGGAGGTGGGTTCAGGACGACTGGCTGTTGGACCCGTCGGCGCGGACCTCGACGGGGGCGGAGCCGGCGGGGGCGGTCGCGGCCGCCGGGGCGGGCCACGGCCGCCGGAGGCGGCGCCTCGACCGCCTTGGTCGGCGCCGTCCTCGGAGGCGCCCTCGTCGAGGCCCTTCTTGAACTCCTTCTGGGCGGAGCCGAGCGAGCGGGCCAGCTTGGGGATCTGGGTGGAACCGAAGAGGACGAGGACGACGACGACCAGGATGATGATGCCGTCTACGCCGAAGAACTCTGCGGGGCCGATATGCACGGTGGAATCTCCTTTGTGAGTGCTAGCCACCAGGTTAGACCTGTCCGACCCGCGCGCGCAGCACGGCGTGATCAGAGGGTGTTCGACGCCGGCCGTCCCGGCTGGCTGCCGCTCAGCCGGCCAGGAAGACGCCCAGGCACAGGGCGGCCACCGAGGCCAGGGCGCCGATCGCCCCCCAGACGGCGAGGGCCACCTTGGAGGTGGAGCGCTGGTGGAGGAAGACGGCCACCCCGGCCACCACCACGACCACGATCTTGATGCCGAGCACGGCGTTCCAGGCCGTCGAGGCGTGATTCACGGTGAGCGGCGCCGATGTTCCAGAAGCCGGTGACGACCAGCACGGCGTAGGCCGGCCACAGCAGGCGGCCGAGGGCCCGGGCCACCTTCTTCGGGGCGTCCTCGCCCAGGGACCGGATGGTGGGGAGCAGGCCGGCCACGGTGAACTGCCCGCCCACCCAGACGGTGGCGGCCAGCACGTGGAGGATCAGCCGGAAGCCGTCGAGCCCGGCCGAGAGGGCGGGACGCTGCTCCCAGGAGTCAGGTGACCGACTAGCGGCATGCGGTGTCCGCTTCCGACCCCGATCGTTCGCATGCCGAGCGCGGTCGTCCGGCTACTTGCCGGTCCAGTTCGGCTTGCGCTTCTCGGCGAAGGCGATCGGGCCCTCCATGGCGTCGGCCGACCCGAAGACCTCGGGCACCGCGGCGTTGTTGATCGCCCAACCCTCGGCGTCGGGCAGCTCGCCGGCCTGCTTCATCACCCGCTTGGAAGCCCGGACGGCCAGCGGGGCGTTCTCGGCGATGGTTCCGGCCAGGGCCAGGGCCTCCTCCATGAGCTTGCCGGCGGGGACCACCCGGTTGATGAGCCCGATCTCGAGGGCCCGGTGGGCGTCGATCGGGTCGCCGGTGAGGGCGAGCTCGAGGGCGATGGTGGGCGGGATCCGCTTGGGCAGGCGGATGAGGCCACCGGCACCGGCCATCAGCCCGCGCTTGACCTCGGGGATGCCGAACTTCGCCTCCTCGACGGCCACCACCAGGTCGCAGGCGAGCATGATCTCGCACCCGCCGGCCAGGGCCGAGCCGTTGACCGCGGCGATGATCGGCTTGGGGAAGTCGCGCTGGGCGATCCCGCCGAATCCCCCCTTCGCTCCCATGATGTCGCCGGCCTCGCCGGCGGCGAACGCCTTCAAGTCCATCCCGGCGCAGAACGCCTTGTCGCCGCTGCCGGTCACGATGACCACCCAGCAGTCGTCGTCGGCCTCGAGCTCGTCGAAGGCGTCGGAGAAGGCCGCGGGACAGCACCGTTGATGGCGTTGCGGGCCTCGGGCCGGTTGATGGTGAGGATCTCGATGTGGCCCTGGCGCTCACGGAGCAGTTCGGACATGGCAAGGCTCTCCTGACGTCAGCTGGTGGCCAGACGGTAGCGCGGCGCGCCGGCTTGGACGACCACGGGACTGCCGACCAGGCCGGGCACGTCGAGCTCGCCGGCGGCCTGGAGCACGGCGTCGTCGGCCTGGAGACCGCCATCTGCCGGCCGTCGGGCAGGCGCACGATCATCGGCGCGGCGGTGGCCGTGCCGTCGTTGTCGCGCATGACGGTGGCGGCGACGATCCGGGCGGCCGTGGGCCGGTCGACCTCGAGGGCCGTCTCGACCGCCGAGGCGTCGATGCCGGCTTGGGCCTCGCGGGTGTCTCCGCGGTGGTAGCCGCCGGGCGGAGGACTCGACCCGTAGATGCCGAGGGCGTGCTTGGTGATGTACCAGCCGAGGCCGGTGGCCATCCCGAGACGGCCCATGGCCCCGTCGCCCCGCGGTCTCTCGCAGGAGGTCGGTCAGCGTGGCGATGCCGTGCGTCGTGTAGTTGTTCCCCGGGCCGCCGAAGTAGGGGAGCCCGCCGGTGACGGTCAGACCGCGGCCGGGCGTGATCATCAGGGCGTCGGCAGCGAGCTCGACGGCTGACGGGAAGCACGAGTAGATGTCGAGGATGCCGATGTCGTCGATGCCGACCGCCCTACCTGCTCCCGCCGCCCGAGAGGCCGCCTCGAACAGGGCTCGTCCGGCGGCGGCGATGGCCGGCGACCGACCGGGGTCGGGCCGTGCCACCGGGAAGCGCACGTCCGTGGCTTCCGCCCCCGCCCAGATGAAGACGGCCCGGTCGGCCACCCCGGCGGCGACGGCCGTGGCCAGCGAACAGACGATCAAGGCCGCTCCCTGGTCCGAGCCGAGGAAGGCGCTCATCCGCTTGGTGTACGGCTCGGCGACGATGCGGTTGTCCGGTGACGGGGTGGCGATGGCCTCGGCCGTGCGGGCCTCGGGGAACCAGGCGTACGGGTTGGCTGCCGCCACCTCGGTGAACGGTGCGAACAGTTCGCCGATGACCCGCCGCTGGGCGGCGGCGTCACGTCCGGCCCGGGCGGCCATCACGCTCTCGAACAGGGGGTAGATCTGCACCGGGGCCACGAGGCCGATGGCCGACTCGGCCGGGCCCACGCCCGGGTGGTCGTCGCCGACCATGGGGTCGGGCGGCAGGCCGGCACCGGGTCGGCTCGGTGCCCGGTGTCGAGGTCGGCGGTGAGCCCCCGGGCCCGTCGCGCTCGCGACGAGCGGATGGCCTCGGCGCCGGCGATGAGGGTGGCGGACAGGGTCCCGTCGGCGATGTCGGCGGCGGCCCGGCTCACCAGCCACTGGGGGGTGTTGCCGCCGATCGTGCTCACCTCGCAGGCGGCGTCCTCGATCCCCAGGCGCCGGGCCAGCTCGGTGGCCGGAGCCGGGCCGCTGCGGCTCATGATGTTGACCACCGAGAGGCGCTCGATCGCACCACGCAGGCCTGGGGCATCGGCCAGGGCGGCCTCGGCGGCCCGCTCCATCAGGTCGAGCGCGGTGACCAGCTCGTCTCGCTCGATGGCCTGTCCCGACGCGATGACGACGGGGACGCGTTCGGGATCGGGGCTCGATTCGGGCATGGAGGCGAGAGGACGCGGCTCGTCCCGGGCCGCAAGCTACCATCGCCATTTCCAGCCAGGGCTGTCACGGATCGTGAAAGGTGGGACCCTGCCCTCGACGCCTCCACCGTTCACCGACCCCACCACCGGTGGGCTGCCCGAGGAGTTCCTCTTCGGGGTGGCCACGGCCGGCTTTCAGATCGAGGGGGGGTTCAACGGACCCGGAGAGCCGGCCAACAACTGGCTGGCCTGGGAGCAGGTGGGCCGGGTGGAGCCGTCGGGCAACGCGGTCGGCTTCTTCGACCGGCCGGAGGAGGCGCTCGACCGGGCCGCCGCCATCGGGTGCGACAGCTTCCGGCTAAGCGTCGAGTGGGCCCGGGTGATGACCGATGACCGCACCGTCGACCGGAACGCGCTGGGTGGCTACCGCCGCATCGTGCAGTCATGCGCTGAGCGGGGTCTTCGCCCGTTGGTCACCCTGCACCACTTCACCCATCCCGACTGGCTGGGCGTCGAGTTCTGGCTGCGGCCCGATGCCCCCGACCGTTTCCGCCAGTGGGTGGAGCTGGTCACCGAGGAGCTGGCGCCCGACGTCCGCCACTGGGTCACTCTCAACGAGATCAACGTCCTCGTCCTCAACTCGTGGATGCTCGGCGTCTTCCCGCCGGGGCGCCTGCTGGCCTTCGAGGACGCGGCCATCGCGGCCGACAACCTCCTGGCTGCCCACGTGCTGGCCTACGAGGTGATCCACCGGGCTCGTCCCGATGCCGTGGTGACCACCAACAATCTCTGCCTCACCACCTACGAGTACGACCGGATGTTGACCGACCTCCTCCTGGCCCGCAGGGCCGGCGTGGAGCGCGACGAGCTCGACGACTGGTTGGCCGAGCGCCGCCAGCAGCATGAACAGCTGTGCGCCGCGCCTGCGCTCGGCGAACGCCTCCTCCGCCGAGCCGGTGCAGTGACTGCTCCCTACGGTCGCCCGGCCCGGTGGCCGATTCTCCCTCGCCGGGCCGCGCTCCCCCGCCGGGCCGTCGACGCCGTCTACGAGAGCCCACACGAGCGCACGCTCGACGTGTTGGCCGTCGACTACTACGACCCGCTGGCCAGCCGCCACTTCCGGCTCCCCGGCCACCGGACGGCCGGCGGCCGGAGCTGGCTGCCGGCCCGTGAGCTCTGGGACGACCCTCCCGACCCCCCCGGCCTGGCCCGCTGGCTGGCCCACCAGCACTCGCTCGCCCCGGGGATGCCCCTCTGGGTGGTGGAGAACGGGCTGTGCAGCCGGGTGCGCAACGGTCGGTCCTACCCGCGCCTCGACGGATGGGACCGCCCGCGATACCTGCGCGAGAACATCGCCGCGGTGCTGGTCGCGCTCGACCAGGGCGTGCCCGTCGCCGGATACTGGCACTGGTCGCTCATGGACAACTACGAGTGGGGTTCCTACGAGCCCCGCTTCGGCCTGTTCGGGATCGACCGGCACCGCGGCGACCACGGGATCACGTGGCTGGCCACCGACGCGCTCGGGGACGACGCGGCCGATGCCTACCGCCGGATCATCAGAGGCCTCCGGGCCGGCGACCGATCAGTGCTGCGGTGAGCCCGGGTGGTCGGCGCGTCAGCCCGTCCGGACCGTGGATTTTGGCCTCAGCGGGCGACGGATGGACCGAGCGCGGCAAGGACCTGCTCGGCCTGGTCGACGATCTCGGTCACCAACGTGGCCGCCGGGACGAGGGCGTCGATGGCCCCGACCCCCTGCCCGGTCGGGTAGCACTCCCGGTCGGGGTCGATCCCGCCGGTCTCCTCCCCGCCGCCGAGGTGGAATGCGCCGTCGCCCATGGAGCGACCCAGCTGGGCAGGGAAGGGGCTGAGCTCGGTGGGGTGGTCGTCGAAGAAGTCGGTGTAGTCGTTGCGCACCACCCGCATGGTCTTCCCCGAGAAGGCCCGGCTGATGGTGGTCCCGTCCTCCCGGGTACGGAGCAGCGCGTCCTTGTACCCGGCCACGCTGCGGGCCTCCGGTGTGGCGATGAAGCGGGTGCCCATCCAGACGCCGTCCGCCCCGAGGGCCAGCGCGGCGGCGAGGCCCCGGCCGTCGAAGAGGCCCCCGGCGGCCACCACCGGGATGTCGGCTCCCACCGCGTCGACGATCTGGGGCACCAGCGGCATGGTGGCGACCAGCCCGGTGTGCCCCCCGGCCTCGGTGCCCTGGGCCACCACGATGTCGCAGCCGGCGGCCAGGGCGCGCCGGGCATGGTCCACCTTGCCGCACATGTTGACCACCAGGAGACCGTGGCGGTGGCAGAGCTCGACTACGTCGGAGGGAACGCCCAGTCCGGCGACGAAGACGGACGCCCCCCCTTTGATGATCTCGTTGACCTGGTGCTCCATGTCCCCGGGCATGGCCGTCAGCAGGTCGACTCCGAACGGCTTGTCGGTGGCGCTACGCACCGCGGCCATCTCGGCCACCATCCGGTCCGTGCTCATGGTCGAGGCGCCGAGGCAGCCGAAACCGCCCGCCTCGGACACGGCCGCGACCAGCGGCGCGTACGAGACGCCCCCCATTCCGGCCAGCATCACCGGGTGCTCGATACCGAGGATCTCCGTCAGTCGGGTCTTCATCGCATCTCCTGGATCTCGTGAACCGCGGTCGTCGTACGATCGGCGCACCGGGCAACACGGGCACCATAGGCCGGGCCCGCCTCCGGAGCGCCCCCGCAGGCATGGTCAAGTCAGGTAGGGGCAGTGGCGGCACCCCGACTGGCAGCACACCGACCGGCCGAGCAGGTGGGCCGCGGTCATGACGTAGAGGCCGGTCTCAGGATCCGCGTAGCCGGGCTGGCCCGCGGCCATGGCTGCCTGATGGGCGGCCAAGATCTCGGCCCGGCGCGGGTGGTCGGACGACAGGCGGGAAGAGTGCGGCTCGTCGAGGGGCCGTCCGGACGGCCCCTCGGGCATGGACTCGCCCGGCGAGTCCCGCGGTCGCGCCTGAGGCGGTTCGGCGGATGGATCGGAGGGGTGCACGTGGGCCCGGCGCCGCTGGTCAGGTCCGGACCTAACCCGTCGGCGTCCCCGTCGGAGTCCCCGTCGGCGACTCGCGGGACAGGGGTTCGGCGCCCTCCGAAGCAAGATTGCCGGTCCCCGCGGGTGGGCGGGCGGAGGTGAGTGTGGCCGGCGGCCGTGCCACGCCGACGCCGGCCGCGATTCCGGCCGTGTCGCCGCCGTCGAAGCCGGCAGTGGGGACGGGAGCCTCGGCGGCGTAGCTCGGGACGAAATCGCGCTGGCGAACCAGGACGAGCGTGCCGATCGAACCGACCAGGGCGACGACGGTGGAGATGGCCATCAGGTGATTGAAGGTCGTGGTGAAACCGGTCTGATAGGCACCGATCAGGGCATGCCGCACCCCGCCGTTGCCGATGGCGGCGGCCGTCTGCCGGATGGTACCGCTGGCGATGACCGCGCCGAGGCGACCGCCGCCGTGGGACAGGACAGCCTGACCCGCCGGGGAGCCGGTGAGCGCGCCGAGCGTGTCGGGGCCGATCTGGCTGACGAACACCGCACCGAGGCCGGCGATGCCGGTGGCCAGCCCCACCTGACGGAACGTGCTCGATGATCCGGTGGACATCCCGCTCCGCTCAGGGGGCACCACCGAGACGGTGGCCGACGCCACCACCGGGTTGGTGATCCCTATCCCGATGCCTGCCACGATGAAGCCGGGGAGCAGGACGGTCCATCTCGAGTCGGCGTGCACGTGGGTCATCAGGTTGCAGCCCAGGGCCACCAGCAGGAGCCCGAGGCAGAGGAGGTAACGCGACTGCACCCGGACGGTCAGCTTGCCTGCGATCGGGGCGGCCACGAAGGCCAGGATGGTGGTCGGCAGGAACCGAACCCCGGCGGCGAAGGGCCCATAGCCGAGCACCTGCTGGAGGTAGAGGGTGAGGTAGAGGAACATGGCGAAGATCGAGGCCGACAGCGTGAACGAGGCGAGGGAGACACCGACCATGGCCGGGCGCTTGAACAGACTGATGTCGAGCATGGCATCGGACCCACGCCACTCGGCCACCACGAAGCCGGCGAACAGGACCCCGGATCCGACCAGCAGGCCCACGATGGTCGGGCTGCCCCAGCCTCGGGCGTTGCCCTGCAGGAGGGCGTACACCAGCATGAAGAGCGAGGTCGAGAAGGTGGTGAAGCCGATCCAGTCGACCCGGCGGGCGGCCGGATCCCTCGAGTCCGAGATCTGGGTCAACGTGACGAGGATGGCCCCAACGCCGATCGGCAGGTTGACGAAGAAGATCCACTGCCAGCCGATGCCGCTGGTGATGGCGCCGCCGAGCAGCGGTCCGACGGCCACGGCCCCGCCCAGCACGGCGCCGTAGATGCCGAAGGCGGTCCCGCGCTCACGTCCCGTGAAGGCGTTGGCGATGAGGGCCAGCGAGGTGGCGAACATGATGGCGGCGCCGACTCCTTGGACGCCTCGGCAGATGATGAGCATCAACGAGCTCGTCGACAACCCGCACAGCAGGGAGGAAAGGGAGAAGATGGTCAGACCGATGGCGTAGACGCCTCGCCGACCGAACATGTCGCCGAGCACGCCCGCGGTGAGCAGGAAGGCGGCCAGGGTCAACGTGTAAGCGTCGATGACCCATTGGAGATCGGAGAACGAGGCGTGCAGCGATCGCTGGATGGAGGGGAGCGCCACGTTCACGACCGTGATGTCGAGAAGCAGCATGAACGTGCCGACGCACACGCCGATGAGCGTCCACCACTTGCGGTCCACTACCACCCCCTCCCACATCGGTCGGGCCAACAGGTGAACCCCGCACCACCGTGTCCCGGCGTGTGATCGAGGCGACTCGTTTCCCAGACCGTGATCTCAACCGGGCAGGGTGAAGACCGACACCGAAATGTATAGACGACGGGCCGACCCGCGGCAACGACCCGACTGGCCGGCCCCACTGACCCCGGGGTCTCAGGTGATGTCGCGCTGGGTGAGGATGAGCGAGCCGATGATGGCGAAGGCGAGGCCGTAGAACAGCATGAGCAACGTGCCCTCCCACCAGTTGAACAGACCGAAGCGGGCGCCCTGCCCTCGGGTGAGGCTCGAGGCCGCCGCCGCCGCGCCGGTCGGCACCCACCGCTCGGCGCTGTGGACCAGATTGACCAGGATGCCCTCGATGATCACGAACCACCCGAGGGTCACGACGATGGCGGCCACCTGGTTGGTGAGGACCGATCCGATCCCGACGCCGAGGATGGCGAACAGGGCGAACACCAGGATCATCCCCGGTGCCACCGCCGGGATCTGGCGGGCCATGTCGCTGAAGGACCCGCCGCGGGCGGCCAGGGTCAGCCCGCCCCCGATGACGGTGGCCACCAACATCACCACGGCCAGGGCCGCGCCCATCAGGGCGGAGCTGACCAGCTTGGCTCCCACGAACTCGGGCCGGCGGGGCGTGACGAGGAACGAGGTGGTCACCGTCTTGTGCCGGAACTCGGTGGTCACGCACAGTACGCCGAGCAGCAGGGCGAAGAGGTAGCCCGGGAAACCGGCCCCGACCAGGTTACGGAGCTGCTGCGCCGTATGGGGCACGGTGTAGCCGGGGGAGACGACCGCCGCGCCCCCGCCCCCGCCTCCGCCCCCGCCCCCGCCCCCGTTGTCCTGTCCGCGATCGAGAAAGATGGTCAGGATCAGGAGGGCGTTGACGACGAGTGCGATGCCGGTGAGCACCCAGGGCACGGCGGTGGTACGCATCTTCAGCCACTCGGCGCGGATTCCGGCGATCATCCCGGGCCTCCGGGCATCGGGGTGGGCCCGGGGCCGTACCCGACCGGCTGTGGCTGGTTGCTTGTCGGTTGCGGCTGGCTGACCGGCTGGGACTGGCTGCCCACCAGCCGGGGATCGGCGGCATCGAACCCGTGGGTGATGTTGAGGAAGACATCCTCCAGGCTCCCACCCTCTGAGGTCAGCTCGTAGAGCACGATCTGGTGCTGGGCCGCCAGGGGACCGAACCACTCAGGCGTGGCGCCGTCGATGACGATCACATCGGGTTCGATCTGGTGGTAGCCGACGGGGATGGCTTCGAGCACCGTGATGAGCCGGGGGAGCTCGGGCGAGCGGATCCGGAGCCCGGTGCGGGTCCCGCCCCGGCTGGCCAGGTCGGCGAGAGTGGTCTGGAGGGCCAGACGTCCGTGCGAGACGATGACCACGTCGTCGACGGTCTCCTCCATCTCGGAGAGGAGGTGCGAGGAGACGAGCACCGCGTGCCCGAGCGAGGCCCGGTGCCGGATGAACGTCCGCAGCCACTGGATGCCCTGGGGATCGAGCCCGTTGGCCGGCTCGTCGAGGATGAGGATCTCGGGGTCACCGAGCAGGGCGGTGGCCAGCTGGAGCCGTTGGCGCATGCCGAGCGAGAACTTGCCCACCCGGCGTCGGGCCTCACTGGCCAGGCCGACCAGCTCGAGCGTCTCGTCGACCCGCTGCAGAGGCAATTTCGCGGCGATGGCCACGGAGCGCAGATGGTCTTCGGCTCTTCTGGAGGGATGGAAGCTGGTGGCTTCGAGCACGGCGCCGACACGGTGGATCGGGTGGTCGAGGTCGACATAGCGGCGCCCGCCGAACGTGGCGGACCCGGCGCTGGCCGACACCAGGCCGAGCAGGATGCGCAACGTGGTCGTCTTGCCGGAGCCGTTGGGACCGAGGAAGCCGGTGACCCGCCCCGCCGTCACGTCGAAGCTCAAGTCGTCGACGGCCCGGACCGGTCCGAAATGCTTGGACAGCTCGCGGACCTCGATCGCCGACGGCATCGCCAGACCGTACCCGAGGATCCCGGGCCGGCCTGGCCACTGCGTCATTGGTCAATCGAAGCTGGAAGCCCGGCGGATCGGCCGGACGGATCGGCCGGACGGATCGGCCGGCCAGGGCCGGGCTGGGCTACGGCAGACCACCGTAACGCCGGGCGGGGCGGTTCAGATGGTGGCGTAGATGTCGCTCGGCAAGAGCAGCCCGACGGCGACCACGAGCTCGTCGTGGACCCGCCCCATGTTGCTCCACCCGTTGACCCAGCCGACCAATGCCGAGTACCAGACGTGGCCGAGGATGCGGGCCCGGTCGCCGAGGTCGGGCGGATGGGGTTCACCGATGGCTCGGGTGATGATGCCCTCCATGAGAACCGACACTTGCTGTTGGCATTCGATGGCCGCCGGGTCGGGGGAGGCCAAGGCGGCGAACACCGCCCCGGCCAGCTGGGGCTGTCGGCCCATCGAGCGGAGCGCCCGGTCCAGCACGTCGATGACCCGGGCCGCGGCGGTGTCGCCCTGGGCCGGCACCTGGGCCAGTCGGGCGTCGAGCTGCTCCACCCAGTGCACGAGAGCCGCCGCCAGCAGGTGGTCCTTGCTGGTGAAGTAGCGGTAGACGGTGCCCATGGCCACATCGGCCCGGGCCGCCACGTCCCGCATCTGCACCGCCTCGTACCCGCCGTCGAGCCCGAGCGCCATCGCCGCGTCGAGCACCCGCTGCCGCCGGGCGTGCTGGGCCCGCGTCAAGGTGCGGGGCACCGGACGGTTCGCCATGAGCGCCAACCCTACTCGCCTGCGGTTTTGGCCAAAATTGAGGGTGGTGGCCCTCGTCAGCAGGGACGATCGTCTTGATTCGCACCGAGGTGCCGGGCCGAATCTGACGCACCGTCACGTCCGTTGCCCCCTCGGTACCATGGTCGTCCATGGCCGTGGCCGACGATCCCGAGCTGATCGCTACCACCGACGGCCGGGTCCCCGGCCGCCGCGGCCGGGCTACCCGCCAGCGTCTGCTCGAGTCCACGGCGGAACTGTTGGTCGCCACCCCCTGGCGGTCGATCAAGGTGATCGACATCGCCCGCGAGGCCGGGACCTCGCCCGCCACCTTCTACCAGTACTTCGAGAACGTGGAGTCGGCGATCACCGTGCTGGCCGAGGAGCTGGTCGAGGGGGTCGGTGTGCTGGCCGGCCTGGTGGAGGGCGATTGGTCGGAAGGGGTCAGCTGGCCGACGGCGGTTGCGGTGGTCACGGGCTTCATGGACTACTGGGAGTCCAACCGGGCCGTCCTGAAGGTGGTCGAGCTCACCACCGTGGAGGGGGACCTCCGCTTCCAGGGCCTTCGCGTCCGGGCCCTCAACGCGGTGACGGTGGCCCTGGCCCGGGTGATCGCCACCAACGGCGGACCCTCCGGCTCGCCCGCCGGGGGAGATCCGATGGCGGTGGCCGGCACGCTGATCGCCATGCTGGCCCAGGTCGCCGCACACCGCTACGGATTCGAGTTCTGGGGGATCCGCACCGCGTCACTGGTCGACAGCCAGGCCCGTTTGCTCCACTGGTCGGTCACCGGCCGGCCCGCTCCGGTCGGGGCCCGGGTGGCGGGCTCCGAGAGTCCTCCACCGCGTACCGGTCCGGTGGTGGGTGGGGGCGCGGCCTCGGCCCGGACGGCCGAGGTGAAGGCGGCCTCGGCCAAGGCGAGCTCGGCGCCGCGGAACAGCATCGGTGGGACTTCCGCCCGATCGGCGCCACCCGCCTCGAGGTCGGCCAGAGCCCGCTCGACAGGCGGTCCCGACCGGTAGCCGGTCGGCAGCCCGTCGGCTGTGCTCAGCGCAGGGCCACCGGGTTCACCGGCGAGCCCAGCGCGTTGGTGAAGGGGAGCGGCGTGGCGTCCAGCAGGAAGTCATAGCGGCCGTCGCCGGCACAGGCATCGGCCAGCTCGTCGAGGAAGAAGTTCTGTCCCTGGGTCATTCCCATCTCGACCAGGTGCAGGAGATGGACGGGGAGGTAGAGGGCCTGGTCTTCGCAGGGGTAGACCTCGAGCACCATGGTGTCGGTGGCCACCGCGGCAACGTCATGGCTATGGAACCAGACGGCGGTCGCCATGGTCAGGCCGGGGGTCGGCCAGGTGTAGGCGACGAGGTCGCGGACGGGGTGGTGCGCCGCCGAGTCCCGGGCGTCCGGGCAGGGCCAGATGGACCGCCTGCCCGGTGCGGACGAGGACGACGTCCCCGGGCTCGACGTTCAGGCCCCCGAGGGCACAGGCGCCGTCCAGATCCTCGGGGGTGATCGGATAGCCCGGTTCGAGGACCTCGAGTCCCTTCGATCGGGGGATGTCGAGTAGGACGCCGCGGGACACCAGCGTCTTGATCAGATGGACCCCCAGCTTGCCGGCGCCGGCGTCGGTCACCGTGGTGGCCGGGAAGCCGTTGTAGAGCGTCCCGCCCTCGGGGCCGGCCCCGTAGGAGACGTGGGCCAAGCCGTCCCAGTGGGTGGCGCACTGCATGGCCATGGTGACCACGTCTTCGGAAGAGGCGATCCATTCGGGGTCGGAGCTCAGCGGCTGGTTGACGGCGACCATGGTGCGCGCCGGGTTGACCCGGCCCTCGACGAACCCGACCTGGATGCCCTCCTCGGCAGAGAGGGGAAGGCCGAGGGCGAAGGCCGAGCCCTGGCGGACCGCAGCCATCCCCGCGACGCCTTGCCGCCTCGTCGATGAGGTTGAGCGTGCCGATCTGGTCGTCCGGACCCCAGCGGCCCCAATTGGAGACCCGGGCGGCCAATTGCGGTGAATGACGAGGGAATTGAGGGCGAGACGGGGGCGGGCACCGACCCGTTGTACCTCAATCCGGCAACAGTTTTTCCGGATTCCGGCCGATAGATCTCGCCAAGGGGCTCGAGCGAGATCGTCGGGGGCAGTTTCACCATGACCGGATTCCCACCCATCCCAGGAGAGCGGCTCGTGTCGCGCCACCTCTGGATGCGCCACCCGTGGATGCGCCACCCGCTCAGGAACGTGCTGGCGCTGGCCCTCGGGCTGGCGTGGCCTTCGGCGGGTGGTCGCTCTGGCTGGAGGCGAGGGCGACCCCGATGGCGTCCGCCGCTGCACCTATGTCACTCGCCGGGGTGCAGGGTCTGTACGCCGCCGACCTGGTGGCGCGGATCAACGCCGAACGCGCCGCCCGGGCCACGGCCGGCGAGCCGGTGCCCCAACTTGCAGGTCGACTCGGGGCTCACGGCCGACGCCCAGGCGTGGTCGGCCCACCTGGCCGCCACCGGCACGGTGGCCGACCCCTCGCTCCCGCCCTGCGGTGGCGCGCCCAACCAGATCTGCGTCTTCGCCGCCAACTCGGGCAGCAGCGGGTCCGGCTTCTGGCCGGGTGACGGCTCCGACGGCATGGACGGCGACTACATGGCCTCGGCCGGCCACCGACAGAACGAGCTGGGCGCGGCATACACCGACGTCGGCGTCGGAGTCACCTGCAGCGGCTAGCCAGGCCTGGACGGTCGAGCTCTTCGGCTACGCCTACGGGGACATCCCTTCGGCCATCGCCCGCCAGGCGGCGCAGAACGCGACGGCGGGCGACCCGGTCGGCGCAGCCCGGTGGTGGCCGGTACCCCGAGCGGGGACCCGGTCTACTGCCCGGGTCAGACCTACGGGCCCAACGGCGCGGTGACGCCCGGCGGCGGCCAGTACCCGTATCCCTTCGCCGGTGGCCCCGGTCCCCGGCGAGCCGAATGCCGGTCCCGCGGCGGCCGTGGGCATGGCCGCCACGGCCGATGGCCACGGCTACTGGGTGGCCCGCTCGGACGGGACCGTGACGCCCCACGGGGACGCGGTCAACTACGGCTCGATGGCCGGGGTCGCCCTCAACGCCCCCATCTCCCACATCGTGGCCACGGCGGACGGCCGGGGCTACTGGCTGGTGGCCGGCGACGGCGGCATCTTCTCCTTCGGCGACGCCGGGTTCTACGGCTCGATGGGCGGCAAGCCGCTCAACGCACCGGTGGTCGGCATCGCGCCGACCCCCGACGGCCGGGGCTACTGGCTGGTGGCCTCCGACGGCGGCATCTTCGCCTTCGGCGACGCCGCGTTCCACGGCTCGATGGGCGGTACCTCCCTCAACGCCCCGGTGGTGGGGATGGCCGCCGACCGGGCCACGGGTGGCTACTGGCTGGTGGCCTCCGACGGCGGGGTCTTCGCCTTCTGGGCGCCCTTCTGCGGCTCGACCGGAGCGATCCGGCTCAACCAGCCGGTGGTCGGCATGGTCGGCGACCGGCGACGGCGGCGGCTACTGGTTGGTGGCCTCCGACGGCGGCATCTTCGCCTTCGGCGACGCCCCGTTCCCGGGCAGCGCCGGGAACCTGCAGCTCAACGCCCCGGTGGTCGGGATGGCCGCCGACCCGGCCACCGGGGGCTACTGGCTGGTGGCCGCCGACGGCGGGCGTGTTCTCCTTCGGCGCGCCGTTCTTCGGGGCCGGCTGAGCGTCTCGCGCCGGCCGCCCGGCGCGTCAGCCGGCCCAGATGATCGACTGCATCTCCGAGTAGGCCTCGAGGCTGTAGTCGCCGCCGTCGCGTCCGATGCCGCTCATCTTGAACCCGCCGAACGGCGCGTCCATGTTGCGCTGGGCGGTGTTGATCCCGACGTGGCCGGCCCGGAGGAGCTTGGCCACCCGGAAGGCCCGGGCGGTGTCGGCCGAGAACACGTAGTCGTAGAGACCGAACTCCGAATCGTTGGCGATGGCGATGCCCTCGTCCTCGTCGTCGAAGGGGATGGCCACCACCACCGGACCGAAGATCTCCTCGCGGGCCGCGGTCATGTCGTTGCGTCCCGGTGATCAGGGTGGGCTCCACGTAGTAGCCCACATCGAGGTGGTCGGGACGGCCACCGCCCACCACGACCTCGCCCTGCTGGCGCCCGCTCTCGATGTAGTCGAGGACCCGCTGGCGCTGGGCATCGGAGATGAGCGGGCCGACCACCGTCTCCGGCTCGGTCGGATCGCCCACGCGTGAGGCGGCCGGCGAAGGCCGTCAGGCCGTCGACCACCTGGTCGAAGATGCTCCGGTGGACGACGGCCCGGGTCGGCGCGGTGCAGATCTGGCCCGGAGTGGAAGGCCCAGGTCGATCCGATGGCGGTGATCGCGGCCTTGATGTCGGCGTCCTCGAAGACCACCGCCGCGCCCTTGCCGCCGAGCTCCATGAGCATCCGCTTCATCGACGGGCGCGCCGGCGGCGGCGATCTGCTGGCCCACGGCGGTGGAGCCGGTGAACGAGACCATGTCGACGTCGGGTGAGGTGGTGAGGGCGGCCGCCGGCTCGGGGCCCTGGCGAGTTGACCAGGTTGACCACGCCCGGGGGGAACCCGACCTCGTCGAGGACCCGGGCCAGCTCCACGATGGCCAGCGGGTCCTGGGGCGCGGGCTTGATGACGACCGTGTTGCCCATGGCCAGGGCCGGGGCGACCTTGCCGGCCATGTTGGTCAGGGGGAAGTTGTAGCTGGCGATGGCGGCCACCACCCGACCGGCTGGCGGTAGGCGAGGGCACTGATCAGCCCCCCGGGGGCGAGCGGGGTGGCGGCGGTGGCGATCGGGGGGAGCATCGACTCCTGGACGTGGCGGATGTCCCGGCGAGTAGCGGTCGAACCGGTCGGCGCACACCGGGACCTGCATCCGCGAGCCGACCGAGGCGGTGGCGCCCGTCTCGGCGATGACCAGGGGGACGAGCTCGTCGTTCTTGGCCCGGATGGCGCCGGCCGCCTCCTTCAGCAGTGCCAGGCGCTCCTCGGCCGGGGTGGCGGCCCACGCCGGGAAGGCCTCGCGGGCGGCCGGCGCGGCCGGCTCGGCGTCGGCCACCGAGGCGTTGGGGGCCTGGCCGACCACCTGCTCGGTGGCCGGGTTGATGATGTCGTAGGTGCCGTTGCCGGCGTCGACCCACTTGCCCCCGATGAGGAGCTGGGTCTCGTCCTTGGTGATCTGGCTACCCATGGCGGGTCCCCTTTCGCGATGGTGGGTCGGACGGGCGCTGCACGAGCGCTGGAATCTGAGCGGCGGCGCGTCAGCAGTGTAGGTGGCGGCAGGGCGGCGGGTCAGGCCCGGGCGGCGACCGGCGTCGACCGATGACCGTGTCGCGGCCCGACCGCAGCAGCTGACCCGGGGAGGTTGCCGGTCGGCTTGCCGTCGGCGATGGTCTCGACGCCGTTGACCAGGACCCGGACCACACCGATGGCGTCGGCGACCAGGCGGGGGCTCCCGCCGGGCAGGTCGTTGACCAGGGTGGCCGGCTCGGAGCCGACGGTCTCAGGGTCGAAGACGAACAGGTCGGCCCGACGCCCCTCGGCCACCCGGCCGCGGTCACGGAGGCCGAACAGCTCGGCCGGGCGCCTCGGTCATCAGCTGGACGGCCCGCTCCAGCGGGACCAGCTTGCGCTTGCGCAGGCAGTCACCGAGGAACGAGGTCGGGTAGTTGGAGCCGCACATGCGGTCGAGGTGGGCGCCGGCGTCGGAACCGCCGACCATGGCGCCCGGGTCGTTCCACACCTCGACCCGCGCCTGCCACGAGGCGTCGTCGCCGTCGGAGGCCTTGGGCCACAGCACCGTCCGCAGCTCGTCGGCGATGACCAGGTCGAGGAGGGCGTCGAAGGGCGGCTTGCCCTGCTCCTCGGCGATCGAGCCCACGTCGCGCCAGCTGCAGGCGAGTCGTTCTCGGGGGCGAACGTGTCGCCGATGATGTAGTTGGCCCAGTTGGAGAGCCGGCGGAAGACCCCGGCCCCCTCGGAGTGGGCCAGCTCGTCCAGCCGGTCGCGGACCGCCGGGTCGCGGAGCTTCTCGATGCGCTCGGCGACCGGGAGGCCCATCACGTCGCCCCAGCCGGGGATGAGGAAGAGGGCGCAGTGGTTCCGGAAGCTCATGTTCATCGGGCACCAGGGTCGGCATGGTCAGGGCCACGATCCGCCCGCCGGCCGCCGCGGCCCGCGCCGAGGCCTCGAGCTGGCGCGCCGTCTTGTCCGGGGTGCGCGAGTCGACGGTCAGCAGGTTCCAGTTGAGCGGGCCGGTGCGCCGTGGTGGTCATGGCCACCATCAGGTCGATCTCGTCGTCGCTGAAGGTGTCGAGGCAGCCGTTGGTGATGTACTCGAGCGTGGTGCCGGGGTGGTCGCGGACCACCTCGCAGAAGGCCAGCATCTCGCGGCGGTCGGCGTGCCGGGACGTGATCGGGTTGCCGTCGCCGTCGGAGTGGGTCCGCGACTGGGACGAGGAGAAGCCGAGGCCGCCGGCCTCGATCGACTCGGCCAGCAGCCGGGTCATGGCGGCCAGCTCCTCGTCGTCGGCCACCTCGGCGGCCCGCTCGGCACCCATCACCCAGCGGCGGAGGGCGCAGTGGCCGACCAGGAAGCCGGCGTTGACCCCGAGGTTGCCCTCGAGCCGGCCGAGGTACTCGCCGAAGGTCGTCCAGTCCCAGGCGATGCCGTCCTCCAGCGCCACGAGCGGCATGCCCTCGACCTTGGCCATCATCCGGCGGATGTAGTCGTGGTCCTCGGCCTTGATCGGGGCCAGGGTGAAGCCGCAGTTCCCGCCGATGACCGTCGTCACCCCGTGCAGGTTGGAGGGGGAGGCCGTCGGGTCCCAGAAGAGCTGGGCGTCGTAGTGGGTGTGGGGGTCGATGATGCCGGGCGCCACCACGAGGCCGTCGGCGTCGAGCTCCGTCGGCGCCGGCTCCTCGACCGTCCCGACGGCCACGATCCTCCCGTCGCGGATCCCGACGTCGGCCCGGCGGCCCGGGCTCCGGTGCCGTCGACGACGAGGCCGTTGCGGATCACGTAGTCGAGCATGGCATTCCTTCCGTGGGCTGTTGGGTGGCGTGGGCTGTTGAGTGGCCTGCCCGGGCACGGCCGCGGCCTGGAGCGTGGCGGCGGAACTGACAGGGCGTCAGATTATGGCAGCCCACCGTGCCCCGCCCGGGGCAGGCTCGATCCGGACCAGGTGGGTGGTAGGTTTCCCGGGCATCCACTCCTCCTGGTTCCAGAACAATCTCCTGCCGGTCATCGTCCTCCTCCTGGGGGCCGGGCTGCTCGTGCGGTTCGCCCACTGGGTCGGGCCCGCCGCCGCCGGTGGATCGACCTCCAGATCCGCCGCCAGATCGAAGCGGGGGCGGTGGCCTCCGAGGGGCTCAAGCGGTCACGGGCCATCAGCGAGGCGGTCGAGTGGTCGGTCGTCGCCCTCACCTACTTCGTCGTCGCCATCCTCGTCCTTCGACCGGCTGGGCATCCCGCTGACCACCCTGGTGGCGCCGGCCACGGTCGATCGGCATCGGGCTCGGGTTCGGCGCCCAGCAGATGGTCGGGGACCTGCTGGCCGGCTTCTTCCTGTTCGCCGAGCGCCAGTTCGCCTTCGGCGACGTGATCCGGCTGTCGGTGCCCGGCCAGACCACCGGGATCACCGGCACGGTGGAGGAGCTCACCCTGCGGGTGACCAAGCTGCGGACGGCCCAGGGCGAGCTGGTGGTGGTGCCCAACAGCGCGCTGCGCCAGGTCACCAACCTCTCCAAGGACTGGTCGCGGGCGGTGATCGACATCCCGGTCGCGGTGACCGAGGACCTCGACCAGGTCACCGGCATCCTGAAGGACGTGGTCGAGTCGATGGCCGCGTGACCCGAGCTGGAGCGGGCTGCTCCTCGGCGAGCCGATGGTCGCCGGGGTCGAGTCGATCGACGTCGGCTACGTGCAGCTCCGGCTCATCGCCCGCACCCTGCCGGGCCGGCAGTTCGAGGTGGCCCGCGAGATCCGCCTCCGAGCCGCCACCGCCCTGCGAGAGGCCGGCATCACCTCGCCCTCCATCGGCGAGAGCGCGGCCTCACCGAGCTGATGACCGACCAGGCCGACGACCCTGGACCGGACGCGCCCGACGACGAGCAGCCCGACGCCGAGGAGCCAGGCCGTCGCCAGCGCCAGAGCCCCCTGGCCGGGTTCATGTCGGTCCCGGTCCACCCCCGGTTCCCGCTCCGCCGCTCCACGGTGCTCATGGCGGCGGCCTTCGCCGGCTTCCTCACGCTCCTCTACCTCTATCCACCGGAGAGCACCGCGGTGACCCACACGACCGTCCCACCGGCCGCGCCCACGACCACCACCACCGTCCCGCCGACCACCACGACGGCGACCACCCAACCGCGCACCACCTCGACCTCCGGGTCGGTCTCGACCACGGGACCGACCGGCTCCTCCACGACCGCGCCGGGGGGGTTCGGCGCATCGAGCACCACCTCTACGACCACCACGGCCCCGTCCGCCCATGGCTCGTCGACGACGACCACGGGCCCGGGGTTGCAGTCGGGCGGCACGACGACCACCACCGTGCGCTGAATTCGTAGCCTCGGGCCCGCTTCGGCGGACCGCTCTACGGTGCGACCGGAGCCCCCGGGACAGCGGTCGGCACTCCGCCGGCCGCGGCCGAGCGGTAGGCGGCCTCGACGATGGCGTGAGCGTGCAGGGCGTCGGTGAAGTCCGGGTATGCGGGCCGGCGGTCGCGGACGGCGTGTACGAAGGCCCGGTCGGCCACGTACTGGTAGAAGATGAAATCATCACGCACCACGCCGAGCCTGGTAAAGAGCTCTCGGCGCAGAGCCTCGAGGTCCGGGTGTTCGGGCTCGGCACGGGGGCGGTGGATGACGAAGGAGTCCTCCGGTGCCCCGATGATGAAATCGCCGGTGATCTCGATTGTGGCCTGCTCAAAGAAGACCTCGAGACGGCGCTCCTCTCGACCCTCGACCCCGTTGAAGGCCGTCGTCACGGTTCCCACCACCTCGTTCTGGTGCGTCACCTGGGCGGTGGCGATGTCCTCCACACCGAAGCCGAAGAGCGAGCGTGTCCGGGCGCCGACGGTGGCGGCCGGGCCGAAGATCCACGCCAGCAGGTCGCATCCATGGATGGTGTGCTCCAGCAACGCGCCGCCGCCGGCGAGGGCAGGGTCCGAGCGCCACGAGGAGTGGCCGGTCACCACCGAACCCGTCGGCCAGAACTGGTCCTCGCGCAGCATGTACCCGAGTGGGGCCCCCAGCTCGGCTCCGTCCACCAGGCGTTTCAGGTGGGTGAACATCGGATTGAAGCGCGAGTGGAAGCCGACCTGGCCCACGACGCCGGATCCGACGACGAGGCCGACGATCTCCTCCACCGTGTCGAAGGCTGGGGCCAGGGGCTTCTCGCTCATGACCGCCTTTCCGGCCGCGACCGCGGCCTCGATGGCCGCGGCGTGGGTGGCTGTCGGGCCGGACACGAGCACGGCATCGACGTCCGGATCGTCGATGGCGAGCGAGAGGTCGGCTCCCCGGACCTCGAAGGCGCAGTTGCGGTGGGCCGCCTCGAGGGCGGCGGGTGAGGGGTCGACGGCGGCGATGGCCCGGAGCTCCCCGTCGGCCGCCAGCTTGGCGAGCCCGTCGGCGTGGATCTGGCCGTTGGAGCCGCAGCCGACGAGCGCAATTCCCACCACCCCTCCGGTCACGAGCGGGATGCTACCGCTGCACCGATCCCTTCTCCGGGTGGGGGTCGGTTCGCTTGAACCGGGCCGAGCCGACCGCTTCAGAAGAGGAACGGGATCAGCATCTTCGTGGATCGCTTGTAGGCGGGATAGGTATCGGGAAAGAGCCGCTCCATCGTGCGCTCCTCGACGGTGGCGCTGTAGACGAAGTACCCACCGAGCACCACGACCGGTATGAGCCAGTAGGGGCCGACAGCCAGCGCCGTGCCGATCATCCCGAGGATGATGCCCGAGTAGATGGGGTGACGGACATGGCGGTACGGACCAGTCGTGACCAATTCTGGATCGATCTTCTCCGACATCGGGGTGCCCCAGTTGCGACCGAGATAGCGCCGGGCCCACACGGCAAGGGCGATCCCGAGCAAGAACACCGCGAGGCCGATGCCCTGGAACCATGGGTTGTCGATGGTGGTCCCCCGCCCCCTGAACACTCCGGCCCGGAGCAGCGCCAGCACGATGACGATCACCACGATTCGCACGCCGACGAACGACGCTCCGCGTGACTGGGTCGCCTTGGTGCTCACCGACGCGGCGAGCCAGTAGACCCAGAAGACGATCCAGACCGTGGCGATGATGATGTCGACGATGCGCATTGGCGTTCCGGCAGGGGTCATCGTAGGCCGAGGGGTGGCCTGCGACAGGCGTCGCCAGCCCGCCGAGCGCCGGGCGCCAAAACCCGGGGCGCTAGTGCGCCCGGTTGTCCACGACCTGGGCGATCTCGACGAACTCGATCGTCGGTGCAACTCCGTAGAGGTCCGTCACGCGCTCCCGCAGCTCGGGCGTGAAGAACTGCTCTGCCGCCTCCTTCGACTCCCAGGCATAGAAGTTGAGGGCGCGCTGCCGCTTCTCGTCGTAGGTGAAGAACTTGGCCGTCAGGCCGGGCATGCCCTCGAACATGCTCCGGGCGTTGTCGGCGACCTTCTCGACACGTGACCGATCGAAATCACCGTCGTACTCGAACGTCACGATCACTCCGATCATCCTCGTCTCCTCCCATCCGATGGATCAAGCGGCCGTGGCCGTGTCCTCAACGTAGTGGCGATCGGCACCTTTGTCTGGTGGATGCCCACGCAGGCGATTTACGAAGCGATTCACGAAGCGATCAGGCTCCCACCGGGCTGCGCGTGGTGTCGGCCCGCCCCACCAGCCGGTCGTAACAGCTCCGCAGCAGGCGGCAGCTGTCGTGCTCCTCGGCGATGTACCGACCGAGGAGCTCGCCGGTGTGGATGTCGATCGAATGGTCCTTGAAGACATCGTCGAAGTAGCAGAGGATCTTGGCGAGCTCGTGCAACCCGAACCGCTCGAACTTCTCGACATCGGAGATCTCGGTCGAGCCGGCGATCGGGATCCGCTCCTCCAGGCCCTGGTCGTCGTGCTCCCGGACCTCGAACCCGAGCTCGTTGATGCGCTTGGCGAACGTCATCCCGTGCTCACCCTCGCGGGCCGCCACCGCACGGAGCACTCGTTTCACCTCGGGGTCGGGGGTGACGTCGATCCACACCTGCAGGTACTCGTACGCCCGGGTCTCGTTGAGTGCGATGGCGTTCAGGAGCCCCAGATAGCTCGGTCTGTCAGACATCCGATCTCCTCTCGACGAGTTCGGCCCGCAGGTCCTCCGGTTGCGAGGAGAGGTTCGCGGCCTCGCACCTCGGAGACGACGGCAACAAGCCGAGACACCGACGTTAGGCCCACAGGGCCGGGTCGTCCATCGGCACGGGTCCGGGTCCGGCAGTCCTGGTGGTGCCAGACAGAGCGAGACGGGTCACGTGCTCACCGACACGAAGCGCGGCTCGACCCGCCCTCTGAAGCCGAGCCCGTCGATGACGAGCAGCGCGCCTCCGAGCTCCTCGTCGACGTCGGGACCCGAAGGCACCGACACCACGTAGAGCCGGTCCAGGTGGCTTCCCCCGAACGTGACGTCGGCAGGGTTCGTCACCGGAAGGTCTACCGTCCGCTCCAGCCCGCTCGTGGTGAACCGCGCCAGCCGGCTGCCACCGAACAGCGCGCACCACAGCCCACCGTCGGCGTCGAGCGTCGCACCGTCTGGGACACCCGCGAGGCCCGCCATGTCACCGAAGACGGCCCGTGGTCCGACTGTGCCGTTGGCCGGCTCGTACGGGTAGGAGAAGTAGTCGGCGGACGAGTCGCCGACGATCAGGGTCATGGCCCCGCCCAGCACGGCCACGGTCGGACCGTTGGTGTTGGAGATGTCGGGATCGAGCAGCCGCCAACCGTGTCGGGCCGAGAACCACCAGCTCGACCCCGGTGCCTCGACAAGGTTCAGTGTGCCGGTGATCAGGTTGCCCGCCAGGTCGGCACACGCGTCGTTGGCCCTCGCCCCGAGCCCGGGCGGATACCTGCTCAACAGACGGACCGATCCCACATCCGGGTCGATCACGTGGAGGCCGTCATCGAGCGCCCCGATCAACCGGCCGTCCTCGGTCGGCACGATGCCGGCCGCCATGGAGGGGAGCTCGAGCGTGTGCCGGTCGCCCTCGCCTCCGTCGAGCCAATGCAGGGTGTGCGCGGCGCAGTCCACGAAGTACAAGCGAAGCGCCCGTTCGTCCCAGATCAGGCTCTCGCCCCATCCGAGGGTGAAGTCTCCGACCCGTTCGATCCTCATCCGCCCCTGACCTTAGGGGAGCGGCCGGTGACGGCCGGTCCGGTCTTACCGGTGAGCACCGTCCGGCCACCGACCTGAGGATTCGTGGGCAGTTCAATCGAGTCGGAGAATAGGATCCGTGTCCCAGTCGCAGGTCGTAGCGTTCGGGATTGCACGGCCCTTTCCGGGTCTCAGTTCACGGTCGAACGTCGGGCCTCTCCCGCAAGTGACAGGGCGGAGCCACAAGTGACAGGAATCAGTGTGTCCAATCCAGCCGACCACAACCGATGCGATACCGCGGTCGGCAATCATTAGTGGATGCAAACCGGGCGAGGCCGACCAGAGGGACAGTCGTGGCTCGATCGATGACAGCCAACCGGGGAACGACGCACGTCCATGATGAGCCACTGTCCGGAAGCAACTCTCGTGGACAGGCACGGATCGAGCGTAAATGGCACTACGAGATTGCCTATGCCGCACTTGTCGTTGGGGCCGCTGCCCTTGTCCTGTCCCCTGTTCTCCGGCATTCTGGTTGGCCTCTCAATCAGGGCACTGCTGCCCCTCTCCTTCTGGTCCAGATCTATGCGGCGCACATACGCCATCTCGACTTGATTCCAGTGTGGTCCAGCAGCGATGCGTTGGGGCTCGGCTCTCCCGTTCTCCTCTTTTATCACCGAGCGTTCTTCTACCTCGCAGGAGCCATCTCCCTGTTCGGGATCGGCCTCAAGGCATCCGTCGTTCTCGCCATCGCCATCTTTCTCGCAATCGGCGCTTACGGAATGCGCCTCTCGCTCAGCATGGTCACGGACAGCAGGCTTCTTATCCACGATTGGCTCGCTGGGATTTCTCTTCACAAACTATGTGTTCACCGATTGGTTGGATCCTCGGGGGGATCTGGCCGAGTTCTCCACGATCATGGTTGTTCCCTGGCTGCTCTATTTTTGTCTCAATCTGGTGAAGAACCGACGGGTCAGCTTCGTTCTGATCCCCGTCATGGTGGTGATGGTGAACGCACACAGTGCGACCGCGCTGTTCTCCTTGGTGACCCTCGCAATTGCCTTCGTCACGTTCGTGACAGTCGCCAAGTTCGCAGGGACTTCGAGCCGTAGCTCTGCGCCTGGTCGTATGCAGTGGGAGGGGCGGCACTACTCCTCGCGCCGGTCCTCCTCGCCGAACTCCGGTTCCTCAAGAGTTACGACCCGCAGACCAAGAATGCCTCTGGATTGTTCCTGATCTCCGAGCAGTTCGTCAGCTTCGGAAAATACTTCTATGACAGCACGCATCGCTGGTTTTCCCCTGAGCAATATCCGCCGCAGCACAACTTTGTGCAGATCGACTACGCCATCTGGATACCGATCGCCGCGGCGATAGCTTTCCTAGCCTGGGGCTTGACGACCCAGGCGCGACGAAATCGATGGCGAAGGATCGTTGACTCTTTTGACCGCCCAGTCGTGGGATTCCTGCTGGCGAGTCTGGTCCTGTACCTGTTCCTTCAATTGCCATTCTCGTACTTCGTCTATCGGCTCTTCTTTCCGCTCAAGTTCATCAACTTCCCTTGGCGGATGCTGTCCTTCATCATTCCCATCGGACTCATTCTGGTCACCCTGATCGCCGATCAGCTCGTACGCTCGTACCCACAGAGGGTCGTGTCCAGCTCGGTGGCGGGCCTCTGGCTGGCTTCGTTGGTATTGCTGTCTCCCATCACGTCGTCGAGCTATGGATTGTTCGGCCCATCCCGCCCGTTCTCCTCGATAACGTTGTTCACAGCTCCAAAGTACGTCGACTACCAGTCGTATCAGGGCACCCCGCTGTACGACATATCTCTCCCAAAGGTCGTTGGAGCCGATGGCCGCGAGGTGGAGGCTGGTCACGAGCTGATCGACTACGCGTTGCTTCACAGGCATCAGGATGGCGCACAGTCTCTGACTGATGTCCCGTGCACCATTGTGGGACCGCCGTATGCAGCGTTTGAAACGTTGGAACTTAGGTTCTCGGTCTCCTGCCGCGGAGCAACCCAGGTGGCTCTACCGATCAGCTACAACGATTACTCGAGTCTCTTCGTCAAGAGGCCTGGAGGTGCGCTTCGGAGGATTCCTTATTTTCATCGCCGGACCGACCCGAGGATCATCATCGACGTGCCGAGTTCAGAACGGGAGGAGGTGGTGGTGCACCTACCGACCTTGTGGGGAACCTTGCACTGAGGACTTCTCAAAAGTTGTCACGGCGAGGCCCACCATCTTGTGAGGGGGCGTTGTTCATCGTGGCTATCAGGTATCTAGCGGGCTGTGCCTTCCGACCATTCGCCTCGTGTCTGACCGCGCCTCGCGAGTCTTCCTGGCCTGAACCGTGGTTCGTGGACGGATCCATCAGCAAGTCCTCGAATCAGGCGAGGTGCCCGGTCCGAGCTCGGGATCCTCGACGATGCCAGCCGACCCGGAGCGGAGTATGGCGCCCAGGTGCACCACGTACCACTCGCCTCGCCACGAGATCAGGGAGGCGATTCCGAAGGAGCGTAGCTGACCACCTTCCTGGTATTCGACACGGGAGTTGGCGACCTCGTAGTAGCCGACTCTGTTGTCACACACCCCGGGTGGGATCCAGTGGCCGTACTGCTGAGGAACGTTGACCGAGACCAGGGTGGCTCCTTCCGCATCCTGGCCTAGCAACGCGTGCGCCGCCTCCAAGTCGGCGGCGAAATCGGAAAGGAGTCGGTTCGTGAAGTCGGATGCCGGGCCGGCAATCGTCTTGAGTTGGACGTAGGCGCTCTCCGGGAAGAAGGCCCGGCCCGCAACCGCCGGTGAGCCGGAGATCACCCCCTGCCACAGGGCTGCCATCTCGGCCTGAAACTGTGGGGAGCTCGACGGGGGGAACTCGCCGGTCTGGGGCAGGGTCCCCGGATCCGTCGTCGAGGTGGGGGAAGCGGTGGCGGCGGTGGTGGACGCAGCGGGAGGCTCCGTCGTCACGGCCCGGGTCGTCGTGGTGCTGGCGGTGTCATGCCTCGGTGAGCTCGAGGCCAGCACGATGGCGACCCCGCCGCCGGCGACGCAAACCACGACCGCGGCCATGCCGAGGACCGTTCGGCGAGGCTGTCCAGGGCGGCGACGTCTGTGGGAGCGACGGGTGGATTCGAGCCGAGACACTGATCGACGGCGAAGGGGGACGACTCAGCCGTTGACCAGGGGTGCCACATCCCGGCCGAAGGTGGCGACCTGGTCGCAGAGCTCGTTCGCCGAGCGCGCCGGGAAGCGCACCTGGACCTGGCCGACACCGGCATCGGCGAAGGAGTGCAGATAGTCCGCCACCTGCTCGGCCGGTCCGGCCACCGTCCCTCCGGGGAGCGCGAGGCCGCTCGGCGGGTTGCCGACGTAGAGGAAGTGGCTGATGCCCCCGATGTCGATGGGCGCGCCGTCACGGTAGTGGTCGCGCAGCCGGTGCAGCTCGTCGAGCAACTCCGGATCGGCGCCGAGCGACTGGGGGAGCCAGCCGTCGGCGAGGCGAGCGGCCCGTCGCAGGGCGGCCGACGAGGACCCACCAACCCAGATGGGCGGCCGGGGTGATTGGACAGGGCGCGGCGCCGAGGCCATGCCCGACACCGGCCAGCGCGGTCCCGGGAGTGACGGAAACTCGTCGACGAACGCCGCCGCCAAGCCGCCGATGGCCTCATCGGTGGCCGTGCCGCGTTGCTCGAACGGCGGGCCCATGAGGTCGAACTCCTCGTCTACGTGGCCGGCACCCACGCCGCAGATCACCCGCCCCCGCGACAGGGCGTCCAGGGTGGAGAACTCCTTGGCCGACCGGAGTGGATGGCGAAGGGCGATCACGTAGATGTGGGAGAGCAGTCTGACCCGGGTAGTCACACCGGCTAGCCAACCGAGGGTGGCGATCGTGTCGTACCAGGTAGCGCCCATGGCCTTGCTCAACCGCTCGGGGATGAAGGTGTGGTCGCAGACCCCGACATAGAAGAAGCCAGCGTCCTCGCAGGCACGAGCCACAGCCGCGAGCTCGTCGGGGCCGGCGGTCGCCTCCCATGGCTGGACGTAGAGGGTCGACTGGGACTGGACAGGGAGCTGCATGCCGAAAACCGTGCGACCCTTTGGCAGCACTGTGACGACGTCATCGGGTGGGGCGGAGCTGGTCATCGGGTCAGCGTATGTCGGCACGAGACGCGCCTCCATTCTGGAAGCAGCTCTAATTGTGAACGACCACGGCAACGCCTTCGCTTCGTGTGTTCCCGCCCGAGTAGTAGACAACGCTTTGGAGTACATAGGTCCCGTTGGCAACTGTCGTCGTGTCCCAGAGTGCGCTCCAGTTGACCCCGCTATACCGAGCGGTACCGATCGGGCCGGGGACGCGTCCGGCTCCCGAGATCCAAAACTCGACACTGGTCACCGACTCCAGAGGAGCGGAGGCACCGGCAGCGAGCGTTGCTGTGCCCGTCAGGATGGAACCTTTCGACGGACTGGTCACCCTCGTCGAGGGTCGAAATCTCGCCGGGAGCCCTCGTCGTCGATCGATGGCGACCGCACCGGTGCCGAATAGGCTCAAATGGTGGGCGCTGGCGATCGAGACCATCCGACGTGTATAGGCCATGTCGGATGGGAAGCCCGGGATGAACGCGCTGCTGACGACGCTTCCGGGGATCTTGTTGATGTTGGCGGTGAGATTCGCCGCGAGCAACTGATCTTGGTGCCAGGACCGGGCCCCACTGAGACCGTTTACAACGCCGAGCACTACTTGCAGTCCGACGACGACGGCGAGGACCAGACGAGCAGCGTTCAGGGAGTATCGGTCCCTCCGTCGGGCCCTTCCCGGAACCTGCGGAGGCGCGAGTATCGCGAGATAGCACCCGACCAGGATCAAGAGGTCGAACGTTGCGTAGCGGATCCCGGCAGAAAGCCCCCAGCCCGCTAGTGTCCTGCCTTCGGTGATCGTCAGGGCGAAGAGGAGACCGAAACAGACCAGGGCGACGCCGAGCGGGCTGCCACTGGTTGCGTCACGATGTAATCCAAAGGAGATGATCACCCACACGGCAATGCCCACAACCATGACCCCGAAAGCCATCACTGCGTAGTTGTGTGCGGTTGGGCTATAGGGAGTCTGCACACCGACCATGTTGCCGATGGCCGTGAAGAAGAACTCGGCGGCCTGCCGCGGATGGGCGAACGCGAAGCTCAGCGAGTTGTTGCTCACCGAACTGTTGAGCTGAAAATGGTAGAAGTACACGACCGTGGCGACCAGAGCGCTTGCGATCCATGCGATCCAGAAAGATCCATCTCGCTTCCGGGAATGGAGGAGGACCAGACCGACCGGCCAGATCAGAAGCCCCTGAAGCGAGGAGAAGCTCGCCACGACTGCGGCTGCGATCGCCCCAGTCAGGATCCACGGAGTGAGCACTTGGCAGTCGAGGAGAAACAAAGCAACTGCCAGGGCGAGTAGCACGACGTACCATGCCAGCTGAAATCCCCAGAGCGTATTGGTGAACTGCACGAACGAGAACATGATGAGGGCGACGGGGGTGTAGGCCGCCCAGTGGGTGCGGATGGATCGCTTTCGATGCGCCTGGATCAGGACAAGGATCGCCGCGGCCAGCAGGAATCCACTGAGGTATTCCTCGACAGAGACATTGAGGTGTGTCGTGACTCCGAGGAGCAGCACCACCAGATTCGGGAACAGAACCCGATTCTCGTCGTGCTGTGTCCAGAGGGTTCCGATACTCAGCGTGTGTGAGTACAGGTGCGAAAGAGTGTCGATGTCGGCGAATTGGTCGTGCCACAAGACATTGGCGCCATAACGGTGGATGAACCAGAAGTACGCGACAACTGGGAGGAGCAGTCCGATCACTCCGAGCCCATCAAGTGCCCGACTATGGACGGCCTCCGTCCGCTCTGGCACACCCGATGGGGAGCCGTCCGCTGCCATCGAGGGGCCAGTCGGTGTTTCGGTTACCTTGTCACTGACGTTGGACACGGCGAGTCCTCGGTTCGATGGGCGCATCGTAGACGCGCTCGAAATGCCGACAAAGGAAGATGGAGCAATGGGCCGATCGTCATGACGTGCCAGGGTCTTCCACGTTGAGCATCGGTGCGGCTGTGCCAACCGGCCGCCTACCACCACGGTCGGCGCTATGAGTACGGCCCGATTTCTGCTCGGACTGGTCCTCGCAGGTGTCGCCTTGGGCCCGGTCGTTGCCGCCGCACGTGCCTGGCGAGCCCGGTTGTTCCCCGATTGGTCACGGGCTCCGGCCATCCTCGCAACGACGATCCTTGCCGTGACCACAGTGACCCTCTTAGCGGAGATGTTGGGCGCCGTCGGCCTTCTGTCGGTCGCGCCGGTGACCGTGACCTTCGCGGTGACAGGTGCGGCTGGCTGGTTCGCCGCGTTTGCCCACCACCGCCAACCGGATCGCCGTGCCTCGCCTCTTGCCGGAACGGAACGGTCGCACGATGTGGCAGCCGGGGCTCATCGCGCGAGCCGACCCGTCCTGCTGTGTGCCATCGGTGCGACGAGCGTCGTCGTTGCCGACTGGAGTGCTCGGACTGCAGCCTCGTTGCACCACGGCATGACCTATCCGGATTCGATCTGGTACCACATGCCGGTTGCGGCGCGGTTTGTCCAGGAGGGGTCGATCACGTCGCTTCATTTCGTCGATTTCGGGACCGACATCCCCTTCTACCCGGCCAACGGCGAGTTGTTGCACGCGGTCGCGCTCCTCCTCATGGGGAGCGACATTGTCTCCCCCGTCCTCAATATGGGCTGGCTGGCGGTGGTTCTGCTGGCTGCATGGTGTATCGGGCGGCCCTACGGAGCCGCTCCGATGACATTGGTCGCAGGTGCCGCCCTCATGGGCACTCCGGGATTCGTCGGCAGCCAACCTGGTGAGGCTTATACGGATGTTGTGGGCTTGGCCCTGATGATGTCCGCAGTGGCGGTGTTGGTCACGTCTGGGTTTCCCTCACGACTGCAAGGACACCGTCCCGCGATCGCGGTGGCGGCCATGGCCGCCGGCCTTGCCTTGGGGACGAAGTTCACCTTTGCCCCGTCGGTGATCGCCTTGTCGGTCGGAATATGGGTCGTGGCGCCAAGGGGTCGACGGCGTGATGTCGGCGTCACATGGCTCATCCCTGTCTGCTTGTCAGGGGGCTTTTGGTATCTCCGCAATCTAGTCAGGATTGGCAATCCCATCCCCCACGCCCTGCGGATCGGGCCCATCCGACTGCCTGCACCTCGTGGCCTGGCGCCGGTCTCGAGCGTCGCTGACTACCTCCTGAACGGGCACGACTGGCGGGCCTACTTCCTTCCGGGGTTTCGCGAAGCGTTGGGTCCAGCTTGGTGGGCTGTTCTGGGTCTGGCCATCGCCGGTCTGGCACTGGGTTGCTGGCACTCCGGCGATCACCTGCTCCGGATGCTGGCGGTGACAGGTCTTGTCACAGGTGTTGCCTTCGTGTTCACGCCCGAACCGCTCGCAATCTTCAATGGGCCGTACAACTTTGTCTACAACCTCCGCTTCTCGTTCTACGCCCTCATCACCGGCCTCGTCCTGCTTCCGATTCTCTTACCCGGCAAGAAGGCGCAGGTTCGGAACTGGCTCCTGGTGGCGCTCACAGGCATCGTTGCCGCGACCCAGTTCGACTCCACGATTTGGCCGACGCCGTTCTTCTCCCAGCAATTCGCCCCAGCGGCCGATCTCTCGGATTCTCTCATCGGGCTCGTGATCGGGATCGCGGCTTTCGTGGTGATCTCGACCCTGTTGGTTGGCCGCGTTCGGCGGCCGGACCGAACCGTTTCCAAGCGTCTGGCGCTCGGTGGCGCGATCCGCGGTCATCGTGTTGGCGGCTGTCGTTCAGCAGCTCTATGTGCGGGATCGGTACCTGGATACCCCACCGATGGCACCCCTCTACGCCTGGGCCCAAGGTGTCCAGAATGCCCGTATCGCCTTGACCGGGCCATTCTCAAACGACTCCTACCCGCTCTACGGTCGTGACGACTCCAACTATGTTCAAGTGATCGGCAAGGTTGGGTCTGGCGGCTCGTTCTCTCCGATCACCAGTTGCGTGGATTTTCGACAGTTTGTGAACGCTGGTCATTACACCGACGTCGCCGTCATCACGGCCACTCTGGGTCGGGGCCAGCCTCAAATAGGGACTCGGGAGTCCCTGTGGACCAGTCGCAATACCGGGGCCAAGCTCATTTTCCGTGGCGCCGTCTTGGGCTACGTGTACGAGCGCACCGTGTTCTCGGTGTTCCGGGTCGAAGGGACACTGGATCCGAAGACGTGCCCCTGAGATGAGACGTCGTCATCGTTCCGAAAGGGTCTCGGCCAGCTGCTCGGCCAGCTGGTCCGACGTCCCGAACTGGGTGGCCAGCACCCGCGCCCGCTTGTAGGCCAGGTGGGCGGGGACCTCCCAGGTGAATCCCATTCCGCCGTGGACCTGGATGCAAGAACGACCGTTGGCCAGGGCCGCCTCGTCGGCCAGGAGCTTGGCGCCGGCCGCGGCGGCGGTGCCGTCACCCACATCGGGCTGGTCGACGGTCACGGCCGCGGCGTGGACGGCGCAGCGGGCCAGCTCGGTTCGGACGGCCATATCGGCGCAGAGATGCTTGACGGCCTGGAACCCGCCGATGGGCCGACCGAACTGTCGGCGCTCCTTGGCGTAGTCCACGGCGAGCTGGGTGCTCCACGCAGCCAAGCCGACCTGGAGGGCGGCGGTGAGCACCCTTCCGTCCCGTTGCCACCACGCAGCGACGTCAGGACCCGACACCGCCTCACCCCGGGGCATGCCGCCGATCGTCCACACCGGGGTGAGCGGGTCCATCGGCCGGGTCATTCGGGTGGCCTCCAGGGTGCCGGGGTCGATCGCCGCGATGCCGTCGGGCGAGAGGGTGAGCAGCACGTCGAGGTCATCGAGATGCTCGACGACGATGGGCAGGACCCCGGCCCCGTCGGCCGGGTGCTCCACCAGGCCGACGACCGCCGACCCGGAGACGGCCCCGTCGATCAGCCCGGCGGCGAGGTGGGTGGCGACGAGCGGGCCCGGCACGAGCGCCCGACCCAGCTCTTCGAAGACGACGGCCGCCTCGGCCAGGCCGAGGCCGACCCCACCGGCCGACTCGGCCAGGCACAGGCCGAACACGCCGGCCTCGCCGAGTTGCCGCCAGCCGGTCCGGTCGACCACGTGGTCGGCTTCCTCGAGGGCCCGCAACATCTCGAGCGCGAACCGCCCTTGGCACAACCGGCCGATCCCGTCTGCCAGCTCGGTCTGGAGCTCCGACAGCTCGAAGTCCATGGCTGCGCCTAGCCCGCCGCCGGCGGGGCCGACCGGACCTGGGAAGCGGGCTCCTTCGGCAGGCCGAGGAGGCGCTCGCCGACGACGTTGCGCTGGATCTGCGAGGTGCCGGCGGCGATGGTGAGGGAGATGCCCCGCAGCCAGTCCTCGACCATGGTCCCGGCCGGGAGCGGCCCGAGCCCGTCCAGCCCGGCGGGGTCGTCGGCGGCCAGGCCGGCCCGTCCCAGCAGGGACAGCGTGAACTCCCCCAGCCGGCTCCGGGCCTCGGTGTAGGCCAACTTGAACAGGGTGCCTCCCGGCCCGGGCACGCCGGTGCGGGCCGCCTGGGAGACGTTGCGCCGGGTCAGTGCCCACAGGGCGTCGAGCTCGGCTCGCAGGTGTCCCGCCTGGCGCCGGACGGTGGGGTCGGACCACGCACCGGTGCGCCGGGCCAGGGCCGCCGAAGCGGTCAGCAGCTCGAAGGCCTCGAGCAGGTCGCCGACGAAGGCTGTCCCCCGCTCGAAGCTCAAGGTGACCATCGTCACCCGCCACCCGTCGTTCTCGTCCCCGACCCGCATGTTCACCGGTACCCGCACCTCGTCGAGGAACAGCTCGGCGAACTCGGTCGAGCCGGCGATGGTCCGCAGCGGCCGGATCTCCACGCCCGGGGCGTGCATGTCGAGGATCAGCCACGTGATGCCCCGGTGGCGGCTGTCCTCCGCACCCGTGCGCACCAGCAGCTCGCAGTAGTCGGCCACCTCGGCGTGTGACGTCCAGATCTTGGTCCCGGTCACCACGTAGTCATCGCCGTCCCGCACCGCCCGGGTGCGGAGCGAAGCCAGGTCGCTGCCGGCGTCGGGCTCCGAGAAGCCCTGGCACCACACCTCCTCGCCCTTCAAGATGGCCGGCAGGAAGCGACGCCGTTGTTCGTCGGTGCCCTCGGCGATGACGGTCGGACCGGCATGGAGGAGGCCGACGAAGTTGACGCCGACGTAGGGCGCATGGGCCCGCTCGAGCTCCTCCTTGAAGATCAGCTCCTCGACCGGTGAGGAGCCTCGGCCACCGCCTTCGATCGGCCAGTCGACGCCGGCGTAGCCGGCGTCGAACAGCAGGTGCTGCCAGTGGGTGTCATAGGCGCGACGACCCGGCCAGTCGGTGGGGGAGGGCCTAGGCGGGAGCCCCGGCAGTGTGGCGGCCAGCCAGGCACGCAACTCCCTCCGGAACGCCTCCTCGGCGTCGGTATAGCGGAGATCCATCTCAGAGCCGGCGGTTCAGGTCCCCGGTCGCGCTCGGGGTTCCGCTCAGGTGAAGGCCAGGTCGTAGAGATCGATGGCGTTGCCCCGGACGATCCGGTACACCTGCTCGTCGGTGAGGTCCTTCATCTGCTTCTCGGCGATCTGGCGGGTCTGGGGCCAGGTGGAGTCCGAGTGGGGGTAGTCGGACTCGTAGGTGATGTTGCCGACCCCGATCGACTCGACGTTGCGGAGCCCGAAGGCGTCGTCGAAGAAACAACCATAGATCTGCCGGTGGAAGTAGGTCGAAGGCGGCTCCGGCACGATGTCGGCCACCCCGCCCCAACCCCGATTCTCCTCCCAGACCTTGTCGGCCCGCTCGAGGATGTAGGGGATCCAGCCGATCTGGCCCTCGGCGTAGGCCAGTTTGAGGTCGGGGAATCGGACCAGCACCCCCGAGAACATGAAGTCGACCATCGAGTAGGTGGCGTTCGAATGGGTGAGGGTCGACCCGACCGCCGGCGGGGCGTCGGGCGAGGTGGACGGCATCTTCGAGGACGAGCCGATGTGCATGTTGATGACGGTGCCCGTCTCGGAGCATGCCCGGAAGAACGGGTCCCAGTAGTGGTCGGGGTCGTGCACGGAGGGCAGGCCGAGGAAGGGCGGGATCTCGCTGAAGCACACGGCCCGCACCCCGCGCCCTGCGTTGCGGCGCACCTCGGCGGCGGCGAGCTCGGCGTCCCACAGGGGAACGAGGGTGAGCGGGATCAGGCGGCCCTTCGCCTCGGGGCCGCACCACTCCTCGACCATCCAGTCGTTGTAGGCCTGCACGCACAGCAGGGCGAGCTCCTTGTCCTGGGCCTCGGTGAAGGTCTGTCCGCAGAAGCGGGGGAAGGTGGGGAAGCAGAGGGACGCCTCGAGGTGGTTGGTGTCCATGTCCTCGAGCCGGGGCACCACCCGGTAGGAGCCGGGACGCATGTCCTCGTAGGTGATGCCCCTCATGGTCACCTCGTCGCGGGGCACGCCGACGGCCGAGTCGACGCGAAGGAGCGGGCGTTTCAGGTCCTCGTAGTACCACCAGTCCGTCGGTGAGCCCTGCGAGCCGGGGACGACGGTGAGCTTGCCGCCGACGAAGGTGATCTCGCCCATGGGGGCTCGGACGATCCTCGGTCCCACCTCGTGGTATTTCTTCGGGAGCCGGTCGATCCAGACGTCGGGCGGCTCGACCACGTGGTCGTCCACCGAGATGATCATCGGCATGTCGGCCATGGTCGGGAGTGTAACCCTGTTCTGACGGTGCGTCAGGTAGTCCCGCCGGCCCGCGTTCACACCATGGCCACCCCGCCGTTGGGCCGCAGCACCTGCCCGGTCATGAACCGGGACGCGTCCGAGGCCAGGTAGAGGAACGAAGCGGCGATGTCCTCCGGATCTGCGATCGAACGCAGCGGGGCGAACTTGCGCATGGGGGCGACGACGGCTTCGCGGATGTCCTCGTCGACGGACCCGTCCGGCCGCACGAAGTAGCGCCCGGTCATCCCGGTGAGGACAAACCCGGGAGCCACTGCGTTGACCCGCACGTGGCGCTTGCCGAGCTCGAAGGCCATCGACTTGGTCATCTGCACCACGCCTGCCTTGCAGATGGCGTAGCTCACGATGTTCGGGCTCGGGGCGTCCGCCGCCGCCGAGGAGGCATTGATGATCGACCCGCCGTCGGGTTGGCCGACCATGACCCGCCCGGCCGACTGGCAGCCGAAGAAGACGCCTTTGAGATTGACGGCGATGATCCGGTCGAGGTCGTCCTCGGACGCATCGAGGAACGGGCCTTCGACCATGATGCCGGCGATGTTGCACCAGACGTGGATGCCGCCCTGCTCGGCCGCCACCCGCCGAGCCAGGTCTTCGACGTCGGCGCGGACCGAGACGTCCAGCTCGGCGCCCTCGGCCTTGCCTCCCGCCGCCCTGACCTCGTGGGCGGTGGCTTCGGCCGTGTCGGCTCGGACATCGGCACACAGCACGGAGGCGCCGGCACCGCCCAGGGCCAGCGCCGTGGCCCGGCCGATGCCGCTGCCCGCCCCGGTGACCACGGCGACCTTGCCGTCTACCCGGAAGGAGTCGATGAGGGTGGTGGCTTCCATCGGCGTCTCTGATCCCTTCTCCCGCTCTCCCGCGCCATCCGGACGAGGGCCCGGCGCGGCCCGCGCCACGGTGCGCCCGCCGACAGTAGGTCACGTGCTCCACGTCGGGTGGCGAACAGATCTGACAAGCTGATCCGGCAACCGAACGCCCACGTGCCGATGGGAGGGTGCACCATGCCCGAGCTGCCCGGAGATGGCGTCGACCTCGGCGCGGTGTTCGACGCCCATGTGGCCAACGAATTCGAGGCCGAGGACCTCGACGCCACCATGGCCACCATGGTGGCGGAACCGTACGTCACCCACGTGCCGACCCTGGCCGGCGGCGTCGGTGGCGACGAAGTGCGACGCTTCTACGGCGCCCACTTCATCGGCACGTGGCCCGACGACGTGAACATCGTCCATGTGTCCCGCACCGTCGGGTCCGACCGGGTGGTGGACGAGATGATCATGGAGTTCACCCACGACCGGGTGATGGACACGTTCCTCCCCGGCCTGGCCCCGACCGGGCGCCCCGTTCGGTTGCCCGTCGTCGTGGTGGCCGGCTTCGAAGGGGGCAAGGTCGCGTCCGAGCACATCTACTGGGACCAGGCGTCGCTCCTGGTCCAGGTGGGGGCGCTCGACGGATCGGCGCTGCCCGTCAGCGGTGCCGAGCAGGCCGCCAAGGTGCTGGATCGCGATCGTCCCTGCAACGGGCTCATCGAGCGCGCTCGCCGGGACGCCGGCGGTTGACCGCGCCGTCGGGCCCGGCGGACTCGGTACGCAGCCAGGCGACCGAGATCGCCCGTGGCTGGTCGCCGGCGGGGGCGCCGCCGTCGTGGGGTCTGACGGCGGCCATCTTCACGCGCCTGGCCCGCGACGACGACTTGGTGGCCCTGGCGGCGGAGATCCCCGCGCCCCGCATGCCCGCGCTGCTCTTCTGTGCCGCGGCCTGTCACCTGATCGCCGAGCGCCGGCCGTCCGGGTTGATCGACTACTTCCCGGCCGGAGGCGAGCCCCAACCTCCGCTCGACGGGCGGTTCGGTCCGTCCTTCAGCGCGTTCTGCCTCGATCATCGCGCCGACCTGTCCGATCTGTTCGAGCAGCGCCGCTACCAGATGAACGAGGTGGCGCGCTCCACCCAGGTGGCCCTGGCGCTCAGCCTGCTCGGGCGTCGGCACAACGCAGCCGAGGTCGCCCTCATCGACCTCGGTGCCGGGGCCGGGCTCGGCCTCCACCTCGACCGCTATTTCCACCAGTTGAGCGATGGGACGTCGTTCGGTGATCCGACCTCTCCTCTGGCGCTCCACTGTGAAGTGGACGGATCGCCACCATCGTCACTGCCGCCCTCTTCACTGTCGCCGTCACTGCCGGCGATCGGCCTGCGGATCGGCATCGACCTCGACCCCATCGATCTCGCCGACCCCGGGGACCGCGCCTGGGCCCGGTCATGCATCCCTCCCGAAGCGGGGTCACTGGCCCGCTTCGAGCGGGCGTCGCGGGTGGTCATGTCCCACCCGTTCACCGTGGTGCGGGGCGATGCCGTCGAGGCCCTGCCGGCCATCCTCGAAGACCTCCCGGCCCATCTGCTCCCGGTGGTGGTGGACAGCTACACCGCCGTGTTCTTCTCGGCGGAGGAGCGCGCCCATCTCCGCTCGATCCTCGGCCATGGCGGGGCCGACGGCCGCCTGGCCTGGATATCGTTGGATCCGCTGGTCCCGCTGGGCACGGCCGGTCGGGACAGCGTCCAGGGCCTCGACGTTCCGTCGCCCCTGGTCGTCGACTACCAGCACCGGGGCGTCTTCGCCCTGCTCGGGCTGGTGACCTTCGACCACGGAGAGGAGTCGGGCGTCCTTCTCGCCCGTGCCCACCCATCCGGGACCAGTCTCACCTGGTTGGAGGAGGTAGGAGCCGGTCGGTAGCCGACGACACCGATTGGTCGACAACGACCGCACCATGGCGGGAACAAGCGGGTACTGCTGGTGCGACCGTTGATCGGAGAATCCCCTTTCGAAGCGCGCGTCGCCGTGCGTACGATGCCCTGATGCGCCGGGAGCAATCCGGGTCCTCAGCCCTGTGCTCTGCCCGGCTCACATCCCGGCTGGCCGTGCTGCTCGTCACCACCGTCCTGCTCACGGGCGTCGGTGCGGCGGCCGCCCAGGCGGCGCCGGCCCAGCCGAGGGCGTTCGGCCTGCCCCAGCCCCGCGTCTACCAGGGCGGGGGCGTCATCGGCTTCGGCGACGCCCGGTCCACCAACACACCCCTCGGCTCGGGTCTCAGCTCGGTGATGGTGGGTATGGCCACCAATCCGGCCTCGACCCCGGAGAACCAGGGCTACTGGCTGGCGGCGGCCGACGGCGGGGTGTTCGCCCAGGGCAACGCCGGCTTCTACGGCTCGCTCGGCGCGCTCCGGCTGCAGGGCCCGGTCGTCGGCATCGCCCCGACCCCGGACGGGCGGGGCTACTGGCTGGTGGCCCTCGACGGCGGGGTGTTCGCCTTCGGCGACGCCGCCTTCTACGGGTCGATGGGCGCCGTGCCGCCTCAACCAGCCCGTGGTGGGCATGGCCGCCACCCCGGACGGGCGCGGCTACTGGCTGGTGGCAGCCGACGGCGGCATCTTCTCCTTCGGCGACGCCGCCTTCTACGGGTCGATGGGCAGCCGTCCACCTGGTGGCCCCGGTGACCGGCATGGCCGCCACCCCGGACGGCCGCGGCTACTGGATGGTGGCGGCCGACGGCGGCATCTTCACCTTCGGGGACGCGCCCTTCTACGGGTCGATGGGCGGTCAGGTCGCTCAACGACCCGGTGGTGGGCATGGCGCCGTCGCCCGCACGGCGCCGGGTACCTGCTGGTCGCCACCGACGGTGGCATCTTCGGGTTCGGGCAGCGTCTCCTTCTTCGGTTCGCTGGGCGGCGGTTACGGCGGCAACCCGGCCAACGTGCCCCCGGTGGCCGGCATGGCACTGACCCCCGACGCCCAGGGCTACTGGCTGCTCGAACCGGACGGGTGGTCCTACGCCTTCACCAACCCGCCGAGCCCCGCGCCCTCACCGACCACCTCGGCCATCGTGTCGGTGGCCAACAGCCAGGTCAACAGCGATCCGGTCCGGGGCCAGTTCTGCAACCCGTACGGACCGTGCGAGGAGTGGTGCGCGTTGTTCGCCACCTGGGTGTGGCAGCAGGCCGGCGTCCCCATCCCGTCGTACCCCTTCACCGGCAGCGTCTACGACTGGGCCGCGGCCAACACCGGGGTGCTCCCCCCGACCGCGTCCCCGGTCCCGGGAGACGCCGTGCTGTACGGGACCGGGCCTGCCTCGGCGGCCACCTCCCTCCACATGGGAGTGGTGGTCCAGGTCTGGCCGGACGGGGCGGTGGTGACCGTCGAGGGGGACGCCGGGCCGGCGCCGACCGGTTCGCTGGCCGTGGTCATCAACGGCCCCTACCTCCCGTCCCAGTCGGCCGTCTACAACGGGATGCCCATCTACGCCTTCGCCCTGCCCTGAACTGCTGATCGACACCCGGGCCGGCTCGAGCACCAGGCGCGGTCCGAGCACGCCTCGCGGTTCACCCCAGGCCGGCCAGGACGTCGAGCACCCGGGCCCGGTGCTCGGCCGCCGAACCCCAGGCCTCGGTCAGGGCCCAGGCCCGCTTGAGGAAGAGGTGCAGGTCGCACTCCCAGGTGTACCCGATGGCCCCGTGCACCTGGAGCGAGACCCGGGCCGCCTCGGCGGCCGCGTCGGAGGCGCAGGCCTTGGCCGTGGACGCGGCCACCGAGGCGATCGGGCTCGTCCTCGTCGAGGGCCCAGGCTGCGCCGTAGACCAGCGGGCCGGGCGAACTCGAGCTTGACCTGGGCCCCGGCCAGCAGGTGCTTGACCGCCTGGAAGCTGCCGATGGGCCGGCCGAACTGGTGGCGCTCCTTGGCGTAGGCCGCGGCCAGCTCGATCATCCGGTCGGCCAGACCGATCAGCTCGGCGCCGACGGCCACCGCGGCCCGCGTCCCCGGTCCGCCGCACGGCATCGGCCGCGGCGGGGCCTTCCGCCATCCGGGTCCGGGCCGAGGGTGCCCACCGGACCGCCCCGAGCCGCCGGGTCGGATCGAGTGAGCCCACCGGCGTGACCGCCACGTCGGCCGGCTCGAGCAGGTGGAGCTCGACCGAGGCGTCGCCGGCCGGGGCGCTGAGGAGATAGAGATCGGCTCCGTCGGCTCCGGCCACGGCGCAACCCCCGGGCCCCCGGTGGCGACGCATCCGGCGGCTCTCGCCCCGCGGCGATGGCCGTCAGCCATCGCCTCCCCGGACTCGCCTATCGCCGACCAGGAGCTGGAACGGCCAGCGCGGTGGTCTCGAGCAGCGGTTCGGGCAGGGCCACCCGGCCCGCCTCCTCCAGGAGCAGGACCAGGTCGACCAGCCCGAGCCCGAGCCCGCCGAGGTCTTCCGGGACGGTGAGCCCGACCACGCCCAGCTCGGCGAGGATCGCCCACCGCGGTGAACGGGCCGCAGGAGCGTCATAGGCGGCCCGCACCTGGGCCGGGCTGCACTCCTTGGCCAGCACCTGGCGCACGGCGTCCCGGAACTCGAGTCTGCTGGGCGGAGAAGGCGAAGTGCACGGCGGCCGGGCCCGTCAGGCCCGGGGCAGGCCGAGCACGCGCTCGGCCACCACGTTGCGCTGGATCTCGTTGGTCCCGGCGTAGATCGGTCCGGCCAGGGCGAAGAGGTAGCCGTCCAACCAGGCGTCGTCCGTACCGGCACCGTGTCGCTCCGCCTCGGGCCCGAGCAGGGCCAGGGCCGTCTGGTGGATGGCCAGGTCGGTCTCGGACCAGTGGATCTTGTTGGCGCTCGCCTCCGGTCCGACCGCACCGCCCTCGACCACCCGGGTGGCGGTCCACCAGGTCGACAGCCGGTAGGCCTCGGCGTCCATCCAGGCCTTGGCCACCGCGTCGGCATGCCGAGCGGCCCGGGCCGGGTCGTCGGCCCGGCACGCGGCATAGAGCTCCACCAGCCGGGCGGCAGCCTCGGTGTAGCGGGCCGGGCTCCGCAGGCTCAGTCCTCGCTCCGACCCGGCGGTGGCCATGGCCACGCTCCACCCCTGGCCGACGTCGCCGAGCACCTGCCGGTCGGGAACGAAGACGTCCTCGAAGAACAGCTCGGCGAAGCCGGTCTCACCGTCGATCTGGGGGATGGGGCGCACCGTCACCCCCGGGAGGCTCAGATCGATGAGGAAGTAGGTGAGGCCGCGGTGGCGCTCGGCGTCGGGGTCGGTGCGGAACAGCCCGAAGCACCACTCGGCGAAGGCTCCCCGCGACGCCCAGGTCTTCTGTCCCGTGAGCAGCCAGCCGTCGTCGGCCGGCGATCGCACCGCCCGGCTGCGGATGCCGGCCAGGTCACTACCCGCGTCGGGCTCGGACCATCCCTGGCACCAGACCTCGCGCGCCCGAGGCCATGGGCGGGAGGAACCGTCGCCGCTGCTCGTCGGTCCCGAACTCCATCATGGTGGGGGCGAGCAGGAACACCCCGTTCTGGCTCACCCGGGGCGGCGCCTGTGCCCGCCAGTACTCCTCCTCGAAGACCAGCCACTCGATCACTCCGGCGCCGCGGCCGCCGTACTCCTCGGGCCAGGAGACCACCGACCACCGGTCGGCGTACATGGTCTGCTCCCAGGCGCGGTGGGCTTCGAACCCCTCGGCCGTGTCGAGGGAGCCGAGGGAGCCGGCCGGAGGGGCGTGCGAGGCCAGCCACGAGCGTGCCTGATGCCGGAACTCCTCCTGGTCGTCGGTGAATCGCAGGTCCATCGCTCCGTCCATGGTCGGTGGCCCGCCGCCGCCCGGGCGGGATCGAGGGAAATCTGACACACCGCCAGATTTCCGGCAACCAACCCGGCTGGGCCAGAATGGGTGCATGCCGAGCGCCATGATCGTCGATGTCGTCCGTACCCCGGTGGGTAAGCGAAACGGCCGGCTCTCGGGGTGGCACGCCGTCGATCTGGCCGCCCAGCCGCTGCGCGCCTTGGTCGAGCGCAACGACCTCGACCCCGCCCTCGTCGAGGACGTGATCCTCGGCTGCACCATGACCGTCGGGGAGCAGGCCATGAACATCGGCCGCAACGCGGCGCTGGCGGCCGGGTTCCCGGACACGGTGCCGGGGACCACGGTGGACCGGCAGTGCGGCTCGGCCCAGCAGGCGGTGCACTTCGCCGCCCAGGCGGTGATGTCGGGCGCCATGGACGTGGTCATCGGCGGCGGGGTGGAGGCCATGAGCCGGGTGCCCATCGGCTCGACCACCGAGCACGGCCCCGGCGACGCCTACGGGCCGGTCGTGCTCGACCGCTTCGACTTCATCCACCAGGGGCTGAGCGCCGAGGAGATCGCCCGCCGGTGGGGGATCGACCGTGAAGCCATGGACCGCTTCGCCCTCCGCTCCCATCTGGCGGCGGCCCGGGCAAGGGCCGAAGGCCGGTTCGAGGGCGAGATCGTGCCGTTGGCCACGCGGCGGGCGCGGGTCGAGGACAAGGTGGCGGTCGCCGGCAGCGACGAAGGCGATCCGACCGGCGAGGGACCGCTGGGCGCAGACGAGGGTGTCCGGGCCGGCTCGACCTACGAGACGCTGGCCTCCCTCCCGCCCTGTTTCGTCGAGGACGGCCTGGTCACGGCGGCCTCCTCCTCCCAGATCTCCGACGGGGCCGCCGCCGCGCTCATCATGTCGGAGGAGAAGGCCGGCCAACTCGGCTTTCGGCCGCGGGCCCGGTTCCACACGTTCGCCGTCGCCGCCAACGACCCGGTGATCATGCTCACCGCCCCGATTCCGGCCACCACGCTCGTGCTCGAGAAGGCGAAGCTGGCGCTCGAGGACATCGACCTCATCGAGATCAACGAAGCCTTCGCCTCGGTGGTGCTGGCCTGGGAGAAGGAGCACCATCCCGACATGGACAAGGTCAACGTCAACGGCGGGGCCATCGCCATCGGACACCCGACCGGGGCCTCCGGGGCCCGCCTGCTCGCCACCCTGGTCAACGAGATGGAACGGACCGGGGCGCGCTACGGCCTCCAGACCATGTGCGAGGGCGGTGGCCAGGCCAACGCCACCATCATCGAGCGACTGGGCTGACAGGCGAGCCACCGGCGGGAGCACCGGTGGGCGGGTCCCCGGACGATCAGTCGGCCTCGCTGGGCCGGTTGGCCGACGACCGCATCTCGAAGTCGACGCCTTCGGCCCGCGTCGGCCGGGACATCAGGTATCCCTGGTAGAGGTCGCAACCCAGTTCGGCCACCCGCCCCAGCTGGACCGGTGTCTCGACCCCCTCGGCCAGGACCACCAGGCCGAGCGCCTTGCTGAGCTGCACGATGGCCGCCACGATGGCCTCGTCGTTCTCGAAGGTGCCGAGCCCGTCGACGAAGGACTTGTCGATCTTCAGGATCTTGACCGGGAAGCGCTTGAGCTGGGCGAGCGACGAGTAGCCGGTGCCGAAGTCGTCGATGGCCAGGCCCACTCCCATCTCGTGGATGCCGCCCAGGACGGCGATGGCCGCCGAGGTGTCGCTCATCAGCATGCTCTCGGTGACCTCCATCACGAGAGCATCGGGCGGGAGTCCCGAATCGGCCAGGGCCGCGGCGATGGAGTCGAGCAGCTCGACGTCGCTCAACTGGTGGGCGGACAGGTTGACCGTGATGTAGGCGTCTTCGGCGCCGGGCAGCTCGGCGCGCCACCGGGCCATGGTCTGGCAGGCCTCGCGCAGCACCCAGCGGCCCAGCTTGAAGATGAGATCGGTCTCCTCGGCGAAGGGGATGAACTCCATCGGCCCGAGGAGGCCCCGGGTCGGGTGGTGCCACCGGACCAGGGCCTCCATGGCCACGATGCGGTCGTCGGCCACACGGGCGATGGGCTGGTAGTGGACGGTCATCTCGTCGTGATCGATGGCGTGGCGCAGGTCGTCGTAGATCTCGAGGCGGGCCACCGACTTGGCCCGGAGCGACTCATCGAACACCTCGACCCGGGAGCGACCCTTGTTCTTGGCCTGGAACATGGCCACGTCGGCCTGCTGGAGGATGTCCTGGGCCGACTGGAGCCCGCGGGCGACGAACGAGACCCCGACGCTGCTGGTGACGACCACGTTCCGTCCGGTCGCCAGCTCCACCGGCTCGGCCAACAGCCTCGAGTACTCGGTCGCCAGGCTCACCGCCACCTCGACGTCGGGGACGTTGCGGCAGAGCACCACGAACTCGTCGCCGGAGAAGCGGCTTACGATGTCACCACCGCGCACAGCCGACTTGAACCGCTGGGCCAGGGTCAAGAGGAGCTCGTCGCCGGCGGCGTGGCCGAACGAGTCGTTGACCAGCTTGAACCGGTCGAGGTCGATGAAGAGTACGGCGAGGTTCGTGCCGCGCTGCGAGGCCACCAGCAGCTCGCGCTCGAGCTCCTCGTTGAATTGCGACCGGTTCCCCAGCCCGGTCAGCGAGTCGTGGTAGGCGAGCCAGTGGAGCTGCGCCTCGGCCGCCTGACGATCGGTGACGTCGGTGAACGAGCACACCGCCATGGTGCCTTCGACCTGGTCCGAGCCGGACAGGAGCCGTGAGCTCACCAGCAGCCATTGGCGCCCGTCGTTCCCGTCGGACACGCCGATCATCACATCGTCCCGCGACTCCCCGGTGGCCAGGGTCTGGGCGTGGGGGAACATGTCGGCCGACATCGGGATGGCCGTCGACGTCGATGGCGAGCGAGGAGCCGGTGAAGATCTTGTGGCCCTTCCCGGTCGCCAACCGATCGCCCGAGGATCCGCTCGGCCGCCTCGTTGCTGGCGCAGACGTTGCCGTGCTCGTCCATCAGGACGATCCCCTCGCTGAGCGAGGCCACCACCGCCTCGTAGCGCTCCTCGGCCGCCCGGCGACCGGCCTGGGCCCGGCGGGCCTCGGTGATCTCGGCGCAGACGACCACCCAACCGGCCGGCATGCCGGCCTCGTTGATCAGCGGGTCGAGCGAGACCTGGACCTCGACCGGGGAGCCGTCCTTGCGGACGTGGGAGCGTTGGCCCCGTTCGAGGACGGAGGCGCTGTCGGTGCGGAAGCCGGTGAGGATCTCCGAGATCGACCGGCCGAGGACCTCGTGCTCGCTCCACCCGTAGATGGACGCGGCCGCCTCGTTCCAGCTCTCGATCTTGCCGTCGCTGTCGATACCGATGATGCCGTCGGAGACGTGGGCCACCAGGCTGGCCCGGTACCGGTACTCGGCCTCGGCGGCGATGCGCTCCGAGAGGTCACGCATGATCACCTGGTAGGCGGGCTGGCCACCCCAGCTGGTGCGGACCGAGGTCACGTCGACGATCCTGATGGCGCCGTCCAGGGCGATCACCCGTACCTCACCGTGCTCGGAGACCTGGCCGTCCTCGGTGAGCTGGGAGACCCTGCGGCCACCGGGCCGACGTCGTCAGGATGGACGAAGGTGGTCATCGGCCATCCGTAGCACTGCTCCATCGACTCCGCCTTGATGAGGCGGACCGCGGCGGCGTTCCCGTAGACCAGGGTGCCGTCGCGGTGCACGACGATGGCGTCCGGGCTGAGAGTCAGTCAGCAGGCGGAAGCGGTCGACGACGTCGTGCAGCTCGCGCTCGACGTAGACGTGCTCGGTGACGTCGACGACGGCACCGAGGTAGGAGTGCTCACCGAGATCGGCCCGGTCGGCCATCAGTCGTCCGCCGGTCGAGCTCGGCGAGGCCCTGACGATGAGCTTGTGCGTCACGCCCGTCGGGACTGGTGACCACGGTGCGGAGGTCGTACTCGGCCGGGGGGGCCCCGGCCCGGATCGGCGCCAGCACCGGCTCGAGGATGGCGTGGGGGAGGTCGACGACCTCGGTGCGCGGTCGGCGCCCCCCGTCTTGGAACTCCCCCGGCCGGCCGGCCGGCCGGCGCCGAGGCCAGCTCGTCACTCGGGCATCACGTCCATGGCGAAGCCCGTGGTGCCCGGGTCGACACCGAACAGCTCCTCGACCGGGGCCGACCACCGCGGTCGTCAGTGGTACCGGGTCGTAGGACCACGTGACGATGGGGACCGAGGTGAGGTCGAATTCGACGTCACGGGGGAGCTCAGGGGTGTCGGTCGGGCGGGCCGGCGTGGTCTGGCGGAGTCTCCGGCGGCAGGGTCTTGGCGCACCGCACCCCGGCCCCGCGATTGCTGGATTGCCTGACGTTCCCCATGGACCCTTGTATCGGCAGCCATGAGATGCGCTTGAGCCGGCGTGGCCTGGTACTGGCTGGTCACAAGCCCTGTGACGGGGTTGCTCGGACGGCCGGGCTCGAGCCGTGTGGCGCGCACGGCACCGGGGGAGCCGGCGACCCCACCGGGGCGACCGCGTCAGGGGCGCCGGGATCGGGCTCGGACAGCCCGGATGGGCGTCAGGGGCGTGGCTCGTCGACCACCAGCACGGCGTTGTGCCCGCCCATGCCGAGCGACGACTTCAACATCAGGCCCGGGCTGCGCGGGGCGTGTACCCGTCGAGGAGCCGCGGATGCCCCGGCGCCACCTGGGGCGGGGCCGGGATGACCCCGGTCTCGAAGGCGTACAGCGTGGCGAGCATCTCGACGGCGCCGGCGGCGGCCTGGCAGTGGCCGACCAACGGCTTGACCGAGAAGATCCCCTTGGCCTCGGGGTAGAGCTCGTCGAGCACCTTGGCCTCGGCGGCAGTCGCACTGGGCGGTGCCCGGACCGTGGGCGTTGAGGTAGGCGACATCGGACGGGTCACGTCGGCGTTGGCGGTCGCCTCGCGGAAGCAGCGGAAGACCTCGACGTTGTCCGGGGCCAGGGCGATGGCGTGGTAGGCGTCGTTGGTCATCGCCCCCCCGAGCACCGACACGTAGGCGCCCTCGGGCCGGCTTCGACACCACCATGGCCACCGAGGCTTCGCCGCCGACGAAGCCTCGGCTGCCCTCCTGGAAGGGACGGCACCCGTCGAAGGGGGGGAGGTCGAGCACGGCGGCGCCGAGGTCGCGGAACCACGGGAGGTTCTCGGGGATGCCGGACAGGTCGGTGGCCAGCAGGATGACGTCCGAGGCGATGCCCGAGTCGATCCAGGACTTGGCCGTGAGCATGCCCACGTTGCTGGAGGCGCACGTGGCCGAGACGGACATGGCCGGTCCGTGGAACTCGAACTCCTTCATGAACATGGCGATCACCGTGGACGGGATCATGTGCAGCCAGCTGCGGAGCTTGCGGCGGGTGCCGGCGAAGTCGCCCTCCTGGCGGTAGTAGTCCTGGAAGGTCTCCACGTCGCCGAGGGCCAGACTGTGGATGACCCCGACGACCGGGCCCGGGGTCCACCCCCGCTCCATGGGCGTCGACGATGGCCTCGCGGCCGGAGAAGCGGAGGGCCTGGGTGAAGCGGCTCTTCCCGTCGCGGATGTCGCCGGAGCCGCTGATGATGGACAGGTAGGGGGGGCTGTCGAGGTACTTGTCGAGACCCGGGGACCGGTTTGACCGCGCTCTCGCCCAGCAGGAACCCGTCCCAGATGCGCTTGCGCCCCATCCATAGCCGGTGACGGCCCCGGCCCCGCGATGCTCATGGGGCTATTGTCGCGGGACCTGTTTTGGCTGAGATCGCTGGAGGATGACGGAGGGCAGTCGGACATCAGACCTCGACAACGTGGCAATTCACGCCGGATCGTGCCGTCCATTTGCTTGCTGGACCTGGCGAATCCGAACCAATGGCAGAGCCAGATTATTGCTTACCCCGACCGGCCGCACAATGGTCAATTTCGGGTCTCCCTAGTGGTGAGCGGTCCGCCCCGCCCACCGGTGGGTCACCGACAGTCCTGGCGGCAAGAACCGGCAGGCGCGAGCAATGCTCTGTACTTGCATGCTATCCGGTGGCGCAATTGTCCCGAACGGCAGGCCGCTCGACCCTGTGAATCACGGGCCCGACCGATCGGGCATCAGTCCCGAACCGAGTCCCCGAAAGCCTCCAATACAGCGGTTGCCTCAGCCATGATGCGGTCGACCAGCTCCGCCACGGTGGGAACCTCGGCGATCTCACCCACCACCTGCCCGGTGGGCAGGACGCCGACATCGGTCCGACCCTCGACCAGGGCGGCCCTGGTCATCACGGGAGCGTTGGCCGCCATCACCACTTGGGGCCAGGTGAGCTCGTTGCCCTGCTTCATGGCCCGGCCCTCCGCAGCAGGGCGGCGAGGCTGGTGTGGGTCTGGCGGCGGAAGGCGTGGGCGTTCATCAGGGCCCGAGGCATGCGGCGCAACCAGCCCGACCGCTCCAAGTGGTCGACCAGGTCGGTGCGGATGACCCGCTGGGGCGCACCGTCCACCGCCGTCGAGACGACCGTGCCCGTCACCGGCGTGGACAGGTAGACCTCTTTGACCTGGTCGGGGACCCTGCTCTCCCGGGTGAGGAGAAAGCGGGTGCCCATGGCGATACCGACGGCACCGTACGCCAGGGCGGCCACCAGGCCGCGGCCGTCGAAGAAGCCGCCGGCGGCGACCACGGCCACCCGGTCACCCACCGCGTCGACCACCGCCGGCGTGAGAAGCGACGTCGGGACCGAACCGGTGTGGCCACCCCCTTCGCCTCCCTGGGCGATCACCGCGTCGACGCCCCACTCGGCCACCTTCTCGGCATGGCGGCGGGCACCGACGGTCGGCATGACCACCAGGCCGGCCTCCCGGCACCGGGCCACCAGCCGGGCGGTGGGGGCCTGGGCGAAGCTGGCCACCTTCACGCCGTTGTCGATCATCAGCGCCACCCGCTCGCCCACGTCAGCCACGTCGGTGCGCAGGTTGACGCCGAAGGGCCGGTCGGTGCGGTCCCTGACCTCGGCGATGGCTGTGGCCAGCTCGGCGTAGGTCATGGTGGCCGAGGCCAGGATGCCCGAGCCCGCCGGCCTCGGCGGTGGCGGCCACCAGCCGCGGGCCGGCCACCCAGCCCATGCCGGTCTGCACGATGGGGTACGCCACGCCGACCAGGTCGCAGAAGCGGGTATGGAGGGCGGGGTGGGTCCGACCGGCCGCTGGAGCCGGACCGCGGTCACGACGGGACTTCGCGTCGCGCAGACCCGCGGGTCGAGCACGTCGCGGATCAGGTGGAGCTCCTCGGGCGTGGGCAGGCGGGTCTCGGGCACCTCCGGGGGGATGACCAGCCCGAACCCGGTGCCCTCGATCACCTCGTCGACTGTGACCCCGGGGTGCAGGGAGCGGAGCCGCATGGTCCGGTCCGGCGTCTCGAAGTCGAACACGCCGAGATCGGACACCACCCGGCGGATCTCGTGGATAGCGCCGGGCGGCCGGCCCGGCCGCCTCGGCCCGGGCGTAGCCCACCCCGGAGACCACGTCGACCTGCTCGACGAAGGAGCGGGTGCAGTGCTTCGGCACCCAGTAGCTGGTGGGGTGGTTGACGGTGTTGCCCGGGCGCTCCCCGGACCCCCACCAGCTGAGCCTTCGGCCGGGCCCACTCGCCGATGGCACTGATGTTCTGGTTGCCGGTGCGGTCGATCTGGGAGGCCATCATGATCAGGTTGCGCCGCCCCGACCACACGACCTCGAACACCCGCCGGTAGGGCATGTGCGACTCGAGCACCGTGGAGGGCGACGGGCCCGATCGGTGGCGCCCCGTCGACCAGGGCGGCGTCCCCGTCGGTCAGGACCAGGTCCGGGGCGAAGGTGAGCCGGGCCAGCCGGGCGCCGATGGAGGGGGCCGTGCCGAAGGCGCTGGCCATGACCTCGCCGTCCCCGCGGAACACCTCGGCGCAGGCGATCACGCAGTACTCGGCGCGGGTGACGCCGGGGTCGGAGCGGCAGCGCGCCCCGGCGCTCGACCGCGGCCGCCTCCCCGACGGCGGCCTGGTAGCCGCTCTCATCGATGGTCGAGGTACGCGCGCCTCGAATGCGGCCCAGGACTCGGGGTCGGCCGCCGCGGCGGCGTAGTCGCGCTGGAAGGCCTCGTCGCGTGGGTAGTCGGGCACGCAGGCGGTGAAGTGGGCACCCCGAGGGGTCTCGATCACACCGTCGGTCAGCAGCCGGCTGATGCACATCGTCTGGAGCGGGCCCTCGGCGGCGAGCTGCCCGGTGTCGACGAGGCGCTCCGTGGTCACGAAGCGGCGCTCGGCCGCGCCGAGGAACAGCTCGTCGAAGAAGGGGTCGGGACCGAGGATCTGTCCCGATCCCCGGGCGTCGGCCCGGTTGACGTGGACGAGGGCGGCGTCCAGCCGGAGCGCCGGCACGGCCACCAGCTCCTCGCCGTCGTCGTAGGGGGAGACCACGGTCCGGAGCGAGAGGTTGACGTCGCAGCACATCCGACCCAGCCCGGCCCGGGTCGGAAGGAAGGGCACCCGCTGGGCGGCCGCCGAGCAGCCCCAAGTAGAACATGCCCTCGTCGATCTCCGTGCAGTCGACGGCGCCGGCCTGACGGGCCGCCTTGAAGTGCGGGTCGGTGGCGATCGAGTCGAGGGTGACGAAGGCGAAGACGGCCTTGGCCACCTTGCCCGCCGCGCACAGGAGCCCGAGGTCTGGCCCGCCGTAGCTGACGACGGTGAGGTCGGTCGAGATCCGAGCGGAGGATGGCCCGGACGGCGGCCATCGGCTTTCGCCGCGAGCCCCAGCCGCCGATGCCGATCGTCATCCCGTCGCCCAGTTCCCCGACCAGCTCGTCGAGGGTCATCCGCTTGTCAGCCACACCGGCCGCCCGTCGGCCTCATCGTGAGGTGTCGGCCTCCCGCTTCTCCACGAACGCGGTCCGCTGCTCGTCGGCCACGCCGGCCACATGGAGCTCGTAGGTGAATCCCTGCTCGTACCGGTAGCTGGACCTCACGTCGACCGGGTCTATCCCGTTGAGGGACTCCTTGGCCCGCCGGATGATGGTGGGGTTCTTGGCGGCGATCTCGCCGGCCACCTCGTAGGCCGTCTCGACCAGGCGGTCGCGGCCACCACCCGGAGCACCGACCCGTAGCTGTGCAGCTCGGCGGCGGTCGCCGGCTGGGCCGTGTACACCATCGACCGCATCCGGTGTTGGGGCACCAGGCGAGACAGGTGGGTGGCCGCGCCGAGGCGCCCCGGTCGACCTCGGGCAACCCGAACGTGGCGTCGTCGGAGGCGACGACGATGTCGGCGTTGCCGGCAAGGCCGACACCCCCGCCCAGGCAGAAGCCGTGGACCGCCGCCACCACCGGCACCTCGCACTCGTAGACGGCGGCAAAGGCGGCGAAGCAGCCCCGGTTGGCCCCGATGAGGGCACGGTCGCCCTCGGCCTGGATCTCCTTGATGTCGACGCCGGCGCAGAAGCCCCGCCCCTCGGCCCGCAGCACGACGACCCGGTTGTCGGCGACCCGGCCGGCGCCGGCGACGGCCTCGGCCAGAGCGAACCATCCGGCCACGTCGAGGGCGTTGACCGGTGGGTGGTCGATGACCACCTCACCGATGCCGGGCTGCTTCTGATAGGACCTGATGGGCATGGCCTGCTCCGGGATCTCGGAGGCGTGCGGGACGGGTGCCGGGGTGTCGAGACCGGACGTCGCGCGCCGGGCACCGGAGGTGGCCTCCGCCATGATCTGATACAGCGTCAGGACAGTACCAGTCGGAGCCCGGGAGGCAGCTGTGGCCACGTTCGATGTCGACCACCGGTCGGGAAGGTCCGACTTCACCGGCCGGGTGGCCGTGGTGACCGGTGGCTCCCGGGGCATCGGGCGGGCAATCGCGGAAGCCTTCCTGGGGGCCGGGGCCGATGTGGTCGTGTGCGGACGGACGCCGGTCGAGCCGGGGACGCTCCCCGAGGCGGCCGATGCCACCGGAGCTCGGCGCCAGGCCGTCCTGGTGGTGGCCGACGTGCGCCAGGCCGACCAGGCCGGGGCGGTCATCCATGGCGCCGCCGAGCGGTTCGGGCGGCTCGACGTGCTGGTCAACAACGCGGGAGGCTCTCCCCAGGTGGATGCGGCCGCCGCCTCCCCTGGCTTTCTGGCGTCGGTCGTGAGCCTCAACCTGCTCGCCCCCATGTACTGCGCCCAGGCGGCCAACGCCGTCATGCAGGAGCAGGAGGGGGGAGGTTCGATCGTCAACATCGGATCGGTGAGTGGCCTACGACCCTCGCCCGGGACCGCCGCCTACGGTGCGGCCAAGGCGGGTCTGGTCAGCCTGACGCAGTCGCTGGCCGTCGAATGGGCCCCGAAGGTACGGGTCAATTGCCTGACGGCGGGCCTGGTTGCCACCGAGGGGGCCGAGGACCACTACGGCGGTCCGCGCGGCATGGCCGAAGTGGCCGCCACCGTGCCCCTGGGCCGCTTCGCCACTCCCGAGGACGTGGCCGGGCTGTGCCTGATGCTGGCCTCGCCCGTGGCGGGATATGTGAGCGGCGCCAACCTGGTGGCCCACGGCGGGGGCGAGCGGCCCGCCTTCCTCGTCGCCGTGGAGCGGGTCCTGGGTGATGAGGCCGGTGGCGGGGGGTAGCGGACAGGCGGCGCCGGCCGCCGCAAGGGCCGAAACTCCTCAAGTGGGGATCAGGGGCGGTCGATGCCTCACGTGTGACCGGAGGTTCGCGTCCCGCCTGTAATTGTCATGTCCCGACCGGCGACGCGTCCGGGCGCGGGGCGGCGTGCCCATGGTGACCGACACCGAGTTCACCTTTTCACTCGCCGGTAGCCCCTTCCTCGAGTTCCTTCCCGTCGTCGACCTCCGTAGTGGGCGGCTCCTCGGGCTGGAGGCCCTGGTGCGCTGGCAGCACCCGACCGAAGGGGTGATCTCGCCGGTCCAGCTGATCCCTCAGGCGGAGATCAGCGGTGACATCGTGTCGCTGACCCGCTGGGTGCTGGTGGAAGCCTGCCGCCAGGCCTGCTCCTGGTCGCCGAGCATCCAGCTCGGTGTCAACTGCACCATCGAGCAGCTGCGCCGCGGCGAGGTCTCGAAAGCGGTCGAGAACGCGCTCGAGGGGACCGGCTTCCCCAGCGGACAGCTGACGCTCGAGGTGACCGAGGATGCCATCGGCGACCCGTCAGCCTCCGGCGACCTGAAGGATCTGTCGCGGATGGGCGTCCAGCTGTCGGTGGACGACGTGGGCACCAACTGGTCCTCGTTCGAGCCGTTCCGGCGCCACGCCATCAGCACGGTGAAGATCGATGGGTCGTTCATCTCGGGCCTCGAGTCCACCCAGGGGATCAACCGGCTCGTCGTGGAGACGGTCATCCACATGGCGCACTCCCTCGGCATGTCGGCGTTGGTCGAGCAAGTCGAGAACCTCGCCCAGGTGGAGATCGTGCGCTCGTTCGGAGCCGACGCGGCCCAGGGGTTCTTCTTCGCTCTGCCGATGTCGGGCGACGACGCCCTGGAGCTGGCCCGCCGCGACGAGGTGCCCCACTACTCGCGCACCAGCGAGCGCTCGCTGCTCCGTCCCATCGACGAGGGGAGCAAGACGGAGACCGTCGCCGACACCGCGGCCGGTGCCGGTGCCACCGGGGAGGAGGGTCACGGCGGTGTGGAGGCCGGCGAGGCGGAGCCCGAGCCTGACGTCGGGGCCGACGGTGAGGTCGGGCCGCCGCTCGGGGGGCCGGTACCCGGAGCCGCCGCGCCTGACCGTCCCGAGGAGGAGCCACCCGGGGACGAGGTGGCGGATGCCGAGCCTAGTGACGACCCTGTGGCGGCACCGGCTTTGGTCAGCCGCCTGGGCCGCAAGCGCACCAAGAGCCGCTCGACGCGGTCGGCGTAGGCCCGCCCGGTCCCTGACGGCCGGCATCAGGCCTGGTCAACACTCCAGAGCGCGCCGGGCACACGCCGGTGCGCCGTGCAACCGCCGATCGTCGCGGCGCGGCCCGAGCCATACGGACAGAGTGGTCGCCACCGGTGCTTTGCCTGTATACCTCAGGCCGTGAAACTCGCCGTTCTGAGGGAGACGCGCCCGGGAGAGACCCGGGTGGCCATGGTTCCCGAGGTGGCGGCCCGGCTGGCGGGCGCAGGTGTGGAGGTGATCGTCGAGACCGGGGCGGGGAGCGCGTCCCGCTTTCCGGACGCCGACTACCGCCAGGCCGGGGCGGTGGTGGCGTCGGACGCGGCTGCGACCCTGGAGGGTGCCGCCGTGGTGGCCAAGGTGCAGCCACCGACCGCCGACGAGGTGGCCGCGCTACCCGGCGGGGTGTCGATCGTCAGCTTCCTCCAACCCGGTGCCGAGCTCGACATGGTGCGTGCGCTGGCGGCGAAAGGCGCGACGGTCTACAGCCTCGACCTCCTGCCGCGGATCAGTCGGGCCCAGTCGATGGACGCCCTCTCCTCGCAGTCGACCGTGTCCGGCTACCGGGCCGGACTGTCGGCCGCCGAGCACCTGGCCAAGTTCTTTCCGCTGTTCATGACGGCGGCCGGGACGGTGCCTCCGGCCAAGGTGCTCGTCATGGGAGCCGGTGTCGCCGGCCTGCAGGCCATCGCCACTGCCCGGCGTCTGGGTGCGGTGGTGCGTGCCTATGACGTGCGGGCCGCGGCCAAGGAAGAGGTGGAGAGCCTTGGCGCCAAGTTCGTGGATCTCGACCTCGAGACACAGGAGGGCACGGGCGGCTATGCGCAAGAGCAGTCGACCGAGCAGTTGGCCCGCCAGCAGGAGCTTCTGGGCGCGGAGGTGGCTGCCTCCGACGTGGTGATCGCCACCGCGCAGATCCCCGGTCGCAAGGCCCCCCTGCTGGTCACTGCGGCCATGGTGGATGGGATGGCCGAGGGCTCGGTGGTGGTCGACATGGCCGCCGATTCGGGAGGCAATTGCGAGCTGACCGTGCCCGGCGAGGATGTGGTCGTCGACGGCGTCACCGTGGTCGGGCTCACCAACCCGCCGGCCGGCATGCCGACGCACGCCAGCTTCCTCTATGCCCGCAACATCGCCAACTTCCTGGGGTTGCTGGTCAAGGACGGGGAGCTCGCCCCCGACTTCGACGACGAGATCGTGGCCGGTACCTGTGTCGTACGCGCCGGGCAGGTCGTGCACGGGCCGACCGCCGAGGCCCTGGGCCTGCCGGGCGGCGTGGCCCCGGCGACGCCGACCCGGCCGCCGGCCGGTGGCGAGGACGAGGAAGCACCGGGCGCCGGGAGCCCCGGATCTGAGGAGACGGCATCATGAGCACCGGGATCGTCGCGTTCGTCACCATCTTCGTCCTCGCCGCGTTCGTCGGGAACGAGGTCATCGGACGGGTACCGAGCATCCTGCACACCCCGCTGATGTCCGGGAGCAATGCGATCCACGGCATTGTCCTCGTAGGGGCCATCATCATCATGGGAGAGGCGCACGGCGCGCTGCAGATCACCTTGGCCTTCCTGGCCGTGATCCTGGCGACCCTGAACATCGTGGGTGGATTCGTCGTCACCGACCGAATGCTCGAGATGTTCAAGCCGAAACCCTCCGAGCGAGCGGCCAAGAAGGACCGTGGTGACGAGGTCACACCGGACGGTGCTGCGTGAGCCTCAACACCGGCATCGATCTCGTCTACCTGATCGCCGCCATCGGCTTCATCGTCGCCCTGAAGGGGCTCAGCTCTCCGAGGCACGCCCGAAACGGGAACCTCCTCGCAGCAGCAGCGGCCGCCCTGGCCGTGGGCTTCACCTTCGCCAACCCCGCCGTCCGGGCCCACACCTTCAACCTGGTCCTCACCCTGGTGGCCATGGCCATCGGCGCGGCCGTCGCCGTGCCGGCGGCACGCCTGGTCAAGATGACGGCGATGCCCCAGATGGTGGCCATCTTCAACGGGGTCGGCGGCGGGGCGGCGGCCTTGATCTCGATCGTGGTCTTCGTCATCGAGGCACCGGGCAAGCCCGCGGTGTACCGCATCGCCGAGGTGCTGTTCGGTGTGCTCGTGGGCTGCGTGTCGTTCTCCGGGAGCGCCATCGCCTTCGCCAAGCTGCAAGAGCTCATGACCGGGCGGCCGGTCACCTACCCGGCGCAGCAGGTCATCAACGGCATCGTGGGGGTGGCCATCCTCTCGCTGGCCGTGGCGACCCTGGTGACCGGCAGTGTTCCCTTGCTGGCCGTCACGGCCGGGCTGTCGCTGGTCCTCGGGGTCATCTTCGTCCTGCCCATCGGCGGGGCCGACGTTCCCGTGTTGATCTCGCTGCTCAACTCGTTCACCGGCCTGGCCGTGGCCGCCTCGGGGTTCACGCTCAACAACAACCTGTTGATCATCGCCGGCACCTTGGTCGGAGCGTCGGGCATGCTGCTCACCCGGTTGATGAGCAAGGCCATGGGCCGTTCCCTGCCGAACATCCTCTTCAGTGCCTTCGGGTCGGTGGTGACGGCCGGTGGGGGGGCGGACGGGGCCGGCGAGACCCGTCCGGTCAAGGCCGGCACCGCCGAGGACATCGGCGTGCTGTTGGCCTACGCCCGCAAGGTGGTCATCATCCCCGGCTACGGGCTGGCTGTGGCCCAGGCGCAGCACACCGCACGCGAGCTCGCCGACCTCCTGATGGAGCGGGGTGTCGAGGTGTTCTACGCCATCCACCCGGTGGCCGGCCGCATGCCGGGGCACATGAACGTCCTGTTGGCGGAAGCCAACGTTCCCTATGACGAGCTGAAGGAGATGGACGAGGCGAACCCCGAGATGTCGACGGCCGATGTGGCGTTGGTGGTCGGCGCCAATGACACGGTCAACCCGGCGGCGAAGAACACACCGGGGAGCCCGATCTACGGCATGCCCATCATCAACGCCGACCAGGCCGCCAACATCGTGTTCCTCAAGCGCTCGATGCGGCCGGGGTTCGCCGGCATCGACAACGATCTGCTCTTCGACGAGAAGACGACCCTGCTGTTCGGCGACGCCAAGGACAGCTTGACGAAGTTGGTGGCCGCGGTGAAAGAAGCGTGATCAACTCGACCGATCGACGGTGAAGGCAGGCATCGACTTCGCTCGTGACGGGACCGTCACTCTCCGGGATGCACGTTGCACCACCCACCACGGTTGCCATAGCGTCACAGCAGTACAGCGTGGTCCGCACGGCACACTCGGTTGGTGGCGTGCGGCTCCGAGGGGGGCAATAGGCGATGGGTTGCTTGCGGTCGTTCTCCTTCGGTACCGCCGCGCCCGACCACGGTTCGACCCGTTTGCCGGGCCTGGCTCTCCCTGCCCAGGGAGTTCTCAATTCAGATGTGATCGGGGTTCACGCGTGACCGTTGACCTCTTGATCGGCAGCTCCGGGCTCGGTCGCCAGCTTGGCGAAGACCATGAGTCCCTGACTGGTGGCCCGGGTCGATAGGACCGTGACCCCCACCGTGCCCCGGTCGACCAGGTGGGTTGCGTTGTTGACCACGACCATGTCCCCGTCGGGGAGGTAGCCGACGGCCTGCCGAGGCTGGCGACCCTCCTTCACCAGGTCGACGTTCAGACGCTCCCCGGGCAGGTGATCGGGGTTGAGCCGGCTCGCCACCTCCCGGAGATCGACGACGGCCAGCTCCCAGCGGATGGCTTCGTCGACGACGTTGGAGGAACAGGTGGCGATGCGTAGACCGACCCGGCGCGCCACCGTGAGCAGCTTGGTGGTGGGATCGTCGACCTCGGGGACCTCGTCCCGGGCCACGTGCACCGGCACACTCATCTCCCGGAGGGCCTCCACCGACTCGAGTCCCCGGCGGGCCCGGCGTGAGCTGACCGGATCAGGCGACTCGGCGACGGCTTGCACGTGATCGACCACGAACTGCGGTATGACCAAGCCCCCGGGCAGCAGCCCCCCTCGGCCGAGCTCCAGGAGGAACCGGTCCATCAGCGCGGAGGGGTCAACCAACAGGGCGTGACCTTGAGGTGGAGTCGGCTGCGGGGCCAGAATTCTTGACAGGCCGGCGGCCGCCACGATCTGGCGACCCTTGACCGATCCGAGCCTCCACCCGGCCGTGGCGAGGATCCATGACGCGAACGCCGTTGCGAGGAGGGCGAAGCTCGTCCGGTAGACGACCATGAACGGAAGGCCGACCACCAGGCCGAGCAACATCCCCGTGGTCGAGACGATCGAGGCGGCAAAGACCTCGCCCGGGGGTGTGTTGCGGAAGAGGAAGACGGCTCGCTGCAGTCCCTTGTCGATCAGGCGCCCGCCGGCCCCGCCCAGCACGTAGCTCACGCCGGCACCCAACAGCAGCCCAACCACGGACGCGCGGGGGCTCGAGCTGATATTCCGTCCGATCTCGAACCCGGCCGCTGATCCGGCCAGCACGAACAGCAGGCGGAACCCCTCGACGAAGATCATGGGATCACCGACTCACGGACAGGTTGGCTTGACGAGCTCATGGTGAACGATCCGTTGCCTTCTGTGAAGCACGCATTGCCTCTGGACACAGACAGCCGCTGCCCAATTGTCGGAACTCCGGGACGAACTCTTTAGTAGCTCGCCCTCAAACCCGACGTACCCCCAGCTCGCCGGACCGATCGCCGGTCGGTTCGAGAAATTCCCTTGTGCATGGCCAAAAACGTCTTGCCGGTGGTAGCCTGAGCACGTACCGGGTGGTGTCTTCAAGCACCGCTCGAGTGCGGCTCCCCACCGCTCTTCCCTCCGAATCCATGAGATCCGAACGTCGTTCGATGCCTCACGATCCGACCCGTCACCCGCCCCTCTCGCTGCGCGCCCAACTGGTCGTCGAGGAGGCGATGGGTGGCGCACCCGTCGGTGGCGGGCCAGCCGGTTCGTTTGTGGAGCTGCGGGCGACGGAGCTCGGACTCATCGTTACGCCGTCGCCGGTACCCGGTTCGGACGTGCCGTCGCTTCTCCCCTGGTCCGAGATGACCGGTGTGGGGACGCGGGGCCCGGACCGGCCGACGGCCCTGCAGTTGCCGGCTGCTCTGCCGCTGCGGGTGCTCGAGATCGAGATGCGCGAGGGGGGGTGGTTCGGCGACCAGAGCCCGTTGAGGTTCGCCGCACCGGCTCCCGAAGTCGAAGCCTTTGGCGAGGCCGTAAGCGGGTGCCTCGAAGCTCGAAAGGCCAGCGGTTTCCAACTCGCGGTGGCACTCGCAGTGGCGAAGGCAGCCGCGGTGTCGTCGAATTGGCTCACCCTTGTACGACGGGACCACGGCGATCCCCGGCACGAGCACGGGCGCAGCCGCATCGGGCCGATCGCGGTGGGACTGATCGCGCTCGTCCTCCTCGCCGGCAGCAGCACCTCGTTCGGATCCTCGGCCAGTGGCGCCCTGACCCAGCGGAGGGGCGACGGGCGGCAACGCCTCCCAGGCATTCGGCGTCCACCCCGAGGTCAACCTGCCGCCCGCGACCTCGGCTCCGGCACCGGCACCACCCTCTCTGGCCGGGTCGCCTCCCCTGCAGTCCCATGAGATCTTCGGCTATGCGCCCTACTGGACGTTGCCCCAGTCGGCGGCGTTCGACGTGGGCAACCTGACCACATTGGCCTACTTCAGCGTGGACGCCAACGCCGACGGCACGCTCAACCAGAGTGGGTCGGGCTGGAACGGCTACGAGAGCCAAGACCTCGCCAATCTGGTGACGAGGGCCCACGCGGCCGGTGACCGGGTGGTGCTCACGGTGACCTGCTTCAGCCAGAGCTCACTCAACGCCATCACGTCCGACCCCAACGCTCCGGCGCGCCTGTCGTCGGCTCTCGTGTCGGCCATCTCGGCCAAGAATCTCGATGGGGTGAACTTCGACTTCGAAGGGGAGGGGAGCGGCGACCGTCAGGGCCTGACCTCGCTCCTCACCTCGGTGTCGCGGGCACTGCACTCGGCCAACCCCCACTGGCAGGTGACGATGGCCACCTACGCCAGCGCGGCCGGCGACAGCGCGGGGTTCTATGACATCGCCAGCCTGGCCCCCGCCCTCGACGGGTTCTTCATCATGGCCTACGACATGAACGACCGGCAGATCCCCAGCGCCACGGCACCGTTGGTCGGCGGGGGGTTCAACGACACCGAGGCCCTCCAGCAATTCACGGCGGTGGTCCCGCCGCAGAAGGTGATTCTCGGCGTGCCCTACTACGGGTACGACTGGCCGACATCGGACGGGACGAGGAACGCCCAGCCGACCGGAGGCGAATCACCGCTCAGCGACGCTGAAATAGAGTCATCCGGCCATCCGACGTACTGGGATCCATCGACTCAGACGCCCTGGACGGCCTATCAGGTCGGATCGCAGTGGCATGAGACCTTCTTCGACGACCCCACCTCGCTGGCCCTCAAAGCCCAGCTGGCCAGCACCTTCCACATCGCCGGCTTGGGTATCTGGGCATTGGGCATGGACGGGAACAACCCGGCGATGCTGGCCGCCCTGCTCGGGAACTCGCCCGCCGTCAAGGATCTTCAGACCGGGCCAACGGCGTCGGTGTCGGCACCTGCCGGCTCGGGCTTCTCGTCCACCGGGGTCTGGGAGGGCGCCAGGTTGCCCCTCACGCCGGTGGCACCGCCGGCCTCGTTCGGCAACGTCCAGTACCTGGGCACGCTCACCGGGTTCAGCACGAACGATCCGGCGTTGGCCTGCCTCCAAACCGGTCCGCCCATCAATGTCTGGACGTTCTCGACCCTGCCCGGCGTCGACGTGGTGGTAGCCGACACGGCCAGCTACTGCGCGGCGGCTATCTGGACGTTCCCGACGCCCGCCGGGCAGACGACAGTCCCACCCGCCAGCTCGACCACGACGACGTCCCCGCCGCCCCCTACCCCGACCAGCACCTCACCGACCACCTCGACCTCGACCACAACGACAACCACGACCACGACCACGACCACGCCATCGAGCAGCTCGACAACGAGCTCGACGGGGTAACCGCTGACGTACCACTGGAACGGGCGAACATTTGCTCACCATGCTGGTAGGCAGCGGCGTCGGAATTGCGTGTTCCAGGCGGCCGCGGCGGAGAGGTAATCTTTCGACCCGTCGGGGGTGTAGCTCAGCTGGTAGAGCGCTACGTTCGCAATGTAGAGGCCGACGGTTCGAGTCCGTTCACCTCCACCGGCTTCTGTTGGCACAACTGTGAAGTTCCGGTACCTGGGCGACACACTGGCTTCGGCTCCTTAGCGACACTTTCCGGACGCGGCTCCGGCTCCTGGGCGACACTGGCTCCGGTAGGTGGGCGACACTCCATCCGCGCCTGGTCAGCTCGATGGTTCTTGGCTGTGGACGAATACGTCCGCGACCAAGGAGGGATGCGTCGTGCTGGTGGAGCTGGGGCTCGTGGAACAGCGCTATAAGGCCGTGCTCGAGGTCACCGACGGTGCGACCACTGTGACCGAGGTCGCCCGTCGCTATGGCGTGAGTCGGCAGACCGTGCACAAGTGGCTGGTGCGTTATGCCACCGGCGGCTTGGCGGGGCTCGTCGACAAGAGCTCGAAGCCCGACACATGCCCTCACCAGATGCCGCCCACGGTGGAGGCGAAGATCCTCGAGATGCGACGAGCCCACCCCGAGTGGGGGCCCCGCACCCTGCTCAACCGTCTCATGCGAGCGAGTATCGAGCCGTTGCCCTCCAGATCGGCGATCTATCGCTGCCTGGTGCGACACACGCTGCTCGAGCCCAAGCCGAGGAAGCGACGGCCGAGCGACTACAAGCGCTGGGAGCGCTCTCGCCCAATGGAGCTCTGGCAGATGGACGTGACCCTCGGCGTGCGCCTCGCCGACGGCTCCCGGCCGTCGGTCGTGACCGGCGTCGACGACCACTCCCGATTCTGCATCTGCGCCAAGGTCGTGGCCCGAGCCACGGCGACCCCGGTGTGTGCCGCATTGCTCGAGGCCATGGAGCGCCATGGCCGTCCCGAGGCGATCTTGTCGGACAACGGCAAGGTCTTCACCGGGCGCTTCGGACCGGGCACGGGGCTCGTGCGCTTCGACCGCATCTGCCAGGAGCACGGGATCCGCCACTTGCTCACCGCCCCCGGATCTCCCACCACCACGGGTAAGATCGAGCGCTTCCACAAGACCTTGAAGCGCGAGTTCCTGGGCGGAAAGGTCTTTGCCTCCATCGACGAGGCGCAGGCGGCTATCGACACCTGGGTGCACGACTACAACCACACCCGGGAGCACCAGAGCCTCGGCAACCGACCGCCGAATGCCCGCTTCGTCCTGACACGGCATGAGCCCGTCGAGGATGCCGACGATGAACCGACGCCCACTACCCGACCCGGCGAGACCCGCCTGCTTCGGCGCGTGCATCAGAACGGAAAGATCGACGTCTTGCGCTTCCGGTATCACGTGGGCCGGCACCTGACCGGCCAGACCGTCGAGGTCTTCAGCCGCCACGGGCTCCTCGAGATCTTCCACGACGGGGTGCTCGTGGCCACCCACGCCCGGCGCCATCTGGCCGACGAGGAAATGCGTCTCCACCGGGCCGCCCTCGCTGCCTCGGACCCCACCCCGACGGGGGCGGTGGTGGTCCGGAAGGTCAACGGCCAGGGTTCGGTGAGCTTCGCCGGCACCCAGTACCGGGTGGGGAACGCCTTTCGCCGGCGCTCGGTCGAGCTCACCATCACTCGCGACACCGTCAAGATCTCCATCGACGGGAAACTCCTGCGCACCCACGCCAAACGCCACGACCGAGGAAAGGAGCACGGTGCACTCGGAAACCCTGGTGGTAGACCGGACCGCGTCAATGCGGCCTAGAACCTTCGACTTCCCGTCACCCAGGAGCCGGAGCCAATTCGTCGCTCGGGTACCGAGGCCTCACATCTGTTGGCACAACTCTAAAACTGACGGAGTTCCTTGACACTCCGGGTCTCCAGATCCTATGGAGATCGGATGACCGAGACAGAGATCGATCGCGAGGTGAAGCGACGCCTGGCGATCTTCAGCCACGCCGAGGAAGTCACCGGCAATGTCGCCAGGACCTGCCGCTATTACGGGATCACCCGACAGACCTTCTACGGCTGGAAACGCCGTTACGAAGAGTTCGGCGAAGAGGGCCTGAGACCCCGCTCAACACGCCCCAAGGTGAGCCCCAACGCCACCCATGTGGACGTGGTCGGGAAGATCATCTACTTGCGGAAGAACTACCACTTCGGGCCGGCGAAGATCGCCATGTACCTGAAGCGCTATCACGACGTCGAGATCTCGAATTCGGGCGTCTGGCGGATCCTCAAGCGCTTAGACATGAGCCGGCTGCCGAGCTCCCAGCGCTACAAGCGACTCGACAAGCGCTTCCAGCGCTACGAGAAGCAGCTGCCCGGGCACCAGGTCCAGATCGACGTCAAGTTCATCGCTCCTATCAAGGGGGCACCCCGCAAGAAGTACTACCAGTTCACCGCCATCGACGACTGCACCCGGCTCCGGGTGCTGCGGATCTACCCGGCACTCAACCAGAAGACCGCCATCCAGTTCGTCGACTACGTCCTCGAGCGGCTCCCATTTGTGGTCCAGCAGGTCCAGACCGATAACGGGTCAGAGTTCGGCTCCTCATTCCACTATCACGTGCTCGATAAGGGCGTCGGACACCGCTACATCAAGCCCAGGACTCCCCGCCTCAACGGCAAAGTGGAGAGATCCCACCGGATCGATGCCGAGGAGTTCTACCGGCTCTTGGAGGGGGCGGTCATAGACGACGCCAAGGTCTTCAACAACAAGCTCCAAGAGTGGGAGGACTACTACAACTACGATCGGCCCCACGGCGGCCTGGGGGGCCAGACGCCCTACGAACGGCTACGACAAAAGACCAAGGCCCGCGTGTAAGCGGACCCCGTCAGTTGCACACTGTTGGCAGATTTCACCGCGTCGCGCCTGTTCAGGGGTGATGTCGGCGTTCCGCTCCTCGAAGCGGACTCGAACCGCGCTGAGGTGCAACTCCGAGCGATATCCGGCAGTTGCAGGATGGTCCTGCGTGAGCCTCGACCTCCCTACGTCACCCGGATAGGTAACTCCCGCATGAAGAGCAGGATCGGGTTGAAGATCCCGAGCGAGGTGAAGGAAGGGACTCCTGCGAGCTCGATCCTGCGTGTGCGCTCGAGCAGCACCTCCAGAAGAGTGGCGAGCTCCCGTCGCGCCAAGTGCGCCCCAAGACAGAAGTGCACGCCACCGCCCCCGAAGGTGACATGTGGGTTCGGGCTCCGGCCGATGTCGAAGTGGAAAGGGTCGTCGAATACCTCCTCGTCGCGATTCGCCGACGGGAACCACATGGTCACACGGTCACCCTTGGCAATCGGGACGCCACGGACCTCGGTGTCCAGTGTGGCCCGCCTGGCGAAGTAGGAGACTGGTGAAGACCACCGGAGGACCTCCTCCACCGCAAGGGAAATCGCCCCAGGCTCGCTGCGCAGCCGTTGGAGCTGTGTCGGGTGGTCGAGCAGTGCCACCAGTCCCTGGGACACTGCATTGCGTGTGGTCTCGCTCCCCGCAATGGTGAGCAACATGAAAAAGAGGTCCAGCTCGACCTGGCTGAGCGCAGTTCGTTCGCCGTCGTCGGTTTCGACCTCGACTGTCGACAGGATTGTCCACACATCGTTCTGTGGATTTCTCCGTTTCTCCCGTCCAAGCTTTTGGGCATAGTCGAACATCTCAATCTGAATCTGGAGATGCTGGTCGGGTGATCGTGAGCTCTCGGTGAGGCCACCCTGCAGTGCCTCGTTCGTGAGCGTGAAGAGCCATTCGCGGTCTTCGAGGGGGATGCCAACGATGTCCGCGATCACGTGCATCGGGAGTTTGTAGGCAATCTCCGCAACGAAATCACACTCGCCTCGTTGCAGCGCGCGATCCACGATCGACTCGGCCCATTGTCGGATTTGCTGCTCGAGTTGCTTCACCATTCGTGGTGTGAACCCGGCGCTGATGAGCCGCCGTAGCCGGATGTGGTCTGCACCATCCATGCTGACGAGCATCGACCCAGCGATCTCGGGCTGGTCACTGAGTTGAGGACCGTCGAAAGCACAGAACAGTTCGGGTTCTCGACTCACCATCTGAACGTCCTCGTGCCTGGAGAGCACCCAGAAGCCGCGATCATGGTTGCCAGGGAACCCTTCGGGGAACGCCTGCCACTTCACCGGCTTCTCAGATCGAAGGCTGGTGAAGATCTCGTGGGGGAAACCGTTGTCGTAGAGGTTCCTATCGGTGAGATCGACCTCGAACGGATCGCTGTCGACGATCTGTCTCATTGCACCTCCCCATCGAACTGCGGGACGGCGACAGGCGGCCCGCAGTCCCGGTCGACTCGCAGCGAGCGGTTCGGACGCAGACAATACACTAAACTCACTGTGTATGGTCAATGCCGGGTCGGACCTCTCGAGCACGAGGCACAACTGATCCATGCGGACGCACGGATGGGGAGGGAAGCCTCCCGCCAGTGACGACGAAGCCATCGACCGCATTCTGTTGGCGACTCGCGAATGCATCGACCGGAGCGGTCCGTCGACGACGATCCGGGACGTTGCCGACGCACTCCACGTCACTCGCCAGACGGTGTACCGGTACTTCGCGAGCACCGAGGATCTGCTCCAGGCAACCGCGCTCGATGCGGTAGGTGATTTCATGGATCACCTTGCGTCGCGGGTCGACCGGATCAAGGACCCGGGTTCGATCGTCGTCGAGATGGTAGCCACAACGCTCGAACAGCTCCCCACGGAGCCCTATATCGGCCTGTTGCTCAGCCCGGAAAGGGTCAGCACCTTCGCACGCGGGATCACCTCTGACACCGCGATGACGTTCGGCCGATCCCTTTTCGAGCGGGTAGAGATCGATTGGCGCTCACTGGGACTCAGCGGAATGATCTTCGACGAGTTCCTCGAGCATGTCCTGCGAACGATTCAGTCACTCGTGCTCGACCCGGGCCCCCCCCGCAACGGCCGAGAATTGAGAGATTATCTAGCCCGATGGCTCTGGGCTCCAGCGATGAATCTTCGCGCCGAGGTGGCGGGGGCTCCACGATCACGTTGAATCTGCCGGGTTGGAACAGCGCTATAACCGTTGGCTCCACGAGTGCTTTCGATCGCTGCTTCACTACCGACCGATACGTACCGTGACCGGATGGCGTCCTGGGCCCGGTCTGAGGAGGCCATGCCGGTGAACCGACGGGGGTGTGTGGTGGCGACGTCGGCCGCATCGAACAGAGCGGACTCGAACCGAGCCCGGCAAGATTCGTTAGACCAGCTCAACTAGGGTGCGAAGAGGTCCGGAGCGGTTCGAACATATTGGTCATTACCTCCACCGGCCTCCGTTGGCAGATCTGTTGGCAGATTTCGCGCGTCGAGGCCGTTCAGGGTGATGTCGGCGTTCCGCTCGCTTGCATATGATTCCGCGAAGTCGAACGACTCGTCGGCGCCAAGCACCAACCGGCAATCAAGAAGAATCGCCCGGACCCGTGTGACCGATGATTCCGGCGGGTCCGACTCGTCTAGAAATGGAAGTGACCACTTGGGAAGGTCGGACCATACCTGGTCCTTTCCCGAACCAGATCGTTGAGGAGATCCCATGTCCCACGTTCGCGTCCACAACTTCTCGGTCTCGCTCGATGGCTTCGGGACGGGCATGGGACAGCGTCTCGAAGCGCCGTTCGGGCACGCGGGGGGCCGACTACACGAGTGGTTCTTCGGCACCCGGACATTCCGCGAGATGCGGGCGAGCCAGGAGGTAGCGCTGGTGTCGACGACTCGCTCGCCAGCAATTGGGTCCCGGGCATCGGCGCAGAGATCATGGGACGAAACAAATTTGGTCCGCAACGTGGCCCATGGACCGACGACGAGTGGAAGGGCTGGTGGGGTGACGACCCACCGTTTCACACGCCGGTGTTCGTGCTGACCCACCACCCAAGGCCTTCGATCGAGATGAAGGGCGGTACGACCTTCCACTTCATCGACGCCAACCCCGCTGACGCCCTGAAAGTGGCTCGGGAGGCTGCCAACGGCCTCGATGTCCGTATCGGCGGCGGACCGTCGACTATCCGCCAGTTCCTTGGTGCGGACCTGATCGACCACATGCACATTGCCGTCGTGCCGCTCGTCCTCGGGCGTGGCGAACGCCTCTGGGACGGGTCGGAGGCACTCGAGCGGCGCTTCGAGGTCGAAGTGGTCAGTGCCCCCAGCGGCGTCACTCATCTCACGTTCACTCGCCAACGGGGAACTAGGCAATCCGGCTCCTGATCCGCCACGAATGTGGCGCCGCTGACCGTCATAGACGAGCCTGTGGAATGGGCAAAGGTCGCGTCCGCCTTTTCCGTACTGCCCGTCTAAGCGGACTCGAACCAGCTCTCCAGAATCGCGTCAGGCCAGCTCAAGGACCTTGGCAAAGGGGTCCGGAGCGGTTCGAAAACATTGCACTACCTCCACAGTGAAGTGCCTGGTGACAGCCTGACTAGGTTCCGGGAACCGAAACCTATCTGGACTCCATCCCCCGTCCACGCGCGGATCGAACATGTCACTCGTCCAGTCGCCCATCCCATGACGGATCTCAGCTCTCGGCCAGCATTCCGGATGCCCCCTCGGGAGCCCTCATACCGCAACCGACCGGTATACCTTCCTCGGGCCGCGGGTGGAAACTGTTGATCCGGGCTCGGTTCCACACCAGGCCGGCTCGACGATCAACGTCACCGGTGTGGGCCGCCTCGGCGCGAGCAACGTGGTCTTGGTAGGCCGGAACGGTGGGCAGGAGTCGTTTTCGGTCACAACACCCTCCACCGACTACTCCCTTGCGTTCACGCTGACGTTGCTCGGTCCGACCGCAGACTTTGCCAACGTCCTCGACCGTCGCGGCCAGGTCGTTGTCGATGTCGAAGTATTCCTGGCCGGACCCGCGATCAGCAGGCCCACACACGCCGATCAGCTCCCACTGCAAGGACCTGTCATCACCAGCATCACCCCCGTCACCGGTCCGGTCACCGGGGGGACGTCGGTGACCATCAATGGAAAAGGTTTCACGGGCGCGATGCAGGTCGACTTCGACCTTCCGAACGTGGTCGGCATGCCCGTGAGTCTGGCGAGCCGGTCGACCTCCGACAGCTCGATCACGGTGATGGCCCCCAAGCTCATCAGTGAACTACTGAGCCAGCTCGACCCGAGGACACACATTCTCAGGTTGGACGTGCAGGTGGATCTGGACGACCCCGGATTCTGTGCCGTGCCGAGCCGCTCACGCCCGCCGACCGGTTCACCTATGTCGGATTTGAGTGGACGTGACGACCGGGTCCCCAATCGGAGTCATCCATTTCGGACACCTGCCTCGTCAGATCGCACCGAGACCTACGTGAAGATGATCTCTCCACCGGCGGCCATGGCGTAGAACTCGCCGACGGTGATGATGTCCTTGACCTGTACGATAGGTCGTCTTTGGTCAGCTCGAAGAGATCCGTTGATGCCTTGCACACGTAGATCCCAGAGCCGGTATCGGCGATCATCTCGACGAACTCGTGGATGGGGGGGATGTCGAGTTTCTCCATCTTCTTCTCGAGGTAGTGGGTCATGACCGAAGACACTCCCGGCAGTCCACCCGCCATCGTGGCCAGGTGCAGACCGGGATTGCCGACGGTC
>CAVYNO010000010.1:0-110433 GCA_963769825.1 uncultured Acidimicrobiales bacterium
TAGTACTTTAACCTGGCCGTTAAAAAACCCGCTATATGCTGGAACATCCGAGTATCCGGTGGTACTCATCCATGTCACACCCGCTTTCTATGGTGGCGGCATGGGAAGTGAAAATCCATCCGGTGCGGACAATCAGCAGGAAACTGCCGTTCCTTGTCTCGTGCTCGATCCCAACTGGATAGTTGGATTTGTGGATGGTGAAGGTTGCTTCTCCGTCTCAGTGCATCGAAGTTCGATGATGCATCGGCACGGCGGCTGGCAGCTTCAGCCGGTGTTCCACGTCTACCAGCACCAGGACCATCGAGAGGTACTCGAAGCGATGGTTCCGACCTTTGGCTGCGGGCGAATTCGCCCAAAAGGCCCGAGGAGCAGTGTCTTGACCTATTCGGTCGAGGCACTTCGGGACTTCGAGACGGCAGTTGTGCCGTTCTTCGAGCGACATCCTCTCGTCGTCAAGAGCAGCGACTTCCGTAGCATTTGCGGCCGTTGTGCGGTCGATGAGGAGGAAGGAGCATCTGACGAGATCAGGGTTCGAGCGACTGGTGCGGCTTGCGTATGGCATGAATGCCAATGGCAAGCAACGGACCAGGAGCATTGAACAAGTATTGGCAGGATCCTCAGAGACTGCACGCGGGGCTCTTCGATCGTAACGCTCCAGTTTGCCGATGAGCAGGATCGAAGACGAAGATACAGTCCGACCCTCATGGCGACATGAGGAGCTAGGCAGAAATGACCTAGCCGCCTACGACGATGACGGTGAAATGCCGATCGTCAATTGGGTAGTAACAAAAGTGCCTAAGGTAGCGAAATTCCTTGTCGGGTAAGTTCCGACCTGCACGAATGGCGTAACGACTTTCCTACTGTCTCAACCACAGACCCGGCGAAATTGAAGTACGAGTAAAGATGCTCGTTAGCTGCATCAGGACGGAAAGACCCCGTGGACCTTTACTACAGCTTGCTGTTGAGTTTTAGTACATATTGTGTAGGATAGGTGGGAGACTTTGAAGCATTGGCGCCAGCCAGTGTGGAGTCAACCTTGAAATACCACCCTTTATGTGCCGGAACCCTAACCTCGGTCCGTTATCCGGATCAGGGACAGCGTCAGGTGGGTAGTTTGACTGGGGCGGTCGCCTCCTAAAACGTAACGGAGGCGCCCAAAGGTTCCCTCAGGCTGGTTGGCAATCAGCCGTCGAGTGCAATGGCACAAGGGAGCTTGACTGCGAGACCTACAAGTCGAGCAGGTGCGAAAGCAGGGCATAGTGATCCAGCGGTTGCTTGTGGAAGCGCCGTTGCTCAACGGATAAAAGGTACCCCGGGGATAACAGGCTCATCTTCCCCAAGAGTCCATATCGACGGGAAGGTTTGGCACCTCGATGTCGGCTCGTCGCATCCTGGGGCTGAAGCCGGTCCCAAGGGTTGGGCTGTTCGCCCATTAAAGCGGTACGCGAGCTGGGTTTAGAACGTCGTGAGACAGTTCGGTCCCTATCCGATGCAGCCGTAGGAGATTTGAGGAAGGCTATCCCTAGTACGAGAGGACCGGGATGGACGAAGCTCTCGTGTGTCAGTTGTCTTGCCAAGGGCACTGCTGATTTGCGACCTTCGGGTGGGATAAGCGCTGAAAGCATCTAAGCGCGAAGCTCGTTCCAAGATGAAATCTCCCACAGGGAAAACCTGGTAAGGCCCGTGGCCAGACGACCACGTTGATAGGCCGGAAGTGTACGTGCGGCAACGCATTCAGCTGACCGGTACTAATCGGCCGAGGGCTTGGAAACTTGCTCGTGCTCGCTATGGAACGCTCAAGGGCGACCGATGACGGTCGCACCGAGCCGGGATGCCCACCCACGTGGGCGGCCGACCCGGGGAGCGCACGGTTTCCGGTGGCCATGGCGGCGGAGAGACACCCGTTCCCATTCCGAACACGGCAGTTAAGCCCGCCAGCGCCGATGGTACTTGGGGGGTAGCCCCCTGGGAGAGTAGGACGCCGCCGGGATTTCTCCAGACAACGCCCCCTACATGGGGGCGTTGTCGCGCTCCGACTGCCGGATGCGATGACCGGCTGTCGCGGCCCGGTCGTTTGGGTGTCACATTCCGAGGGCCTGTCCCGTCTAAGCGGGTGACGACAGTCGAATCAACCACGAGAGGTGCTTCACCATGGCCCATGTCCCCCTCAAGTACGACGCCAAAGGCACGATCAACCGGATGGCCCGTAGCTACACGAGGAGGCGGTTCGGCACGTTGGTTGAGCCGACAGGGGCCGCCTCCCATCACACCGGTGTCCTGCTGGCGATGGGTGCCATCGAAACGGCGGCGGCCAAGGGTTGGACCAAGCTCGATCCCACCCTGCGTTGGCTGGCCATTCAGGCCGCGTCGACCAGGATCGGCTGCTCCTGGTGTGTCGACTACGGCTACTACGAGGGAATGAACGAAGGAATCGATCCGGCCAAGGTGCGAGCCTCCACCAACTGGCGCCAGAGCGATGTCTTCGACGTGCGGGAGCGGGTGGTCCTCGAATACGCCGAGCAGGCCACGTGCACGCCGGCCGACGTCTCGAGCGACCTCGCCGACCGCCTGCACCGACACTTCAGCGATGCCGAGATCGTCGAGCTGGCCGCCTGGGTGGCACTCGAGAACTATCGCTCCCGGTTCAACGCCGGGTTGGGACTGCGGAGCCAGGGCTTTTCCGAGCAGTGCGAGGTTCCGCCGCGCGCCAGCGGCAGGTATCAGCCGGAATGGCCGGTCCGGCGGCTTCGAACGAGGTGGATGGCCACGCCCTCGTCTGAGGCGGAGGTCGCCGCCTTCGAGGAGTGGCGGGGGCTTCTGTTCGGGATCGCCTACCGGATGCTCGGTAGCGCATCCGATGCGGAGGACATCGTCCAGGAGGCCTGCCTCCGTTGGCTCGCCCGGGGTGAGGACCAGGTGGCATCGGTGCGTGCCTATCTGGTGACCATCGTCACCCGGTTGTGCATGGACCAGCTCGATTCGGCTCACGCCCAGCGTGTCACCTATACGGGACCGTGGCTGCCCGAGCCGGTGGTGCTCGACGACCAATCCACCGTGGTCGAGCAGGCCGACTCACTCTCGCTCGCTTTTCTCGTGTTGCTGGAGGAGCTCACGCCGCCGGAGCGCGCCGCCTATCTCCTGCACGACATCTTCGGCTACCGGTTCGAGGAGATTGCCCGGTCCTTGGGCCGCACGGCCCCGGCATGCCGGCAGTTGGCGGCACGGGCCCGCCGGCGCATCGAGGACCGGCGCCAGCGCTTCGACGCCGACCTCGATCACGGCCGGGAGCTCACCCATGCGTTCCTGCTGGCCTGCGGCACGGGTGACCTCGATGCCCTTCGCGAGCTCCTGGCCGACGACGTCGTGGTGTGGACAGACGGCGGGGGGAAGGTCCGGGCCGCCATGCGTCCGGTGGTCGGGGCGCACCGCAGCTCACGCTTCCTCGTCAACGTGGCGAAGCGCCTGGTCGGTGAGCCACGGGATGCGACCTTGAACGGACAGCCCGGGGCTGTCCTGGTGGATCATGGGGTGGTGGTTGCGTCCCTGGTGCTCGACATCCGGGACGCGAAGGTGGTCGGGGTGCGGGTGGTGTCGAATCCCGACAAGCTCCGGTCGCTCACCGCCACCCTCACGGGTAGCTGACCCGGCTCGGGAACGAAGCCTGACCGGGTCGCAACCAGATCCGGATGGGCACCGACGGATAGTCATCTCCTCGGCGGCGACTGACCCGACCTTGGCAGCAAACACGCCCGTCGCCCCGAACCTCGACCGAGCTCCCGGTAGGCTCGGTGGCATGCCGTCGAAACCACCGCCTGGTTCGTCGCGCCGTAGCGGCGCCTCGGGCCGAGCCAGCTTCCGGCAGACGGGACGGCCCGATCCCGGGTCGTCACGCAAGGAAGGCGGATCCGGGGGCCGCCCATCGCCCTCCCGGCAGCGAGACGACTCACCGGGCGGGAAAGCCCGCCGGTCGGAGTCGGCCGGACGGTCCGGCACCACCCGCCGGTCGGGCACGACCCGCCCGCCCGGAGCGGACCGGCGTGACAAGCCCGAACGACAACGACGTGGTCAGGCCACTCCCGGCCCAGGTGGGTCCCGGCCTGCTCCCGGCGCACATCGGCCGCCGCCGGCGAAGGCCGCACGGAGGAACCCGAACGCAGGCCCGAGTCGCGCGGCCGGGACCGGACGACCTGTTCGGGTTGGAGGCCCGGTCGTGCGCAAGGGGTGGGGCAGCGTGGCCCGGCGGGGGGCGAGCGCGGTCCGGGCCGACGACGTCCGCCGGAAGCCTGGGGCCGACAGCGCCGAAGGCCGCCGCCAGGCGAGGACCCGAGACGACGAGTTCGTTCCCGAGCGCTGGGAACGCATCGATGACCGCGCCCGCAGCCCGGCGTCGGGCACACCGAAGAGGGCGGCTCGGCCGGCCTCCGGCCGCCCGCACCGACCGGCGGTCGGGTTGCCACCGGACGTTCTCGACGAGCTGGCCTCGGCCGCTGGGCCCGATTGGGGCGTGCTCCGGGGACGGATCAGCGAGCGGATGGCGGCCGGGCTCGGCGCCTATCAGCGCGAGCGGTACCGGGACGCCTCTCGCATCCTGAAGACGGTGGTCGATGCCGTGCCGAACGCCCCGTCCGCCCGTGAGCTCCTCGGCCTCAGCCACTATCACCAGGGCAATTGGAAGGCGGCTCTCGTCCACCTCGAGGCCTACAGCGAGCTGACCGGATCGGTCGACCAACACCCGGTGCGCATGGACTGCCAGCGGGCCATCGGCCGGCCCAAGCGGGTCGAGGCGCTCTTTGCCGAGCTGCGACAGGGGTCGCCCGATCCGGAGGTCCTCTCCGAGGGCCGTTTGGTGCTCGCCGCCACCCGCGCCGACCGCGGCGACCTGGCTGGGGCGACCTCACTGCTGGTGGAGGCCGGGGCGGGGCGCCGGGTGCGTAACCCGGCCGAACGCCATATCCGGCAGTGGTACGTGCTGGCCGACCTGATGGAGCGCTCCGGCGACCTGGCCAGGTCCCGCGAGCTCTTCCTGCGGATCAGCGACGCCGAGCCCCACGCCTACGATGTGGACGAACGGCTCGATGCCCTGGGCCCCCCTTCCCCCCGCCACCGGCCCTCCAACCGTCGCCAAGCGGCCCGTTAGGCTTCCCGACATGAACCTCGAACAGCTGCTCGGTGACGAGTCCGACTCGTTGCTCAACCACGTGGCCAAGGCCTTCCCGGCCGACCACCTGACGCTTCCGGGGCCGGACCAGTTCGAGAGGGTCTTCCGGGACTCCGACCGCACCTCGACCGTGCTGCGCAACCTCGCCCTCATCTACAACACCGGACGGCTGGCCGGAACCGGCTACCTGTCGATCCTCCCGGTCGACCAGGGCATCGAACACTCGGCCGCCGCCAGCTTCTCCAAGTTCCCCGCCTACTTCGACCCGGCTCGCCTGTGCGACCTGGCCATCGCCGCCGATTGCAACGCCATTGCCACCACGCTCGGTGGTCTGGGCATCGTGTCGCGCCGTTACGTCCACCGGATCCCCTTCATCGTGAAGCTCAACCACAATGATTTCCTCAACTATCCGAACACCTACGACCAGGTGATGTTCGCCAGCGTCGGCCAGGCCGCCGATCTCGGGGCAGTCGGGGTGGGAGCCACCATCTACTTCGGTTCGGATGGAGCCGACCGCCAGATCGGCGAGGTGTCCAAGGCCTTTCGGGAGGCCCACCGCCTCGGGATGTTCACGGTGTTGTGGTGCTACCTCCGGAACGCCGCCTTCAAGCAGGGCGACACGGACTACCACCTGGCTGCCGACCTCACCGGCCAGGCCAATCATCTCGGGGTGACCATCGAGGCCGACGTGATCAAGCAGAAGCAACCCGAGAACAATGGCGGCTACAACGCCCTGAAGTTCGGAAAGACCGATCCGCTGGTGTACACCCAGCTCACCTCCGAGCATCCAATTGACCTCACCCGCTGGCAGGTCGTGAATTGCTACGCCGGGAGGATCCCTCTCATCAACTCGGGCGGGGAGTCAAAAGGCGCCGACGACCTGGCCCAGGCGGTGCGGACCGCCGTGATCAACAAGCGGGCCGGCGGTTCGGGCCTTATCGTCGGTCGGAAGGCCTTCCAACGGCCGATCGAAGAGGGTGCAGCCCTCATCCATGCCGTCCAGGACGTCTACCTGGACACCGCGGTGACTGTCGCCTGACGGCATTGGCCGGGCTCACCCTGAACGGGCCCGTACGGCGGCCTGTCGGCGGGTCGCTGAGTGCCAGGGGGGCGCCAGGGGGGACACCGGCGTGGCAAGAACCCAGTTGAGCCGGACCCTCCGATACCGTGACGAAGGTCGACGGTAGGATGGTCGTGGCGCGAGAACGAGACGAGCAGCCGATCAGTACGAACAGGAGCACGGTGTCCGACACCACCACCGACCCGAAATCCCCTCAGCTGTTGGACCGCGTCGTCATCCGGTTCGCCGGTGACTCGGGGGACGGCATGCAACTCGCCGGTGACCGGTTCACCACCATGTCTGCGCTGCTCGGCAACGACCTGGCCACTTTCCCGGATTTTCCGGCGGAGATCCGTGCCCCGGCGGGCACGCTGGCCGGGGTGTCGGCCTTCCAAGTCCACATCTCGGACCACGACATCCTGACCCCGGGCGATTCACCGAACGTCTTGGTGGCGATGAACCCGGCTGCGCTGAGCGCCAACATCGACGGGCTCCCCAAAGGGGCGACCATCATCGTCAACGTGGACGCGTTCGACGAGCGCAACCTCAAGAAGGCCGGTTACGACACCAATCCGCTCAGCGACGGAACGTTGGCCGGCTACACGGTCTACGAAGTGCCGATGACCTCGATCACCACCGAGGTGTCCAAGGATGCCGGCGTCAAGCCCCGTGATGCCGAGCGGTCGAAGAACTTCTTTGCCCTCGGGTTGATCAGCTGGCTCTACACCCGACCCATCCAGGCCACGATGGACTGGATCACGCAGAAGTACGAGGGCAAGCCGCTGGTGATGGAGGCCAATCTGCGGGCCTTCAAGGCGGGCTACCACTTCGGGGAGACCGCCGAGCTGTTCGAGTCGTCCTATGAGGTACGACCGGCTGCCCTGGAGCCCGGCGAGTACTGCAACATCACCGGCAACACGGCCACCGCCTGGGGGCTCATCGCCGCCTCCACCCTGAGCGGGCTGCGGTTGTTCCTCGGCACCTATCCCATCACTCCCGCCTCCGACATCCTGCACGAGCTGTCCAAGCACAAGCATTTCGGCGTGCGGACATTCCAGGCCGAGGACGAGATCTCCGGCATCGGCGCCGCGCTCGGGGCGGCGTTCGGGGGCGGGCTCGGCGTGACCACCACCTCCGGACCCGGCATCGACCTCAAGTCGGAGACCATGGGCCTGGCCATCAGCTTGGAGCTGCCCCTGCTGATCATCGACATCCAGCGAGGGGGCCCCTCCACTGGCCTCCCGACGAAGACCGAGCAGGCCGACCTGCTGCACGCCATGTACGGGCGCCACGGTGAGGCGCCACTGCCCATCGTGGCAGCCAAGACGCCAGCCCACTGCTTCGAGGCGACGCTGGAGGCGGTGCGACTGGCCGTGAAGTACCGGACCCCGGTGATCCTGCTGTCCGACGGGTACCTGGCCAACGGAACGGAACCGTGGCGGCTCCCGGATCTCGACGACCTCCCCGCCATCGATCCCGGCTTCGCCACCGAAGCCAACCACACTGATCCCGACGGGAGCGAGGCCTTTTGGCCATATGTCAGGGACGACGACACCCTGGCCCGGCCCTGGGCGCCGCCCGGCCTGGCCGGTCTGGAGCACCGGATCGGCGGTCTGGAGAAGTCCGACGGGTCGGGCAACGTCGCCTACGACGGCCCCAACCACGAGCGTATGACCCGGCTGCGAGCGGCCAAGGTGGCCGGGATCGCCGCGGACATCCCACCCACCGAGGTCGACCATGAGGACGGTGCCGAGCTCCTCGTCGTCGGCTGGGGCTCCACCTACGGTGCCATCGCCGCCGGGGTGAGGCGGGTGCGGGCCCGCGGCCACCGGGTGGCCCACGCCCATCTGGTCCATCTCAACCCGTTCCCCGCCGATCTCGGTGATGTGCTGCGACGTTACAAGAAGGTGCTGGTCCCCGAAGTCAACCTGGGCCAGCTCAGCCGGCTCCTGCGGGCCGAGTACCTGGTCGACGCGATCTCGTTCACCCAGGTCCAGGGCATCCCGTTCCGGGCCGCGGCGCTCGAGGCGGTGATGCTGGAACAGATCGACGGCGGGATGGCCACCCCGGCCGAGTCGGCCGCCACAACCGGCGCCGCCGCCGGCAACGGTCGGAGCGGTCACGCCACGAACGGGAGGGCGTCCGACTGATGACCGATCTAGCCCCCGCTGCGGAGGAGATGGTGGCCGTCCCGGTGACGACCCGGAAGGACTGGTCCTCCGACCAGGAGGTGCGGTGGTGCCCGGGGTGCGGTGACTATTCGATCCTGGCCGCCATGCAGATGCTGATGCCCGAGCTGGGTGTGCGACGCGAGCGCACCGTGTTCCTGTCGGGGATCGGCTGCGCGGCGCGGTTTCCGTACTACATGAACACCTACGGCCTGCACTCGATCCATGGCCGGGCGCCGGCTATCGCCACCGGACTGGCCACCACCCGACCGGACCTGGACGTGTGGGTGGTCACCGGCGACGGTGACGCGCTCTCCATCGGGGGCAACCATCTCATCCACGCGCTCCGGCGCAACATCAACATCACCATCCTCCTGTTCAACAACCAGATCTACGGGTTGACCAAGGGCCAGTACTCACCCACCTCGGAAGTAGCCAAGGTGACGAAGTCGACACCGTTCGGATCGCTCGAGCAGCCCTTCAACCCGCTCAGCCTGGCGCTCGGGGCTGAGGCATCGTTCGTGGCCCGCACCCACGACATGGATCGCAAGCACATGATGGAGACGTTCCGCCGGGCCCACGACCATGTGGGGTCTTCGTTCGTCGAGATCTACCAGAATTGCAATGTCTTCAACGACGGCGCCTTCGAGCAGATCACCGGCAAGGACCAGCGCTCCGCCATGCTCATCCCCCTGGTGCACGGTGAGCCGATCCGGTTCGGGGTCGACGGCGAGCGGGGTGTGGTGCTCCACAACGACGGTTCATTGGAGGTCGTCGAGGTGGCCGATGCCGGGGAGTCGGCCCTCCTGGTCCATGACGAGCACCGCGACAACCCGGGGTTGGCCTTCCAACTGAGCCGGCTGTCCCGAGGGCCCTACGAGCCGACGCCGATCGGTGTGTTCCGGGACGTGGAGCGCCCCGAGTACGGCGCCGAGATGTCCCGGCAGATCGCCGACGCCACGGCCAAGCGGGGACGGGGCGACTTGGGCGGGCTCCTGCGCTCTGGCTCCACCTGGACGGTCGAGTAGGCCGAGCGGGCCATCGGCTGGATCGACGCACGATGCCGCTGTGCCCACCTACGTCGCCCTCCTGAGGAGCGTCAATGTCGGCGGCCGCAACCGGTTGGCCATGGACGACCTACGCTCCCTCGTCGACGGGGCCGGATACCGCGACCCGACGACGTATCTGCAGAGCGGCAGTGTCGTCTGCTCCGGTCGTGGCTCTCCGGAGGCGGTGGGACGGGCCATCGAGAACCGCATGGCGTCGGACCTGGGCTGGTCGGTCCCGGTGATCGTGCGGAGCAAGAAGCAGCTCGAGGACATTCTCGGTGCCATACCCTTCGCCCACCACGACGTCGACACGAAGTTCCTCCACGTGACGTTCCTGGCCGAATGGCCGGACCCGCAGGCGGTCGAGTCGCTGGATGCCGACGCAACCCGGTTCGGGGACGACCGGTGCTCGGTCATCGGCCGCCAGGTCTATCTCGACTGCCCGGGCGGGTACGGCAAGACCAAGCTCAACAACACCTATCTGGAGCGCCGGTTGGGTCGCAGTGCGACCACGCGCAATTGGCGCACGGTCACCGCGCTCGCGGCCATGGCCGGAATCGAGGTGTGACCCGGGCGGCGGAGTCGGGTCTACCCCGAGGAATAGGTGGCGTAGTCGCCGTCCTCGTTCATGACCATGCAGAACGAGGCGGTCGGACAGGCGACCGAGGTGCCGGCGTCGGTGTACTGGGCGGCTTGGGGAATGACCTGACGGGGCGGCGACCAGCTCGAGCCGTTCCAGGTGAGCACCTTCCCCGCCGTATCCGCCGCCATGCAGAACGAGACGGCCGGGCAGGCGATCGCATCCAGCACCGACCCCGGATCGACGGCCCCGGCCGGCGTCCATCCGGGCTGGCCGTTACGGACCCAGAGGTTCGAGCCGGCCACGATGGCACAGAGGTGGGTGCTGGGGCAGGCGATGGCGCTCGGGCCCGCCGGTGGCGTCGGCGTCCAGGGCGTCGGCTCCTCGGACCAGGTGCTGCCGTCCCAGTCCAGGACGGCGGTGCCGACCACGGCGGAGCAGAATGAGGCGCTCAGGCACGTGATACCGGCGTGGCCCTCCTGGTAGGGGGCGACTCCACCGCCTGGTTCGGCGAATCCCTGGGCGTCGGTCCAGCCACCGCTGCGCAGGATGGAGGCATGTCCGGTGTTGTCGACCACCGCGCAGAGCGTCGGGCTCGGGCAGGAGATCGATACGGCGCGCGATCCCGCATGACCGGGCCCCGGGTCGGCCGGGTTGGCCGGAGGTCCGGATGGAGCCGTCATCATCGCAGGATTGGACCAGTTGGTCCCGTCGCCAGTGCTGATGTGGTCGGAGCCATCGGCGATGGTGCACGACGGTCCCGTCGTGCAGGAGATGGACGGCAACACCGGAGCGGTGACGGTCCCGGTAGCCGGCGCCGGGAAGAAGACCGAGGGTTCGGACCACGACGCCCCGTCCCACGACACCGTCACGCCGGCCCCGGCCGTGGAAGGCGCAGTGCTTCCGTCGGTCCCGCCCCCCGCCGCGACGCAGAACGTGTCCGAAATGCACGAGAGGGAGGTGAATCCGCCCCCCGGGGGCAGGGTGGTGAGGGCGGCCGTCCACCCGGGCGGGGGCTGAACCGGGCCCGGGACGCTGGTGGGGGTCGCCGAGGGCATCAATGTGGTGCTCGTCGGCGGGACCGAGGTGGTCGGATCAAGGATGTGCCGGGGCCGGTGCCCGGCGGCCGGGTCGGCCGTGCGCGCCGCACACCCGCTCGCCGTCACCATGAGGATGGCCACGACCACGACCGCGGCTCTTCGGTGTGTCACTCGTCTCGCTCCGCCGGAAGGTGAACCTCAGGCCGGTGCGTCGAGGTCGCGAAAGACCATGCCCGTCCTCGGCTTCGGGTAGAAGTACGTGCTCTTGGGCGGCATCTGGCGGCGGTCCTTGCCCCACCGCTGGATTTGCTCGACCGACACCGGCCGCAGCAGGATGACGGCCTGGGCCTGCTCGCTGGCGACTGCCCGCATCCCGTCTTGCCAGCTGTTGAAGAACTCCAGGTCGTGGTCGGGAATCTCGGCGATCACCAGGGCTACCATCGACGAGTCGAGCTCGGCCCCGGCCGCCTCAGGCGTTCCGTCCTTGGGTGACAGGAGCCAGGCGCCCGAGGGCATGATCAGGGCGAGGGACCGGCTCTCGCCGAGGGCGCCGACCGTGCGCTGGTCGAAGTCGCCGGCCCTGGTCACGTCGAACCAGGACGAGAATGCATCGACCAGATCGAGTCCGTCCGGCAGTCCCGAAAGCCCGCGATGGATGGGTCCCACCGCCAATTGATCCTCGGAGAGCTCGACGATGAGGGCCATGACGAACTCGGCCGTCGGCGTGGCAGCCGGCGTCGTCTCACACTGGCGGAGATAGGTACGGGCCGTCTCGTAACGGTGGTGACCGTCGGCCACGACGATGGGTGACGACTCCACCGCTTGCTGCACTGCCCGGATGGCAGCCGGGTCGTCCAGGACCCAGAGCTGGTGGCGGATGCCGTCGTCGTCTATGGCCTCGGCTTCGGCCGGTCGCTCCTGCACGAAGGTGGCGCTCAGCCCGCCGTTCATGGACAGGCCCCAGATGGGGGACAGGTTGGCCCGGGTCGCCTTCAAAAGGTCCAGCCGGTCGCTCTTGGCCTTGGGCAGCGTCTGCTCATGGGGCAGGATGTCCGAGGCACTGACGTCGTCGATGCCGAGTGCCCCGATGACCCCGTTCGTGGCGTGACCGTCGGAGGAGGTCATCCGGTAGGCATAGAAGGAGGGCGCCGGGTCGTGCACCAGAAGGCCGGCCTCCTGCCACTCCTCCAACTGACGGGCCGCGTTGGCGTAGCGGTCGAGCCCGGCCCGGTTGTCCGGCTCGGGCAGCTCGACCCGGACCGAGTTGGCGCTGTGCCGGGCGGCGAGGCGGGCCCGCTCATCGGGGGAAATGACGTCGTAAGGCGGGGCGATGACCGCCGACAGTTCGACACGGGAGGGGTCGTAGCGGAGGCCGGCGAAGGGCGCGAATCGAACCATGGGCACTTGCGTAGCACATGGCCGTTGCCCCTCTGGGGTTGCCCAAATCGTACGTTGACGTAAACTGTCACTTGTGAACTGCGACGGCACCCGAGGGTGAAGGCTCCCGACTCCCCCGTCACCGCGCCGCCCGTCCCGGCCCCGATCGACCGCGACACGTCCCGCTATCGGACCGTCGTCCTGTCCAACACCACCCTCGGGGTATTCATTGCCGGGATCAATCAGTCGATCGTCATCATCTCCCTGCCGGCCATCTTCCGGGGCATCCATCTGGATCCGCTCCAGCCCTCCAACATCGGGTACCTGCTCTGGCTGCTCCAGGGCTACATGGTGGTGACCGCGGTGCTGGTGGTCACCCTGGGCCGGATCGGGGACATATTCGGACGGGTCCGCATGTACAACGCCGGGTTCGCCATCTTCACCGTGGCGTCGATCGCCCTGGCCGCCATGCCGTTCTCCGGGTCGGCAGGAGCGAGCGCGCTCATCGCCCTCCGAATCGTCCAGGGCGTGGGCGGGGCCCTGCTGATGGCCAACTCGACGGCGATCCTCACCGACGCCTTCCCGCCAGAGCGTCGGGGGTTCGCCATCGGCTTCAACATCATCGCTGCGGTGGCCGCCACATTCATCGGCCTCATCGCCGGCGGACTGCTGGCCGACATCAACTGGCGCCTGGTGTTTCTCGTCAGCGTGCCCTTCGGGCTCTTCGGCACGGTCTGGGCCTACCTGAAGCTGCACGACACCGGCGTGCGCAGACGGGCCCGGATCGACTACGCCGGCAATGTCACCTTCGCGCTCGGGCTCGTACTGGTCATGGTCGGTCTGACCTACGGCCTCATTCCCTACGGCGGGCATTCGATGGGATGGTTGAACCCGTGGGTCGACGCCGAGCTCATCGGCGGGATCGCCCTGCTGATCCTCTTCGCGGTGGTCGAGTCGAGGGTGCGCGACCCGATGTTCCATATCCAGCTCTTCCGCATACGGTCCTTCCTCGGCGCCACCGTGGCCTCATTGCTCGCCAGCATGGGCCGAGGTGGTCTCCAGTTCATGCTCATCCTCTGGCTGCAGGGCATTTGGCTACCGCTCCACGGCTACTCCTTCTCCTCGACTCCACTCTGGGCCGGGATCTACCTGGTGCCGATGTCGATCGGCTTCCTCTCCAGTGGGCCGATCGCCGGGCGCCTGTCCGACCGCTGCGGTCAGCGATGGTTCTCCACCATGGGGATGGTGGCCGCGGCCGTCACCTTCGTCCTGCTGCTCGCCCTCCCGGTCGACTTCCCCTATCCCATCTTCGCCGTGCTCATCCTGGTCAACGGACTGGGGGTCGGGGCGTTTGCCGCGCCCAACACCACCACCATGATGAACAGCGTGCCTCCGGTGGATCGGGGTGCTGCCTCGGGCATGCGCGCCACGTCGATGAACGCCGGATTCGTCCTCTCCATCGGGATCTTCTTCTCGCTGATGATCGTCGGGCTCGCCTCGGGGCTTCCCACCGCCCTCAGCCACGGGCTCGTCTCGCAAGGAGTGCCGGTGGCCACCGCCCACCGGGTCGCGGGCCTGCCCGCGGTGGCCACGCTCTTCGCCGCCTTTCTGGGCGTGAACCCCATGCAGCAGCTTCTCGGTCCTCACGTGCTCGGTCAGGCCTCCGTGCACGCCCAGGTCATCACCGGCAAATCGTTCTTCCCCTCGGTCATCGCCGGACCCTTCCACCGCGGTCTGGCCATTGCCTTCGGCGCCTCGGCCGTGCTGTGCGGGCTGGCCGCCGCCTGCAGTTGGTGGGCGGGGGACTGCCAACCCACGGACGAGGAGCGGGGTGAGGCCCTGGCCGGGGAGTCGTTCGTCGACGGCCACTCCACCGCACCGATCGACGGGCTCGACGCCGCCCTCCCTGACGTCGTCGAGGTGTGACCGAGCGGTGAGGAGGCGCATGCGATGGAGAACGAGGCGCACGAAACGGTGAAGCGCGAAACGGTGAAGCGCGAAACGGTGAAGCGCGAGACGGTGAAGCGCGAGACGGTGAAGCGCGATGCCGACGGCGAGCACACCGAGTGGCTCCGCATCGGCGAGGTGGCGGAACGGGCGGGCGTCTCCGCCCGGACGCTCCGTTGGTACGAGGAGATCGGCCTGCTCGTACCGGCCGGCCACTCGGCCGGTGGCGCCCGCCGCTACGGCCACGACGATCTGGAGCGGATCGTCCACATACGCGAACTTCAGTCGTTGCTCGGCCTGGACCTCGGTGAGATCAGGGACATCCTCGTCGGTGAAGACGCGCTGGCCGGGCTGCGCCGCGAGTACCAGGCGGGCGCCGAGGCGGCCCGTCGCCGGGAGATCCTGGTGGAGGCGTCGGGCATCAATGAGAAGCTCCGGTCGGTGGTCGCCGGGCGCCAGGATCATTTGCGCCAGATGATGCGTGCCCTCGAGGAGAAGGCGGCGCGCTACACCGAACTCCTGGCCGAGCTCGACGGGCTCAGCGGATGAGGGCCGCCGGCGTCAGGTGGCTGCCGCGATCAGGCTGGCCATGGCCGAGGCCCCAGCCGGCTGGAGGTGGACCTGGTCGGCGGTGAACCACTCGGGGTGGCCGGAGGCGAGGGTGTACCAGTCGACCAAGACCGCCACTCCGGGGTACCGAGCCACACCCGCGGCGAGCACGGCATTGTCGCCGGCGACCCACGGCCGGGGCACGTCGATGTTGACGAACACCACTCGGGACACCCCTGAGGCGGCCTGCATCATGGCGTCGAAGTCCGAGGCTGTCACCGTCCCGTTCGTGCCTAGCTCCACCACCAGGACGTGGCCGAGCGTGCCGGCGGCGCGTTGGGCCTGCACGACGCCGACGCCTGTTTCGAACTGCCGGCTGACCAAGCCGTCGACGCTGACCCCGGGGATATCCACCTGGAGGTAGGGCGCGATGTCCAACATGAGCGAGTCGCCCACAGCCGAGACCGGACCCGTCGGCGGCGGGCTCGTGGTCGAGGTGGAGGACGACGACGTGACCGGATAGGCGGGAATCGTGGCGACGGTCGGCGGTGTGGCACGCGATGACGGCGTGCCGGCGGCGACCGGGGCAGACGGGTGGGCCGCGTCCGAGCGGTGGGCCACGCCCAGGCCCAGAAGCACCAGGAGGAGGGTGACCAGTCCTGCGCCGATGGCCCGGTCGACCCGGCTCACCTTGTCCACCCCTCCAGTGTCGCCTGCTCAGGAGCCCGAAGTGGCGCGTCGGGGCTGCATCGGTAGGGGGACGACCGCCCGTCGGCGCCATCTGAGCTCGCTGGCGGCCCATACGGCCAGTGCCGCGCCCGAGTAGCACAGGCCGAGGACGATGACCGCCTCCCAACCACCGATCCCGTAGGCCAGGCCGGTGGTGGCGGATCCGACCGACCCGCCAACGAAGTAGGTGACCATGTACCCCGTGTTGAGCCGGGAGCGGGCCGACGGGTCGATGGCGAAGATCAGCTGCTGGTTCTGGATATGGACGGCCTGGATGCCCAGATCGGCCACCACGATGCCGACGATCAGCGCCCACAGCCGGTGTGACCCGAGGCCGAGCAGGCCGACCGCGGCGAAGGTGGCCACCAGGGACCCACCGGTCACGGAGCGCTCGAAGCCGCGGTCGGCCAGGCGGCCGCTGAACGAAGCGGCCAGTGCGCCCGCCGCGCCGAGCAGCCCGAACAACCCGATCACCGCCTCGCCGTAGTGGTAGGGCGGTCCGGCCAGCAAGAAGGCCAGGCTGGTCCAGATCACATTGAAGGTGGCGAAGGCCAGTCCGCCGATGACCGAGCGCAGCCGCAGCAAGGGTTCGGTGCGCATCAGGTGCAGCACCGATCCGAGCAGGCGCGAGTACACGATGGGGGGTCGTTCGGACTCGGGGGGAGCCGGCCGTAGAGGACCGCAGAGAGCACCACCACCATGGCACCGCCCGCGACATAGACGGTGCGCCAGCCGGCGGCCTGGGCGATCAGGCCCGAGAAGGTCCGTGCCAACAAGACCCCGAGCAGGAGACCACTCATCACCGTGCCCACCACCCGGCCCCGCTGGTCGTCGGCGGCAAGCGTGGCGGCGAAGGGCACGAGGATCTGGGCGGCCACCGAACAGAGGCCGGCGATGGCCAGCGCGGCGATGAGGATGCCGAGACCGGGTGCGGCCGCCGCGAGGAACAGGGCGGCGGCCGACACCACCAGGATGCCCGGCACGAGGCGGCGTCGCACCAGGACGTCCCCCAGGGGTACGACCAGGGCGAGCCCGATCCCGTACCCGACCTGGGCCGCCGTCACCACCAGGGCGGCGGTGCCCGAACCGACCGACAGGTCCCGGGAGATCTGTGGGAGGAGCGGCTGGGAGTAGTAGAGGTTGGCCACGGCGATCCCGCACGACGCGGCGAAGAGGGCGACCAGGCCCGGACCCATGCGGGGGGCGGGGCGCGCCGGCTCCGTCACGGCGCCGTTGGCCGCGGCGGGGTGGCCGTGGTCATCCGGTCACCAGCGTAGGGGGCGACAGGCGACCGGAGCTGGCGTTCCTCCCGGCATCGACCCTCCCTCGTAGACTCGGTCCCCGTGACGGGTGCCGGCGACGTGGCGAGCAGGGGCTCGATCCAGCAGGCCGCGCCCCAGATCGACACAGCAGGGGAGGCCGGCCTCGACCGGGTGCTCACCCTTCCCAATGCCATCACCGCAGTGAGGTTGGCCTGCGTCCCGCTCTTTCTCTGGTTGCTGTTCGGGGCGGGGCGACAGACGGCGGCGGCGGTGCTGCTCGGGGTTCTCGGCGCCACCGACTGGGTGGACGGGTTCGTGGCCCGCCGGTACCACCAGGTCTCGACCGTGGGCAAGGTGCTCGACCCCGTGGCCGACCGGGTGCTGGTGGTGACCGCGGTCGTCGCGGTCACCGTGCATGGGGCGGTGCCGGTGTGGTTCGGCGCCGCCACCCTCGCTCGCGAGGTGGTGGTGTCGGCGGCGGTGCTGTTGCTGGCGTCACTCGGCGCCACCCGCATCGACGTCCTCTGGGTGGGCAAGGCGGGCACGTTCGCCCTCATGTTCGCCTACCCGGCCTTTCTGCTCAGCCATGGGGACGCGGCCTGGCAGGTCCCGTTCCACGTGTTCGCCTGGGTGTCCGGCCTCACCGGTCTGGTGCTGGCCTGGGTGGCGGCCGCCTCGTACATCCCCGTTGCCCGGAGCGCGCTCGTCCGGGGGCGCCGGGCCCGGCGCCGGGGAGTCGCCGTCGTGAAGGCCGTGATCATGGCCGGCGGCGAAGGCACCCGGCTCCGCCCGCTCACCTCCAACCAGCCGAAGCCCATGCTGCCCATGGCCAACATCCCGATGATGGAGCATGTCGTCAATCTGCTCCGCCAGCACGGGTTCGAGGACATCGTGGTCACGGTGGCCTTCATGGCCAACGCGATCCGCACCTACTTCGGGGACGGCTCCGAGTTCGGCGTGCGGATGGTGTACGCCACGGAGTCGACACCACTGGGCACGGCCGGATCGGTCCGGAACGCCCGGGACGAACTCGACGAGCGGTTCCTGGTCATCTCCGGCGACGTCCTCACCGATATCGACCTGAGCCAGGTGGTCCAGTTCCACGACAAGCGACGGCGGGCTGGCCACTCTGGCCCTCAAGGCGGTCGACAATCCCCTGGAGTTCGGCATCGTCATCACCCGCGAGGACGGCTCCATCGAGCGGTTCCTGGAGAAGCCCACCTGGGGCCAGGTATTCAGCGACACGATCAACACCGGCATCTACGTGCTCGAGCCCGAGATCTTCGACTTCATCCCCGAGGGCCAGGCCGTCGACTTCTCGGGCGAGTCCTTCCCCGCAAGCCCTCGACGGCGGGCAAGGACCTCTTCGGGTACGTGGCCGACGGCTACTGGGAGGACGTCGGCACCCTCGAGGCCTACCTCAAGTCGCACCAGGACATCCTCGATCGGCGGGTGCAGGTGGACGTCGCCGGCTTCCAGCTCCGCCCCGGGGTGTGGTTGGGCAAGGGGGCCGAGATCGACCCGAGCGTCGAGCTGGTCGGGCCGGCCCTGATCGGCGACAACTGCGTCGTCGGGCCCGGGGCCCGGCTCGGCGAGTACTGCACCCTCGGGCCGCAACGTCGCGGATCGGTGACAACGCCGCCCTCGCAGCGCTCCGTGCGTCCACGACAACACCTATCTCGGATCCGGCGTGCGGGTCGACGGCAGCGTGCTCGGCCGGGGTTCCGACCTCCGCCAGGGAGTCCGGTGCGAGGAGGGTGTCGTCCTCGGGGACGAGTGCTTCGTGGGCGCCCATGCCGAGATCAAGGCGGGGGTCAAGGTCTACCCCTTCAAGACGGTCGAGGCCGGGTGCCATCGTCAACTCCTCGATCGTCTGGGAGTCCCGGGGACGCCCGGTCGTTGTTCGGCCGCGACGGCGTTCAGGGGCTCGCCAACGTCGACATCAGCCCCGAGCTGGCCGTTCGTCTCTCGTTGGCCTGGGCCTCGACCTTCGAGAAGGGGGCGACCGTCACCGCCTCCCGGGACACCAGCCGGGCGGCCCGGGTGCTCAAGCGGGCGATCATGGTCGGCTGCAACGCCGCCGGGATCAACGTCGACGACCTCGAGGCGGCCACCGTCCCGGTGACCCGGTTCCAGATCACCACGACGTCCTCCCTGGCCGGCATCAGCGTGCGGCTTGCTCCCGACGATCCCCAGTCGGTGGTGCTTCCGCTTCTTCGACAAGGAGGGCCTGGACGTCGACGAGGCCACCCAGCGGAAGATCGAGCGGCTCTACCACCGTGAGGACTTCCGCCGGGTGCTGGCCCGCGAGATCGGGGACATCGGATTCCCGCCGCGGGCCCTCGAGTACTACACGGCCGCACTGATCGAGTCGGTCGATCTCTCCAAGGCACGCGACGGCCGGACTTCAAACTGGTGCTCGACTACTCGTTCGGGACGGCCAGCTTCGTCATGCCCAATCTGCTGGCCAAGCTCGAGGCGGAGGTCCTGGTGGTGAACCCGTACGCCAACACGGCCTCCGTGCTGACGCTTCGACCGGCAGGCCAGCGCGGCCCGGGTGTCCGAGCTGGTGCGGGCATCCGGCGCCCACCTCGGTGCCGTGCTCGATCCCGGCGGCGAGCACCTGACCATCGTGGACGACCTCGGTCGGACGCCTCAGCGACGACGAGGCGCTGCTGATGCTCCTGACGCTGGTGACTGCGGCCCACCCCGGCGCGCGGGTGGCCCTGCCGGTGGCGGTCAGCATGGCCGCCGAGGCGATCTGCCGCCAGGCCGGCGCCGACATCGTGTGGACGAAGCTCTCCGCCTCCCACCTCATGGAGGTGGCCCGGTCCCAGCGGGTCACCTTGGCCGCCAGCCAGTCCGGCGGCTTCATCTTCCCGAACTTCCTGCCCGCCTACGACGCCGCGGCCACCCTGGTCAACCTGCTGGCCCTGCTCGCGCCGACCGGCCGCAAGCTGTCCGAGCTGGTGGCGGAGCTGCCCGCCGTCCACATCGCCCACCAGCCGGTGCACACCCCCTGGGACCAGAAGGGCATGGTCATGCGGACGCTGGTCGAGCGGTCCGCAAGGCCGTGACCTGGTCCTGGTCGACGGGGTCAAGATCATCGAGGACGGACGGCTGGGCGCTCGTCCTGCCCGACCCGGAGGAGCCGCTGACCCACGTCTGGGCGGAGGGCACGAGCGACGCCGAGGCGACGGCCCGGGCCCAGGAGTACGCCGTGCGCCTGGAGCAGCTGTTGCGCTGAGCCCCGGGCGAGGCGGGACCGCGGTCAGGTATGGTCCGCACCCATGAACGTGCCCGAGGATCTGCGCTACTCGACCGATCACGAATGGGCCCGGACCGAGGGCGACCGGGTCCGGGTGGGTATCACCGACTACGCGCAGGACGCGCTGGGCGACGTCGTCTTCATCGACCTCCCGGGCGAAGGAGTGATGGTCGAGGCGGGCGGGCTGCTGGGCGAGGTCGAGTCGACCAAGTCGGTGTCGGAGATCTACGCACCGGTCGGCCGGCGAGGTGGTGGCGGTCAACACCGCACTGACCGACACCCCGGAACTGCTGAACCGCGACCCCTACGGCGAGGGTTGGATCTGCGAGCTCGATCGCCTCCGACCCCGCCGCGATGGAGGGCCTGCTCGACTCGAACGGCTACCGGCAGCTCATCGACAATTGACGGCCGTCGGCGGGCCTTTCGGGCCGGGGAGCGGCGAGGTGGGAGCGGCTACCGTGTGTGGGCGTGTTCTGCCCCAACTGTGGCCACCGCAATCCGGCAGGAGTCAACTTCTGCTCGTCGTGCGGCGCCGCGTCGGTCACCTCGGTGCCGGACACGTCCGTTTCGACGCCGCCCGTCGACGACATCGGTGACGGGCTCGACGATGACGGCTCGATCGGGCTGCTCGAGCTCCCCCGGGGCGTGGGTCTGCTCGTGGTGAAGCGCGGCATCGACGTCGGGCGCCCGGTTCGCCCTCGAACCCCGATCGACCCGGGCCGGCCGCCATCCCGAGAGCGACATCTTCCTCGACGACATGACGGTCTCCCGGCGGCACGCCGAATTCATGACAGCGGCCAGATCACGACGGTCCGTGACGTCGGCTCGCTGAACGGGACCTACGTGAACCGCGAGCGGATCGAGGAGGTCCGCCTGTCCAGCGGCGACGAGGTCGCAGATCGGGAAGTTCAAGCTCGTGTACCTGGTGGCGAGCGGCGAATGACGGGGCGGAGGGATCTGCTCGTCCAGCTCGGGAGGCCGGCGTGAGCGCCCGCTCGTACATGTCCATCGGCGACGTCCTCACCCTGCTCCGCCAGGAGTTTCCCGATGTCACCATCTCCAAGATCCGGTTCCTGGAGAGCCAGGGCCTGGTCAACCCGGAGCGGACGCCCTCGGGGTACCGGAAGTTCTACGAGCACGACGTCGAGCGCCTGCGGTGGGTGCTCCGCCAGCAGCGGGAGCACTTCCTTCCGCTCAAGGTGATCAAGGACCGGCTCGACGACGACGGCGGCGGAGGCGGCCGTGCGCAGCCTGAGGTGCGGTTCGCCGCGCACGGCCGGCGCGGTCGTGGCCACCGAGGATGAGCCGCACGACGGTCGGTCGCGCCACGCCGACGAGCCGTCGGGGCCGACCGGTCCTGGTCGGGCAGCGCGCCGGTGAGCGCACCGGCCCGACCCTCCCCGGGATCGAGTCCGCCGTCACCTCCGACGACGACGGCGCGCGCGGCTGCCGACGGTCGGCACGATGGACCACCGTCGGTCGAGCGCCGCCGACGCCGCCGCGCCGACGCGCCGCGCCGGAAGCGGGACGACGGGCCGGCCGCCCAGCGCCGCGGCGGCGGATGCGCACGGTCCGGCCGGCGGCGTCCCCGGTCGGTTCGGCGGCCCGCCGGTCGCGTCCGACGGGCGGCGACGGCGAACCCGGCCCGTCCGGCGACGGAAGAGGCGCCATCGCCGTCGGCCGGACGCCCGGATCGGCCGGGGAGCCGCGTCCACGGCCAACGGTGTCACCGAGCCGTCCCGCCCCTCGTCGAAGCCGGCCGGACGAGGTCAGCCGGCCGAAGGGCGGGGCCGAGCCTCTCGGTCGAGGAGCTCGCCTCTGCCTGCGGTTTGGAGGTGGCCGTCGTGCGAGAGCTCGAGGAGTTCGGGCTGCTGACCGCCACCAACGTGGCCGGGGTCGAGAGCTTCGGCGAGGATGCCCTGGCCGTGGCCCAGAATGGCGGCCCAGTTCGCCCGGTTCGGTGTCGAGCCCCGGCACCTTCGCCTGTACAAGAACGCCGCCGACCGCGAGGCCGGGTTCGTCGAGCAGATCGTGCTGCCGCTGGTCCGGCAGCGCAATCCCGATGCCAGGGCCAGGGCCCAGGAGGCCGCCGATGAGCTGGCGCTCCTCGGGCAGCAGCTGCGCAGCTCCCTCCTGCGCAGCGCCCTCGGGAGCTTGCTCGAGGGTTGACCGGGCCCGGCCGACGGCGGTCGACGGTCGGGCATCTCGGCTACCTCCCTGATCGCACCGGCCGGCGACGGCGAGTAGTTTGGGCGCATGGTGGAAGTCCGACTACGGGCTGTTCGGGTCGACTTGCAGTCCAACACACCTGTCCTCCTGCTCCAGGAGTCGGAGGGGCTCGGGCGGACGCTTCCCATCTTCATCGGTGCCCCCGAGGCGACGGCCATCGCCTTCGCCCTCCAGGGAATGGACACCCCGAGACCGATGACCCACGATCTCATCCGCGATCTGCTCGACTCGCTGGGGGCCGAGGTCGTGCGGGTGGTGATCACCGAGCTCAAGACGGCGACCTACTTCGCCGAGATCGTCCTGCGTCACGGAGACCGGGAGAACCCGGTGTCGTCCCGGCCGTCTGACGCCGTGGCCGTGGCCGTGCGGGCCGGAGCCCCGCTGTTCGTCTCCGACGATCTCATGGACAGCGAAGGGATCATGCTCGCCGTGGACGAGGAGGACGGTGACGAGGACACCGAGGACGACGAGAACCCGAACCCGGACGAGCTGGTGGGCGAGTTCCGCACGTTCCTCGACTCGATCCGTCCCGAGGACTTCTCCTCCTGACCCGGACCGGCCCTGGCGGGGCGCGCCGGTGAGCCGTCGGCCGTCCGGGGTGCTCGTCGCGCTGGTCCTCACGGCCGGCCTGGCCGCGGCGTGCTCGTCGGGATCGTCGACCACCACCACGCGACCCTCCCGGCCGGCCACCAGCACGACCGGTCGGACCGCGACGTCGACCACGGCGAGCTCGGAAGGGGCGAGCTCATCGACCACATCGGCGGGACCGACCCGGTGCCCGACGGTCAGCCTGTCCGGCAGCGTGACGGGGACGACCGGCGCGGCCGGCACAAACGAGGTCACGGTGGCGCTGAGGAGCACCAGCGCGGCGGCCTGCGTCTTGACCGGCTACCCGGGGCTGCAGCTTCTCGGTCCCGGGGCAGCCAACCTCCCCACCACAGTCGTGCGCAAGGGGAATTACCCGTTCACCGCCATGGCGCCGGCCACCGTCACCCTGGCCAACGGCCAGACGGCCTACTTCAACATCGGGTACTCGGACGTGCCGGTCGCGGGCGAGACGAGCTGCCCGACCTCGACGTCGTTCGAAGTCACCCCGCCCGACGCCACCGACCACCTGGTGGTGGCGGGGGCCCTGGCCCCGTGTGGTGGCGGCACCCTCGTCGTCTCCCCGGTGTTCGCCGCCGGTCGGCGCCGACAGCCAGTCGACGGCCCCTCCCTCAGGCTGATCGGCGTCCCGGCCGGACCAGCACCCGGCCCCGAACCCGGCCCTCCAGGATGCGCTCGAGGGCCGGGGCCAACCCGTCCAGGCCCACCTCCTCCTCGACCATGTCCTCCAGGAGATCGGGCGACCAGGCCTCGGCCGCCGACTCCCACACCGACCGGCGCTCGGCCGAGGGGGTGAGGACGCTGTCGACACCGAGGAGAGAGACACTGCGCACGATGAACGGGTAGACGGTCGTCTCGAGGGCGTTGCCGCCGGTGAGGCCGCTGGCGGCCACCGCGGCCCCGTAGCGCAAGGTGCGCAGCACGGCGCCGAGCGTCGGTCCGCCCACGCAGTCCACCGCCCCGGCCCAGCGCTCGGGGCCGAGCGAGCGCGCCGATTCGTCGTCCAGCTCGTGGCGGTCGATCACCTCCGAGGCGCCGAGGGTGGCGAGGTACGACCGCTCGCTGGCCTTGCCCGTGCTGGCCACGACCTCGTAACCGCGCCCGGCCAGCAGGGAGACGGCCATGCTCCCCACGCCGCCCGTTGCCCCGGTCACGAGCACCAGCCCGTCGCCCGGTGCCAGCCCGTGGTCCTCGAGCCGGCGCAGGGACAGGGCGGCGGTGAACCCGGCGGTGCCGATGGTGGCCGCCTGCCGGCGGCTGAGGCCGGGGGGGAGGGGGACGACCCAGCCGGCCGGGACGCGGGCCACCTGGGCGAACCCGCCGTGCCGGGCCACGCCGAGGTCGTGTCCGTGCACGATGACCTCGAGACCGGGGGGGATGGCCGGCTCCTCGGACGTCGTCACCGTGCCGACAAGGTCGACCCCTGGGACCAGCGGGGACAGGCGCGCCACCCGGTTCCCCGGCTGGGCCACCATCCCGTCCTTGTAGTTGACGGCCGACCATTCGACGGCCACGGTGACCTCGCCGGGCGCCAAGTCGCCGAGCGAGAGCCGTCGCACACCGGCCTCGACGGCGTCGCCGCGGCGCTCGACCACGAAGGCGTCGAACTCGGCCGGCGGGGCGGCGCCGGGCGTATGGCGGGAGGTCATCGCGGAGTACCGTACAGACTTCATGGAAGCCCGGCACCAGGCCGGTTCGGGCGCTCAGCGTGTTCCCGGCCCTGCCGCCCACTCGATCTCCGACGCCGGCCGGTCCCCATGGTCGGCGGCGGCGGTGGCCGCCGGCAAGGTCAGTCGCGGCGGGCTGCAGGTCGAGGTGGACCGCGTCTACTGGACCGAGAGCCGGCCGACCGAGGGGGGCCGCCAGGTCGTGGTCGAGGCCCGGGCCGGGACAGGACGCCGCGACGTCTCGCCGGAGGGTGTGAGCGTCCGAACCCGTGTGCACGAGTACGGCGGGGGCGCCGCCCTGGTGTGGGGCGGCACCCTCTTCTACGTCGACGATGAGGACCAGCAGTGGTACCGGGTCCCGCTCGAACCGGACGAGCGGACGGACGAGCCGGTGTTGTTCGCCGCCCCCGCCGGTCAGCCGGCCAGTCGCTACGCCGACGGCCGGGTCAGCGCATCGGGACGGTGGCTCGTCTCGGTGGTGGAAGTCCACGGCGACGACGGAAGTGTGGGTCACCACCTGGCGGCGCTCTCCGTCGACGGCTCGGAGCGACCGGTGAGGCTCGCCACCGCTTCGGACTTCGTGGCCGCACCGCGACCCTCGCCGGACGGCCGATGGCTGGCCTGGCTGGGCTGGGACCATCCATCGATGCCCTGGGACCGCTCGGTGCTGTGGCTCGGGTCGGTCGACGAGTCGGAGACGACGTTCGACGTCACCGACATCCGGCCGGTGGCCGGAGGAGCCTCGTCGGTGGGCCAGCCCCGGTGGTGTGCGGACGGGAGCCTTCTCTACATCGACGACCGGACCGGCTGGTGGCGCCCCCATCGGCTCGATGCGGGTGCGCCCCCGCCTGACGGAACATCACCGCCTCCCCTCACCGACCTCGAAGCCGAGTTCCACGCACCCGACTGGGCCCTCGGCCAGTCGACCATGGTCGAGGTCGAGGACGGCTCACTGGTGTGCCGGGCCCGTTGGGAGGGCCACGACCACCTGGTCCGGCTCGGTCGGCCGGCCCGGCCAGGCGTAGCGCCCTGGTCCACGGAGGTCCTCGATCAGCCCTGTGTGAGCGTGTCCGGGTTGGCGGTCCCCTCCGAAGGGAGCGCCGTCTATGTCCTGGGCTCGACGCCCACCGAATCGTCCGCGGTGTTCAAGGTCCGGTTGGACGGATCGGACCAGGCGCGCCGGGTCTCCGCCGAGCCGGCGCCGGTGGCCCGCCTGGCCGACGTGTCCGTGGGCCGGCCCTTCACCGCCCCTTCGCCGGCCGGACCGGTTCCGGGCCTGTTCTACGCCCCGACCAACGCCGGGCCGGTCGGTGAACAGGAGGGGCCGCCGCCGGTGGTCGTCTTCTGTCACGGCGGACCAACGGCCTCGGCCGAGCCCGGTTTCGACCCGGTCATCCAGTTCTTCACCAGCCGTGGATTGGCCGTCGCCGGCGTCGACTACCGGGGGAGCAGTGGTCACGGCCGTGCCTATCGGGAGCGTCTGCGTGGCATGTGGGGCGAGGCCGACGTCGATGACTGCGTGCACTACGCCCTGGCCCTCGGCCGGGCCGGCATGGTGAACGAGCGCCGGATGGCCATCCGAGGCACCAGTGCCGGAGGCCTCACCGCCCTCGGAGCGCTGGTCCGGGCCGACTGTTTCGCCGGCGCGGCCTCGTGGTACGGGGTCACCGATCTCGAGGCCCTGGTGGCCGACACCCACGACTTCGAGTCCCGATACGTCGACTCGCTCGTCGGTCCGTGGCCGGCGGCAGCCGGTACGTACCGGGCCCGGTCTCCGATCCACCAGCCCGAGCGCATCGCCGGTCGGGTGCTCCTGCTGCAGGGAGCCGACGATCCGGTGGTGCCCGCCGACCAGTCCGAGCGGTTTGCCGCCCGACTGGCCGACCACGGCGTGCCCTGCCGGCTGCTGGTCTTCGAGGGCGAGTCCCACGGTTTCCGGCGGTCCGAGACCATCGAGGCCGCCCTTCTGGCCGAGCTCGACTTCTACCGCTCGCTGTTCGGCGCCGGGCCCGGCCCGGGTCCGACGGGGCGGACGGCCTGACGGTCGGGACCGACCGCCACCAGGCACGGGAGGACGAACCCCCGGTGGTACCCTCGACCGTGTCCGATTCGGTGGGCCGAGGTGGCGGGTCGCTCCCGGCCCGTCCCGGTTGGCCCGGCGCACGAGCGATCGCCCGTCGCACCCACTTGGCCCTCGGGTCCCTGTCGTCGGAATGGCGGGACGCGCTCCTCTACGGTGCCGCCGCCGTGTTCGCCGCGGGCACGGGCTTCCTCGTCCGGATCCCGCTCTACCGCCAGTGGGGCCAGCTGGCGGCCGGGCCCTATGCGCTGGCCTGCGCGCTCATGGCCGTGGTGGCCGCCATGAGCACCACCGGGGCCGCCGCCCCGTTGCCTCGGACGGGCATCTGTACCCGGGCCAGCAAGGCGGCCCGGGTAGTGGCGTTCCTCATCGTCCTCTTCGGAGCCACCGTCGTCCCCTTGGCCCTGGAGGTGGTGTGGCGGTCGCAAGGCAATGCCGCGCTCCACGTGCAACCGGAGGTGGTCGTCGTCGAGCAGGCCGGGGCGCGGGCGGCCAGTGGGGACAACCCCTACCGGGTGATCGACCGCCACGGGCACGTCATCGTCCACCAGCGGGCCGAGCCGACGTACGAGCTCTACTACCCATACCTGCCCGGAATGGTCATCTTCGGTCTTTCGAGCGACGCCAAGGGCGTGCCACAGCTGACCGACGCCCGGATCCAATTCCTCGCCTTCACCGCCGTGGTGGGGCTGGTGGCGCTGAGCCGGCTCCGGCCCCGCACCGACGCCCGGTTCCGTGCCCTCCAGGTCCTCACCGTGTTGCCCACCGCGGCCCTTCCCCTGGCCACCGGTGGTGACGACATGCCCGTGGTCGCCTTGATGCTGGCCGGGCTGGTGGCCTTGCAGCGGCGGAGGCCCGTCTTGGCCGGATTGGCCCTCGGGGCGGCATCGTCGTTCAAGTTCACCGCCTGGCCCATGGTCGCCCTGGCCCTGTTCGTCGTCCGGGACCGCGACGACCGGCGCGCCGTGGGCCGCTACCTGCTCGGCGTGGTGTCCATCTGCGTCCCGGTGGTGCTCCCGTTCGCCATCGAGAACCCTTCGGCCTTCGTCGACAACGTCATCCGGTTCCCGCTGGGCCTGGCCGGGGTCTCCTCGCCGGCGGCCAGCGCATTGCCCGGCCACATCCTCGTCGCCCTACTGCCCGGAGCCCACCGCGCCTATGTGATCGTCGTCGCCGTGACTGGCGGGGCGATCCTTCTCTGGCACCTGAGGCGCAGCCCACCGACCGACGCGGCCCAGCTGGCCTCGCTGACCGGATGGGTCATGACCGTCGCCATCGTGGTGGCACCGGCCACCCGCGTCGGCTATCTGCTCTATCCCACCAATCTGTTTGTCTGGGCCTGGATGCTCCGCCGCTCGGACGAGCCCACCCGGCCCGAGACCGCGCCGGGACCAGCTGCCCCGGGGAGATCGGTGCCGGCCCTGTCCGGCGCTCAGTTGTCGTCGGCCAGCTCGAACAGCTCGATCGAGAAGGGAGTGGTGCCGGTGGAGGTGGTGGGCGACGCCACCACCCCGACCTCCCAGTAGAAGCCGTCGCCGCTGCCCAGCTTGCCCAGGACCTCGGTGCCCTGTCCCCCGGCCCGGCCGGCCCCCGGGCCGGCATAGATGACCCGCCATCCGAGCCGGGGCAGGAGGGTGCGGTAGAGCTCAACCACCTGGTCCGATGCCAGCCGGGTGGTGAAGCCGACGGTGCGGTCGAATTGGCCCTGGCCCTGGTCGATGTTGACGACATGGGTGACCGGGCTGCCGGTCGGCACGGACAGGTTGCCGATGATGTCGGCCGGCGGCTCGCTGGCGCTCACGATGGCCCGCATGGCCACTCTCGCCGGGGTCAGCCGGACGGTGTTCCCGGCCACGGTGATGGAGCTCAGGGTGGTGGTCGGACCGTTCCCCGATCCGATGGCGGAGGCCACCACGCCTGCCACCACGATGAAGACGGCGATGGCGAGCACGATGAGGGCGGGCCCGCGGACCGATGGGGGACGGCCACGGGGCTCATCCGGACCGACGTCGGCCGTCCCCGCCGGGGCGCCGGGGTCGGTTTCCGGTGACGTCGTGACCATGACCGCCACATGCTACGACCGACCCGGTCCGCCCACGGTGGCGGAAGGCCACGTGGACGTCATGTGGCCTGGTGACCGCGCTCAGCTGCCGGTTACCGACGCGTAGAGCGAGCAACCGGATGCGGAGAGTGAGACTCCCTGTTCACAACAGGTTTACTTTCGACAGCCGATCCTTCAGAATGCGAGGAGCATTGGCGAGCCCCCTAACTCGCCAAGCGGAGGGGTACAAGATCCAGCGGCAATGGCGGAAGGATCCTGAGGGATAAGGGGGGAAGTGGCCGGGTCTTCTGGGACCCGGCCACTTTGCATCGGGGCATGCCCGGATGGTCAGGACTGCTCTTCACCTTCACCTTCACCCGTCACCTTCACCCGTCGGCCCGCACCGACTTCGACCATCCCAAATGGTCGAGGGGCCCGTGCCCACCCCCCAGCCGCCAGTCGGCGCCGCCGAGGAGAGCGGTGTGCACGAATTCACCGGCGGCGATGACCGCGGTCCGCACGTCTGCGCCCCGGGCGAGATGGGCGGTGATGGCGGCGGACAACGAGCACCCGGTGCCGTGTGTGTTCGGCGTGTCGACGTGGGGTCGGGCCAAGTGGGTCACCGCCGTACCGTCGAACAGCACGTCGCTCACCTGCTCCGGAGCCGCAGTGGCGTCGTGGGAGGCGACGCCAGGAAGGTGACCACCCTTGACCAGCACCCAGGCCGGGCCGAGCTTGTGGATGCGCCGGGCCATCTCGACCATGGCCTCCACGTCGTGGCCGACCGACGGCGACATGCCGGCCAGGAGCGCCGCTTCCCAGAGGTTCGGGGTGGCGACGAGCGCATGGGGGAGGAGCTCGCGCCGGTAGGCGCTCACGCCGTCCTCGGCCAACAGCACCCGTCCGGTGGATGCCACCATCACCGGGTCCACGACCAGCCGGGGCAGGTCGCCGGCCTTGGCCCGCCGGCCGACCACCCCGACACACTCGGCGGTGCCGAGCATCCCCGTCTTGGTGGCTCGGACGTCCAGATCGTCGAGCACGGCGTCGATCTGGGCGTCGACCATCCCGGCGGGCACTTGGTGGACGTGGGTCACGGCCGTGGTGTTCTGGGCGGTGACCGCGGTGATTGCGGTGGTGGCCAGCACACCGAGGGCGCCCATCGACTTGATGTCGGCCTGGATGCCCGCCCCCGATCCCGAATCGGATCCGGCGATCGTCAGGGCCACCGGCGGCCCCGTGGCAGTCACCGGCCGATCATCCCCTCGAACGAGCTCGAGGCCTCGGCGTGGTAGCGCCGGGTGATGCGACCGGCCAGGCGGGCCGCGCGCCCGGCGGCCACCGCGTCGCGCATGGCCGCGGCCATCAGCCCGGGCCGTCTTGCTCTGGTCACGGCCGAGGCCACCATCACCGCGTCGCACCCGAGCTCCATGGCGGCACAGGCATCCGATGCCGTGCCGATCCCGGCATCGAGCACCACCGGCACCCCGGCCTCTTCGGCGATGAGAGCGATGTTGTGGGGGTTGCGGATGCCCAGACCGCTGCCGATGGGCGCCCCGAGGGGCATGACCGCGGCGCAGCCGGCCTGTTCGAGCCGCCGGGCGGTCACCGGGTCGTCCCCGCAATACGGCAGGACGGTGAAGCCGTCGTCGACGAGCTCCTCCGCCGCAGCCAGCAGCTCGACCGGGTCGGGCAGGAGTGTGCGGTCGTCGGCGATCACCTCCAGCTTGATCCAGCCGGTCTCGAACGCCTGGCGAGCCAGCCGGGCGGTGAGGACCGCGTCGGCCGCGGTGAAGCACCCCGCCGTGTTGGGCAGGACCTCGATGTCGAGCTGGCGAAGGAGGTCGACCAGCGAATGGCGTGTCGTCGGGTCCACCCGGCGCACGGCCACAGTGGCCATCGCCGTGCCCGAAGCCTCCAGGGCCTCGCGCAACGAGTCGGGGCTGGCCATACCGCCGGTGCCGAGGATGAGCCGGGAGCCGAAGGCGCGCCCGGCAATGACCAGGGCGTCGCCGGACGGCACGGCGGACAGATGTGACTTCTGACTGACCACAGGGACGGCGGGGAACGAAGGGTCCACCGGACCACGGTACCGTCGGGCGGGGTCCCGCCCGACCGTCTCAGCCCCCGGCGGCCGCGGTCACGATCTCGACCCGGTCCCCGTGCGCCAGCCGGGTCGACACCCAGCGGCTCTTCGGGACCACCTCGCCGTTCACGGCTACGGCGACGCCGCGGGGCGTGTCGCACCACTCGACCACCAGCATCTCCACGGTGGCGCCGGTCGGGCCCTCCCAGGGCGCTCCGTTGACCTGGACCGTGGTCATCGCGGCGCGCCCGACCGGGTCCCCGGCGATCGGCCGGTGGCGGAGGAGAAGCGCTCCGGGCCGAAGGCGGCGAACGGGCCCACGGGTGACGTGCACCCGCCCGGGCCGAGCAGTCGCACCACCTCGGTGGCGGTGAGCGGGGCGAGCAGGATGCCGTTGCGGTAGTGACCGGTGGCCACGACGAGACCGTCCACCTCGGTGGGGCCCACGATCGGGCTGTTGTCGGGGGAGCCGGGTCGCAGCCCCGTGGTCGTGTCGACCAGTGCCCACTCCTCGAGCGAGGGGACGAGGCGGCGGGCGTCGTCGAGCAGGTCGCCGACCGAGCCGGCCCGGACGGCCAGGTCGAAGCCGCGCTCCTCGACGGTGGCACCGACCACCACCGTGCGATCGGCTCGCGGCACCAGGTAGCAGTTGCGGCCGTGGACCAGGCCGCGCACGGTGCGCCCGAGGACCGGGCCGCCGGCGGGTGCCAGCAGCCGGAGGGTCAGGCCCCGTACCGGCCGGACCGGGGGCGCGCCGACGGGGGGATCCCCTCCAGCCGGCCGGCGTGGCACCCGGCGGCCACCACGACCGCACCGGCCGGTCGGCGGCCTCCCGTTCGGAGGACGACACCTCGTGCCCGACCGTCGCGCACCTCCACCTCGGCGACCTCGTCGGCCACCACGTCGACGCCACCGGCCCGGCAGGCGTGGACCAGCGCGTCGACCAGGCGCCGGTTGTCCACCTGGTGGTCGCCGGCCAGGTCGGCCCCGCCCCGGACGCCGGGGGCGAGCAGCGGTTCGGATGCCCGGCACTCCCGGGCGCTCAGCCGGTCGGTATCCAGGCCGAGTCCGGCCCGGTAGCCGATCAGATCGTCGAGGGCCACCATGTCCGACGGGTCCGACGCCACCAGGAGGGTGCCGCGGGTGACATAGCCGACCGGCAGCCCGGTCGCCGACTCGAGCGCGGCGGCGAACGCCGGCCACGCCGCGGCGGCTTCGATGTTGAGGGCGGTCAGTGCCTCCTCGCCGAAGTTGGCCTCACCGACCGGGGCCAGCATGCCGGCTGCAGCCCACGTCGCACCCCGGCCCGGTGCCGGGTCCACCACCGAGACCGACATGCCCGCCGATGCCGCCGACCAGGCGACGGACAGGCCGATCACACCCCCTCCGACGACCAGGACGTCCTTGGCCGGGTCAGCTGCCACGACCCAATGGTAGGGTGCTGCACCCCCGACGGCGGTGGGGCGCGAGGCGCTGCATCGTCGGCTGCGGTGTGCAGGTGCGGTGTAGAATTGGGGACCACGCATGGGCCAGCGTCGTCCCGGGCGGGCACATCCCTTCCCTTGTTGGAGCGACACCCATGGCTACTCCCCGAACACGCAGCGTCGGCCCGTCGCCGTCCGGCCCTGTCCCCGTGCCTCGCCCGCGGCGCCGCGCCCAACTGTCCTCACCGAGCGCCGGCCTCTACGACCCCCGCTTCGAGCACGACGCCTGCGGAGTCGCCCTGGTGGCGGACCTCCAGGGCCGTCCCACCCACACGCTGGTGCGACGAGCGCTGGCCGCCCTCGAGCACCTGGCCCACCGGGGGGCGACCGGTAGCGAGGAGGACAGCGGTGACGGGGCCGGGATCCTCCTCCAGGTGCCGCACGAATTCTATGCCGGGGTGGTGGGCTTCGACCTCCCACCGCCGGGCGGGTACGCCACCGGGATCATGTTCCTCCCGAGAGAGGCCGAGCGGGCCGAGTCCGCCCGCACCGCCCTGGCCAAGCTGGCCGGGGAGGAAGGGCTGACCATCGTCGGCTGGCGTGACGTCCCCGTTGACGCCGCCTCCCTCGGCTCGATGGCCGAAGCGGCCATGCCCTCGATGCACCAGGTGTTCGTGGGCCCGGCCCCGGGCACGGCAGTGGGCGGGGAGGATCCGGCTCTGGCCCTCGACCGCCTGGCCTTCGTGCTCCGCAAGCGGGCCCAGCACGAGATCGACGGGTGCTACCCGGTGTCCCTCTCGGCTCGGACCATCGTCTACAAGGGCATGCTCACCTCGCACCAGCTGGCCGAATTCTTCCCCGACCTGTCCGACGAACGACTGGTGAGCGGGCTCGCCCTGGTCCATTCGCGTTTCTCCACGAACACGTTCCCCTCGTGGCCGCTGGCCCATCCGTACCGGTACCTCGCCCACAACGGCGAGATCAACACGCTGGCCGGCAACCGCAACTGGATGCGGGCCCGGGAGGCGCTGTGCCGGTCCGACCTCATCCCCGGGCTCGAGCGCGCCTTCCCCGTCGTCACGCCGGGCGCCAGCGACTCGGCCTCCTTCGACGAGGTGCTCGAACTGCTCCACCTCGGGGGCCGGCCCCTCCACCACGCCGTGCTGATGATGATCCCCGAGGCCTGGGAGAACCACCGCACCATGGATCCGGCCCGTCGCGCCTTCTACCGGTTCCACGCCTCGCTGATGGAACCCTGGGACGGCCCGGCCGCGGTGGCCTTCACCGACGGGACGGTGATCGGCGCGGTGCTCGACCGCAACGGCCTCCGGCCGGCCCGCTTCTGGGTCACCGACGACGGCCTGGTGGTACTGGCCAGCGAGGTCGGCGTGATCGACGTCCCTCCCGAGCATGTGGTGCGCAAGGGCCGTCTCCAGCCGGGCCGGATGTTCCTGGTGGACACGGCGGCCGGTCGCATCGTGGACGACGACGAGATCAAAGCCGAATTGGCCGTTGAGCACCCCTACGGCGACTGGTTGGAGGCCGGCCAGATCGACCTCGAAGACCTTCCGCCCCGCACGATGCTCACGCCCCAGCACGCCTCGGTGGTCGGCCAGCAACGCCTGTTCGGCTACACCAACGAGGAACTGCGGGTCATTCTCGGTCCGCTGGCCAAGACAGGGATCGACCCCATCGGATCGATGGGCACCGACACGCCCGTCGCCGTGCTGTCCGACCGGCCCCGACTGCTCTACGACTATTTCACCCAGCTTTTCGCGCAGGTCACCAACCCGCCCCTCGACGCCATCCGCGAGGAGCTCGTCACCTCGCTGTCCTCCACCCTCGGGCCCGAGGCCAACCTGCTCGAGCCCACGGCCGACTCGTGCCGGCAGATCGTGCTGCCCATGCCGGTCATCGACAACGACGACTTGGCCAAGCTGCTCTACGTCAACGAGGACGGGAGCACGCCGGGCTTCCGGGCCTTCGCCGTCGACGGCCTGTTCGAGGTGGCCGGCGGGGGCGAGGCGCTCCGAGCCGGCATCGAGACGGTGCGGGCCCGGGTCAGCGCGGCCATCGCCGAGGGCGCCCGCGTCATCGTCCTTTCCGATCGCAACTCGACGGCCGAGCTGGCCCCGATCCCGTCGCTGCTGCTGGTGTCGGCCGTCCACCACCATCTGGTGCGGGACAAGACCCGGACCCAGGTCGGCCTGGTGGTGGAGTCGGGTGACGCCCGCGAGGTGCACCACATGGCCCTCCTCAAGGGATACGGCGCCGCGGCCATCAACCCCTACCTGGCCTTCGAGACCATCGACGACATGATCGCCTCGGGCCAGCTGACCGGAATCACGCCGCGCCAGGCGCAGAAGAACTACATCAAGGGAACGTCCAAGGGGATCATCAAGGTCATGTCCAAAATGGGCATCTCGACGGTGGCTTCCTATACCGGCGCGCAGGTGTTCGAGGCGGTGGGCCTGGGTCCCGAGGTCATCGACGAGTATTTCACCGGCACCGTGTCCCGCATCGGTGGGGTCGGCCTCGATGTGCTGGCCAAGGAGGTGGCCGCCCGGCACCGAATGTCCCATCTGGACCGGCCGACCGAGATGGCCCACCGGGAGCGTGAGGTCGGGGGCGAGTACCAGTGGCGGCGCGAGGGGGAGATCCACCTGTTCAATCCCCGCACCGTCTTCAAGCTGCAGCACGCCACCCGGGCCAAGCGGTACGAAGTGTTCAAGGAGTATTCCAAGGCCGTCGACGACCAGTCGACCGAGCTCGCCACGCTGCGCGGCCTCATGCGGCTGCGCACCGGTGCCCTGCCCCCGGTGCCCGTCGACGAGGTGGAGCCGGCCGAGGGTATTCTTCGCCGGTTCTCGACCGGGGCGATGTCCCTCGGCTCGATCTCGGCTGAGGCCCACGAGACGCTGGCCATCGCCATGAACCGGCTGGGCGGACGGTCCAACACCGGCGAGGGCGGCGAGAACCCCGAACGGTTCGCCCCCGACGCCAACGGCGACCTGCGTCGGAGCGCCATCAAACAGGTGGCTTCGGGCCGCTTCGGCGTGACGTCGGAATACCTGGTCAACTCGGACGACCTCCAGATCAAGATCGCCCAGGGGGCCAAGCCCGGCGAGGGCGGCCAGCTCCCCGGCTTCAAGATCACGACCGAGATCGCCAAGACCCGGTTCTCGACGCCCGGGGTCGGTCTCATCTCGCCACCGCCGCACCACGACATCTATTCGATCGAGGACATCGCCCAGCTGATCCACGACCTCAAGTCGGCCAACCCCAGGGCCCGGGTGCATGTGAAGCTGGTGGCCGAGGTGGGAGTGGGGACCGTCGCCGCCGGCGTGGCGAAGGCCCACTCGGATGTGGTGTTGATCTCCGGGCACGACGGGGGCACGGGGGCGACGCCCCTCACCTCGCAGAAACACGCCGGCATCCCCTGGGAGTTGGGTCTGGCCGAGACCCAGCAGACACTGCTGGCCAACGACCTGCGCGACCGCATCGTCGTCCAGGTGGACGGGCAGATGAAGACCGGCCGCGACGTCGTCATCGGGGCGCTCCTCGGGGCCGAGGAATTCGGTTTCGCCACCGCCCCGCTGGTCGTCTCGGGTTGCATCATGATGCGGGTCTGCCATCTCGACACCTGCCCGGTCGGGATCGCCACGCAGAAGCCGGAGCTCCGCGCCAGGTTCAGCGGAACCCCCGAGTTCGTCGAGACCTTCTTCGAGTACGTTGCCGAGGAGGTGCGCGAGCACCTGGCCGCCCTCGGACTGCGCTCCCTGGAGGAGGCCATCGGCCGCGTGGACCTGCTGGACGTGGCCGGGGCGGTGGACCACTGGAAGGCCAAGGGGCTCGACCTGACCCCGATCCTGGTGCCGCCCGAGGTGCCCGAGGGCGCGGTCCGCTACTGCGTCAACGAGCAGGACCACGGGCTGCACCGGGCACTGGACCACACCTTCCTCGAGCAGTGTCGACCGGCCATCGACGACGGCACGCCGGTAGCGATGGAGCTGGGCATCACCAACGTGGACCGGACCGTCGGCACGCTGTTGGGATACGAGATCACCCGCCGACACGGCGGCGCCGGCCTGCCCGAAGGGTCGATCGAGCTCACCTTCCACGGCTCCGCCGGGCAGAGCTTCGGGGCCTTCCTGCCGAGCGGCGTGACCATGCGCCTCCTCGGGGACGCCAACGACTACCTCGGCAAGGGTCTGTCCGGTGGGCGGCTCGTGGTCCGGCCGCCGCAGGGCTCGCCCTTCGCCGCCGAGGAGAACATCGTGGCCGGGAACGTGATCCTCTACGGCGCGACCGGCGGTGAGGTGTTCCTGCGGGGCCAGGTGGGCGAGCGGTTCTGCGTCCGGAACTCCGGGGCCATCGCCGTGGTGGAGGGGGTCGGCGACCACGGGTGCGAGTACATGACCGGTGGCCGGGTGGTGGTGCTCGGGCCCTGCGGCCGGAACTTCGCCGCCGGGATGTCGGGGGGGATCGCCTACGTCTACGACCCGCACGATTCGTTGGCCGGGCTGTACAACCCCGAGTCGGTCGACCTCGAGCCGTTGGCCCCCGACGACCGGGGGTGGCTGCGCGACCGCATCACCATGCATCGGGACGAGACTGGCTCGGCGGTGGCCGACTGCATCCTGGCCGACTGGGTCGGCAGCTCCGAGCAGTTCGTGACGGTCATGCCCAAGGACTACCGCCGGGTGCTCGAGGCCACCGAACGGGCGCGCTCCGAGGGGCGCTCCGTTGAGGAGGCGGTCATGGAGGCGGCCCATGGGTGACGTCACCGGCTTCCTCAAGTACCGACGGGGTCTTCCCGCCCGCCGGCCGGTCCCGGTGCGACTGCGCGACTGGAAGGAGGTCTACGAGCCCTTCCCACCCGAGGCCGCCCGGCACCAGGGGGCGCGCTGCATGGACTGCGGGATCCCGTTCTGCCACGAGGGCTGCCCCCTCGGCAACCTGATCCCGGAATGGAACGACCTGGTCTACCGCGACGACTGGTCGGAGGCGATCGAGCGACTCCACGCCACCAACAACTTTCCCGAGTTCACCGGACGGCTCTGTCCGGCGCCGTGCGAGGGGTCCTGCGTCCTCGGGATCAACGACGACCCCGTCGCCATCGAGCGCATCGAGTACGAGATCGTCGAACGGGCCTGGGCCGAGGGGTGGGTGGCCTCCGTCCCGGGCAGCGCCAAGAGCCGTAGGCGGGTGGCGGTGGTTGGCTCGGGTCCGGCCGGCCTGGCCGCCGCCCAGCAGCTGACCCGGGCCGGCCACCAGGTGGTGGTGTTCGAGCGGGCCGAACGACCCGGTGGCCTGCTGCGCTACGGGATCCCCGAATTCAAGATGGAGAAGGCGGTGCTCGACCGCCGTCTCGGCCAGCTGAGGGCCGAGGGAGTCGAGTTCCGCTGCGGGGTGAGCGTGGGGGAGTGCGCCCTCGAGACCCGGGCGGCCCTGGCCCCCGATGTGACCGTGCTATCGGCGCAGGCGCTGGTCGACGAGTTCGACGCGGTGCTCCTGGCCGGCGGGGCCACGCTGCCCCGGGATCTGCCGGTGCCGGGGCGGGAGCTGGCCGGGATCCACCGGGCCATGGACTATCTCAAGCCGGCCAACCTCGTCCAGGAGGGGACCCTGGCCACCTCGCCCATCTCGGCCCAGGGGAAGCATGTGATCATCATCGGTGGCGGTGACACAGGGGCCGACTGCCTTGGCACCGTCCACCGTCAGCGGGCGCTCTCCGTGCACCAGCTCGAGATCATGCCGGAGCCGCCGGCCGCCCGAGACGTCGACAATCCCTGGCCCACCTGGCCGCTCATCCTCCGCTCCTCGGCGGCGCACGAGGAGGGCGGTGAGCGGGTCTTCTCGGTGACCACTGCGCAGTTCCTGGACGACGGCGCCGGACATGTGAGGGCCCTTCACGGTGAGGAGGTTGCGATCGTCCGAGGGGAGGGTGGCCATCCCGAGTTCGTCCCGGTGCCCGGCTCCGAGTTCGAGCTCCCGTGCGACCTCGTGCTGCTGGCCATGGGATTCCTCGGCGCCGAGCGCCAGGGTGTGGTGGCCGACCTCGGCCTGGAGCTCGACGCTCGCGGCAACGTGGCCGCCGATCACTCGTGGGCGACCAACGTCCCGGGCGTCTTCGTCTGCGGAGACATGACCCGGGGCCAGAGCCTCATCGTGTGGGCCATCGCCGAGGGCCGATCGGCCGCCGCCGCGGTGGACAGGTACCTGATGGGCGACACCGTGCTGCCGGCGCCGATCGCGCCAGGCCAGCTGGCCCTCCGCTGACTGCCCACGGGCGACCAACCCCGGGCCGACACGCAACGGCTGACGCCTGACCGCTGAGCGGTGACCCTTGACGGTCGGACGGGCCCGGACGAAGTCGACTAGGGGGGATGCCCCGCCGTCGGCGATGCCGCCCGCGTCAGAAGTCCGCAAGGAGCGGGATTGCCGCACAGGCGGCGGTCAGCGCAATGAGCGGCAACATGATGAGCCAGGTCATAGTTCGTCAAGCAGGTGGACGGAGCTGCTGCTTGCCTCCACGTCGATGGTGGGGGATCGGTCGGGGAACGACCTGGGTCCGATCGTAGAGTGCGCTGGGAAACGTTCGGCGGGCCGAGCGCTGCGGTTGGACACACCGGGAGCGGTCCCTCCATCGGGGCGAGGCCAGCCGTGTTGGTGACGAATGGCCCTGGTCGCCCTGGTGAGCTGTCTCTACGATGCCTCGCAGGAAATGGTTTCATTGGGTGACTTCTTCAAGATTCTGGCCGCGGGCCCGGCTTTCTTCGTCAGCGCATGGGTCCTGATGATCTTCGCGGGGATCGTCTACCAGGACGTCGGCATCCATCCGTTCGGGTACGTTTCGTCGATGGTGGTGACCCTCGGGCTCTGGCTGACCATGGCCCCGGCGATCGGCGCGGTGGCACGGGTGTCCGGTCGCACGAAGTGGCCGGAAGGCGCCAAGTAGCCGGCTCCAGGAGGCCCGGCTCCGGCTTGGGCGAGATCCGGTATCCAACATGTGACTTTGTGCCCTCGTCACGGCCACGGCAGAGGGCCATCCTTATGGGAGGAGCAGTACGAGTGGAAGGTGGATGGCATGGCTGAACGGACGGATGTTCGAAGGCGAGTCGAGCAACTCATCGAACGAGCGCAGGACGAAATTCTCGAGGCGAGCAACGAGCTGGCTCGAGGCATCACCAAGGGCACGGAACGATACGTCCCTCCCATCTCGAAGGACGTCGAACGGATGGTCGACGAAGTCTTCGATTTCGCCGAGCGGGTGATCAAGGGCCAGCGCCGGATGGTCAACGATGTGGTGAAGACCCTCAACGAGCAGACCGACCGGGCCGCCGAGGTGGGTCGGGCCACGACTCAGAAGGCGACCAAGCGGGTGGCGGCGGCGAGGAAGGCCGCGGCCAAGCGCGTTCCGGTGAAGAGGGCCGCGGCCAAGCGGGGTCCTGCCAAAGGGGCGACCAAGAAGACGGCGGCGAAGAAGGCGTCGGCGAGCAAGGCCCAGGCCCGGCGCTAGGCAGTCGGCGCCGGCCAGGTCCCCAAGGAAACGAACGTGCCCCAAGCAGCAGGTGAGACCTTCCCGATCAGGTTCGTTTCGATTCATGGACACCGAATCGCCTATCGGAGCGGCGGCAAGGGGCCGGTGTTGTTGTTGCTCCATGGGATCGCCGGCAGCTCCCGAACGTGGATACCGGTGATGGAGCTCCTCCAGGCGGACTACACGGTGATCGCCCCGGACTTCGTCGGCCACGGCCATTCGGCCAAGCCGGCGGGGGACTATTCGTTGGGGAACTTCGCCAACTGGATGCGCGATCTCCTCGTGGTGATGGGGATCGAGCGGGCTACCGTGATCGGCCAATCGTTCGGAGGCGGTGTAGCCATGCAGTTCGCATACCAGTTCCCTGACCGCTGCGAGCGCTTGGTGCTGGTGGATGCCGGGGGCCTGGGCCGCGAGGTGAACTGGGTCCTCCGGCTTGTGACCCTGCCGGCCGTAGAGTACGTGCTGCCGGTCCTCTTCCCGAGCTTCGCCCGACAGTGGGGTGACTCGGTTGCCCGATTCGCCGACCGGGTGGGGCTCCGCAGCGTACCCGTGATGGAGGTGTGGCGCTCCTACCGTTCCCTGACCGATGGTGAGGGCCGCCAGGCCTTCGTCCGCACCATGCGATCGGTGATCGAACCGGGCGGACAGTCGGTGAGTGCGCTCGATCGGCTGTATCTGGCCGAACAAACTCCCACTCTGATCGTCTGGGGCGAGAAGGACAGGGTTATTCCGGTCGCCCATGCGTATGAGGCACAGAAGGCCCTACCGCACTCCCGTTTGGAGATCCTGCCCGGAGTCGGCCACTTCCCCCAGTCTGAGGATCCCACCGCATTCGTGGACGTCCTGACGGACTTCCTCAGGACCACCGAGGAGCACACCACGACCTCTCGGGTGTAGCTGACAGCCGGCCCGCCCTCTCCACCAGGCACATGAGAAGTCTGGCCCCGGGGGCGGACGCCATGAATCCATCTGGCGACCCGACGTCTTTCGGCATCTACTCTGTCGGACGATGGATGACGATGTCGTGGTCGACCGCTCCGGCGAGCACGTTGTGATGACGCTCAATCGCCCCGAACGCCGAAACGCATTGTCGGTGGCGCTTCGCGACAGAGTCAGCGACCTGCTTGATGACCTGGCCCGGGATAGGTCGGTCAAGGTCGTGATCATCACGGGAGCGGGAACGGTGTTCTCGGCGGGATTCGATCTGAAGGAATTCGACCGTGCTGCCACCGACGACGGGTTCAGCGCAGAGCTGTGGGCCTCGAGCGACCGATTTCACCGTACCGTCCTTTTCTTTCCGCTGCCCTTGGTCGCGGCGGTGAACGGCCCTGCCATAGCCGGTGGTTTCGATCTGGCCGTCATGTGTGATCTCCGGGTGGCGTCCACGACGGCGCGCTTCTCGCATCCCGAGCGTTCATTCGGCGATGTGGTCTACGGACCGCTCCATGATCTGGTCGGCGGCGCCATGGCACGGGAACTCACCATCGGCGGCCGCGAGCTGAACGCAGACGAGGCTCTGGCTGTTCACCTCGTGGGCGAGGTCGTTGAGCCCGAGAACCTCCTTCGGCACACGATGCGAACCATCGAGCGGGTGTGCGTTGCTCCACGCGATGTCCTCGTTCGCACGAAGGCGAAGGCGCTTCGCCGAGCGGGAGTCGATCCGTCGACACCTACCCTCGCCATCTAGCCGCCTCTTCGGGCCCCCGTATGGCCGGTCCCGGCTGCGGTCACCCCGACCGTTGCCCGTCCAGGCATCGGCAGAGCGCGGTCGGGCGACGGGTCTTGCTCCACGATCTGGGCCGTAGGTGCCTGGAGCTCGGCGATCCCGCCCGCGGTGAAGCGTTCTGGTCACGGCACCGATTCGACGTGGCGGCGGAACCCGGTGACGGTCATCTGGACCACCTGATCGTGTCCCCACTGCAACAAGGGGTGTCCGAACCGGCTCGCGATCCGCATCGGGCGCTGCATCATCTCCAGATCCCACGCCACCTCCACGTGACTGCCATTGCCGGCCGGCTCCAGGCGCACTCTCGCTTCTCCCTCCAGGTCCCCATGCACGCGGGCGTCGACCGATCGGGACGGCACACAGCGGACCAATTCGATCGTCAGGCGCATCCGGAAAGGAACCGGGGGTGAGACCACCCCGTGGAGGATCGAACCCGTGGTCAACGGGCCACCTCCTACGAGGCCGAATTCGCCAAGCCACGGCCACCAGCGTTCGTACTGCTCGACGTTCTGGAGTGCGGCCCAGACCCTGTCGGGCGTGATCGCGAAATCGTAGGTGCGCCGGAAGTTCATGATCGGCGCAGCCACCTCCTCACCATAAGTGGGGTCGATCCCGGAAGCCGTCATGACGGCGCCACGAGGGACGCCATCGCCGGTCATGGCTCGGCTGCACCCGCGTCGGGCGAACGGGGTGGCGCCGACGACCCCCGGCCGATGGGCGTCGAAGTGGTCCAGGGCCATCGATCCAGGCGGCGGGCGACTTCCGGCATCATGCGGGGATACCCGAGGCCATTCCATTGTGCAAACCTCGTGCCTATGATTTTGGATTACGCCGCAGATCACTTGCTTGGCGCAGTTCGGTCAATGGCGGCCTCGGAAGGACCCGTCCAGGTCCGGCTGCAGTCGGCATGGGACGAGTCCGTGCAGCTGGTTTGGGAGAAGCCATGCCTCACGAAGGAACTCCTCGTTCGGTTCAAGGCACTCTGGGACCGATTCACCGACAAGGCCGCTGGTCCCCGCAGCACCAGGCTTCGAACGTTGACTGCGTCAGAGGTCGCCGCGGCGATCGACGAACTGCTCGGGCTGGCGGTTGAAACCGCGCTCGTGGCCGATCAAGCCCCACCTGACATCAGGCTGGCCACTCTCTCGGATCTCGCGTAGCAGCCTCTCGCCAGGTTTCGGGGGCATTCCCGGTTCTGTGATTAGTCTCATCGTGGCGAGTTCGGGAGGTATCAATGGGACTGAGGATGATCGGTGCGGGGCTCGGTCGAACGGGAACGACCTCACTGAAGCTGGCCCTGGAGGAACTTCTCGGCGGACCCTGCTACCACATGTACGAGGTCAGGGAGCGGCCGGCTGATCCCGACGTCTGGGGAGACGCCTACGAAGGCCAAATGCCGAACTGGGAAGCCTTCTTCGATGACTACCTGGCGGCGGTGGATTGGCCCTCCGCACCCTTCTGGCGCGAACTCAGCGAGGCGTTCCCCGAAGCACCGATCCTTCTCTCGGTACGTGACTCCGACTCCTGGTGGAAGAGCGCATCGAACACCATCTTCATCGCCGTGGCGAGGTACTTTGCGCCCGACGCCCCGGACGACGGCTGGACCAGGATGGGTAGGGGCATGATGACGAGGTTCACCCCAGCCTGGCAGGATGAGGCGGCCGCCAAAGCCGCCTATGAGGCCTACAACGACAACGTGCGCGCCATGGCACCTGCCGATCGCCTGGTGGAATGGAGGCCCGGCGACGGATGGGAGCCAATCTGTTCAGCACTGGGCCTCGCGGTTCCCGATCATCCGTTCCCTCACGCGAACACCACGGAAAATGCCCGAGCAGAGCTGGGGCTCGATCCGATCACGTAGCCGCTCACCCCAACCCGTCCTTCGCGGACGGGTCCTGTCCACTCGGGACCTGACCGTCGTGCCGACCAACAGCCCGGCCCAAACCTCCTCGATGGCCCGCAGGGCTGGGCAGGGGTCTCGTCCCCAAACCGCGGCAGTCGGATCCGGGCATTGCCGGGCCATACCGGGTCAGGCCGGACGGGTGGCGCCGACCAGCCCCGGCCAATGGGCGTCGTCGAAGCGGACCAGGGCCCCGGTGTGGGGCGCGTCGATCATCTCGCCACCACCGACGTACAGGCCGACGTGGTCGACGGTCGCCGGGCCACCTCCGAAGAAGATCAGGTCGCCGGGCTCGACGGTGGAGCCGGTGGGGACGGCCGGTCCCGCCTCGAATTGCTGCTGGGCCACCCGGGGCAGGGCGATCCCGGCGGCGCCGTACGCAGCCTGGGCCAGTCCCGAGCAGTCGAAGCCCCCGGACCCCGTGCCACCCCAGACGTAGGGGGTGTTGAGCTGCCGGGCGGCGAACGAGAGGGCGGCGACCACCGTGCCCGAGGCACCCGGGTCGGCCTCGAAGGCGAGGGCGAGGGTGAGGACCGTCTCGGCGTAGGCGTCGTCGTGGTTGTAGTCGAGGATGGCCGTCTCAAGGGTGGCGGGCGAACCGGCACCATCGGCGCAGAGCAGAGCGGCCGCGCTGTAGACGGCGTCGACCGGATCGTAAGGGGAGGCAGGCCGGGCGCCGGCCGGGCCGACCGTCGCATAGGCGGCGAAGGTGGCCGGTTCGAACTGCATCGGGCCCTCCGCTCCGGCCGGATTGGCTCCCGACCGGACACCGGGAGCGTCCGACTGGCCGCTGTCGCTCTCGACGGTGCCGACGGCGGCGAGCACCGACCACGGCAACCCCGGGCAGGTGGTGGCCGCCTGCTGGTAGAGCGTCAGCCAGCCCGGTGGGACGGCCGCACCAGGGGCGACGCCCGGTGTGCCGGGAAGGCCCGGGCCACCGGGGGCGGTGGGGCCCACCACGCCCGCGCCTCCGGCGGCCACGACCACAGCCAGTACCGGCAAGGCGATCAGCATCACCCCGGCAAGGACCGCCACAGCCAGCCGTTTGCCCACGGTGCTGCCCTCTCAGTCACGGTCGGTCCAGTGAGCGACGCGCTCAGAGCTCTGTGCCGTGGGGGGGGCGCCGACTGAGTGGGCGCCCGTGCGGGCCCAGCCCGACCAGTAGACCACCGGCCGGGACCGGTGACAACGGGTGACGACCGGAGGTGAGGTCTAAGCTCGACCATCCGGGCGGCCCGGGGGCGTACAGGGGGAGGATCGATCGTGCTCAGTACCATGCAGGACGCTCCGCTGCTGATCAGCGGGATTCTTCGGCACGGCCAGTCCGTCTACGGGGACAGCCGGGTCATCACCATCGTGGGACCGGCCGGGGAATCGGTGGAAGCGACCTTCGGCGAGGTAGCAGCCCGTGCCGAGCAGCTGGCCAAGGCGCTCGCCCGGCTGGGGATCGGCGACGGGGACCGGGTGGGCACGTTCCTGTGGAACAACCAGACCCACCTCGAGGCCTACCTGGGCGTGCCCGGGATCGGAGCCGTCCTCCACACCCTCAACCTGCGACTGTTCCCCGAGCAATTGTCCTTCGTGATCAACCATGCCGAGGATCAGGTGATCATCGTCGACGCCACCCTGGTGCCGCTCCTGGCCCGGGTCCGCGACCAGCTGACCACGGTCAAGCACATCGTGGTGGCCGGACTGGGGGACGCCGGGGCGCTGGGTGACACCATCTCCTACGACGAGTGGCTCGCCGCCGAGGAGCCCGGCTACGAGTGGCCCACCCTCGACGAGCGCCAAGCGGCGGCCATGTGCTACACGTCGGGCACGACGGGCAACCCCAAGGGTGTGGTCTACAGCCACCGGTCGACCTACCTGCACACCATGGCCATCACGTCGGGCTCGTCGCTCGGCATCAACGAGCGGGACCGGGTCCTCTCGATCGTGCCCATGTTCCACGCCAACGCCTGGGGAACCCCCTACGGTGGGTTCCTCACCGGGGCGGACCTGATCATGCCTCAGCAGTTCCTCCAGGCCGAGCCCCTGGTGGCCACCATCGAGCGCCACCGCCCGACCTTGTCGGCCGGTGTGCCCACCATCTGGAGCGATGTGTTGCGTTACGCCCAGACCCACGAGGTGGACCTCTCGTCCCTCCGGATGATCACCGCCGGGGGGGCGGCCGTTCCCCGGCAGCTCATCGAGCGGTTCCAGAGCGACTTGGGCATCGAGATGATCCAGGGTTGGGGAATGACCGAGACCAGCCCTCTCTGCGCCCTGGCCCTGCCACCCCGGGGGACGCCGCCCGAGGAGGAGATGACCTGGCGGGCGAAGACGGGTCGGATCGTGCCCGGGGTCGAGGTCCGGGTGGTGGGTGAGGACGGGTCGATCCTCCCCAACGATGGCGAGTCGGTGGGGGAGTTCGAGGTCCGCGGGCCGTGGATCACCGGCTCCTACTACAAGGACCCGTCGCCCGAGCGATTCCACGACGGCTGGCTCCGGACCGGGGACATCGGGTCCCTGGACGGGCGCGGCTACATGCAGATCAGCGACCGCACCAAGGATGTGATCAAGTCCGGGGGAGAGTGGATCTCCTCGGTCGAGCTCGAGAACGAGGTGATGGCCCACCCCGGCGTGGTCGAGGCGGCGGTCATCGCCGTGCCCGACGACCGCTGGAGCGAACGGCCACTGGTGGTGGTGGTGCTGGAGTCGGATGTTTCGGCCAGCGCCCCGGAGCTGCTGGAGTTCCTGAGCGACCGGGTCAGCCGGTGGTGGCTCCCCGAGCGGTGGGTCTTCATCGAGGAGGTGCCGAAGACCAGCGTGGGCAAGTTCGACAAGAAGACGTTGCGCGCCCGCTACGCGGAGGGGTCGCTCGAGGTCGTCGAGCTCGAGACCAAGGCCGGCCGCTGACCGCGTGGCCGCCGACCCGGCCGACATCGCCGAACGCCTGTCGGCCATCGCCGAGGAGCTGACCGACCTTTCCATGGACCGCCTCCGGCGGGCGAGCGATGCCGTGCGGTCCGGGGAGGACCCCGGCCACGCGCTCCTGGCCGAGGAGAAGCGCATCACCCGGGCCCGTCGCGCCGTGGAGCGCGCCGCGGCCACGCTGGCCGGACCGGATGCGTCCCTGACCGGTGCGGACGAGGGGCCGTGAGGGGACGGGCTAGCCGAGGGCGTTGAGGGCGTCGATCAGCTGGCGCAGCCGACCGTAGTGCAGCTTGTCGAACCGGAACACCAGCCGGGCCAGGTCGAGGTGGTCGCGGTCGGCCCGCTCGGGTGGAAGGGGCTTCGACAGGCGCATGCGGCCCTGGGCCACGATGTCGGCGAAGGCACGGTTGAGCTCAGCCAGCTCGGCCGGATCGGGAGGTCGCTCGAGGCGGATGACGAACAGGTCTCCCACCCAGCGACAGGAGTGGAAGTTGCGGTAGAAGCCGAGCAGCTCGTCCGTCGCCGCGCCCACGTCGTCGGTGACAAGGAACAGCGACCGGTCGTCGGGGGAGACCAGACCGCGGGGTTCGACCTCGTTGGCCAGGAACTCGCTCCACGAACTCCAGTAGGACCCCCCCGGGAGGTCGAGCATGACCACAGGAGCCGGCTCGGCCTTGCCCGTCTGGAGCAGCGTGAGCAGCTCGTAGCCCTCGTCCAGGGTGCCGAAGCCGCCCGGAAGCACCACGTAGCCGTCCGACTCCTTGATGAGCATGAGCTTGCGGGTGAAGAAGTAGCGCATCTCCACCAGCTTGGGATCCTGGGAGATGAAGGTGTTCGCCCCCTGTTCGAAGGGGAGGCGGATGTTCACGCCGATCGACAGGTCGCGGCCGGCGCCCTCCATGCCGGCGGCCATGATCCCCGGTCCGGCCCCCGTCACCACCATCCAGTCGGCGCTGGCCACCGAAGCGGCCAGGTCCCGAGCGGACCGGTAGGCGGGGTGGTCGGGTTGGGTCCGGGCTGACCCGAAGATGGTCACCTTGCGGCGCCGGCGGAACGGGCGGAAGACCCGGAAGGCCTCGGCCATCTCGGCCAGGGCCGAGTCGGCCACCTTGAGGTCGATGACCTCGGTGCGCTCGCCGGCCAGGTGGGCCACGGTGGCGAGCATCGACCGGTACAGCCGGGCCTGGGTGGGCGAGCCCCCCGGCGGTACCAGCCGGTCGGCCAAGCGGGCCAGCTCGGCGTCGATATCGTCCGGACCACCGCCCAGTGGACGGACGGCTTCGGGAGGGGCATCGCTGTCGGATCGTCGGGGATGGCCGCCCCCGGTCGCCCGGTCACCGGCCTCGTGGGCCATGTCAGCCCGCGGTGGCGAGGACGCCGGGCCGGCTGTCGCCCGTCACCCGGCCATACAGCGTGGTCCGCTGGGCCAGCGGCCTCCCGAGCGGGGCGACGATGGCCTCGAAGTCTGCCGCCTCCATCATCTGGCCGTGGCTGGCCCCGGCTGCCCTCGAGATGTTCTCGTCCATGAGGGTCCCGCCGAGGTCGTTGACGCCGGAACGCAGAAGCTGGCGTACCCCCTCGGCCCCGGTCTTGACCCAGCTGGTCTGGATGTTGTCGATGGCCCCGCGGTAGGCGATGCGGCCCGACGGCGTGCATGAGCAACGTCTCGCGGAAGGTGGGTCCGCGCCGCGACCGACGCTGGAGGTAGATGGGAGTGGCCATGTGCACGAAGGGGAGGGGCACGAACTCGGTGAACCCGCCCGTCTCGTGCTGCAGGTCGCGGGTGCAGATCAGGTGCCGCGCCCAAGACCGCGGCTGCTCGACCGCGCCGAACATGATGGTCACGTTGGAGCGGAGCCCGACCTGGTGGGCCGTGCGGTGGGCGTGGAGCCACTCATCGGTGTCGATCTTGTCCGGGCACAGCTCTCGACGGACCGGGTCGTCGAGGATCTCGGCGGCCGTGCCCGGGAGGGTCCGCAGCCCTGCGTCGCGCAGGAGGATCAGGTACTGGGCGAGAGGCAGGCCCGACCGCCGCGCCCCCTCCGTCACCTCGAGGGCGGTGAACCCGTGGATGTGGATGCGGTCGGAGGCTTCCCGCACCGCCTTGATGACATCGAGGTAGTAGTCGCCGTCGAAGTTGGGGTGGATCCCGCCTTGCAGGCAGACCTCCGTGGCCCCGCGGGCCTCCGCCTCCCGCACACGGTCGGCTACATCGCCGAGCTCGAGGAGATAGGGCCGGCCGCGCAGGTTGAGCGAGAGGGGGCCCTTGGAGAAGGCGCAGAAGCGGCACTTGAACGTGCACACGTTGGTGTAATTGATGTTGCGGTTGACCACGAAGGTCACCACATCGCCCACCGCCTGGGAGCGGAGGTGGTCGGCGACCTCGGCCACGGCTCGGACGTCCGGCCCACGCGCTCCGAACAGGGTGACGATCTCGTCCTCGCCGACCGTGGCCCCGTCGAGCACCCCGGCCAGCACGTCGCCGACGGGACCGCCTGCCGTCGGGGAGGTGACCACGGGAGGGCCGAGCAGATCGGGCGGTGAGACGTCTCCGCCCGAGCACCACGGATGGTCGCGACCCAGCCCTTCGGCGTCGGATGCGTCGAGCACGGCGAAACGCATCGTTTCGTCCAGCCAGCCTCCGGGGTCGAGGGCGAACTCGGGGTAGAGGGTGAGGCGCGGCGCCAGCGTTCGGCCTGCTGCCTCGGTCGCCCGGCGCAGGGTGTCGAGTTGCGGCCAGGCCCGTTCGGGATTGACGTGGTCGGCGGTGACCGGCGAGACGCCGCCCCAGTCGTCGATGCCGGAGGCCAGGACCGGGGCCAGGTCGTCCGAGAGGTTGGGGGGTGCCTGCAGGTGGATCTCCGGCGGCAGCACCACCCGGGCGGCAGCGACGGTCCAGAGGAATTCGTCGTCCGGGCACGGTGGGGTGCGATGCATGGCTGTTCCCGGTTTGGGCCGGAAGTTCTGGACGATCACCTCCTGGATGTGGCCATGGCGGCGGTGGCTCTCGGCGATGGCCTCGAGGGTGGCGAGCCGGTCGGCCCGCGACTCCCCGATCCCAACCAGCAGCCCGGTGGTGAAGGGGATGGCGGCCCGCCCGGCGGCCTCCAGGGTGGCCAGGCGCCGGGCCGGGTCCTTGTCCGGGGCCGAGCGGTGGGCGGCCAGTCCCGGATTGACCGACTCGACCATCATCCCCTGGCTGGCGGTGACCGGGCGGAGCCGGAGGAGGTCGTCGAGGCCGAGTGCACCGGCGTTGGCGTGGGGGAGGAGCCCTGTCTCCTCGACCACGGCCCGGCAGGCGGCCACCAGGTAGTCGACTGTCGAGCCGTGGCCGTGCTCGTCCAGCCAGCGCCGGGCCGCCGGATACCGCTCTTCGGGGCATTCGCCCAGGGTGAAGAGGGCCTCGTGGCACCCGGCGGCGCGCCCGGCACGAGCGATGTCCAGGACCTCGTCGAGGGTGAGGTAGGGACTGGCCAGGCGGGCGGGCGCCTTGGCGAAGGTGCAGTACCCGCACCGGTCGCGGCACAGCATGGTCAAGGGGATGAACACCTTCGGCGAGAAGGTGACGCGGGTCCCGTGCGCCTCGGTCCGGATCAGCTCGGCGCGGGCCCGAATTCCGGCGGCCGGGAGCTCCAGCAGCGATCGCCCGGCTTGGGTCGGCGGCAGGCCGGTGACCGCTCGAGTGGAGCCGGGGTCGGCGGTCATCGGCGACACCTTACCGGGGCCCCCGCTGCCTCCTCGTCGACGAGCCAGACGACGCGTTCGGCGGTGACCCGGGTGGCGGGAAGGTCCGACCCGCCCATCACGCCCTCGAATGCCGGCCGCCTGGCCGTCCCCGACACGGTGAAGACGACCAGCCGGGCGCGGGCGATGGCCGGCAGGGTCAGGGTGATCCGGTCATGGGGGTTGATGGCCTGGGGATCGCGGCTGGCCATCACGAGGACGGCGGGGTCGTCCTGGGCGAGGGCGGCCGAACCGGGGAACAGCGAGGCACAATGGCCGTCGGGACCGAGACCGAGGTGGATCAGGTCGAAAGCGGAGAGCGGCTCGAGCTCGCGTCTGATAGGCCGAGGCGGCTTCGTCGGGCGTGCCCGAGCGGTACATCGGATGATCGGAACGCACCGGGCCGATCCGGCTGAGGAGAGCCTCGGTCACCATGTGGTGATTGGAGTCGGGATCATCGGGGGGCACGCACCGCTCGTCCCCCATGTAGATGTCCACGCGGACCAGTCGGGCTTCGGGGTGGTCCCGGCCAACCGCTCGTAGCAGCGCTCGGCGGTGGCCCCGCCGGAGAGGAAGAGCGAATACCCGTCGGGGCCGGAGGAGCCCGCCCCCATGGCGCCGAGAACCAGTTCGGCGAAGGCCTCGGGGACCGAGTCGACCCGGTGGACCTCGCCGTCGGGCGCTCGCACCGGCGTCACTGGGGGAACTCGGCCAACCGCCCGCCGCTGAGCTCGAGGTCGATGACGGGATTGCGCCACTGGTCACCCGACCGCTCGACGAGCAGGTCGGCCATGTGCGGCCCCCACGAGCCGGCGGGGTAGGGGACCAGAGCACCGCCCGGTTCCGACCAGGCTTGGAGGTAGGGGTCGACGATGCGCCAGGCCTGCTGGACCTCGTCGGAGCGGATGAACAGCGTGGCGTCGCCCACGATGGCGTCGTGGATGAGGCGCTCGTAGCCGTCCGCCGCCTCGACGCCGGAGAAGGCCTCGTTGTAGGAGAAATCCATGGCCACCGATCTCAGGTGGAACTTCTCACCCGGCACTTTGGCCCCGAACTCGAGGCTGATCCCTTCGTCGGGCTGGATGCGCAGGATGAGCGCGTTGGGCTTGAGGTCGCGGCTGGTCCGCTGGTCGAAGAGCAGGTAGGGCACCTGGCGGAAGGCCATGGCCACCTCGGTGACCCTGGCGGGCAGCCGCTTGCCGGTGCGGACGAAGATGGGGACGCCCGCCCATCGCCAGTTGTCGACGCTCAGCCGCAGGGCCAGGTAGGTCTCGGTCTGGCTGTCGGGGGAAACGTCCGGTTCCTCCCGGTAACCGATCACTTTCTCGCCATCGATGATGCCGGCCGTGTACTGACCCCGTACGGCCCGGTCGACGGACTCGTCCGGGGTCGGGATGTCGATGGCCCGGAGCAGCTTGACCTTCTCGTCCCGGATGCGATCGGCGTCCGTGCTGGTGGGGGACTCCATCAGGGTGAGGGCGAGCACCTGCATGACGTGGTTCTGCACGATGTCGCGCAGGGCGCCGGCGGTCTCGTAGAAGCCGCCGCGGTGCTCCACGCCCAGGCTTTCAGCCACGGTGACCTGGACCTGGGAGATGTAGCGCCGGTTCCAGATGGGCTCGAAGATGGCGTTGGCGAACCGCAGGGCCAGGACGTTCTGGACGGTCTCCTTGCCCATGTAGTGGTCGATCCGGTAGATCTGGCTCTCCTCGAAGGCGGCGTGCATCTGCTCGTCGAGCGCGATGGCGCTGGTCAGGTCGCGGCCGTAGGGCTTCTCCACCACGATCCGGGCGAAGGTGCCCTCGGCGAGCGGGCTTGGTGCAGGCGTGGTCGGCCAGCGCCCCGGCCACCAACCCGAAGACACTCGGGATGGTGGCCAGGTAGTAGAGCCGGTTGCCGCCGGTCGCCATCGACCCGATCGGCCTCGTCCAGGTGCTCCTTGAGCTGGCTGAAGGTGTCGGGGTGGTCGTACTCCCCGGCGATGTAGCGAAAGCGGTCGGTCAGGGCCCGCCATTTCGGGCCGGCCCCGGGGGTGGCTTCGGCCACGTGGGACCGGAACTGCCCGTCATCCCACGGCGTACGGGCCACGCCGATCAGGGTGAACCCGTCGTCCAGCACGCCCCGGTCGGCCAGACGGGACAGCGCCGGGAGGATCTTGCGGGCGGTCAGGTCACCGGAGGCGCCGAAGATGACCATGGCCACCGGGGGGGCCTTGGACAGCACCGGTGGGAGGGGGCGGTGCCGGACCGTGCCCGCCCCGTCGCCGCCGGCGGGCCGCCTGTCCGGCTCCGTCTCGGCGCTCATCGGTGACTGGGCGCTCATCGGGGAGTGAAGGTCTCGCCGCCCGGCCTGCCGCCGGCGGTGACGAAGGCGTGACCGCCGAACTGGTTGCGCAGTGCCGACACCAGGCGGAGACCGAAGGCGTCGGTGTTCCGGGAGGCGAAGCGGGCGAACAGGGCCGAGGCGATCACCGGGGCCGACACCCCGCGGTCGATGGCCTCCTCCACCGTCCAGCGCCCCTCGCCCGAGTCGATGACGACCGCTTCGATCTGGTCGAACCCGGCCTCGGGACGGAGCGCCCGCTCGGCCAGTTCGAGCAGCCAGCTGCGCACCACCGAGCCGTAGCGCCAGATGGAGGCGATCTCGTGCAGGTCCAGGTCGAACTCGGGCGCCTGTGACATGATCTCGAATCCCTCGGCGTAGGCCTGCATGAGCCCGTACTCGATGCCGTTGTGGACCATCTTGACGAAGTGTCCGGCCCCCGGGGGACCGACATGGGCATACCCCCCTTCGGGGGCCAGGGCCTTGAAGGCGGGTTCGGCCACGGCCACCGCCTCGTCGGTGCCTCCGACCATCAGGCAGTACCCCTCGGTCAGGCCCCAGATGCCGCCCGAGGTGCCGGCGTCGACCAGGGCGATCCCCGCGGCGGCCAGCTGGTCGACCAGCGGGGCGGTCTCCTTGTAGTTGGAGTTGCCACCGTCGATGATCACGTCACCCGGCTGGAACAGTCCGGCCAGGGTGGTGATGGTCGAATTGGTGGCCTCGCCGGCCGGGACCATCACCCAGGCCACCCTCGGCGCGGTCAGCTTGGAGGCCAGCTCCTCCAGGGTGGCGGCCGGCTCGGCGCCCTCCTGGGCGGCGGCGGCCCGTGCCTGCTCGGACAAGTCGAAGGCGACGACGTCGTGACCGTGCGCGATGAGGCGCTGGGTCATATTGGCGCCCATCTTGCCCAGGCCGACCATGGCGATCTTCATGTGAATTCCTCCGTCTCGTCGGAGTCGCGCTGCTGACTTTTTCGTAGGCCGGTTCAGCCGATCGCCGGTGGCGGGCTCGGTCGACGGCTCAGGACCGGGCGTGAAGGGCGTTTGCCTTGTCCGTGAGCTTCTGCAAGAGCTCGTCAAAGGACTTGGCGAAGGAGGCCACTCCCTCGGTCTCGAGGGTGGCGGCCACGTCCTCCATCTCGATGCCGGCCCCGTCCCAGCTCGGCGATGAGCCGCTCTGCGCCGTCGACGTCGGCGTCCACGGTGCGGGCCACCGTCCCGTGGTCGAGGAAGTCGGCGATGGTCCCGTCGGGCATGGTGTTCACCGTGTCGGGCCCGATGAGCGTGTCGACATAGGCCAGGTCGGGGTAGGCCGGGTTCTTGGTCGAGGTCGACGCCCACAGCGGGCGCTGGAGGCGGGCGCCCTTGGCGGCCAGGGCTTCCCAACGAGGGCCGGAGAAGCTGCTCGTCGGAAGAGCTGGTAGGCCAGCCGGCCCTGGGCCACGGCCGCCTGACCGCGTCGGGCCAGCAGTGGATCGCCCTCGGCCGAGACGGCCTCGATCCGCCGGTCCACCTCGGTGTCCACCCGGCTGATGAAGAAGGAGGCGACGCTGGCCACACCGGCCAGGTCGTCCCGCCCCGACGCGGCCAGGGCCTCGAGCCCGGAGAGGTAGGCCTCGATGACCTCGGCGTACCGGTTGAGGGAGAAGATGAGCGTGACGTTGATGCTGTGGCCTTCGGCGATCATCTGGCGGATGGCCGGCACGCCCTCCGGCGTGGCGGGGATCTTGACCAGCGCGTTGGGCTTCCCGATGCGGCTGTGCAGGTCCCTCGCCATGGCCACCGTGGCGGCCGTGTCGTGGGCGATGGCCGGGGCGACCTCGACCGAGACGAAGCCGTCGCCGCCCTCCGACGAGTCGTACACCGGACGGAAGAGGTCGAGGGCGCGGTTGATGTCGTCCAGGACGAGGTCCCAATAGGCGTCCTCGACCGACTTGGTGGCGATGAGGTCGGCGAACTCCTCGTCGTAGGTGTCCTGGCCCTCGATGGCCTTGGCGAAGATGGTCGGGTTGGAGGTGACCCCGCGGATGCCCTGGTCGACGAGGCCGGCGAGCGTGCCGTCCTCGAGCCAGTCACGCCGCAGGTTGTCGAGCCAGGGGCTCTGTCCCTGCTCCTGGTAGAGATCGTGCAGTCTGGTCATGGGCGTCCTTTCGCCGGTGGTCGGGGGACCGGTGGCGTCGGGAGGGGAGGGGCGCCGGTCCGCTGGACCGCAGGGTTCACCGGGACGCCCGCCGGCCGAGCAGGGCCTGCGCCTGGACGACCACGTTCTCGGCGGTGAAGCCGAACTCCTCGAGGGCGATGTCGCCAGGGGCGGAGGCCCCGAAGGTGTCGATGCTCACGCTGGCGTCCGCGTAGCGCTCCCAGCCGAAGGAAGTAGCCGCCTCGACCGCCAGGCGCGGGACGCCGGAGGGGAGGACCTCGGTCCGGTAGCCCTCCGGCTGGGCCTCGAACAGGTCCCACGACGGGAACGACACCACTCGGGTCCGGACGCCGTTCGAGGCCAGGCGGTCGGCGGCGGCCAGGCAGACGTGGACCTCGCTGCCCGTGCCGATGAGCACCAGCTGCGGCTCGCCCTCGCTCTCGCGGAGCACGTAGGCGCCGCGGGCCACACCCTGCCGGCCGGCGAGCCCGCCCGTCTCGGCCAGGACCGGGATGTCCTGGCGGGAAAGGATGAGCGCCGTCGGCCCGTCCTCCTCCACGGCGATACGCCAGGCCGCCACCGTCTCGTTGGCGTCGGCCGGGCGGATCACCCGCAAGCCGGGCATGGCCCGCATGGCGGCCAGCTGCTCGACGGGCTGGTGGGTTGGACCGTCCTGGCCGAGGCCGACCGAGTCGTGGGTCCAGGAGTAGATGACGTGCACGTTCGAGAGGGCGGCCAGCCGTACCGCGCCGCGCATGTAGTCGCTGAAGACGAAGAAGGTCCCGCCGACCGGGAGCAGGCCGCGGTGGGCGGCCATGCCGGTCATGACCCCGCCCATGCCGTGCTCACGGATCCCGTAGTGGACGAGGTCGCCGCCGGGGATGTCGACCGATTGGGGATCGGCACCGTCCCAGGCCATCCCGGTGTTGCCGGTCAGGTCGGCGCTGCCAGGCATGAGACCGGGGATTTCGGAGCCGACTGCGTCGATGCAGGCCTTGATGGCCTGGCGGGTGGCCTTGGGACCGTCCTCCGGGGTGAAGATCGGGAGCTTCGACTCCCAACCGGTCAGGCCGTGCCCGCGCAGCCCGGCCTCGAACCGCTCGCGGTCGCCGTCCCAGGCCGCCAACCGCTCCACCCAGGCGGCGCGCAACGCCTGGCCCCTGGGAATGCAGCCCCGGTACATGTCGAGCGCCTCGTCGGGCACCCAGAAGGTGCGATCGGCGGGGAGGCCGAGGATCTCCTTGGTGAGGCGGATCTCGTCTTCGGGGAAGGGGTCGCCGTGGGCCTTGGCCGTGTCGGTGAGGTGGGGGGATGGGTAGCCGATGTGGCTGCGCAGGATGATCAGGGAGGGCCGCTCCTCGTCCGCCCGGGCCCGCAGGAGGGCCGCTTCCAGGGCGTCGAGGTCGTTGGCCACCTCGCCGATGTTCTCCACCCCCCATCCGTAGGCGGCGAAGCGCTCGGCGACGTTGTCCGAGTAGGCGAGCTCGGTCGGACCGTCGATGGTGATGTGGTTGTCGTCGTAGACATAGACCAGCCGGCCCAGCTGGAGGTGGCCGGCCAGCGAGGCGGCCTCGTGGGAGATCCCCTCCTCGAAGCACCCGTCGCCGGCGATCACATAGGTGTGGTGATCGCAGACCTCCGGCGAGTAGTGGGTCCGCAGCCACCGTTCGGCGATGCCCATGCCGACGCCGTTGGCCACGCCCTGACCGAGGGGGCCGGTGGTCACCTCGACTCCGGGGGTGTGGTTGTGCTCGGGGTGGCCCGGAGTGCGGCTGCCCCACTGCCGGAAGGAGCGCAAGTCGTCGAGCGTGAGCCCGTAGCCGGTCAGGTAGAGCATCGAGTAGAGGAGGATCGAGGCGTGGCCGTTGGACAGGACGAACCGGTCCCGGTCGGGCCATTCCGGGTCGGTCGGGTCGTGGCGCAGGACCCGGGTGAAGAGCACGTGGGCCAGGGGAGCGAGGGCCATCGCCGTGCCCGAGTGGCCGGAGTCGGCGGCCCGCGGGGCGTCCATGGCCAGGCCCCGGATGACGTTGATCCCGAGCTGCTGCGAGATCGGCGTCGGCGTCTGGTCCCGCGGTGCTGCCCGACGGCTCGGTCATCGACGGCCACCCTACCGGCCGTGCGCACCGGCGCGGAGCACAGGTGTGGCGTCGTGTTCGTCTGCTACCGGTCGGTGAACAAGGCCATCGACGCGGTGAACCCGTGCACGAAGTTCTGGCCACCGACCGGTCCGAACTCGCCGGCGGCGAAGAACCCGCCGACCGGCACCGGGCCGAGCGCGCCCTCGAGCGGCCGGGCGTCGTGGTCGGCCGTGTCGAACAGCCTGGTGCCGCGCCCGTTGCAGGTGAACATGCAGGGCGGCGTCGGCCCGCCGGCCGCCAGCAGCGCCTGGCAGCTCGCCGTGGGCGGTGTCCGCGTCCCGCCGGTGGAACCGGACGGTGCTGCCGAGCGGGACGCGGTCGTCGACGGCCACCGCGCCGGTGGCCCGGTCCGCCCCGACCACGCTGCGTAGCAGGAAGTCACCCGGCCCGGGCTCGCCGAGGTGCTCGTCGACCAGGCGGCCCACGAGCAGGCCGTTGGCCTCGATGCCGGCGATGTCGGCCGGGTCGAGCCCGGTCTTGATCTGGTCGACCAGGCAGTCCATGGCCGGCCGGCCGGCCACCTCGTAGATCACGTTGCGGTCCGAGCGGGTCACGGTGAGGGGGTGCCCGAAGGCCCGGCAGCCCTGGGACACCACGGCGCGACGTCGACGCCGGCGCCGAGGAGCACGCCCGACCGCCCCGAGGTGACCAGCTGGTCTCGCCGAGGACCAGCCGGGTGCCCCCGGGCCCCCGGCCCCCCGACACGTTCCCGCCGATGACCGGGAGCCCCGGGCTGCCGCCTGTCCGAGCCAGCCCAGGAACTCGTCGGCCGGGAAGGTGAACGGGTCGGCCAGCAGGACGAGGGCGGTCGGCTCGAAGCCGAGCGGTCGGGCCAGCCGGCGAAGTGCCACGAGTCGTCGGCCAGTCGGGTGGCGCTGACAGGCGCACCGGGGCCAGGGGCCCGACCCGGCCGGCCCACAGGCTGATGGCCGGGGTCTCCTCGACCTCGCGGCCGGTCCCGACCACCGACTCGGCGCGCGCACCCGATGAGGGCCAGCGGGTGGAGCACGGCGGCGACCGTGCGGACGATGTCCTCGAGGGCCCCGGCGTGGGGCCGGGTGGCGGTCACCACGACCAGGTCGGGCCGTTCACCGAGGGCCTCGAGCACGGCGCCGGCCACCTCGCCGGTGGCCTGGGTGGCGACCGGGTGCTCGGACAGGGCGCTGGCGAAGGGCACGACGGCTCAGCCGCCGCGGCGGTGCGAACCGGATGTCGAGCGAGCGGAGGTAGGTGTGCAGCCCGGCATCCTGGACGGGGACCAGGTAGGCGGCGCGCCCGGACTCGTTGTGGTGGCTGTGCCACAGGCCCGGCGGGGTGACGAAGGCCCCGGCCGGCTCCCAGTCGACCCGCTCGGGGTCGGCGATCGCCCCGTCGGCCGTCAGGCTCGAGCCGACCAGCGAGTAGCAGCCCGGGGCGCAGTCGGTGATGAGGTCGAGGGCCACGCTCTGGTGGCGGTGGGGGCGCTGGACCCGGCCGGCCGGCAGGACGCCGAGCATGGCCCACAGCGTGTGGGTGACGGTGAGGGTCTGCGGTGTGGCGGCATTGCCGAGCAGCACGCTGACCCGGCTGCGCTCGGCGACCGCCGGGTCGCGCTCCACCTCGGCCAGCCGGGCCCGGGCGGCCGCGCCGTCGAATCGGGTGGGCTCGAAGCGGCTCGGCGGCCGGGGTCGCGCCGAGGTAGGCGAGCAGCGGGGCGTCGGTCACCCGGTAGAGGACAGGCGTCCGTCGGCTCCGACCGGCGGCAGCGGTGGCACGGTCGAGCAGCCGGCCGGCAGGACGACGAAGTCGCCCGCGCGCCCATGCGCATCCGTCCCGTATCGGTCGCCCCGGCCGGCGGCGTCGACGGATCGCTCGAAGTCGCTGTGGCCGCGGCCCCGCAGGCAGTAGTAGAGCTCGCTGGTCCGGCTCCGGCGGTGGCGAGCGGGTCGTCGGGGACGAGGACCACGAACGAGGCCAGCAGGCCGGGCTGGTGGCCGGGTAGGGGACGCCGAGTCGGTCGGAGAGGTCGAGGGGGACCAGCCGGGATGCCGGCCACCGCCGTGGCTCCGGCGCGAACCGGCGGACGGGCACCGGGCGTGATGGCCCCGGCTGCCAGGGGGTCGGCGGCGGCCGAGTACTCGTAGAAGCGGGCGTCGCCGGTCCAGTCCTCGGTGGCCTCGCCCACCAGCAGGCGGGCGGACCGGTGCGTCGGTGGTGCCCGGGTCGGCCATGCCTCCAGTATCGACGAGTCGGCGGAGCGGTAGCGTCACATGGTGGCTGATCAGCGGATCCAGGTCCCCCGAACTGCGAGCTGACCCTCGGGATGACCTGTGTGGACAAAGTCCGAGCCGGGACGGACGGTGTGGCGCATGCGGGCCGACGAGCGGTTCGCCAACCCGGCCGGGATCATCCAGGGCGGGTTCATCGGCGCCATGGCCGACTCGGCCATGGGCTCGGCCACGGTCACCTTCGCCCGGGCCGCGGGCCGGAGGGTGTTCTCCTCCAACGTGGAGATGAAGACCAGCTTTCTGGCCCCGGCGCGCGGTCGGCGCACTGCTCGAGTGCACGGCCCGGTCGTCTCGGGCGGGCGCCGGGTGGCCTTCGCCGAGGCCGAGGTGGTCGACGACCGGGGCGGATCGTGGCCCGGGCCAGCTCGACCTATCTGTTCACCGAGCGGGACTGAGGGCGGCGTCGGCCGGTCGGGCCCGGCCGCGCTGCCTAGAGTTGGGCCGGCAGCGAGCAGGTGGCGCGGGTTGCACGGCGCTCGCCCCGGCGCCTGACCGAGGAGGACTGTGGCCCGAGGTCGAAACGGCAAGGGGAGTCGAAGCCGTCCAGGCAAGGGACTGGGCGGCCTGCGGACCAGCGGCGGCGAGGCCGCTCCAGCTGGTCATCGACTACGTCAAGCAGGAGACCCTCGACCCGCTCAAGGGGCTCGGGCGCTACATGCTGTTCGGCGTGGCCGGCTCGGTGGCCCTGGCCATCGGCCTGGTCATCCTGGCCGTGGGCTTCCTCCGCCTCCTCCAGACCGAGACGGGCACCACCTTCGCCGGCAATCTGTCCTGGGTCCCCTACGTGATCTGCACGGTGGTCGTGGTGATGGTGGCGGCCGTGGCCGTGTGGGCGGTCAGCCGGGGCCAGGGCCGGCACCCGACCGGAGAAGGAGACACCATGAGCCCGGCGACCGAGCGGATCACCCGGGACCAGATCGAGGCCAAGTTCCGCGAGCTGACCGGCGAGGTGACCGACGAGGCCGAGTCGGCCCGATCCCAGGCGGTGACGGTCGGGCCTGGCCGTGGGCGTGGTCCTCGTGGCCGTGGTGTTCCTCATCGGCCGGCGGAGCGGGCGGCGCCGGTCGGCCGTCGTCGAGGTCCGCCGGATCTGAGCCCATGGACAACCTCCTGCGCTACATCCAGCTCAAGGCGTTCGGCCGGGGCTTCCGGGGCTACCACACCGCCTGGCTCGTGGTCGGGGCGGCGGCCTGGATGCTCAACCGGGCCCGTCACCAGGAGGACGTGGTCTACCGCACCAAGCTCAAGCCGGGTGAGCGCCTCATCGTGACGACGACACGGCCCGGTTCCGCCCAGCCGCCGGCCGACTGAGCGCGGTGGGGGCCGGCGAGCGACCGGAGCATCGCTGCGGGCGGGCGAGCGGGTGCTGCTGGTCGACGCCAAGGAGCGCCGCTACCTGATCACCCTGCGACCGGGGGCGTCGTTCCACACCCACGTCGGCATCGTGGACCACGACGACCTGATCGGCAGTCCCCGAGGGGTCGACCGTCCTCGGCAGCACCGGCCGGCGGTTCCTGGTGGTGCGGCCCACCCTGTCCGACGCCGTGCTCAAGATGCCCCGGGGGGCCCAGGTCATCTACCCGAAGGACCTCGGGGCCATCCTGATGGAGGCGGACATCGCCCCGGGGATGCGGGTGCTCGAGGCCGGCGTCGGATCGGGGGCCCTGTCGATGGCCCTGCTGCGGGCCGGCGCCGAGGTGGTCGGCTACGAGCTGCGCGAGGACTTCGCCGAGCGGGCCCGGCAGCAACGTGGCCGCCATGCTCGGGCCGCGACGCTCGCTACCGGGTGGAGGTCCGCGACGTCTACCAGGGCATCGACGAGCGGGCCTCGACCGGATCCTCCTGGACCTGCCCGAGCCGTGGCGGGTGCTCGCCCACGCCGAGTCGGCCCTGCGACCGGGCGGCATCCTCTGCGCCTACCTGCCCTCCATCAACCAGACGGCGCAACTTCGCGCGAGCCCTGGACGCAGCGGCTTCGGCATGGCCTCCACGCTCGAGGTGCTGCACCGGACCTGGCACATCGAGGCCCGGTCGGTCCGGCCCGACCACCGCATGGTCGGCCACACCGGGTTCCTCACCACCGCCCGGCGGCTCCTGTCCACGGATGACCCTCGACGGCCGGTGAGCCCGGGTGTGGCCGGCAGCGGCCACGTCAGCCGGGCCGCATGAGCCGTCGATCGACAGGCGAGTCAGCTCTGCTCGATGAAGATGCACTCCCCGGGGCACTCCTCGGAGGCCTCGACCACGGCGTCCTCGAGGTCGCGGCACCGCGGCCATGCCGGCGGAGCCGCCCGGCTCGTTCTTCACGTCGTCGCCTTCCTTGACATAGGCGAGCCCGTCGTCGAGCAGGGTGAACACCGCCGGGCGCGATCTCCTCGCACAGGCCGTCCCCCGTACACAGATCCTGGTCGATCCAGACCTTCATCAGCTACGTCTCTCCTACGTCTCGTCGGAGCCCGGGTCGTGCCCGACCGGTCGGCCGGTCACTCCCCGGGGTCGTCGAGGGCCCGGCATCGCCGCGGGCCGTCGACGCACCTCGCATGCGACGTGCACCTGCCGACCATGCTATCCGGCACACCCCGGCCATCGTAGCTGACGGTCCGTCAGATCGACCGGATGGCCCCGTTGCCGGGCCGGCCACGATGCGCATGGCCAGGAGGTGGGCCGGTGTAGGGTCGCCAGAAGGGGACCAGACCCGAGCGAGGTGATTCCGACGGCTGATTTCGACGACGTCCGGGGCGACCGCCGACCGCCGGGGGCAGGCGGATGACGACGATCTCGACACGTTGTGGATGCGGGCCCAGGCCGCCGAGGAGGAGGTCACCCTCCTGCGCCGCCGGCTCCAGGAGAGCCCGCGGCGGGTCCAGACCCTCGAGGAGAAGCTGCTCGAGACCAAGGGCCAGCTGGCTCAGGCCATCTCGCAGAACGAGAAGCTGACCTTCACCCTGCAGACGGCCAAGGAGCACGTGGCCAACCTGCGCGAGGAGGTGGAGAAGCTCACCCAGCCGCCGGCGGCCTACGGCACCTTCCTCGGGGCCAACGACGACGGGACCGTCGACGTCTTCTCCGGGGGGCGCAAGATGCGGGTGTCCCTCCACCCCGACATCGACGTCGAGGACTTGCAACGCGGCAACGAGGTGGTGCTCAACGAGTCGCTCAACGTGATCCTGGCCCGGGAGGGCGAGGGATCGGGCGAGGTGGTGGTGCTCAAGGAGGTGCTCGAGGACGGACGGCGGGCGCTGGTCTTCGGGCGGGCCGACGAGGAGCGGGTGGCCGAGCTGTCCGACGCCCTCATCGGGGTCAAGCTGCGCGCCGGCGACACCGTCCTGATGGAGCCGCGCACCGGCCTGCTGATCGAGAAGCTGGCCCGGCCCGAGGTCGAGGAGCTCGTCCTCGAAGAGGTGCCCGACGTCACCTACGCCGACGTCGGCGGGCTCGACGACCAGATCGAGGCCATCACCGACGCCGTCGAGCTGCCCGTACCTCTACCGCGAGCTGTACACCGAGCACAAGCTGCCGGCCCCCAAGGGCATCCTGCTCTACGGGCCGCCCGGATGCGGCAAGACGCTGATCGCCAAGGCGGTGGCCAACTCGCTGGCCAAGAAGGTGGCCGAGGTCACCGGCAACACCAACGCCCGCAGCTACTTCCTCAACATCAAGGGACCCGAGCTCCTCAACAAGTACGTGGGCGAGACCGAGCGCCAGATCCGGCTGGTCTTCCAGCGGGCCCGGGAGAAGTCGGAGGAGGGCGTCCCGGTCATCGTCTTCTTCGACGAGATGGACTCCCTGTTCCGCACCCGGGGCACCGGCATCAGCTCGGACATGGAGTCGACCATCGTCCCCCAGCTGCTGGCCGAGATCGACGGCGTGGAGACGCTGAAGGACGTGATCGTCATCGGCGCCTCCAACCGGGAGGACCTGATCGACCCGGCCATCCTCCGTCCCGGGCGCCTCGACGTGAAGATCCGGATCGAGCGGCCCAACGAGGTGGCCGCCGCCCAGATCTTCTCCCGCTACCTGACCCCCGACCTCCCGCTCGACGCCGACGAGGTGCGCACCCTCGGCGGTGGGGACCCGGGCAAGGCCACCCAGGCCATGATCGAGTCCACCGTGTCCGAGATGTACCGCAACGACGAGGAGAACCGGTTCCTCGAGGTGACCTACCAGAACGGGGACAAAGAGGTCCTCTACTTCCGCGACTTCTCGTCGGGGGCGATGATCGAGAACATCGTCCGCCGGGCCAAGAAGCTGGCCATCAAGCGGGCCATCGCCGAGGAGGCCCGGGGCATCCGGACCGACGACCTGCTCGAGTCGATCCGCCAGGAGTACAAGGAGAACGAGGACCTGCCGAACACCACCAATCCTGACGACTGGGCGAAGATCTCGGGCAAGAAGGGTGAGCGGATCGTCTACATCCGCACACTCATCAGTGACGACGAGGAAACCAAGGGTGGCCGGTCCATCGAGCGGGTGGGAACCGGTCAGTATCTCTGAGCGCGGGTCGGGATAGGGTCGACCCATGGCCATCCCCAAGGTCTGCGGCATCGAGACCGAGTACGGCATCCAGGTCGTGCACGGCGACCCCAACCCGATCGCCGCCTCGTCGGTCCTGATCAACGCCTACGCCCAGGACGTTGCGCGCCAGCAGACCGGCTGGGACTTCGAGGACGAGGCCCCGGGGAACGACGCCCGAGGGTTCGCCCGGGAGGGCTCGATGCCGCCTCAGGTCGAGACCCATCTGGTCAACACCGTCCTCACCAACGGTGCCCGGTACTACGTCGATCACGCCCATCCCGAGTTCTCGACGCCCGAGTGCCGCGACGCGCTCGAGTGCCTGCGCTACGACCGTGCCGGCGAGCTCATCCTGATCCGCTCGATGGAGGCGGCCGACCTGGCCAGCCACGACGGCTCGCGGGTGGTCATCTACAAGAACAACTCGGACGGCAAGGGCAACTCGTACGGCACCCACGAGAACTACCTCATGGACCGGGCCGTCCCGTTCACCCGCATCGTGGCCGGGGTGACCCCTCACTTCGTCACCCGCCAGATCTTCGCCGGCGCGGGCAAGGTGGGCACGGAGACCGCCGTCCACGACGGCGTCAGCGTCGACTTCCAGCTGTCCCAGCGGGCGGAGTTCTTCGAGGAGCAGGTGGGTCTGGAGACCACGTTGAAGCGGCCCATCGTCAACACCCGCGACGAGCCCCACGCCGATCCCCACCGCTACCGGCGGCTCCACGTCATCGTCGGCGACGCCAACCTGGCCGAGGTGGCCACCTTCCTGAAGGTGGGCACGACCGCCTTGGTGCTGGCCATGATCGAGGACGACATCGCGGGCAGCCGGAGCCTGGCCATGGCCGACCCGGTGCTGGCCATGCACGAGGTGGCGCTCGACCGCACCTTCTCGCAGCCGCTGCTGATGGCCGACGGCTCGACGGCCACCGCGCTGGCCATCCAGTGGGAGCTGTTCTCACTGGCCCGCAAGTACGCCGAGGACCGGGGGCTCGAGTGCATGGGCGATCCCGACGTGGCCGACGCGGTGCTGACCCGGTGGGAGGCGGTGCTGCACGGGCTCGAGACCGATCCCATGTCGCTCGCCCGCCAGCTGGACTGGGTGGCCAAGCTGCAGCTGATCGAGGCGTACCGGGAGCGCCACGGCTGCGGGTGGGACGACCACCGCCTGGCCGCCCTCGACCTCCAGTACCACGACCTCCGGCCGTCCCGGTCGCTGTTCGCCCGGCTGGACACCGAGCGGCTGGTGGACGAGGAGTCGGTGCTCGACGGCGGTGACCGAGCCGCCCCGTTCCACCCGGGCCTGGTTCCGGGGCCAGTGCCTGAAGAAATGGCCGTCATCGGTGGTCACCGCCAACTGGGACTCGCTGGTCTTCGACCTCGGCACCGACCCACTGCGGCGCGTCCCTATGATGGACCCGCTGAAGGGCACGGCCGAACACGTGGACGAGCTGTTGCAGTCGAGCGCGAGTCCGGCCGAGCTGTTGGACCGACTGAGCAGCTAGGAAGAGTAGGGGATGGCTGAACGACATGGCTGAACGCGAACAGAAGAGAGGACCACTACCGAGCGGGCCGACGAGGTCGTCGAGGAGGTCCCGGCCACGTCGGCCACCGGTGACAAGCTGAAGGCCGAGCTGGACGACCTGCTGGACGAGATCGACGAGGTACTGGAGGACAACGCCGAGGAGTTCGTGCGGAACTACGTCCAGAAGGGCGGCGAGTAGCCCCGGTGACGCTGCCGCTGTTCTCCACAACCGAAGACCCCGGGCCCGACTTCGCCGGACTGATCCGCCGGCTGCGCGTTCCGGTGCACCCGACCGCCGGTGTCACCACCGCGGCCGGCACCGCGGCGACCGAGTTCCGGCACGGCACCACCGTGGTGGCCCTGCGCTTCGCCGGACGGCATCGTGATGGCCGGGCGACCGGCGGGCCACCGAGGGCAACGCCATCGCCCACCGGGCGATGGAGAAGGTCTTCCCGGCCGACCGCTACTCGGCGGTGGCCATCGCCGGCGCCGCCGGTCCGGCCGTGGAGATGGTCCGGCTGTTCCAGACCCAGCTCGAGCACTACGAGAAGGTCGAGGGGGTGGTCCTCAGCCTCGAGGGCAAGGCCAACCAGCTCGGCCAGATGGTGCGCGAGCACCTTCCCATGGCCATGCAGGGACTGGCGGTGGTGCCCCTCTTCGCCGGCTACGACCTGGCCCGGGGGACGGGCCGGATCTTCACCTATGACGTGACCGGCGGGCACTACGAGGAGACCGAGCACAACGCCACCGGGTCGGGCGGTCGGGACGCCCGCACCACCATCAAGCTCGGCTACCGCGACGGCATGGCCCGCGACGACGCCGTGGAGCTGGCCATCGAGGCGCTCTACGAGGCGGCCGACGAGGACTCGGCCACGGGCGGCCCCGACCTGATCCGGGGCATCTACCCGCTGGTGGCCACCGTCACCGCCGACGGGTTCGCCGCGGTCGGCGAGGACGAGGTCGCCGAGCGCTTCGCCGCGCTGATCGAGCGCCGCCGGGCGGAGGGGCGCCAGCCATGACCATGCCCTACTACGTCGCCCCGGAGCAGGTCATGAAGGACCGGGCCGAGTACGCCCAGAAGGGCATCGCCCGGGGCCGCTCGCTGGTGGCGTCGGCCTACGACTCGGGCATCGTCATCGTGGCCGACAACCCGTCGCGATCACTGCACAAGATCAGCGAGATCTACGACCGGATCGCCTTCGCCGGCGTGGGCAAGTACAACGAGTTCGACCAGTTGCGGGTGTCGGGGATCCGCCACGCCGACACCAAGGGCTACGCCTACAGCCGCGAGGACGTGGACGCCCGGTCGCTTGGCCAACCTCTACGCCCAGTACCTCGGTCAGGTGTTCACCCACGAGATGAAGCCGCTCGAGGTGGAGATCCTGGTGGCCGAGCTGGGTAGCGGACCCCACCCGCCACAGCTGTACCACATCGCCTACGAGGGGACCATCACCGACGAGGACCGCTACGCCGTGCTCGGGGGCGAGACCGAGGCCATCGCCCAGCGGCTCGAGGAGGGGTGGACGGGCGGGTGGTCGCTGGAAGCCGCACTGCGCGCCGCGGTCGACGCCCTGGCCGGCCCGGACCGCACCCTGGCGGGCGCCGACCTCGAGGTGGCCGTGCTGTCCCCGGGCAACGGGCGCCGGGCGTTCCGCCGGCTGGTGGACGGAGAATTGGAGTCGCTGCTGGCCTGACCGGCCGGCCGGGACCCGGTGCGATTCGTGGTACCGGCCCTTCCTCACGGTACCGTGAGAGATAATGGACAAGCGGATCTACGGCTTGGAGAACGAGTACGGGGTCACCTGCACCCTGCGCGGCCAGCGTCGGCTGAGCCCCGACGAGGTGGCCCGCTACCTGTTCCGCCGGGTGGTCAGCTGGGGTCGCTCGTCCAACGTGTTCCTCGAGAACGGAGCCCGGCTCTACCTCGACGTGGGAAGCCATCCCGAGTACGCCACCCCCGAGTGCGACGACATCGCCGAGCTGGTCGTCCACGACAAGGCGGGGGAGTGGATCCTCTCCTCGCTGGTCGAGGGGGCCGAGGCCCGCCTCCGGGAGGAGGGGATCCGGGGCGACATCTACCTGTTCAAGAACAACACCGACTCGGCCGGCAACTCCTACGGCTGCCACGAGAACTACCTGACCAGCCGGCGCGACGACTTCGCCCACTACACCGAGGTGCTCATCCCGTTCCTGGTCAGCCGGCAGGCCTACGCCGGGGCGGGCAAGGTGCTCCAGACGGCCCGGGGCGCGGTCTTCTGCCTCAGCCAGCGGGCCGAGCACATCTGGGAGGGCGTGTCGTCGGCGACCACCCGCAGCCGGCCGATCATCAACACCCGCGACGAGCCCCACGCCGACGCCGAGAAGTACCGGCGCCTCCACGTCATCGTGGGCGACTCCAACATGAGCGAGTACGCCACGTTCTTGAAGGTCGGGGCGACCAGCATCGTGCTGCGGATGCTCGAGGACCCGTCGACGGTGATGCGGGACCTGACCCTCGAGAACCCGATCCGGGCCATCCGCGAGATCAGTCACGACATCACCTGCCGGCGCCCGGTGCGGCTGGCCAACGGCCGCGAGATGAGCGCACTGGACATCCAGGGCGAGTACCTCCAGCGGGCCATTCGCTACCGTGACCGGCAGGGCCTGTCCCCCCAGGAGGACCACGCCCTCGACATGTGGGAGCACTGCCTGAAGGGCCTCGAGTCGGACCCGCTGTCCCTCCACCGGGAGTGCGACTGGGTGGCCAAGTACCGGCTCATCGACCGGTACCGGGACCGTCACAGGCTGTCCCTGCACAGCCCGACGGTCTCCCTGCTCGACCTCCAGTACCACGACGTCGACCGGACCCGCGGCCTCTACTACCGCCTCCAGCACCACGACCAGCTCGACCGGATCTGCGACGACGTCGACATCGCCGCGGCGATGTCCACGCCGCCCCAGACCACCCGCGCCCGCCTGCGGGGCGAGTTCGTGAAGAAGGCCAAGGAGCGGCGTCGCGACTTCACGGTGGACTGGGTGCACCTCAAGCTCAACGACCAGGCGCAGCGGACCGTGCTGCTGAAGGACCCCTTCAAGTCGAAGGACGAGCGGGTCGAGAAGCTCATCGCCGGGCTGTGACCGGGGACGTACCGGCCGTACCCCGGCCGGGCCGCTCGATCCGAACCGGTGACCCGGCCTGCGGTAGCGTCCCCTGATTGTGGCCACCCAACCCCCCGGGCAGACCGGCGCGCTCAGTGCCACCCGGCTGCTGGCGGAGGAACGTGACCCGGCCGACGCAACCCTGACACCGCCCGGGGGCGGGGCCGGCGGGTCGTCATCGAATGGGGGATCATCCTGGTCGCCGTGCTGCTGTGCACGGTGCTGCTGCGCACCTTCGTCGTCCAGTCCTTCTACATCCCGTCGCGGTCGATGCTCCCCACCCTGCAGGTCGGCGACCGGATCATCGTGGACAAGCTCAGCTACCACTTCCACGATCCCCACCGGGGGGACATCGTCGTCTTCGCCCGGCCGCCGCTCGAGGACCAGGACTATGCCGACCTGGTGAAGCGGGTGATCGGTCTTCCCGGCGAGACCATCTCGTCGCAGAACGGCACCGTCTACATCAACGGCAAGCGGCTGGTCGAGCCGTGGCTGCCACCCGGTCCGCAGAGCTACACCGGCCCCCTGCCCGGGGGTGACCCGCATCCCCGAGTTCAACCTGCCCGGGCCGGTCAAGATCCCGCCCGGCGAGTACTACGTCATGGGGGACAACCGGACGGACTCCGAGGACAGCCGGTTCTTCGGTCCCATCCCCGGGTCGCTGATCGTGGGACGGGCCGTGGCGGTGGTGTGGCCGCTCAGCCATATCAAGGGCCTCTGACGCGCCGGTGACCCGGGGGCAGTCGAGTAGCCTCGCCACCTGGTGCCACCCGATCTCCAGAACCGTGATGTCGGGCAAGCGGCCGACTCGGCGCCGGCCACGGCCGGGTTGCCGCTGACGGAGCCGACCCATGGCGCGGATCCCTTCACGTCGGACGCCTCCCGATCGGCGCCGTCGCGGGACGGAGGGACCCATGTCGGTGACCGGTCCGACGGGCCCGGAGCTCCGGGAGGTCCCGGTGGTGGCCGGCGGTCGGGCCGGTGGTTGCTGGAATGGGTGGCGGTCCTGGTGGTCGCCCTCCTCCTGGCCGTCGGGGTTCGTGCCTATGTGGCCCAGATGTTCTACATCCCGTCGGGTTCGATGCTCCCCACGCTGCAGGTGGGCGACCGGATCGTGGTCGACAAAGCTGAGCTACCACCTGCACGGGGTGGATCGAGGCGACGTCGTGGTGTTCCGCCGGCCACCGCTCGAGCAGGCCGACTACGCCGATCTGGTCAAGCGGGTCATCGGGCTGCCCGGTGACACCATCTCGCTGGCCGGCGGCCGGGTCTACATCGACGGCAAGCCGCTGTCGGAGCCGTGGCTGCCCAATCCGCCCCCTCCCACCTCCCCGAGCCCGCTGCCGGAGGCGTTCAGTCTCAGCCACCCCTACACGGTGCCGGCCGGGGACTACTACGTGATGGGGGACAACCGGACCGACTCGGAGGACAGCCGGTACTTCGGCCCGATCGCCGCCAACCTCATCGTCGGCAAGATGGCCTTCGTGGCCTGGCCGTTCACCGACGCGACCTGGATGGTCGTCCTGTCGGTGCTGGGCGTGGTGGTGCTGGTGGCGCTGATCCTGGTGCTCAGGGAGCCGGACCCGGCCCGCACCCGGCCGGCCTCCGGAGGGACACGTGTAGGGCGGGGCGCCGGCGGTCGGCCGCCGACCTGATCCCGCCGGTACACTCGGGTCCGTGCCCTTTCTCAGCCCGGCGAAGCTGCTGGTCATCCTGGTGGTGGCCCTGGTCGTGCTGGGGCCGGACAAGCTGCCCAAGGTGGCCACGCAGATCGGTGGTCTCTGGGGCGATTTCCGCCGGTTCCGCGAGCGGCTCGAGTCCGACGTGCGGGGGACCTTCCCCGACCTGCCCTCGACCGAGCAGATCGCCCAGGCCGTGCGGTCCCCGCTCTCGTTCCTCGACACCCTGGCCGACACCCACGGCCGCCGAGCAACGAGGCGACATCCGGATCGGTCAACGGCTCCGAACCACCCGACGTGCAGGGCGATGCGGTGCAACCGGCGGCGGACGCCAACCGACCGGCCGGCTCCGTAGCAGGCCGTCCGAGGAGGCACCGGCCGTCCCCGGGGTGCTCATCACCGATCCGGGCGGGATCGTCCACCAGGTCCGCGCCACCGGCGGGGTCGTCCCCGACGACCCCGGGATGAACTGACCCGGCCGGGGCCGCGGTCGGTACACGGATCCGAGCGATCCCAGGATGCCATGGCCATCTCCCTGAAGCGACGGAGCGAGGCCCGGCCCACGCCGGACTCGATGACCCTGGTCGAGCACCTGACCGAGCTGCGCCGCCGGGTGCTGGTCTCGGCGGTGGCCTTCGTGGTGGCGGCCACGGTGGCCTTCCTGGCTACCCCTGGATCCTCTCCTTCCTCAAGCACCCCTACTGCCAGGTCGCGCCGGCCCACTGCGGGTTCTACATCACCGGCCCGCTCGACGGCCTGGCCCTGCGGGTCAAGATCGCCGCCTACGGGGGGATCTTCCTGGCCTCGCCGGTGCTGCTGTGGGAGCTGTGGCGCTTCATCACCCCGGGCCTCAACCCCAAGGAGAAGCGGTACGCCATCCCCTTCATCGTGGCCTCCATCGGCCTGTTCGCCCTGGGCTGCGTGGTCGCCTACCTCACCTTCCCCCACGCCCTGCAGTGGCTCGACACCATCGGCGGCCCGAGCCTGACCCAGATCCTCGACCCCATCAAGTACCTGAGCCTCATCGTCCTGCTGATGACGGTCTTCGGGCTCACCTTCGAGTTCCCGGTGCTGCTGGTGTCGCTGGAGATCGCCGGCGTGCTCACGCCCGAAGCAGCTCTCGCTCGTGGCGGCGGTGGGCCATCGTGGTCATCGTGGTGGTGGCCGGGGTGGTCACCCCGAGCTCCGACCCGTTCTCGATGATGGCCATGGCCATCCCGCTCTACATCTTCTACGAGCTGTCGATCGTCATCGGGAAGCTCATCGCGTCGATGACCGCCGGGCGCGTCCGGGGGACGGCCCGGAGCGCCGACGACGGGGAGCGGACGGGGCTCCGCGGGCGCGGTTCGAGCGGAGCTCGGCTTCCCCCTCGACCCGTTCCAGACGCGGGCCATGGACGCCATCGACCGCGGCGAGTCGGTGCTGGTCTCGGCGCCGACCGGCTCGGGCAAGACCCTGGTCGCCGACTACGCCGCGGCCCGGGCGCTCGGACCGGGGGGCAAGGCCTTCTACACCACGCCGATCAAGGCCCTGTCCAACCAGAAGTTCGCCGAGCTGGCCCGCCGGTACGGCGAGGACCGGGTGGGACTGCTGACCGGGGACGTCTCCCATCAGGCCCGTGCCCCGATCGTGGTGATGACCACCGAGGTCCTCCGCAACATGCTCTTCGCCCGGTCGTCGCTCCTCGACGGCCTGGAGGTGGTGGTGCTCGACGAGGTCCACTACCTCCAGGACCCCTACCGGGGCTCGGTGTGGGAGGAGGTGCTGGTCCTCACCCCGCCGGGGGTGGCCTTCGTCAGCCTGTCGGCCACGGTCAACAACGCCGCCGACTTCGGCGCCTGGCTCACCTCGGTCCGCGGCACCACCCGGGTCATCGTCGAGAACCACCGGCCGGTCACGCTCCACCACCACTACGCGCATGGCCGAGCGGGGCCGGGACGGGCTGACCGTGCTGCCCCTCCTGCGGGCGGCGCCGGCCCAACCCGGACGGCGCTCGAGCTCGACGACCGCCGGCGGCGGAATCCCCGCCACCACCGCTACCGGGCCCCCCGGCGGACCGAGGTGGTCGAGTACCTGGCCGAGGCCGGCATGCTGCCGGCCATCACCTTCATCTTCTCGCGGGCGGCCTGCGACGACGCCACCCGCCAGTGCCTCGAGGACGGCGTCCGGCTGACCACCGCCGAGGAGCGGGCCCGGATCCGCGAGCTGACCGAGGCCGCGGTCGAGCGGCTGGACGACGACGACCTGCGCACCCTGGGGTACGGCCCGTGGTCGGCGGCCCTGGAGGCGGGGATCGCCCCCCACCACGCCGGGCTGGTCCCGGCCTTCCGCCAGGCCGTCGAGCAGTGCTTCTCCGAGGGACTGCTGAAGGTGGTGTTCGCCACCGAGACGCTGGCCCTCGGCATCAACATGCCGGCCCGCACGGTGGTGGTCGAGCGGTTCGCCAAGTTCCGGGGATCGGACACCTCGGCCCTGACCTCGGGGGAGTACCAGCAGCTGACCGGGCGGGCCGGGCGGCGGGGCATCGACACCGTGGGCCACGCCTTCGTGCTGTGGTCGCCGGCCACGCCCTTCGGCCTGGTGGCCCGCACGGCGGTGGCCCCGCCGCCCGACCTGGTCTCCTCGTTCCACCCCACCTACAACCTGGCCGTCAACCTGGTCCGGCGGTGGTCGCGGGACGAGGCCCACGGCCTGCTGGCCGCCTCCTACGGCCAGTGGCAGGCCCCGCCGGGCTCGGTGTCCCTGGCCGCCCAGCTCGACCGGCGCCTGGCCATCCTGGACGAGCGGGGCTTCATCGACGGGTGGCGGACTCACCGAGGCCGGGCTGCGTCCTGGCCTCGATCTACCACGAGTCGGACCTGCTGGTGGCCGAGGCCCTGCGGCGGCGGGGTGCTCGACGGGCTCGACCCGGCCGCGCTGGCCGGGGTGGTCTCGGCGCTCACCTTCGAGGCCCGGCGGGCCGGGCGAGGACCCGCCGTGCCGCGCCAGCGGTCGGTGGTCGAGCGCCTGGCCGCAGCTCGACGCCCTGGCCGCCGGCCTGCGGGCCGACGAGCGGCGGGTCGGGCCTGCGCCGGACCCGGCGGCCCGACCCGGGCCTGGCCCGGGCGGTGGTGGCCTGGGCCCGGGGGGGACCCTGGACTCGGTGCTGCGGGAGCCGAGGTCGCCCCCGGCGACTTCGTCCGCAACGTCCGCCAGCTCATCGACCTGGTCCGCCAGCTGGCCCAGGTGGCGCCCCGGACCGGCGCACCCGGGAGGCGCCGAGCTGGCCGTGGCGCTGCTCCGGCGGGGGGTGGTGGGGGCCGACGACCCGGCCGCGGTGGGGTCCGCGCCTGCAGCCGCCGGCGCCGTCCTAGTGTGATCCGGGCATGTTCCCCTACGCCGTGGAGACGTTCAGCGCCGAGGAGGAGGACGTCCTGCGCCGCTATGTCACCAACCTCGACCAGCCGGTCTTCGCCCTGGTCAACCTGCCCGAGGTGGTCAAGGGGGCCCTGTTCGCCCGCTACTCCCGGTCCCCAAGAGCCTGCGGCGGCTGTTCCTCGACGAGTTCGTCGGCGAGCTGGACATCACCGGCGACGCCACGGTGGACGCCACCGTCGGGCTGAAGCGGGCCGAGGAGCTCTACGAGAGGGTCTTCTTCGAGTACGGCGACGACTCGGTGGCCCAGCTCGGCGGGGTCCACCTGGCCTGCGAGCAGGCCTCCAACGTCCTGACCAAGGTGCTCGAGTGGGGCCGGCTGATGGCCTACCTCGAGCAGTCGACCCGCTACATCGCCTACGACCACCGCCTCGACCACCGGCCACTACCGCTACTACCGCGACCCGGGCCTGCTCGACTCGCCGCTCGGGGCCCGCTACGTCGGCGACATGGACCGGATGTTCGACACCTACGGGGAGCTGCTCGAGGAGGCCCAGGCCTGGCTGGGCCGACGCCACCCGCGGCAGCCGGGCGACTCGGACTTCGTCCACCGCCAGGCGGTGCGGGCCAAGGCCCTCGACGCCCTCCGTGGCCTGCTGCCGGCCGGCTCGCTGTCCAACGTCGGCATCTACGGCACCGGGCAGTCCTACGAGATGCTGCTGCTGCGGATGCGGTCCCATCCGCTGCCCGAGGCCCGCCGCTACGCCGACATGATGCTGGAGGAGCTGCGCAAGGTCATCCCCTCGTTCCTCCAGCGGGTCGACCGGCCCGACCGGGGCGGCGTGTGGTCGGAGTACCTGGCCGCGCACCCGGCAGCGGACCGGCGCGCCTGGTGGACGAGCTCTTCCCCGACCTGGTGGCGCCGGCGACGGCCAGTCGGCCGGCCCCTCGGGCCAGCCCCTCGGTCGCCCTGCTCGACTTCGATCCCGACGGCGAGGACAAGGTCATCGCCGCCATCTGCGCCCCGCTCACCGACCGCCCCGAGGAGGAGGTGCGGCGCCGGGTCGGCCGGCTCGGGGCCGAGGAGAAGCGCGCCCTGCTCCGGGCCTACGTCGGGGAGCGGGCCAACCGCCGGCACCGGCCCGGACGGGCGTTCGAGCGCACCGACTACCGCTTCGACGTGGTCACCGACTACGGCGCCTTCCGCGACCTGCAGCGCCACCGGATGCTCACCATCGACTGGCAGCCGCTCGGCACCCCCCTCGGCTACGACGTCCCCGAGGTGGTGGACGGAGGCCGGGCTGACCGACCGGTACGTCGGCTCGCTCGAGCGCTCGCGGGAGCTGTCCGAGGCGCTGGCCCCGAGCTTCCCGGTCGAGGCGGCCTACGCCGTGGCCCTGGCCTACCGCATCCGCTACACGATGCAGATGAACGCCCGCGAGGCGATGCACCTGCTCGAGCTGCGGTCCGGGCCCCCAGGGCCATCCGAGCTACCGCTGGGTGGCCCAGGAGATGCACCGCCAGATCGCCGAGCGGGCCGGGCACCGGCTGCTTGGCCGAGGCCATGTCGCACGTCGACTACGGGGCCGAGGACCTCGAGCGGTTGGAGGCCGAGCGGCGCGCCGAGGAGCGCGCGGAATTCGCTGCCGGCAGTCGGAAATCCTGCAATGCCCTGACCTGGGAGCTTTCACAAATACCCAGGTGAGGCGCCGTCCCTCACATTTGACGAGCCACCGGTGTCGCATGGCCTATGGTTCGCCCAGTCCCAGTCGCCCCGACGAGCGGGCCGCGGTTTCGACGGTGAGTGGCGCTCGAGGGGGGGATGCTGTGAGAGGCGGAGGGAGGCCCAGGGGGTCGAGTAGAAAACATTTCCCCGAGACCGGCGGTCGAAGCGCCGGAGGTAGCGGGGGAGTGGTGCCAAAGACCCCTGGGTCCTACCGCCTGCACCCGTCCGGGCGGCCCGACCGGACCCCGTCGTTTGGCCACCGGCCCTCGCGGCAGGCGAAGCCAGGATCCGTCGCCACGGGAATAACCGGCATGCCTCGTTGGTTGGCCCGGACCCGACGGGCTGACCGGTTGCCTGGCCCCAGCCGGCCGTTGCGGCACTGGCAGCGGTTGGACCGGGCAGCTGCGCCAACCGTCTATGCTCCCGCCCAACTCACCACCGAAAGACCGAGATGGCACAAGAACTCGACGAAGTCGAAGGACCCGACGAGCTGATCGAGGAGGACCTCGACGAGCTGGCGGACGACGACGACCTGATTGCCGAGGACGACCCCCTGGCCTCCCCGACGACGATGACGACGCCGCGTCGTCGCCGACGAGGACGAGGACGCCGACGAGTCGACGAAGTGTCCCGAGGCGGACGCCAAGGCCGCCGGCCAAGGCCGGGGAGGAGACCGAGGAGGAGGAGGAGGAGGAGCCCGACGACGAGGACGTCGAGGCCAGCCTCGACACCATCCTGAAGGAGCGCCTGGTCGTCGAGGAGGTCGAGGACGACGAGGAGACGCCCGAGCCCGAGGACCGCACCGGCGACGGCGTCGAGCGGGTGCTGCCCAAGCAGCCCGGCGAGTTCGTCTGCCGGTCCTGCTTCCTGGTCAAGCACCCCAACCAGCTGGCGGACAAGAAGAAGATGCTCTGCCGCGACTGCGTCTGACCGGAGCCGACGATGGCCGAGCCACAAGATGACGACGCCGGAGGGCCGGTCCGCTGAACGAGCGGCTCCTCGACCTGCTGGTGTTCCTCCCGGCCGGATTGGCGGTCACGGTGGCCGAGGAGCTCCCACGGCTGGCCGGCCGGGGCCGGGAGCGCCTCGGCGTCCGGGTGGGCTCGGCCCGGGCGGTCGGCCACTTCGCGGTCAAGACGGGGCCAGAGGAGCTGCATCGCCGCTCCGGGCGGATTGCTCCGCGCGGCGGCGCCGCTCGACCGCCGGGCCACCGCGGCAGGGCAGACGGCTCCGGCCGGGCGCGACCGGTCCCTCACCGGCCCGTGCGGCCGGCACCCCGCCGCCGGCACCACCTGACGTTGTCCGGCAACGGTCACGTGCCCCCGGTGTCGACGCTGGCCATCCCCGGGTTCGACACCCTGTCGGCCTCCCAGGTGGTCCAGCGGCTCGACGGCCTCAACCGGACCGAGCTGGTGTCGGTGCGGGCCTACGAGGCCTCCACCCGGGGCCGCCGCACCATCCTCAGCCGGGTCGACCAGCTGCTCGACGAGCGGTCCTGAGCCGGTCGGCCGGCGCGCCGCCGAGGGGAGAGCACCGATGGAGCGGTCCGGCAGGCGACCGCCGAGGACGCCCCCCGCCTGCGAGAACTGTCCGCCGAGCTCCTGACCGGGGTCGCTCGCCCAGCGCGGTGGCCCGTGCTGTTCGACGCCGACCCGCGGTCGACCGACGGCGCCGGACTGGCCGACTGGGTGGTCGGCGCGGCTGGGCGACGGACGGGCGCCTGGTGCTGGTGGGCACGCTGGACGACGTGGTGGCCGGGTTCGCCTGTGCCCATCGTCGAGCGCGCCGGTGGCAGGCGGCGCGGCGTGCTCGATGCCTGCTTCGTCGAGCCGGGGGCCCGGGGGGTGGGCCTCGGGCGCCTCCTGCTCGACGCGGCGGTCGCCTGGTTCGACGAGCGGGGTGCGCGGGGGTCGACGGCACCGCCCTCCCCGGCGACCGGGCGGCCAAGAACTTCTTCGAGTCGGCCGGGTTCAAGGCCCGCCTGCTCACCATGCACCGGCCCCGCTCGACTGAGCAAGCCGGCCCACGGACGCCCGGCGGTCAGGAGGCGCGGCGGCCCGGGACCGAGCGGGCCGGCACCGGGCGGCGGGGCCCGGGCGGCGGGGGGATGGGGATGCCGAGGAGCCGGGCCAGCTCGGGCACGTAGCCGGAGGCCTTGCGGGCCTCGGCCAGCAGCGCCTCGTCGGCGCCGGCCGGCAGCCCGGCCGGCTTGACCGTGCGGCGCACCGGGGACTCGACCACCACCTCGAGGAGGGCCAGCCACTCGGCCGGGGGTGTGTCGGTCGGACATGGCCTGCCCGGCGGCCTCGGCCAGGCGGACGGCCAGCTCGGCGGAGAGCCGGGCCGACGGCTCGGGGGGCCGGATCGAGGCCCGCACGGCGTCGACCACCCGGCCCTCGTCGAGGGCGGTGGTGATCCGCTCGACCCAGCGCTCGCGCAGGGCGGTGACCCGCTCGGTCGAGGCTGGTCCGCAGGGCGGAGGCCATCTCGGCGCCCTCGTCGTCGAGGGTGACCGTCGAGCCGAGGCCACGATCGACCGCAGCTCGCGGAGGGGCATGTCCTTGCCGGCGGTCCGGGCGACGGAGGCACGGTCCTTCCAGGTGGCCAGGTTGATGAGCGGACGGAGCTCCTCGGCCATGGCCAGCAGGGGCGCCGCGGTGACCTCGGGTCGGCCCTCGGCCCGGGCCCGGGCGTTCTGCTCCTCGATGGCCTGGCGGACCGAGGGGATGCCGCCTCTGATCAGCTGCTCGGCCACCGGCAGCTGCTCGGGCTCGGAGGTGGCCAGGGCGGCGTTGCGGTAGGTGGTCGAGGCGGCGGGCCGGCGGGCGCCGTCCCGACCGCGGTCGCGGCGCCGGGCCGGGCCGGGCCGCGCCGGCGGGGACCACCTCGGCGCCGGCGGCGCCCGGGGCGCCTCGGCGTCCGCCGCCGGCTGTCGCGCGCGGCCGTGCGCCGCGGTGGCCCGCCGGCCTCGGTCCCTTGGCCGCGGTCGGCGGTCGGCGGGACGTCGGGACCGTCGCGAGGCGCCGTCGCCGTTCGTCCCGGCGGCGCTTGGCCTTGCCGGCCAGGACCACGTTGACGTCCGGGCCCTTCTGCGGGGTGCCGATGACCTCGATGCGCTCGCCGGCTCGGCCTCGCCCTTGCCCTTGGGGGCAGCAGGGCGGTGACCGTGGTGCCGTCGAGGGTGGTCTCGACCTCGGCCCGCAGCACCGTGCCGACACCCGACCCGGCGGGGACCAGGTCGGCGTCGACCGGTCCCACGCGGCAGCTTGGCCCCGGCGGCGCGCCACGTCCACGTGGACTCGTCCGACTGGCTGGTGAGTTCGACTTCGATGCGATGGCCCATACCGGGCGACAGGCTACTGCCGGGGCCACCGGCCCCGCGGAACTGACGGCGACGGGCGTGCCTAAGAAGGGGCTAAGAACCCCCTGAAATGCGGGTTTGGCCTCGCACCGCGGCCGTACCATGTCGACACGAGTGGGGACCGGGGGATCTGGCTCGCTCACAGAGGCCCGAGTACGAGCCGTAGGAGGCGTGTCATGGAGCATTCGGAGGCCGACCGTCACTCTCGGCAGGACGCGGACACGGCCGGCGTTCCGCCCACCGGCCCCACGCCACCCACCGCCCCCACGCCACCGGCCTCGGGTGCCGTGCCGCTCGGTCCGGTTGCCGGTGAGCCGACGGCCGAAGTGAGACCAACGCCGACCCAACCGGTTCCCCCGGTGCCCTCTCCGCCCCCGCCGCCGGGGACCGTCGCACCACCTCCACCACCGTCCGATCCCGGTTCTGCCTACCAATCACCGGCCGGGCCGTCGTCGTCGACCATCGTCCCGGTGTGGGGGCCGATCGGTCCCACCCCGGCCGCCGAGGCGCCTCCGGCCGGCCGGCGGTCGCCGGGTTGGCTGTGGGCCGTCGTTACCGTCGCCGCCGCCCTCGTCGGTGCCCTGATCGGTGGTGGCATCGTGGCTGCGGCCGACAACTCGGGCAGCTCCACCACCCTCAAGGAGATCTCGGCCGGGCCCGCACTCCTCAACGGAACGACCAACATCGAGTCGGTCATCGCCAAGGTGTTGCCTGCGGTGGTCTCCATCGACGCCCAGTCGCCCCAGCCGGCCTCGCAGGGCTTCCTGGGCGGCGGGAGTGGAGGGGTCCAGGACGACCAGGGCACCGGCATGATCATCACCTCGAACGGTGAGGTGGTGACCAACAACCATGTGATCTCGGGGGCAACCACCATCACGGTCACGCTCTGGGGCAAGACGAGCTCGATGCCGGCCACCCTGGTCGACACGGATCCGACCAACGACGTGGCCCTGCTCCAGATCAACGGCGCCTCCAACCTCCCGACGGTGACCTACGGCGACTCCGACAACGTCCAGATCGGTGACGCGGTGGTGGCCATCGGCAACGCGCTCGGGCTGTCGGCCGGGTCGCCGACCGTGACCCAGGGGATCATCTCGGCCACCGGCCGGACGGTGCAGGCCAGCGATCCCTCGGGCACCGGCACGGAAACCCTGACCAACATGTTCCAGACCGACGCGGCCATCAATCCGGGCAACTCGGGCGGCCCGCTCATCGACAGCTCGGGCAAGGTCATCGGGATGAACACCGCGGTGGCGGCCAACAGCAGCGGCACGTCGCAGGCCCAGAACATCGGGTTCGCCATCCCCTCGAACAAGATCAATCAGCTGTTGCCCTCGCTGCGCAACAAGTCGATAAGCGGCACGACGCAGTCCGGCTCCGGGTTTCTCGGTGTGGACGTGGTGACGCTGACCAGCCAGCTGAAGAGCCAGTACAACTTCGTGCCCAACCAGGGGGCGGTGGTCACCCAAGTCGTCACGGGATCGCCGGCCGACGTGGCCGGCATCCAGCAGGCCGATGTCATCACCTCCTTCGACGGCAAGGCCATCACCAGCGCCGACCAGCTGGCCACCGATGTGGAGGGCAAGAAGCCCGGACAGAGCGTGAGGATCGGCCTCTACCGGGGCCAGGCCCAGATGATGGTGACCGCCACGCTGTCGTCGGCCACCCAGAACCCGGGCCAGACCGGGGGCTGACCCGGGGCGCCGGGTTCAAAAGGGGTGCGGTCGCGCCGGCCGGTCTTCTAGGTTGGAGGGATCGCCGCCCGACCGAAGGGACCGAGAACACCTTGGTGCGTGCCACGAGCCGTCTGTGCGGGCCGTGACGACTGACGACGGCGGCCGGATGGTCGAACGCTTGGCCGCGCCCGCGACCCGAACCGCGGCGCGAGGGACGACCGCCCGATGACGCCCAGCTGGCGTTGATCTTGCGGACGGCCACCACCGTGCCGGACCACGGCGGGTTGCGCCCCTGGCGATTCGCGGTCATCAGCGGAGCCGGCCAGGACCGGTTCGCTGGTGCCCTGGAGGCGGGTCTGCGCGAGCTACGGGGCCCGGACCAGCCCGAGGCGGCCGTGGCCAAGATGCGCGGGAAGGCGTATGCCGCGCCGTGCGCGGTGGCGCTGATCGCCTCGCCCCGGCCCGATTCCAATGTCCCGGTGTGGGAGCAGGTCGCCTCGGCTTCGTGCACGGGGTATGCCATGGTGCTCGCGGCCACCGCCTTGGGCTTCGGGGCGGTGTGGAAGAGCGCGGCCGTGGTGGATGCCGCACCCGTACGTGCCCTGTTCGCCTTGACCGACGAGGAGCGGCTGCTGGGTTGGGTCAACCTCGGCCCGCCGGGCTCGCCGAGCAGGAAGCCCCGGGGTGAGGATGGACCGGTCGACCTCGGCGCACTGGTCACCCGTGTCGGGGACGACGACCGGCCATTCGGCCCGGGGAACCTGACGGCTACCGACTGACCGATTGCCCGAGCCGGTCGATGGTGGGCCGGAGGATCATGGTGTAGGTGTCGGCGATGGCGGTCTGGCGGTGGCTGCGCTGGGCCTGGAGCCGGCCCGGGTCGAGCACCACGGCCATGAAGGCGGCTTTACTGGGAAAGGCGTTGAAACGCACCTGGTCCCACGCCCGGCCGTCCCCGACGATGGTGCCCTCGACGGTGAACCAGGCCGGGATGCGCAGGCCGTGGGGCACGGCCACCGCGCCGGCCGCGTCCTGGTAGCGCACCATGGCGGAGGTGGCCTGACCCTCGTGGAACCGGATCACGTGCACCACGAGGACCGGACCGTCCTCGTCCGTCGGAGGATGGTGCACGTCGGTCCAATCGGGCACGTCCGCCGGAAGATCGGGGTGGGACAAGGGCTGGCCGCCCATGATGATGGTGTGGGCCATGCCCGCGTCCTTGTGGGCGTGCTTCTCGACGAACTCCGGTCGTGACTGCATGTCGATGAAGGCCCGGCGGGTCGGGTACTTGACCACGGCGACACGGTCCCAATGGGGTGTCTCACCGAGCAGCTGCTGGTCCACATCGGCGAAGAGAACCACCTCGGCGCCGACGGCGGCCAGCGACTCGATCGGGGCATAGCGGTCGTCGGCGGCGCGACCGGTGATGTCGTCCGACCGGCCGTCGCCGTAGTCGGCGCGGGGACGATAGGCCATTAGGTTGACCATCCAGACCGGACCGTCCTCACCGGCGGGCGTGGTGGCCAGACGACGGGCGTAGTCCGGATCGATGGTGCCGTAGCGCACCGAGGGCGCAGAGGTCATGAGCGCAGCCTTCCCTTCACGGGCCGGGCCACGGTCGGGAGCCGTGGCATAATCTGACATACAGTCTGTCATCTTCTGCCGGAACCAAGTGGCCCCGGTGGGTCGCAGAGGGAGGAGCGGCATGGAGGTCGTCATCCTGGGGAGCGGTAGCCCGCTGCCCGACTCGCGCCGGGCCGGGCCGGCCACGTTGGTCCGGACGAAGGCCGGAGACCTGCTGTTCGACTGTGGGAGGGGAGTGCTGATGCGGGCGGCCGGCGCCGGCTCGAGCGCCGGTGCGGTACGGACCCTCTTCCTCACCCACCTGCACAGCGACCACACCACCGATCTGAACGACCTGATCACCACGCGCTGGGCGACCTCGTTCAAGCCCTCGCCGCTGCCGATGGTGGGGCCGATCGGGACGGCCGCCCTGGTGGCAGCCACCGAGGCCATGCTGGAGTGGGACGTCGGTTACCGCCTGGCCCACCATGACGACCTGACGTGGCGGCCGTCGACAGAGGTCACGGAAGTGGGGGAGGGGCCCGCCTTCGAGAGCGACGGGGTACGAGTCAGCGCAGCAGCCACCGATCACGCCCCGGTGCGCCCGACCCTCGGGTTCCGGGTCGAGGAGGGCGGACGCTCGGTGGTCATCGCCGGCGACACCCGGCCGTGCCCGGGGCTCGACGCGCTCTGTGCCGGGGCGGATGTGCTCGTCCACACGACGGTGCGGAGGGACCTCATCGAGCAGATAAGTCTGCCCCGGCTCAACGACGTGCTCGACTACCACTCGTCGGTGGCCGATGTGGCCGGGACCGCGACCCGCGGCGGCGTGTCCACCCTCGTGCTCACCCATCTGGTGCCGGCGCCGGCGCCCGGCGAGGAGGGGGAGTGGCTCGACCAGGCGGCCCGGCTCTTCAACGGGCGGGTGGTGGTCGCCGAGGACCTGGTGCGGCTGGACGTCGACCGGTGAGGAGGTGCGGTCAGAAGCCCCAGCGGGCCAGCGGCGGGCCGAATCCGGCCTCTTCGGCACACATTCCGCACAGGTCCAGGCGACGGGCGCCGGGGCGGTCGGATTCGGCCACCCGGCGCCATCCGTAGCGCCGGGCCTCTTCCAGGCAGGCGGACTCGGACCAGCGCGGCGTCGTGCGAGCCCCACAACGCCCGCACGTGCGGAAGTACGCCTCCGCACCGTAGAGATCGTCGAAGGTGAGCTCGTCGGGGTCGTGGTTCATCGCGGCGATCCCTCCTGCCCCGAGGATACCGCTCCCGTTGCCCTCGGCTGTCAGCCGCGGTCACCTGGAGTCGCGCCCTGGGCTGGAGGAGTCCAGAGGGGATCCCGGCCGGTCCACGCCAAGCAGGCCTGGGTGGGGGTGGCCCCCGGCGGCGCCGGAAGCTCGACACCGAAGACCCGCGGACTGCGAACCCGCTCTTCCGGCAGCGGATCGATGGCGGCGTGGGCGAACTCGATGACCCGGTCGGGAAGGGTCACATCGACGCCGATGGTGCGACCGACGTCCCAGGCATGGATGAAGAGGTCGAGAGCAGGAAAGCGCAACCCCTCGGCGATCGTTCGCGGACCGACCGGGGACTCGATCACTCGATCCAGCTCGGCATCCTGCAGGGCGCCGCGGGCCGGTCCGGTAAGTCCCCGCCACCAGCTGGCTGGATCACCTCGGACACCGTCACCAGGCGGGTCGAGCGGCGACCAGTCGGGTTGCTCGCCGCGTAGAAGCTTCGTGCCGAAGTCGATGGCCGTCCCGACGTGGCCGAGCACGTCGATGGCTCGCCACCCGGCGCAGGGTGACGGCCGCTCCCAATCGCTGCCGGTCAACAGGTTGACCGGGCCGGTGAAGAAGTCGATGCCCTCGAGGAAGACGACGTCGGGCGACTCGGGCATCGACCCAGTCTTCCATCCGAAGCAACTGCGCCGGTCAGGCCGACCAGGCTAATATCGCCACTGTGACGAAATTAGCGCCCGCAGGGCGATGTGGCTGGTGCCGGCGGCCGCTGGAGGAGCGGCGGGGCGCCGGCCGGCCGCCCAAATTCTGTAGCCCCTCACATCGCCAGCGGGCCTACGAGGCGCGCCGCCGCGCCAACGCCCTACGGGTTCCGGATGGGCAGCTCATCGTCGCCGAGGACGATCTGCAGCGGTTGCACGATCGCCTCTACCAGCTCGAGTCGGCTGTCGACGACGTCCGGATCGACATGGCGGGCCGTCCCACGGCCCGCGCTTGTCGCGAGGCCCTGGAGCACCTGGTGGCCGCGGCAAACGACCTGGTGGGCGTGGTCCTCGAGCCTGTCCGGCAATGAGTCTTTTTTGTTGGCCAGACCGCCGATAATGTATATTATGTCAAGTCACGAAGGCTGCCGAGGGAGGTCGGGACACCTTTGCAGTTGGTGGGTCCCGAGACCTCTCCCCATCGACCTGCCGGCCACGGACCGGGCCGTCAGAGTGCGTCGAAGCCTGCTCGAACCGGAGTTCTTGGGTTCGAACGTGGTCGGGCGCGAGGGTTCGGAGCCTTCTTCAGAGGCGGAAGCAGCTAAGACGGTGTTGCCAAAGGATGGTGCCCAGGGCTACCGCCGGGCTGTCCGCATGGGCCCGAGGTCGTGCGGGTTGCCGTGGAGCACTCGGTGCAGGGAGTTCAGAGAGCCAAGGCCACTGAATGAGGTTGACCGGGCCGAGGAACGGCGAATGAGGCTCAAACCGGCGGAAGAATGGAGACCCGTGATCGGCGTGCCAGATGACCTGGCGCGATGGGCCCCCAGAAGACGTCTGCAAGGACCGGGCGGCCTAAGATGATGGCGCAGGCCTGGCCCGGGCCCTGTGGCTTTGCTCCGGCGAGCAGGAGGATATCGTGCCCGACATCGTGCAGCTTCCGTCCGACATGGCGTTCGACTCACCCGACGAGGAGCGCCTCTACCGCAAGCAGCGCCTGGCCGCCGCCTTCCGGCTGTTCTCCAAGTTCGGGTTCGACGAGGGCGTGGCCGGCCACATCACGGCACGGGATCCCGAGCGTACCGACCATTTCTGGGTCAACCCCTTCGGCATGCACTTCGGTCACATCCGGGTGTCAGACCTGATCCTCGTCAACGACAAGGGCGACGTGGTCGAAGGGGACCATCCGGTGAACGTCGCAGCCTTCGTGATCCACTCCTCGGTCCACGCCGCCCGGCCCGACGTCGTCGCTGCCGCCCACGCCCACTCGGTCTACGGCAAGTCGTGGTCGTCGCTCGGGCGCAAGCTCGATCCGATCACCCAGGACGTCTGCGCCTTCTTCGAGGATCACGAGGTCTTCGACGACTACACGGGCGTGGTCATCGACCTCGAGGAGGGGAAGCGCATCGCCCACGCCCTCGGGGACAACAAGGCGGCCATCCTTCGCAACCACGGTCTGCTCACAGTCGGCCACTCGGTCGACGAGGCGGCCTGGTGGTTCATCACCATGGAGCGGTCGTGCCAGGCCCAGCTGCTCGCCTCCGCCGCCGGTGACCCGGTGCTCATCGACACCGAGATGGCGCGGTTGACGGCCGGGCAGGTCGGTTCCCACACGGCCGGCTGGTTCAGCTTCCAGCCTCTCTTCAACCGGATCGTGCGCGAGCAGCCCGACCTCCTCGACTGAGACCCCCCTGCCGGGGTCTTCAGTCCCCCGCCGCCATTGCCGGGAGGTCAGCGCGGTCGGGAGTGATGACCACTACGGCGATCTCACGGCTCGTGGCGCGCTGGTACACGTCGTAGCGGCCTCGGACCCCGCGGTGGAAGACACGGGCCATCCCACGGTTGGTCCGGTTGACCAGCGGCCACAGCTGCACACGCTCCTCAGGGGTGGCCACCCGGGCGGTAGCTTCCACCACCTTGCGCCCCAGACGAACCGTCACCTTCGGATCGGCCTGAAGGTTGAGCAACCAGGCCGGGGGCCGCTCGCTCCCTCCGTTGGAGGCCACCACGATGATGTCGCCTCGATCACGACAGTAGGTGAGGGCATTGGTGCGGGGCAGGCCCGACTTTCTCCCGACGGTGGTCAGTACCAGGGCCGGTACTCGGTTGGAGTGCTTGCCGATCCGTCCGTCCGACCGCTCGTAGATGTACTTGTGGAACCGCAGGTACGGATCGACAAAGCGCGTGGTGAAGATGCCGTCCACGGCCGGGCGCCCGCTCAGTCGCGGGCGTCGAAGGTCGGGACGAGCGCCCGAGCGGCCCTGGCCTCGTCCACCCGGCGCACCGGCGTCGACTTGGGGAATTCAGCCATGGACCCCCCGGTCGGGCCGATGGCCTCTGCGGCGATGCGTTCGAAGGCGCTGGCCAGACTGTCGAGGGTCTGGGGGCTCTCGGTCTCGGTGGGCTCGATCATCAGCGCCTCGTCCACGATCAGCGGGAAGTAGACGGTCGGGGCGTGGAAGCCCTCCTCGAGCAGCCTCTTGGCGATGTCGAGCGCCTTGACGCCGTGGGCCTGCTTGATGGTGCTGGCCGAGACCACGACCTCGTGCATGCAGGGGCGGTCGTAGGGCACGTCGTAGCTGGTGGACAGCCGCCGGCGGATCCAGTTGGCATTGAGCACGGCGATCTCGGCGATGTGTCGCAACCCGTCCCCTCCGTTGGCCACGATGTAGGCGAGGGCCCGGGCAAGCACCAGCGCATTGCCGTGCCAGGTGTGGACCCGCCCGATCGACCTCGGGGGCATCAACCATTCGAAGACCCCGTCATCCGCTTCGGTCCGGACTGGCCGCGGGCCGGGAAGGAAGGAGACCAGCCGTTCGGAAACCGCCACCGGCCCGGCGCCCGGTCCTCCCCCGCCGTGGGGGGTGGCAAAGGTCTTGTGCAGATTCATGTGCACGATGTCGAATCCCATGTCACCGGGCCGCACCACCCCGAGAATGGCGTTGAGGTTGGCCCCGTCGTAGTAGAGGAGCCCGCCGACACCGTGAACAGCCGAGGCGATGGCGGCGATGTCCTCTTCGAAGAGGCCGAGGGTGTTCGGGTTGGTCAGCATGATGCCGGCTACGTCGTCGTCGAGCACGCCCTCGAGGGCGGCCATGTCGACGCAGCCCCGATGGTCGCTCGGGACGGTGACGACCTGGTACCCGGCCAGCGTCACCGAGGCCGGATTGGTGCCATGGGCCGAGTCGGGGATGATGATCTTGTGACGGGTCGAGCCCTGCGTCTCGTGCCACGCCCGCATCAGGAGGAGTCCGGTGAGCTCGCCGGCGGCTCCGGCAGCCGGCTGCAGGGTGGCCGCCGCCATGCCGGTGATCTCGCAGAGGGTCTCCTCCAGGTCGACGAGGAGCCCGAGCCAACCCTGGCTGAGCGAGGCGGGTGCAGCGGGGTGCACACCGGCCAGGCCGGGCATCGCCGCCACCGTGTCGCAGAACTTGGGGTTGTACTTCATGGTGCAGGAGCCGAGCGGATATGCGCCGAGATCCACCGAGAACTGCCGATGGGACAGGCGGGTGAAGTGGGCCACCAGGTCCCGCTCGGACACCTCGGCCAGCGGGAGCGGCTCGTCGCGACGATGGTCCTCGGGGATCAGCTCCTCGAGCGGGACCTCGGGGATGCCCGAGGTGCGGAAGGACCAGCTCCGGCGCCCCGGGTGGGAGAGCTCGAACAGCGTCGGCTCGGCGTCACGCCCGACCAGTGGCGCGCTGGTGGCCTTGCCGCCCGGTGCCCCGCCCTTCGTTTCGATTTCCGGTCCGCTCATGCGGCCGCCGCCTTGGACATGGCGGTCAGGTAGGCGTCGATCTCGTCCCGGGTGCGCCGCTCGGTGACCGAGACCAGCAGCGCATTCTCGCCATCGTCGAAGTCCTCGCCGAGCGCGACGCCGGCCAGGAACCCGGCGTCGGCTATGCGGTCGATGACAACGGTGGCCGGCACCGGCAGGCGGACGGCGAACTCACGGACGATGGGCGCCCTGGCATAGGGCTCGATCCCGTCCAGGGCGAGAAGTCCCTGGCGGGTGTAGCGGGTGGCCTGGGCGCACCGGCGGGCCAGCTCGGCCAAGCCCGAGGTGCCGAGCCAACCGAGCTGGATGGCCGCGGTGACCGCCATCAGGGTCTGGTTGGTGCACACGTTGGAGGTTGCCTTTTCCCGCCGGATGTCCTGTTCACGGGCGCGCAATGTCGTCACATAGGCCCGGCGACCCTCCACGTCGACTGTCTCGCCCACCAGCCGTCCGGGGAGGCGTCGCACGTGGGCCGAGGCGCAGGCGAACAGCCCGAGGTAGGGGCCGCCGAAGCTCAGCGCGGTGCCAAAGGCTTGGCCTTCCCCCACCACGACGTCCGCTCCCCACGCCCCCGGAGACCGAAGCAGGACGGCCGACACCGGGTCTGCCCCGACCACGAGCAGCGCACCGGTCCGGTCGCAGAGGTGGCGGGCGGCGGACAGGTCCTCGAGGCACCCGAGGTAGTTGGGGTACCCGACCATGACCACCCCGGGCCGGTCGTCCGATCCGGCCTCGTCGGGCCAGGCCGTGATCCCGTCAACCAGCGGGATGGTCGAGATCCGGTGCGCGGTGCCGGCCGCCGCGGTGACGAGCATCTGGCGCCAGTGGGGGTGGATCCCGGCCGACACCCACACCGCCTGCCGTCCCGATGCCGCCGTGGCCATGTTTACGGCCTCGACCGCCGCGCTACCGCCGTCGTAAAGGGATGCGTTGGCCACGGGCAGGCCGGCTAGGCGAGCCACCATGGTCTGGAACTCGAACACGGCCTGGAGTACGCCTTGGGCCACCTCGGGCTGGTAGGGCGTGTAGGAGGTGACGAATTCGGACCGACCGGCCAGGGCCCGCGTGGCGGAGGGGATCTCGTGGTCGTAAGCCCCTCCCCCGGCGAAGCAGACCAGCCGATCCGACCGAGCCCGATTGCGCGCCGCGTACCCTTCGAAACGGGCCAACACGTCCGGTTCGCCGACGCCTTGGGCCAGCTCGAGGCCGCGCTGGAGACGCAACGCCTCGGGCACGACGGCGAACAGGTCATCGAGCGTCGTCAGGCCGAGGAAGGCCAGCATGCTCTCTACTTCGTCGTCGGTATGTGGGATATAGGTACCCACGGGGCAGCTCCTCGCCGATTACGCCTCTGTGTCTAGTTGAGCCGGGCCTCGCCGGCCCAATGCGGAGGACAGCCTCCGTCTCACTGCGAGACCGCCCATTGGCCGGGCTGCACGAACGGCATGTCCACCACCCGGGCCGCCAGCCTCCGTCCCCGCTGCTCGATCTCGACGGGGAGGCCGGGCTCCGGTTGGCCGCGGGCGGTATCGAGGAAGGCCAGGGCGATCCCGCACTCGAGCATGGGCGAGAAGTTCCCGCTGGTGACGGTGCCGGTCTCTCGACCGTCACGCTGTACCACCGCTCCCTGGCGCGGCGGCTGCCGTCCGCCGGTGCGGAGGCCGACCAGGCTACGGGCGATGCCGCGCTCGCGCTCGTCCTCGAGGGCGGCGCGGCCGCGGAATTCGGGCTTCTTCCAGCCAACCACCCAGCCCAGCCCGGCCTGCAGTGGGGTGATGCCAGGTCCGAGCTCGTGCCCGTGCAGCGGGAAACCGGCCTCGAGCCGGAGCGTGTCCCGGGCTCCGAGCCCGGCAGGCTGCACCCCGGTGGCCAGCAGGGCCGTCCAGAGCGCTTCGGCGGCGTCGACCGGGACGGCCAGCTCCAGGCCATCCTCTCCGGTGTAGCCCGTTCCTGCCGCGCGGCAAGGCACGCCCTCCCACACCACCGCGGTCACCCCGAAGCGGGGCACGGCGGCGGCCTCGGGGGCGATGGCCGCCAGCCGGGTGCGGGCATGGGGCCCCTGCACGGCGATGATGCACCGCTGGTCGGTGGTGTCCTCGCCCCCAACCGCTTCGAGCACCCGCTCGGTGTTCGAGGCGTTGGGCATTACATCGAAGACTTCCTCGTCGACCCACCACACGATGATGTCGTCGACCACCGACCCATCCTCGGCCAGCAGGTGCGTGTACTGAGCCCGGCCGGGAGCGACCTTGGTCAGATCGTTGGTAAGTGTGGCCTGGAGCCGGTCGAGAGCACCCGCCCCCTCGACCCTGACCGTGCCGAGATGGCTGACATCGAAGGCCACGGAGTCGTGGCGGCAGGCGCGATGCTCGCCGATCGTGCCCTGGCTGTAGGCGAGCGGCATCTCCCAGCCCCCGAAGCCCACCAGCTTGGCCCCGAGCCGGCGGTGACTGTCGATGAGGGCGGTCTGGCGGAGCGGGGCCGAGGGTCCGAGGCGCGAGCCGTCGCCGGATACCGTCGCCGTGTCGCCCACGTCGAAGAGGCTAGCGGTGGACAGGGTCAAGCGGTGCGGGCGATGCCGGCGTGGCGGCCACCCTCGCCGGCCAGTCCGTACTTGGACAGGAGGTCCAAGGTGTCACGTTGGTAGAGCAGGGTCAGCCGGACATCCGGGTACAGCTCGGCCATCCTGCGGACCTTGCCGTTCTTCTTCGTCACCAGGGGCTGGCTGAGCGTGGTGAGCTCCACGAACAGGCCGGGCTCGGGAAGCCAGAAGTCCGGACGGAAGCCTGACGTCGGCCGGCCCGACTCGTCCCACTCGAGGGCGAACTCGACCGGCTCGTACTCCCACCGAACGCCGTAGAAGTCGAGGATCCGCGCGAACCGATGCTCGGATTCGTGCGCGAACCGCTTGACCCGGCCCAGCCGGTCTTGTTCGCCCGTGGAACCTGCGCTCAACCCTGGGCCGCCTCGACAGGTGCGACGGGGATGCCCGATTCCGCTCCAGCCCGCTGTGCTTGGGTATCGCCGATCCCGACAATGGCTGCATCCAGCTCGGAGACGACCGACGAGAGGGGAAGGATGTTGAAGACGCCCTGGCCGCCGGCCAGGAGATCAACGACCTCGCCGTTGGAGTGGGCGAGCACCGATCGACTGCCGGCCAGTACAAGCTGGGCACTGGCCAGGTCGCCCCCGAAGTCGCCCCGGAGGCATTCGACCGCTTGGCGGGCTTGCTGGAGCTTGAGGCCGGCGTCGAGAAGCCGTTTGATGACCTTGAGCTCGAGCACGTCCCCGTAGGAGTAGCGCCGCTGGCTCCCACTACCGGTGGCGTCGGTGATCGACGGCCGGAGGAGACCGGTGCGGGCCCAGTAGTCCAGTTGGCGATAGGTGATGCCCACCAACGAGCACACCTCGGCGCCACGGAAGCCGTCATCGGGTCCGTTCCCGCGGTGTTCGCTCCCCCGCACGTCCCTTCCTTGCTCCACCGGCCGCCCTCCACCTCAGGATCCCCCACCTCGGGATCTCTACCTCGATCAGAGGTTCACCGTGAACCCCAACCTCATGGTCAACCTGCAGAAAACACGGTATCACATCACCGTAATTACCGGGATGTAGCCGCCGGCCGCCGAGAACCGGCCCCGGCCAGCCTGATTTGGACCGCTGCCCGGCCCCGGCAATGATTCGGGACATGACCGTGATCAAGATCAATGCCATCACGGTGCGGGAGGGCTCCGACGACGAGTTGGCCCGGCGGTTCGCCCAGCGAGCCGGGGCCGTGGATGACGCTGACGGCTTCGAGGGATTCGAGCTCCTCCGACCCACCGACGATCGGGATACGTGGCTGGTCGTGACGCGCTGGCGGGACGACGAGTCGTTCGACGCCTGGGTGGCCTCGCCCGCCTTCGGGCACGGCCATCGGGGGCCGTCGTCGGCCGGCCAGGGACAGCAAGGCGGAGGTGAGCCACCGGTCGGGCGGCACAGCGAGCTGTGGTCGTACGACATCGTCGAGCTGCCGCGGCCCAGATGACCCCGAGTCCCACTCTGCGCCGTCGGATCCGATGCCGCGCCCGGAGCAGTCCTCGGTGACCGTGCGGGCCCGATGGGCCCTCCTCGCCGCCAGCGCCGTCCTCCTGGCCGCCTGCACCTCGTCGGGGGTAGCCGTGACCGCTCCCTTCTCCACCTCTCCCCCGACCTTGGAACGCGGGCCGGTCTACGAGATCAAGGCGGCACCGGTGAGCGGTATCGGGTCGGTGCTGGTCGACGGCCAGGGCATCACCGTCTACATGTTCGCCACCGACCATCGGGGCTCCCCTTCGCGCTGCTACGACATCTGCGCCGTGCAGTGGCCGCCGTTGCTTCTCCCCGCCGGGGTCCCCGCCCCGGAGGCCGGCCAGGGAGCCCAGCCCCGGCTGTTGGGCCAAGCCCCGCGCACCGACGGGACCACCCAGATCACCTACAACGGGTGGCCGCTGTACCTCTGGCCACCTGACCGGTCCCCCGGCAAGGCGACCGGCCAGGCCCTGACCAACGCCGGCGGCCGCTGGTACGTTCTCGACCCGGCAGGCAGTCCGGTGATTCCACCGTGAACGCCCCGTTCATTCCGACGACGGTGAGCGACCCGAGGGCGCCGGCGGGGTGCAACCGTCGGTGGTCGGTCGAGTCGACCGGCTCGCTTCTGTCCGTGGGATCGACCGGCTCGATCCTGTCCGTGGGCTCGGTGGGGTCGATCCTGTCCGTGGGCTCGGTCGGCTCGGTGCTCTCGGTCGCCTCGCTCGGAAGTTTCCTCGGCGTCGCCTCGCTCTTCTCGTTTGCCTCGGTGGCCTCGATCCTGTCGTACCGATCGGTGGCCGCCGCCCGGGCGGCGCGATCGACGCCCCGCCGGTCGGCCTGACCACCCATCGAGCCGGACGGAGGCGGCGTTGTTGCGGGTGGTGGAGGTCAGTCGATCCGGACGAGCGTCGATCGGAACCGGTGGCCGTTCGCCACATACTCGGCCGCGGCGACTCGGATGACGTTCTGGTTGGACTTCCCCGGCCGTATCGAGGCAGGTACGCCCAGGGCCAACGCTCCGGGTGGCACCTGCATCCCGTTGGGGACCACCGCGTTGGCACCCACCGTGGCTCCCTGGCCGATCACGGCGTGATGGAGCACCACCGAGCCCGAGCCGACCAGCGTTCCGTCCTCGAGCGTGCAGCCCTCGAGGTGGACCAGGTGGCCGATCACACAGCCCTCCCCCACCGTGGTTGGGAAGCCGGGCCCGGCGTGGATGACCGTCCCGTCCTGGACCGAGGTGCGCGCCCCGATGGTGATGGCGCCATAGTCGCCTCGCAGCACGGCTCCCGGCCAGATGGTCGACTCGGAGCCGACGCGGACGTTGCCGATGATCACGGCCTCAGGGTGGACGTATGCCTCGGGGTCGACGGTCGGGACCACGTCTTCCAGTCGGTAGATGGCCATGGGCTGCGACCCTATGGCACGACGGGCCGCTCCATGAACATCCACCGGTGTGCTTCGAGGTCCTCGACCCGGTAGCGACGTCCAGGAGGGCCGTCCTCGATCTCGGAGAGCATGTGCGCCCCGGCGCCACGGGCCCGCTCGAAACGCCGATCCAAGGCCTCTACGTAGACCAGGACCCCGTCCACGATCCACGGCACCGACAGCCAGGCGTCCGCCCGGGTGCAGTGGGCTCGGTGATGGCTCGGACCCTCGTAGTCGGGACTCGGCGTCGCCAGCATGACGATCCCGTGCCCGGTGTCCAGCTCGGCATGGCTGATCCGTCCACCGTCCTCCATCCGGCGCAGCTCGATGAATGCGAAGGCGCGGCACAGCCACTCGATCGCCGCATGTCCGTCCGCATAAGCCAGCATCGGCACGACACCTTGCAACCGGTCCATGACCGAGACGGTACCGCCTGGTCGGTCGGGACGGCACCGAGGACGGACCTGTGTTCACCCGCCAGCCAGCTCATAGGATGGCGGTCTGGGAAAGGCCACGTGCCAGGAGGCAGACCATGCATGCCGTCGAGGAGCTCGATCACCCGGTCTTTGATGCGGACAACCACTACTACGAGGCGCTCGACGCCTTCACCCGTCACCTGGACCCGAAGCTCGGTCCCCGGGTCATCCAGTGGTCCGAGATTGGTGGCCGGCGCTACCACGTGATCGGCGGGAGGGTCAACCATGCCGTGACCAACCCGACGTTCGACCCGGTGGCGTTTCCCGGTGCGATGCACGACTACTTCCGGGGGAACCCGGAGAACCGCAACCCCCTGGAGTTCCTGTCCCGGCGCGAGCCCATCCGCGCCGCCTACCGCGACCCCGTGCGCGGCAGGTGGCGCTCGACGAACAGGGCTTGGACGGTTGCCTCCTCTTTCCCACGCTCGGGATGATCTACGAGGAGCCGCTGGCCCACGATCCCGAAGCCGTGTGCCATCTCTTCACTGCGTTCAACCGATGGCTGGCAGAGGACTGGACCTTCAACCATGCCGACCGGATCTTCGCGGCGCCCTACCTCACCCTGGCCGATCCCGACTGGGCCGCTCGGGAGTTGACCTGGGCCCTCGACAGCGGAGCCCGCATGATCGTCATGCGGCCGGCGGCTCCCGTCACGGCTATCGGCCGGCGCAATCCGTTCGACCCGATGTTCGACATCTTCTGGAGCCTGGCCAACGACGCCGGGATCTGCGTGGTGGTCCACGCCGCCGACAGCGGCATCTCCTCCAATGGGTACGCCACCGACGGATTCGGAGCCACCTTCTCGGGTGGGTGGAAACCGAGCATCAAGTCATTCCACATCGAGCAGGCCATCCGCGACTATCTGTTCACCATCATCTTCGAGCAGCACTTCGAACGGTTTCCGAACCTGCGGATCGCCTCGGTCGAGAACGGGGCCGAGTTCCTGCCCGACCTCATCAAGAAGCTCCGCTCGATCGCGAGCAAGATGCCCGGCGTCTTCGAGCATGATCCGGTCGACACCCTTCGTAGGCATGTCTGGGTCAATCCCTTCTGGGAGGACGACGTCTACCAGGTGGCCGACTGCATGGGCGCAGACCGGGTCATCTTTGGCTCCGACTGGCCCCATGTGGAGGCCCTACCGGAGCCGCTCGACTACCTGGCAGAGCTCAAGGAGTTCAGCGACGACGAGCGCCGCCTCATCCTCAACGACAACGTGCGAGGACTGCTCGTCCGGCAGCCGACCTGAGCCGACCGGCGTGACCAACCGACCAGTCGGGTCGGGGCTCAGTGACGGCCGCGTCCCCGGCTGCGGTGCTCCTTCTTCCCATGGTGGGTCACCGGGTGGGTGCCCCCTTGGCTGCGGGCTGGGGACCGGTACCTTCGTCTCCGACCGACGAACCCGCCGGCGACGATCACCACCAGACCGACGGACATGAGAATCCAGATCAGCACGTGCGCTCCATGGCCGGGATCTTGACACACGGAGGGTATGACCGCGTTGGCGGCGGAGCAGGGCGAGCACGGGCGGATTCGGCCACCTGTTTCACCGTTCGGTGCCCCCTACGCGTCAACAATCGCGGCGGCGATTCACGTCAGCAATCGCCACGTCGAGGGTCGGTATCCACCCGTGACTACCCGGAGCTCCGGAGGCCGGCCGGTTGTCTGCAGGACGATCCAACCATCCACCGTCCCTTTGGACCGACTCGGTACCGTGGCCCGCATCATCGAGACACCGTAGGAGGGACCGCCATGGCCGATGCTGACGGAGCCGGGGCAATTCGCGAACGGGTTAGGGATCTCGAGGCCCAGGTCACAGCCTTCACCGGGTTGGGCCAGGCGCTCAAGGAAGTTGACGGTGTGCTGGGCCAGGCCAGCGAGGAGCTGATCCGTACCGGGGGGTACACGCCGCTCCAGACAAGGTGGACCGGTCCGCGCCAGGTGCGCGCCGTCGTCCTAGGTTGACGCCTCGCTACTCGGCGGTGCCTCGCGTAACTGGCCTTTTGGCTCGTCTCGCCCTTGTGACCTACGCCGCGGGCCCAGTTTGGTGTGAACGGCGTCCGAGCCTCATCTATTGCTCGTGGCCCTCGCTCTTCTCAGTCGATGGCCATGCCTGGGATGTGAGTGGTTCCTCTGCGTTGCTCCCGGCGTTGCCGCTGTGATTGTCGTCGGCGGGGCAGCCGTCGTTGCTGTCGTCGGGGCAGCCGTCGTTGCTGTCGTCGGGGCAGCTGCTGTGGGGTGGGTGTGAAGGTGAAGAAGCAGAAGTGCCTCAGCCGTTAGTGGAGGTGCGGTTGACGCGGTTGTCGTAGCGTGGCTGTGCAGGTGAAGAAGAAGCAGTCTCTCCGCGGCTGGCGTCGCTGCGGCTGACGCAGAACGGTGAGCATTCGCTCGTTGGCTGGTGGGCTGTTCAGGGACCCCCCCCGTGACCAAGAGGACGCCCGCTATGAGCACAAGAGCCGCTCCCACCGTGCCCGCCAGGATTACCTTGGAACGCCGGTCGGGAACGGGAGATCCCCCTCCGATCCATGTGACCCACTTCTTCATGCCGGTTACCCAGCTCTTACCCAGCATCCCGGCGTTCACCAGACCGGCTCTTGCGCTGGCGGGAGCCCGTGCCTTCAACCGCGACAGCCAGGCCTTTCCCTTTTCCGCGGTGTTCAGCATGTCAATCCAATCCCCTCTGGAGTCGCGGGCAACGCTATCGCCGATGAGTCGATCTGTCAGCTAGCCACGAACCGCTGCCGCCAGGCCTGTGCTTGCCGAAGGTCGCCTCCCAGTTCAGGATCATTGACCCAACCTGTAGTCGTAGGTCGGGGCGGGGTGGCTCACGGAGGTCTCGAAGGGACCACTCGGGACGGAATCCACGGGCGGAGGGTGGGAGGGCCCCGCCGACCCCTCCGGAAGCGGACGGAAGAAGGCATTCGTTCCGCGCCACCACCTGGTCGGTTTCACCCATCCGACGAAGCCAGCACAGGCCAGCACAACCAGCATCAGAACCGGAGCAGCCATAAACCTGGCTGACTGGAATGCATATGGCAGGTAGAAGGCGAAGGTCAGCCCGGTCACGAGCAGCACGAACCGAGCATGCGGCTCGCGACGCCATTGAATGGCCACGACGAGACCGACCAGTGGCACCAACGGTGGTGCGAACACCCAAGTCAGCCCACTGGTGGTCAGGATGTAGTACAGCCAGTTCGGGAGCGCTCCCGCTCCGGTCGCACCATGACAGGAAATGACATGGCAAGCCCAATTCGCCGACGCGTTGTTGAGCCGATCGGCAAAGAGTCCATCCGCCAGAATGGGGTGCTGGGTCACGTACGCAAGAGCAAATTCCTTCACTTGAGGCACCCAGTAGCCGTACCCCGTACGCCAGGGACGTCCAAATGCCACCCATTGGTACGTGAACAGAGCCACCACCGACGGTGCGGCCGCGGCGATTGCACGCGTCCGATCTCGGCCCCCGAGCACCAAGAGAAGACATGCGACGACTACGAAACCGTTGACACGGACCAGGACACCGTAACCGGCCAGAAAGCCGGCCGCATAGGCCGCAAAGGGTCCTTGTCGCTTGACCAGCGCGAGCACGGCGACGGCCAAGCCGGCGGCAAAGGCGTCCGACAGGACGAGCTGGGCACTTTCCGACGTGAAGGAGCCACTGCCGACAAGCAGCACTGCGAGAACCGCGGCTATCGGCCCTGCGATTTCGACCGCCGCCCACGCTACCGAGACCAACATCAAGAGGACCATCACCTTCGCCCCGAACTCAATATTTCCGGGGAACCGGCCCAAAAGGCCGAACGGGCTGAGAGCGAAGGGGTAGCCCGGCGAATAGCGCGGAGGATTCTCGGTCTTGGCCCAATGATTTGTGGCGCCGTTGTCGATGATCGGCGTGGTATAGCCGTGACCGTGTGCGAGCTGGTTGGCGCTCGTCGCGTACTCCCGGGAGTCGGGGTAAGGCTGCTCGTTGAGCGGGATCTCGTGGTGAAACATTACGAACAATCCGACGACAGCTAGCACGACGATCAGCAGGACCGAAGGAAGGCGACGCAGCAACTCGAGACGACGCGCTTGGGCCGCCGAAGTCGTCATAGGCATCGTTGTTATTGGATCGCCGGCTTATCGGTAGCCATCGAAACGGTGTTTGCCCTTGCGTCGAGCCGGCCGCGACGGTACAACATCAGTTGCTGACAGTCACCGTGATATCGGCGCTGTTGGCAATGTGTCCCTGTGCGTTGCGTGCGCGACTATGCAAGGAGTATGTCCCGTTCATCACCTGGGTCGATTTCCAGACCGCGATCCATCCCTCCAGCGTGGGGGTCGTCCCGATAGCCAGGTTGCGGATCGTTCCGCCCGTGAGACAGATCTCCACCTGGTTGATTGGAATAGCCACCAAGGAGTCCACCGGCACGGAGGGCACCGATGCGGTGTCTGAGGCAGCTGCGTCCAGGATGACTCTGCCAGATAATTTCGCACCATTCGCCGGCAATAGCATTCTTGTGCGCAGGGTGAAGACGAGGTGGCGAGGCCTACTACCTGAGTGCGCGCTCGCTCCGAGCAAGCCGCCACCGATTGCACCAAACAGGATCAGTGCAGCCATCGCATAGATCAGTGGCCGCTTACTCGTCGGTGCAGCTGCCATGGAGTCCTTCCTGGAGGAGCGCATGAACCCTAACCGGCCTCATAGTCATGGGGATCGCGCCTGCTTATCGGGCTGCCGGAATTGAGCCCGGGACATCTCGACCCACAGCTACCTGGGACTAAACGTTGCGGAGGGCGGTGTCAGCCCAGGTGGGATGCGAGCCCTTAACCGCAAGAAGGTCAACCGAAAGACGTGGCCAATTCCAGCGATGCCGCAGTCAGGGTTACCGGTCGGACTGGTGACAGGGTGGTTCCCGACGGCCACCGGCACCTAAAGGCAAGTGTGCGTCCCGCCAGGCTGACATTCGGCTGGAAGATCTGGCTCACTTCGGTCCCTCTGACCTGGCCCATCGCTCAGGACCCGAACGTCGACTGCTCCTGTGAGCATCCTTGATGGCATGATGCCGGGCGGGCGAACCTACGCTGTGACCTTTGGCCCTATTGTCACGGCACACCACGGGCCGAGTATGGGTCTATGAGGGGCACTCATTCTAGGAATATGGTCCGCGTCAATCCGGGCCCATCCCAGCTCAGATCGGCGCTTGGTGGCTCAGCGGATCCCCCGGACGTTGGGTTCAGCGAGGGAAATTTCCTTGTGAGCGGGACTGGACCCGGGTCTGCAGCATCCATCCGTCACGTCGCCCCTGAGTGGTCCGTATCCAACGATCCAGAAATGGAGGGCGTCCGATAGCAGCCTGAGGGAGCTATCGAACGGAAGGGGCAAGCGATGGTCACAGACCGGGGATCGGATTCTTCACGGCGTTCGCCGGGGCACAATGGGCGACACCCCGACGTGGTACCTGCACGGACATCGGCGGGCGGCCGGGGGCGCAAAGCCGCGCCCGCCGGCCTTTCCCGTCTCTCGGCTCGAGCCGAGCACGCGGAGTCCCGAAGCCGGCGGTGGCTGGCGGCATCGGCGTTGTTGCTCGCTTTCGGACTGGTCGCGTCCTTGTTTGGGGCCCTCACCGTTGCTCGCAACGAAAGTCACCAATCACAACAGGCCTTCATTGCCTCCGCTAGGGAGATCTCCTCCACGTTCAAGCTGGCTATTCAGCATGAACAGGACCTCGTCGCCGGAGCCGGGTCGTTCGTCGTGCTCAACCCCAATGCCTCGCAGGCCGAGTTCGGCCGGTGGTCGAAGTCGGTGGGTGCCTTCGAGCGCTACCCCGAACTCGTTGGCATCGCCGAACTGACGATGGTGCCGGCATCTCAGCTCAGCGCATTTGCAGCGCACGCCACGGCCGATCCGGCAGGTCCATTGGCTGCCGATGGTACATTCCAGGTCACTCCCGCGGGATCCCGTCCGTACTACTGCTTTGCCACCGTGTCGCTCTCGCGGACTGGTCAGTCGACCACTCCTGCGGGCTTCGATTTTTGCGCAACTGGGCTTGGACCGGCACTCTTGCAAGCTCGAGACACGGGGCTCGCGGCCTACCTTCCCTACTCCACTGGCAAGGACAGCGAGCTCGTGCTGGGCACACCCGTGTATCGCGACGGCATTACACCCAATACGGTGCAGGCCCGACGTGATGCATTTCTCGGATGGACGGGCACATCCATCGTGCCAGACGTCGTTCTGGACACCGCCATGGAACACTACCCATCGATGGCCATGGATGTGGTCTACGGTAACGGCCCGTCCAAAGTGACATTCACAAACGGCTCCGCACCCGCAGGTGCTCAGACGACCACTACAAATCTGCACAACGGATGGCACGTGGTGGCCTACGGTCCGGTGAACGACGGTGGCGTCTTCGACAACTGGAATGCCATTGCCCTGCTGTTCGGCGGGATCGCCCTCTTCCTACTCCTCGCTTCGACCATCTTCCTGTTGGGAACCGGTCGGTCTCGTGCGATGCTCTTGGTGCAGGAACGGACAGAACAGCTACGCCATCAAGCGTTCCACGATGCACTCACCGGACTGCCCAATCGGGCTCTGATCCTCGATCGGATGGACCAGATGCTCGCTCGGTCCCGGAGAGACAGCACGCCGGTAGCCGTGTTGTTCCTCGACTTGGACAACTTCAAGGACATCAACGACACCTTGGGGCATGACGCCGGCGATCAATTGCTCGTGGCCGTAGCCAGCAGGCTCGCCCATGCCCTCCGAGAGTCAGACACGGTCGGGCGCCTTGGTGGTGACGAGTTCGTTGTATTGGCCGAGGGCTCGTCCCTGGCGGCCGGCGCCGAGGCGGTGGCGGAACGACTCCGAAGCGCTCTCGGGGCCCCGATCCCAATCTCAAGCGGTCCTTCCCTCACGGTGACGGCCAGCATCGGGATAGCGACCGATCGCGCGCATCACTCCCGAGGAACTCCTTCGAGATGCCGACATTGCGCTGTACCAGGCGAAGGGCGCCGGAAAGAACTGTGCCATTCTCTTTTCTCCGACAATGCAACAAGCCGTGGACGATCACCGATATCTCGATGTGGACCTCCATCGTGCTTTGGACGCCGGCGAGTTCTTCTTGCTCTACCAGCCAATCGTCGATCTCCGAACGGGCAGCATCAAAGGCGTCGAAGCCCTGTTGCGCTGGCGCCATCCCGAACGCGGCATCGTCGAGCCGGATGAATTCATTTCCGCGCTGGAAGCGAGCGGATTGATCGTGTCCGTCGGTGGATGGGTGCTTCAGGAGGCATGCCGACGGGGTGCGGAATGGCAACGAGATGGCCGCCCACTGATCATTTCGGTCAACGTGGCCGCCGCCCAGCTCGAGCGGGATCGAATTGTGGACGACGTCCGCAGTGCCCTCGACAACAGCGGATTGGACGCGACATTGCTCACGCTTGAGTTGACCGAGACCTCGCTCATGCAGCACGTCGTTGCATCGGCAGCGCGCCTCGAGCTGTTGAAGGCGATCGGTACCCGAATCGCCATCGACGACTTCGGTACCGGGTACTCGTCGATGGCCTACCTGCAACAGTTCCCCATCGACCTTCTGAAAGTCGACCAGTCGTTTGTCTCACACATCACCGAATCGGCGGAGGCTGCTGCGCTGGTACACACTCTCGTACAGCTGGGCAAGACGCTCGGAATTGCCACCACCGCTGAAGGGATTGAAACCAATGACCAACGAATGTGGCTGAGGTCTGAGGGTGTCGATGGCGGGCAGGGATATCTATTCTCCCCACCGATCGAAGCGGATGCCGTGACCGCGCTCCTGGCCGGTACTGGTGGACAGTCCGAACTGGTCGTGGCCGGGCCATGAACAACCTCGTCACAGGCAGGCGGACAAGAAGATGAGTCTGACCAGCGAGCGAGTAGCGAGCGGTCCAGAGGCCGGCGAACGTGGACGCGCATCCCAACCGGTCCCCATGGGCGTACAGCTTGTTGCGGCCGGCCTGGTGACCGAGAGTGACATCGAAAGAGCCATGGAGGAGCAGCGCCGAACCGGAAGACGGCTCGGCGAGATCCTGGTGGCCCACCACGTCCTGTTCGAGGGAGACCTAGCTCGGACCATGGCAGAGCTAAGCGGAATCTCCTTCCGCGACCTTGCAATCGATCCACCTGACCCGGAGGTCTCGAGGTACATACCGGAGGCGTTCTGCCGTCGTCACGAAGTGCTCCCAGTGGATCTCACGGACGGTGCTCTCGTTGTGGCAATCTCGGATCCCCGTGACCTTCAGACATTCGATGATCTGCGGATGATCGTTACCCTGCCAATCGTCCCGGTGATGGCGACGAAGGTCGACGTGCGAAAGGCGTTGGATTCGATCTATCCCAGCCACCTTCTCGACGATGCTGGTCGCGACGGAGGCCCGCCCGAAGTCGACACAACAGTTCGCGGTCATCTGGAGGACGTGGTCGATGAGAGGGCAATCGGTCGGAACGATGGACCGGTCATCGAATTCGTGAACCAGGTCTTGAGGCGGGCCGTTAGCGAGCGGACCTCCGATATCCACATAGAGCCAACCGCGGATGGGCTTCGGATCAGATTCCGCGTCGACGGGATGCTCAGGGACGCGATGAGTGCTCCTCCATCGTTTCGGCTCGCCGTCATCAGCCGGATCAAGATTATGGCGGAAATGGATATCTCGGAGCATCGTCGACCACAGGACGGGCGAATGTCGATCAAGATCACCGGTCGCCCGGTCGACATCAGGGCGGCAAGCATCCCGACAATCAACGGGGAGGCCATCGTTCTGCGAATTCTCGTCAGAGATACCGGCCTCCTGGAGATGGACGCGCTGGGCTTCCGGTCGACTTCATTGGGACAGTTCAGGGCGAGCGTTCGCAAGGCTTGGGGAATGATCCTTGTGACCGGCCCGACTGGTTCTGGCAAATCGACCACGCTGTATGCCGCCATCAGCGAGTTGAATTCTCCGAATCGCAATATTGTCACCGTCGAAGACCCGATCGAGTACCGAGTCTCCGGGATCAAGCAGACGCAGGTGAATCTGAAGGCTGGCTACACATTTGCCTCGGGCCTCCGCGCCGCCTTGCGGACCGACCCAGACATCATTCTGGTGGGTGAGATCCGCGATCTCGAGACAGCCCGAAATTGCCAGCGAAGCAGCGCTCACCGGTCACTTGGTTCTGTCGACGCTCCACGCCAACGATGCTGCGTCCAGTACCACACGCCTCATGGATATGGGGCTGCAACCGTACCTGGTGACATCCACGCTGGAATGCATCGTGGCCCAGCGACTCATCCGACATCTCTGCCCAAGGTGCAAATCGGTAGAGAACGCCACTCCCGAGGAGCTTCTGGAGCTCGTCGAGATGGCGCTCATTCCCGGTACCGTCACGGACCTGCCACTCCACCGGGCCAACGGTTGCGAGCAGTGCGGACGGACGGGCTATCTGGGCCGGATCGCGGTGCAAGAAGTCATGGTGATGAACGAGGAGCTCCGGACGCTCGTGTTGCAGCACGCCCCTGTCGAGGCTATTGCGACCAGCGCGATTTCTGGCGGGATGCAGACGCTGCAGATGGACGCGTATGCCAAACTGCAAGACGGAGAGACCACGCTCGACGAGCTGAAACGGCTCGTTGTCTAGTCGCTGTTGCCGAAGAACGGCCGGGCGTACCCGGCAGGCTCCTCCGCCACCAATCGGTGGCCCCGTCGCCTTCAGCCCGGGCCGCTCCAATCCGAACACAGCAACGGCTCGGAGCAGCCTGGCCCCAAGCTGGCGAGCGGTGCCCACACTGACAGGAACAGCGTGAAGAGCCGGACCTCGCTGTCTGCCATCTTCGCTCTGAGCTCTGCGCTCGGCTCGACCAAGGAGTTCGCCGGAGGCCGATCCGGTCGCAAGGATTGCCTCTCCTAGGTCGCCAATGTGCGCGGTGTGCTCGATGAGCGCCTCGGAGTCCCGGTACCGCTCGTGGACGATGCACTGGGACTGATCGTCATTGAAGTAGATGTCGTACTGCAGCGTTCCGGTGTCATTGGGACTTGCCTTCTGGTGCGCGACGGCTGAAGGTGAGAGGTGGAGTCCTACATCCCCGCCAGCGTTGACCGCATTGGGGGCCGGCTAGGACCAATGAATGGCAAGCACGTTCTGTTGAATCGCCACGAGAGTGCCGCACAAACCCATCGCCGGAAGAATGAATCGGACCGGCAACTTCAACCTTTCCAATCCAACGGCGGCCAAAACGGCGAGTGCCGCTAGTCCGACGAATGCCAAACGGGCCTGATAAGTAGCGGTCTGAAAAGCGGCACCCCAAACGGCCAGGATCCCCGCCAGAGTTATGAGGCACAACGTTGCCAGCAGACTCCCCTCCATGCGGCGATGACCCAGGCCGGTCAGCGCACCGATGAGGACAATCCAGAACAGCAGATTGATGGGCCATGGCCACTGAAACTGGTTCCATCCCGATTGATACCAAAAGGTATTGAGGAAGTGCCATGGAACATGGACGAACACAAGGCTCAGTGGATCTCCTGGCTTGTATGGCTGTGCGAACCCAGTGCCAAGGCCGCCAGCCACTGAGAGGTATGCAGATGAGACTCGGCGAGCCAGAGGATCGCCATACCGGACAGTGTTCTGAATTAAGTACCAACCGCTCGTGGCAAAAGCGGCCAGAAACCCGATGCCGAGGAGCTCGAAACGACGGCGCCATCCCGTCACCATCAGGGCAATGGCCACCAAGACGAGCGCGACCGGCAACGTCGACAGCTTGGTCGCCAGTAACAGCCCGACCACAGCCCCGACCGCTGCCATTCGCCGCCCGCTCGGCCTTCGTGCATACCACAGGGCGGAAACGGTCAGAATCGCACCGAGCAAGTTGACGAGATTGTCATTCGTGACGAAAGACGAGAGGAAGACGAACCTTGGCAAGAAGGCGACGATTGATGCGCCTACAACCGGAGTCCACGGGTCGGATGAGACCAGTCGAATGGCGAAGTATGTGACGAGTACGGTCAGTGCGCCCAGAAGGATGTTCGGGAGGCGGAGCCAGAGAAGGAAATGAAGCTCCGCCGAGCTGTGATGCAGGAATAGCCCGTGAGACCCGGGCAAAATTGACCCCTGCTTTGTTGGAGCCTGGGCTGGCACGCCCACCACTCGCTGCCAACCGGCAAAGAGAAGGTAGTACAGCGGAGCCTGGTGGGCCTCAGTACCGGCACAATGGAATGACCTCCCTATCAACTCACAATTCAGGCCATGCAGATGACCGTTCATTCCATACCATTGCCCGCGCACCAAGGTCTCAATGTTCTGCACATGCCCTGGCTCATCTGCCGACTCATACGCCGGGGTCTTGATTGCGATGACCGTTGCGAGCCCGACGAACCCTGCAATGACGCCGACGAGGACCAGTTTGGCTCGGAGAGGTGAGACCGCGAGGCGAGTGTCAGCAGCGGCAGCATCTGCGGTTACCGCGGATGTGGTTGCTTCACTCGAGCGGGATGAGGATTGCCCCTCAATGTGTGTCCCAACTGGGGTTGCGCTACCTTCCCCAGCATTCACATTTGATCCTCCGCAAATCGACGCGTCCGCTTTGTGGCAATGAGCTTCCTGGATGGCTGTCTGGATGTCAACAGGACCTGAAAGCGGTATTCCCTCCAAGCACCTGGGCGGGCGATGACCCATACGGCGCCATCATGTCGGGCCCCAGCCTGAACCCACGAGCCTTCCTGCATCAGGGAATTGAGTAGTTCGCTGCAGGGAATGGGGCATGGCCTCGATGAATGCTCGACGAGGCCTGCCACCGACTGGACTTGTCACTCTCCTGGCCATGCTCGGAGCTATGCACTACGAGCGCCTGCCAGGCCCCGCCGCGATAGTTATGCGGAGTAGGGCTGGTAGTCGGGCTGCCGGAATTTGAACCCGGGACCTCTTGACCTCCAGGTATCCGTTCCCAAAACCCTGTGCTACATACTGTCTGACCAGGTGGTGACCAAGCGAAACGCGTGAAGTTAAGCGCAGCTCAATCACTTGGTCACGGTGAGCGTGGCCCGCTCGGTCTAGGGAGCGAGTCGAACAACCTGATGGAGGTCTGCGATTGCCACCCAGCCGCTTGCGCTTACGGCAACCCCCCGGAAGTCGGAGTCTGACGAGGGATCAGCACTAGCAGATAGGCCGGTGTACACGACCCCGCTGGTGGGAATAGGAGCGCAATCCACTCCCGGAGAGCACGCCGCCGATGCAGCCTCCCATGCGAAAATGTCAATGTAGCCAATCGTCGATGCAGCGCCGAACGTCGGCTGACCATCGTCGGAGAGGCTGAAGTAGAGCTTGTTGCCGGAGACTGCCAAACCGTAGCCCTGCTCCGTGTCGGACGTCAGAGGGATCGACAACTGGTCGATCTGCCCATTCGTCTTGTTGATCCTAATCAGATTGCTGTCGCCGTAGTCAATGGCGTACACATAGCTCCTGTCGGCCACTACTTGCCAAGGCTCTGCGCCATTCTGCGAGTACAAGTTCTTGGACAAGTAGGTGGAAGGCGTGATGGCGCCAGTCGCGGTGTCGACCTTTTCGATTGCGTTACCAAGGACATCGGTGACCCACAACGTCGTTCCATTGGGATCCACCGCAATCTGGCCGGGAAAGTCGTTGTGAGGCCAGGCGATCTGCCTAAAGCTGCTTGCCCCGCCCAAGAAGTACTCATTGGGGCAGCTCTCTCCCACCTGAGAGGGGGAAAATGAGTCAATGGCCGGATGCCCACCCATTGGGTCGGATTCGATGAACCAGATCACGGCTCTCTTGCCATTGCCGGTCACTGCCATACCGATCACTTCGTTGTCATTTCCTGGTACGAGATAGGTACAGAAACGCGCAGAGTTCGGGTTATAGGCAACGATCTCGGAGTGGTTCGCAACCGTCCCACCCGGAAAGCCAAACCAACCACCCTGGGTGAACCAAACCAGCTTGTTGGCATAGACCACCCGTTCGCCAAGAGCGCTCGAGGCGTTCGCCTCGCATGGACTTGAGAAGCAATAGGCAAAGGGCTGATTGGCAATGTCGGCAGGATCAGCGATTGACGCCAACGTCGAGTTCTTGGGGCTCTCACCGATCGCGTCGCTGAATTCGCTGCTGTTCCAAATGGTATTGGCTGTCGAGAATGTTACGTCCAGCGGATTTCCGCTTGCCTGCGCCATGGTGGCGATCTTGCGGAAGTCCTGCTTGTAGCTGACTGCAGTCCAGTTTGCCGCAACGGTCAGAGAGATCTGACCATTCCCACTCCCACCGGGTGTGTTTGAGCAGAGTCCACTCACGGAGTCACAGGTCGTTAGCTGAATGGTGTAAGTGGTACCGGCGGAGGCATTAGATGGGACGGTCACCGTGACTGCTCCCCCGATCGTGACCCACCATTGCCCCGTGCCGGACCAGATTGCGCCTGGGCCGCCTGGCCAAGTCACGCCGCTGCCTGAACCGAAGTTGGGCAGAGCATTGGGTGATGGCGAAGTCAATAGGAAGTACTGATCGGCAGCGGTGCCCCAGTGCAGTGACACCTGGGACCCAGCTGTAGTCACAAGCGATGATTGCGCAAATGTTTCCGCTGAGGGCGGACCGGAGGTGTCGAGGGACCCGCTTGCTCGGACCGTGCGGTGGTTACCCACCTTGCAATCTGACGCCAGGCAATACAGCGGATTGTCAATGCTCAGGCTAGAGGGGCTGATCGCAGATGGTCCTGGCCCCGCGCTCGGTGAACCGGCACGGGCGGACTGCGGAATTGCCAATCCCAGTCCCGACATCAGAACGCAGGCGAGAACGATCGTCGGTAGCGTGCGACTCGGAGTGCCCCGATCTCTCCTCATATCACTACCCCCGCCGGTGTGGCCACGACATTCTGACGCAGCAAATAAAGAATATCGTTGAAACTGGGCAGACCTTACAGGCAAGAGTCGTCGGTGGCCAAGGGTGCGGGGGTATGAAGGATCGGCGTTCAGTCGGGACGTGGCATTCGGGTCCACCAATAAACAACGCCACTCTTGGATGTTTCGGTGACCTCGTCGGTCAGTCGAACTGAACCCTGGACTCTTCCCTCACCCGAGGTGGCTAGCCCGGGCGACCCCCCTGGGCATGGATCTTCCGATCTGGCCCTCGCCGCAGCACTAGCCATGTATCGAACGCACGCCGCCGGCCGTCGGGTCAGTAGGGCTAAACGTCCTTTGCCTCCAGCTGGCGGAAGGTGCACGTCTCGACGCTAATTGACGAGCAGCCAGATGAGATCGCCTGCTGCAACCGGCCTTGGCAGACTCGGTGGCTAGCGACGACGGCTCACTGCCAGCTGCCAAGGACACTCTGGGAGGGATGCCTAGGTCCCCCACCGGTACCGCAGTTCTTCGTAATCTGATGTTGGTGTGGTCTTCTGGCGGCCATGTAGAGGGGTCCAGACCTCAGCGTGGATGGGTCACGATCTTCATGACCACGGGATCAGCCGGTTGTGGACAGCTCACTACAGATTGCCCGATGACTCTCTATCGAGTCGAGTGCGAACGCACGAATCGGCGTATCGAGCGTTCGCCGCACGGCGTCATCGAGGCTGTCCAGGCCCAGCTGACCGAGGCGCTGCACCGTGCCACGGTCGCTGAAGACATCATCACTGAGAAGGACGCCCACCTGATCGAGCAAAGTGCAACCATCCGGGCGAAGGATGACGCCCTTGACGCTCTCAGACTTGCCGTTCAGACTCTCCGTGACGCTGCAAGGACACGGCCCCAGGTTATCGATGCCGTCGCTTCACCAGCGCCGAGAACGCCGAAACGATCCAGACCCAGAGCACCAGCCACGCAACGATTGTGGACGTGGTTGATGGGCACCTAGCCCGACCATCGAAAGCCCCTCTGAGTCAGCTGCCCTGAGATAACGGGCTTGGCTAGCCACCGTCGACGATTTTCGACTCTGCATCATGTGGTCTTGAACCGCTGGCCCGTGACAATGGTCATCGTGGACTGTGCCCCGCTCGCCTACGAGTTCATGCGAACTCAGGGTGAGGATCCGAGACCAGCCTCCCGTGCTGAGGTCTCCAACTCGGACTGGATGTCCTCCATGCTGCCCTCATCATTCGAGTTGTCCACCCAGAACTCGTCGAACGCATAGTTGTCGTGCTGGTAGACGGTGACTTCAGTGATCTTCCCATGATGAATCTCGAATTCGACAGCAGCGATCACGTCCAAGGTCTTGTCGTTCTTCGTTGCGGTCTCTCGTTGAAGGATCACTGCCCGCTCCGGTTCACTGAGCACGTTCAAGACCTCGATTCTGAACGTGCCACCGCTAAGGGTCTTTAACCTCCTCAGGAAGCGAAGCACCTCATCCGGACCTTTGTAATGACCGGCGAAGCTGCTTCGTCCTGGTTCGTGCCACACAACGTCCTGGGCCATGACCACTCCAAGCAGGTCAAGGTCACCGGAGTCGAAGTCCTGGTACGTCCGACGTACCAATGACTGATAGGCATCTTCTGGCATCGTTTCACCCCTTCCCTGAGCCGTCCCCCCTCCCCTGGTTCAATCTTGGCCCCGACTGACCGAGTGTCAAGAGGAGAAAGTCACAATGCGACCGGGCATCAAGATGCGGGGTCGTCTTGTCAGTCGATGGGTTAGACGGACACTGACGACCGGATGTCCCTGGTGTTCGGAGATCGAGCGGCTGGATCGGACCATCCACTCGATGTGCCAGAACGACCCCGGCTACCACGCCGTCCAGGCCATCCAAGGAGTGGGCCGGGTGTTTGCCGCCGTGTTCGTGGCCGAGATCGGCGATGTTCATCGCTTCGACTCACCGCAGGCATTGTGCTCTTGGGCTGGCCTCACTCCGCTTCACCGGGGGTCCGACGGCAAAGTCCATCGGGGCAGGATCACCAGCAAGGATCACGGGTGGTGCGGTGAGCGGCGATCGAGGCGGTGGCCCGCTATCACGGTGGTGCGCCGATCTCTGCCCATTTCGACGCCATCGCCAAGCGACGCGGCCGCACCAGGGCGAACATCGCCATCGCCCGCAAAGTCCTCACGCTCGTCTACTACGGCCTCCGGGACGGCGAGATTCGCTAGTCAAAGCCGACGTCTAAAGCGATGGCCTCGATGCCGGAACGCCATTGGTTGATCTCGGATGTAACTCGTTCCGCCCGAACTTCATCTATGACCTGATCGTCGTCCACAGAGGGATGCTCTGGGTGCGGCGTTCCTTCAGCAGTCCGACGAATCGAACCAGGTCGCTCTCGGCGGCGGCGGTGTCCATGGTCTTTCCCAACCATGGTCTTTCCAGAGTGGTGACAAATTGGTGACAACGGAAGGCGAAGCGGCTTTGTACTGTCGTCCGAGTTGCCGCCTGACCTGCATTTACGTTGACCTGTGCCCCAAAAGGTGGACCGCCCATAGGACAATTTGGCCCTGATACACAGGAGCCAACATGCCAAGGCACTATCCAGCCGAGCTTCGGCGCCGGACCTGTGAGCGGATGCTCGCCGGCAAGTCGGTCAAGGAACTCGAAGCCGAACTCGGCATCCATAACGTGACCCTCTACAAATGGCGGCGCCAGGCGCTGATCGATGCCGGCGAGAGACCGGGCCTGAAGAGTTACGAGGCCGATCCGCTGCTGGCGGCCCGCCAGCGCATCAAGGAGCTCGAGGCCGAGCTCAAGGTGGTCAAAGCGGCCAGTGCCCTCTTCGAGGAGGGCGCCGTTGACCCAAAAGGAAGTTCCAGGTTGTCCGAGGGCTGAACAACCTGGGCTACTCCGAGCGCCTCGCATGCCAGGTTGTGGGCCTCGACCGCTCGACCTACTACGACATCAAATTCCGAAGCCCAACGACCGCGAGATCCGTCGTCTCCTGCTGGCCGACGCCATCGCGGACATCCACACCCGTTCGAGGGGCACCTACGGAATCTTGCGGGTCAATGCCGCTTTGGAGATCGAACTGGGACTCATCGTCAACACCAAGCTGGTCAAAAGGATCATGCGCGAGCTGGGCATCCGGGGTCTTCCGGGGCCGAAGAAGGGCTACAAGAACCTGACCAACGCGCCCACCTGCGAGGACCTGGTCCAGCGCCAGTTCACCGCCACTCGTCCCAATGAGCTGTGGTTGACCGACATCACCGAGCATCCGACGAGCGAAGGGAAGCTCTACTGCTGCGTGGTGCTCGACCTCTACTCGCGCAAGGTGGTCGTCCACCGAACGGGGTCTACCGCACATTGGTCGGGCTGCCGGGATTTGAACCCGGGACCT
>CAVYNO010000011.1:0-9192 GCA_963769825.1 uncultured Acidimicrobiales bacterium
ATGAGAATGACGTTAGGGCTACTCTCGGGCCGCTGACGCCGAACGGATCTACGACCGCACCGACCCCGGACGGAACAGGGGTGGTGTTCCGACGCCAACAACGACCACTGCAGCATTCGGCGTGATACAACCGGCACCGTTAGAAACGACGACTAGGCCGATCCCGCCTTTGCGACCAACATTCCACTATTCGCAGCAGCACGCTTTAGGTGGGCAGGAATGCTCGTACAAGTAATGCTATTTCAGGGGCTGTAGCTCAGTGGTTAGAGCAGGGGACTCATAATCCCTCGGTCGCAGGTTCGATCCCTGCCAGCCCCACCAGGTCAGAGGCGGTGCACCACCCAGCGTCAGTACCCTGTGACACTGCTCGGAGTCCTGGAGCGGCCGTCGTGCAGTGCTGGATAGTTGCCAAGTAAGTGCTGCAGGCGATGAGGCGAACGCGGCGGGCACGTTCAACGCCAGTGCAGTGAACGGAGCATTCGCAAACTCAATCGTGCTAAGAGTCGAAAGTGCTCACTCCATTCTTGCCGCTGTCACCATGAAGGTGAGTCCATAAGCTGGCACAGATTGAACCTGAGTGCTCATCTACTCCAGGGCTTCGGAACACCCACGACGTGTCTATACGGCCTGTACTACTCGAATAGCTGATTACCCCGCCGTTGACTCACGCGACGTGCGAACGGCAGCTCGTCCGCGTGCCGCTCGCACGACCACACCTTCGTCCAGCCTATCAGGAACTTCCACCGCCCGACCCACTCGACCGGCTGCATGCAGTGCGTCCCATGGCCGACTGGGTTCTCGTAGATCATCCGCCAGCACCGACCCTCATTGGCGAAGATGCCTGGGGGCTACCTTGCCGACCGTGCCTAGCTGGAATGACTCGGCGCCGCTTGCGGGAGAGGGCGACGAAGGCAGAGCCCGCAGCCACCATCAGCGCGCCACTGTCGACCAAGCGCCACGCATTGAACCCGGTGACCGCCAGAGCGGGTGTGCCCGATGAGGAGGAGGTGGCCGCCGCCTCACCGTGGTCACGGCCGTCGCGGGGGTAATGGTGATGGTGGCGGCATTGCTAGTCGCCGTTCCGCCGGCGTTGGTGAAGACCGCTCTGACCTCCCAGCCGTTCACGAGGGCGGTGAGCGGACCACGCCGTGAGCGAGGGCGAAGTGCCCCGCCCCCGGGACGGTGAGGTTGGCCCAGGTACTCCCGCCGTCGATCGAGTACTGCCACTGCACGGTCGGCGTCGGGGTGCCGCTCGCGCCCGCCGTGAACGTGAGGGTTCCACCCGACGGCGCCGACTGGCTGGTCGGCTGGGTCGTCACCGCGGGAGCGATGGTCGGGACCGTATAGCTGATCACCACTTCACCGTTGCCGCCGTTGAACGAGCGGTTGCTCGGGTTCGCGGTGTCGGACACCAGGACGAAGTCGCTGCCGGCGATCCCGAATGATGATCCGCCCCCGCCCCCGCCCCCGCCGGCGTTGTCGGAGAACGGATTGTTGTTGTCGCCCGACCGGTTACCGCCCCCGCCCCCGCCGAAGTAGCCGCCCCCGCCGCCCCCGCCCCCGCCGAGACCGCCTTGATTGGCTGAGCCGGGATCTCCCGAGCCACCGTTTTCCGAGGTGACCGTGTTGGCACCGCAGGTCGTGGTGGTGAAGCTCGCAACGCCCCCGGTCCCCCCGGCGCCGCCACCGACGGTCGTACCCGGACTGGCCCCCTGACCGCCGCCGAGCGTGCCCGCACCTGGGCCGACGCCCACGGTCAGGGTTCCTCCCGGTCCTCCTGCCGTGTCGGCATTCCCGCCCAATCCACCGTTGACGCTGGCCGGGCTCGTACAAGCGGCGCCACCGCCGCTCTCCCCGGCGCCCCCGCCTCCGCCGGCAGCCAGCTGATCAGCTCCCCCAACCTTCACGTCGCTGCCGCCCCCACCGTCGCTTCCGAACCCTCCTACCCCGCCGCCGTTCACGCCGCCACCTGTCGAGAACCCATTGGAGCCTGCACCGCCGACATCAATGGTGAGGGAGAAGCCGGAGAGGACCGAAAGCGTTCCGGTGATCTTGGCCCCATCCCCACCCGGTATCGAGCCTTCCGACCCGCCGACGGCTCCGTAGAGGGCGAAGGAGGCCGAAGTGACGCCGGTGGGCACGACCCAGCTCAGGCCCACTCCGGGAGTCGAGAAGGTGACCGTGCAGGCGGTGCCGACGCATACCGGCGCCGGCGAGACGGCGGAGGCCGGACTGGCATCGACCAGGGCCAGGCCGGCCAAGCCGATCGCCAATGCCCCGGCGATGGCGCAGCGAGCGGCACGCCACCGCAGGGTTGTGTGACTGGGGTACCTAGGCACGCGGGCGACCTCCGATCAAGATCGTCATAGACGAGAGGAGAGACAAGAAAGTCTGTCAGCTGAGCGTCACCGGAACAAGCGATGGAGTCCTGCACCGCCGTTCTTCTCATGACTACAACGTGACTACAACTCCCGGCGTAACCTGATTAAGCCTGACCAACGATAGGAAGATACCTGCTGGTCACAGCGTATATCGGTGAACGTCGGACAACCATGAAAAGCGTAAGACCGCACTCATAATCCCTCGGTCGCAGGTTCGATCCCTGCCAGCCCCACCAGTTGGGCTTGACCCCATTCAGTGGACCACTTTTTAGGACAAAGTGGCCGGCTGGGTGGTGGTTGAGTCTAGGGCCTCGAATTCGTTCGGGGTGAGATGACCGAGCGAGCTATGTCGGCGGTGGCAATTGTAGAAATGCTCGATGTAGTCGGCCGTGGCCGGGCCGAGTTCCGTCTTCGTCCGCCACGACTGACGGTTCAGCAGCTCGATCTGCATCGAGCCCCAGAATGACTCCATGGGGGCGTTGTCGTAGCAGTCGCCGACGGTCCCCATCGAGCTGAGAAGGCCCAAGCGTCGGACGTTCTCGGTGAAGGCCCACGACGTGAACCGTCTAGGTTCAATCGATCGTCGCAACACGAGCTTATTGGACCAACAATAGATGCTCGTTGAGTGCTTCAGCGGGTGTCTTCCACTCAAGGGTCTTGCGGGGTCGGCTGTTGAGCATGGCTGCAACCGCGTCGATCTCTTCAGCGTTCCAGCGCGAGAGATCAGTGCCCTTGGGGAAGTATTGGCGCAAGAGTCCGTTGGTGTTCTCGTTGCTGCCGCGTTGCCAAGGACTGTGAGGGTCGGCGAAGTAGACCGGGATGCCTGTCTCGACTTTGAACGCTGCATGTTGAGAGAGCTCTTTGCCTCTGTCCCAAGTTAGAGATCGGCGGAGCTGCTCTGGGAGGGTGGTCATCTTGACGGCGAGCGCCTCCTTCATCGTGACCGCTCCATAACCGGCGAGCGCCGGCCCGTTCTTGATTGTGTGCTTGTGTCGATAGCCCTCTTCTCGAGGCAGATGGATCAGCACGGTGAACCTCGTGGTCCGCTCGACCAAAGTGCCGATCGCCGAGCGTTCCAACCCGATGATGAGGTCGCCTTCCCAGTGCCCAGGGACGGCACGATCGTCGGCCTCGGCGGGTCGCTCACTGATCATCACCTCAGGGGTGACGTGGCCCCAGGCCTTCTGCTGTGACCTGGCCCGGGGCACTCGCAAGGCCCGGCCGGTCCGCAGGCAAGCCGCCAGCTCGCGTTTGAGGGCCCCTCGGCCCTGGACGTAGAGCGCCTGGTAGATCGCCTCGTGGCTGATCCGCATGGACTCATCATCGGGGAAATCGACCCTCAGCCGCTTGGAGATCTGTTCGGGACTCCAGGCCTTCACCCAGCGGCGGTCCGCCCGATGGGGCTTGCCCTTTCCGTTCCACCTCGGACCAGGTGGGGCGACAAGTCGGCCATCGGGTGTTCTCTTCACCCCGGACAATCGTCCTGGACGTAATCGCGCAGGAGTTCGTTGGTGGCCATCTTGGCCACCTTGGGTCTGCGTGCACGCCGCTCGGCATGCCACTGTGCGGTTGATGCCTTGTACTCGAGACGAAAGGTCCGAGTTGAGGCATTGCGGCGGAGCTCTCTTGAAATCGTCGAGGGGCTCCGGTTCAACCGCTCAGCGATCTCTCGCACGCCGAGCTTTTGTGCACGCCAGATCGCGATGTCCTCACGTTCTGAAAAGGACAAGTAGCGGCCTGTCACGGTTGAAGGAAGGCAAGGGTTCACACCCCCAGCGTGGCGGAACCACCGGAACGCGACAGGCGATGAGACGCCCGCCTCCACACCGGCGTGCTCGGTCTTTAGGCCGCGACCGATGGCCGCCCAGAATTGGACCCGATCTTGACGCCAAGCCACCGAGGGCCGTCCCGGTGATGTGATCTGCCCTCGATAAAGCTTGACCTGCCGTTGTCGCTCCCGCATTGTCGCCATCTGCCACCTCCATCATCGAGGTGTTGCGACGACCAGTTGATTTCACCCTGGCTGCCGTGGTCCGAGTGGGTCACCGTCGAAGGTGACGTCTTCCTGGATTCACCGGCTTTGTTGATGGCATCGAGGACCAAGGCTGACTCACAGCGGCGGTCGATGGCCCAACCAACCACTTTGCGCGAGTAGAGGTCAAGAATGACGCAGCAGTAGAGTTTCCCCTCGCTGGTTGGGTGCTCGGTGATGTCGGTCAACCACAGCTCGTTGGCACGGCTGGCGGTGAACTGGCGCTGGACCAGGTCCTCACAGGTCCGTGCGTTCTTGAGGTTCTTGGAGCCCTTTTTCGGCCCCGGAAGGCCCGCAAGGCCCAGCTAAAGAGCTTCTGCTCGGTCACCCCGGCCATGTGGCAGTGGCGCTAAATGCTGAAGATGGGTCCGTTGTCAGTGAGGAAGGAGGCCGGATAGCCCCTGGTCTCGGCCGCTTTGTGGAGCACCCGGACGCCGTCGTTGGCCTTGACCACCTTCATGGCTCTCGAGGCCACGCACAACCTCGAATGGTCGTCGATCATGTTGAGCACCGGCGCCTGTGAATGACAGCGAATCGACCGACACCATCGTTTGTAGCCTCATGGTGGCTTCGTTCATCCATGGCCCGAGATCCACGCGGCGGTACGGCAGATTGATTCGGGTGAGACCGATGTCCAGACCCGGAAAGCGTCGTACGCAGACCCGCTCTGGAGCATGTAGAAGGCATTGTTGGAGGTGTTCCCGGCCTGCTGCTCCTCGGTGGCCAGGTTCTTGATGATCGGGGACACCACCGGGGCACCGATGGGGACGTTCCCGCGAATATCCGACCGACGTTGGAAGTTCCAATGTCAGAAGACAGCGAACGCCTGACGCTGTGCGCACCCTTCTCGCCATCGGCCAGGCCACCGTCAGTCCCTGCCGTGATGGACACCGCGCCCACCCCCGGCCTTGCTCGGCGTCCACCAGCTCGGGTCATCGGGGGGTGGCTGCCGAGATCATTGCGCGGCCGGACGGACTATTCAACGGTGAGAGAGGCGACCTGGTTCTGAGACGACGCGGAGAACAGCAGACTACCCGTCGTTCCTGAGAAGGAGCCGGTCGCGGTCGTCACGGAGAGAGTTATCTGATAGCTCTCCTCGAGGTCTCCTCCAACGATCTGTTCGGTGACTGTGCCCGGGGCACTGCCGCTCAGCGTGCCAACGCCGGTCGTAATGGTGAAGGACCCGGCGTACGTGTAAGGATCTGAAACGCAGCCGGCAATGTGGAGGGTCACGTTACCCACGGCCGCACTGCCTGGGTATACCGCGTCGAAGTTCAAGTGCACGATGCCACAGCCGCTTCCGCCGACCGACTGCGTCGCGGTGAACGACGAGTTGGCAAGGTCGGCAAGGCCCGGATTGGCCACGGTGACGGTGACCCCCGGACTCTTACCCGTAACGCCACCGGAATAGGCAGCGACACTTTGGAGTGTGTAGGTCCCATTGGGCACGGTCGTCGTGTTCCACTGGGCCAGCCACCCGTAGTAGGTGGGCGTGGCGGTGGCAATCAGCTGGTCGGTAAGCGTCCCGCCGTTGAGCTCGTACTTGACGCTTGTCACGTTGGCTGAAGCACTGGCGTCCAAGAGCGCCGCCGTGCCTGACTGGGTGGCCCCACTCGAAGGAATGACCACGCTCGTCGTGGGTGGAGGGTTACTGACGGTGATGTTGACGCCCGAACTGTATGCACTTCCAAGCGAGTTAGAAGCCTGAGACGACAAGAGGTATGAGCCGTTGGGGACCGTCGTGGTGTTCCAACTGCACAACCATCCGTAGTAGGTCGGAGTGGCCGTGCAGATGATCGGGCCGTAGAAGCCGTAGATGCCTCCGAACAGCTGGAACTTGACGCTGGTGGCGTTCGTGGCAGAGGCATCAAGCAAGGTCGATCCCGACAGCGTCGCCCCATTCGAAGGAATGACCACGCTCGTCGTGGGTGGAGGGTTGGTCCCGTTGGCGGACGAGGCAACCCACGGCACCACCAATGAGCTCACGGCGAGCCCAATGCTCACCAAGAAGGCCGCCACCTGTCGGCGGCGATCGCAAAAGGCCGAAGGGTGATACGCCATTCAGAAAGCCCTTCCGGCAGGCGTCCATCCGCCTGCAACCTCCCCTCGCTACTCTCTAAACCAGGCAGTGTCAAGGGAGCACGGGTCACCGGAGTGTCGCCAACTGGGCGCTCACTTTGAGGGTGTACTACGAAATGGTCGCAAGTCTTTGGGTGCTCATGCCTGTGGATCAATCAGATGGCTCGAAAGGTTGATTACCGGAGCCAGAGGACGAACTTTCTAACGGCCGCGTGTGGTCCCTTCAGGCGATCGAGAAGTGGGCCCATGGTGGCCGAAATGATCATCCGAATCCCCGACTACGTGGATCGGGAAAAGGACCTTCAGATTTCGCACAAGGAGTATGAATCGTTCGGTATCCCTGAGGACTTTATTCAAGCCGCTGCGCGTTGGCGTCTAGTTGCTGAGTTTGAGAGGTCTCGGTCATCGACGCATGGCCCGACGAAGTTCGATTTTAGCCAGATGTGTACGACCACGAAGGGCACCGAGCTTGCAAGTCCTGAACTGAGATCGGATCGTCGTTGGGGCCGTGTGCGGAACATGACCAGTATCTGTCTGTCACCATGAAACAAGACGCCTAGCTCCCACCAGCTCGTCGGCGTGCCGTTCACACGACCACACCTTCGTCCAGCCGTCTAGGAACTTCCACCGCCGACCCATACCATGCAGTTGCGTCCCATGGCCGGGATGAGGCGAGTCGCGCTAGGCGGGACACTTTGCTCTCGTGCTGACTGACCACCCCCCAAACACGAGGCAAATGTTCAATACTTGCGGTGACTTTTTCAGGCGTCAGCCGCGGCCGAAGTCGCAAGGGTGTGTTTGAGTTGTTTATGAAGGGTCCGTACCGACGGCTGTGATTAGCGCACGCCATCCAGAATCGGATGTAGCCCTACGGAGATAGCTGGACGCACGAAGGGCGCGGGAACCACAAATTGCACTGGCCGATCAATATTTGCAGGTGAATATCCGCGAGCGCCTGAAGGCGCAAACAGTCAAGAGCGGCACGCAGTGGCCGTACTTATTGCTGAAGTCTACGAAGAGGCTTGGTCCTTGATTCAAATCGAAATTGGACTTGATGGTGGCGGCAAACGTCAATCGAATCTCCGACTCCATGGAACTTCAAATGGCATTCAAGATTCCATCGAGGGTGATGAAATGCTCGGTCTCCCTGGAGATTATATTCAAGCTGGCTGCTGCGCACTGGCGCGATGTCGCAGAGATTGAGAAAGCAATTCATTTGCAGGAAACCCGGACCAACCTATGGAGAGCCGATGGCGATTAGCCGTGGTGGACGACCGCAGACAGGGCGACATCCTCCCCGGCATCGTTGAGATGGGCCACTGTGGAACGTGCGGGACGCCCGTTGGCTTGGTCGTGGGGGTGGAAGGTGACCGACCAATCAAGATCGACGAAGCGTGCCCCAACGAAGTGTGCGTCCTGGGCGACTGGGTGATCTAGTGACCCCGCGCCAAGCGAGGATGGTTGACACCTGGGCCGACTACACGGCCGGCTGTGCCGACATGTAACGTCGGCAATAGGGCAAAACGAGCGGGAGAGGCCAATGAGGCGGCGTGTGTGAGTATGCCGCGGGATTCGTACTGGCATTATCGATGGGCATCGGTTTCGCCGGTGCGGTGGGAGCGGCCTCACAAAAGAAGCCGGTTCACCAGCCCAAGGCCATTACAAAACAGACACCGGGAAAACAGTTCCTCGCGCTCCTAAAGCCTGCAAATGTGGCTACGGACCATTTCATCACCGCCGCGGGGAGCTGGTCAAGCTCGACGACGCTTACTCAAGCGGAGGCGGGGGCTCAATCGGTCATTAAGACATTTGAAATTGCGAATCACGGACTCATCACCGATCAATGGCCAGCAGCGGCTCGATTCGACGTAAATACAGTCGCTGCGGCTGACGCTGTACTCATTGGCGATCTTGAAGGATTTTCCCACCTCGACATGAACTCAACCTGGCTATCAAATTTTCAACGTGCCGTGAGCCACTTTTCCGCGGCTGTGGCAATCGTTCGACACGACTTGGGGCTGCCATCGTCATCCGCTAGCTGAGTCGCCTAGCCCACGGCAGCTCATCGGCTGTCGCTCGGAGCTCCACACTTCCGTCCAGCCATCTAGAAACTTCCATCGCCCGACCCACGCCACCGATTCCATGCAGTGCTCCCATGCCCGACCGGGTTCTCGTGGATCATCCGCCAGCACCGACTCTCCTGGGCGAATAACCCGGGTGCAACCGTGCCGACGATCCCGTTCTCGTCGGTGCCGTCGTAGATCCGGTACGTATCCACTGCCCGACGGTGGCCAATAGATCGCAGGATCCGCCCTGACTCCCGAAATCCCGCTCTCGGAGGTGCGTGACCTGCAAGGTCCAGCCGGCGTGTCTCGGCTACGCCCGGGCCGACACTGACACGATGGGATTTTGGGGCGGAACTTCGGGGCGCGAACGGCGGCACCACGGCCAGGTGGCGTGACTACAACGCGACTACAACTCCCGGCCTAACCTGACGAACGATAGGAACATAGCTGCTGGTCATGGCGTGTTTTGGTGAACACCGGTCAAACATGAAAACCATAAGATCGCACTCATAATCCCTCGGTCTCAGGTTCGATTCCTGCCAGCCCACCCAGCCCCACCCAGCCCCACCCGTCCCGTGTGGTGAATCGGGTGTTCCCCCCCAATGTTCTCGGTGCCTCGCATGAGCAAGCGTTC
>CAVYNO010000012.1:0-558678 GCA_963769825.1 uncultured Acidimicrobiales bacterium
TCCCGCAGTCGGGGCAGGTGCCCTCGGCGGTCAGGTCCTCGTCTTCGACCCGCTGATCGCAGGTCTCACACCAGGGCACGACGCACCCCTCCCCGGCCGGTGGTCGGGCCGCGCCCTGTGTCGTGCCGCCCTGCCAACCCCGTGCGAGTCGAACCGGCGCCGGCGCCGGCTCATCGCCGGCCCCCACCCCTGCCGCCCGCCCTCGGCCCGCACGCGGAGCTTGATGGGGGTCGGGCCCGAGCTCGAACGTTCGCGGAGGCCCCGCTCGAGGTAGCGCAGGTAGGTGGGCTGGCAGCCGGCCGTTGGTGAACAGGGTGAAGGTCGGCGGGTCGTTGGCCCCCTGCACGCCGTAGCGGATCCGCGCCCGACCGGAGGGTGGGCGGCCTGGATCGACTCGAGCGCCCGGTTGAGCTCCCCGGTCGGGATCCGCCGGTGGTAGGCCTCCTCGGCGGCGGCCACCGCCGGGAGGATGTGGTGGACCCCGAGCCCGGTCAGCGCGCTGACCTTGAGCACCGGGGCCTCGCCGAGGAAGGCCAGCCGGTCCCCGACGTCGGCCAGGACCTCGGTGCGGTCCTCGGTGGCGACGAGCTCCCATTTGTTGAGGACGACCACGGTCGGGCACCCGGCCGCGCCGACCCGCTCGGCCAGGCGCTGGTCCTGGTGGGTCACGCCCGGCGGTGGCGTCGATGACCAGCAGGGCGATGTCGGCCCGGTCGAGGGCCTCGAGGGCCCGGAGCACCGAGAAGTACTCGGTGCCCCGCTCGGTGCGGGACTTCCGCCGCATGCCGGCGGTGTCCACGAAGCACACCGTTCCCTCCGGCGTCTCGACCACGGTGTCGATGGCGTCGCGGGTGGTGCCGGGGGTGTCGTGGGTCACCGCGCGCTCGTCGCCGACCAGCCGGTTGAAGAGCGTCGACTTGCCCACGTTGGGCCGGCCGACCAGGGCCACCCGCGGGACGGCCGTGCCGTCGCGGCCGTCCCGCCGTCGGCGCCCGTCCTCGGCCGGGCTCCGGCCTCGGCGCGGCCGCCGGCTCCCCCGCGGTCGGGCGGCGGGAAGCAGCCGTGACCACCTCGTCGAGCAGGTCGCCGGTCCCCCGCCCGTGGAGGGCACTGACCGGCCAGGGCGTCGCCGAGCCCGAGGGTGATGGCCTCCCAGGTGTCGGCCTCGCGCTGGGCCGAGTCGACCTTGTTGACCACCACCCGCACCGGGCGGCCCGCACCGCTTGAGGAACCGGGCCACCGCCATGTCCTCCTCGGTGACGCCCGACGGTGACGTCCACCACGAGCAGGACCACGTCGGCTTCCGCGACGGCCCGCTCGGCCTGGGCGCTGACCTGGGCGTCGAGCGGGTCGCCGCCGGACAGCCAGCCCCCGGTGTCGACCACGGTGAAGGGCCGCCCGCCCCACTCGGCGTCGAGCTCCTTGCGGTCCCGGGTGACGCCCGGGTCGCTCCTCGACGACGGCCGCCCGCCGCCCGACGATGCGGTTGACCAGGGTCGACTTGCCCACATTGGGCCGCCCGGCGATCACCACCAGCGGCGTCCCGGTGCGTGCGTCCTCGGCGTCGACGGGCCGTCATCGGGACTCCAGGGTGACCGGCACCCGCTCGGGATCGGCTCGGCACGGCCGGCACCGCCGCCGCTCGAGGGCCCGGCGCAGGGAGAGCCCGTCGGTCGGGCACCACCTCGACCGGCCGGGGCAGGTCGGCAGGGTCAGGTCGTCGAGGAACCGTCCCTCCGACAGGCAGGAGTCGGGCAGCAGGTAGCGGTGGCCCTGGGGCTCGTCGGCCAGCACCCGGACGAGGTCGGGGCCGGTGAGCAGGCCGGCCACGCCGATGTTGCCGCCGAAGAAGTGGTTGGCCACCGGCGACGACCCGGATGTCGTCGCGGCCCAGCGAGTCGACCAGCGGGCCGAGCACCCGGGCGCCGTACTCGCCGGTGAGGACGGCGACCGGGGCGCCCGTCGGCCGCCGGCGGCGGGTCCGGCCCCGGACCGCGTCGGGGCCCGGTAGCCCGCGGCCGGCGCACCGTCGACGGCGGCGAAGAACCCGGGCCGGACGCCGAGGGCCGCCTGCTCGTCACCGCCGAAGGCGGCCTCGAAGGCCCGGGCCATGCCGAGGCCGTTCTCGTGCTGGGGGAACCCCTCGTAGGTGGCGGCGGCGGGAAGGGCCGCTCCGGCCATCAGGTAGTACTCGTCGGCGGCGAAGACCAGGCGCCGGCCGAGGGCGGCGAGGAAGGTGTCCTGCCATCGGCCGACCGTGTCGCAGACGGCCGCCGCCTCCGCCGGGGTGTGGGGCCGCATGGCCGGCTCTCGTCGGAGAAGCGGCTCACCCCGAGCGGCACGCAGGCCACGGTGGCCAGCGCCGGGTAGCGGTCGAGCACCCCGGCCAGGGTGTCCTCCAGGACGGCCCCGTCGTTGACGCCCGGGCAGACCACGACCTGGCCGTGGACCTCGATGCCGCCGTCGAGCAGCGCCTCCAGCCAGCGCAGGCTGGTGGCCCCCCGGCGGTTGCGCAGCAGGCGGGCCCGGACGTCGGGGTCGGTGGCATGGATGGACACGAACAGCGGGCTCAGGCGCTCGGTCGAGCACCCGCTCGAGGTCCATCTCGGTGAAGCGGGTCAGCGTGGTGAAGTTGCCGTAGAGGAAGGAGAGCCGGTAGTCGTCGTCCTTCAGGGACAGGCTCCGCCGCATCCCCTTCGGCAGCTGGTGGATGAAGCAGAACTCGCAGTGGTTGTCGCAGGTGCGGACCCGGTCGAACACGGCCGAGGACACCTCGGCCCCGAGCGGCTCGCCCGGCCTCCTTGGACACCCGCAGCGCCAACGGGTCGGGCTGCGCCGCGCCGGCGGACCACCAGGTCGAGCTCGGGCTCGTCGACCAGCAGGCTGTACTCGATGACGTCTCGGGGCGACCGTCCGTTGAGGGAGAGCAGCTCGTCACCGGGGAGCAGACCGGACCGCTCGGCGGGTGACGAGTCGGCGACGGCGACGACCCGCGGTGCCGTCGTCACAGTGGGCGCCGACATGACACCAGGGTACCTGGTCGTCCTGCCGTCCCTGCACCGCGGTCAGGCCCTCGGGATCCGACCCCGGTAGCCTGGGTCGGTGACCGTGGACCGTGTCCTGCTGGCCGAGCCCCGAGGGTTCTGCGCCGGCGTCGAGAAGGCGATCAAGGCGCTGGCCTGGATGGTCCGGGTCTTCGAGCCGCCCGTCTACTGCTACCACGAGATCGTCCACAACCGGCACGTGGTCGACCAGTTCCGGGCCCAGGGCGTGGTCTTCGTGGACGACGTCGACGAGGTGCCGCCCGGAGCGCCGCTGATGCTGTCGGCCCACGGGTCGGCCCCCGAAGTGGTGCCGGCGGCCCGCGACCGGCGGCCGGGTGGTGGTCGACGCGGTCTGCCCGCTGGTGACCAAGGTGCACCACGAGCTCAAGGTCCGGGCCCGCAAGGGGTACACCGTCCTCTACGTCGGCCACCAGGGACACGAGGAGGCGGTCGGAACGATGGCCGTGGCCCCGGCCGCGGTGCGGCTGCTCGAGCGGGTGGAGGACGTCGACCGTCCTCGAGGCGGCCCGAGACCGACGGGGAGGGCCCGGCCCCCGTGGCGCTGCTGGCCCAGACCACGCTGAGCCACGACGAGTGGGCCGGCATCGTGGAGCGCGCCCGCCAGCGGTTCCCCGACCTGTGGATGCCCAACCGCAGCGATCTCTGCTTCGCCACCACCAACCGCCAGGCGGCCCTCAAGGCCGTGGCCGGCGAAGCCGACGCCGTCGTGGTCATCGGCTCGGAGAACTCCTCCAACACGGTCGCCCTCGAGCAGGTGGCCCGGTCCTTCGGCTGCCCGCGGGTGGTCCGGGTCAACGACGCCTCCGAGCTGCCCGACGACCTGTCGGGCACCGTCGGGGTCACCGCCGGCGCCTCGGCCCCCGAGGCCCTGGTGCGGGCGGTGGTGGAGCGACTGGCCCCCCGACACGGCGCGATCAGCGTCCCGGTCACCGTCGAGGAGGAGTACTTCCCGCCGCCACCCGAGCTCCGGGACCTGCTCCGGGGCCTCGAGTCGACTCTGGCCCTCCTGAACGGCGCTCCGGGCTCCACCCCGTGCGCCGAGCCGGCCGAGGGCGACCTGGCCGCCCGGGTGCTGGCCGGGGACCGCGCCACGGCCGCCGCCGACGTGCTCGAACGCATGGCCGGCTGAGTGTCGGGTGCCGTGGCCGGCGGAACGGCGCGAGCAATGTGATGCATGACGACTTCGTTCACCAGCATGGATGTCTCGACCCACGAGCAGTGGGCGGTGATCGGCGCCGAGACCACGCGAGCACCAGGGCCGGGTGGCCGACGCGGTACTGGCCATGCTCGAGTCCCTGGCCGACGTGGTGGACGGGTTCGCGGTCGACCAGCTGACCCACTGCCTGCAGACGGCCACCCGGGCCGAGCGGGCCGGCGCCGACGACGAGATGGTGGTGGCCTCGCTGTGCCACGACATCGGCAAGGCGGTGTCGGTGCCCAACCACCCGAGGATCGCCGCCGAGATCCTGCGCCCGTACGTGCGCGCCCGAGATCACGGCCGTCATCGCCGCCCACCAGGACTTCCAGGGCCGCCACTACTACCACCACTTCGGCCTGGATCCGGACGTGCGCGACCGGTACCGGGGCGAGGCCTGGTACGGGCTGGCCGAGCGGTTCGCCGACGAGTGGGACCAGACCAGCTTCGACCCGGACTACCCCACCGAGCCTCTCGCCCACTTCGAGCCGAGGGTGCAGGGCCGTCTTCGGCAATCCGCACATCCTGTAGTGGCTCCGACCCAGCGTCACCGCTGGTTCACCCGACCTGACAACCGGGCCCGCCGGCGGACCGCAGCCTTGGTGCGCCTGGCCGTCGACCAGGCCCGCGCCGACTTCGAGGAGCGGTACCCCGAGGTCGGCTTCGGACCGGTGGTGGCGGTCATCGCCGCCTACAACGAGGAGGACAACTCGGCGACGTCTTGAAGCTCATGCCCGAGACGGTCGACGGCCTGGCCGTCTCGACCCTGGTGGTGGTGGACGGGGCCGGCGACGGCACGGCGGCGTGGCCCTGGACGCCGGCGCCTACACCTGCGTGCTCCCGGTCAACCTCGGCCAGGGAGCGGCCCTCCGGGTCGGGTACGGGCTGGCCGCCGCCCACGGCGCCCGCTACGTGGTCACCCTCGACGCCGACGGCCAGAACGACCCGACCGAGCTGGAGACCATGCTGGCGGCCGCTCCTCGAGGACACGGCCGACTTCGTCATCGGCTCGCGCCGGCTGGGGGTGGACCAGACCACCGACCGCTTCCGGCGGGCCGGGGTCAAGCTCTACGCCGCCGTCCTCAACCGGATGATCGTCCCAGCGCGCTGTCGGACTCGTCGAGCGGCTTCCGGGCCTTCAAGGTGGAGCTGCTGGCGGACATCCTCCCCCACCTGGTCGAGGACCAGTACCAGACGGCCGAGGTCGTCATCACCGCGGCCAGCCGCGGCTGGCGGATCATCGAGCGGCCGACGGTGTGGCACCCCCGGGCATCGGGCACCTCCAAGAAGGGCGGCAACGTCTTCTTCGGGCTTCAGTACGCCCGGGCCATCGCCAGCACCTGGTTGCACGTCACCGTGGGCAACCGCCGGCGGTGAGGCGACCACCGCTCCTCGCCATGGCTAGTACCGCCCGGTGGCGGCCACGGAGCGGTCGTAGAGGTCTTGGAGGGTTCGGGCCAGGTCCTCGGTGAACTGACGGGTTCGGCTGCGGCCGATCCGTCCGCCACCGGTCCGGTCCGCCGGCGGAATGGGCTGGCCCACGATGATGTGGATGTGCCGGGGGCGGGGGAATCTGCTCCCCTTGGGCATGACCGACGCCGAGCCCCCGATCCCGACGGGGACCACCGTGGCACCGGTCCGGGCCGCCAGGAAGGCCACCCCGTCGTGGAGGTTCTCGATCACCGGTCCCACCCGCCGCTGGCCCTCGGGGAAGAGGATGAGGACCTCACCGGCCTCGAGCACCTGCTGGGCCTGGCGCATCGACCTCGCGGTCGGCTGCCTCGCGGCGGACCGGAAAGGCACCGAGGGTGGGGAGGATGCGGGCCAGTGGTCGGTTGTCCCACAGGCTGTCCTTGGCCATGTAGTGCAGCTTGCGTCGGGTGACCTCCGAGGCCACGAGGAAGTCGATGAACGAGCGGTGCACCGGGGCGATGATGACCGGCCCGGTCAGTGGCACGAGCTCGGCCCCCTCCACACTGGTGCGGAACAGGATCCGGTTGACCAGGCGAACCAGCACCCGGATGAACCGGTACAGGGGTGTGAAGGAGATGTCGGCCCCCGCTCCGCCGGGCGACCCGGCGGGCCGCTCCGAGGGATGGCCGGCGGCCGTCACAGCCACCTGACGACCTCTTCCACGATCTCGTCGACCGGCCGGCCGGTGGTGTCGATGATCCGCGCCCCGTCGGCCACGCCGAGCGGCGAGGCCTGCCGGGTGCTGTCGATCCGGTCCCGCCGGGCCAGGGCCCCGGCCTCCTCCTCGGGGCGGCGCCGGGCCCGCTCACCGGCCGCCGCGGTCAGGTAGATCTTGAGGTCGGCATCGGGCAGCACCACCGAGCCGATGTCGCGACCCTCGACGATGCCCCCGTCATGCTCGGCCACCCATTGCCGCTGGCGCTCGACGAGTACGGCGCGGACCTCGGGATGGGCGGCCACCGTCGACACCGCCCGGCTGACTTCGGGACCGCGGATGACCTCGGTCACATCGCAGCCGTCGGCCTCGATCCGCTCCCCCACCGAGATGGTGAGTTGGCGCGCCAGGCCCGCCGCCGCCTCGGGGTCACTCAGCTTCACCCCCCGGCTGAGAGCGGCCCAGGCCACCGTCCGGTACATGGCCCCGGTGTCCAGCCGATCGAGCCCCAGGCGTTCGGCCAGTGCTCGCGACGACGGTCGACTTTCCCGAGCCGGCCGGTCCGTCGATGGCGATGAGCGGGCGGAGCCGGGCCCTCGTGCCGGCGCTCATACCTCACCCGGGGCCGCACCGGTGAGCCGGCCCAGGTCTTCGGTGAAGCCCGGGTAACTGGTGGCCACCGACTCCCACCCGAGGATGGTGGTGGTCGCCTCCGGCTCCGGGCAGGCCGCCCCGGCGATGGCCGCGGCCATGGCCAGTCGATGGTCGCCGTGGGCGTCGAAGGTAGCCGGGTGCAGGGGGCCACCGGTCCCTTCGACCACCAGGTCGTCGCCCTCGGACCGGGCCGTGCCGCCGAACGCCTCGACCAGCGCCAGGGTGCCGGCGAATCGGTCCGACTCCTTCGCCCGGAGCTCGCCCAGCCCGCGCAATCGCGTCCGCCCCTCGGCGCCGGCCGCGGCCACGGCCAGGATGGGCACCTCGTCGAGGGAAGGGATCTCCTCGGCCTCGACCACGGTCCCGTGCAACAGGCAGCTGTAGGCGGTGAGGGCGCCGGTCGTGTTGCCCGCCTCGTCGACTTCGATGGTCGCCCCCATCCGGCGTAGGACTCCGAGGAAGCCCAGCCGCTCGATGCCGAGGTGGACGTCGGGGACGGTGACCAGGCTGCCCGGGATGATGACGCTGCCCACCAACCAGAAGGCGGCCTGGGAGGGGTCGCCCGGCACGGTGTAGGCGCCGGGCGCCACCGCGCTGGCCCGCACCCGGATGACCCGCCCGCGCCCGTCGCGGTGGATCTCGACGTTGGCACCGGCAGCCGCGAGCATCTCCTCGGTATGGGCCCTGGTGGCCACCGGCTCCCGGACGACGGTCTCACCCCGGGCGGCCAGGCCGGCCAAGATGACGGCGGACTTGACCTGGGCGCTGGCCATCGGGACGGTGAAGTCGATCCCGCTGAGCTCGCCCCCGGTGACGGCGACCGGCGGCAGGCAGCGGGGCCCGTGCCCCTCGAGGGCGGCTCCCATGCGGATGAGCGGCTCGGCCACCCGATCCATGGGCCGGCCCCGGAGCGATTCGTCCCCGGTCAGCGTGGTGACTCCGGGGAGGGTGGCGACCAATCCGGCCAGCAGGCGCAGGGATGTCCCCGAGTTGCCCAGGTCGAGCGAACGGTCGGGGACGTGCAGTCGCGACCGCCCCCCTGCCACGCGGACCATGTCGCCGGCGACCTCGACTTCGGCCCCGAGGCCGGCCACGGCGGCAGCGGTCCGGGCCACGTCGTCCCCCGGAGAGAGGCCGACGATGGTCGACGTCCCCTCGGCCAGGGCCGAGAGCATGAGGGCGCGGTGGGAGATCGATTTGTCCCCGGGAACGCGGATGGTCCCCGTGAGCGGCCGTCCGCCCCGGACCACCTGGGGCACATCGGCCTCGGTCACGGGCGGGGGGCTCACCGGATCGTCCCCACCGGGCTGCTCGAGGCGCGATAGCCGCGCCCGGACAGCGTGGCGACCAAGGTGGGGGCCGACAGCGTGTCCACCACGATGACCAGCACCCCGCGGTCGCCCTCGACCGAATGGGCGATCTCGAGATCGACGATGTTGATGCCGAGCTCGGTCACCAGGACCAGCACCTCGGCCACCACACCGGGCCGGTCGGGCACCGGGATGCGCACCTCGACCAGCTCCTCGGGGCGCGGGGCCCGCTCGCTCAGCGCCCGGCGGGCGGCGGCCGCCCGATCGAGGACCTCGAGCAACGAGTCGTGGTCGCGGATGGCCACCCGGTCGCGCATGGCCCCGAGGGCATCGATCAGCAGGTCGAGGGTCTCGACGATGGCCTCCGCATTGTCGTCGCAGATGTCGGGCCAGATGGACGGCTGGCCGGCGGCGATCCGGGTCATGTCGCGGAAGCCGCCGGCGGCCAGCTGCAGCAGGGCGGCGTGCTCTTGGCCCAGGCCGGCGGCCAGGTCCATGAGGGTGGCGGCAGTGAGGTGGGGCACGTGGGAGACCACGGCCACCAACGAGTCGTGTTGCTCGGGGGAGAGGTCCAGCACTCCCGCGCCGAGGTCGGTGAGGACACCCCTTACCCGGGCATAGGCCGACGGGTCGGTCGTGCCGATTGGGGTCAGGACCCAGGTCGCCCCCACGAACAGATCATCCGAGGCCCCGTCGATGCCCATCTGCTCGGAGCCGGCCATGGGATGACCCCCCACGAAGTTGGGGTGGTCGATGGAGGTCACCAAGGGGCCCTTCACGCTGCCCACGTCGGTGATGGCCATGTCGGGATTCCAGGCATCCGTGGCCAGGATCTCGGCGATGACCTCGGCGGTGGCGCTCACCGGCGTGGCCACCACGGCCAGGTCGGCCTGATGATCGATCCCTTCGGCCGACAGGGCTCCGAGCTCCAGGGCGCGGGCGGCCACGCTGCCGTCGGCGTCGATCCCGCTCACCGTCCATCCCCGCTTTCGCAGGGCCATCCCGATCGAGCCGCCGATCAACCCGGTCCCGAAGATCATGGCCCGTCCGGGAAGGACGATCCGGCCCCCACCGGCCGCCGCCTCGGGAACGGTGGGCTCAGTCGGGAAGGTCGTCACGGAGTCCCTGGGCGCCCTCGAGGTAGACATGATGGATCCGCTCCCGCGGGCGGTCCGAGTCGACATGGAGCATGACCCGCACGCAACGTGGCACCGATCCCTCGACGGCCAGCTCGCGGGCGCAGATCAACGGGACCGCCCCGAGGCCCATGGACCGGGCGGCCGTGGCGGGGAAGGTGGACACCAGGTCCTCGGTGGCGGTGAAGAGGATCGAGATGATGTCGTCCTCGACCAGGCCGTTGCGCTCGAGGATCTGACCCAGCAGGGCGACCACGCGCTCGGTGATGGCTTCGGGGGTGTCGCATTCGACCGTGGTGGCGCCGCGGACGGCTCGGACGGAGGAGGACATCAGCCTGGCATGTTACTCAGCGGCGCCGCCAAACCGGCTGGCCGGCGAGGGTCCCGCCGGGGCGGCGGCCGCGGCCAGCTCCCGAACCTCGTCGAGCTCGAGGGTCCGGTAGGCACCAGGGGCGAGGGCAGGGTCGCTGATGGGCCCGATCCGGGTCCGGACCAGCCGGACCACCGGATGGCCGACCGCCTCGCACATGCGGCGAACCTGGCGGTTGCGCCCTTCGTGGATGACCACCCGGAGGAGGCCGGGGCCGATGACCGACACCCGGGCCGGTGCGGTGCGGCCGTCCTCGAGATCGATTCCCTGTCGCATGCGGCGGACCTCACCAGCGGTCGGCTCGCCCTCGACCTGCACCAGGTACTCCTTCGGCACCCCGAAGGAGGGATGGGTCAGCCGGTGGGTGAGCTCGCCGTCGTTGGTGAGGACGAGGAGTCCTTCCGAGTCGAGGTCCAGTCGGCCGACCGGGAACACCCGGGGATCGGCCGGCACCAACGACACCACGGTCGGGCGGCCGTGGGTGTCCTCTGCCGTGCTCACCACCCCGGCCGGCTTGTTGAGGAGGTAGTGGACGAGCCCGGGTCGCACCGGGAGCGGCACGCCGTCGAGCTCGACTCGGTCGACTGCCGGGTCGACTCGGCGCCCGGGGAGGGGGACCACGCCGTTGACTGTCACCCGTCCCTCGGCGATCAGGTCCTCGCAGGCGCGGCGGGAGCCGATGCCGATGCGGGCAAGCACTTTCTGGAGGCGCTCCCCCTCCGACGGTTCCCCGGTGCGTGACCTCTCGCCCGGGCGGTCAGCCATCCGCGACGGGACGCATCTGCTCCTCCATGTCGGCCAGGGTCTCGGGACCCGGCAGCAGATCCTCGACCGGCGGCAGCTGGTCGAGGCGGTCGAGGCCCAGCCGCTCGAGGAACGCGTCGGTGGTGGCGTAGAGCACGGCCTGCCCGGGCCCCGGCGCCCGTCCGGCGGCAGTGATGTAGCCGCGATGCTCGAGCAGGCGGACGACCCCGTCGACGTTCACGCCGCGCAGGGCGGCGATCTGGGCCCGCGACACGGGCTGCTTGTAGGCCACGATGGCCAGGGTCTCGAGGGCGGCGGCCGACAGTCGGGACGACACGCCCACGTTGGCGAACCGCTCGACGTAGGGTGCCAGCTCGGGATGGGTCTGGATGCGGTAGCCGCCGGCGATGCGGACCACCTCGAAGCCGCGCCCCCCGGACCGGCACGAGGCGGCGAGCTCGTCGCAGATGGGCTCGATCTGTTCCACGGGCAATTCGAGCAGCTCGGCCAGCAGGCCGGCGGGTACCGGTTCGACCGCCACCATCGAGGACGGCCTCGATGGCCCGGGCCTCGGGCGAGAGGCTCACCTCACCCCTCGTACTCGTCGGACGTCGGTACCGTCGGCACCGTCGGTACCTTCGGCACTGACTGCGACAGGCACGGCGGCGCCCTCCAGCCAGGCCACTTCGAGGTCCCCGAAGGTATGGCCCTGGTCGAGTGAGACCCGACCCTGCTTGAACAGCTCGAGCAGGGCGAGGAAGTGCACGATGATCTCGATCCGGGCCGTCAGGTGGCCGGTCAGGCTCCGGAAGGTGGTCGGTCCCATGGCCGGCATGCGCCGCCCGAGCTCGATGACGGCGTCGGCCACGGTCACGGTGTCGACCGTGACGTGGTACAGGTCGACCGTCGGTGCGGAGCGTGCGGCGGTGGCTCGGCGGAAGGCCGCGGCCACCAGGTCGGGGGTCACTCCCTCGAGGAGGTCGGGGGCGTGCACGACGAACTGCGGGTCGAGACCGGCGGTGCGGGGGGCGCAGCGGGCGGCCTGCTCGGCCAGGAGGGCGAAGGCGTCGGCGGCGGCGGCGTAGGCCCGACACTCGAGCAGCCGGGCGAGCAGCAGATCGCGCTCTTCCCATCCGCACAGCTCCTCGTCGGGCTCGACGTCGTCGGGGCCGGGGAGCAGGCGACGGGACTTGAGCTCGATGAGCACGGCCGCGATGACCAGGAACTCCGACAGTGTCGGCAGGTCCACAGTGTCCCAACCGGCGACCTCTGCCACGAAGGCGTCGACCACCGAGGCCAAGGGGATGTCGTAGAGGTCGACCTCGTGGCCGGTGACCAGTTGGAGCAGCAGGTCGATCGGGCCCTCGAAGGCGTCCGTGCTGACGGTGGCGCTCACGTGACGACGATACCGGCTGACGGGCCGCATCTCGTGCACCTGCGGGCCGCGACCTACGATGACCCCCCATGTCACGAGTCCTGTCCGGCATCCAGCCCAGCGGTGACCTGCACCTCGGGAACTACCTCGGCGCCATCCGCAACTGGGTGGCCGACCAGGACGCCCACGACGCCTTCTACTGCATCGTCGACCTGCACGCCCTGACCCTGGAGATCGAACCGGCCGAGCTGCGCCGCCGCACCCACGAGACAGCCCTCGACCTGCTGGCCGCGGGCCTCGACCCCGATCGGTGCATGCCTGTTCGTGCAGAGCCACGTCCCCGAGCACGCCCAGATGACCTGGCTGCTCGAGTGCACCGCCACCATGGGCGAGCTGCGCCGGATGACCCAGTTCAAGGAGAAGAGCGAGGGACGGGATTCGGTCCGGGCCGGGTTGTTCACCTACCCCGTGCTGCAGAGCGCCGACATCCTCCTCTACGACGCCGAGCGCGTACCGGTCGGCGACGACCAGCGTCAGCACCTCGAGCTCACCCGTGAGCTGGCCACGCGCTTCAACCGCCGCTACGGCGCCGACTTGATGGTGCCCGAAGCCGCCATCCCGGCCGTCGCGGCCCGGGTCATGGATCTCCAGCATCCCGAACGCAAGATGTCGAAGTCGGTGGACTCCCCCCTCGGCACCATCCTCATGCTCGACGACGACACCGACATCGCCCGCAAGGTCAAGCGGGCGGTCACCGACACCGACGGCGAGGTCCGCTACGACCGGGAGGGGAAGCCCGGGCTCTCCAACCTGCTGGACCTCCTGGCCGTCACCACCGGTCAGAGCCCCGCCGCGCTGGCCGGCTCCTACCGGCAGTACGGCGAGCTGAAGGACGATCTCGCCGATGCGCTCGTCGGCCTGCTGCGGCCGATTCGCGAGCGCCGGGCCGCGCTGGCCGAGGACCCCGGGACCGTTTCGGCCATGCTGGCGCACGGGGCCGCCAAGGCCCACGCCATCGCCTCGACCACCTATCGACGGGCCGCGGCGGCCATGGGGCTGCTCCTTCCCGAGTGAGCCCTCCCCGATCGGGTCATCCGGGAGGCGGCCCGGGGGCCGGACCGGATGGCCCGCCGCCGTGGCGGCGCCGCCACCGGCCGCCCGCTTCGATCAGGCCCCAGAGCACGAGGGCAACGGCGGCGGCGGCGGAGACGACGATGCCGACCCGGGCCGCCACCGGCGCATAGGCGAACGTCACCCGGTAGTCGCCCGGAGCGGCCAGGGCCACCCGCTGGACGAGCCCGTCCCTGGTCACCGTGGCGGGCTCGGGAGGCGCGGCCGGCCGGCCCGTTCCCGACAGGGGCCGCACCGTGGCGTGCCAGCCGGACGCCCACGACTCGCTCCGGTCGAGCACCACCGGGCCCGTGGCGTGCACGACGATGGGCTGACCTCCCCCCGGCCCGGGGGCGGCCGCCGAGACGGTGCTGCCCGGCGCGGGGGGTCCTCCGGTCGGAGCCTCCAGCCAGGCCCAACCCCGGGCATGGGTGTTGTGGAAGACGCCGAACGGCCCCATGGCCCCGGCGAAGGTCCAGCGGGAACCGGCCACGCCGGGCTGCATGGGGCCGTCCAGCCGCACCGTCCCCGCCTCGACCGTCCCGACCGTGGGAACCCCCATCGAGAGATCTCCCGATGTTCCCGCCTGGACCACCACCCCGCCGGCGGGGACCGGAGCCGGCAGGGCCACCTCCACGGTGCCCTGGTGGGGCAGGCCCGACCGGTGGACCTCGGAGGGAGGCAGCCACCGGAGCCGCCCATCGGCCCCCAGGAGACCGACCCGCAGAAGGTTGGCGGCCCCGCCGTCCAGGCCGAACGACCACTGTTTGACGGTGAGGACGCCACCGAAGTACCAGGGACGCAGTTCGCCGGCGGAGAGGGTGAAGGGGCCGTTGGCCCCGGGCGTGATGGTCAGCACGTCTCCCGGGAACGGGTAGTCGGTGGCCGGGGCACCCGGGGCCGGGGTCACGAAGTAGCTGGGCACCGACAGCAGAGTGGTCACGTTGAGGTTGTCCCAGACCGGCCGGGCCAGGCTGGCCGGATCGAGAGTTTCCTGCAGGTGGGCTCCAGTGGCCTGGTAGTAGCGGCTGTCGGTGAGCGCGGTGTAGCCCTGGGCGCTCGGGACGTGGGTGAAGACGTTGAGGTCGGTCTGACCGAGAGCGAGCAGCTGGTCGCCGGAGAAGCGGTCGGGGTCGTAGATGATGAAGCGGCCGTCGCCCACGGTGTCGGCAAAGGCGGCGGAGGCCGGCCCGCTCGCCTGGGCCGCGGCCTCGGTGACGGGCGGCCGGATGACGAAGAGGTTGAACAGGAGCAGGTCGGCGGCCAGCACGCCGGTGAGCAGACGGCGGAGCCTCTGGGCGGAGAAGCGCGCCTGGGCCAGGACGACCCAGGTGGCCACCCCGGCGATCACGGTGCCCGCCGTGACCAACGGCGCCAGTCTCAACCGGTTGGCCTCGTCCAACGGGAACGTCGCCTCGAGGGTGTGATCGAGGAGCGGGCCGGCCACCCAGAAGGCGAGGCAGAGCAGGGCGCTGATGGCGAAGGGGGCGGAGGTGACCATCAGCTCGGCCCGGTGGCCCGGTTGCCACCGGTGCCGGATCGGGCGGAGCCCCGCGCCGGCCGCATCCCGTTCCGTGAGCAGGAGATGGGTCCACCAGGCTAGGAGGACGGCCAGGGCGCAGTCGACCAGCAGCAAGTTCCGGTTGAGCAGCCGCTGGCTGTTGAGCCCGGGCACGAGATAGAGGATCCGGCCGAAGAACGTCTGGTTGCCCACCGCGGAGAGCACCCCGACCACCAGCACCACGTACCAGACCCACCAGTGCCGGGACTCGGGTCGGGTGCGCCAGCGGCGGACCAGCAGCACGCATGCGGCGATGAGGGCCAGGATGCCCACGTAGCCGGTGACCTCCTGGAAGTTGTAGGGGCCGACGTAGTACGCGGGCTCGTCCTGGTTGGTGCCGAGGACGAAGGGAGAGACGATCAGGGTGAGAAGGCGGTCGGGCAGCGACCCGGTGGTGAAGAAGGCGTAGGATGCTGCACTCCGCTGCGACTGCCCCACGAAGGCGCCACCGGGAATCCACTGGGCGGCCCCGAGGGCCGCCCCGCCGACCAGGCCGAGGATGAGGGTCACCACCGCGGTGGCCATGGCCCGCAGGTCTCGCCGACGCAGGTAGCCGAGCGCCACCAGCCGGCCGCCCCAGTAGATGAGCACGATCACCCCGCCGTCGATGACCGCCTCGACTCCCCCGCTCAGGGCCGACAGACCGAGGGCCACGGCCAGCAGGGCCACCTCGCCCCGCCCCCGGACCACGCCGGCCCGCAAAGAGGCCCAGGGTCCAGCGGCGTCCCCTCCCCGGCCGGGAGCGCCGGCCCGGAGGGTGAGCCCATGGACGGCCAACAACATCCAGGGGAGGGCGGCCGCGCTCTGGATCAGGTCGACGTGCACGATCTGGGCCGTCATGTAGCCGCCGAAGGCGAAGGTGGCCGCGCCGAAGGTTGCGGCGGCCGGGCAGATGCCCTGCCGCCGCAGGAAGAGGTACATCCCGACCAGGGCCAGGTCGTAGGCGGCGGCGAACACGAGCGCCCAGGCGACGAAGACGGGGAGCACCGCCATCAGCCAGGTCCCCGGATAGGCCGCGCCGGCGTTGAACCCGGCCAGCAATGGCGTGCCGCTGAAGAGGTACGGGTTCCACAGCGGCAGCATCCCGTGGTCGAGGTCGCGCCCGACCAGGGCCCGCAGCGGGAAGTTCTGGATGAAGTTGTCGCCGTCCAGCACGGCATGGCCGAAGAGGGTCGGGATGCCGAAGACGGCGAAGGGAACGAGCAGGAGGACCAACAGGGCCAGATGGGTGCGGGCCCATGCCGTCACCGGACGGGCCGGGACATCGCCGGGGCGCGGCGCCGCCCTCGGGCGCGGGCTCGCGACCGGGGCGGAGCCCGGCATGCTCACCGCGGGAGGACGCGGCGGGTCGGCGCCCGGCTCACACCAGTAGGCCCGACCACCAGTTGACGACGTGGATGATGAGCTCGGACCACTGGTTGCGGAACACCAGGATCAGGATGAAGGGGAGGAACATGAGCAGCGGCTGGAGGCGGTAGTACTCGGGCAGCATGCGGCTCGGCAGGAACCGCTCGAGCACGGACGCACCGTCGAGCGGTGGACACGGGATGAGGTTGAAGACACCGAGCACGATGTTGGCAAAGCCGGCGATAAAGAAGATCTGGCTCGGCAGCCCGGGCGGGTAGTAGCCACCGGCGTGGACGATCTGCCGGATGCAGCTGTGGGGTGACGAGCGTGTAACAAAGTCCCATCAAGCCGGCCAGGATGAAATTGGTGAGCGGCCCGACCAGGGACACCACCACGGTGTGGTTGCGAGGGCTGCGCAACCGGTTGGTGGCGACCGGCACCGGCTTGGCCCACCCGTACGCCCCGATCCCCGACACGGAGAGCAGGGCCGGGACCAGCAGCGTGCCGACCGGATCTACATGCTTTGCCGGGTTGAGAGTGAGGCGACCGGCCCGTTTGGCCGTGTCGTCCCCGAAGGCCAGCGCCACCACACCGTGGGAGATCTCGTGGAGGATGATGGAAGGGACCAGGACACAGAAGTAGATGACCTCGAAGCGGGTGACCTTGTGGGTGCTCAGCAGGATGATGAGCAGCGCCGCGGCCACCACCACGATGATCGTGGTCCGCTGGTCCACCTGGAAGCGGCGCCGGGGGCGGCTCGGCCCGCCCGAGCCCCCTCCATAGCCTCCATAGGCCATCAGGTGCCGGGCCCGGTCAGGTCCGGCTGGCGTGATTGATGCAGAACCTCGTGGCCGGCATGGCCTCGAGGCGCGCCGGTTGGATGGGCTGGCCGCAGACTTCGCATCGACCGTAGCTCCCGTCCTCGAGCCGGCCGAGGGCCCGGGCCACCTCGTCGAGGGACTCGCGGAGTTGGACGGCCAGCACCTCGGCCTCGCCCCGCTCGGCGGTCACCTGGCTGGAGTCGGCGAAGTTCGGGTCGTAGTGGAGACCCCCGGCCTCGCCGAACCCGAGCTCGGCCAACTCGGCCTGGAGCTGGGTGCGTTCCTGTTCGAGCAGCTGGCGGTAATCGATTGTCGGAGCGTCGGGCGGCACGACGAACAGACTACTTGAGCTGGGCTGCACCGGCCCGCGGGTGGGCCAGGTCGTACGACCGTCGCAGGTGGTCCTGGCTGAGCTTGGTGTAGATCTGCGTAGTGGCGATGGAGACGTGTCCGAGGAGCTCTTGGACCACCCGGATGTCGGCGCCGTGGGCCAGCATATGACTGGCGCATGAGTGGCGGAGCACGTGGGGACTGACCACCGCGCCCAGTCCGAGCCCGTTCGGCGTGGTGGGCGACGATGGCCCAGGCGCCCTGACGGCTCATGCGTCCCCCCCGTGTGTTGATGAACACGGCCTCGGCATCGTCTCGCCGACGCCACCGGTCGGGGGCGAGACGGGGGCGGCCGGCCGGCGAGAGCCAACGGTCCACCGCCATGCGCGCCGGAGCGCCCACGGGGACCAGGCGCTCCTTGGCCCCTTTGCCGAACACCCGGAGCAGCCCGTCATCACCCTGCAGGTCGCTGAGCGACAGCCCGACCACCTCGGAGATCCGGGCGCCGGTGCCGTAGAGCAACTCCAACAGGGCCCGATCGCGCAGATGGCGCGGCTCGGTGCCGCTCACCGAGTCGAGCAGGGCCAGCACCTCGTCCTCGTCGAGCGCCTTGGGCAGCCGGCGGGGCAGGCGGGGCGAACGGATGTCGGTCGTCGGGTCGCCGGTGATCAGCCCCTCGCCGGCGAGGAAGCCGAACAGGCCACGCAGCGCGGTGGTCGACCGTGCGATCGATGCCGGGTTTCGCCCCCGGGTACGCAGGTCCGACAGGTGGCGCTCGATGGCCCCGGGACCGGCCTGCTCCGGGTCGACCCCGGCCTGGTGCGCCCATTCCTCCCAGGCGGCGATGTCGCGCCGATAGGCCAACACGGTGTTGCGGGACCGGCCCTTCTCCACGGCCAGCCACGACAGGTATTCCTCGGCGCCGTTCGCCAGCGGCCGGCTCACGGTCGCGTGGTCAGTCCCCGCCGCCCGCCCGCCGTCCGCTCAGGCGCCGTTCGGCCAGGGCCAGCCCCAAGATGGTGGTGGCATCGATGATCGACCCGTCGTCGACCAGGGCGTCGACCCGCTGGAGGGGCACCTCCTCGACGGTCATGTGGCGCTCCTCGACCCCCTGCCGGTCGAGCGGGACCGGGGTGCAGGCCGGTGGCCAGGTACACGGCCGAGAGCTCGTCGCAGAAACCGGGGGTGATCGCGCAGCGGGTCAGGAGGGACATCTCGGAGGCGGCACAGCCCACCTCCTCGGCCAGCTCCCGCCGGGCCACCGTCGGTTCGGGCTCGCCCTCGACGTCGCAGGTCCCGGCCGGGATCTCGAGGAGCCACCGGTCGACTGCGGGCCGGTACTGGCGGACCAGCACCACCGACCGGGCATCGGTCACCGGCACCACCGCCACCGCCCCCGGATGGCGCACCACCTCCCGGTCGAAGGTCGTCCCGTCCGGGTCGCGGAACGTCGCCCGGGTCAGGGTGATGAGCCCACCCGCGGTAGAGGACCTCCTCACCGACCATCCCGAAGCCGGCGTTGTCCCCGTTGGCGGCGGCACTGGCACGCTCGGGGCGATCCACCTCAGGGATCGGCATCGATGTCGGGCAGGCGGGGGTCACGACCCTCGGCCCTGTCCAGGGCCGCCTCGACCAACTGACGGAAGAGCGGATGGGGAAGGTCGGGCCGGCTCTTGAACTCCGGGTGGGCCTGGGTCCCCACCCAGAATGGATGGCCGGGCAGCTCGATGAACTCGACCAGCCGCCCGTCGGGTGAGATGCCCGAGCACACCAGGCCGACATCTTCGAGGTTGGCCCGGTAGCGCGGGTTGACCTCGTAGCGGTGCCGATGGCGCTCGAAGACCTGCTCGGTGCCGTAGGCCTTGGCCACCTGCGAGCCGGGGACCAGGCGCGCCTCGTAGGTGCCGAGGCGCATGGTCCCGCCCTTGTCGACCACGTCCCGCTGCTCGTCCATCAGGTCGATCACCGGATGGGGCGTCTCCGCGTCGAACTCCCGCGAGTTGGCCTCGTCCAGCTTGGCCAACGTGCGGGCCACGTCGATGATCATGGCGTGGAGCCCGAGACAGAGCCCGAGCAGCGGGAGGTCGTGCTCCCGGGCATACCCGGCGGCGGCGATCTTCCCCTCCACGCCGCGCTCCCCGAACCCGCCGGGGATGACCAGCCCGTCGAAGCGGCGGAGGCCGTCCTGCTCCAACAGGTCGGGCACGGTCGCCGCCTGGATGGTCTCGATCTGGACCCTGGCCCCGAGGTGGAAGCCGGCGTGGCGGAGTGCCTCGACCACCGACAGGTAGGCGTCGGGGAGCTCCACGTACTTGCCGATGATGCCGATCCGCACCGGCCGCACGGCCGCATCGATCTGCTTGATCAGGTGCTTCCACCCGCTCAGGTCGATGGGGTGGGAGTCTTCGTCGAAGCCGAGCGTCCGAAGGACGTAGCGGTCGAGCCCCTCATCGTGGAGGACCAGCGGGATCTGGTAGATGTTGTCGGCGTCGACCGCCGAGACCACCGCCTCGATCGGCACGTCGCACAGGAGCGAGATCTTCCGCTTCAGGCCTTCGGAGAGCTGCCGGTCCGACCGGCACACGATCACGTCGGGCTGGATGCCGCGGCTGCGCAGCTCGGTCACCGAGTGCTGGGTCGGCTTGGTCTTCTGCTCGCCCGACGGCCCCAGGTAGGGAACCAGGGTGAGGTGGACGTAGCAGACGTTGTCCCGCCCGACGTCCCGGCGGAACTGGCGGATGGCCTCGATGAACGGGAACGATCTCGATGTCGCCGACGGTGCCGCCGATCTCGACGATCACCACGTCGACGTCTTCGGTGCCGAGCCCCATGACCCGCGTCTTGATCTCGTCGGTGACGTGCGGGATGACCTGTACGGTCCTGCCCAGGTAGTCGCCCCGGCGCTCCTTGGCGATCACCGACGAGTAGATCTTGCCGGTCGTGGCGTTCGAGTCGCGGTGCAGGTTCTCGTCGATGAACCGCTCGTAGTGCCCGAGGTCGAGGTCGGTCTCGCCCCCGTCCTCGGTCACGAACACCTCTCCGTGCTCGAAGGGGTTCATGGTGCCGGGGTCGACGTTGATGTAGGGGTCGAGCTTGCACATCGTCACCCGGAGACCGCGGCACTTGAGCAGCCGGCCGAGTGACGACGCGGTGAGGCCCTTGCCGAGCGAGGACGACACGCCACCAGTGACGAAGATGAACTTGGTCCGGCCCCGACGGGATCCCGCTCCTGGGACTGGCGGGACCGGCGGGTGTGGCCGGTCGCGTGCCGATTCGGGAGGCGGGCCCTCCGCCGGCTGATCCCCGAATCGAACCGGGTCACCATCCACGTCGGGCACCTGTCGAGGGTAGCGGAAGCCGACGACCCGTCGTGCGGATCCTCCGACTCCGAACCGGGTTCAGCTCCGCTCCCCGGCGGCCGCCACGCCGTCGAGCAGCTCGCGGGCGTGGCGCTGGGCCGATGGGCTGTCCGGTCGGCCCGACAGCATGCGGCTGATCTCCACGACCCTGGCCCTCGGCATCGAGGGCGACGACATCCGAGCGGGTGCGGCCGTCCCGTTCGGACTTGCGCACTTCGATCTGGTGATCGGCCAGGGCCGCCACTTGGGCCAAGTGGGTGACAACGAGGATCTGGGCCCGGTCGGCGAGGCCGGCGAGGGCCCTCCCGACCGCGGTGGCTGCAGCCCCGCCCACCCCGGCGTCGACCTCGTCGAACGCCATGACCCCCGGCCGATCCTCCGACGGCCAGGCGTACGGCGAGCATGGTGCGGGCCAGCTCCCCGCCGGAGGCCACCTTGGCCAACGGCTGCGACGGCTCGCCGGGGTTGGCCCCGAGCAGGAAGGTGACCTGATCCGCCGGTCCCTCCCCTTCCACCGAGATGGAGAAGCGTGCCGAAGGCATGGCCAGTTCCCGCAGCGTCGTCTCGATCTCGGCGGCCAGTCGCGGGGCGGCCTCCCGCCGGATTACGGCGACCGCCGACTCGGCCGCCTCCAGGGCCTGACGGGCCGAGGCGATCTCTTCGTCCAGCCGGAGCGCCCGTTCCTCGTCCCGGGCCAGGACGTCCAACCGCTCCCCGGCGGCGGCGGCAAAGCCCAGCACCTCGGCTAAGTCCCCGCCGTACTTGCGTTCGAGCTGGCGGAACAGCTGGCGACGCTGGCCGAATCGCTTCGAGTCGGGCGGGATCATCCTCCCAGGTCTCGACGATGCTCCGAAGCTCGCCGGCCAGGTCGGCGAGGTCGGCCATGGCCGCCCGGATCCTAGCCTCGGCCCGAGCGAGCGGGTCACGGCCGGTCACAGCCCCCGAGGCCTCGGCCAGCCGTCCGAGGGCGCTCGCCTCGTCAGACCCCGACACCGTGTCCAGGGCGGCGGCGGCCGATCGGCGGCAGCTCTCGACGTCCGACAGTCGATCCTCCTCGGCCTCGAGGCGCTCGTCCTCCGCCGCGTCTTCGATGCCCACGGCGTCGATCTCGTCCACCTGGTATCGAAGGAGGTCGACCTCGCGGGCCCGTTGCCGGCCGTCTCCCCCGAGGGCGCGGGACTCCTCGGTCAGCCGACCCAGGTGCCGGCGGGCCGCCTCGAGCTCGGTAAGGTCGACGTCACCGAAGGTGTCGAGGGCACGGCGTTGGGCGTCGGCCTGGGTCAGTGACCGGTGCTCGTGCTGACCGTGCAGCTCGATGAGGTCCCCGGCCGACTCGGCCAGGGCGCCGACCGTCGCCATCCGCCCGTCGATCCACGCCCGGGAGCGACCACCGCGGACGACCGACCGGGCCAGCACGATCTCCCGCGTCTGCTCCCTCGTCCCCTGCTTCCTCCCGCGCCAGGGACGGCCCGGTGCGGCCAAGAGCGAACCGCCCCTCGATCAACGCCTCCTCGGCACCGGCCCGCACCACGCCCGCGTCGGCGCGGCCACCGAGCAGGAGGCTGAGCGCCTGGATCAACAGCGTCTTGCCTGCGCCCGTCTCGCCGGTCAGCGCGGTCATGCCCGGGCCGGGAAGGACGGTGACGTCGTCGATCACCCCGAGGTTTCGAACGCGGAGCTCGACGCAGCACGTGCGCCACGCCCCGCCCGCTACCGGTCGGCCAGGCGGAACTTGGCCCGCAGGATGGCGTGGAAGTCGCGCCAGCCGAAGGTCACCAGGCGGGCGGGTTGCCCGCCTTCGTGGCAGTCGACGACGGTCCCGGGGTCGAGATCGGTCGCGGTCACCCCGTCGACCACCAGCACGGCGGCGCGGGGTTCGAGCACCTCGAGCCGCAACCGCTCCGCCGGGTCGAGAACGAGGGGCCGGTCGAAGAGCATGTGGGGGGAGACCGGGGTCACGACGATCGCCCGGAGCCGGGGCGACAGGACGGGACCGCGAGCGGAGAGGTTGTAGGCCGTCGACCCGGTCGGGGTGGACACGAGCAGGCCGTCGGCCGCGTACGTGACGAAGGGGCGTCCGTCGATGGAAGTGGCGATGCGGACCGTATGGCCGGGGACGGTCTTCTCCACGCTGGCCTCGTTCAACGCGGTCCGGCGAGCCAGCTCGGTCCCGTCCGGTCCGGTGACCGTGACCGACAAGGTCATCCGCTCCTCGACGTCGTAGGAGCCAGCCAGGAACCGGGTCAGCGCCTCCTCCAGGTCGTCCGGCTCCACCTGGGTGAGGTAGCCGAGCCGGCCGACGTTGACCCCCAGCACCGGGATGCCCCCGGCCAGGGCGACGTCGACCGACCGCAGCAGGGTGCCGTCGCCGCCGAGGCTCACCAGAAGGTCGGCCCCCTCCAGCGAGGCCGGTCCGTCGCCCCCGCCGGCCAGGACCGGCTTGTGACCCTGCTCGGCCAGCCACACCGACGTCCGCTCGGCCAGCGCGGAGGCCTCCGGACGGAGTGGGTGGGGGTAGAACGCGATGACCGCCACAGGCCCGGTCAGCCTTCGGGTACCGAGCGGTGGGCCTCGGCCAGCGCGCCGTCGAGTATGGCGGATCGGGAAACGTCAGGACGCCAGCCGCGACCCGACGGGCCCGCGGGGGCGCGGGCGTGAAGCAGGAACTCGGTGTTGCCGGCCGCACCGGTGAGGGGAGATGGCATGGCCCCCATGATGTCCGCTCCAGCGGCTTCGAGTGCGCTTGCCACCTCGTAGAGGGTCCGCCGGTGGACCCGCGGGTCCCGGATGACCCCGCGGCCCCGGGATGCCTCGACCCGGCCCGCCTCGAACTGGGGCTTGACCAGAACCACCACGGGAGCGCCCGGCGCGACCACCTCCCCGACCAGGACCGGCACGGCCCGTTGCGCCGACATGAAGGAGAGGTCGGCGGTGACCAGGTCGACGGGCCGATCGCCTACGGTCGCCAGGGTCACGTCGCGGACGTCGGTCCGCTCGCAGCCGATCACCCGGGGGTCGGCCCGCAAGCGGTGGTGGAGCTGACCGTGCCCCACGTCGACGGCGTAGACGGCCGAAGCTCCGGCCTGCAGCAGGCAGTCGGTGAAGCCCCCGGTCGACGCGCCGGCATCGAGGGCCCGGACGCCGAGCGGGTCGACGGCGAAGCGCTCCAGGGCGGCTGCCAGCTTCTCGCCGCCGCGACTTACGAACCGTGGCGGGGGTCCGAGGATCTCGATCGGCTCGTCACCCCCGACGAGACGCGAGGCCTTGTCGGCGACGCTGCCCGACACGAGCACCAGCCCGCGATCGATCAGTTCGGCCGCTCCTGGCCGGCTCCCGACGAGGCCCCGGTCGACCAGGGCCCGGTCCAGCCGGCGCCGCGCCCGGCCGTTCAGCCCGCCGTCCTGGAGGGAGTCCGGCCGGCCGTGGCGGCCGACTTCTTCTTCGATGCCTTCTTGGCCGCGGAAGCCCGTGCCGGTGACTTCTTCGCCGCCGCCTTCTTGGCCGCGGACTTGGTGGTGGCCGACTTCTTCGCCGCCGGCTTCTTGGCCGCCGCGGACTTGGTGGTGGCCGACTTCTTCGCCGCCGGCTTCTTGGCCGCCGCCGACTTCTTCTTGGCTGCGCCCTTCCTCGTGGCTGCGCCTTTCTTCGTAGCCGCTCGGCCGGCCTCGGCCGTGCGGCCGATGAGGGCGGCGACCTGCTTGGCCAGGTCGTCGAGATCGGTGATCCCAAGGTGCTCGAGTTGGCGATCGACCTCGTGCCGCACTTGAGCGAACAGGGCCTCTTGGCTCTTGCGGCTGCGCTCGATGAGCTCGTCCACCTTGGCCCGCGCGTCACCTCGGAACTCACCGCTCTGGACCAGTTCGGAGACGAGCTTTTCGGCCCGGGCCCGGGTCAGGTTGGTGAAGGCGATGCCCGCGTCGAGGTACTTCTGGAGCGGGTCCTTGGCGGAGGGATCCTTGTCGGCCATTTTGTCATTTTACCTGGGCTGCTTGCTGCTAGCACGCACGTTTCAGGAATCGCCGGACAGGCAGTCCCGCACCATGGTGACCAGATCGGGCGCCCGGAGGGCCACCGGCACTCCCGCCCCGTCGCCACCGGCCGGAGTGACGCCCGAGTCGACGAGCCCGAACGGAAGGCCCAGCCGATCGGCCAAGAGGCCGTCGGTACGGGGCTGGTCCCCCACCATCACCACCGACCCGTCACTGCCGAAGAGGTCGAACCGCTCGCGGATGAGCTTCACCATCGGGGCGTGTGGCTTCCCCGCCACCTCCGGCGTGAGCCCAGACGCGGTGGCCACGGCGGCCAACAACGCGCCGGATCCCGGCACCAGACCGGCCGGTGTCGGATGGTTCGGGTCCTCGTTGGTTCCGATCAACCGCCCCGAGGCGCGCGCCGCCGAGGCCGTCGCGGCCAGGCCTTCGAAGTCGAAGAGGTGGCTCCAGCCCACCACGGCGGCGTCGACCGGACCGTCGTCGGCGACGGCGACGCCGCGCCCGTCGAGGGCCTCGAGCACTCCACCTTCGGCCAACACCTTCACCGACTGCCCGGGCTCCAGCAGCGAGGCGGCCGCCGAGGCGGATGTGACCAGATCGGCGGCCGAGGACTCGATGCCCACCCGGTCCAGTCGGTCCAGCAGCTCACGAGTGGTCGGAGCGGAATTGTTGCTGGCAAAGACGACGCGTGCGCCGTGGCGCCGGAGGTCGGCGACGGCTGCGCCCACCTCCCCGATCGGCTCCCCGGCCAGCCATACCACGCCGTCGAGGTCGATGATCCAGAGCGAGGCCGACCGGAACGATGCCGGCCCGGGCCCGGGCGGCCCGGGCCCAGGCACCGGCGACCGGACCTCCCCGCTCATTCCGAGGGGTCGGGCCGGGAGGTCTCCGATGGTGCCACGGTGTGGGTCCGGCGGGTCCGCCGGGTCGAGGCGGCCAGCTGGTCGGCCGACTCGAGCGCCCGCGAGATGAGACCGGCGAGGTGCGAGCGCGGCTCGGGCTCGGCCGGCTCGACCAAGTCGGCGGCCACGTCCGTCTCACCAGTGCCGCCGGCTCCCCTCGCTTCCCCGGCAGCGGCGGCGGATCGGTCGATGGGCGCAGGGGCCGCCAACAGTGCATTCCCTTCGGGGGACGGCGCCACCGGTCTGGCACTCAGGTCGGCGATACGCTCCCCCGCCACCCTGGCCGCCCGCTCCCAATAGGAGCGGAACATCCCGATGTCGAATGCGCCGTCGCGCACCCGCGCCTGGTCGAGCAGGCGCGGCGGCGGGTCCTTCAGGTCGCGCACCACTCGCAGCCACGACAGCGCCCGCAGCGCGTACCAGGTGGGATCGATCTCCCACCAGGCGAATCCCTGGCGGGACGAGGCCGGCAGGTAGTGGTGATTGTTGTGCCATCCCTCACCCCCCGTCAGGAGGGCGATGAACAAGGAGTTACGGCTGGTGTCCGGGGTGGCGAACCGGCGCCGCCCGATCATATGGGCCACTGAATTGACCAGGAAGGTGGCGTGCCACAGGAGCACAGTGGAGAGGAAGAAGCCGATCAGCAGGCCACCCCACCCTCCGACCAGGAAGCACACACCGGCGAGCATCGCCGGGCCGATCCACCAGCAGCGCTCGAGGAACCTCAGTTCGGGATAGGCCGCGAAGTCCTTGATGGCGGAGAGGTCGCAGGCCTTGTACTTGGTGGACAGGATCCAGCCCACGTGGCTCCACCAGAAGCCGTCCCGCGGTGAGTGCACGTCGCCGTCGAGATCGGTGTATCGATGGTGCATCCGATGGTGGCCGGCCCACCACAGCGGTCCCTTCTGGACAGCTGTGGTGGCCCCGAAGGCCATGAGGAATTGGTTGATCCGCCCCATCCGGTAGCTGCGGTGGGCGAAGTACCGGTGGTAGCCGGCGGTGATGAAGAACATGCGAAAGAGATAGGCGCCGGCGCAGAGTACCCAGTCCTGCCACGTCACCACCACGAAGAGCGCGGCCAGGGGTGCGACGTGGGCGGCCAGGAAGGGCGAGGCGCTCAGCCACGCGGTGTGTTCGGCAGACCTCTCCGGACCAACGGCAGTGACGGTGGCGGTCGGCCGGGTGGTGGTTGGGGTCATGGGTCGCGCCTGGCGGCTGTCGCGAATGCTATCCCAGCGCCCGGAGGCCAGGACTGCTCCGGACGCAACCCGGGCCCGTGGCGGCGATCACCCCGGCACGTAGAGGTTGCCGTTGGAACCCTCGGTGACACTGATCCTGGTCAGCCCGGTCGGCGCCGGGCCCCGCCTCACCGCACCGGTCTTCGGGTCGAACTCGGACCCGTGGCACGGGCAGGCGATGACCCGGGCTGACGTCTGGTAGGCCACCGTGCAGCCCTGATGGGGGCAGATAGCGTCATAGGCCACGAAGTCACCGGCGGTCAGCTGGATGACCAGTGACGGGTCGGTGCTCTTCGGATCGGTGAAGCTGGCCGATCCCCCGACCGGGACGCTGGCAGCCGGACCGATGGCCACGCCCGACGGCGGGGCCGGCGGCGAGGTGGGCGCCGACCCGGCGCCCGATGTCGTGGTCGACGTCGAGGGCCCGGCGGGCGGGAAGCGTGCCTGGCGGGCTGGCCGGCCGAGGCGGTGGAGGTACCACCGGCCCAACGGCCGATGGCCGCGCTCAACCCGCCGAGCACCACCACCACACCGGCGGCGATGCCGGTCACCGCCCCCTTGGACAGGACGGCGCGGCGCGAGAGCCCGGATCCGGCGCCGGCCGTTGTCCCCCCACGGCTCTCGAGCCAGGTGTCGACCGCCGGTGCCCCCGCCGCGCCGGCCAGCAGCAATGGCGTCCAGGCGAAGAAGAAGACGATGTCGGAGCCGGTGTAGTACGGCGAGGCATGGAAGCTCACCGTCAGGAAGAGCCCGAAGCGAGAGGGCCATGCCGGCCAATGCCGCCCAACCGGGTCCACAGCCCGAGCAGCACCCCGACGCCGATGGACACCTCCCCGATGGCGATGACCAGACCCACCGCCGTGGAGTAGGGCAAGAGGTGGTTGGTCAGGATGTGGATGGGGCTCGAATGGGCGGTGGCGAGCAACTGGGCGTGGATGGACGTCGGACTGGTGACCTTCAAGAAGTTCGGGGTCGGCCAGTTTCTGCATCCCGGCGAAGAGAAAGGTCGACCCGAGGAACAGGCGAAGAGGCAGCAGCAACCAACCGGTGGCGACAGTGCCGTCGGGGCGGCGCACCGTCCACATGTCGGCACCGGAGCCGACCTGGGCTCCCGGCCCACCGTCGGGCCCTCGGGCCCCATGGGCCGACGGCGACCGTCGACCGGTTGTGCCCGGGGTCATCGTGCACCCACGACCGGGCACGATACCGGAGGCATTCACCTAGGGGGTATCGCCAAAGCGGCCCGCGGGCTCGGCGGTGGTCGGGTGGTGACAGCCTCCCGGCGATCTGACCCGGCCGGCAGGGCGGCGTACCATGACTCTCGTGGATCAGCTGGCGGTGGCGCGTGACCTGGCGTCCGTTTCACATCAACGGTCGCGGGCCGACGAGGCCATGCGCCACCTGCTGCGCATCCCCGACCACCAGGCTCCGATCGACGAGTCGGAGACCCACCGCATCTTCAGCGCCTCGATCTTCCTCTCGGCGCTGCGCTGCCTGGTCAGCTACATCGTGCTCCCGGTGCTGCTGCCGGCGATCGGCGTCGCCCGCGGGGTCGGTCCGGCCATCGGCATCCCCATCGGGCTGCTGGCGCTGACCTTCGACTATCTCGGCATCCGTCGCTTCTGGCTGGCCGACCACCGCCAGCGGTGGGCCTTCTCCGCCCTCTATGCCGTGGTCGGCGGGATGGTGCTCATCCTCCTCATCGTGGACATCGTGGACGCGGTGGGCTGAGCCCATCGCCAGCGGGCCCCCGACCCTCGGGCCTCATCCATCGCCCATCGCATGCTCGCTGCGGCTCGCCGCGAGCTGCGTCCCGCCTGACCAGCACGTTGGGCCTGCCGCCAAACCCCCGTCCGGCTCAAGCGGTTCGACCCGACGGTCGATGACCCGGGTGATGCAAGGGACCGCCGGAGACCGCCGGATGACGTACCGGGGCCGCGACCGGTTGGTGCGCGCCACCGTGGTGCTGGCCCTGGTGTGGGGCAACCGTCTACCTGGCATGGCGCCTCACGGACACGCGGAGCGGGGCCCAGCCGGTGATGTTCGCCGTGCTCCTCGCCGCCGAGTTGTTCGGGCTCCTGTTCGCTCGGGTCCTTCGCCTTTCTGGCCTGGCGGGTTCCCACGGTGCGCTCGGCCCGACCATCGGATGGCGGCCGACCGTCGACGTCTTCGTCTGCACCTACGACGAAGGGTCTGGACGTGTTGGGCGCCACCCTGGTCGGATGTGACCGCATCAGCTATCCCCACACCACCTGGGTCCTCGACGACGGCGGCCGCGACGAGGTCCGCCGGCTGGCCGAGCGGTTCGGGGCGCGCTACCTGACCCGACCGACCAGGGAGCACGCCAAGGCGGGGAACATCAACCACGCGCTCGCGCACACCTCCGGGCAGCTGCTCCTCATCCTCGACGCCGACCACGTGCCCCAACCGGACATCCTCGATGCCACCGTCGGTTACTTCGACGATCCGGCCGTGGCGCTGGTCCAGACCCCACACGACTTCGGCAACCACGATTCGTTCCAGCACTTCGAGACCGGGCGGCACGACCAGAGCATGTTCTTCGAGGTGATCATGCCGGGCAAGGACCGCCACGACGGTGCCTTCTGGTGCGGGTCGGCCGCCGTCATCCTGCGCCATGCACTCGAGGGGATCGGCGGGATCGCCACCGAGACGGTGGCCGAGGACTTCCACACCACCATCAGGCTGCACGGTCAGGGCTGGCACACCCGCTATCACGACGAGACGCTGGTCCAGGGGCTCGCCCCGCACGACCTGGCTTCGTTCCTCCTCCAGCGCGACCGCTGGGCCCGCGGCAACCTTGCCGTGCTGCGAACCCCGGAGAACCCGGTGATCGCGTCCGGGCTGAGCATCAAGCAGCGGCTCAGCTACCTCTCCTCCTTGCTGGCGTACTTCAGTCCCGCTCCAACGCCTGGCCATGCTGGCCGTCCTGGTGGCCATGCTGGTGAGCGGCGGGCTTCCCCTCCACGCCACCGCTCTGGCAGCTCGCCCTCCTCTGGGTGCCCTGGATGGCCTGCTCAACCTCGGTGCGTCGTCGATGCTGTGCCGGGGCGAGGTCAGCCTGTGGGACGGCTCCTACTCCTCCCTCCTCACCACCGAGATCTTCCCCGGGCCTCGTTCGGCCTCCTCCGTCCGTTCCGCACGTCGTTCAAGGTCACCCCGAAGGATGGGATCGACCGAGGCGGCTGGGCCGCGGCCCGCCAGCTCCGCCTGGTCCTGGTCCTGGTGGCCGTGCTGGTGGCGGCCGTGGTGGCCCGCCTCCTGGCCGTCGGCCGGGCTCGTGCCCCTTCCCGGCCTGCGCGGCGCTGGCCCTCGGGGTCGGGACTGGCCTTCGCCGTCTGGGAGCTCTTCCTGATGGTCGCCGCGTTGTGGCGGGTCAGCCGCCGCCGTCAGACCCGCCATCACTACCGAGTGCCGGTCGAGGTGGCCGGCGTGGTCGAGGGCACCCTGGTCCGGGTGGTCGACCTGACCGCCGACGGGGCGGGCGTGCTCGGTCCTCAGCCCATCCCGGTGGGGACGGAGGTGGAGCTCCGCCTCGACCTCCCCGCCGTCGACGGCGAGGTCCGGCCGTTCCGGGCGAACTTCACCGTCTGGTCGTGCCACCCGGCGGGTGATGCCGGCTGGCGGATGCGGGGCACGCTGGCGCCCGTCACCGCGGCCGACGCGCGAGGCGCTCATCGAGCACTGCCACGTGGTCATCTCCGCGCCGGCGACTGACCGAGTCGGGCCGGCTGCTCCGCGGCGGGAAGCCAGTCCTCGGAGCCCTGCCCATCCCCCCGACCGGGCGCCAGCGGATCCGACGTCACGGCTCACCGGCGCACGCCTGAACAATCGCCGCGTCCAGGAGACGACCCGGTCGACGTTCACCGCACCGAATCGGCGCCCCCCGAGCTCGCAGTGGCTACCGTGGGCGGCCGAATGGGAACGGAGGGCAGCCCGGCCGTCGACCGGTACGGACGCACTCGCAGGGGACGAGCAGCACGAGGGGACCCGGCGGCGCAGCGGGCCGATCGGCCCCGACCCGCCTCGGCCGCCTCGAGGGCTGGAGCTTGGTCCGCCGGATGCTCGACGACATGACGGCCATGGTCGAGGCGACGGCCGAGACGGAGCTCGAGCTGCTCGAGGGGCTGCGGGTCGCTCGGCCGGGCCACCGCCCTCTGCTCGGAGCTCTCGTTGGACATCGACCACGAGCGCCCCTGGTTCTTCAGCATGAACACCGAGGCCCGCCTGATCGGTGGACCGGATCCCGGGGGTCAGTACCACCTGGCCATGATCGACGGGCGGTGCCGCTACCGGGTCACCGGGCAACGCAACACCGTGACCTACCTCGGGTTCCAGGTCCTCGCCGGAACCGGGCTGACCCCTCGTCGGATGGCGGCCTACCTGTCGGACACCGACCTCCAACTCGACGGGGCGGGCCGCTTCTCCTTCGTCTTGGCCGCCGAGCGGCCGAACCCCTCGCTGCTGGCCGGGTCCCCGTGGGTGCGCATCCCCGAGGATGCCTCGGGGATCGTGGTGCGCCAGTACGTGGCCCGGCCCGGCGCCGAGACGCATCGCCCGTTTCGACATCGAGCCCCTCGAACCTCCCGCACGGCCCGCCGCACTCACGGACTCCGAGCTCGCCACCCAGTTCACGACCATGGCGTGGAGCATCGCCAAGCTCACCACGTTGCACCAGACCATCCGGCCCGAGCTTCTGGAGGCGCCCAACCAACTGGTGACGGCGGAGGCCGACGCGCTGGGCGGTGAGAACACCACCCCGGACAACCTCTACATGCTCGGCACCTTCCGCCTGGACCGGGGCGAGCTCCTGTGCCTCGAGTTCGAGCCGCCGGCCACCCGGTACTGGAGCATCACGGTGGAGAACATCTGGCACGAGTGCATCGAGCCGCGCCGGCGGCGGAGCTCGCTCACCAACGCCATGGCCATCACCGAAGCCGACGGGACGGTCACCGTGCCCATCGGCGGGTCTGCGCCGGCCCCGGGCTCCACGGGCGCCGGCAACTGGCTCGACACCGGTGAACGGCATCGGGGCTTCGTCGTCCTTCGCTGGCTGGACAACCCCAACCCTCCGGACGTGCGCTGTCGCGTGCTGGCACCGGGCGGATGACCCCGGACTGCGGCTGATGCCCATCCCCGGACGGGACCGACTGGTGGAGACGGCCACGACCGCCACCGGGCTCCACGACCTGGGTGAGGCCACCTGGCAGGAGGGCCTCGACCGCCTCGTCGGCGACCTCGAGCGCTCGGCGCATCTCAACGAGGTCGGGCGGGTCATGGTCGAAACCGAGCTGGTGAACTATCTGTCCAACCGCATGCGCATCCTCGACTGGCGGGCCTCCCATCCGTCGGTCGCCGAGGGCCTGGTCACCCGCCCCATCGTGATCTGCGGCCAACCCCGGACCGGCACCACCATCCTCTACGACCTCCTCGCCCTCGACCCGTCCCACCGGGCCCCGCTGACCTGGGAGGTCGACTACCCCTGCCCCCCGCCGCAGACGGCGACCTACGACACCGATCCCCGCATCGAGGAGTCCCAGGCGGTGGCGGACATGGCCGACCTGGTGATCCCCGGGTTCACGGCCTTCCATCCTCTGGGTGCCCGGCTCGCCCAGGAGTGCGTACGCATCACCGGCGGTGACTTCCGCTCGATGATCTTCCCGATCCAGTACGACGTCCCCGAGTACAACCGGTGGCTGTTGCACGAAGCCGACCTCGCACCCGCCTATCGCTGGCACCGCATGTATCTGCAGCATCTCCAGTCCGAGCATCCCGGCGACCGGTGGTTGCTGAAGTCACCCGCCCACCTCTGGCATCTGCCCTCGTTGCTTGCCGAATACCCCGACGCGGTCGTGATCCAGACCCATCGCGACCCGCTCAAGGTCATCGCCTCGGTCAGCGCGCTCGCCGCCCATCTGCGCCGGATGGCCAGCGACCACCCGTCGGTGACCCGCGCCGCCGCCCAGTACACCGATGACATCTTCGTCGGCCTCGACCGGTCCATCGCCGCCCGGCGGGACGGCACGCTCCCCCGCGACCAGGTCATCGACGTCCATTTCGGGGACTTCATGGACGATCCCTTCGCCACCATCGGCCGTGTCTACGACCAGCTCGGGCGCGAGTTCACCGCCGAAGCCGAGCGCCACATGCGTACCTTCCTCGCCGAGCACCCGGGCGACGGGGGCGGCGGCGGTACCCGGTACGCCTTCGCCGACACCGGGCTGGACGCGGGGACGCTCCGGGAGCGGGCCGCCGACTACCAGGAATTCTTCGAGGTCGCCTCCGAGGAGGTCACCTAGGGGCCCGGCGGGGACGCCGCGGCCACGTCGGCACACCCCTAGGGTGGACTGTGCCCGTGGCCACGACGACCAGCTCCGACCGGACCGCCGATCTCACGGCGGAACCCCTCCCACCAGACTCGATCCTGCGCACCTTCCATCCCGCGGTGGCGTCGTGGTTCCGGCGACGGTTCCCCTCCGGCCCGACCGAACCGCAGCGGGAGGCGTGGCCGCACATCATGGCCGGCGGGGATGTCCTGGTCGCCTCGCCCACCGGCACCGGCAAGACACTGACCGGGTTTCTGGTGGCCATAGACGCCGCCTACCGGGCGCACGCCGCCCGCGATCACAGCGTGGCGAGTGCCCCTCCCGGGAGTGGGCCGGGAGTCGTCTACGTCTCGCCGCTCCGGGCGCTCGCCACCGACGTTCACGAGAACCTGAAGCTGCCGCTCGACGGCATCGCCTCCGAGGCGGCGCGGCTCGGCCTTCCGGCTCCCGACCTCACGGTGGCCGTCCGCACCGGGGACACCCCGGCGGCCGAGCGGGCGGCCATGCGACGCACCCCGCCGGACCTGTTGGTGACCACACCCGAATCGCTCTACCTGCTCCTCACGGCCGCCTCCTCGCGGGCCATGCTGGCGGGAACTCACACGGTCATCGTCGACGAGGTGCACACACTGGCCCGCGACAAGCGGGGCGCCCACCTCGCCCTCACCCTCGAGCGACTGGCCGAGCTGGTGTCGGCCCGTGGCGGGCGCTTGCAGAGGATCGGCCTCTCGGCCACCCAGCGGCCGCTCGAGGTGGTGGCCGGCCTCCTGTCGGGCTCGGATCCACGACGGGCAGCCACCACCATCGTGGATTGCGGTCACCGGCGCGAGTTGGACGTGGCCATCGAGCTCCCGGCCAGCGAGCTCGAGGCGGTGGCCAGCGGCGCCCAGCTGGCCGATGTGCTCGACCGCATCGCCGACCACGTGCGCGAGCACCGCACCACCCTCGTCTTCGTCAACACCCGGAAGATGGCCGAACGGGTGGCCCACCAACTGGCGGCGCGGCTCGGGTCGGGGGACGACGACCGCCCGTCCTCCGGTGACGCCGGGCCAGCCGAGATCGACCCCATCGACGCCGCCCTGCAGGTCGCCGCCCACCACGGCAGCCTGTCGGCCGCCCGCCGTCGGATCGTCGAGCAGCGCCTGCGCGCCGGTGATCTCCGGGCCCTGGTGGCCACCGCCTCGCTCGAGCTGGGCATCGACGTCGGCCCGGTGGAACTGGTCTGCCAGATCGGCTCGCCCCGTGCCATCGGGACCTTCCTCCAGCGGGTCGGGCGGGCCAACCACCAGCTGGAGGGCACGCCGGCCGGCCGGCTCTACCCGATGACCCGTGACGAGCTGGTGGAATCGGTGGCCTTGCTGGCCGGGGTCAGGGCCGGCCATCTCGACCTCCTCGAGCCGCCCGTCGCCCCGTTGGACGTTCTGGCCCAGCAGCTGGTGGCCGAAGTGGCGGGCGCCGCCGAATGGGAGGTCGCACCCGCTCTACGATCTCGTCCGCCGGGCGACCCCCTACGCACAGCTGTCGCCGATCCGACTTCGACCGGGTGGTCGAGCTGGTCTCGTGGGGGATCCAGACCGGCCGCGGCCGACGCGGCGCCCATCTCCACCACGACGCCGTCAACGGGCGGCTCCGTGCCCGGCGCGGGGCCCGGTTGGCCGCCCTCACCAGCGGCGGGGCCATTCCCGAGACCGGCGACTACCGGGTGGTGCTCGACCCCGAGGGCGTGACCGTCGGGTCGGTGCACGAGGACTTCGCCGTCGAGGCCACCGCCGGGGACATCTTCCTGCTCGGCACCCACTCGTGGCGGGTGGTCAAGGTGGAGACCAGCACCGTCCGGGTCGTCGACGCCGGGGACCTGCCGCCAACCATCCCCTTCTGGCTGGGCGAGGCCCCGGCCCGCACTGCCGAGCTCTCCGAGGAGGTCGGCCGCCTACGCGGTGATCTCGAGCCGCTCCTGGCGGCGGGTGACGGCGAGGGGGCCCGCCGGGCCGTACGCGGCCTGCGCCGGCGTGTCGGCCGAGGTGGCCGACCAGGTGGTGGCCTATCTCGGCGCCGGGCTGGCCGCCCTCGGCCGGCTCCCGACCGGGGACCGCATCGTCATCGAGCGGGTCTTCGACGAGAGCGAGGGCACCCAGCTCATCGTGCACTCCCCCTGCGGGGGGCGCATCAACCGGGCGCTCGGACTGGCGCTCCGCAAGCGCTTCTGCGTGTCCTTCGACTTCGAGCTGCAGGCGGCTGCCGACGACGACACCGTCGTGCTCTCGCTCGGCCCCCAGCACAGCTTCCCGCTCACCGACGTGCCCACCATGCTGCGCAGCGCCACGGCCGTCGAGGTCCTGACCCAGGCGGTCCTGCTCCACCCGATGCTGGCCGCCCGCTGGCGCTGGAACCTCAACCGGGCCCTTGTCGTGCCGCGGTCGCGTGGCGGCCAGCGCCGCCCCATCCATCTCCAACGCATGGAGGCCGAGGACCTCCTGGCCGCCGTCTGGCCGGCCCTCGCCGCCTGCCAGGAGAACGCCGCGCCGGGACCGGTGGTCGTCCCTGACCACGTGCTCGCCCGTCAGACCCTGACCGACTGCCTGACCGAGCCCCTCGACGCCCGGGGCCTCGTGTCCTTGCTCGAAGGACTGGAGGGCGGCCGCATCGGCGTCCACTTCGTCGAGTCGGCGGAACCCTCACCGCTGGCCCACGGCATCCTCACCGGGCGGCCCTATACCTTCCTCGACGGTGCCCCCCTCGAGGAGCGGCGCACGCGGGCCGTGGCCGTCCCGCGCGGCCTCGGGCCGCTCGGTCCGTCCGGGCTGCCGGCCGGGCTGCCGGTGACCGCATCGGAGCTCGCCCCGTTCGACCCCGGGGCCCTGGCCGAGGCACTGGAGCAGGTCGAGCCCCGCCCGCGCACAGCCGACGAGCTCCACGACCTCCTGCTCTCGCTCGTCCGCTGTCGGCCCGTCCGGGCTTGGCGGCAGTGGTTCTCCGAGCTCGAGCGGGACGGACGAGCGTCGGTGATCGGGGATGCCTGGGTCACGACCGAGCGCAGGGCGGCATCCGAATCGATCGACGCGGCCGGCAGGGGCGAGGCGGCCGACGGCGACGGCGCGCTGGCCGAGTGCCTGGCCGGACACCTCGAAGTGGCTGGACCGGTCTCGGTCGAGCAGCTGGTGGCAGAGGAGCCGCTCCCCACCGGGACGGTCCGCGGCGCACCGGTCACCGAGGCCCGGGCCCGCACCGGGTTGGCCCGCCTCCAGGGGATGGGCTTGGCCATGCAGCTGCCCGACGGGCGCTGGTGCGCCCGGCACCTGCTCGCCCGACTGCACGCTGCCAGCCGGAGCCGCCGCCGCCGCCGGGTCGAGCCGGCGAGCATCGCCGACTTCGTCCGCTTCCTGGCCTGTTGGCAGCACGTGGCCACCGGGACCCAGGCGGAGGGTCGGGCCGGGCTCATGGCCGTCATCGAGCAGCTGCAGGGCATCGAGGTGGCGGCCGGCGAGTGGGAGCGCCATGTTCTGGCCGCACGCGTCGTCGGCTACGAGCCTCGCTGGCTGGACGAGCTCTGTCTCGCCGGCGAGGTGGCCTGGGGCCGCCTCACGCCTCGCCCCGAACCCGAGGCCGGGCCGGACGGGTCCGCGGCGAGTCCCGAACCGGCCGGTGCGGGTGCGGAGACCGCACGCATGTCCGGCGGACGTCGGGGGACCTCGACTCCCTCCCCGGCCACGCCACTGGCCATCGTCACCCGGCAGGACCTGGCCTGGATCCTCGGCGCGGTGCGACTCGACCGGAAGCTGGCCGAACCGACGGCCGGCGCGGCCGCCGACGTGCTGGCCGTCCTCGGTGCACGCGGGGCCTGCTTCCGCTCCGAGCTGGCGTCCGCTTCCGGCCGGCTCGGGTCCGACGTCGACGAGGGCCTCTGGGACCTGGTGGCCCGGGGCATCGTGACCGCCGACGCCTTCTCGGCCGTTCGCTCGCTCCTCTCCCCGTCCAAGCGACGCCCGTCCGTCGGCGGGAGGACGCTGGCTCGGCGGGCGGCCCTCGGTCGGCGGCGAGCGCTACCGGGCAGCGGTGTGGGCGAGGGTCGTTGGTCGCTCCTACCCGAGCCCGACCTGAGCGCGGCCGGTCCGGAGACCGGACCGCCGGCCGAAGAGGTGGCCGAGGCGGTGGCCTGGCAGCTGCTCGCCCGCTGGGGTGTCGTGATGTGGGAGCTCTGGACCAAGGAGTCCTTCCGGATCCCCTGGCGGGACGTCGTGCGCGCTTTGCGTCGTCTCGAGGCGCGCGGCCTGGTGCTCGGCGGTCGCTTCGTGGCCGGCATCTCCGGTGAGCAGTACGCCCTGCCAGAGGCGGCCTCGCTCCTGTCCGACGTGCGACGCGACCCGGTCCGGGGAGCCGACGTGACTGTGGTCGGCGCTGATCCGCTCAACCTGACCGGGAGCGTGGCGGGCGGGATACGGGTGCCCGCCCTCCGCTACCGCAGCGTCCACTACCGGGATGGAGAGCCCGCCGTGCCAGCAGCGGTCTAACGACCGCACTTGCGCCCGTGTCACCGGGGCACGGGGTCAGGAAGGCGGGCGCCAATCCGGATGGAGCCCCTTGGTCAAGGCCAGCTTCTGACCGATGACCGTCTGGCCGTTGTCGAGCTCATCGGGGTGAGCAGCCAACCAGGCGATGGCCGCAGCCGGGACCGACGGCGGTGCTCCCCGGTAGCGCCCGACCAGACCGAGCGCTTCCGCATTCCGCTGCTGGCGCTCGGTCTCGACGTAGCCGGGGTCGAGGTTGAAGGCCCGTATCCCCCGATCGCCGAGCTCGACGGCCAGCAGCGGGGCGAAGCGGTGGAAGGCCGCCTTGGACGCGGCGTAGCCGAGCCCCCATCCCCCCTGACCGACGGGACCCGGCGGATCGGCCGTGGCCACGTGCGATGAGACGTCCACGATCGTGCCCCGTGCCCGCTCGAGCATGCCGGGAAGGACGGCCTTGACAAGGACCAGCTGGGCCACGACGTTGGCCGCCAACTTGGCCTCCAGCTGCTCGATGCTCAGCTCCAGCACCGGGATCATGCTGCCGGGCCCGGTGTCGACCGCATTGTTGACCAGCAGGTCGACTCCGCCCCAGTCGTCGATCACCCGGTCGATCGCCTCCCGCAGGGCGGAATGGTCGTGCAGGTCCGCCGCCAGCTCGATCGACCTGCGACCGGCCTCGTGCACGAGGGCGGCCGTCTCCTCCAGGCTCCCGGGGATGGTGCGCCCCGATCCGGTGTCGGACTGGTCCCGGCCTTCCCCTGGCCGCACCGTGCGACCGGTCACGGCCACGTCCCACCCCGACTCGGCCAGGGCGAGGGCCGTGGCTTTGCCGATTCCCCGGGTCGCCCCGGTGACCACGGCCCGTCTCGTGGGTATCTCCATCCCACCTCCCCGGCCCGGTGTCTAGCAGAGCAGACCCTCGGAGCCATTGGCCTGGTCGCTTCGTTGCCGCCTCAGGAGGGCACCCCGGCTTCGGCCATGGTGTGTGGCGGCGGGGCCATTTCGAGCCGTCAGCGTTCGGATCGGCGAACCGGTGCGCTCCCGCCGTCGGGCGCAGGCCGCTCCCTCAGGACGCCTTGCGTCGCGGCTTGGGGGCGGCCTTGGTGGTGCGTTTGGCGGTGGCGCCGGGCTTGGCCGCCGTGGAGGACCGGCGGCGGGGGGCCTTGGCCGTCCCGGTCTCGGTGGCGCCGGTCTTCCCCTTGGTGCGGGCCTCGTCGATGCTGGCCGAGAGGGCGGCCATGAGGTCGACGACCGGGGCCGGCTGGGGCTGGGCCTCGGTCACGATGGCGTGGCCCTGGCGCTTCTCCTCGATGAGGGCCTCGACCTTGGCCCGGTGGGTGTCCTCGTAGCGGGCCGGGTCCCACTCGGCCTCCATGGACTGGACGAGGAGCTCGGCCATGGCCCGCTCCTTGGCCGAGAGGGTGACGGCCTCGGGGAGCGTCGGGAGCTCCTCGTCGGGGCGGCGGATCTCGTCGGCGAAGTAGAGGGTCTGGAGGACGAGGACGCCCTCGCCGGGCCGGATGGCCACGGGGTACTCCTTGTTGCGCATGACGAGGGAGCCGATGGCCACCTTGCCCATGGTGTCCATGACCGAGCGCAGGAGGGCGTAGGCCTTCTCGGCCGCCTCCCCCTCGGGGGCGAGGTAGTAGGCGGCCCGGAAGTAGACCGGGTCGATGTCGTGGAGGGCCACGAAGTCGACCAGGTCGATGAGCCGGGAGCGCACCGGCTCGGCGGCGGCCAGCTCCTCGTCGGAGAGCAGCACGTAGTCGCCCCCGCCGACGTCGGCCCCCCGCACGATGTCGGCGGTGGCCACCTCGTCCCCGGTGCGCTCGTTGACCTTCTTGTAGCGGATGCGGTCGGAGGTGCCCGCCTCGAACTGGTGGAAGCGGACGGTCTTCTCGGCCGTGGCCGGGTAGAGGCCGACCGGGACGTTGACCAGGCCGAAGCTCAAGGAGCCCTTCCAGATGGTGCGTGCCATGCCCCCAGCTTTACCCAGGTCAGCCCTCCGGGGCCACCATGGTGGGCCCGGAGGGTCCACCACCGTGTCACACCCAGTCGTCACACTCGTGGGCATGGCACCCCTCGCCCTGGTGGGACAGGAGGACCGCCGCGACGCCCAGGCCCGGTTCGCGGCGGTCGCCTTGACCGGCCTGGCCGGCTTGGGCCCCGGCCCCGGCCCCGGGGAGCTCGCCCTCCAGCTCGGCCTGTCGGCCTGGATGCGCCTCGGCGGGGTGGGCCTGGCCGAGGCCGCCTCGGTCCTCGCCGACCTGCGGGGGGCGGTCCTCACCGCCACCGGGCTCGAGCACAGCGGGGAGCCGGTCCCCTTCCGGGTCCCCGACCCGCGACAGGACCTCCTGCTCCTCGCCGGCTACCTCGGCGACCTCCTCAGCCGGGCGGCCACCGCCACCGGCTCGGACCGGGCCGTCATCGTGGCCCTGGCCCTCCGGGCCCTGGCCGCCTGAGGGCGGGCGCCGAGCTCAGGAAACGACGATGGTCACGTCGAGCGAGGCGGAACCAGCCGCGTTCCGGGCCGTGAGGACCAGGGGGAAACTGCCTGCCTTCGTCGGAGTCCCGCTGAGCAGCCCCGATCGCGACAGGGCGAGACCCTTCGGAAGGCGGCCCGATCGCTTGACCGTCACGGTCGGGATGCCGCCGGCGGTGAATTGATAGGCGTAGGCGTGCCCGAGCGATGCCGGGCCCGGAGATCCTGAGATCGTCGGGGGGACCCGAAGGACCTTCTCGAAGGCTGCGGCGATCAGCGAATGGCCATAGTCGGTGGCGTGGATGTTGGGATTGCCTCCCCCGGTCATGCACATATGCGTCCAGTTGCAGATGTCGGCGACGTTCTGCGGGAGGCTCTGGCCCAGATAGGTTCCGGTCAGCCTCCAGTCGCTGGACTGGTACGGCTTCTGCACGTCAGCCACCGGCACGCTGTACTGCGCATAGAGGCTGCTCAACTCGCCGTTGAGGGACCGAAGCAGTGACAGGCTGGCCCGAGCCGTCGCCGGACCGGTGGGACCCTGGAACCATGCGCCGCTGTACCAGGCAGCGAGGATCGGGTCGTAATAGGTCATTCCCACGATGGGGGTACTCCCACCAGCGGACCGGAGCCCGGACAGGATGACCGGGAGATTGGCCTCGATCGCCTGCGAGGCGTTGGCGGCGCAGGTCGGATTGATCGTGCCGCTCAGCGCGCATCCGACGACGTCGTCACCGCCGACGTCGATGGTCACGAAGGACACCTGACCGGGGTGTGCCCGCAGGAAGGCTTCGGCGTCACCGAGCTGGTTCCCCGTCGCGTAGTTGTGGCAGAGACCCTCATGGATCATCCGGGTCGTCGAGTCCCCGCCGCACCCGAGGTTCTCGAGCTGTAACCCCGGTATCTGCAGCCTCGCCTCAGCGTAGATGTCATCGACATAGCCGTGTCCCGGACTCGCACCGCCGCCGGTGGACAGCGAGTCTCCGAGGGCCAGGTAGTAAGGGCCAGAGCTGGTTGCCGCAGATGCGGCCGCAGGCACGCCCACCGACGCACCGGTCATCACCAGCGCGGCGAACATCGCCCCGAACGATCCAATGCGTCTCACCGCTCCCCCTCTCGTGCGGGACCGTCCACGCCCACTTCCGGGATGCTACCTAGTTCCGAACGGCGACGGACAGAGCGGTCGGCCCGACCGGGAGAACTCCGGTCGCCGGAAGTCCGCGTTAGCCAGCACGCCGACGGGTGACCGCCCCGTGTCCTCGCCGCCGACGTGCTGGGTTTTGCCCCACTGTCCCTGGGCCTTGATCCTGCCTACCAAGTGCAGGGCGACCCATTCGATCGCGGGAAGCTAAGCGCAACATTGCACCCCGCTAAGAATGGGCTAAGACACCTTGGAAAGAAGCCGTCAGTGGCGCCGTCTTCCCCGTGTCTGATGGGCACCGATCACGAGGCCTTCGCCGGGCGGCGATTGCCTCGACTCCCCTGAGCAGTCCGGGTGGCCGGCGCAATCGGGACGTCAGCTGACCGACGACGTCGACGCGTCTTCGTCTCCAGAGGGCGTCGTCGTCCCTGGCCGGCCGGCCCGGGCCCGACATCCTCGGGCCGGGCCGGACGAGAGACCGCCGCACTCGCCGCCAGAGAGACGAGCTGACGGGCCGCCTCCGGGCCAACAAGGGGCACGAGCCACGGGAACACTTCACCGGGGAGCTCCAGCTTCGGGGCGAGCACCTCAGTCCGCTCGAGAAGGCCAAAGTGGTGGTCCGATACCCCGATCCACCACATCGGCACCACGAAATCCGGCGCGCCCTACCACCGAAGGTCAAAGTGGGACTCTGGATCGATCCAGGTCACCCGAATGGCAGCCGACTCCGCCGGTTCCAATGACATAGGCAGGCGGCGCAGAATCTATCCAACAACCAGGAATGGACGTCAAGGCCGATGACGTGCCAGTCGCCGGCATCGCTACCAAAGCCAAGGCTGGACTCAGATCGTGGTGTCGTCCGGGTAGCCGGGCCGCGGCGCACCACTGGCAGCAGAGGCCCGGCTCGAACCAGGCGGGGGTTGGCGCAGTGGCCAAGCTGGTCCCTAGAGGCGAGAGTCCTTGGCTGACGTCCGTTCCTCCTGGTAGGCGGCCCAAAATCTGGCAATGGCGTACGGGCGAAAAACTCGCGAGACTTCAGGTCACAACAAACGGACGAGCGGATCGGAACCGAGCGTTTGCAGAGGATGCCATGGCGTCACACTGCTTCCGAGTCTTGGTCATCTGGCTCAGAGTTCGGTGCTCTCAGCTGACTCCAATACTCGTTTTCTACGATTTGCTCTTTCAGGTGAGAAGATCGAGGGGTTCTCGATGAGGAAAGGAATGGTCATAGCGGCCATTGTCCTCGGGATAATGGTCCTGACGGTCAGCGATGCCAAGCCCGCCGGTGCGGCGAAGATCGGATTCGGCCCCAGCAGCGTAACCCTCACCATTCCGTCACCGACTCCTTCGTGTCGACCAACCCACCGCACAACGAGCTGCGAGTGGACCCTCCTCGTGGTCGAAGATGCAACGAAGGCGATCATGGGTCAAGCTACGGGACTGTCGGGCGTTCTCAGTGTTCCCTACCCGACCACTTGTGGCACCATTCGCGCTGCCGTCGTGATCGGACCGCCCATGCGCACTATCAAGAGTTTCCGACATACCATCACGGCGCCCTGCTCAGCCCCGGTTCCAGCGCCTTTACCAACTACTGCCCCGACCCTCGACGCCAACGCACCGTCCGAACCGGTTGCGAGCCAGGCCGGGGGGACCGACAACTCCGGCGGGACCCAACTTGCTTCGGCTACGTCTTCAGGATCGCTACCGCCATCTGCAGGAACGCAGATGTCGCCGCTTCCCTTCACGGGCGCACCGATTCTCGACCTGCTCACAGTCGGAATCGCGTGTCTGATCCTTGCTGCCTGGTGCTTGCGACCGGCATTGCACAGACCGCGCGCAAGTGTGGTTGCAGTCGACGTACTCGCACCGGGATCGGTTGGCGAGTCCACCCATAGTCCGGGACTCTACGCGAACGCTAGGTGGGTTTGGATCAAAGTTCGGAGTGTGCGTGCCTAGCGACCGAGTTTCTGGGGCTCTAGCGAGCGAGCTGGAGCGCTCGACGCAGGTGCACGAAGGTCTTAAAAACAAGCCACTATCTCGCTCAGCTTGTTCGCAGGCCCCCTACTCCAGAGTCATTCGAGCTTTCATCCGAAGGGCCTTCAACTTCGAATCGTCCTCCTTCCCGCCTGGGAGGCTCGGGCTCGGACAAGGAGTCCACGGTTGGCGGACGTGCTCAGCAACCTTCTGCCACGTCGGCCCTCAGCGACGCTTCAGCCGCCTGAATACCCCGGCTGCCGCCTGAACTTCTCGGTATACCAGTACCTTTGCATGGTATATCTGCCGGTATACCAGTACCTTTGCCTGGTATGTCAGCTTGTATCGAAGACTCCGAACTGGGTGAGCCATCTGTTCGGCGCGCGCCCGCTCCTCCTCGATGCGTCGCGTCAGAACGCTGATTATCTCCGCCTGTGTTTCAACCTCACGCCTGAGCCTCAAGGCATCCTCAAGCCTGCTTTCGAGGTCAGCGACCTTTGCCACGAGGTCTGCACCGGACGACTTCGCTTTCGCTTCAGGATGTCCGCCAACGGGACCGTCACACATCATGAGAGCAGGGAAGGATGCTTGGCGGCCTTGGTCCTCGATGCGAGGTCAACGACTTCTGCCCAGCTACCGGCCAGATCGGAGGCATGTCGGTTGCAGATCGCGACCAATGGCATCCGGAACGAGTTCCACGTGGCGGGATCATTCACGATCGAAGCCAGCTTGGCAGCGAAGACGGATGGATCGTCAGCCACCGCGACGCCTTCTCGCCATGATCCACAAATACCTTCGGACCCATGCCTCGTGGCGACCACCGGGAGTCCTCGCCCCAACGCGTCAACCACCTTCAACTTGACTCCTGCCCCATATCGGATTGGCGCGACGGCAACCCTCGAGGCGTCGAGCAAGGCCGCAAGATCGGGGACCTCTCCGATGAACCGAAGGTGCTTCGATTGCAGTGGTAGTAACTCAGATGGGGGCGCGCTCCCTGTTACCTGAATGACGAGGTCTGGCGCGACTTCCTTGAGCCTCGGCATCACTTCTTTGGCCAGCCACCGAACGGCGTCGGCATTGGGACTGTCGATGCCAGACATCCATCCCGCAACGAAAATGGCGTTTGATCGACCGGCGAAGCCCGTCCTTCCTGGATCACACCTATCCGGGAACGGGTCTAGAACTCGCACGGGGGCGTTGCCATGCTTTTGGAACCAGGTCGCCTCCTCCTGGCATATGGTCACGATGGCATCTGCCTCTTGTGCGATCGACTCCTCGCCCTGGATCAAGGAATCGAGATTCGCCTCGAGTTCGTGACGGCGATCTGCATAGTCGGGCAAGAGCATCTGCGACCGGACGCGGGCCGAGAAGAGCGCTTCAGCGTCGTAGATAAGAGGAACGCGTTCCCAGAGCTCTGTGATCTCCTGCGCGAGCCGGAAGTTGTGGGGTCGCGAAACCACCACAGCAAGTGGGCGCGGCAAGTGTCCTAAGTCTCGAACCGCTCTCACCTTGGTCACGCCCGCGGAGCGCAGGGATTGATCGAGGTCAAATGGCCGAACCTGGTCGAACGCTGGGAACATGTGGACGAAGACACCTAGCGATGCAAGTGCCTCAATATTGCTTCGCGCTCTACCTAATCCAGATCCCGATTGTGCCCTCGGGACACAGTCGTCCACATAGACAATCCGTGGCAACGGTTCCGGTAGTACTGCGTCCATGTCAGGCGAGCTCGACCACTTAGATTCAAATGTATCCCTCGAAGCGTCAAACAGAACCTCCTTCAGGATGCTGTTCGTTGAGTGCGATTCACGATGCTGCACAATGGACGCCGGCGTGACCGCGACAACTCGGCCTGCATCCCAAATGCGACGGCAAAGGTCTGCATCCTCGAAGTAGGCCGGATAGAACCGATCGTCGAAGCCACCGAGCGACTCGAATAAGTCCCGCTCGACGAGGAGGGAGCACCCACTGGCGTAAGCCACAAGCTGCGGACCCACCAACTCGGCACGGTATTGGCTCTCACCCCGCTCGAGGGCGCTCGGGACGAGATGGTCCATACCACCGCCGAACTCGAGGATCTCTCCCTGTTCATCCATGACCAAGCTCGAAACTGCACCCGAGCGCGGCACCGTGCATGCCATGTGGATCAGGCCGTCAAGCCAGCCTTCGGTCACGACGGCATCGTCGTTCAGGAACACCAGATACTTCCCGCGAGCCCTGGACGCACCGAGATTGCACCCTCCCGCGAAACCTCTATTGGCGACGGAGCGAACGACAACGACCTCGGAGTGTCTTTCGGCAACCTCGTTGACGTCCCCAGTGGATCCATTCAGTACGACGATGGTTTCGAAAGGGTGGGTTGAGCGATGCATTGCCAAGGCGCAGAGGCATCGCTCGAGGGCCCCCGCCGAGCGGTAGCCGAGGACGACCACCGAAGCCACGACGGCGCCGCTTGGCCTCGACGCTGGCGAGGTACTGATCGATTTAGGCACTGGAATGATTGTCGAACTCTAGCTACCCGGTCAGCGAGTCCGCTAGCTTGGCTTCGTCGAGATAATGTATGTATTCCTGGTATCGCCAGAGCGTTTCCCGCTGGTCAGCAAGACATTGGCAGCCCACTCGTGTCGATCGGAGGCGCCGGAACGACGGACGCGGCGGCCCTACATTCTGAGCGGGTTGTGCACTGTGGACTCTGCGGTCGACGGATGCCGGGTCCAGTGGAATCGGGAAACCTCTAACCGATGTCTGCTCCTGCCGACGCTGAGCCCGACCTCGAGGTGAAGATCTACGCCGAGATGGGCCACAAGATCGTATGAACCGCCAATCAAGATCGAGCTGACGGCCATTGAGTCAGCCCACAAATCGTTTCGGGGTTTTCTAGACGGAGGGTGAGCCCCAAGAGCCGGCGGCATGATCCTGTCATCGGCTGCTCCCCTCGTCGAACAAGCTGAGATGGTACTTCTCGGCTATCCCCACCTGATGGCGAATGAAGGAAGTGGGCTTGGACAAATACAGTAGATCGATATCGCCCGCCGAGGCGTGATGGAAGTCCCTGAGCACGCGCGCCACCACCACCTCGCCACCATACCGTTCGCGGGCCCCCTCCAGCCCATAGTGGACACCTAATGGGATCTGGATGACGATGACGGCGGCGATGATCCACCGAGCCGTCGGGACGCCGATCCGGTCGATCCCGGCGGGTATGGCGTTCCAGAACTGTTCTAATCGTCGCGGGGCTAGACCGCTCGAGTGATCGGTCGTGACCCGGCGTTTGACGACGAAAGGGGATGGCCGCCCGAGCAGCGCCAGGTAGATCCCGATCGGGACCAACAGGTCGATCGTCGTGTATCGGGAGGCGCCCGCCCCAGCGTAGCCGTAGAGGGCGCGTCCTTCGGCGATGAGGCCAGCGAACAGCAGCCCGAAGCAGATGAGTGCCACGCCGATCGGGCTCCCGCCGATCGGATCCCTCCGCAGTCCGTACCCTACCAGAACGGCCAGTGCCAGGAGGACGATGACGAGCCCCAGCGTTGAGACCGCACGGTTGCCGCTGTCGAATCGGTCGACCCGAAACCCGACGATCTCGCCGATTGCGAAAATGAAGAATCGGACGACACCCGACGGGTGGTGGAAGTCGATACGAAGGATGCCCGAGCTGGAGTTGAAATGGAAGTTGTAGAAGTAGAGGACAGTCGTGGCTGCCGCGGCGGCCACCCACGAAACGAAGAACATCGGCCCGCGGCGCCGGTGGTACAGGAGCACCAACCCGGCGGGCCAGATGAGCAGACCTTGGAGTGACGAGAAACTCCCCACTACTGCCGTCGCGATCGCCCCGACCATGACGATCCAGGTCATGGTGAACCGGTCGAGGAGCACCATGGCTATGGCCAGCGAGAGCAGCACCAGGTACCAGGCCAATTGGAAGCCCCACAGAGTGTTGTCGTACTGGACGATGGAGAAGGCCAGGATGACGACAGGGCAGTAATAGAGCCATGGCGTCGACGGGGAGCGCCGCTTGTGTGCCCAGATGACAAGCGCAACGGAGCCAACCAGCATGAATGCACTGAGGTACTCCTCGACCTGGACGTTGAAGTGGGTGGTTCGGGTCAGCAGGACCACGATCAGGTTGGGGAAGAAGACGCGGTTCTCGTTGTGCTGGGCCCACAATGCACTCCAGTCGAAGAGGTGCTTGTACGTGTGGTCGATGACCGTCAGGTCGTCGAACTGATCGCCGACGATGACATTGAAGCTGTAACGACCGACCAACCAGAAGTACCCGGCCACCGGTATGGCGAATCCCAGCACGGTGAGGACTTGTACGACCCTCGGGTCGACTCGATCGATGAGGCGCCGTTGATGGTCCGACGGGGAATCAATAGGTGTCACAGTCTGAGTGTCGCTTCCTGACATCGCAAATCTGCCCAGATTTGCCATGGGCCAAGGGTAGTGAGTTCGAAGCGCTCCGGCGTGGCTCACGCCTGGCCGGTCCAGGAACCGGTGGCGATGCCAAGGCTGCCCGAGGAAGGGTCGTGACCAGATACCTCCAAGGTGTGATCATCGTCACGGGGGTACTGGTGGACGGACACCTCGGTCGGTGCCGGCAAACACATCCACATCTGCACACGCAACCAAGGGCTCATCATCGGGTACCTTCCGCGGACTGGCTGGCACAACTGTGTCGGAGGACCGTCGTCCGCTCTCCCCGACTGGCGAATCCAGCCCTGGTCAGTCCCGGAGCGCCAGTCCCCCCGGCAGGTCGCAGGGTGACAGCCTGCTCAGGCAACTGCTTCCCGTACCACGGCTCCTGTGATAACGACTCTGGGGGCAACGGAAAGGAGTCGGATGGCCAGAACCGATCGAGCGTAATCAGAGCAAGCTTCGCCGCGCCCCAAGGCCAATCTGGAAAATGGACGCTTTCGCCAATTCACAGCTTCGGTGATCCAGAAAGCTCTCCGTCAAGATCCAGATCCGGGCGGACACCCACGCTGGGATGTGCAGCCTGCGCTCGAAATATGGCGTTGGTTACCCTGATCGCGGGCGGGGGATGAACTCTGTTGGCCAGTCTCGATTTGACATTCAACCTTGGATTCTCGGTTTGAGACTTTCGAATCAAGCGCTCGACATTGACGAACCCCACATGAAGGAGCATCTCTCGAATGCAACTCGCGTTGGGTTCCCAGAATACCGAAGGGTCGTGGATCGGAGCATCACCGGGGCCGCTTTGGACACCGTCACGGTAGAAGCGTGCTAGGGGTTCGTCCTTGAGTGATGACGATTGGAACGATCGGGTTTGCATGAGCATCGTCCTCCCGGTCACCGCTTCGATCTTCTCGAGCGCGAGAAGCGGATGCCGCAGGTGATACAGCACCCCGAAGAACATGACGAGGTCGAAGGTTCCGAATGAGCGGGGATCCAAGTCGTAGACGCTCCCGACGATGCCGATCACGTTGGAGTTCAGTGCATTGCGACAGATGTTGAACCGCCGAATGGACGCCGGAAAAGGGTCGATGGCGATTACCTCCCGAGCGCCGCGTCTCTCAGCCTCGAACGAGAAGAATCCTTCAGCGCAGCCGATGTCGAGGACCCGCATGCCGGACATGTCATCGGGAAGTCCGAAAACGGGTAGCTTGTCCTCCTTGGGCCTTGACCAACCAGGAGTGACAATGCCGTTTCCGAGGTCGATCTGGAGGAACCAGTAATCCTCCTGGGCGATCTGAGACCTGATCCAGTCCTCGTGGCTAATGGTCATGCGGTACCTCGTTTGTGCTCGTCATTGTCGACAGTCAGATTGGCCACTTGGCAGTCGTTCCGTTCACCTCGTACAGCGCGTGGTGCGGGTTGCGTCGGCACGATCCCCATTCATTAGCTCAGTCTCCCATCCGATTGGCGAGCGGCGACGAACCACCTCGTGGGCGTCACGCGGGGTGTCCCCATCACCGGGCCGGTGACCCAAACGCTGCCACCATCAGACCCACTCTCCAACCGCGACCTACTGCCGTTCGGGCCTAGTCTTCGCCTGGCCATTTGGCGACATCTCGACGCGATTGGCCGTTCGCGGTCGGATTTGGGCCATCGGGTCGATTTGCCTGTCCAGCGGTATCGCTTCTCGACTGTGGTCCGTGCGCCAGCGCTCGGGGCCCAGTCCACTGATGTGGCGGTTTGGCGGGCCCACTTCAGACGCATCAGGCTGGAGGACCAGGAGTCCGCAGCGCCTTTCGAGCTCGGATGACGAGGTCAGTTCCGAAGAGAGCGACTCCGAGTAAGGCCGCTCCCCTCTCCGGCAGACTGAAGCCGACGACGGTGACCACGAAGGCGATCACCGTAACCCAGCGCCTCTGCATCACTGCATAGACGAGCCTTGCCACTTCGAGCAACATACGCAGGGACGCCGTTGGAGTGGTGGATGGGCGTCGCTCAGAGCGCAGATGGCTGGCAGGGTGTCGACCGGCAAGTTCATCCGGAAAGGCAACCCGGGAAGTGTCGGAGAACGAACCCCCACGCCCTTGCCGGCACTAGCACCTCAAGCCGTTGGCAGCGTTATGTCAGGACTGCGTAATCGGGTGTGAGCAAGTCAGGATGGTGGAACGGAACAGGGAATCGGGTCATGCCTGTGCCGGCGGATCATCGACGGGCGAGACCCCGCTCGGGCTGTCAGGATCCAACCACCGTCCAGCTTCCGACACCAAGTTTCCCCTCCTCCAGCCACCGGACGTTCTCTTGCACCAAACAGAGGACCAAAGAATAAGTTCCTGCCGCTTCAGGAGCCTGTGCTCGACAGAGTAGGTGATACGTCCGGCGCGGATCGCATCGCCAAATCTGGCTGCACCTTTCAATCTCGTCACCCACGCGACTACCGTCTGTCGCGAGCCACCAGTAAGTGAGCTGCAACGGCAGGTTTCTCGAGGACCCGACTACGAAGCTCGTCCTATTCTTCACCTCGACATCAAGATAGAAGATCTGGCCAGATCTCAACGGCCAGCGTTCAAGGGCTCGAGCGCGCATAGAGATGTCCCTACCTGAGTCGGGCGGTAGCGCCTGTGAATCGAACTCGTTGAAGTCCCGGACTCGATGACCGTAGGGAAGCATGTAGCGGGGCGGTACCCAATGCTCCTGAATAGATGACGGAGCAAAGTATCTGGCATATTTGCGACGAACAAAGAAGGCGTTGACACCTTGGCTGTCACAACCGACAAGCGCATAGCCCATCCTTTGCCCCAACCGAACTAAGGCGGCGAGACTCGCGCCATGCCATGCAGTTTCGTTCCAGCGATGGTCGCGGTTGTATGGCATGGCCCACTGCAGATGGGGTCCAATAGCTGCGTTGTACTCGATGACCACGACACGCGGCGCATACCGAGTGGATATGGATTTCCAGATCCAGTAATCATTTCCGTCTACATCGATGACCAGCAGATCGGGTTCGGTCGGAAGCGACTGCTCTTCGAGCAATGACGGGATCGACTCTCGATCCACGTAGGCCTCAACGACCCGCACAGAGCGACCTTCGGTGCGTTCCCGAGCAGCAGCGACCTTTTCTGAGTCACCTTCGATCCAGACTCCGCTCCAGCCCTGCGAAACGAGTTCTGCGGTGCAGTTCTCCGCGCCGTCTGCGGCTCCGATCTCGATGAGCACCCGTTGTCCCGACCCTATCCGCCGAAGGATCTCAGCGATGATGCCATCCTCGCCATGCTGGGAGTGAATAGAGCGTTCAAAGCGATGTAAATCGGCTGAATTTGCGGTGAGGCGTTTCGCATGCCGCGATTCATATCGCGTCAACAGTATGAGCGATGTCAAGTGAGCGAAACGACTCGAGTTCCACCTCGACACCAACCAATCGGGAGCCTTGCGACGACATCGGAGCCAACAGTTCCATAGCACCGTGTCGACTTGAGTTCTGAGATCTTCCACCCAGGTCAAGGTATCTGAAATTTTCCTACTTCACGGCACAGGAGCCTGCCACCGAATTGACGATTGGCGACCTCCGCGCTTGGCTTTTGACGATGCTTCCGGTACCCCCCGAGGGGATGCGAGCCCTTATCGGGCGGCCAGAACTCGCCGACTTTGTCGAGCCGCCGGACTACTGGGAAGGACAGCCGACGAGTGTTCTCGACCTCGGATGTGGTTGTGGGCGACTAGCACGTTGGATGTTGTCAACTTCCCGACCAGAGCGATACGTCGGAATCGACATACATGCGGGGATGATCGAATGGTGTCGAGTGAATCTTGCAGCGCCCGGATTCGAGTTCATCCACCAGGACGTCCTTAGCCCCAGACTCAATCCGAGCGGATCTCTCCATGTTGCCCCGTTCCCAGACGGCAACTTCGATCTTGTCCTTGCTGTGTCTCTCTTCACACATTTGCTTCAAGATCAGGCTGAGTTCTACTTAGATGAGATTGCCCGTGTTCTTGCACCTGACGGCTCGTTCTTCTCGACCTGGTTCTTGTTCGACAAGATCCAGTTTCCAATGATGCAAGACTTCCAAAACGCCCTATTCATCAACCCAAAGGACCCGACAAATGCTGTGATCTATGACCGCACCTGGCTACTGAGCCAATTGACCGATCGAAGGCTCGTTCTTCACGACGCAAGGGCACCCAGCCTCCGCGGCTTCCAGTGGTACCTGAGCGTCAGGCGCGCCAAGGGGGATGCCAAGCACGTCGAATTTCCCATTGACGGAGCGCCGCCCGGTCGCAGCCCACCCCCCGCCTAGGCCGATTCGACGAGTATCAGCACCATCACCCCACGGAAGCAAACGGTAGTTGACCCCGTCTTTCCCCTGTCCCTCTTGCCGCCTGGGGGTCGTCTCCTGGGTCTGGCTACCATGGACGATCCGGTCCATTTGGAGCCGTCCCAGCAGCGAAGCGGATCGAGCTACTCTCCACGGATCGACATACCAACCTGTGGGAGTCTATGGCTGCGCTGGGACTGTTTGGTGAGCCTTCGGAATCACTTGAGCAATTCTTGGCGGAGTTGGGGGGTTCCAGCTCCTTCGAGATGTGCGCCTCGATTTGCGTAGTCACCGGAATCTGAGGATTAGGTCCGACTTCCGATATGATGCTACTGCTAACACGAAGTGTTCACGACTAACGTGACGTGGTCCCTATCCGAATGGGCCAGGAGTGCTTCGGCTGACAGGGTGGTCACATCGCGGTCGGGAAGCAGGCCCAGCCGAAAGCCTCGAGACCGGTAGTCGGACAGAACATCATCCGGATCATCACCCGCTCCAAGGATGCCGACGGGCCAGAACTCGAGCATCATTGATGGCTTCCACCGATCGATCGTCTTGCGCATCCCCTCCAAGACCCGGTGGTCGTATCCCTGAGCGTCGGTGGTTACAAAGTGGATCGGCTGATCGGGCGGAAGGATATCGTCGAGAGCGATCATCGGGACGCCCTGAGCGCTGATCCCGAATGGGTGAGGCGCTGTCCGATGATCGCCAGAGTTGTCGGGGGACCGCTCGAGGACCGCGGTTCCGGTTCGGTCCCCGCCAGCCGAATGGATTGGAACAACGTGATCGGCCTCATTGCGTGTGACATTCCGGCACAGAAGATCGAAATTGAGCGCTTCCGGTTCCAGGGCGATGACCCGTCCCGCCGGCCCCACCGCCTCGGCCATTACCAGGGCGGTGAATCCGACGTGCGCTCCGACATCGATGGCCCACTGTCCCGGCCGAAGGTGATCTCGGAGATGGGCCATCTCGTCCGGCTCCCACCAACCGTATTCCCGAAGGGACGGCAGGATGAAACGGTCGAAGCGGGGCAACAACAACGGTCCAACGACCGTCGTGACCTCCTCGACGACACCTGCACCCGATGCCAGCACCGGCCGGTAGCGGGACACAACCAAGTCGCCCGATGAGTCATTGAATACGACGGGACGCCGAAGTCGCTCAATTTCAGCAGCGAGCTCCGCGACGGCGAGTTCGAGTTCTCCGTTCGGTCGGAGCCCCAACCAATCGAGGCCCGTACGGATGATGTGACGAAGATCCCGGCGTTGCACGCTGGAGGAGCGTAGCAATCCTACCGACGACGCTGGGTCGACTACCGAAGGAAGGGGAGGGCCAGGGCCCGGCAGGCGATACCTACCCGTAGGACCAGGATTGTCTTGGATCCGTCGCTGGCTGGTCTCGGGTACTTCCGGAGCCGCGCATCTGTACGCCCAAAGATCGCTGGTTCAATCAGAGGAACCATGCGCCACCCTTCAATTCGAAGGCGCACCTCAACAGTGCCCTCGGGCTCACCGCCATGATGAAAATGGACGGTGGCGTAGTTGGCGGAGGCGATCGTCCAGTGAAGGGTGTGTTGGTGGCTCTGCAATGCCGCCGGATTATTTCCGCGACCTCCTCGGAATGTGGCGTGCGTCTCCGCCCGAAATGACCGGCAGTGTGGACCTGATCGATCGCTGCGACGGCGGAATCGGATGTTGGACTACAGCGAGGGGCGCAGCGGGCGGCGAATGGCCCCATGGAGGCCTGTCCTAATTGAACGGCCGCAACTCAACACTTCCTTCGTAGGGCTTTGTGGCCGTTCCCGTGATCAGGTCACGGTAGCTTGCCTACTGCTCGCCGGTCGACGCTAGTCGGCTCGTACTGCTAGGCACGTTCGATCCCGGGAGCGGCCCATACGGTTCCTTCGATGTCGGCTGTTCGCTCCTAGCTGGCGCATGAACTCTCACATACGACACCGCCGGACCACGGATCCCGCTGGTCGGCGGTGGCGCTGAGCAATGGACTCACCACGCAGGCTGAGCACTTGCCCGCCATCACCTCGGTGACATGCCGGGCGTCGTGGCGCGGGAGGATGCTGTATGGGGATTCGGTAACCAGCAATACCAACTGGGGCTCGTCACCGCTGAAGGCAGGAACCGGAACCGACGAACAGCTCGATAACATTCTGTACTGGATGCTCCTTCCCATGGCGGCGATCGGGGCAATCCTGACGGCCAAGCACGATGGTCGGAAATTCCTCGTGGTCGCAGCACCACTGCTGGTCGTAGCCCTGAATGCGGCTGTGTTCTGTGGGAGTACCCGCGTTCGTACGGCTGCCGAACCATCGTTCGGAGTGTTCGCGGCGACCGGCTTGGTTGCCACGTTCCACGCGGGCACTGGTCCTTCTCCGCCCTCGTACTCGTCAAATGACCAGTTGAAGCGGGGTGTCGGAGAGGGCTTGAACTCAACGCCCTTGGGGCACTCGCCCCTCAAATTGCTTACGGTCATGGGATCAGGAAAGGGCATCAGGGTATCGGCAGGTCAGCGCGGCCAATCGTCTTGCCCTTCACGTGTCATTTTGGGCTTATTTTGTGTAGTTCAGTGAGGTTCCGTTGACAATTCCGTTGACAAGCTCGGCAGTTATGGACGTTCCCGCGGGCCTGCTCCTTAGAGCGTCTCATCGCAGGAGGCCCAACTGGCACCAGCCGGCTCCGCCTTTGTTCCAACCTCATCCAGCCAGGTTGACAAAGGTGGTGGGCGGGCAACTGTGACGACGAACCCAGTGATCGCGGTCGAGGAAACGGATCAGTCCGGTCACAACATGACCGCCCCACCTCCCAGGAACCTCATTGATCGCATACTGCTCTGTGGTGCAGGGGCGACGGCTCTGATTCTGCTGTTTGGATTGTTGGTCACTTTCATTCACATTGTTTCGGTGCGGCATCCTTTTCTCGGATTCTCTCTTGGCGTGGTGACCGACGCCGAAGCTGTCGCAACTGGGCACCTTCAGTACGGAAATCCCGCGACGGCTTTTGTCGGACTGCCTTACGCACCGCTTGACACGTTCCTCCTCGCCGGGCTGCAGAAGATCTACTGGTGGGAAGGATGGGAGCAAGTCGTGTCCCTGCTTGCAATCGCAGGAGCAATAATTTCCATGGTTCGGATGCTATGGACGACCACGACCTGGTTGGAGGGCCGACTCGCGACAGCGAGCTTCGTGGTTGCACTTTCATTAGGCGGACTCTCTGTGTTCTCAGGCGCCTACGGCGAAGGCGTTGACCAGCTGGCCTGGGCCCTGCTGGTCGTTGCGGCCACAATCACGTTCGGAGGGCTCCTTTCGCTTAAGGGTCTATCCCGCAGGCAGATGCTCGCCGTTGGCCTGCTCTTGACGGGGTCCGTGTTCACCAAGCAGACGACGCTCGTGCCCTGCTTGCTGGTATCAAGCCTTACTCCTGCGCGGCTCATCTTTGTCGAGTCAAGACAGATACGCACGTGGAGGAAGATGCTCAGATCGGCGACAGTTTTGCTCACGTTCGCAGGGACATCGGCGCTACTCGGGATGGTCCTTCAGATCGCAAGTCATGGCTACGCCTTTGACCTCATGGTAGAGGGACAGCTCCGCTATGTCCGGGTGAACTCGCTGAGGCAACAAGCCGACCTCAGTCTCCGCAGCCTTGCCGTGCCGCTTGTTGCTCTAATCGTTCTCGTACTGTGTGTGGCCTGGTCGCTTTTCGCCAACTCGGGACGACGCCGAAGACTTCACATATTCGTAGCGACAGCTGCAATCGTTGTGGCCGTCAGCCCGATACCGACGGCGGTGCTTGCCGAGGCCAAATTGGGTGGTGGGCCGAATCAGCTCACCGGACCGGTATGGACGCTGACTCTGGGCTGCGCAGCGCTCCTTCTGATCTTGCGTCCGTCGGCTCGGCAGCTTGCTGCGTCGGCCGTCGCATGCGGGGTGCTGGTCCTCAGTTTCGGACCTTTGTCGGATATCGCGGTCGAGCACGAACTCTTTCCGCCAAAGCTCTACCAACCAGCGTCGTGGTCCAGCATCGACCCGTTTCTGCTCGCCGCGGTGAACAAGGGAGGGCTTGTGTACGACGTCGCCTACCCCTCGCTGTCCGTGTCGCCCAGCGCGCCGCGATTCCCCATGTCAGACATGCTCGATCTCTTGGCTGCCGGTTACACACCGAGATGGGTGATTCGGAACCTTCTGGCTGGCCGGTACGCGCTAGTGCGACCTTACGATGAGTATCCGTTTCTCTATTCCACCTTCACGGACTACACCTCCAATTTCGGTCAGTATGACGAATCATTCCTATGGAAGATCGACCTGTTGGTCAGGATGGGTTACGAACCGGTAAAGGACCCGGTATCGGGGTTCATCTACTATCGACCCACGCCTCGGCTGAAGCGTCTGGGCTGGTTTGCTGGGTGCTTTGGCCCCTTTCAAGCGCAGCACGCCGGCGTGGACGTTCGCCTTCGCGGTGCCGGTGGTCTTCTCTGTATCGGTCAAGGAGGTCTGGACCTGAGCGAAGCACCGGCCCCGATAACCGAGCTCGTTATGACCCTCTCCGAAGCCACTGGGGAGGCCACCGTGCGCTTCACGACTACCCCCCACACCCTGCGAGTCACGCCACTCGATGACCGCGACCGACCTCTGTCGTTCAGTTCGGACGTCAATGGGTCCCGATCGGCGATCTCCGAGTGTCTGGCCCACGACGGCACGATCACAGCGCTAACCCTCAGAGCTGTTCATGCCCGAAGTGGACTTAGGTGCACATCCGGTGGTGCTGGTCAAGTCCTCGACGTGCCCACGGCCGGGGATCGGTCCACCGCGCATGTATCGGTCGAGGTTGCAACCATCGACTCACCGACGTTCGTTGCCAGCTCAACGACCGGCAACGCCGTGCCGTTCATGCCATTGGACCCAACCCCCACCGACATTGGTCGTCTGTAAACGCGGGTCCGTATGGAGAATGTGTCTCGGAGTATTTCACCGTCCGCCATTGTCATGATGAAAGAAATCAGCAGGGCGATCTATGCCTACCGACCCACCATTAGCCGATCCTGCTCTGGGCTTCCTCCGATGTGACGAACAGCCATTATCAGGCGCGAGACCTCGAAAAGGATGGCAATCATTGAGTCCATGGAACGGACGAAACTCCGTCCCCGACGGTCGTTCCCCTCGGAGTCCAAGACGACTCAGACTCAGCGACTGGGTGTCGGAGTCGAAGTTTGACCCACTACCGCAGAACCTGGAGCTACCGAGGAGACGACGTCATTCGCACCCTTCCTCGACCCGACCCGGGACTGCCACGGCGGGGGATGAACTATGTCGCCACTCAGATCCGAACGCTCTAGACGAAATCAAACTGTTCGATGGCGCTTCGACCCTGAACCGTGCCCGTCGAGGTCCTAAGCGCGGTCGTACCCGACCTGCCGCTGGGGAACTTCAACTCAATGGCCGGCGGGCTCTGGCTCCGGGTTCGTTCCCTCCCGCGATTCCTGCTGCTCCCTTCCAGCCTCGTATGGATCCACGATCTCGTATAAGCCTGCGACGGTCGCGAGGTCACCCAGACAGGCTCCGGCAGAGGGAGGTGCTTGTGCCCGAGCTCAATTCAACCACCGTCGGCGGTGGAGGCTGGCCTGACGTCGGCCGAAGGGGAAGGACCACGACCGGCCCATGGCTCGACAGGATGCCCGTGAGAACATTGGTCCCTCGCCACGTTACCGACACAAGATGCCGATAGGGGTCGGTAAGAATCTCGACCCGGTAGGTGCCAGACTTTGTCACTGGGATGGTTGTTCCCACGGCGGAGCTGTATGGATCTGAGAGGCTGAACCGGATGTGGCCGTCTGCGAATCGCTGTAGATAGATCGTGCTCACTGCCTTGGTGCCGATGGTGACCAATGGCACACTCTCTTCTGGGAAAGTGAGCTTGCCAGGGGTGATGTTCAGAGTGTGGAGGAGATCCGGCCCGAGCTGGACTGGATACCAGACTGTTCCAAGTTCGACCACCCTCACCGCGAAGGTGGGGTGAAGATCAGCAAGAACATTTCCGTCAGAGATATAGAGTCCGTCGCACTTCCCAGCAACGAACAGTTGGTCGGCCGAAGAGATGATCGGCAGAACCTGACCACGGATGATGTTTCGCCCGATTGGGTGGCCGGTGAAGTCACTGACGTTTTTTTGAACTGTGACGTAGTGCAGGATCTGATCGGTCGACCAGCTTGCCTGCGGCGTGCTGGCTATTCCGAGGTTGGCTGCAATTCCAAATCCTCCGAGGACTGTCACAATGACCAAACCGAAAGCGCGACATATGTGACTCCCGGTGTCCAGCCTCCGCCAGATGTCGACCAATCCTATGGCGCTGGCCAGGATGAGGACTGGAAGGATATCTGCCAGGAACCTGTTCTCTATCCATCCGTAGATCATCACGGTCCCTCCAGCCAAGGCCGCGGCGACGAGCACAACGCGGAGTGAGGCAAGCCGTCCTACCGGATGGGGTCGGAATGTGGATGTGGCACCCCACATGCCCGCCAGGAACAGCAGTGGCATGGACGATGGAACACTGGCAGTCCGATCCGTCCCGAACAGAGACACTCCCGCGACGGCCCGGGCTGGGGCCGATGGGAGGGTGATGAATGGGAAGACAGGTGTCAGCCGCAGGCCTCCCGGCTGGAAGTAGGCGAACAGGGTGCTGGGCAGGTAATGCACACCGAAGTAGCTACCAGTGCCGAAGTGACTGAGGCCGAATGCCTGGTACACCACCTGGGCAGATTCTGGTAACCCGAACAAGATGCCGAACTTGGCATAGGACACCGCGCCGCCGACGGCGAGGGGAACCAAGCCGGCTACAAGCATCGGAACGGCCCATCGGCGATTGTCCCGTCCACCTCGGCCTAGCGCGAGCCATCCCGAGACAAGCAGTGCGCCGACCACGCACGCGTAGCCCGTCGAACCCCGAGTGAGATTGGCGGCAAGGACCAGGACACCGCTTCCCACCACACGTCCTGTCGAAGGCCGCTCTACCACGCCGAGTAGCGCAAACATGCTTCCAACTGTCAAGGTCACGCTCCAGGTGAGGTCCTCCGAGAAGACCCACGGCGTCGACGCCAGCGGTACCAATACTGTTCCGCACATCACCGTGGCCACGAGGACGCCATAGGCTGCCGCTTCCATCCTGCTCAGGATGGCCACGCTCCGAACCACGATCCGGACTCGCCAGATCAGCAGGCAAGTGAAGAGTGCCGCGAGCACCCACGCAACCAGCATCGAAGTGGCCGTGATGCGGCCATCAAGGCCACGCGTCACCGCTAACATTGGCATTCGGATCAGAGACGGGAACAGTCCGAAGTAGGTGTACTGCCGGCCGTCGTGGACGAAGGCCTCGCCACCAAGCGCTCCATTGGCTATGTACAGGTGACCGTGAAACATCGCCCGCGTCTGAAGGTCATAGAAATTGCTGGCGTAGCCATCTGACTGGGCGGTGCGGACGAGACTAGGAGAGCCGGTGAAGAGATCCGAGAGGACCCAGAGGTAGGGCACGACGACGGCGGCCAGTCCGATGCCCACCGCCACGATGAACCGGCGCCTCGAATTCGCGGTCCACGGCTCCGGCACCCGTTTCCAAACCACCGGGAGTTCTTTCCGCCGCGTCCCTAGGGCGTACAACAATGCGATCGATAGCGCGCGAGGGACGATTCCAGAGGCCTTGCCCGGTCAGGGTGGTGCCGGACGACCTCCGCCACGATCACGGGCAACCGGGCGTGCGCCATAGGGCTCAATCCGAAGGCCTCACCGCAATGGGCGGCCCGAGTGGCGAAGCGGTCCCCAGTCCGCACCGCGCCGCGCCACGTTCCCGGCGGCGCTCGTCCAGCGGTCCCACTTCATCCAAATGAGCCCGAATGTCCCCGTCCGTCCACAAGGGCCTTGGCGTAGGCCCGTCGCTCGTTGCCGTAGGGCGTTGTCCGAGGTTCAGGGCATCGGAGCAGTGGTGGTTGCACCCCGAGCAGAATTGAAACGCCAGGTTGCGGTGGTCATTGTCCGTGTGAATCATTACAGGTCCCTTTTTGCCGTACGTGAAACAAACGGCCACCATGACCAACGTGCAGCGAGGGAGCCGGTGGCGCACCAGAGTGCGCTTGTTGACCCTCCGCCGGCCCGAAGGCCCATCCTCCGCATGAAGGGGTCCGAGCTGTAGCGAAGACGATACCCCCGTCGAGAACGCAACCGAGGCATCACGCACCAATCGCTCACAGCGGGACGGCCGCGCGACCGGTCCCATCGTGGTATGGGTAGAAGTACCAGGTCAGAGGGGGTGTCGGAGGGGGTGCAGCTGAAATTGACCGCTTACACGCAGGTCCTACCATCCTCAGACCTGCGGGAAGATCGAACGGTGGCACCAGACACTCAAGCGCTTCCTGGCCAGGCAGAAGCGGGCTCGGTGCCCGAGCTGCAGTCCCAGGATCGACCGATTCGTCCGTTCCTACAACGAGGAGCGACTGCACCGGGCCCGGGGCTCAATCGCCCCGCAGGCGGCCTTCGACGCCCTGGTCAAGGCCCGTCCCGGCTCACAGGTGGCCGAAATACACTTCCGGGTCCGGACGGACAAGGTCGCCTCTTGCGGCAAGGTGACCCTCCCGCACGGCTCCCGCATCTTCCACATTGGGATCGGCCGAGTCACCAGGGCACTCGGATCCGCAAGCCATTCGAACGTGGCGCGTCCGCTCACGACTGTGCCGGGAAACGCTGGATGGGTGGCCTCGGTTGCCCATCTGGCGACCAACCGCTCCCAACCCTGAAACTCGGAGTGCTGAGTCTGTGGCTGCATCGCATCCTCCACGTCTGTGACCACATCCGTCGGTGATAGGACTTGGCAGCTGCCGAGAATCATCGGACTGCGCCCGGTCCATGCCCTGGGGAAGGTGTCACCGAAGTGCTGCGAGTTCGTGACAGGCGATAACCGCCTCCGACCCGGCGTTCACAGGTACCCTTCGAACGGCCAGCTTGTCGCGGTCCACATCCCTCGGCGAAGTCTGAAATGGACTGGAGATTGGCGAGACGGCGTAGGTTGAGTTGAGTGAGTGGCTCCTCATTCGTTGAGACTTGGGGGACATTCCCGCCCGAGCGGCCCGGACGGTTTCCGTGCGATGACGTGATTTGAACATCCAGATGGAATCCTGTTTCGCGGAGTAGACGTAGCTGCGCCGTCGGCAGTGGTGTTCCGTTGGCTCTGTCAGCTACGACTCGCTCCCTACAGCTACGATTGGGTCGACAACCTCGGAAGGCAAAGTCCTCGACAGCTGGTAGTTGGCCTTGACGAGCTTGTTGTCGGACAGCGCTTTATGACGATCTTCCACTTGGTCTCGTTTGAAGATGGTCGCTCGATTACCGTCGATTCGACGACGGTTGTCTTTGGTCAGGTAGCCGTCACATACAGATGCATCCCTGCAGACATGCAGCGGTCTCGTCTGGTAGTGAAAGTTGTGTTTCGGAGTCCCCGAGGTCTTATCGGGCGCGCTCTTCGACCCTTTCTGCCAGCCGGCGACTTGATCATGATGCGCAAACAATTGCTCACGTTGAAGGCGCTGGCCGAGCGAGACGCCGACCAGTTGGATGCCTGACAGATCACCGCTCTACTCAGAGGTTAACCAGCTTGACTTGATGGCTGAGCTACGACGCGACCCGCCGTTTCCCCCGGCGCCGATTGGGTTACAAGACCATCCCGCCCATCCGGCGATCAGGGGCAGAGACGCGTGCATCGGAGGAACCGGGTCCGTGGCCGTTGTCATCAGCACCTTTGCGGTCGTGGCTGCTCTGGTGTCGGCCAGGACCGGCGGATCCTCGGGGACACTTCTTGCTTCCCTATCGAGATCCTTGCGAGTTCCGCCGAGGGAATCACTAGCTTGCTTACGGTCAGAACGTACAGTCAGAAGGACGGGGCCGAAGCCCCGCCCTTCTGGTGCCGCAGATGATTCTGCTGTGATCAGGGATCGGTCAATGCCAAGGTGGAACCGGCGACGATCCCAACCTTCTTCAAGCCCTTGGGGGCCTTCAGGGTGGCCGTCTCCGGGTGCTTGGCGCTGGCGGCCTTGATCTTGATCGACGCCTCGCACTGCGGGAAGGCCGGGACGGGATTGGTCGAGCTCGCCGGTGCCTGGGTGATAGCACTCACCGTCGTAGAGTCCGGAACCCCGTTCGTCGTAGCTGTCCCTCCGGCAAACGAGCCGGAAATAGTGCCTCCGGAAATCGAGAACGACACCGGTGGGATCACCTGGTCGGTGATGGTCGTCGGTGTCACCTTGCCGCCTGTCGCACCATAGCTAATGCTGGTGTCGTACTCCGCCGTGCTTGGTGGCATCCCGGTCAGCAACGAGGTGCAGGTCGCCGGCGTGGCTGAGCCGAGATGGGCAGGATCGTTGGTCACCGAGAACTTGACGCTCGTGACCGGCAGAGTGTTGACGCCGTCGGTGACCGTCCCCGTGCAGGTGCCGGAGCCCTTGACCGAGATGATCACCGGTCCGTTCGCGGCGAAGGTCGTATCGACGATGGCCCTCACCGCAGCGTCCGGGTCGCCGGCGTGTTGGCTCTGAATCCAGTTGTTCTTGAGGCTGGGGGTCAATTTGACCTTGGCGGTGATATTGCAACTGATGCTGCTGCCCGCTCCGGCGGTGACTGTGAGCTTTGAGGCGCCCGACACCCCGGCCGTCGCAGCGACGAGCCCCCCTGTCGCCACCGCCAATCCGGCCACTACAACTGCGATCTTCCTGAACATGACGTAATCCTCCTATCATCGGTGTCGCCCACCAGCGATGGCCGGCGGCAGCTCCCCGGTCTCCGCCGATGACAGAATGAACTTTGGCCAACCCAAGTCTGGCCCTAACTGGCCTAATCCCGATTCGGGTACGAGTCAAGCGAAGGCCCAGAGACCTAGCAGTTCTCTAACAGAGACCTCGACAGCAGCGACCGAGAGAGTCGTTGGAGTCGAGGGACCGTGAGACTCCAATCAACCGACACTTGTGACCAGTACCTGCCGAGGCCTGTCCCCACTCGCAGTCGCTCGGGGGCATCCTGGTATCCCACCCACCCGGCGTAATGGGACAGGGGCCCAGGGCAAGACCAAGAGGGAGGTCATTCGGTCGCTGAAACGACACGTCAGCAACGCCGTCTATCGACAGCTCCTCATCGACGCACAGAAGAAGGGCCCCGGGAGGACAATCGGGAACGACTTTTGGCCTGCGTGACCGGCTCTGCACCCTGGCGACCGGCTCTGCACCCTGGCGACCGGCTCTTCGGCGAAGTCACTCACGGACCCACCAAACCTTAGGCATCTGTGTCCTCGAGGGCACGTGGACTCAGCGCGCCCGACGTCAGACAAACTCCAGATCAAATGGGGTGTCGGAGGGGGGACTTGAACCCCCACGCCCTTGCGGGCACTAGCCCCTCAAGCTAGCGCGTCTGCCTATTCCGCCACTCCGACGAAGTGGCTCCGAGGTCGATCTCGGGGCGCCTGGCATGGTAGCGCGCCGGGCTTCCTGCCCGGTCACCGGCGTCAGCCCTGGTGGCCCGGCGCTCCCGGTTTCAGGGCCGTCCAGGCGGCCAGATTCCACAGCAGCCCATCCGTGCCGGCGTTGTACTGGACGTTGGCGATCTGGACGCCGTTGGCCACCAGTGCCGGCTCGCCGAACAACGGGAGGGCCACCATTTGGCTCCACAGTTGATCGTCGACGTGCCCGTAGCTGACCTCGCCGGTCGTGGGATTGAGCTCCCCGGCGGCCGTGATGAACAGCTGGTCGACCGACGGGTCGTCGTAGTTGCTCCAGTCCTCCGATCCGGCCGTTCCTGTCGCCCCCACCGTCCCGGAGTACCAGTCGGCCGTGGTCGACTTGTACGGGCTGCACATTCGGACGACCAAGGCCATGTCGTACCCGTCGACCGCTGCCGCCCTGGCCAGACCCCCGGGTCCGTTCACCGGGATGGTCTCGACCGCGATGCCCGCGGCCCGCAGCTGCGAGCTGATCTCAGCCCCGACCTCGCTCGTCCAGGGCTGACCGGTCTCGACGGCCATCCGGACGGTCAGTGGCTTCCCTGCCGCATCGACGTACCTGCCTCCGGCGTCCTCGTGGTAGCCGAGGCCCCTGAGCAACCGGTCGGTCGTGTCGAGGTCGCGAACGTCGTACTCGGCCGAGACCGGGGACGGGTTGTAGCTCGACTGGGCGGCCACACTGAGGTGGTCCTGGTTGATCACCAGATCTCCGTCCACCGGTCCGAACGTCCGCGCCAGCAGGTCGGTGCGGTCGATGGCGTGGGCGACAGCCTGGCGGATCGCAACCTGGGCGGTGACGGGCGCGGTTACGTTGAACTCCAGGTCGAGAAGACCGAGTGAGGGCTTGATGACGCTCTGCGTGTTCGGCATGGACGTCACCTGGTTGACGGAGCCGAGATCGAACGACTGAGGCTGGACGACCGTCCGGTTGCCGGCGGCCAGAGCGGCGGCCCAGGCGACCTGGTTCGGCGCCACGTTCACCACCACGCGGTCGAGCGTCGCCGGTGTCCCCCACCATCTCGGGTTCCGGACCAGCACGGCAGGTCCGCCGGCGGATACCGACTCCAGGATGAATGGGCCCGCCGAGAGGTCGACGGAGGGGTCAAACGAGGCGAACCCGTGGTTCCAACCGACATGACGGGCGATGTGGGCCGGCACCATCTGGGAGAACATCACCCGCCAGTCGGTGAACGGGGTCGCGAACCTCACGGTGACCCATTTGCCCCCGTGGCTCGCCTTGATCGAACTGACGTCCCGGTAACCGAGGCTCGACGCGATCTGATCGGGCTGCCCGTCGACATCGACACCGTCACCATGCTGCGACTGCCAGGCATAGATGAAATCGTCGGCGGTGACCGGCACGCCGTCCGACCAAACAGCCCGTGGGTTGATCACGTACTGGATGATCAGCGGCGACGTCGACGTGGCCTCCACGCTTACCAGCAGGTCACTGTTGACCTGGGGGACCAGCTTCGGAGTGAGGTTGTAGGCGCTCGGCAGGACCGATTCCATCAGGGTCGGCGTCGAAGAGCCTGCCCCCGCCGCCGTGTTGGGGTTCAGCCCCGACCACGGCCGGTCGAACTCGACCGTGGCCTGTCCCCCGCTCGCCGCCACCAGCACCGAGGTATTCGCCGCGTCGACCTGGCTGATCCGATTGGACCCGAGGTGGTCGACCACGGCCACCAAGCCGATGATCACGATGATCACGAGGGGCAGCGTCCAACGGGCGCGGTACTCCCGCCACAACGAGGCGAACTGTGATCGGCGCTCGACGGGCTCGGCGCCGGTGGGGCTCACTGCAGACGCAGGATGAGGATCAGATTGGTGAAGGCGAAGATCACCGCCACCGTGACGGTGATCCTGTCCAGGTTCTTCTCGACCACTGTCGATCCGGCCGCGGCAGAGCCGACGGACCCACCGAACATGTCGGAGAGACCGCCCCCCTTCCCACTGTGCATGAGGATGAGGAAGATGAGGGCCAGGCTGGTCAGTACCTGTAGCACCACGATGATTGCGGTCAACACCTGGTCTTCCTCCTGGAGCTCCCGGTCGCCGGAAACGCTAGCAAATTCACTTCACGGCCAGGGCCGCGGCCCGAACGATGGCGGTGAAGGCCGCAGGGTCGAGACTCGCCCCGCCGACCAGCGCCCCGTCTACGTTGGGGCAGGTCACCAGCGACTCGGTATTGTCGGCCTGCACCGACCCGCCGTACTGGATCCTGATCCCATCGGCCGTCTCGTCGCCCGCTCGTTCGGCGACCGCCTGGCGAATCCAGCCGCATGCCTCCTCGGCGTCGTCGGGGGTGGCAGCCAGCCCGGTCCCGATGGCCCACACCGGCTCATAGGCGATGACCATGCCGGCCACCGCCTCGGCGGGCAGAGTGCCGATCGCCGAACCCACCTGTTCTGTGAGCCGCTCATGGGTCACGCCTCGCTCCCGCTCGTCCTCGCTCTCCCCGACACAGCAGATCGGAGTCATGCCGTTGCGGAGCACCGCCTTGAGCTTGGCCAGGACCAGTTCGTCCGTCTCACCGAAGAGCCGGCGCCGCTCCGAGTGCCCGACGATCACGTACCGGACATGCAGCTTCGCGAGCATGGGGCCACTGACCTCACCGGTGAACGCACCGGAGTCCTCCGTCGCGCAGTCCTGGGCGCCGAGCGCCACCGGAATGTCCTCGGGCTCGATGACCGATTGGACCGTTCGGATCGAGGTGAAGGCGGGATGCACGGACACGTCGACCGCGGCCACATCCGATGGCTGCAGGCGGAGCCCGAGATCCCGAACCGCATGCAGTGCCTCGAGGTGGTCGAAATTCATCTTCCAGTTGCCACTGATGAGTGGTCTGCGCCCACTCCTGGCGTCGCTCACCGCCCGGGTGGTTCCGGTTGCGTCCCCCGCTTCGCTACAGGGGCGTTCGATGCACCCCTCAGGGCCTCCAGCCCGGGAAGGTCGCCGTGTTCGAGCAGCTGCAGCGCCGCTCCCCCACCGGTGGAAACGAAGTCGATCTGGTCTCCCAGCCCCAGCTCGTCTACGGCCGCGGCACTGTCGCCTCCGCCGACGACGGTGTAGCCGGGACACTCGGCCACCGCCCGGGCCACGGCGGCGGTCCCGACGCCGAAGCGGGCATCCTCGAACACGCCCATGGGCCCGTTCCAGAGCACGGTGCCGGCCGAGCGGATCACTTCGGCGTACGCCGCCGCCGTCTCCGGACCGATGTCGAGGCCCTGCCAGCCGTCGGGGAGCTCGTCACCCAGTGTCCGGATCTCACCCTCGTCGCAACCGCAGCCGAATGGCGCACCCGGTTCGAGCGCGACGATGTCCGAGGGAAGGAGGATCCGTTCGCCCGCCTCGAGGAGCTCGGCACACTCCTTCAGGTGGTCATGGTCGACCAGCGAGGCACCCACGCCGTGCCCGGCGGCGGCGAGAAAGGTGAAAGCCATCCCCCCGCCGACCACCAGGGCATCCACCCGATCGAGCAAGGCCCGCAGCACCCCGAGCTTGTCGGCCACCTTGGCGCCACCCACCACGGCGACGAATGGGTGGACCGGGGAGCCGAGCAGCCTGCCGAGCCCCTCGATCTCGCGTTGCAGCAGCAGGCCGGCCGCGCTGGGCAGCCGCGCCGGCGGGCCCATCACCGAGGCATGGCGGCGGTGGGAGACGCCGAAGGCATCGTTCACGTAGGCGTCATGGCCGTTGACCAGTTTCTCGATGAAGTCGGGATCGTTGCTTTCCTCGCCGGGATCGAACCGGAGGTTCTCGCCCAGCTCGACCTGGGGTGCCAGACGGGCCAGCTCCTCGCGCACCGGGGCGAGGTCCCACTGGGGCTCTGGCGCGCCTGCGGGCCGACCCAGGTGTGTGCAGGCCGTCACCCTGGCCCCCCGGGCCAGCAGGTACTCGAAGGTGGGGAGGGCCGCCCGGATCCGGAAGTCGTCGGTGATCACCGCCGGTCCATCGTCGGGTACGCGGAGCGGGACATTGAAATCCACCCGCACCAGCACGCTGGCACCGCTCAGGTCGGGCAGATCGTGGAGCAGCGGCAAGCCGTCCAGCAGCGGATTGTCGTCACTCGCTTCCATCCCCCGTCACCCCCCGCTCATCCTTGGCCGCACCAGTTGACTCAGGGCCGGGCCCCGCCCACCAGCAACGAGAGATCGACCAGCCGGTTGGCATAGCCCCACTCGTTGTCGTACCAGCCCTCCACCTTGACCAGGGTGATCCCCGAGGCCGAGGGCATCACCATGGTGAGGCCGGCATCGAAGGTGCACGAGGCCGGGCTCCCCACGACGTCGGACGAGACGATCGGGTCCTCGGTGTAGTCGAGCACCTTGGCCAGTGGGCCCGAGGCGGCAGCACGGGCGAAGGCCGCATTGACCTCCTCGACGGTGACCGAGCCCGGAACCACGGCCGTGAAGTCGGTGATCGAACCGTCGGCCACCGGCACCCGAAGGGCGGCGCCGTCCAGCCGGCCCTTCATCGACTGCAGCACCAGGCCGGTCGCCCGCGCCGCCCCCGAGGAGGCCGGGACGATGTTGACCGCGGCCGAGCGGGCCCGGCGGAGGTCCTTGTGGGGCAGGTCGAGGAGGTTCTGATCGTTGGTGAAGGCGTGCACCGTCGTCATCAGTCCGCTCTCGACCCCGAAGGCGTCGTCGAGGACCTTGACCATCGGGACGAAGCAGTTGGTCGTGCACGAGGCATTGGAGACCACGAAGTCCCTGGCCGGGTCGAACTCGGAGTCGTTCACGCCGATGACGAAGGTGGCGTCGACGTCGTTGGCCGGCGCGGAGACGATCACCCGGGCGGCGCCGGCCTCGAGGTGCGCGCTGGCCGAGGCCCGGGAGGTGAACAGGCCCGTCGACTCGATCACGACGTCCACGCCCAACTTGTCCCAGGGCAGCGCTTTCGGATCCCGCTCGGCGAGCACGACGATCGGGCCGCTGTCGAGCACGATCGAGCCGTCGACCACCTTCACCTCGGAGCCCAGGCGCCCGTGGGTCGAGTCGTAGCGGAGGAGGTGGGCCAGCGTCTCGGCTGAGGTCAGATCGTTGACGGCCACGATCTCGACGTCAGCCCCGAGGGACCGGACCGCCCGCAGGTAGTTGCGGCCGATGCGTCCGAAGCCGTTGATGCCGATCCGTACGCTCATTCCCTCCCCTGCCTCACTCATCTGCTGTGACGGTCGCCCACGCTAGGGCATCCCGGCGGCTGCGCCCATCATCCGAGCAGATCCGACAGGGCAGATGCCAGTTTTTCCGGATCATGGGCCAGGTGCCCGGCCCGGGCCAGGCTGCGCTCCACCACGGGAACGCCCGGCCGGCCGATAGCCATCCCCACGGGGTCGCACAGTGCGATATCCACCGTGACACCGTGTTCTACCAGGGCTTCGATGTGCCTTGCCACGTCGAAGCCCTCGGTCTCGGGCACCTCGGGGCGGAGGTTGCAGACATAGATCTTGCGAGCCTCCGATCTGTTCAGGGCGGCGCAGATGTCGGGCACGGCGATCGCCGCCAGCACGCTGGTGAACAGGGAACCGGGCCCCAGGATGATCTGGTCGGCCTGCTCGAGGGCGGCGACGGCCTCGGGGGGAGCCGCCGGGTCGGAGGGGACCAGCGAGACTCGGCGGATGTTGTCGGTCGACATCACCGCGACCTGCCCGGCGACATTGCCCCCGTCGGCCTCGGCCTTCAGCACCACGGGATCGGTGGTAGCCGGGAGCACCCTGCCCCGCACGCCCAGCAGTCGGCAGGCTTCGTCGAGGGCGGCCACCGGGTCGCCGGTCACCTCCAGGAGCCCCGCCAGGACGAGGTTGCCGAGGGCGTGGCCCGAGAGCTCGTCCTCGGCAAATCGGTACTCGAACGTGGACGCCAGAAGGGAGCCCGGTTCGGCCATGGCCACCAGGCACCGGCGCAGGTCGCCGGGCGAGATGATGGGCAGCATGCCGGCGCAGGCGTCCCGAGGAGCCGCCGTCGTCGGCCACCGACACCACCGCGGTCACCTCGCCGGCGTAGGAACGGAGGGCACGCAGTGTGGCGGCCAGGCCGTGACCGCCCCCGACGGCCACCACGTTCGCCTTCCCGGCCCCTCCGTCTCGGGTCATGCTCGACCGCCCGCCGGGATCACCGGTCGACGTCCCGATGGAACACGGTGGTGGGCATGGCCCGCCCGCCGAGACGCCGGGCCAGCTCCTCGGCCAGGACCACCGAGCGGTGCCGGCCGCCGGTACAGCCCATAGCCACCGTCAGGTAGGACTTCCCCTCACGGATGTAGGCCGGGATCAGCATAGTGAGCAGGTCGTCGAGCTTGTCGAGGAAGGCCGCGGTCTCCGGCCGGTCGAGGACGAACTTGCGGACCGGCCCGTCGAGCCCGCTCTGGCTCCGAAGGGACTCGTCCCAGTAGGGATTGGGCAGGAACCGGCAGTCGAACATCAGGTCCACGTCGAGGGGGACCCCGTGCTTGAAGCCGAACGAGAGGATCGACGTGCGCATGGCACTGCCTGCCTCCTCGGGAGCGAAGGCCTCCATGAGCCGGGTGCGCAGCTGGTTGGTGTTGAGCTCGCCGGTATCGATCACCAGATCGGCGGAGTCGCGAAGCCCGCTCAGCAGCAGCCGCTCCTCGGCGATCGAGTCGGCCACACCACCGCCTTGAGGGTGGCGTCGGCGAGTGCCCTCGAACCTCCGGATGAGCACATCGTCCGGCGCGTCGAGGAAGAGGATACGGACCCGGTTCCGGCCCGCGGCCAGGGCATGCACGGCCGGGAGCACGTCGTCGTGGTCTCCCCCGCTGCGCCCGACCACGAAGGCCACCCGCTCCATTTCGGAGGCGGTGCTGTCGACCAGCTCGGAGACCTTGGAGATGAGGGATGAGGGCATGTTGTCGATCACGAACCAGCCCAGGTCCTCGAGGGTGGCTCCGGCCGTCGAGCGACCGGCGCCGGACATCCCCGTGACGACCAGGTACTCGCTCACCGGTCCACCATTGTGCGTCCTCCGGATGTGCGTTCTCCGGACCGCCTCCCGGCGGCGAGCGGCGTGTGCAGCCTGTCGAACACCGCCGCCCCCACGACGGCCGGCAACCACGATACGCCGAGAAGCTCCTCCTTCGATGCATTGCGCAGGCCGCTCAGCCCGCCGAACTGGTCCACCAGCCGGGCCCGCCGCTTGGGACCGAGACCCGGAACGCCGTCCAGGGCCCCTTCGGTCATCCGCTTGCCCCTCAGGGTGCGGTGGTACGAGATGGCGAAGCGGTGGGCCTCGTCCCGCAGCCGCTGCAGCAGGTAGAGCGCCTCCGACTGCCGCGAGAGGCGGATGGGGTCGGAGCTCCCCGGCCGATAGATCTCCTCGAAGCTCTTGGCCAGAGCGGCGATGGGGATCCGCTCGGTGAGCCCGAGCGAATCGAGCACCCGGACGCCCACGTTGAGCTGGCCGAGGCCGCCGTCGAGGAGCAGGAGCTGCGGGGGGTAGGCGAAGCGGCGCCGACGTCGGCGCTCCCCGCCGTCCGCGAGGTCCCCGTCGGCGGAGGCCGCACCGTTCGCGTTGGTCGGGAACGCCAGCTTCTCGTGGGCGTCCACCGGTCCGTTCGCCGCGGTGCCATGGGCGCTCTCCTCGTCGAGCAGTGAGGTCAGCCGCCGGGTCAGGACCTCCTCCATGGCCGCGTAGTCGTCGTTGCCCGGGACCGATGAGACCCGATAGTGGCGGTAGTCGCTCCTCTTGGGGAGCCCGTCCTCGAACACGACCATCGATCCCACGTAGTCGGTACCCTGCAGGTGGCTCATGTCGTAGCACTCGATCCGGAGTGGAGCGTCGGGCAGGCCGAGCTCCTGTTGGAGCGCCTCGAGGGCCCGGGCCCGGCTGTTGTGGTCCGAGGTCCGGTGCAACCGGTGGCGCACGAACGCCTCGCCGGCATTCTGCTCGACCGTCTTGAGCAGGGCCCGCTTCGGACCGCGGACGGGAACCTTGACCGCCACCGGCCCCCCCCGCTGCCGGTTCAGGTAGTCGGTGACCGCCTCAGCGTCCTCCGGCATGGTGGGTACCAGCACTTGTCGGGGCACCCCCGAGGCCGGCTCGGCGTAGACATCCACCAGGATCCGCTCGATGAGCTGGCCGGGGCTGAGGTCCTCGACCTTGTCCACGAAGAGCGCCATGCGGCCGATGACCTTGCCCGACCGGACGTGGAACACCTGCACCGCCGCCTCCAGCTCGTCGCCGGCCAGTCCGAAGACGTCAAGGTCCTCCCGGTGCTCGAGCTCCATCTGACGAACGGCATCGGCGGCCCGGACGGCCTCCAGCTTGTCCCGGAGCACGGAGGCCCGTTCGAACTCGAGGGCATTCGAGGCCTCGCGCATGGAGGACTCGAGCTCCCGCACCAGCGGTGCTGTGTCGCCGCCGAGGAAGGCCACCAGATCGGCGACCATGCGGTCGTATTCCTCATGGTCCACCGCGCCCACGCACGGGCCCGAACAGCGTTCGATGTGGTAGAGCAGGCACGGACGGCCCAGACGCTGGTGGCGCCGGAACTTCGTGTCCGAGCAGGTCCGAACCGGGAACGACCGGAGCAGCAGGTCGAGGGTCTCACGGATGGCACCGACATTGGCGTAGGGCCCGAAATACCGCACGCCGCGCCGCTTGCGCCCCCGCACCACGGCCGGACGGGGCCACTCGTCGCTCACGGTGATGGCTAGCCACGGGTAGCTCTTGTCGTCCTTGAGCCGGACGTTGAAGCGCGGCTGGTTCCGTTTGATGAGGTTGTGCTCGAGGAGGAGGGCCTCGGCCTCCGAGTCGACCACCATCCACTCCACGTGATCGGCCTGGCTGACCATCTGGGCCGTCCGCGGGCCGAGGCCGGCAGGGTCCTGGAAGTACGAGTTGAGGCGCTGGCGCAGGGACTTGGCCTTGCCCACGTACAGAACCCGGCCCTCGGCGTCCACGAACTGGTACGAGCCGGGAGCATCGGGAACGGTGCCGGGCGAAGGGCGGGTGATCACCCTCCCAGTGTGCCGTGCCCGGCCGCCGGCGCGACGCACGGGCCCGCACCGCTCCGGAGGCCGGCCTCCGGCATAGACTGGAGGGAAACGCCGGCCTGGCTTCCGGCGACATCACCGCTCCGGGGCCGACATCCCCGCGGATGGGCGACCAGGCTGTCCCCGCCGGCCATTACCGGAGCGCTCCATAAGGGGGTAACACCCGACATGCTCCGGCTCCAGACTGCCCTTCCAGAGCGATACACCACCGCGCACCCGGATCAGCTCGCCGAGTGGATCGGCCAGGCGAAGTCCACCCTCGGCCGGCGGTTGATCGTCCTCGGCCACCACTACCAACGGAACGAGGTGATGGCCTGGGCCGACGCCCGCGGCGACTCGTTCGGGCTCTCACGCATCGCCGCCGGCCAGTCGGAGGCCGAATTCGTCGTGTTCTGCGGTGTCCACTTCATGGCCGAGTCGGCCGACATCCTCACCGGGCCCCATCAGCAGGTGATCCTCCCGGACCTCAACGCCGGCTGCTCGATGGCCGACATGGCCGACATCGACTCGGTCGAGGACGCCTGGGAGACGCTCGGCCAGGTCACCGACCTCGACCAGGTCGTCCCGGTCACCTATATGAACTCGTCCGCCGCGCTCAAGGCCTTCGTCGGCCGCCACGGCGGCGTGGTGTGCACCTCGTCGAACGCCCGGGCCGTCCTGACCTGGGCCCTCGGGCCGGCGAGCGCCGGCGGGGCCGGCGGGCGTCAAGTCCTGTTCTTCCCGGACCAGCATCTCGGGCGCAACACCGGCTTCCAGCTGGGCTACACCGGGCAGGAGATGGCGGTGTGGAACCCGCGCCAAGTTCGGGGCGGTCTCGACGACCTGGCCCTCAAGAGCGCCACCCTGTTGCTGTGGAAGGGCCATTGCTCCGTGCACCAGCGCTTCCGTCCCTCCCATGTCGAGGCCTTTCGCGCCGAGCATCCCGACGGCATCGTGGTGGTCCACCCCGAGTGCGCCCGGGACGTGGTCGAGGTGGCCGACCAGGTCGGGTCCACCGACTACATCATCAAGGCGGTCGAGGACGCCTCGCCGGGCTCGGTGATCGGGGTCGGTACCGAGATCCACCTGGTCAAGCGGCTGGATGACGAGTCCCCCGACAAGACGGTCGTCTCGCTCGACCCGCTCGTCTGTCCCTGCTCCACCATGTTCCGCATCGACGCCGCCCACCTGGCCTGGGTGCTGGAGGGGCTGGTCGAGGGCGAGGTCCGCAACCGGATCACCGTGGACGAGGAGACGGCCGCCTGGGCCCGGGTGGCGCTGGAGCGCATGCTCGCCACCACCTGAGCGAGCGCGAGAGGCCGCCTACCGTCGGGCCGCCGTGGCGCCCGCCTTCGCCCTGCCGTTCGGAGCCCGCTTTCTGCCCGCCGGGGCTTTGGTCGCGACGGCCGCCACGCCCCGGGGCGCCTTGCCGTTGGTGTGGGCCCGGTCGAGCATCGGAGCCAGCACCTGGCCGGTGTAGCTGGAGCTCACTGCAGCCACCTGCTCCGGTGTCCCCGCCGCCACGATCGTCCCGCCTTTGTCCCCGCCCTCTGGACCGAGGTCGATGATCCAGTCGGCGCTCTTGATCACGTCCAGGTTGTGCTCGATGACGATGACTGTGTTTCCCTGGTCGACCAGGCGGCTCAGGACGTCGAGAAGCTTGCGGACGTCGTCGAAATGCAAACCGGTGGTCGGCTCGTCGAGGACGTAGAGGGTGTGGCCTGTCGACCGCCGGCTCAGCTCCGAGGCCAGCTTGACGCGCTGGGCCTCGCCCCCCGACAGGGTTGGGGCGGGCTGGCCGAGCCGGATGTAGCCGAGGCCCACGTCGACCAGGGTCTGGAGGTGCCGGGCGATGGCCGGCTGGTGGGCGAAGAAGGCCAGGGCCTCCTCGCAGGAGAGCTCGAGCACGTCGGCGATGGTCTTGCCCCGGAAGGTGACCTCCAGGGTGTCGCGGTTGTAGCGCGCCCCTTGGCAGACCTCGCAGGGCACGTAGATGTCGGGCAGGAAGTGCATCTCGATGCGGATGGTCCCGTCCCCCGAGCAGGCCTCGCAGCGACCGCCCTTCACGTTGAACGAGAAGCGGCCGGGCTGATAGCCCCGGACCTTCGCCTCCTGGGTCTGGCTGAACAACTTGCGGATGTGGTCGAAGACGCCGGTGTAGGTGGCCGGGTTCGACCTGGGGGTGCGCCCGATCGGAGCCTGGTCCACCTCGACGACTTTGTCGACGTGCTCCACTCCGCGGATGGCCCGGTGCAGGCCGGGCAGCGTCTTGGCCCGGTGCACCTGCTTGGCCAGGGAGCGCAGGAGGATGTCGTTGACCAGCGTCGACTTGCCCGAGCCCGACACACCGGTCACCGCCACCAGCCGGCCCAGGGGGAACTCGGCGTCGATGTCGTGCAGATTGTGCTCGCGAGCGCCCTCCACGGTGAGCACCTCGCCGCTCCCCGGCCGCCGCACTGCCGGCACCGCGATCGAACGAGCCCCAGAGATGTACTGGCCGGTGATCGACTCCCGATTGTTCTCGAGCCCGCCGCGACCGGTGACCGGACCGGAGTGCACTATCCGGCCACCGTGCTCCCCCGCGCCCGGCCCCACGTCGACGACATGATCGGCGACCCGGATGGTCTCCTCGTCGTGCTCCACCACGATCACCGTGTTACCCAGGTCCCGGAGCCGCTTGAGCGTCCCGATGAGCCGCTGGTTGTCGCGCTGGTGCAGGCCGATGGAAGGCTCGTCCAGCACGTAGAGGACCCCGACCAGGCCGCTGCCGATCTGGCTGGCCAACCGGATGCGTTGGGCCTCGCCCCCCGACAGCGTCGTCGCCGAGCGCGCCAGGGTGAGGTAGTCGAGCCCCACGTCGAGCAGGAACTGCATGCGCTCGCGCACCTCGCGGAAGACCCGGTCGGCGATGAGATGGTCCCGTTCGGAGAGGTCGAGCGACGCCACCACCTCGACGGCCTTGCCGATGGACAGCGAGCACAGGGCGAAGATCGAGTAGCCGCCGACCGTCACGGCCAGTGACTCGGGACGCAGGCGGGCACCCCCGCACTCCGGGCAGGGGACCTCGCGCAGGTAGCCCTCGAGGTTGTCGCGGAGGAAATCGGACTCGGCCTCGGTGTGGCGCCGCTCCAACCAGGGCACGATCCCCTCGTACAGGGCGTGGAACGAGCGCTGCCTCCCGTAGCGGTTCCGGTAGCGAAGGTGGACCTGTCGGGTGCCGGCCCCGTAGAGGACGAGCTTCTTGTCGGCCTTGCGCAGCCGCTCCCAGGGCGTGTCCAGCGAGAAGCCGCCCAGGTCGGCGACCCCGGCCAGCAGGCGGGAGAAGTACTCGGTGCGGGCCCCTGACCACGGCGCCAGCGCCCCCTCGGTCAGCGACTTGCTCGGGTCCGGCACGACCAGCTCGGGATCGACCTCGTAGCGGGTGCCCAGTCCCGTGCAGGCCGGGCAGGCGCCATAGGGTGAGTTGAAGGAGAAGTTCCGAGGCGAGGGGTCCTCGAAGCTCAGGCCGCAGTCGGTGCAGGCCAGGTGCTGGCTGAAGGTGATCGCCTCCTCCTCGGTCCCGTCCGCGTCGACCACGACCACCTCGGCCACGCCGTCGGCCAGCGACAGAGCCGTCTCCAACGACTCGGTCAGGCGCCGGCGGATGTCGTTGCGTCGGACCAACCGGTCGACCACCACCTCGATGGTGTGCTGCTCGTAGCGGGCCAGGTCGAGCCCGTGTCGGTCGGCCAGCTCGATCGTGGTCCCGTCCACCCGGGCCCGGGCGAATCCCTGCTTGGCGAGGTCGTCGAGCAGGGCTGCATACTCGCCCTTGCGGCCCCGCACCACCGGGGCCAGCACCATGAAACGGGTGCCTTCGTCCATGGCCAGGATCCGGTCGACGATCTGCTGGGGGCTCTGGCGGGCCACCGGGCGGCCGCAATTCGGGCAGTGGGGCTTGCCGATCCGGGCGTAGAGGAGCCGCAGGTAGTCGTAGACCTCAGTGACCGTCCCGACCGTCGAGCGGGGGTTCCGGGACGATGACTTCTGATCGATGGAGATGGCGGGCGACAGTCCCTCGATGAAGTCCACGTCCGGCTTGTCCATCTGGCCCAGGAACTGCCGGGCGTAGGCCGAGAGCGACTCCACGTAGCGCCGCTGCCCCTCGGCGTAGATGGTGTCGAAGGCCAGCGATGACTTGCCCGAGCCCGACAGCCCGGTGAAGACGATGAGCCGGTCCCGGGGCAGGTCGAGCGAGACGTCCTGGAGGTTGTGCTCGCGCGCGCCGCGCACCACCAGTCGGTCAGCCATGGGGGTGAGGATACCGGCGCGCGACGTCGTGCCCGGCGGTCACGGACCGGCGGTGATCTCGACGCCGGCCGGCTCGGCGTCGGTCTTCTCGAAGCTGGGGAGCTCGACATCGGAGCCCTCGGCTCGGCTCCCGGCGCCGGTGCCACCGGCATCCCCGTCGTCCGTCGCGAGCAGGGGAGCGCCGTCCACCGGGTCGCGCACCAGGAGTGCCCGCAACTCGGAGATCTCGTCCCGGAGCAGCGCCGCCTCCTCGAACCGAAGCTCCTCGGCCGCCCGGGTCATCTCGGTCTCGAGCCGGTGGATGAGGGCCGAGAGCTCGTCGGCATCGGGACCCAGTGAACGTGCCAGGTCGGCGACGGCTCCCTTCGGATGGATCCCGCCCGATCGGATCGTTCGGGCCCGCTCGGCCGCCGACCGGCTGTTCGGGCCGGAGCTGATCGCCGCCGAACCGATGCCCTCACCGCGGATCCGTTCGAGGATGTCGGTGACCGACTTGGTGATGGTCTGGGGGTCGATGCCGTGCGCTTCGTTGTAGGCGATCTGGCGGGCCCGCCGGCGCTGCGTCTCACCGATGGCCTCGGTCATCGACTCGGTGATGCGGTCGGCGTACATGACCACCCGCCCGTTCACGTTGCGGGCCGCCCGCCCCATGGTCTGGATGAGCGACGGAGCCGAACGAAGGAAGCCCTCCTTGTCGGCGTCGAGGACCGCCACCAGGCCGACTTCGGGGAGGTCGAGGCCCTCGCGGAGGAGGTTGATCCCGACTAGCACGTCGAACGTGCCCAGCCGCAGCTCGCGGAACAGTTCGATCCGTGCCACGGTGTCCACGTCGGAATGGAGGTACTGGACCCGGACCCCCTGCTCGGCGAGGTATTCCGTGAGGTCCTCGGCCATCTTTTTGGTCAAGGTGGTGATCAGGACCCTGTTGCCGTCGGCCACCGTGGCCTCGATCCGCTCGCGCAGGTCGTCGATCTGCCCGGTCGTGGGGCGGATGTCCACCTCGGGGTCGACCAGGCCGGTCGGACGGATGACCTGCTCCACCACGTTGGCGCTGTGCTCCAGCTCCCAGGGGCCCGGCGTCGCCGACAACAGGATGGCCTGGCCGGTGCGCTCGAGGAATTCCTCGAACCGCAGGGGCCGATTGTCCACCGCCGATGGAAGCCGGAACCCGTGGTCGACGAGCGTCTCCTTGCGCGACCGGTCGCCGGCGAACTGCCCGCGCAATTGCGGGACGGCCACGTGGCTCTCGTCCACGACCACCAGGAAGTCCTTGGGGAAGAAGTCGAGCAGGGTGAAAGGCGCCTCCCCCGGTGCCCGCCCGTCGAGATGTCGGCTGTAATTCTCGATCCCGCTGCACACGCCGGTCTCGGCCAGCATCTCCAGGTCGTACTCGGTGCGCATGCGGAGCCGTTGGGCTTCGAGCAGCTTGCCGGCTTCGGTCAGCTCGGACAGCCGCTCCCGCAGCTCGACTTCGATGCTGGCCACCGCCTGCTGCATGCGCTCGTCGCCCGCCCCGTAGTGGGTGTTGGCGAACACCACCAGTTCGTCGAGCTCGTCCCCGATCTCGCCCGTGGTGACGTCGAAGGGACGGATGCGCTCGACCGTGTCACCGAAGAATTCGATGCGCACGGCCTGGCTCTCGTAGGCGGCGTGGATCTCCACCGTGTCGCCCCGGGCCCGGAACTGGCCTCGGGAGAGGGTCATGTCGTTACGCGAGTACTGGAGCTCGACCAGGCGCCTGAGCAGGGAGCGCTGCTCGTGCACCTCCCCGGGGCGCAGGGCCACGATCCGATGGCGGTACTCGTCGGGCGAACCGAGGCCATAGATGCACGAGACCGAGGCGACCACGATGGTGTCGGATCGGAGCAGCAGCGACGATGTACAGGCGTGCCGGAGGCGGTCGATCTCGTCGTTGATCGACGAGTCCTTCTCGATGTACGTGTCCGACGAGGGGACGTATGCCTCGGGTTGGTAGTAGTCGTAGTACGAGACGAAGTACTCCACCCGGTTGCGCGGGAACAGCTCCTTGAGCTCGGCCGCCAACTGCGCCGCCAACGACTTGTTGGGCTCGATGATCAGGGTCGGCCGCTGCACACCTTCGATCGTCCAGGCGATGGTGGCCGTCTTGCCCGAGCCGGTGATCCCGAGCAGGGTCTGGTACCGGTCACCCCGCTGCAGTCCCTCGACCAGCCCGCCGATGGCCTGGGGCTGGTCACCGGCCGGCCGGAACGGCGAGATGACCTGGAAGTCGGGCACCCTCCCGATGGTACCGGGAGGGTGTCACACCGGCCCCCGGAGAGCCTCGTCGACGAGCTCGCGGACCTCCTGGGGGCGAGCCTCCGATGGCGGTCCGCAGGTCAGGAGGTGGACGATGACGCCGCATTCCCCGGACCCGACCGCGCCCGGTGCAGGTCCACCAGGTCGCTCCACACCCGGTCGACCTCGGACCGGAGCTGCTCGAGGTCCCCGGTGTTGTCGATGACCAGGTCGGCACCGTCGAGGCGCGTCTCACGGTCGGCCTGCGAGCCGATGCGGGCGGCGGCGTCCTCCGGGGACATGCCGCGCAGGGTGACGAGGCGCTCGAGGGCCAGATCGGTCGGGGCGTCGACCACCACCACCGCGGCCAGGTCGAGCATCTCCCGGTGGACGGGCCGGAGGAGTGGGATGTCCAGGATCACGATGTCGTCCCCTCCGGCGTGGGCGTCCTTGCGGGCGATCATCTCGACGCCGATGACCGGGTGGGTGATGGCATTGAGATCGGCCAGGGCGTCGGGGTCAGCGAAGGTCAGCCTGGCCAGCTGTGGACGATCGATCTGCCCCTCCGGGTCGAGGACGTCCGGCCCGAACCGGTCGATGAGCGGCTGGTAGGCCGGACCTCCGGGAGCAACCACCTCGCGGGCGATGAGATCGGCGTCGACCAGTTTGGCCCCCTTGGCCACCAACAGGTCGGCGACGGTCGACTTCCCGGCCCCGATCCCGCCCGTCAGCCCGACGGCGAGCACGCCGAGGCCCCCCCGCTCAGGCCGCCCGCCGCGGCCGGGAGGCCGTGGCGAACAGGACCATCGTGCTCCGATCGAGCTGGTCGGTGACGAAGAAGTCGTCGGCGGTGATCCCAGTCGTCCCGCCGGCGTCGCCCCGGGCCATGAGCTTGTAGGCCAGGGGCAACAACCGGGTGTACATCCCCACGTACCACGAGCGCGGGATGCGGTGGCGCAGGTCGAAGACGTCGAGGCGGAGGACCTTGTCGGCCTTTTGGCGCCGGGCGGTGAAGTCGGCTTTCACCGCCGGTACGGCGTCGAGTCCCTGCACGCTTACATCGTGGAAGTAGCGGGACAGCAATTGGTGGAGCTCGGGGGGTTCGAAGAGGTGGACGTGGAAGGGGTTCTCGAAGTCGGCCGGAGCGTTCGGCGTCAGGAAGAACACGGTCCCGTCGTCGGCCAACACGCGGGCCAGCTCGCTGACATGCCCCTCGGGATCCTCGAAGTGCTCGATGAGGTGTGACGAGCACCCCCACCGGAAGCGGCCCTCGGCCAGTCCCAGCGCGCCGGCGTCCATCTGCCCCACCAGCAGTCCCTCCGGCGCCCATCGGCCCTGCGCGGCGACGACGGCGTCGGCGCTGTAATCGATTCCGAGCACCGAGCGGCCCTTCGCCACGAAGCGGGCCGATTCGAAGCCCTGGCCGCAGCCCACGTCGAGCATGGGCCCGGGCCCGAGGCGCTCGATGACGGTGCGATAGCCGGCGGCATGGAGAGCCAGCAGCGAGTCGGGCGTGACCCCCTCCAGGGGGCGCTCCCCGGTGAGCCGCCTGGGCGAGGTGCCGCGGCCGGAGCCACGCTCGGCAAGGTCGGGATCGTGAATGCTCAAGGCGGGCTCCCTGCGATTTGGCAGTTGGGTGATCGATGGGCCGGTCCGTGCTCGGCTTTCGTCACGATGCCATGGCCACTCGCTGGTTGTTTACACTACCGAGCACTCGTGTTGGAGCTCCAACCCTCTACTGTCGCGCCCCCGGATCCGGTCCGCCCGAGTTCGTCCCCTGGACGCTGGCGACCGTCCGACCGGCTGCGAACCGTCATCGACTACGGAGTAGTGGGACTGCTCGCCCTCGTTCCCATGCTGGCCTCCGAGCCCGGCACGGTGGTCGACGACACCAAGACGTACCTCTATCTCGACCCGGGCCGGTACGTGCGCCAGGCGGTCTCGCTCTGGGACCCGAACGTGGCCCTCGGGACGGTGACCCACGAGAACATCGGCTACCTCCTCCCCATGGGCCCCTACTACTGGGCCGCCGCCGAGCTCCACCTGCCACTGTGGGTCGCCCAGCGGCTATGGATGGCTGCACTGCTGTTCGCCGCCGGGGCCGGAGTGCTCTACCTGTGGCGAACGCTCGGCCTCACCGGCCCGGGCCGGTACGTCGCCGCCATCGGCTTCATGTTCGCCCCGTATGTCCTGCAGTACTCGGGCCGCATCTCGGTGATCCTCATGCCATGGGCCGGACTGCCCTGGATGGTCGCCTTCGTCATCCTGGCCTTGCGGCGGGGAGGGTGGCGCTACCCGGCGCTGTTCGCGCTGGTCGTGGCTCTGGTCAGCGGCATCAACGCCAGCTCGGTCCTCTACGTGGGCATCGCTCCCGCCCTCTGGTTGCCCTACGCCGTTCTGGTAGCGCGAGAGACGACCTGGCGGCGCGCCTGGGGCGTGGCCTGGAAGGTCGGAGGGCTGACCGCCCTCGTCTCGCTGTGGTGGGCGGTGGGCCTCCAGGTCGAGGCGGCCTACGGGATCAACGTGCTCAAGTACACCGAGACGGTGCCGGCCACCAGCAGTACCTCGCTGGCGTCGGAGATCATCCGCGGCCTCGGCTACTGGTACTTCTACGGGTCGGACCGGGTCGGGGCCTGGACGCAGACCTCGGTCGCGTACACGCAGAACGTGGGGCTGATCGCGGCCAGCTTCGTGGTCCCGGCGCTCGCCTTCGCCGGAGCCGTCATCGCCCGGTGGCGCTACCGCGGGTACTTCGTCCTCATCACCGTGGTCGGCATGGTGCTGGCCGTCGGCCCCAACCCGTACACAGATCCCTCGGCGATCGGGTCGGTCCTCAAGGCCATCATGGTCGACACGACCGCCGGCCTGGCCATGCGGTCCACCGACCGGGCCTCACCGGTCATCCTCCTCAGCCTGGCCATGTTCCTCGGAGCGGCAGTGAGCGCCGTGGTGGCCCGGGTCCCTCGCACCGGCCTGGTCGTCGGGGGGCTGGCCGTGGTGGCTGTAGCGGCTGCCTCGACGCCGCTGTGGACCGGGGGCATCGTGGCCGACGGCTTCACCCAACCAGCCGTTCCGCCCCTGTACGTGCGGCAGGCCGCCGCCGCGCTCGACCGCACCCATCCCGGGACCAGGGTCTACGCCCTGCCCGGTAACAACTTCGCCGCCTACCGCTGGGGCGACACGGTGGACACCGTCTACCCCGGCCTCATGACCCGGCCGTTCGTCACCCACGAGCAGCAGATCATGGGCTCGCTGGCCACCGCCGACCTGCTCCAGGCGGTCGACACGCCCGTGCAGGACGGGACCGCGGACTGGAACACGATCGGCCCCCTGTCGTCGCTCTTGAGCGCCGGCGACGTGCTGGTCCAGTACGACCAGGCCTACGAGCGCTACGACACGCCCATCCCCCAGCAGCTGGCCTACGAGCTGTCCACGACCCCGCCCGGGCTCTCGAACCCGGTGACCTACGGCCGCCCCACCCCCAACGTCCCGCTCATACCCCACTTCGACGAGGCCACCCTGGCCCGATCTCCCACCCAAGGATGGCCGGCACCGCTGACCAGCTACACCGTGGCCCAACCGCGCCCGCTGGTGCGCACGGATTCGACGGCGCATCCGCTGGTCATCGACGGCGACGCCTCGGGCATCGTCAACGCCGCTTCGGTCGGGCTGCTCGGCAACAACCCGACCATCTTCTACGCCGGGACCCTCGACCTCGACCCCTCCCTGCGCCGGCGCACCCTCGGCGCGCCGGCCGACCTGGTAGTGACCGACACCAACCGGAAGCAGGGCTACCGCTGGAATTCGCTCAACGAGAACACCGGGTACACCGAGACGGCTGCCCAGGGACCCGACACCAGCGACCCCACCGACGCCCCCATCAACCTCTTCCCCGGCGTCCCCTCCGATGCCCAGACCACCTCCCGCATCACCGGCGTAGCCTCGGTCACCGCCTCGTCCTACGGCTCCTCCATCAGCTACCTGCCCGAGAACAGGCCGTCCGCTGCACTCGACGGCAACACCCAGACGGCGTGGCTGGACGACTCCTTCTCCCAGCAGCTGGGGCAGTGGTGGCAGGTCTCGCTCGACCACCGACGGACACTCGGCACCATCAACGTCGTGCAGCCCCAGACCGGTGATCCCGACCGCTGGATGACGAAGGTCACCCTCACCTTCGACGGAGGCCAGGCGGTGGTCGTTCCGCTCGATTCCCGGTCACGCACGCCGGCCGGACAAGTGATCAACTTTCCGGCCCGGACCTTCACCACGCTCCGCCTGACGGTGAGCGCGGTAGCCGTGGCCAACCAACGGACTCCGGTGGCCTCGCGTAGCTCCGTGGGGTTCGCCGAGGTGAGGATTCCCGGTGTCTCGGCCGACGAGACGATCTCCATGCCCGAGGACCTGCTGCGGGCGGCAGGACCGGCTTCCATCTCACACCGGCTCAGCTTGATCATGACCCGGCTGCGCAGCTCGGGAGCGCCACCCCGCTCTGACATCGAGACCTCGCTGGCCCGGACCTTCTGGCTGCCGACGGCGCGGACCTTCTCGGTGACCGGGGCGGCCCGCATCTCCCCGCTCATCCCCGACGACGAGATCGACCGGCTCGTGGGTCGGTCGAGCCCTCCCGGTGGAGCGGTGACCGCCTATTCGCTCGGCCGCCTGCCCGGTGACCTGCGGGCGGGTGCGGTTGCTACCTTGGACGGCGATCCGAGCACCCTCTGGGAGCCGGGGTTCGGGGTGACCCACCAGGCCGGACAGTGGCTCCAGTACGTCTTGCCCCGGCCCGTCACGTTCGACCACCTCGACCTCAAGATCGCGGCCGACGGTCAGCATTCGGTGCCCACCAAGGTGACGGTGTCGGCCGACGGTGCGGCCGCCACGGTCGCGCTGCCCCCGATCCCCGACGGCGGCGTCCCCGGGTCGCTCGCCGACGTTCCGATCACCTTCCCGCCCTTGACGGGGCAGAGCGTGCGGATCACCGTCGACGCCGTCCGTGTCGAGAACACGCTCAACTACTACTCGCAGACCCCGATCGCCATGCCCATCGGGATCGCCGAGGTCGGCATCCCCGGTGTGCAGGTCGGCACGCTGCCGCCGACCATCCCCACCAGCTGCCGCAGCGACCTGCTCTCAGTCGACGGTCAGCCCCTGTGGGTGTCGGTCAGCGGGTCGACGTCGACCGCACTGTCACGCCAGCCCCTGACCGTCACCCCCTGTGGACCCGACGCCGGGGGCCTGGCACTGGGGGCCGGTCCGACACACCTTGCGTTCGGCCCTGGGCCAGATCTCGGGCTTCGACATCGATCAGCTGGCCCTGGATTCGGCTCCGGGCGGCGGCGCCATGCCGCTGGCCACCGGCACGACCCTCCAGGCACCACCGGCCACCACCTCGCCCACCGTGCGCGTCCAGAGCCAGACCGCCACCACCGTGCATCTGACGGTGAGCGGGTTGGGCGGCAGCGCCGGATCGGGTGGTGCGGACCTCGTCCTCGGCCAGAGCATCAACCCGGGTTGGACGGCCACGGTGACGGGCGGCGGGAGTCTCGGGAGACCGGGGCTCGTCGACGGTTACGCCAATGGTTGGCGTCTCGATCCTTCGGCGGCTCGGGACGACGGTCCACGACGGCACCGTCTCCGTGGTCTTGCGCTGGCAACCGCAGCGGCGCGTGGACCTGGCGCTCATCGTCTCGGCCTTGGCCATCGTGCTGTGTCTGGTCCTGGTCCTCGGGTCATGGGAGTGGAACCGGCGGCGGGAGGACCGGGACAGCCGGCGAACCAGGAACGACGGTCCCCAAGGCTCGCCGACACTGATCCGACCGTTCACTGCCGGAGCTCCTTCCGCTCCGCTGCTCGTGGCCCTGGTGACCGGAGGCATCACCGGAGCGGTGGGGGCGGCCATCGCCGCCCCACTCGTGGGCCTGGTGGTCGGCGTGTCCACCGCGGTCGTCCTGCTCGTTCCCCGGCTCCGCATCGTGCTGGGCATCTCGGCCGTGGCCGGCATCGTGGCCGCGGGAATCTACGTGGTCGTAACCCAAGCCGGCACCGCCGTGCCGCCCGGGGGCAACTGGCCGGTTCCCTTCCAGACGGCCAGCCGATGGGCGTGGGCCGGGGTGGTCTTCCTCGCCGCCGACGCCGTGGTGGAAGCCGTGCTCTCCCGGCGGAGAGCGCCCGGTGACAGCGCCGACCCGGTGTCGGTCGATACCCCTCCCCGGGCCCCGCTGACCGAAGGCCCGGTCGGTCCGAGCGACCCGGTCGGCCCGGTCGGCCCGCCCCGCGCAACCGATCCCTCGCCGATCGGGGAAACGCCGATGGACACGTCGCCCGCGCCCGAATCGTCTGGCTGATCCACGGCTCGTCGGGCGTGACGGGTTGCCCCGGCGCAGCTCCTACTGCCGGGCCAGTGCCTCGGCGCCCAGCGCCACCAGGGCTCCTCGAGCACACGCCTCCCAGGTGAAGCGGGCAGAATGGGCCTGCGCCGCGCTGCCCAGCCTCCGGCGGAGCATCTCGTCCCGGAGCAGGGCATCGATCCCGGCCACGAGGTCGTCCTGGGTGTCGGCCAGGATGCCCGTCCGGCCGTCCAGCACCGCGTCCTCGTGCCCACCGATCCTGGTGACGACCGACGGGGTACCACAGGCGCCGGCCTCGGTCACGGTCATCCCCCACCCCTCGCGGAGCGAGGTGGAGGCGAGGACCCAGGCCCGGCGGTACAGCTCGATGAGCTCCTCCTCGGGCACATAGCCGGGCAGCGAGATCCAGGACTCGGCCTCCGCACCGGTGGATGAGCGCCTCGAGGGCGGGCCGTTCGTAGCCCTCCCCGGCGATGACCGCCTGCAACCCGGGGTGGCCAGCCTTGAGGGCGACGAGCGCTTCGATCAACAAGTGGAACCGCTTGACCGGGACCAGCCGGCCGACCGCCACCACCAGTGGATCCTCGGATCGCTCACCGCCCGGGAAGAACTGCGGCTCGACACCGGGGGGCGAGACAGAGACACGTTCCGGGGGGATGTGCAGCCGGTCGACGATCTCCCGTTTGGCCGAGCTGGAGAGCGTCACGATGCGACTCTTCCGGTAGAAGGGGGAGCGAAGCGATGCTCGATGGCGTACCCGAGCTCGGCCAGACCCTTCGGGAGGACCATCTTCCACATCTCGGCGTGCACGTGGTGCAGGAAGACGATGTGCGGGCAGTGGGCCCAGACGGGCGAGAAGAACGGCATGCCGTTCCAGATCTCCACGAGACCGTCACCGTTGCCGATCCGTCCGATCGCGCCCGAGAGCATGGTCCGTGGGAACACCGAGTAGCGACCTGCCCGCCGGATGGCCCGGTAGCCGTTGCGGCGGATCACCGTCCGCCGGTCGGGCACGGCCGAGGTGGTAATCGACACGTCGAGCCCTGCGTCCGACCAGGCCGACAGGACGCGATGGGCATGCAGCTCCGAGCCGCCCGCCTCTTCGTCGTCGAAGTCGCGCCAGGCGATGACGTCGATGCGCCGCAGACCCGGCCCGGTCGGCGATCTCGGCGATGGTGAGGTCCGAGAAGCGCTGCAGTCTCGACGGGTCGTGACGCACCTCCGACCCCGGGCGGGCCAGCGGGGCGGGCCCGCCCGTCCGAAAGGCAGCAGGGTGCCGGTCGCCATGGACGTCCGATCCCGGCACCGGGATCAGCCGCGGAAGCGAGGCGGGCACCTCCTGGGCCGCGGTGCGAACGGAGCGGGTGTTGGTCGATTCGGTCGGGACGGGCTCCGGTGCGGGTCCGATCGGCCTCGGAGGGGTTCGAGCGGGCTTCTGCTCAGCTCGAACGGTAGCGCCGGCGGTCTCCGCCGCCTCAGGCTCCCCGGTCACACGCCTCATCACCGCTCACTTCCGACGCCAGCTTTTTCGGACGCCCTGTCCCCCGATGAAGGGTCGAGTGTACCGGCGCTGCTCGCCGCCGGCTCAGTGAGCAGGTATTGGCCCGGATCCGGAGGTGATGCTTCGCCGAGTCGGCGCCGAGGCCGAAAACCAGTGTCGCCCCCGATGTCTGCGGTGAATGACGGCGAAAGCCACGGCCATCGCCGCAGCCAGCGCGGCCTGGGCGATGAGGTCCGCACTGGCCGTCTGGGTGGTCCCGCCCCCCGCCATGGCCACCAGCACGACGGCGAGGGACGCTCCACCGAGAAGGAGGAACACGATCCAGCGGGAGCCCGTCCCGAAGAGATAGTTGGTCACGAGAACGGAGAACGAAAGGCACATCATGGCCGCCACCAGGGTAGCGAAGGCGGGGGCTGCTGAACTCAGCTTGGCCGAGAACACCAGGGTTAGGAACCATCGCGGCACCAGCAAGGAGACGCCGAGCAGCACGCGCGGAGGGAACGGCCAGGAAGATGAGGGTTACCCCGAGCTGGCGGACGGCGTGGCCGCCCTCGTTCCACCGGATGGTGGCCTCGGGAAGGAGGTAGGCGCCTAAGGCCAAGGCACCGAAGACGAGCGCCTTTGATGCCACCGAGATGGCCGCGTAGGGGCCGACGTTGGCGTGATCCAACCGGCCGAGCAGGATGACGTCGACGTTCTGGAGGAGTCCGAGCAGCGCGAGGCCGACGAAAGCAGCCGACACGTCGGCCACCAGGCGGCGCCGGACCAGGCTCGAGTCGGCGGCAAGGTCCACGACGGCCGGATCGAGGACCTCGGGCTCGGCCGACCAGACCCGGGTGGCGAGCCACCGAGCGTGGATGGTCGCCAGTGTCTCGCTGATGAAGACTCCGAGCGCATACCCGGCCACACCCATGTGGGCGCCCACGAACACGATGACGAACACCGTGCGGAACCCCCCCTCCACCAGGAGGTTGCCGGCGAGCGCACGGTAGCCGCGGTGGGCCTGCAACAAGCCGCGATCCACCGAGAGCAAGATCCAGATGCCCCCCGAGACGAGGATCAGCGCCACCCCTTCGCTGTTGGGCAGCGACAGCTGTCGGGCGATCCAACCCTGGAGGGCCAGGACGATCACCGCCTCGGCCACGATGGCCGCGAGCACGATGCGGTGGAGACGCCCGGCCCATTGACGAACCATGCCCGCATGCCCGGCGCGCTGTAGGGCGGTGACGCGACGGACCACCCCTACCAGCACAGCCGAACCGGGCATCGAGAGGATGAAGAACAGCCCGAGCAACTGGGCGATGGCACCGTAGGACGCCGGGGTGACCAGCCGGGCCACCACCACCACGACCAGGACGGCGGCCCCGTTGACGAACATGCCCGCCAAGGCCACGGGCCCGGCCTGGGTGAGGCCGGCAATCACCGATTCATGCTTGGGAGCCGTTCCGCTCGCGGCGGGAGCATGTCCGTCAGATAGTCCGGGCCCCTCGGGCTGCAGGACCGCCGCCGGTGCCGCGCCCTTCGTGGCCGCCGTGGCCCGTTCGTCGTCCGGGAGGGTGATCATCGGTCCCCCGGCCACGGCGATACCGACGGCCGGGGCCATCGACACCGATTCAGTGACCGGCTCGACGACGGTCTCGATCTCCTCCAGCATGGCTTCAAGCCCCGATCCTTCCGGATCGGTTGTTTCGGGCTCCCGGGGCGGGTCGTTGGCGTCGCTCATTCCGGATCTCGCCGCCTACGGCGCGACACCTGGCCGGTCCGGTCGCCGCCTAAACGGCGGCGCGACCCAGGGTCGCAGCCTGGCGGGGGATCACCGGTGCGTCCCGACCGGTCCCGCCGCTGCCCTCGCTCGCCTTCGCTTCATCGACTTCGTGGTACTCCTCTTCGACGTTGACCGACCAGATGTCGTGGTCGGCGCCGCGGATGTTCTCCACCGTCAGCATCGCCGTGTACATCGAATGGTCCTGATTGTTGTACTTGTGCATACCGTTCCTGCCCACCGGATGCACATTGGACGCATGCTGCTCGAACCACCGACGGATCACTTCCACATTGTCACGGTAGACGTCGTCGTACACGGGATAGGCCTTGGGCATCCGAACCACATAGCCGGTCTCCACATCAGCCGGCTCGACCAGTCCGATCGCTGCCCAGCTCCTCGATGGCTAGAGCCACCAACTCGCCGTCCGGTCGTGTCCAGAGCTCGTCCCCTTCGAAGACGAAGTACTCCATCCCGAGGCACGTCCGACCGTCCTTGACCATGAAGGGGGACCACGACCCGAAGTTCTGGATCCGCCCCACCTTGACCTCCGGCGAGTGGATGTAGATCCAGTTGTCGGGAAAGCCCCGTTCCTCGGGGACCACCAGTGCCACCGTGAGGAAGTCGCGGTAGCGGAGGTCGGCGGCGGCGGCGAGCACTTCGTCGGGGACCGGGGGGTCGACGATGCGGGCCAGCGATGTGAACGGCATCGACGAGATCACGTGCGACACCGGGATTCGCTCGTCAGCGTCGGCTGACCGCACCGTCACTGCCACCGCGGTGCCGTCCTCGACATGAAGCGCCGCCGCCGAGGTCTCCATCCGCAGGCTGCCGCCCATGGCCCTGACCTGCTCGGCGCAACGCTCCCACATCATGCCGGGCCCGTACTTCGGGTACTGGAACTCCTCGATCAGACTGGTCACCTGCTTCGACCGGTCACGGCGGCGGCCGCGCAACGAGGAGCGGATCGGTTCCCACACCGCCGTCCACAAAGACATTCCCTTGATCCGCTGCGCACCCCAATCAGCGGAGATTTCCGAAGCGGAGACGGCCCAGAGCTTCTCGTTGTAGGTCTTGAAAAAATGCTCGTAGAGGCGCCAGCCGTAGTTGGACACGATGTACCCCTCGAGGGTGGTGACGTCCTTGGGCGGCCGCAGACGCACCCAGAGGAAGGAGAGCCCGCAGCGGATCGCCTCGATGAGGCCGAGATTCGACAGAGCATTGCCCAGCTTGATCGGGTAGTCGTAGAACTTCCCGCCGTAGAAGATGCGGCTCATCCGGGGACGGAGGAGAAAGTCCTCCGGGGGGAGCACCTTGTGCCAGAACTCCTCTACCGGCCTCACCTTGGTGAAGAAGCGGTGGCCCCCGATGTCGAAGCGCCAGCCGTCCCGAACCACTGTGCGGCTGATGCCGCCCACCACCGAGTCCTCTTCCACGACCACCACCGGGTCACCGGCCTCGGCCAGTTGATGGGCCGCGGTGAGCCCGGCCGGACCACCCCCGATGACCAGGACCGGCCGTCGCCCGTGCGACCGGCTTTGGCTCTCCGCCGCCGTGCCAGCCCTCGCCCTCCCTGTCGCTAGTGCCACTCGCTGGTGTCCGGCCTTTCTGTCTCGGTCATCTCGGTCATCCGGGTCGCCCGGCTCATCTGGGGGTATTGCGGTGTCGGTCATTTCGCTCGTCCCGACGCTGCTGGCCAGACCAGGTCGGCACTCGCCCCTCGTTCCATCCGGGCCGAACGCGACGTCGGAGGCCACCTCGGTTCGTTCCGTTCAACCTGCCGACACAGCTCAGCGCAGCGTGCAGAGCGGGCCTGCCGTCCGGCCCGCCTCCTCCGGGCCGGGAGCACCGTGCCCTGACGGCGGGCACATCCCGAGGCCCCTCGCTGGGCCAGGCTAGTGGGTCGACCCAGACATCGGGGGAATGCACGTGCCCCGCGGCCGGAGATCCGGGTTGATCAGCTGGGGGGCCGGCGCGGGCCCGTGCCAGCTCCGATCACGGGACCACAATGCCGAGAAAGGCCAGCGTGGCGTAGCCGGCCATGGCCAATCCGGACAGCCCAAGGACGGCGAGCTCCACCGGGCGGCGGCCGGTCAGTGTCGAGGCCGCCACTACCAACGGGAACGCCCCCAAGGCGTAGCGCTCGAACGAGTCGAGGTTGGAGCTGGCCAGGGCGGCGGCCAGCACAGCGACGGCGAATGCGCCGTAGGAGACCGGTAGGCGCCGGAAGGCGATGACCACCAACACCACGCTCACGACCACCCAGGGGACATGGGACGGCGCTGCCCGAAATGGTGACCGTGGGTCACCGACAGGAGGTTGTGCCACATGGCGGGGAACGGCAGCCTGACGGCACCCCGGTGGCCGAGCTGCTGCTGCACCCGGAACGGCAGCCACGGATCCCCGAACTGGCCGTCGACCCAGGCCAGGTAGGACCCGGTGCCGACCAGTGGACCCAGGATGGCCGACACCCGGGCGGCCCAACCGAACGTTGTGGCGCCGACCTTCCGCTGGCGCCACACCTCCACCAGCGCCGGGACAACGAGCAGGATCCCGACCGGGCGGACGAGGCCCCCCACCAGGCCGGCCAGCGCCGTCCACCACCAGCGTCCCGTGCGGGCCCCGAACAGGGCCACCACCGAGCAGAGGAGGAGCGGCCCATCGGCATAGCCGAGAACCAGTGAGTAGGCAGCCGGGGCAAGGGCCAGGAGCCAGACCGAGCGGCGGGCCAGGTCCGGGCCGAGATCACGTCCCAGGTCCTGGCGTACCAACAGGAGCAGCGAGGCCATGGCGGCCAGCGAGCAGATGTTGGAGAGGAACACCAGGGCCAAACCCGGGGTGGCCCCGGGCAACCAGGCCAGGGCCCGGCCGGCCATCGGGAAGGCCGGGAAGAAGCGGACCGACTGCAACCCCGTGGCGGTGTAGCCGTGGGCGGCGATCGACTGGTACCAGCCGCCGTCCCAGGTGAGCAGGCTCTGCTGGACGTGGAGACGGGCTGTCGCGTTCCCCGGTCGGACAGTGCCGACGATCCCGTGGGCCAGGATCAGGGTGACGACGACCAGCACCCGGGCGACGATCCAGGCCGGAAGCGCCTCCAGTACCGCCCGGGCGAAGACCCGGCTCCCAGCCCGAGCCCGTCGTGACCACGCCGGACGCGACATCTCCCGGGTTCCCGATGGGGTCACGGATGGATCAGCCGCGGCTCCGGTGCTGGTGGTGGCCCCGTCGGTCGGCGGCAGCTGGGGTCCGGCGATCCCGTGTGCGATGCCGACCACCCGTCAGGGTGCCGTCGGCGTGAAACGGACCAGCCACATGGGTTGATAGAAGTTCTCGGGATCGCCGGTCACCACCTGGGTGGCCCGGAACCGCGGATCACCCTGGAGAGTCTGGACGATGCCCTCGCATTTGGTCCCGAGCGTCTGGTAGCCGGGCGCCCACACCACGTAGATCTGGCGGCTCGAGCCGGCGGCCGCTTCGAGACGGAGCGAGAAGCTGACCGCCGATCCGGCCCGCGACGCCGCTCCGTAGTCGACCCAGTCGACGAAGACCGGTCCGGTGCCGTGCGGGAACGTCGTCTGCCCGTAGCGACCGGCCGGCAGTAGGCGGTTGACCGCCGGTCCGAGCTGGTCCGGGCAGTAGGCGACGATGTCGCCCGGCTTCCCCTGACGGGCGATGGCTGCGGCCACCTGGCCGGCTTGGGTCCGGTCGGTGGTGACGTTGGGGATGGCGCTGGCCAGCCCGGCTACCACCGCTACGGCCAGGACGGCCACCCGCACCCGCCGGTCGGCGAAGGTCACCAACCCGAGGGAGACCAGCAGGATGAGGGGAATGAACACGACCGACGCGTAGCGGGCGTCGAACGCGCTGTTGGTGATGAGCCCACCGGCGATGGCAGCCCCGAGCGTGCCCACGATGGCGATGGCGAGGGGCCGCCCCAGGGGCCGCGTGCGGTATGTCGAGCTCTATGTGAAGGCGGTCGGTGGCCACCCCGAAGACACCGAGCCCGGCCAGGGCGAAGAAGATGAGAGCCAGGGCCCGGCCCCCGTTGGTGCCACCTCCGGCGAACGAGGCCACGGCGTTGACCATGGCGGCAAAGTTGGCCGGGGTGGCCCACGGTGTCCCGGTGTGGTGCGACTGGTACAAGAAGGTGGGCAACCAGGGAACGAAGGTCAGTGAGCCGACGAGCACGGCCACCAGTGACGCCCGGGCCCCGGGCCGAAGGCGGGGCCGCCCGCGCCAGGCCTGCCAGGCCAACCACAGCGCGACAACCCCGATGAGATAGATCGACCAGTAGTGGGAGTAGAGCAGGAGCGACGTCACCACGCCGACGGCGATCACGTTCCCGGGGCCCGGACGGCGGAGCGCGCCGTCGAGAGCGAGATACCCGAGGACGGTGAGGAGCATGACCAGCGCGTACATGCGCGCCTCGGTCGAGTACCGGATGGCGAACGGCGACGTGGCGACCAGCAGGGTGGCCGCCCAGGCCACCGTCCGACCGCCCAGGCGCCTCCCCGCCAGCCAAGCCAACGGCAACGTGACGAGACCCATGACTCCGGAGAGAGACCGCACGGCGATGTCCGAGGTGCCGAACCAGGCGGTCCAGAAGTGGAGCATCACGTAGTACAGAGGTGGTGCACCGTCCCGGCGAAGGAACGAAGGGATGAGGTGCAGTGGCTCGCGGGCGATGTTGACGGTCAGGGCCTCGTCGAGCCAGAGGTCCGAGGTCGTCCAGAAGCGGAGCACGACCGTGAACGCCACGACCAACACCGCCAGCGCGGTGAGCAGGTTGATGGTCCGCCGGCTGAAGGGCCTCCCCTGGGCATCGTCACGGACGAGCTCCGGCGCCGATCCGTCCGCCCGGACCTCCTCGGAGGCGGGCGGTGCGGGGGCGACCGTCCCGGCGGCGCTGCTCGTCCCGGCGGCGCTGCCCGTCCCGGCGGCGCTGCCCGTCCCGCCCGAGGGAGCGACACCGATCGCCGGCTCGACGACCGAGGCCGGCCCCGGCGGCGCTACGTCCATGGCTCGCATGGTAACCAGCGCCGGAGACGGGGTGGAGTCTCTCCCTATCCCTGGGGAGAGTGCTCCCACCCCTGGAACCAGCACCTACTTGGCGGTAACGTGCCCCCACGGTGACTCGTGCCTGTGGGTAGAGTGCGCTCTCCCGGAACGAGATGTTGACTCGTTCGAGAGGGGACGGGAAGTCATCGTTCGGATGAGGCCAGGGGGATAATGGTGACATCGGGTAGCGAATTCAGTCGTCGGAGCTTTCTGTCCCGCTCTGCCCTGGCCGGCGGGGCCGTCGCCCTCGGAGCCGGCGTGCCGAGCCTGCTGGCCGGCTGCTCCTCCAGCTCCGGGTCGCCGACCACGACCTCCGCGGGGTCGAAACCGGGCGTCGGCACGGGAACACCCCAGCGAGGCGGGTCGCTCACCGTAGGCACCATCGCCGAGATCGACGGGTTCTACCCTCCGAACAACCACTGGGACACAAACGGGTTCCTGTACGCCAACGCGGTCTACGACCCCCTGATGGCGGTGGCGGCCGACGGGACCATCCAGCCGTACCTGGCGCAGTCGATGACCCCCAACGCCACCTTCGACACGTGGACGATGACGCTCAGGCCCAATATCAAATTCAACGACGGAACGGCCCTGACCTCCGCCGTGGTGGTGTCGAACTACAAAGCCCTCAAGAGTTCGATTCTCACCGGCGTGGCCCTCGCCCAAGTCGCCTCGGTCGAGGCGACCGACGCCATGACGGTCGTCTACCACTTGACCGGCCCCAACCCGAGCTTCCCGGCGGGCCTCACCACCCAGGTCGGCTACGTGGTCGGCCAGGCCATGATCGACAAGGCCAGCTCTGGCGCCTCGGGGGTCCTCCAGCCGGTGGGGACCGGGCCGTTCATCTACTCGCAATGGCAGCAGAACAGCTTCTTCACCGCCACCCGGAACCCCAATTACTGGCGCAGCGGTCTCCCCTACCTCGACAGCATCACCTTCAAGCCCATCCCGGACAGCTCGCAGCGCGAGTCGACCCTGCGCTCCGGTGGGGTCGACATGATCCAGTCGGCCACCCCCAGCACCATCACCAACTTCGAGGGGGTGTCGGGCTACCAGCTGGTCGACACCCGCACGGGTGTCATCGGTCAGCCCACCTTCACCTACATCATGTTGAACCTGGACACCCCGCCCACCAGTGATCTCTCCATCCGGCAGGCCCTGGCCAAGGCCATCAACCAGCCCGACGTGCAAAAGGTCCTCGGGGGTCCTCCACAACAGCCGGCCAACGGGCTCTTCCTGCCCAACTCGCCGTACTACAGCAAGACCGCCTTCCCCACCTTCGACCCGAGCGGCGCCACCGCCCTGGTCAACCAGTACAAAGCCAAGCACGGGACACCGACCATCAACCTCAAGACCATCCCGGACCCGGTGGCCATCAAGGAGGTCCAGGCCGTCCAGCAGATGTGGCAGCAGGTCGGCTTCAACGTGACCATCTCCGAGGAGGAGCAGGCCACCATCATCAACGACTTCATCGTGGGCAATTTCCAGGCGGTGACCTCCTACCAGTTCGGGGCGGTCAGCCCGGATCTCAACTACGTCTGGTGGAGCACCACCACCATCTCGCCCATCGGGAGCATCGGGCTCAACTTCACGAGGATGAACGATTCGACGCTCGAGGCAGCCATGCTCGAGGGACGGCACACGACCGACCAGGCCACCCGGGTGGCCGCCTACCGAACGGTCAACGAGCAGCTCGGCCTTCAGCTGCCCTACCTGTGGATTGAGCAGTTCTATTTCTCCGAGGTGGCGGCGGACCGGGTCCAGAACTTCAACAACCCCACCCTCCCCGACAGCGGCAAGCCGGGCTACGGCTTCGACGAGGGCATCTTCTTCCCGACCCAGGTCTGGCTCAAGGGATAGGCGTCCGGACCCCGGCGCCGCGACCCGACCCCACGATGATCAAGTACCTCATTCGCCGACTGCTCCAACTGGCGGTCGTGGCATTCATCATCTCGGTACTGATCTTCCTCCTCGTCCACCTGCTCCCGGGCGATCCGTCGGTGACCATCCTCGGGCCCAACGACACCGCCCACAACCGGGCCGTCCTGTTCAAGCAGCTGGGCCTCAACAAACCCCTCTTCCAGCAGTACTTCACCTGGCTGACCGCCGTGTTCCACGGCAACCTCGGGCAGTCTTACCTGAACCACGAGTCGGTGCGTCATATCATCTCCACCGGGTGGCCCATCGACCTCGAGCTCATCATCATCTCCCAGGTCATCGCATTCGCCGTGGCCATCCCGCTGGCCCTCGTGACCTCCCGGCGACCCAACCGCCCCCTGGACAACGCGGCCACCACGGGCACCTTCGGCATGCTGGCCCTGCCGCCGTTCGTCATCGCTCCGGTCATGGTGGCCATCTTCGCCGTGGGGCTGCACTGGTTCCCCGCCACCGGGTACGTGCCATTCACCCAGAACCCGGGGACCAACCTGCGCGACATGCTCCTGCCGTCGTTGGCCATCACCGCCGGCTCGATCGCCGTCTACTACCGGCTCTTCCGCTCGGACCTGATCAGCACGTTGCAGGAAGACTTCATCACCATGGCACGCTCCAAGGGCCTGTCGTCCAGCCGGATCATGTGGCGCCACGCCTTCCGGCCTTCGTCGTTCTCCCTCCTGGCCGCGGCCGGTGTCAACATCGGTGCTCTCATCGCCGGCACCTTCATCGTCGAGTACCTGTTTGCTCTGAGCGGCCTGGGGTATTCGTTGGTCTTGGCGGTCAACCAGCGCGACTATCTGGTCGTCCAAGGCATCACCCTGGTAGTGGCGGTCGTCTACGTGCTTCTCCAATTCATCATCGACTTCGTCTTCACCGTGGTGGACCCCCGGGTGACGAGGGGGTGACCGGTGCCTGACGACCGCGAGCTCACATCCACCCGGACCTCGGGCGCCCTGCTGGCCGACTCCGTCCCCGGCCTGGCCGCGGTCGACGAACTGGTGGTCTCGCGCCAGAGCGAGAGCCTCGACTCCGACGACATCCTGCTGCGCAGGCCGCTCGGACTCCTGTTCTGGATCGCCCTGGGCTGGGTCGGGCTGGTCGTCATGCTCGCCATCATCGCCGACCTGCTCCCGCTGCCCAGCCCCAACTTCCAGAACTATTCCGCCATCAACGCCTCGCCCAGCCTCCACCACCTCCTCGGCACCGACGATCTCGGCCGCGACCTGCTGAGCCGGCTCATCTTCGGGTCGCGGGTGTCGCTGGTGGTCGGATTCGGTGCTGTGGCCATCGGCATGCTGATCGGCGGCACCCTGGGTCTCATCTCGGGTTACAAAGGCGGCCGGCTGGACATCTCCCTCAACGCCGGGGCGTTCGTGCTGCTTGCCTTCCCGGCCATCGTGGCCGTGATCGCGGTCGTGGCCTTTTGGGGGCAGACCCTCCCGAAGATCACCATCATCATCGGCGTGGCGACCATTCCCCTGCTGTACCGGGTGGTGCGGGCCTCCAGCCTGTCCTTCGCCAATCGCGATTTCGTCATCGCGGCCAAGACCCTCGGCGCCGGCTCCACCAGGATCGTCTTCCGGGAGATCCTTCCCAACGTCGTGCCCGTGGCCGTCACCTTCGGGCTCATCACCATCGCCGGAGTCATCGTGATCGAGGGGTCGCTGGCCTTTCTGGGGCTGTCCGTGCCTCTCCCCTCGCCTTCATGGGGGAACATGATCTCGGAGGGCGCCTCGAACAACAACCTCAACACCAACCCCTACATCATGATGTGGCCGGTGCTGGCCATGTTCCTGCTGCTGCTGTCGATCAACCTCATCGGCGACCGTCTCCGTCAACGGTTCGACATCCGAGAGGGCCTGCTGTGAGCCTGCTGTCGGCCGCCCGGAGGCGGGGCCAGTCCTTCGAGTTCAGCGACATCGGCAATCCCGCCGAGGCCCTGTTGGTCGTGGACGACCTCCACACCGCCTTCCGCACCTCGAGGGGGACCGTCCGCGCCGTCGACGGCGTCTCGCTCACGGTGCGCCGGGGGGAGACCCTCGGGATCGTGGGCGAGTCCGGATCCGGCAAGACCGTGCTGGCCCGCTCGATCATGGGCCTGCTCCCCGCCCACGACGTGATCAAGAGCGGCACCGTCACCTTCGCCGGCCACGAGCTGACGGCCATGAGCCAGGTCCAGCTCCGCCAAGTCTGGGGCGCAGAGCTGAGCATGATCTTCCAGGACCCGATGACAGCGCTCAACCCGGTGAAGCGCATCGGCAAGCAGATCACCGAGTCGCTCCGGCTGCACCTCGGCATGGACAGGGCCGAGGCCAAGGCGCAGGCGATCGAGCTCCTCCGCTCGGTGGGCATCCCCTCCCCGGAGGAGCGGATCCGGTGGTACCCGTTCCAGCTGTCGGGGGGGATGCGCCAGCGGGTCATGATCGCCATCGCCCTGGCCTGCGCGCCGCGCTTGGTGCTCGCCGACGAACCGACCACCGGTCTCGACGTCACCGTGCAGGCTCAGATCCTCGACCTGCTGGCCGACCTGCAGCGCGAGCGGCACATGGCCGTCATCCTGGTGACGCACGACCTGGGGGTGGTGGCCAGCCGGACGGACCACATCGTGGTCATGTACGCCGGGCGCATCGTCGAGCAGGCCCCGACCCACGCTCTGTTCGCCGACACCCATATGCCCTACACCCGGGCCCTGGTGGACTCGATCCCCCGCTTGGCCGAGCCGAGCGGCAGCCGGCTCCGGGCCATCGCCGGACGGCCTCCCGATCTCATCCATCCGCCCTCCGGTTGCCGGTTCGCTCCACGCTGCCCCTACGTGCAGGACAGGTGCCGCGAGAGCGAGCCCCCACTCCGCACCGCGGGCACGCCCGACCATCTCTTCGCCTGCTGGTTCCCACTGGTGAACGGCCTCCCCACCGCGCCCTCCACCCGTCTCTCCGGACCAGAATCCGCCGCCGGTCCGACCGGGTCTGCGGGCATGGCCGGTCCTGGCGTCCCGGTTATCCCGGCCACCGTCGGATCCGCCGGCGGCACCACTCCCCCGTCGAGCGCCCCGAGCACATCGAGTACACCCGACCCATCGAGCACCCCGGCCGGCACCGCCATCGATCCCGACGCCGAGGTGCGCTCGCCGTGAGTCGCCCCGCTCCCGCCGTTCCGTCGGCCGACCCGGGCGAGGTGTTGCTCGAGGTCGACAACCTGGTGGTGGAATTCCGCAGCGGCCACCAGCGGGTCCATGCCGTGTCGGACGTGAGCTTCACCGTGAGGAAGGGTGAGACGCTCGGATTGGTCGGCGAGTCCGGCTGCGGCAAGTCGACCACCGGCCGGGCCCTGGTCCAGGTGCAGCCGGCCACCTCGGGACGGGTCGTCTACCGGGGGCAGGACATGAGCCAGCTGTCCAAGCGAGATCTGCGCAGCGTCCGGACCAAGATCCAGATGATCTTCCAGGATCCCATCTCGTCGCTGAATCCACGGCGCCGGGTCCGCGACATCGTCGCCGAGCCGCTCAACATCTGGGGCCGCGGCACCAAGGAGGAGCGCGCCGCCCAGGTCCGGGAGATGCTCGACGCAGTGGGAATCGACCCCGACGCGGCGGGCGATCGTCGACCGCAGGAATTCTCCGGGGGGCAATGCCAGCGCATCAGCATCGCCCGCGCCCTCATGATGGATCCCGACCTCCTCATCTGCGACGAGCCGGTGTCGGCGCTCGACGTGTCGGTCCAGGCCCAGATCCTCAACTTGTTGGCCGATCTCAAGTCCAAGTTCGGGTTGACCATGGTCTTCATCGCCCACGACCTCGCCGTGGTGAAGAACGTGAGCGACAGGGTGGCCGTCATGTACCTCGGAAAGTTGGTCGAGGTGGCCGCCTCCGACGAGCTGTACCGAACGGCCGCCCACCCCTACACCGAGGCCCTGCTGGGCTCGATTCCCGAACCCGATCCCGACCACCGCTCCGACCACCGGCCGCTCACCGGCGAGATCCCCTCGGCTCTCAACCCGCCCTCGGGTTGCCGGTTCCGGACTCGCTGCCCCTACGCCCAGGACCTGTGCACCGAGCAGGAGCCCCCGTTGCGGGAGATCGCTCCGGGGCACCAGGTCGCCTGCCACTTTCCGCTGGTCGGTGGGGATGCGAACGGAGCGGCCAGCAGCACGGTTCGGGCCGCCGCCGACGTTCCACCCGCCCCGCAGCCGGTCCCCAGCCAAATAGACGCCTGACGGGCCAACCGGGACCGGGGGACGGCGCACTCCCTCGGGCCGAGGTGGGGCCGGTCAGCTCCGGCGGGGCCGGTCCGATGCAGGACCCCGGCCGACGGACCCCTCTGGGTCCGGCCAGAAACCGGAGTCAGGAAACCGGAGTCAGGCCGGTGCGCCGCCCTCGGGCCCTTCGGCCGGGACCGCCTCCGTGGCGGTGACCGTCTCCGTGGTGGTGATGCTCTGCGTGCTGTCGACGGTCTCCGTGTCGGCGGCGCTCTCTGTGTCGGCGGCGCTCTCTGTGTCGGCGGCGCTCTCTGTCGTGGCGCCACTCTCCGCAGCGGGCGCCTCGGCCGGGGCCGCCTCTACGGCGGTGCTCGCCGCGGCGGGCGCCTGGCCCTCGACCGGTTGGGGCGGCGACGCATCGTCGGGAGCGCCGTCGCTCGGGCCGTGCTCGGCGACGTAGTCCGCCCAGGCCGCCTGCGCCTCGGTCTCCGGGGTGAACTCGGCCTCGGCGAACTCGAAGGGCCCCACATAGTTCCCCTCGGCGTCGTAGGCGTGCTCGCCGAACGCCTCGCGGTACTCCTCGGAGACCTCACCGCCCTCGGCCGCCTGCTTGATCGACAAGCTGATCCGACGCCGTTGCAGGTCGATGTCGATGATCTTCACCCAGAGCTCCTCGCCCGGTGTGACCACCTGCTCGGGAAGATCGACGTGGTGACCGGCCATCTCCGAGATGTGGACCAGGCCCTCGATGCCGTCGCCCACCTGGACGAACGACCCGAACGGCACGAGCTTGGTGATGCGCCCGTAGACCAGCTCGCCCACCTGGTGGGTATTGGCGAACTCCTGCCACGGGTCGGTCTGGGTGGCCTTCAGCGACAGGCTGATCCGCTCCTTCGACAGATCCACGTCGAGCACCTCTACCTCGATCTCGTCACCGACCGACACCACCGACGAGGGATGGTCCACGTGCTTCCACGACAGCTCCGACACGTGCACCAGACCGTCCATGCCGCCCAGGTCGACGAAGGCGCCGAAATTGACCACCGAGGAGACCACGCCCCGGCGCCGCTCGCCCGGCTTGAGGTTCTCCAGGAATTCGCCGCGCTGTTCCTTCTGGGTCTCCTCCAGCCAGGCTCGCCGGGAGAGGACCACGTTGTTGCGGTTGCGGTCGAGCTCGATGATCTTGGCCTCGATGGTCCGCCCGACGTAGGGCTGGAGCTCGCGCACCCGGCGCAACTCAACCAGCGAAGCGGGCAGGAAGCCGCGCAGGCCGATGTCGACGATCAGCCCACCCTTGACGACCTCGATCACCGGACCGGAGACGACCTCGTCGGCCTCCTTCAGCTTCTCGATGGTGCCCCAGGCCCGCTCGTACTGGGCCCGCTTTTTGGAGAGGATCAGGCGCCCCTCCTTGTCCTCCTTCTGGAGCACCAGGGCCTCGATGGGCTCCCCCAGTTTGACGATCTCGGAAGGGTCGACATCGTTGCGGATGGAGAGCTCGCGCACCGGGATGACGCCCTCGGACTTGAACCCGATGTCCAGGAGCACCTCGTCGCGGTCGATCTTGACCACCGTCCCCTCGACCAGGTCACCGTCCTCGAACTCGACGATGGTGCCGGCCATGGCGTCCTCGAGCGATGCACCTCCGAGGTCGTCCTCGGTCACCGGTCGTGGGATGTACGTCCCGTTCTCGTCGAAGGTGCCCATCTCCTCGGGTGAGAGGAGGGCGGCGCCTTCGGATAGGACGTTGGAAGTAGTGGACATGGACTAGGTAGCTCGCTTTCCGGACAGATCTGCCCCAGCCGAATGGCGGCGGTGGCAAAAGACACCGGCCACACCCAGGTGGCCGGGGAACAAGCGTACCCCAAGCCTGCTCAGAGGCGAACGGCGCTCAGCTGCCCTTGGCGTCAGCCCACGAGGCGCCCCAGGCCATGTCGACCTCGAGCGGGACGGAGAGGTCGGCTGCCCCGACAAGGGCGGCCTCGGTCAGCTCGGCCACCTCGTCCGCTTCGTCGGGCTCCACGTCGACCAGCACCTCGTCGTGGACCTGGAGCACCAGCTGGGAGGCCAACCCTCGTCCTTCCAGCCCTGCGTCGAGCCGGACAAGAGCCAGCTTGAACAGGTCAGCGGCCAGCCCCTGGATCCCCGCGTTCATGGCCTGGCGCTCGGCCGCTTGACGCACCTGGTAGTTGGAGGCACCCAGGTCGGGCAGCGGGCGGCGGCGCCCGAAGGCCGTCACCGTGTAGCCGTCCAGGCGGGCCAAGCCGACCGCACGCTCCATGTAGGCGCGCACCGACGGAAAGGCGGTGAAATAGGACTCCAGGATCAGCTGGGCCTCCTCGACCGGCACCCCCAGCCGCTGGGAGAGCCCGTAGGCCTCCATGCCGTAGGCCAGCCCGTAGGAGACCATCTTGGCCGTCGACCGCTGGGCCGTGGTCACCACGTCGCGGTCGACGCCGAACACCTGCGAGGCCACGGTGGCATGGATGTCCTCGCCGGCGGCGAACGCGGCGGTGAGACCGGGGTCACCCGAGAGGTGAGCGATGGCCCGCAACTCGACCTGGTCGTAGTCGGCCACCAGCAACCGCCGCCCGGCCGAGGGGACGAAGGCGCGCGCGGAATTGGCGACCCTGCTCGGTGCGCACCGGGATGTTGTGCAGGTTGGGGCGGTCGGACGACAGGCGTCCGGTTCGGGCCACCGTCTGGCGGAAGGTGGCATGGATCCGGCCGTCGGGGGCGACCTCGGCGGCCAGGCTCTCGCCGTAGGTCGACCGCAGCTTCTCGACCTCGCGGTAGCGCAGCAGGGCATCCACGATGGGGTGCTGGTCCCGCAGGAGCTCGAGAGTCCGTGCGTCGGTCGAGAAGCCCGTCTTGGTCTTGCGGACCGGAGTAAGGCCCAGCCGGTCGTAGAGGACGGCACGCAGCTGCGGGACCGAGTTCACGTTGAACGGACCCTCGGCCAACTCGTGGAGGGTGCCCTCGAGCGTCCGGCACTCCTCGGCCAGCTCGGCGGCGATGGAGCGGAGCACTTTTTCGGTCGACCGGGATGCCGACCACCTCCATGCGGGCCAGCACCCGGACCAGGGGCTGCTCGATCCGGTCATAAGGTCGTACTCCCCCACCGCCTCCAACGCCGCCCGCAGCGGGGCGCGCAGCCGGGCGAGGACCAGCGCCTGACGCACTGCCTCGGCGTCGATGCCCTTCCCGTCAGGCCCGGCTCCGATCCCCCCGGCGTCCGCGGTGTCGTCGGCTCCGTCGGTCTCATCAGGAGTGTCGAGCACGAAGGCGCCCTGTCCCTCACCGCCGGTGCCGCCGTCGAGCTCGACGCCGAGATGGGCGGCGGCCAGATCGGCCAGCCGGTAGTGGTCGACCGACGGATCGAGCAGGTAGGCCGCCACCGCCGTGTCCATGGCCAGCGACACCATGTCGACCCCGATGGGCAGGAGCGAGCGCATCAGCTCCTTGGCGTCGTGGGCGACCACCCCGACCCCCCCGGGGCCGAAGGCCGACGCCAGGGCGGCGATGACCTTGGCATCGTCCAGCAGGGAGCAGGCCGCCCCGGGCCGGCCGCACGGGTCTGGGCGTCCGGGCTGTGTGGGTGGCGGGGGGTGCCCGGCTGCGAGCGAGGGCTCGCGGGGCTGTCGGCCGTCGCTCTCGCCGTCGTCTCCGGCGACCGGTGCGGGCTCGGCCGCCACGATCAGGGTCGACAGGGGCGACCGACCGGGGTCCCCCGTCCACGAGGCGTGAACCGCCACGTTCCCGGTGGCACGGCGGGCACTGGCGACCACCCGCTCGATGTCCTTCACCGCCTCGCTCGGCGTCGAAGGGACGGCGGTACCGGACGGGTCGAGCCAGTCCGGCTCGAGGCCGCCTCGGCGGAGCCGGTCGTGGCACCGACGGTCCCCCGGAGCCGGCCCCGGCTCCGGGGGGCCTCTTCCCACCCGGCCCGGTCCCATTCTCGGCCAGGTCTGTTCCGTCCGGTACTTTCCCGTCGGCGGGCAGCCCGAGCGCCCCCTCATCCATGAGCGACGAGAGCCGGCCCCACACCGCCTTGAGCTCCAGCTCGGCGAAGGTGCTCCGGGCCTTGTCGAAGTCCCAGCCGCCGAGGGCCAGGTCGTCGATGTGCACGTCGAGTGGCACGTCCCGTATCAGGGGGATGACCTCGGCATTGGTGCGGACCTGGTCGAAGTGCTCGGTGAGGTTGTCACGGAGCTTCGGGGAGAGGTCGTGGACATGGGCGAAGAGGGTGTCGAGATCCCCGTACTCGTTGACCAACTTGGCCGCCGTCTTCTCGCCCACGCCCGGTACCCCGGGGAGGTTGTCCGACGGATCGCCGCGTAGTGCGGCCAGCAGCGCGTAGTGGTCCGGCCGCACCCCGGTGCGCTGCTCTATCCCCGCCTCGTCGTAGAGCGCGTAGTCGCTCACCCCCCGCTTGTTGTAGAGGACCCGGACGTAGGGGTCCTCTACCAGTTGGTACGAGTCGCGGTCCCCGGTGACGATGACCACCGGGTGCTTGCGATCACGGGCTTCGGTGGCCAGGGTGGCCAGGACGTCGTCGGCCTCGAACCCTTCTGCACCGATCACCGGGATGGAGAGGGAGCCAAGCAGCTCCCGGATCATGGCGAACTGGGGGAAGAGGTCGTCGGGAGTCTCGGCCCGCCCGGCCTTGTAGTCGGTGGCGATCTCGTCGCGGAAGGTCCCGCCCGGAAGGTCGAACGCCACGGCGATCCCCTCGGGCCGGTGCTCCCGGACCAGGTACACCAGCATCGAGGCGAACCCGTGCACCGCATTGGTGATCACACCCGTCGTGGTGGCGAGATCGGGCGGCAGGGCAAAGTAGGCCCGGAAGGCCAACGACATCCCGTCGAGAAGGAGCAGTGGTCTCCGGGTCCAGGTCCTCGGCCATGGTCCCTGCCGGCGCCCGCCGGACTACGGCTCCAGCCCGTCGTCGAGGACCTGGCGGGCGATCTCGATCATGCGGGAGCGATTCTCCATGGCTGTCTTCTGGATGAAGCGGAACGCCTCCGACTCGGTGATGCCGGAGCGCTCCATGAGCGACACCTTCGCCGCGTCCACCAGCCGGCGCGTCTCGAGCTTGTCCTCGGCGCTCGCCGGTCGGCCCGAAGTGCCGTCGGTGTCGATCCGGTTGGCCTCGGCGTCGATGGCCCATTCCTGCTCGCAACGGGCCATGGCCTGGTCGATGGCCGGGATGAGCTCGATGCGCTGGAAGGGCTTGACCAGGTAGGCAGCCACGCCGGCGTCTCTCGCCTCGTCGATGAAGTCGCGTTGGCTGAAGGCGGTCAGGATGAGCACCGCCACCTGCAGTCCCGTCTCCTGGATGGCCCGAGCGGCCTCGAGACCGTCGGAACCGGGCATCTTGATGTCGAGGATGACGAGATCCGGCTGGCGGGCCCGGACGAGCTCCACGGCCTCGTCACCACGGCTGGTCTCCCCGACCACCTCATACCCCTCGTCCTGCAGGATCTCCTTCAGATCCAACCGGATGATCGCCTCGTCCTCGGCGATGACCACGCGTCTGGTCATTGCGACTCTGGTCCTTCCAGCTCGGTCGCCGCTGCTGCGGGCGGACGACATGTTCGTGAGATGTCGACCCGGTGGCCTGTCCGGGTGTCGACCGTGCTCGTAGCTTGGGTGTCGACGGTGTTCCTGACGGCGTGCTCGGTCAAGCCGGTCCGACCGCCAGTTGGTCGAGCAGATCGGCCTGCCGGCGCTCGAGGTCGGCGATCTGCTTGACGAGCGCATCCCGGGTCTGATGCATGACGGCAGTGTGCCGGCTTGCCTCGGCATGCTCCTTGGCCGCGGCCGGTGAATCGGACACGAGAGCCCGTACGCGGATGTCATCGGCCTCGTCCTCCACCACCAGCAGCTGCTCGTCGACGATGGCCAGCTCCTCGCGGGCGCGCACCAAGCGCTGGTGGGCATCGCTCAGCCTCCGCTCGATCGTGGCCCGTCGCATGAGAAAGGAATTCTAGGCATGTCCACACACGGCCGCTCCAGCTACCGGTCGTCGGGGCCTTCGGCCGTGCCGACCACCGGCGGTCCTGGTCGGCACGGGGTCGGGGCGGGGTCGGGGCGGGGTCGATTCGCCCGCCCGTCCTGCTCGACAGAGCTCAGGGCAGGGCGACCCGGACGTGCTGCACAGCTAGTCGGGCGACAGTCTCCAGGTTGGGCGGCTCACCCATGCCCGGTCCCGCCGGTGGTCGCGCCGTCAGTGGCGCCGTGACCGCCACCCTGGTCAGCTCGGGTGCCGGGACCAGGTCGGTGGCGAGATAGGACGGCGCTGGGCTCAGGTCGCCGGGCCAGCTGAACCCGGGCAGCGCCGCCAGCGTGGTGTTGACCCCCCGGGCGTAGCCGGACTCGAACATCCCGCCCATCCAGAGTGGGATGCCGCCGGCCCTGCACCTCTCGACCACGGCCAACGCCTCAGCCAGACCGCCCAGACGGGCCGGCTTGAGACAGACGACCGAACTGGCGCCCATCTCCAGGGCTCGGGCGATGTCCTGGTGCGATCGCACGCTCTCATCGAGACAGATCGGAGTTCGAAGGTAGGCCGCGAGGCGCACATGGCCGGCCAAGTCACTCGGGTCCAGAGGTTGCTCGAGGCAGAGCAGGTCGAATCGATCGAGCTCGGACAACGCTCCTTTGTCGGTGTCTGAATACGAGCCATTGGCGTCGGCCTGGAGCCGGAGAGCGGGAGCCGCCGCGGAACCCGACCGTGCTTCCAGCCGTGCCACGACCCGGCGTACCGCCTCCAGCGGGGATACGTCCCACCCAGGCCCGATCTTGAGCTTGATCCGCGAGTACCCCTGCTCGACCAGAGAGGTGACCTCCTCTACGAGCTCGCCCTCAGACGGGAAGATGCCCACCACGGCGCCCAGCTCGACCTTCTGGTCCTCGACGTCGAGCAGGTCCGCCAACGAGCGGCCCTCCGCCCTCAAGTGGATATCTGCCACCGCCATCTCGAGTGCGGCGAAGGCCATATGGCTTTCAGGCGCTGATGCCCGCAGCCCGGTCAGGTCGGCAGGCCCGGGTAACCGGTCGGCAACGGCGGCGAGGGTGCCGAGCTCGGGAAGGAGCGTGTATTCGAGGGTGCGGAAGGCTCCGTGCACATCCTCGCGGTCGTAGGTCGAGTCGGCCAGAGCGGCGCATTCGCCCCATCCCTCGACCGGACCACCGGCCGACGCCGCCATCAACCGCACCAGGACGAGCGGACGGTGCTGATGCCGGCCGGCGGCGGTGGTGACCGCCTGGATGAAGGGAAGCTCGACCATCCATACGTCGATGGCTTCCAGCCTGACCGGCCCGGCCGAACCGAGCTCCTGCCACCGGGAGGTGAGGTCAGTGGTTTCCCGACTGGCGACCATTGAGCGGAGCCTACGTGCCAATCCGGCGACATCCTTGGGCCCCAGGGACTCCCTCGGACCGCCCTCGGGTACCCTCGTTCTTCTGATCGCTCAGGCCCGGGTGGCGGAATGGCAGACGCGGTGGACTCAAAATCCACTGCCCGAAAGGGCGTGCGGGTTCGAATCCCGCCCCGGGCACGCACTTTCGGGACATTTCGTGCAGGTCAGATCGATGCGGATGGTCAACGAAATGCATCGAAGTGGCGCAATAGGTCACAACCGTCTGGCCAGGCCCGGAAAGGTAAGGCAGATGGCGGCGAACTTAGGCGACGTAGCTGCTTGAGTTGCCGGGATTGGCCCCGTCGCAGCCTTCGGCGTTGCATTCGTACAGCTCACATCGAGCGCCGGCGTCGGCACCAAGAAACGGTCGTGACCGCGAAGAGCGTCACCGAGCCCAAGCGCTGCCGGTGGGAGCAGGGCACCACCACTCCAACGCCCGAGCACCTACGAACTCGGGGATCGCCGGCCTCCCCTGTTCAGGGCTTGACGGTCAGGGTCAGATTGGCGGTGGCCGTCTGGGCCGGGCTCGACGAGTCGACGACCTGGACGATGATCGGGAACGTTCCCGAGACCATCGGGTCCCCGGTGATGGTTCCGTCCGAGCCGATCGACAGGCCCGTCGGCAGGGTCCCTCCGGTGATCGACCAGGTGTACGGGGCCGTACCGCCGGTGGCCAGCAATGTGGCCGAGTAGGGATTGTCGATCGTGGCCCGTCTCAGCGTGGTCGTCTTGACCGAGACTTTCACGTCGGGGTCGACCGTGATCGACAGGGCCTGCGAGACCGGTGGCGATCCTCCGGAGTCGGAGGCCCGGACGGTGAACGAGGAGGTCCCGGCTACCTTCGGCGTTCCCGAGATGATGCCGGTCTTGCGATCGAACTTGAGCCCCTTGGGAATCGAGCCCTGGATGATGGAGTACGAATATCCCGGAGCTCCACCGGCGGCATACACGCCTCCGAAGTAGTAACTCGTCCCGACCGTACCGGTGGGCAGTGAGTTGGTGACGATCGTCAGCGGGAAGCTCGATGACGTGGGCATGTAGGCGGTGCACGTCACCCCCGAGCCGGCGTTGGCCCACGAGTCGCAGATTGGGCCGGAATCCAGCCTCTGGTGGGCAATGACCCCGTGCATGAGCTGGGCGGCTGACGTCATCTCCGGGTAGGGATTGCCGTTGACGTCGACCATCCCGAAGTTGTCATTCTCCTGGTCACCGGTGCGGCCGTTCACCGGTTCATCGACATACTGGAACCAGTCGTCCCCGACCGTTGCGCCCGAGTCCTCGTACAAGGGGGCCATGAAGTTCTCGTACTCGTTCGCCCGGGTTTGCTGGTTGGGAGCTACCAGGTAGATGCCGGGCACGGTACTCGGCGTCTGCGGGCCGGACGCCATGAACGAGTACTCACCGATCATGAGAGGACCGTTGAAGTCGCTGGCGAAATTGGCCAGATCCTGCTGGACGGGGAGGTAGGGCGGCCAGATCAGATCGGCGAATTGGGCAAAACCCGGCCACAGCACGTAGTCCTCGATGCTGAACACGTTGACGTACGGTGCCGCCGCCTTGAGAAGGTTGGGCTCGATCTCCTGACCCTCGGCCTTCACCCCCAGGATGAGATGGTGGGTGTCATACATCCGGACGGCCGCCGTCGTCACCGAGAAGTACCTGGTGGCGAGGGCGGTGAGGAACCCGCTTGGGTCGCCCTGGTACTGCTGGGCCACCGCCAGGCCCGGGGACCCGGCCGGCAGCTGGAGATACTGCTGCAGGGCCGTGTTGAACGAGTAACCCTGCCCGTTACCCAACAAGGGGCCCCAGTCGAGCTCGCTGTCGGTGAAGTAGCCGATGACGTTGGGGTCGTTCGCCAACGGTGCCACCTGGGTCGCCGCCACCTGGTCGGCATTGGTCACAAACGAGGGGTCGAACCAGTCGAGACTGCTACTGCCGCCCATGGACAGCTGTACCTCGTACGGCATCTGCGTCCTGAGGAGGCTGTCGTCCGAGTACGCCCCGAGCGAGTTGAATCCCCACGACCGGAGCTGCGCCACGGTCGCCGTCGCCCAGGCAGTCGTGTTGGGATAGTCCTTCTGCACCGTCTGGCAGTAGGGGCACTGGCCGGTCACCTGATCGGTGCCGGACCCGTCTGTGGCGACGCTGTCGATCCCTGACGCATAGAACGGATCGCCTTCGGGAGTCACCAGATACCAGGTCTTGTGCTTCTTGGCCACGGAGAAGTAGCCCGTGGCCGGGAACATCGACTTGGGCAAGGACGATGACCGCTTGGCGGCGACCGGGCCAGCGGCGAGTGACGCTCCGTGGGCGCGACCCAAGCCCGGGCGGGCCGATGCGGGCACGGTAGTCGCCGAGGCCGTGGACGGCCAGAGTGTGAACGACAGGAGCGTCGCACCCAGAACCACCAACCAGCCGGCCCGGCGCCGCAGTGGCGCAGCCTGAGCCCGCCGATGGTTCACTGGGGATCCCACTGCATGCATTGGACCCTACTCGTACAAAGGGTTCCTGCCAGTAGGACCGCCCCTCGGTGCGGCGAGGTCAGGCAGATCGGCGAATGTCACATGTCGACCGCTCCGACGACGGCATTGTCAGAAATGATGAGGGCGGAGGATTCACCGGGCTCCGAATGCCGTGTCCAGTGCGGCGATCAACGGCAGCCACTCGGAAGGACGGGCTCCGGGACTGCCCTCCGGAGGCTGAGCACGCCGACAAGGGTGGCGGCGTCACATACGGGCTGGATGGGCTGACCCGGAGCTCGAATCTCGCCCTCCGATACCCGATGCCCCTCGAATGGCACCGTCCGGAAATGCCATTTCCCCGTGGCTTGACTAACGTTTCCATCGCCGGACTGGCGGTTGGGCGAACAAGGGTTGCCAATGAAGAGACGGGTCGGCGTCGGAACAATCCCGGAGGCCCCCTGGAGGGTCCCTGTTTTGCACGAGATGGTGTGATGCCAACCCTTGACAGCTCCATCGCGGCGGATTGATGGCAGCTGGCGGGAGGGATTCCATGATGCCACCAGGTGCTCGTCGATCGGCACGCACGAATGGTGACGCCGAACGGTTTGTACGAGTCGGTCCTGACACTCGGAGAACAACGGCCCGACGTGCTCGACCAGGGATTCGGCTGAGCCTTCTGGGGCGGTTCAGGTGACCTCGCGGCTCGGGCAGGATTTCGAAGGCGACCCGTTTGCCGGTGCAACGGTGCTCGGTGTACTAGAAGAGTCGGACCGCAGGTACCTGGCCGAACGGAGCCGCCGAAAGCGGATCGACAAGGGCCAGATCCTGTTCCTGGAGGGTGACCCCTCCGACTCGATCCTGGTGCTGGTTTCAGGGCGGATGAAGGTTCTTGCCTACTCCGCGGACGGCTCGGAGTTCATCGTGAACACCGTGCTGCCCGGTGAGACGATGGGCGAGGTCGGGGTGCTCTCGGGTGGGCCCCGGTCCGCCACGATCCAGGCAACAGAGCCGAGCGTCGTGCTGAGCCTGCCCGGCTCAGTGATCATCGATCTGATCTCCGAGCGCCCCGTGCTGGCGCTCGCCTTGCTCCAACGATTGTCGCAGATGGTGCGCAGGATCACTGGCGTTGCTACCGACCTCGTATTCCTCGACCTCAGGCAGCGAGTCGCCAAGTACCTCCTCCAGCAAGTCCCAGCAGAGCATCGACCCGTCGGCGGGAACATCACCCAGTCCCAACTTGCCGCCAACATCGGTGCAAGTCGCCAGCGAGTGAACGCCTGCCTTCGTGAGTTCCACAAGCAAGGGTGGATCAGCATGCAGTCGAGAGGTCTCCACATCCTCGACCGCGAGGCTCTTACTCAAGTCGTTACCTTCTGAATCCCTCTGAATGGCGGCCACCAGCCGTGTGCCCGGATCCGGTGACCGGCTCAGGCGGGGTCGGGCCGTCGACCCGGTGATGCCAGCGTCAGAGCGGCGGCATCGGTCACATCTGTCGCAATAGTGACAGACAGGGAGACAACTTCGGTTCAGACTGGGTTCACCAGCACATTCCGCCGGGAGTGGAGACAGGAGGAGGGCGGTGGTGGTCATGGGACATGTGGTGCGACATGTAGTTGGCCGTACAACCAGAACCTCCAATGCGCCTGTGGTCATGACTGACGGAACGCTGGTTCGGCAACGCGGTGCAAGCCGCAGCCGACGGATCACCGTCGATGACTCGCGACGGCGCGATGCGGGGCGGACGCATCGCGGTCGCTCCCGCCACCTCCCCGGAGGCGAAGGGGCGCCGGGGACGAACCTGGCTCGCGTGCTCATGTTGTTTGGCGGGAACCGGCTAGCCGTTCCGGACCTCTCCCCCCGAGGTCCGGAACGGCTGCACAGCTTCGACACCTGTGAGATGGATGGCATCCGACCATCCCCTACCGCGGAGAAACCGACGAACCGGAACCCAGTGGTTCCGCACTCCTGCCGGCAATCGACCACTTGAAAGGATCATCGAAATGACTGCTCTCAAAAGGCGGAACGCCCAGCGGACTGCGATGCTGCGAGACCTGGAGCTCTTCGCAGGTTGCAACAGAAGTGAGCTCGGCCGCATCGATTCGCTCACGACGTCGGTCGAGATGAGGCGAGGCGCAATCCTGGTGGAGGAAGGGAGGGCGGGCCTTGAATTCTTCGTCATAGTGAAGGGTCGGGCGACCGCCTCTCGGCAGGGGCTCTGGCTCGCCGAGTTCGGTCCCGGGTCCTTCTTCGGGGAGCTCGCGCTGTTGGATCGGGGAACGCGAACTGCCACGGTGACCGCGGACACAGATATCTCTCTCCTCGTCTTCTCTCGGCCCGAGTTCTGGTCGCTCCAGCGATCCGTGCCTTCCGTGATGGACAAGATGGCGGTTGAATTGAGCCGACGGCTCCGTAGCACGAATGAGATCCTCGACCAAGAGTCGGTCTGTGCACCGATGCTCAGACCAATCCTCCTGCGCCAAGCCTCCGGCAACTAGCGGTTGAGCGGCTGCCCGGTTGAGCGGCTGCCCGGTTGATGCGGCTGCCGGTTGAGCGGCTGCCCGGTTGAGCGGTTGCCGGTTGAGCGGCTGCCCGGTTGAGCGGCCGAGCTCGCAAGGCTGGGGTCGCTTCGCATTCGAGCTGGAAGCGGAACGGAGAAGCGCCGTTCCAGCTCGGGTGACATACCCCTCCGGAACCATCTTGAACGGTAGCGTCCACCGAGTGACCCGCACTTCGAGACCGTCCAACGCGGGCAGGGGGAAGCCGGTGGAGCCCGCCATCCTGTCCCGAAAAGACTTGCGGAGTCAGGGGTCCGGCCGTCGGCGGAAGTGGTGGTTGGTGCTCGCCGGGACGGTTGTGGTTGCCGCCGTTGTGGCCGCAGCAATTCTGCTTACGCGAAGTAGCTCGTTGACCTCGCCGGGCTCTGGGCCAAACTGTCCCCTGACCGGTGAAGCGGCTCCTGGAGGCGTTGTGCCCGCCCGCCCGGCGCTAGCGGTCAAGGTAGGCAACTACTCGGGTGACCGGCCTTCAGCCGGGCTCAACCAGGCGGACATCGTGTTCGAGGAGCCGGTCGAAGGGGCGATCACCCGGCTCGTCGCGGTATTCCAATGTCAGGCACCATCGCTCGTCGGCGACGTGCGCTCGGCGCGGGAACCCGACGTCGGCATCCTCTCCCAGCTCTCCAATCCGATGTTCGCCCATGCCGGCGGGATCGACCCGGTGCTGTCCCTCTTGAGCCATGCCAACCTGATGGACGAGAACATCCTCGGCGGCGGGGCAGCTTCGGCTTCGATCCATCCGACCGGCCGGTATGCGCCCTACTCCACCTTCGTCAAACCAGCCGCAGTGTGGGCCCTGAACCCGTCCGACACCACGCCGCCTAGTCCGATCTTCAACTACAGCACAGGGTTGCCGAACGGAGCAGTGCCGGGTTCAGGCTCAAGTGTCCACATCCCCTTCTCCTCATCGTCTGACGTGACCTGGAAATGGGCTCCATCCACCAACGGATACCTGCGCTACTACTCAGGTTCTCCGGACATCCTGATGGACGGTACACAGACCTCAGCGGCAAACGTCGTGATCATGACCGTCCAGACCTTCACCGGGCCATGGGTCGAGAGTGCTGGGGGTGCTCGCGAGGTGGAGGTGGTCGCCACTGGCTCCGGTCCGCTGGTAGTCCTGAGGGGTGGGGCGGCCGTCACCGGCACCTGGAGCCGCTCCGGTGTCAATCAGCCGGCCACGCTCGCGGCGCCGGACGGCACAACCATCCCGCTCCAGCCGGGGAACACGTGGGTGGAGCTGGTCCCCAACGGGGTCCCGATCAGCACCTCAGCGGCACCGTAACCCCGTTCCACTTGTTGTCGTTGTTGTCGCCCTCCCCTCAGGCGATTTGGGAGGGACGGCGCCGGGCCCGGTGCCCCGCCCGGCGCTCCAGGGAGATCATGAGGACGTCCGCCATGGCGAGGAGACTCCCATAGGCGAACTCCTTGGTCATGCCGTTCGGCGACTCGTTCTGAACACGAGAATGAAGGCGGATGATCAGCCCGGGGAAGGGGTTCGTGCCGAAGAAGTACTTACAGGGCTTGTCGAGATCCAGGAGCACGGCACCGGCGATGGCGGTGATGGTCGCGGCTCGGTCTTGCCTCTCGACAGCGGATACGGCCGCAATGATGGTCGCCAGCCCGAGTACGCCGTCCCGTTTGGCGATGCTGAGGAACTCTTGCCGGGACTCCTCGTCAGCGAGGGCGCATCCCCAGTGGGGCATCGAGTCCAGGACCAGGTGGGAGCCGATTCCGGCCAGGAAGGCCGTGGCAGGCCGACCCCTCGCCGCCCGACCGATGAGCACTCCCGAGAGAACGTGGCTCGTCACGAACACCAGGGTCACTGTTGCAGACCGGCTGAACGATGGATGGTCAGTGTGCGAGGTGCCACTGATCCACCTCACTCCCCTTGGTCCCCGTTCTATCTGAATGTCCTCTGGTCATATCCATGTCTCCCGGTTCCATCCCGTGATCGTCGTTCCTCCCCCCTCTCATGTCCTGTCACATCCTTCTGTGATGATTCATCCATGGCAGTGGCCACGGGGAAGACGGACACGGGGTGGGCGAGGGAGGGCTCGGGTCGGGACCCGGGCCTGTCGGCTCGCCTGGGCCGGGCCGCCTCCCTCCTGTCCTCGGTGGTGGCCGAGCTCGACCCCGACCGCCTGACCGGGGCCGACGCCACCACCCTCTATGGGTCCCTGGCCGAGGTCGATCGCCTGGTGGTGGCGGGCAAGGCCCTGTTGTCCCCGCGCATCGACTCGAGCGGGGTCTGGAAGGAGGGGGGCCATCGAGACGCCGCCTCGTTGCTGGCCGAGCTGGAGGGGGGTCTCCCCGGGCCAGGCCAAGCGCACCTTGGAGGTGGGCCAGCGCCTCACCTCGCTGCCCGGCACCGAGGCCGTCCTGCGCCGGGGGGACCTCTCGAGCCCGAAGCTCACCGCCTTGACCGGGGCGGCTCTGGCCGATCCCAGCCGGGAGGCCGAGCTGCTCCAGGGGGCCGAGTCCGAGCCCCTGGCCGGGGTCACCGACCGGTGCCGGAGGGTCCGGGCGCAAGCCTCCTCGGCCGATCCCCTCGCCACCCTCCGGGCCATCCACGCCCGGCGCCACTTCCGGTCCTGGACCGACCCCGAGGGAGCCTTCTGCTACGAGGGCCGGGACACCGCCGACCGGGGGGCGAAGCTCCTCGCCTACCTCGACCGGGGGGCAAAGACGCTGCGTCGGGCCCGGCGCCGGGCCGGGGAGCGGGGTGAGCCCGAGGCGGCCCTCCGGGCCGACGCCCTGTTCTGGCTCCTCACCCGCCCGTCCCCTGGGAGGAAGGGCCCCGGGTCGGGGTCCGACGGCGACGAGGACACCCCGGCCGAGGCCGAAGGGGTCATTGACGACGGCGACCTGGACCAGGAACCGGTGACCCTGCCCGGCTTCGGGGGCGAGGCCCACCCCGAGGGGGCCGGACCACCCGGTCCCGCTGGACCCCTCCCCCCCGAGCTCCAGGCCCTCATCGACCGGCCCCCGGTCTGCTCGGTGGTCGTCCGGGTGGACCTGGCCGCCCTCTTGCGGGGGAAGGTGGAGCCCGGGGAGCGCTGCGAGCTCGACGGGGCGGGCCCCATCCCGGTCACCATGGCCCGGTCCCTGGCCAACGACGCCTTCATGGCCCTCCTCTACCACCGGGCCGGGGACATCAAAGCCGTCGCCCACCTCGGGCGCACCATCAACAAGACGCTGCGCACCGCCCTCATCGAGCGGGACCGGGCCTGTGTGGTGCCCGGCTGTTGGATGACGGCCGGGCTGGAGATCGACCACGTCCTCCCCTTCGGGGACGACGGCCCGACCAAGCTCGACAACCTCGCCCTCCTCTGCCACCACCACCATCACCTGAAGACCTTCGGGGGCTGGACCCTCACCCGCACCGGCACCACCGCCTCGGGCAGCCCGACGTGGTCCTTCACCGCCGAGCCCCCCTTCGGCCAGGAGCCCGACCTCGGCATCGACACCCCCGAGGGCCAGGCCGACTGGCTCCGCCGCCAGCGGGAGTAAGGGGCGTCGGACCTCCCGACCTGCAAACGTGCCAAGGAGAACGTCCGCGAACCGGAACGCGTGGGCGATTCTCCTTGGACGCCGGGTCTTCACCCGCCTGCGGATCAACGCCTCGATCTGGTCGCGGTCCGCCACTGCAACTGGGACCTCGGACCGGCAAAGGATTGAATCGTCAAGGCCGCAATCGTGAGGCGACCTGTCCCTTCGCTCATCGCCGCACTGACCCGGGGGTAATCACGCCCGGCGCCACCTCCGTGCCACACTGTCGGCCACGGCGAACGCAGGTGACGGCCTGCAAACCCCGCAGTCGAGAGGAGTCGGCAGGTGCTGTCCTTCACCTTCCCCGGGCAGGGATCACAGCGATCGGGAATGGGTCACGCCTGGGTCGAGCATCCCTCGTGGGAGGTGGCCACAGAAGCGTCGGAGATCGCCGGTCGGGACCTCAGCTCCCTGTTACTCGATGCCCCCATGGAAGTGCTCACCCGCACCGACAATGCCCAGCTGGCGACGTTCGTGATGAGTTTGGTCGTGCTCGACGCCGTCGAGCGACTCGGCCTGTTCCCCGCCGCCTGCGCCGGTCACAGCCTGGGCGAGTACACCGCGCTGGTCGCCTCGGGATCGCTCTCCCTTGCCGATGGGACCCGATTGGTCATCGAGCGGGGCGGAGCAATGCAGACCGCGGCGGAGGAACGGCCCGGCACGATGGCAGCTCTGATCGGCATCGCCGACGAGGACGCCGACGCCGCCTGCCAGCGGGCCGAGGACGAGGTCTGGGTGGCCAACTACAACGCCCCCGGTCAGGTGGTCATCGCCGGCACCGAGTCCGGAGTCGCCTCGGCCACGGAACGGGCCCGTGAGCTCGGCGCCCGCAAGGTGCTGCCGATCCCGGTGTCGGGCGCCTTTCATACCCAACTGATGCTGCCGGCCCGGGCCCGGCTGCGCTCCACGCTCGACGACGTCGAGTTTCACTCCCCGGAAGTCCCGGTGGTGGCCAACGTCGATGCCCGGGTCCACACGGACCCGGCCGAATGGCCCGGCCTGCTCTCGGCCCAGCTGTGCAGCCCGGTTCGATGGCGGCAGTCCCTCGAGGCGTTGGGAGGCCGCGGTGTCACCGTCGTAGCGGAGCTCGGACCCGGGGGCGTGCTCACCGGTATGGTCAGGCGCACCGTCCCTGACGTGCGGGGGGTAACCGTCGCCGTCCCGGACGACCTCGACAAGCTGATGGACACGGTGGCCGGTTCGGACGAGTGGTCGGCATCGGCCCCGGCCCACCAGGGCGAGCACCTCTATACCTCCGAGCGCGTGATCGTCGAGCCCGGCTCCCGGTGTGTTCGAACCCAATGTGGCGCTGGCCGCCCTCGAGAGCACGGCACTGGCCGAGGCCACCGCCGCCCCGGGCAGTGGTAACGGCGCCGAGCCCGGCTCGGTCCTGACCGTGGGCGACCGGGTCGGCACGGTCGGGCCCAACGACGTGCGGACCCCGTTCGAGGGCATCCTCGTGCGCTGGCTGGCCGTGCGCGGCGAACGTGTCGCCGAGGGCCAGCCGGTGGCCTGGATCCGCACCCCGGGGAGCGTCTCATGATGACAGCCGAGACAACCCCGGCGGGGTCGGAGGGAGGACGGGTGGTGCTGGTCACCGGGGGTTCTCGGGGTATCGGGCAGGCCTGCGCCGAGTGGTTCCTGGCCCGGGGGGACCGGGTGGCGGTGACCTCGAGGTCCGGCGATCACGATTTGAAGGAAGGCGTCGCCGGCGGAGACTACGGTCCCGACCGTGCTGATGGGACTGGCCTGCGACGTACGGGACGGTGCACAGGTCGAGGCGGCGTTCGCCGCCGTGGAGGACGGCTGGGGCCCGGTCGAGGTGCTCGTGGCCAACGCCGGGATCACCCGCGACAGCCTGGTGCTCCGGATGGACGACGCGGCATGGGATGACGTCCTCGACACCAATCTCTCGGGTGCCTTCAGAGTGACCAAACGGGCGCTGGGCAAGATGATCCGGCTCGAGGAGAGGGCGCATCATCTTCATCTCCTCGGTCGGTGCCTTCATCGGGTCCCCGGCCAGGCGAACTACGCCGCCTCCAAGGCCGGCCTGGTTGGAATGGCCCGGTCGATGGCCCGTGAGGTGGCCAGCCGGTCGATCACCGTCAACGTGGTCGCTCCTGGCCTGGTCGAAACGAATATGCTCGCTGAACTCGGAGAGGAACGGAGAACCGAGTTCGCCGCCCAGGTACCTCTCGGACGGGTAGCCCGCCCCGATGAGATCGCCGAGGCGGTCGGATTCCTGGCCTCGGCCGGCGCGGCGTACATCACAGGCACGGTCCTGCCGGTCGACGGCGGGCTGGCCATGGGCTGGTAAGCGGTAGGTGACCACGCAGTAAGTGAATACGGAAGACCTGGGCGAATTTGCCAATGGAAGCGGCTCCGGACGACCATCACCTTCGCCCATCCCGGCAGGAGAACCCGAGAAACCCAAAAAGGAGCCAGCGTGGACAACGATGAGGCATTCGAGAAGTTCAAGGAGTGCGCCGTCGAGGTGCTCCAGGTGCCTGAGGACAAGGTGACCAAGGGGCGCGCGCTTCACCGAAGATCTCGAAGCTGACAGCCTCGACCTGGTGGAATTGGTGATGGCCCTGGAAGAGACCTTCGACGTTTCGGTCGAGGAATCCGAGCTCGAGGGGATCGAGACCATTGGTCAGGCCTTCGACTTGATAACCGCCAAACTCTGATGCTGCTCGGCACCGGTTCGGAGGGTCCGATCGCCGGCCGGCGCGTGGCGGTCACGGGCATGGGCGTGGTCTCCTGCTGCGGTGTCGGGTCCGAGTCGCTGTGGTCCGGGCTCCTCGGAGACCCGCCTCAGGGCGAACGGCGCGTCCCGGACTTCGACCCGGAACGATGGTTCTCGGCTAAGGAGGCCAGGCAGGTCGACCGCTTCGCCCAGTTCAGCGTGGCCGTCGCCTCGATGGCCGTCGAGGACGCCGGGGAGCTGAACGCCGACCCGGGACGCTCGGGAGTGGTGATCGGGACCGGGGTCGGCGGCCTGGAATCCCTCGAGAGCCAGATCCAGGTCTTCGCCGAGAAGGGGCCGCGGCGGGTCTCGCCCCGCCTGGTCCCCATGATGATGTCCAACGCCGGAGCGGCGGCGGTATCGATACGCCTCGGCTGGCACGGTCCGTCCGAGACCGTCACCACCGCCTGCGCCGCCGGCGCCCACAGCATCGGGTACGCCGCCCGCCTCGTGGCGTCGGGCCGATGCGACGTGGCCATCGCCGGCGCAGCCGAAGCCGGGATGACGCCGGTGGCCATGGCCGCCTTCGGGAACATGACGGCACTTTCGAGCTCCGGTTGGTTCGCGACCCTTCGACGTCCGTCGCGACGGGTTCGTCATGACCGAGGGCGCCGGCGCCCTGGTCCTCGAGGCCATGGACCACGCCACCGCCCGCGGCGCCCACATCTACGGCGAGATCGCCGGCTCGGCCAGTACCGCCGACGCCCATCACATCACCGCCCCGATCCCCGGGGGCTCCGGTGCCGCCGCATGCATGACCCTGGCCATGGAGGACGCCGGCATCACCCCCGACCAGGTCGGCCACATCAACGCCCACGGCACCTCGACCCCCCTCAACGACATCGCCGAGTCGGACGCCATCGCCAAAGTGTTCGGCTCCGCATCGCCGCCCGTGACCTCCATCAAGGGTGTCACGGGGCACGGACTCGGCGCCTGCGGAGCCATCGAGGCGGTAGCCGTGCTCCTCAGCATCGAGCACGGGTTCATTCCGCCGACCGCCGGCTACGAGCAACCGGACCCCGAGATCCACCTCGATGTGGTGTCGAGCCCGGGCCGGGCCTGGGAACCCGGACCGGTCCTCTCCAACTCGTTCGGATTCGGCGGCCACAACGGCTGCCTGGTCATTACGCCTACTTGATCTCCACGAGACCAGGACTTCCGCCGGCGGCGGCTCGGCGGTCTGTTGCAGACGGACCGGGTGAGTGGGGCCTGCTGTCGCACGGAGCCGATCCATCGACGCAGCCCGCCACTTGGCCTGGTCCGGGCGGACCACCTGATCGCCGGACCATCTGATCGCCGGACCACCTGATCGCCGGACCACCTGAGTGCCGGATCAACCTGATTGCCGGATCACCTGATTGCCGGATCACCTGATTGCGGGAGCCCGCCGCCGGGACGGCCCGCCTGATTCAACGGGAATGCCTGTCAGATCCTGGCCCGATGCACGGCACCACACCTCCGCCCCCTACCGTTGAAGTGCCATGGTCGACCAACTGCAACGATCCAAAGCGGGATCCCACAGCCTGGCATCGCGCGGCCGGAGGGTGGACCGCCCCGATCTGGCCATCGGCGCGTTCACCCCACGGGGTCCCTGGACCGTAGAGCCGGACCGCATGGCCTGGCGGTTCCGCGAAGAGAGCGACGGGGGCATCGACGGGCTGCGCCGCAAAGCCGCCGAGCTCGCCCGCCAACTGGTCCGCCCGCGCCGTCTCCCCCCGGGTGCCCGGGTGGCGTCGGTGACTTGGCGGGTCGGCTTGGCCCTGCTGGCCTGGGCCCTGCGGGAGCGGGGCACGGCCAACTCTCGGGCAGGGTTGTCGCGGCGCCTGCGCCCCGCCTTCGAGCGCCTCGGCCCCACGTATATCAAGCTCGGCCAGATCATCTCGGCCGGCGAGGGGATCTTCCCCGAGGAGCTGGTCGACGAGTTCCGTCTCCTCCGCGACCGGGTCCCGCCGGAGCCATTCGCAGTGGTCCGCCGGACACTTGAGGAGGACCTCGGGCGTCCGTTGAGCGAGGTCTTCGTCTCGTTCGACCGCCAACCGATCGCGTCGGCGTCCATCGCCCAGGTGCACGCGGCCACCCTGCGCACCGGGGAACGGGTGGTGGTCAAGGTCCAGCGGCGCAATGTGGCTTCGTCGGTCAGGCTCGACCTCGCCGCCATGTCGTTCCTCGCCCCCATCCTGGTCGGACGCATACCGGTCGCCGCCCTCACCAATCCCCCCGCCCTGGTCGAGCTGTTCGCCGAGACGATCGTCGAGGAGCTCGACTTCCGCCTCGAGGCGCAGAACATGCTCGACATCGCCGCCGTGTTCGCCGGAGTGGACCAACGGGCGATCGTGGTGCCCCGACCCCATCCCGATCTGGTCACGCGCCGAGTCCTCGTCATGGAGCACCTGCACGGGTTCCGGTGGGGCAACGCCGCAGGCATGCGGTCGGCCGGGATCGACACCGCGACCGTGCTGCGATCGAGCCTGATCGCCTTCTTGGAAGGGGCCCTGCTCTACGGCGTCTTCCATGGCGACCTCCATGGGGGGAACCTCCTGGTGCAGCCCGACGGGACGGTCGCGCTGCTCGATTTCGGCATCACCGGCCGGCTCGACCAGCGCAAGCGCCTCGCCTTCCTCCGCCTGCAGATGGGCGCCACCTCCAACAACCTGACGGTGCAGGTGGAGGCGCTCCGTGACCTCGGAGCTCTGCCGGCCGACTCCGATGTGGATGCGGTCATCCGCGATCTCGGTCTCGACCGTCCTCCGATCGACCCGACGGCGCTGTCCGCCAACGAGATGGTCGACGAGCTGCGGGAGGTGACCAAGGCCCTCTTGGGCTACGGCGCACGGATGCCCAAGGAGCTCATGCTCTTCGTGAAGGACATCCTCTTCCTCAACGGGGCCATGGCGACCATGGCCCCGGACGTGGACATCCTGGGCGAGATCCTGGCCGTGGTCACCTACTTCAACGAGCATCATGGCGAACAGATCGCCCGTGACGTGGGTGTCGAGTTGGCTCAGGGGCCGATCGACCTCGACGGCTACCGGGCAGCCATGGGGTTCCCGGACGAAACCGATCCCATCACGTTCGAGGACCTCCAGGAGCGGCGCGAGCTCATCCGGCGGCGGCTCCAGCAGCGGAACGCCGGGCGCCGCCGTGAGCCCCTGCACCGCGCCTTGTACCGGATCCTCCGCCGGCAGAGCGCTTGACCTGTGGCGAACCACGGTCGATTCACAGCCGACTCAGCGGGGTTGGTGCTCAGCGGGTCAGCGGGGTGGTGCCTCAGCGGGTAGGGCCATCAGAGGCGCCAGGGCTCAGATGGCGTCCAACGCCCGGCGCAACGAGGCTACGAAGTGCGCGGCGCCCTCGGGCCCCTCACCCTCCAACAACCTGCGCACGAGGGCCGAACCCACCACCACGCCGTCGGCAACCTCGCAGACCTCCGCGGCCTGTTCAGGGGTGGATACCCCGATGCCCACGCAGACCGGTAGGTCGGTGACCTTCTTGGCCCGCTCTGCTGCCTGGCGTGCCGTGGCAGCCAGCGCCGACTGCTCGCCGGTCACACCCATTCGGGCCACGGCGTAGACGAAGCCCCGGGAGCGGCCGCACAGCCGGGCCACCCTCTCGTCCGGTGTGGAGGGGGCGACCAGTAGGACGGTCGCCACCCCGGCCTGGTCGGCCGCGCCGGCCCAGGGCCCGAGCTCTTCCAGGGCGAGATCGGGAACGATCGCACCGTCCACCCCCGCATCGGCCATCAGACCGGCCATGCGGTCGTGTCCCCCCGGAAGATGACGTTGTAGTACGTCATCACCACGATGGGGACGCCGATGTCGACACGACTGAGGTCGGCCAGCACCCCGTGTGGAGTGGTGCCCCGCTCGAGCGCCTTGAGCGACGCCTGCTGGACGGTGACGCCGTCGATCATCGGGTCGGAGAATGGGATCCCGACCTCGACGGCATCGGCCCCGGCGTCGGCCACCGCCTCCAGAGTGAGCAACCACTGGTCGTCAACCCCACCGGTGACATAAGGGACCAACAACTTGCGCCCGGCGTCCCTCTGGGCGGTCAGCACCGAAGCCAGGCGGCCCGCCGTCACGACCGCAACAGGTCACGCACCTGGGCCACGTCCTTGTCCCCGCGGCCGGACAGGTTCACCAGCACGGTCGAGCCGGTGGGGAGGTCGTCGGTGCCCGCCCGGGCCATCACCCAGGCGATGGCGTGCGCCGCCTCGAGAGCAGGGATGATCCCCTCGGTCCGGGCCAGAGCCTGGAAGGCATCGAGGACTTGGCGGTCGTCGGCGCATTCGTAGCGGGCCCGGCCGATCTCGGCCAGATGGGCGTGCTCGGGGCCGATGCCGGGATAGTCGAGCCCGGCCGAGATGGAATGGGCCTCGAGGATCTGGCCCTCCTCGTCCTGCATGAGCGCGCTCCTCATCCCGTGCAGCACACCGGGGATGCCGGTGGTCAAGGCCGCGCCACCGGCCGCCTCGACGGCCACCAGCGCCGAGGACGTGGCATCGGCGAACCCGGCAAAGACACCGGCGGCGTTGGACCCCCCGCCGGCGCAGGCCACCACCACATCGGGATCGCCGCCGAGCAGGGCCCGGCACTGCTCGCGGGCCTCGTCGCCGATGACCCGCTGGAACTCGCGGACCATCCATGGGTAGGGGTGGGGGCCCATCACCGATCCGATGCAGTAGTGAGTGTCCTCCACGGAGGCCACCCAGGCTCGGAGCGCCTCGTTGACGGCGTCCTTGAGGGTCTGGCTGCCGGTCCTCACCGGGCGCACCTCGGCACCGAGCAGCTCCATGCGGAACACGTTGAGCTCCTGGCGGTGCGTGTCCACCTCGCCCATGTAGACGGTGCACTCCATCCCGAACAGCGCCGCGGCCGTGGCTGTGGCCACACCATGCTGACCCGCGCCCGTCTCGGCGATCAGGCGGTGCTTTCCCATGCGACGGGCCAGCAGGCCCTGGCCCACCACATTGTTGAGCTTGTGCGACCCGGTGTGGGCCAGGTCCTCACGCTTCAGCAAGACCCGCAGCCCGAGCTCCTCGGACAGCCGGGCGCACTCGGTGACCGGGGTGGGACGCCCGCCATAGTCGCGGAGCAGCGCGTCGAACTCGGCCCGGAACCCCTCGTCCGACCACGCCGCCCGGAAGGCGTCCTCGAGCTCCATGCAGGCGGGCACCAGGGACTCGGGGACGAACCGCCCGCCGAATCGGCCGAACCGCCCGGTCGGTCCGGGATCGCCCATGATGGCCGGCACCACTACTCGTCCTGCCAGTCGAAGGGAACGGGGGGGTCCTCGCCCTCGTTTGTCGCGTCGGTCACGGACCGGGGAGCTCCAGCGCCTTCGACGGCCGCCGCTGCCGCCGCCCGGGCCGCGTCGTGGGCGGCCGTGATGAACTCGCTCAGCTTGACGGGGTCCTTCACGCCGGGCGAGGCCTCGACCCCACTGCACACATCCACGCCCCACGGGTGGAGGTGGGTGATGGCCCCTCCGACGTTCTCGGGGCGCAGTCCGCCCGACACGATGAGCCTGCCCGGATCGGCCACGCCCTCGGCCAGGCGCCAGTCGAACAGCTCGCCCGAGCCCGGGCTCGAACCGTCGATCAGCAGCAGGTCTGCACCGTACTCATCGAAGCGCCCGATGTTGGCGTGCCCGGCCGGGAAGGCCTTAATCGTCCACCGCGCCCGACTGGCTACCCACCGGGTGTCGGCAATCGACTCGAACCCGTGGAGCTGCACGGCGGTGAGACCGATCTGGCTGGCGATCTCCATCACCCGTTGGGGCGCCTCATCCCGGAACACGCCTACCGTGACCGTCTCGTGGGGCAGGCGCTTCACGATGTCGGCCACGGCAGCGGCGGACATCTGCCGGGGAGAGGGGGCGAAGACGAAACCGACCGCAGCGGCGCCCATGCCCACCGCCAGCAGGGCGTCGGCTTCGGAGGTGATCCCGCAGATCTTGACGAAGACCCCGTCATCCTGGCCGGCGCCGTCGAAGGGCAGCACGTCACACCCCGATCAGGTCAGTCACGGCCGCTCGCCGGTCGGCTGCCCGGAGCAGCGTCTCCCCGACCAGCACAGCTTGGTAGCCGGACTCGGCCAGCCGGCGCACGTCGTCCCGCCCGGCAATGCCCGACTCGGCGACGGCTACGGCGCCGACTGGGATCGAGGCAGCGAGCTCGGAGGCGCGCTGCCGGTCGACCTCGAAGGTGCGAAGGTCGCGCTGGTTCACCCCGACGAGCTCGGCCCCGGCGCCGGCCGCCCGCGATAGTTCCTCGGCGTCATGCACTTCGACCAGGGCCGCCAGCGAGAGCCGCCTGGAAAGGGTGAGCAATGACTCCAGCTCGGGATCGGTCAGGGCGGCGACGATCAGCAGCACGGCGTCGGCCCCCATGGCGCGTGCGTCGCACACGTCGAGCGGGCCGACCGTGAAATCCTTGCGCAGGACCGGCAAGGAGCACGCTGCCCGGGCCGCACCGAGGTCGCCGGGCCGGCTGCCGAAGAAGGAGGCGTCGGTGAGCACGGACAGGCAGGCAGCTCCCCCGGCCTCGTACTCGGCGGCCACACCGGCCGGGTCGAGGCCGGGATCGAGATCGCCCTTCGAAGGCGAGCGACGCTTGATCTCCGAGATCACGGCCACGCCATCCCTTGCCGCCGCGTCCCGGATGGCGCGCACGAACGGTCGGGTCGGAGCGGCGTCGATCGCCGCTTCGAAAGCGGCCTCGAGGTCACGTCCGTCGAGCGCGGCGTCAGCCCGGTGAGCGGCGAGAATCGTCTCCAGATAGGCGGGCATGGCTGTTCGATGCTACCAACGGCCGTTCGCCGACCACCCTCCATCGGGTCTCGGCGGCGCTGAAATCCACTCCCGTCGAGCATGGTCGCGGCACCGGTCGAGCACCAACCGGCGCCCCCAGACTCGTCCGGCGCCCCCAGACTCGTCCGGCGCCCGACCAGCAACCCTTCGGGACCCGCCCGGCCCTGTCCCGCGCCCATCCAGGACTTCGTCCGGTTGGTCTGCTCCGCCCGTTCCGGACTCGTGCCAGGCTCGGCAGCTCACACTTCCCTAACCGTGTCAGCCGAACGGCCAGGGGCGGTGGCAGGCTGGAGGGTATGGGCGGCGAGGAAACACTGGTAGTGATCGAGGATGACCATCACATCTCGGACCTGGTGGCCATGTACCTGCGCCGGGACGGCTTTCGCGTGCTGCAGGCCGACGACGGGGAGGCGGGCTTGGCCCTCGTGGACCGCGAGGGGCCCGACCTCGTCATCGTGGATATCGGACTGCCCGGAGATCTCGACGGGTTCGACGTCTGCCGCCGCCTTCGTGAGGGGTCGTTCGCCACGAGGATCACAGAGTCGGTTGCCCCCACCCCGGTCCTCATCCTGAGCGCCCGTGACGACGAGGTCGACCGGGTGCTCGGCCTCGAGCTCGGCGCGGACGACTACGTGACCAAGCCGTTCTCCGCCCGCGAGCTCGTCGCCCGTGTCCACGCCATCCTGCGCCGCACGGCGCTGGCCGACGCCCATCGGGTCCCCTCGGTGGTCGAGGTGGACGGCATCGCCATCGACACCGGTCGACGGGAAGTCCGTCGGCACGGCACCGTCGTCCCGCTCGCCACCCGCGAGTTCGACCTACTGGCCTATTTCGCCGAGAACCAGGGTCTCGCACTGTCGCGGCGTCAGCTCCTCAGCGGGGTCTGGGGTGACGACTGGTTCGGGGACGAACGAACGGTCGACGTCCATGTCCGGCAGCTTCGGAAGAAGCTCGGGGAAGACCTGCCTCTCGCCACGGTGTGGGGCGTGGGTTACCGATTGGGATGAGACGGCGCATGACCATCGCCATCCTGGTGCTGGTGGCGGCGACACTCGTGGTCACCTCCGTCGGCAGCCTCTTCTTCATCCGCCGGGCGGCGATCAGCACCGCCCAGCAGGAGCTCGCCGGCCAGGCGCGTGCCACCGCCGATGAAATCTCGACCGACCACACCACCACTCTGACCGGGGTCCGCCGCGAGCTGAGGGTCATCGCCGCCGCCGGTGCCTTCGCCGGTATCAACGTCGTGAGGCTCTATCCCGATGGGAGCATCGTCGGCCACATTCCCTCAGGTCTCACCGCTGCCCAGCTCGACGTCCCCCGCCTCCAGCTGGGCGAGCAGACCTCCGGCCACACCGCCGGCATGCTGGCCTATTCGGCGGTGCCCACCACCCTCCCAAGGGTCACCGGAACCGTCCCCGTGCTGATCATCACCAGGCATATCAACAGCCCGGTTAACGGACTGCGCTACTTCGTCCTGGTGGGTGCGGGGGCGCTGGTGATCGCGGCCCTGGTCGCGGCCGGCCTGGCCCGCCAGTTGACCCGGCCGCTCGTGGCCGCCGTGCAGACCACCCGGCGGATCGCCGCAGGGGACCTCGATGCGACCGTCCCCGTCGGCAAGCACGTCGACCCCGAGTTCGCCCAACTCGGCGAAGCGATCAACGCCATGGGGGCCAACCTGGTTCGGGCCAGGGACCAGGAGCGCCAGTTCATCCTCAGCGTGTCCCATGAGCTCCGCACCCCGCTCACCTCGATCCGCGGCTACGCCGATGCCATCATCGACGGGGCCACCCACGACCCCCCAGGGGCGGCCGCCGTCATCAGCGCCGAATCCGGCCGGCTCGAGCGGCTGGTGCAGGACCTGCTCGACCTGGCCCGCCTCGACGCCGATCGCTTCTCATTCGACATCCGGACCGTCGACGGTGCGGCGGTGGCCGGTCAGGTGGCCGAGGGGTTCCGTCCCCGGGCCCTGGAGCTCGGCCTCGAACTGGCCGTCGAGCCCGGATCGGAGCGACCGCTGTGGGTGGAGGCCGACGCCGACCGGCTCGGCCAGATCGTGGCGAACCTGGTCGAGAACGCCTCATCGTTCGCCCGGCGACGGATCGACATCGGGACGGGGCACGCCGGCCCTTCGCCCGTCGTCTGGGTCGCCGACGACGGCCCCGGCATCCATCCCGACCAGCTCTCCCGGGTCTTCGAGCGGCACTTCGTCTCCGACCGGGTCAGCGGGCGGCGCGTAGGGTCCGGCCTCGGCCTGGCCATCGTCGCCGAACTGGCCGCAGCCATGGGGGCGACGGTGCGGGCCGAGTCACCCGGACCCGAGGGGCGAGGGACGAGGATGGTGGTCACCCTGCAGGCAGGCACCCCCAGCCTGCCGACCTCACCTGGGCCTGCCCTCCCCGGCCCGGCCCGAGCCGCCCTCCCGCAGCCGGCTCCGGTGGAACCAGCCGGTCTCTCCCGAGACCTCGGCGAGCCACAAGTGACTCCTCCTATGCCCGGGGACGGTGCCACGGTGAGCGGGAGGTCCGCACCCAAGTGAGGCGCCGGCGTGCCTGACGTCCTTCTGGTCACCGGGGCTTCGGCCGGCATCGGCCAGGCCTGCGCGGAACGCCTGCACCATGCCGGGTGGTCGGTCTTCGGAGCCTCCCGACGGGGGACGTCGTCCGGTGGTTGGCAACCGGTGGTCATGGACGTGGACGACGACGACTCGGTGGCCTCGGCCATGACCGGCGTGATCGCCATGGCCGGCGTGGCCGGCGTGGCCGGCGTGGCCGGTGGATCCGGCGGCTCCGGCGCCGCCGGCGGGTTTGGCGTGACCGAAGGGCACGAGCACCGGCTCGATGGGGTGGTTGCCTGCGCCGGGTGGGGTCTGGCCGGTCCGGTCGAGGACACCCCCATGGCCGAGGCCCGGGCCCAGCTGGAGACCAACTTCTGGGGCACCGTCCGGGTAGTGCAACACGCCCTGCCGATCATGCGACGTCGCCGCCAGGGCCGGATCGTGCTGATGAGCTCCATTGGCGGGGTGGTCGCACTCCCCTTCCAGGCCTTCTATAGCGCCAGCAAATTCGCCCTCGAGGGCTATGCCGAGGCGCTGGCCTACGAGGTCGCGCCCTTCGGCATCGACGTGACGCTGGTCGAGCCGGGCAACGTGGCCACTGAGTTCACCGAGCGACGCCGGCAGGTGACGGGGCCGGTGGCGTCCGGCGAGGCCGCCTATGCCGCGGCGGCGGCGAAGGCCATCGACACCATGGCCGAGGACGAGGTCAACGGCGTGGAGCCCGACCGGGTGGCGGCAGTGGTCCAGCGCGTCCTCGAGGCCCGACGACCGCCCAGACGGGTGTCGGTGGGGCGGCTCGACGAACGGGTGGGCATCATGGGCAAGCGGCTCCTGCCGTTCAGGGTGTTCGAGCGGGCCGCCCGAGGCAGTCTGGGGGTCTGAACCCCGGACAGGACGCCGGAGGGGATCCAGAACCGGGACCCGGTAGTCAGGATCGTCGCCATGGAGGAGGTCGAGTCGGGCCCGTACTCAGAGATCGATGCCGTCCCAGTAGGTGCCGTCCAGCATTTTGGCGAGCGAGTCCCGGTGGATGATCAAGTCGTCGATGTCGTCCGGTGACTCGGCTTCCCCGAAGTGGATGGAGCGCTCCGTCACCCGTCGCATGATGACGCCGTGGCGCATGGCGGCGAAGGCGATGTGCCAGGTGAGGTCGCCGGGCTGGCGACCGGCGTGGGCGGCATAGGAGGCAGCCACATCCACCGGCCGGAACATGCCGGGGAGCCCTGGTGCACCCAACTGGACGGCGAGGTCCTGGAAGAACAGGTGGAGATAGCACATCCATCCGATGTCCACCTCGGGCGGGGCCACCGCCGCCATCTCCCAGTCGAACACGGCCACGACCCTGTGGTCGCGGAACATCATGTTGCCGATTCGGCCGTCTCCCCAGGAGAGGGCATCAGTGCTCACATCGGTCGGGAGATTGTCGGCGAGCCAGGTGAAACAGTCGGCGAGCAGTGGGGAGGGGCGGTCCTTCACCACCCAGTCGTGATAGTCGCGCCAGTGGGCCAGACAGCGGTCGAGCGAGGTCGCACCGCGTTGGTCGAGCTGCAGGAAGTCCAGGTCGTAGCGATCGGGGGTGATGGCATGGATGCCGGCGAGCGCTTCGATGGCGGACTCCTGGAGGGCCCGCCGATCGGCCTCGGTGGCGTCGAACACCCAGTTGTCGCCGAAGGTGTAGGGCATGACATCGGGCGGGACCAGCCCGTCGATCCGCTCCATCACGAAGAACGGACCGCCGAGAATCGTCGGGTCCGGTTCGTACCACAGTGTCTCCGGCACGGGCACCTTGGTCTCCGCCCGTACCAGGCGCATCACCTGGAACTGCATGTCCAGGTCGTAGGTGGTGAAGACCGGATAGTCGGTCGCGGGTGGTTCGATCCGGGCGACCAACCGCCGGCTGACCGGACCCCCTTCCTCCTCCCACCCGGCCGTGAAGAGGAGCGTCTCCGAGGACATGCCGTTGCTCTCGGGGCTCGACACCTCGGTGATGTTGTGAGATCCCCCCGGAACCTTCCCCGCCAGCCACGCTTCGAGCCGCTCGGCCGACTGCTGCGGGTCCCGGGTCGAGGTGGTGATGTGCTCGGAGTCCATGCCGAGTGGGCTCTCGGGCGCCGGTGCGCCCGTCCGCCCGCCGGCCGCGCTCACCGTGTCAGCGGAATTCTCGTCTGGCATGCGTCGACCACCCTCCCGGTCAGAAGGTCCTCCCCGGTCAGAGGGTCCTCCCCGGTCAGAGGGAACTCCTCGGGTCAGAGAGAAGGTCTAGCACCTGGCGTCAGGTTCGGAGCGGGAGGGGTCGTACCTCCGCCGGGCGCTCTTCGGGCCCGCTCGTGCCGACCGACCGGAGCAGCACGGGCCCGGGAACCTCGACCCGCCGGTGCACCATGGCCAGGGCCACGTCCGCCCCCAGCCCGGGAGACCACGCCACGGAGGTGAGCCGCCCCACCTCGTGTTGGCCATCGGGGGTCAATACGACCGTCCCGGCCGGGAACCGAGCCTGTGGGCTCGTGGCCCCTCCGCCTACCCCGGCGTCGCCCGCCGCCGGGACGATGACCACCCCGCACAGGCGGCGGGCCACCTTCGAGCCCCGAGCGTCCAGCCGGGCCACCAATTCCTGGCCGGTGTAGCAACCCTTCGTGAACGAGACAGTGCGATCGACCAGGCCCGTTTCGGCTGGAATGGCCCCTTCCACCTCGTCGCGACCGGCCACCGGGATCCCGGCCTCGATCCGCACCGCCTCCCAGGCGTCGTACCCGCACGGCACGGCCCGTCCGACGTCTACCCACTCGGACAGCGCCGCCGGGGCCGGGCCGAGCAGGTCCAGACCGGCATGACCCGGCCAGTCCACCGCCAGCACGAGGGCCGGGGACCCGACGACGACGGTCCGCGCCCCGGGACCCCGCACGGCCACGCCGACCCATCCCTCCAGTGGAACGATGTCGACCTTCGTCCGGAGCCGGAAGCGCTCCAGGCGGGTCACGACGGCCGGCCCGGACCCCGGGTCGGTGTCGATCACGAACGCGTCGCCCCCGGTGCGGCTTTCGGCGCGGGTGTCGGTGCGGCTGACCCGGATGACCGCCTCGATCTTGCCTTGGGGATTGAGCAACAGGGCGTCGGCGGCGGTGCCGGGCGGGAGGCCCGCAACGTCCTGACTGCACTGTCCCTGGAGATACGCCTCGGCCTCGGCCCCGGTGACCGACACGAAATCGCGCTCGACCACGTGGACGGCCGCCCCGGATCGGACGGCCTCGTACTGCTCGCTCAGCGAGGCGTCTGAACGGATGCCCGGCGGGCCGGGCGTCGGGGTGCTCACGGCTGGACGACGTCCCGGGCCATGGACACGGCGGCGAGCAGCGCGGCGGCCTTGTCGGCGCACTCGGCGTTCTCCGCCGCCGGGTCGCTGTCGGCCACGATGCCCGCGCCGGCCTGGACCGACGCGCTCCCGTCCGGAGCCACCGTCATGGTGCGAATGGCGATGGCCGTGTCGAGGTTGCCCGAGAAGTCGAGGTAGCCGATCACCCCGCCGTACACGCCCCGCTTGGTGGGCTCGAGCTCGTCGATGATCTCCATGGCCCGAACCTTCGGCGCACCCGACAACGTGCCGGCGGGCAGCGTGGCACGCAGTACGTCGATCGCCCCCTTTCCGGGGGCCAGGCGGCCCGAGACCTGCGAGGTCAGGTGCATGATGTGGCTGTACCGCTCGACCACCATGAGCTCGTCGACCACCTCGGTGCCGAAAGAGACCACCCGGCCGACGTCGTTGCGGGCCAGGTCGACCAGCATCACATGCTCGGCCAGCTCCTTCGGGTCCTCCACCAGCTCGCCCTCCAGGCGCCCGTCCTCCGCGGGAGTCGCCCCCCGTCGCCGCGAGCCGGCGATGGGGCGCGAGATGACCGTGCCCTCTCGCAGCCTGACCATGGGCTCGGGTGACGCGCCCACCACGGTCACCTCCGGGAACTTGAGGAAGTAGAGGTACGGGCTCGGATTGACCACCCGCAGGACCCGGTAGACGTCGAAGGGGTCGGCGTCCAGCGAAGGCAGGTCGAAGCGCTGGGACAGGACCACCTGGAAGACGTCGCCCGCCACGACGTACTCCTTGGCCGCCCGCACGGCGTCTTCGAAGAGCCCGTCGGACATGGTGCGCGCCACGTCGCCCGGGCGGCCGCGGTCAGTCGGCAGCGCACGCACCGGTTGCCGGAGCGGCCGGAAGCAGTCGGCCCCCAGCTCGTCGAGCCGGGTCAGTGCTCGGTCGTAGGCCTCGTCGAGCTCGGAGTCCTCCCAGTCGGGATCGATGACCACGTTGTCGACGAGCACCACCCGCTGGCGCCAGTGGTCGAAAGCCGCCACCTGGCCGATGACCGCCAACATGGCGTCGGGATGGCCGAGATCGTCACGGGGCGTATCGGGGAGGTGCTCGACCTCCCGGACCACGTCGTAGCCGAGATAACCGACGAGACCGGCGTGCAGTGGAGGAAGGTCGGGGAGATCCGGCGCGTCGAAGGTGTCGAGCACGGCCTCGAGCGCGGCCAACACACCCCCGGTGCCGCTCACCCGTCCGTCGGTCACAGCATCGAGGTCGAGGGTGCCTCGGGTCGAGACCTGGTTCGCCCGAGCCGAGATCACGGCCAAGGGCTCGCGGCCGACGAACGAGTACCGGCCCCACCGCTCGCCCCCTTCGACCGACTCGAGGAGGAAGCCGGATCGGTCCGATCCATGCACCATCTGCAGGTAAGCGGCCACCGGGGTCAGCGTGTCGGCGAGCAGCTCGCGCCAGACCGGCACCACCCTGTGTTTGCGGGCAAGGGCGCGAAAGTCCGTCGGCCCCGGACCGGATCGATCGGACGCGTCCGTGGGCACGGCCGCGGCGGGCTCTGACCGCACCTCCCCGGGCACGGAGGTCAACCGTCCACAGGGGTCTGGCCGAAGGCGCGATAGAAGCAGCTCCGGTTGCCCGTATGGCAGGCGCCCACGCCGTCCTGGTCCACGATGACCAGCAGGGCGTCGCCGTCGCAGTCGTAGTGCACGGCGCGGACATATTGGCGATCTCCTGACGTCTCCCCCTTGCACCAGAACTCCTGCCGGCTCCGGCTCCAGAACCACGTCCGTCCCGTCTCCAGCGTCCGACGGAGGGACTCGGGGTTCATCCAGGCGAACATGAGCACCGCCCCGTCCGAGGCGTCCTGGACGATCGCACCAACGAGGCCGTCGCTGTTGTAGTCGATCTGGGCCAACTGGTCCTCGGAGAACTCGAGCGGGGTGGCGGTGAATCGGGTCCGAGTGGTACTCAACGGTCCTGCTCCCTGTTGGGTTGTCGATGCGCGGGGTCGGGCCCTCCGACCGGGTGCCCCGCAGTTCAGAGGTAGAGGCCTGTGCCCCCGTCGATACGGGTGGTGGCGACGGCATGGATGTCCCGCTCGCGCAGGATGACGTACTCATCACCCTGGACCTCCACCTCGAAGCGGTCCTCAGGGTTGAACAACACGTTGTCACCGACCTTGATCGAACGGACGTGGGGCCCGACCGCCACCGCCTCGGCCCAGGCCAATCGCCTCGACACCTGGGCTGTGGCCGGAATGAGGATGCCGGCCCGGGACCGGCGTTCACCTTCGGCCTGGGGCACCTGGACGAGCACACGATCGGCCAGCACGGTGATGGCCAGCTTGGACGCATTCCCATCGCCATTGTGGCTGTTCGCCGCCGCTTCGGGGGTAGTGGTTACCACAAGGGAAGGCTACCGCAGCGACGCTCCCGCCCAGCCGGCAAGTGCCGTTCCTCTCGGACCAGCCGGGACCGTTCAGATCAGCGGGCGCACGGAGATGCCTGCAGCCGCCAGGTGGGCCTTGGCCTCGCCGACGGTGAACTCCCCGAGATGGAAGATCGAGGCGGCCAGCACGGCATCGGCCCCCCCGTCCGCGAGCTCCGGCGGCCAGATGTTCCAGGGAACCGACGCCGCCCGAGGCGATGAGCGGCACGGGGCACCGCGATGCGACCTCCCGGGTCAGCTCGAGATCGAATCCGTCGCGGGTCCCGTCACGGTCCATCGAGGTCAGCAGGACCTCGCCGGCGCCAAGGGCGGCGCAGCGCTCCGACCACATCACCGCGTCCCGTCCGGTCGGGACCCGTCCACCGTGGGTCACCACCTCCCATCGGCGTGCTGCCCCCTCCCGCCCGTCTGCGACCTCAGGGCGGTCTGCTCCGCTCACTGTCACCCGCCGCGCATCGATTGCCGCCACCACGCACTGGCTGCCGAACTCAGCGGCCAGCTCGGTGACGAGCTCGGGCCGCTCCACGGCGGCGGTGTTCACGCCGACCTTGTCCGCCCCGGCTCGGAGCAGCTCGCGGGCGTCCTCGACCGAGCGCACACCGCCGCCCACGGTGAAGGGGATGAAGACGACCTCGGCGGTGCGCGACACCATCTCCACTGTGGTCCGTCGGCGGTCGGACGACGCGGTGATGTCGAGGAAGACGAGCTCGTCGGCTCCCTCCGCGTCGTAGCGGGCGGCCAGCTCCACCGGATCCCCGGCGTCGAAGATGTCGGTGAACCTGACGCCCTTCACCACCCGGCCCGCGTCCACGTCCAAGCAGGGGATCACCCGAACCGAGCGCACGCCGCCACTCCCTCCTCGACGGTCATCCGGCCGTCCACCAGAGCCTTCCCGCTGATGACACCGGCCAGACCCCGACCCTGCGGGTCTCGAAGCCCGGCCAACGCCTCGATATCTGCCACGCCGCCGACTCCGCCCGAAGCGATGACGGGCAGCCCGGTCGAGCCGAGCACGCCGCCCAGCTCCTCGAGGTCGGGCCCCTCGAGGGTGCCGTCCCGATCGATCGCCGTGACGATCACCGCGGTGACCCGCGTAGGCGCCAGTTGGGCGAGCACCTCGTCGACCGTTCGGCCGGTGCCCTGTTCCCACCCGCGGACCGCCACCTCGGTCCGTCCGCCATCGACGAGTCGGTAGTCGAGCCCCACGGCCACCCTGCCGGGATGCGCGTCGGCCAGCTTGGCGGCAGCCGCCGGATCGTCGAGCACCGCAGTACCGAGAACGACCCGGGCCACGCCCCCACGGAGGAGCTCATCGATGTCGTCGTCGGTGCGGACACCGCCACCGCTCTGGACAGGGACATCGACCGCGGCGGCGACCTCCAGCACGGTCCGGCGGTTGACCGCCTCCCCCGTGCGGGCGGCGTCGAGATCGACCACGTGCAGCCACTGGGCACCGCCGGCCACGAAACGTTTGGCCAGGCCGACCGGATCGCCGTAGTCCTGCTGACGGTCGAAGTCGCCCTGAGTGAGGCGGACTGCACCGCCGGCCCGAATGTCGATGGCCGGGTAGAGCTCCATCACTGACGGGCGACAGCGCGTACGAAGTTGTGCAGGATGCCGAGGCCGATCGACCCGGATTTCTCCGGGTGGAACTGGGTCCCCCACACCCTGTCCCGCTCGGCCGAGGCGGTCACCGGCCCCCCGTACTCGCAGATCGACGAAGTGTCGGCGGTCCGCTCCGGGGCGAAGGAGTGGACGAAGTAGACCCATGCCCCCGGTGACACTCCGGCCAGCAGGCCCGAGCCAAAGCTGTCGCCGGCCGCGGGCACCAGCTGGTTCCACTGCATCTGTGGATGCTTTACCCCAGCGGGTAGCCGCCGCACCTTGCCGGCCAGCACGCCGAGCCCGGCGGTGGCTGGGTCCTCCTCGGATCCCTCATAGAGCAGCTGGAACCCCACACAGATCCCCAGGAAGGGCACTCCCCGCTCGATGGCGTCGGTCGCCACTCGGTCCAGCCCGCCCTGATGGAGAGCCTCGGCACACCGACCGAAGGCGCCCACCCCGGGGAGCACGATCCCGGCTGCCGAGGCGGCCCGGTCCGGATCGGCGATGAGCTCGGCATCGGCCCCGAGATACTGGAGTGCCTTCTCGGCTGAGCGCAGGTTCCCGATGCCGTAGTCGAGGACGGCGATCACGACCGGCCGCGCATCGGCGCCGCCTCGACAGGACCCATCAGGGGGCGCTCGGCCCCGTTCACAGGCTTCCCTTGGTCGAGGGGACGCCACCACCCTCGTAGCGCACCGCGTCGCGGAGCGCCCGGGCCACCCCCTTGAAGGACGCCTCCACAACATGATGGGTGTTCTTTCCCGACAGCCGCCGCACGTGCAGCGTGAAGGCCCCGGCGGTGGCGAAGGCCCGCCAGAACTCCTCGGCCAGCTGCGGGTCGAACGCCGGCGAGCCGAGGGCCTTGGTGTCCGGAGGGAAGTCGATGTCGTACGCCAGGTACGGGCGTCCCGAGAGGTCGAGGGCCACTTCCACCAGCGCCTCGTCAAGCGGGAGGGCGATCGAGCCGAAGCGACGGATGCCGGCCTTTTCGCCCAGAGCGGAGGAGAGCGCCTCGCCCAGCACGATCCCCACGTCCTCCACGGTGTGGTGGGCATCGACCTCGAGGTCGCCACGAGCGGTCACGGTGAGGTCGAACCCCCCGTGGCGACCCAGCTGACCGAGCATGTGGTCGAAGAACGGGAGACCGGTCGAGACCTCGCTGGTCCCCGAACCGTCGACGTCGAGCTCCACGTCGATGGACGTCTCCTTGGTGCGGCGCTGACCCGAGGCCGTCCGGCGCCCGGTAGAGGTCGAGAGCGTCATTGAAGGATCTTCGTGAGGGCGGCCAGGAAGCGGTTGTTCTCCAACGGCAGCCCGACGGTGACACGGAGGCAGCCGCTCACCCCCGGCCACCGCGAGCAGTCCCGAACGAGCACGGAAGCATCGAGGAGCCGGGACCACAGCTCGTAGGCATCGATGGTGGTCGGTCGGAAGAGGATGAAGTTGGCGTCCGACCGCCAGGTCTGGACCGGAAGTTCGGCCAGGGCGGCGGCGATCCGGGCGCGCTCCTCTCGAAGCATCGCCACTGTCGTCTCCATCTCGGCCCCGAAGTCGAGCGCCAGGCGACCGGCCAGCTGCTTGGCCGCGTCGAGATGGTAGGGCAGGCACACCAGCTCGCAGGACGAGATGACATCGGGGTCGGCGACCACGTAGCCGAGCCGGAGCCCGGCGAGCGACCATGTCTTCGAGAAGGTTCGCACCACCACCATACGATCGGTGCCCGGGCCACCTGCCCTCATGAGGTCGAGCGCGGACGTGGAAGCGAACTGGCCGTAGGCCTCGTCGACGATCACCAGCCCGGAGGCGATCGAGAGCACCGATGAGATCTGGTCCGGTGTATCGGCCATCCCGGTGGGATTGTTGGGCGAACACAGGAAGGTCACGACGGGGTCGTACGCACCGACCACCCGCTTCACCTCGTCCAGATCCAGGCGGAACCCTTGGTCGCGCCGGCCTGCCACCACGTCGGTACCGCAGACGCGGGAGATCTGGCGATGCAAGGAATACGTCGGCTCGAACAGCGCGGCCGTCCGCCCGGGACCGCCGTAGGCCAGGAGCAGCAGCTGGAGGATCTCGTTGGAACCGTTGGCGCAAAAGACCTGTTCAGGACGCACGTCGTGCAGTCGCGCCACCGCCCGGCGCAACTCGGCGGCGTGGCGGTCCGGGTAACGGTTGAACTCGATCTCAGCCAGGCCCTCCCGGAACGCTTCGAACCACTTGGGTGGCGGTGGCAGGGGTGACTCGTTGGTGTTGAGGCGCGCCAGGACCTCCGCCTGGGCCGAGTGGTACCCGGCGAGCGCGCCGAGATCCGGCCTGACCGAGGGAAACCCGGGACGAATGGGTCCTAGTCCGTGCATCGCATCCTCACCGACTCGGCATGCGCAGGGAGCCCTTCGGCCTCGGCGATCGTGATCAGAGCCGGCCCCAGGGCCTCGAGCGCGGGCTTCGTCACCGTGACCGCGTGGATGTGGCGCACGAAGTCGTCCACTCGGAGTGCGCTGGCGAACCGGGCGGTCCGGTTGGTCGGCAGCACGTGGTTGGGACCGGCCAGGTAGTCGCCCACGCTGGCCGGCGACATCGGCCCGAGGAAGACGGCACCGGCCGAGTCGACCAGAGGCAGCAACGTGTCGGCGTCGTCGGTGAGGATCTCGAGGTGCTCGGGAGCCACCACATTCGCCACGGCGCAGGCCTGCTCGGGCCCGTCCACCAACACGGCGTGCCCTCCGGTCCGCAAGGTCGCCTCCAAGTCGGCTCGACGGGGCGAGCCCTCCACCAGGCGGTCGATCTGCCGGTCCACCGCATCGGCCACGAGCTCCGACCACGTCACCAACCAGGCCGATCCATCGGGCCCGTGCTCGGCTTGGACCACAAGGTCGATAGCGGCCAGCGCCGGAGGCGTCCACGGGCCGGCGATGACCACGACTTCGGATGGCCCGGCGAACGCAGAAGGGATCCCGACGACGCCCGAAACCTGGCGCTTGGCCTCGGCCACGTAGCGGTTCCCAGGACCGACGATCACATCGACCGGTGCGATCGACTCAGTGCCGAAGGCCATGGCGGCAATGGCCTGTGCCCCACCCACGCGGTAGACCTCGTCGACACCGGCGAGGGCTGCCGCGGCCAGTGAGGCGTCGTCCACGCGGCCGTCGGCCGCCGGCGGTACGCACAGCACGATCCGCTCCACACCGGCGACCTGGGCGGGTACGGCGCACATGAGGACCGTCGACGGATAGCGGGCCCGGCCACCTGGTGCATAGCAGCCGGCCCGCGCCACGGGCCGCCGCAGGTGACGAACGGTGACCCCGCCGGACTCGAAGTCGTCCGGTTCCTTACCACCCGACTCGTGCACGTGGTAGGAGACGATCCGCTCGTGTGCCAGTTCAAGGGCCTCTCGGAGATCGCCCGGGATGCGTCCCAGGGCTGCATCGACCTCTGCCGGACCCACCCGGAGCTCGTCGACCTCGACTCCGTCGAACTGCTGGGTCAGACGCCGCAGGGCGAGGTCACCGTCCCGGCGCACCTCGGCGAGAACGGACTCGACGGCAGCAGACGCCCGGTCCGGCTCGCCGGGCGGCCGCGCCAGGGCCGCCTCCAAAGGGCGTCGGCCGTCGAGGCCGCGGGCATCAACGCGACGGAGTCCCATTGAGAGCCGATTCTACCGGCCAATTGTCGAATTCCGCCTCCGCCCGGGACCCCTTCTCTGGCGATCGGGATTTCCCCCGGCTGCCGGCCAGGACGTCACCGTCCGCCCCGGACGTGATCGCCCCTCCGCCGGATGCCATGATCGCCCGATGCCGTCCCCTGCATCCGAGCTGTCCTCCCTCGCCACCGCCCTCGACGAGCTGACCCACCGGGTAACCGCCCATGCCGACTCTGCCCACGCCGCCAAGGACGACGAGACGGCCAGGGAGCTGTTCGCCATCGAGCGCGCCCTTACCACCGCCAACCGCCGCCTGGCCAGATTGGCCAAGACCCTGGCACGCCGCTGACCGTCCACCCGCCGGCTCGCCGCACTTCGATCCATCTGCAGTGCACCGCATCCACCGCACCGCCCCGCATTGCACGCCAAGGCGCGGCGAGGCGCCGGTGCCGGCAGGGCGGTGGGGGTGCACCGTCGAGGGCGGAGGCGAAAGCGATCTGGGTCTCAAAGGAGATCGGCCGGTACGACCGACAGATGCGTCTGGGCGCGCGAAGGCACCCCAAAGGGTGCCCTCGCGGGAGCGGGTCGGGCGGCGGATCCCGAGCACCGCTCAGCGGAACCAGTTGGCGGGAACCGGTTCCGAGTTACCTAGAACATCATGTTTTGCACGCCATTGCCAGTCACCCGTCACCGGAATTCGTTGCCTTCGGGCGCGTTCGTTTCCGAAGATCCTGGTAGCGACGGCGCTGTTCCCGTAGCAGCTGCACCGTCGCTTCGATGACAGCGGCCGTGTCAACACATGGTGTCATCGAGGCAATCGGTCGTGGGTGGGTCGGCCCCTCCGTTTGTCGATACGGAGAGTGCCGATGCCGGCAGTTGTAACTGACAGTTGCTACGCCAGTTTCGTGTCGACTGCGGATGAATCCGGGCGAAGGGTTCAATCCAGGACCACGCGCACGGTGGCGGATGGACAGAAGTCGGACAGGACACACCTCTCGCAGCGCGGTTGGCGCGCCCGGCAGACGGCCCGCCCGTGCAGGATCATGCGAAGGCTGAACGAGCCGCGCTCGGTGGCGGGCACCAGGGGGTTGAGGGCCATCTCGACCTTGACCGGATCGGTCCCATCGGTGAGGCCGAGACGCCGCGAAAGCCGCAACACGTGTGTGTCGACGGGGAGACCCGGGAGTCCGAAGGCCACGCTCCGGACCACATTGGCGGTCTTACGACCGACACCTGGCAGGGTGACCAGGTCGGCCATGGCGCTCGGCACATCACCGTGGAACCGGTCGATCAGCGCAGTCGCCATGCCCATGAGGCTGGCCGACTTGGAGCGGAAGAAACCGGTCGGACGGACGAGCGCCTCGAGCTCGGAGCGTTCGGCGCCGGCCATCGACGCCGGGTCCGGGTAACGGGCGAACAGCGCAGGCGTGGTCATGTTGACGCGCTCATCGGTGCATTGAGCCGAGAGGATCGTGGCCACGAGGAGCTGGAACGGGCCGTCATGGTCGAGCGCGCACAACTCTTTCGCAGTCCCAGGATAGATCTCGGCAAGTCGCGCGTTGGTCGTCCTGGCGCGCCCGGCCGGGGATCGTGGTCGGGCCATTGGCAGCAGACTACCGGTAGCGTGCATACATGGAGGGCCTTGACCGGAAGCTTGACCTGACTGTGGTCACCACACCCACATCCTCGGTCGAGGAAGAGATCACGACACTCCTTCACCGGACCACCGAAGCGCGGGGCCATCCCGCGCTCAGCGAGCAAAAGCGCCTCGCCCTGCTCCAGGCGTCCGAAAGCGGAGCCCCGTCCGGAGATGGCCATCTGTTCGTCGGTGTGATCGCTCGCCAGACCGGGCGACCGGGTCTGAGCGGGTACGCCCAGATCGACGGCAACGCGTCGAAGGGGGTCTACGCCGTGGAGCTGGTGGTCGACCCAGCCAGCGACGACCGGTCGGCCATCGCCGACGTGCTCCTTGACGCCAGCATCGCCGAGGTGCGGAGCAGGTCGGGTGGGACCTTGCGTTACTGGGCGGCCAAGGCCTTGCCCGGCGATGACGCCCGGGCCTCTGCCCACGGCCTACGCATCGAGCGGGACCTCGTACAGATGCGGTGTCCCCTCCCCGTATCCGATGACCTGTCGAAAGAGCAAGGAGCCACCGTCTCGACCCGACCCTTCCGGCCCAGGGTCGACGAGACCGCTTGGCTCGCCAGCAACAACCGGGCGTTCGCCGAGCATCCCGAACAAGGGCAGTGGGAGCTCGCCCGGCTTGTCGAGCGAGAGAAGGAACCGTGGTTCGACCCGGCTGGCTTCCTCTTGCTCGAGGACGACGAGCGAATCGCAGGGTCCTGCTGGACCAAGGTGCACGCTGGCACCGATCCCCCGATGGGCGAGATCTACGTCATCAGCATCGACCCGGACTACCAGGGCCGAGGTTGGGGCCGGGCGCTGACCCTAGCGGGACTCGACTGGCTGGCCGGTCGCGGCCTGCGAACCGGGATGCTCTACGTGGACGCGCGTAACCGGCAGGCGACTGCCATGTACCGATCGATGGGCTTCAGCGAGCACCATGTCGATCGGGCATACGTGGGCACCGTCTGACACCGGTGACACGATAGGCGGACGCCCCGTCAGCTGACCGCGGGATAGCCGAGCCGAATTGGCGTGTCGGCCAGACCTGAAGGCGTGTCAATCGACTCCGTGACCGTTCAGCCGAGACCGATGGTATGCCCGATGGAATAGGTGACCGTGGCGGCGATGGCCGAGATCAGCAGTTGGCGGAAGGCAGACCACAGCCACGATCGACCGGTGAAATGGGCCAAGGCGGCACCGACGCCGAAAGCGGCGAATGCCCCGAGAATTATCGACCACCAGGTCGCGGCTGGCCCCTGACCCAGCAGCCAGGGTAGGAGCGGGATGATGGCACCGATCGCGAAGCTCACAAACGAAGAGGCTGCTGCCTGCCAGGGGTTCCCTGTTTGCTCAGGGTTGATCCCCAGTTCCTCGCGTGCATGCGTCTCGAGGGCGAGCTCCGGGCTGCGCATCATCTTCCCCGAGAGCTCGTCGGCCAGGCCGGCATCGAGACCTCGGCTCTCATAGATCGCGGCCAACTCCCTCCGCTCGTCTTCGGGGTCGTGGTGGATGGCTTCGCGCTCGACGTCGAGCTCGCGCTGCATGAGCTCGGACTGGGCTCGCATGGATACGTACTCGCCTGTGGCCATCGAGAACGCCCCGCCGATCAAGCCGGCCAGCCCGGCGAGACGTACGGCGCCAGCCGAGGCATGGGCTCCGGCCATTCCGAGAATGAGGGCGACGTTCGACACGAGGCCGTCACTTATCCCGAAGACGGCAGCACGCTGTCCCCCTCCCTGCAGGTTCCGGTGATGGTGCTCCAAAGCCACGGATTCAGCGTACCGAGCACCCCTCGCTAAGGAGGTGCTGACCTCGGGAGAAAGGAGCGCCTCACCTGCTCCGAGTACCGCCAGCGGCTGGATCGAGGGCTCCCGGGCGGCTGGTCCGCCCTTGAGACTCTCCTCTACAGTCGGTCCATGGCTACCACCGTGAAGGGCATCGACAAATTCCACGATCTGGTCGGACAGCATCTCGGCTACAGCGAGTGGCACCTGATCGATCAGGATCGGATCAATCTCTTTGCCGAGGCGACCGGCGACCATCAGTGGATCCATGTCGACCCCGAGCGCGCGGCCAGCGGTCCGTTCGGGAAGGCCATCGCCCACGGCTACCTCACCCTCTCGTTGGCCCCCGTCTACCTGGGGGAGGTCCTCGTGGTCGAGGGGGCATCGATGGGCATCAACTACGGCTGCAACAAGGTTCGCTTCCCCGCTCCGGTCCCGGTGGACAGCAACCTGAGACTCGGGGTGGCGGTGGCCGGCGTGGAGGACGTCTCCGGCGGCGTGCAAGTGGAGCTCGACCTCACCTTTGAGACCGAAGGGTCGCAGAAGCCGAGCTGCGTCGCCCAGGTCGTCTACCGCTACTTCTACTGACGAGCGGCCCCTGCTGACGGGCGTCTCAACTGGCAGGCCGTCTCTACTGACTAGCGGCCCCTGCTGACGGGCGTCTCTACTGACAAGCGGCACCTGCTGACCTGCGGGCCCATTGCCCACGGGAATGCAGGCTCACTACCTGGACTGACGGGGCCTCGCCGGCCGGCAAGGGCGGGATGACCGATCGCTCGGACAATACGAGCAATCACTCCTAGAATGAGGCCATGGACATGCGGGTCGAACAGCTGGCGGCCCGGACCGGAGTCTCGGTCGACACCATCCGCTACTACCAGAACAAGGGACTCCTCGACCCGCCCCGCCGGGAGGGTCGGGTCGCCTGGTACGACGATGCCCACGAAGGCCGGCTCGAACGCATCCGCGCTCTGCAACAGCGCGGCTTCAGCTTGGCCACCATCGCCCGACTGGTGTCGGGAGAGCTCGACGCCGCCGACGAAGCCCTGCTCGCCGAGCTATTCGGGGTCAACGACCCTTCGGCGCCGCACCGGGTCGCCGGCGCTGGACGGGCGCCGTCTAATGGACCGGTCGGTGGTCCTGCCGACGGGTCGGCTGATGGTTCGGCCCAAGGGTCCGCTGATCAAACGCTCACCCTGACCGAACTGGCCGAATCCACCGGGGTTCCGTTGGCGGTGCTCAAGGCCGTTGAGGCCGAAGGGCTGCTGATCCCGCGGCAGATCGGGGCGAACGAGCGCTACACCCAGGAAGACGTCGAGGCGGCCCGGGCCGGACTGACCCTGCTCGACTGGGGCATCCCCCTCTCGGCCCTGCTCGACCTGGCCCGCCGGCATCATCAGGCGACCGAAGCGGTGGCCGCCGAGGCGGTGGCCATGTTCTCGGCCCACATCCGGGAGCCTCTCCGGCGGGGACGGTCTCCGAAGACGGGCGGCCCCTCTCCGACGGCGACCCCGGGCGAACCGGACGTCGAGGGACTCCTCCACGCCTACGCCGAGCTCCTTCCGGCGGTCAATGCCCTCGTGGGGCACCACTTCACCAGGACGCTGGTCAAAACGGCCCTGGACCATGTCGAGCGCGTGGGGTCCCCGGCTGAGCGCCGCGCGGTACATGACCAGATCGGAGCGGACGCCGACGGCGGCGACACCCCGGTCGGGACAGACGAAGCCGACATGGCCTTGCCCCGGTGATCAGGACTGGACGCGCCGGGCCGGGAGCCATCGGCGTGGCCGAGCAGCATGTCCACCGCTGACCTGCCGACTGGCGAGGCAAAGACTCAGACGGTTCGGACGATGTTCGATGTCATCGCACCCCGCTACGACTTGGTGAACCGCATGATGACCTTCGGGCTCGACCTGCGGTGGCGGCGCCAGGCCGTCCGTGCCCTCGGCCTTCCGCTAGGCGCGCAGGTCCTCGACCTGGCCTGTGGCACGGGGGATTTCCTGGCCCTCCTCGACCGCGCCGGATTGCGCCCCTTCGGGGTGGACCTGTCGGCGGGGATGCTGGTGGCGAACCATGCCGGGTCGCCATTGGCACAGGCCGACGGGTCCCGCCTGCCTCTCGCCGATGCGTCGGTGGACGGAGTGACCTGCGGGTATGCCCTCCGCAACTTCACCGATCTGGGTGCCGTCTTCGCCGAGCTCGGCCGGGTGGTCCGGCCGGGAGGGCGCATCAGCCTCCTCGAAGTGTCCGAACCCGAACGCGGACCCCTATTGGCGGGCCACCGCATCTGGTTCCATCAGGCCGTGCCGCTCATCGGCGGCCTGATCTCCGACGCCGGCGCCTACCGCTACCTGCCGAAGTCGACCGCGTACCTGCCGACTACTGCGGGAAATTCGCGTCGATGCTCAACGCCTCTGGATTCGCGACCGTCAACCGCCGCCCTGTGTCGGGAGGCCTCAGTCAGCTCATCACCGCCACACGCCAGGGGCTCCAATGACACTCCGTTCGGACCTGGTGGCGGCCCGGTTCCCCTTCGATCCGGATCCGGATTTCGACCCGTTCGCCCTGGCCGGTGCGCATGGGGTCGTCTTCATCAGCGAAGGTCGCGTCCTGGTGGGCCTCGGATGCGCCGCCTCCCTCCCCCTGCCCCACGGACTCGAGGTGCCGGCAGACCTCGAGAAGGTCGAGCCGGTGCCTGGCTTCCATCTCCTGCGACGACCGGGTCGGACGGGCCGAGCCCGGCGCAGCGGTCGGTACGGTCGCAAGCAGTGCGGTCGTGGCGTTCGGCGCCCTACCCTTCGACCGTTCGGCGGCGGCATCGCTCACGGTGCCTCAGGTCACCATGGCCATCGAGCCGTCGGGTGACGCGTGGGTCACGGTGGTGGCCCACGAACGGGCGGACCTGCCGACCGATCCTGAAGGATTGCGACCCTGGCTGGGAGCCCATTCGGGCGAGCCGGTCGGGCGAGGCGCGCCGTCCACGTCCCCTCTACATATCGCGCCGCTCTCACCCCAGGATTCCTCCGAGTCGTTCGAGGTCATGGTGGACGAGGCTCTCATGGCCATCCACGGTGGTGAGTTGGCCAAGGTCGTGCTGGCCCGCCAGATGGAGATGACGGCGGGGACGACATCGATATCGCCGGATTGATGCGCCGTTGGCACCGGCTCGAGCCGGACTGCGCCATCTTCTCGATGCCGGGTGCCGACGGACAGTTCGTCGGCGCCAGCCCGGAGCTGTTAGTGGAACGGTCAGGGCTCCGGGTTCGAAGCCGCCCACTGGCCGGCACGACGAACCGATCCGCTGAGACAGCGGAGGAACCCATCCTGCCGCCCGAGCTCATGACCTCCAAGAAGGACGGAGCCGAGCACCGCCTGGTGGTCGAGGCCATCGCCGACCATCTCGGCCCGCTCTGCTCGGAGCTCGACGTCCCCCCCGGTCCACACCTGGTGCACCTGCACAACATCGTCCACCTGGGCACGTCGGTCGCCGGCACACTCGCCCACCCCCGGACCGGGGAGTCCCCTCCGTTCTCGAGCTGGTCGCGGCCCTCCACCCGACGCCGGCTGTCGGCGGCGTCCCGTCGGAGGCGGCTCGCTCTCTCATCGAACGGCTCGAGCCCCGGTCGCGTGGCCGTTACGCCGGTCCGGTGGGATACCTCGATGCGGCCGGCGACGGGAAGTGGGTGCTCGGGATCCGGTCTGCCTCCATCCGGGACCGGACGGCGCGCCTCGCCGCCGGGGTGGGCATCGTCGAGGGATCGGACCCGAGGACCGAGCTGGCGGAGACCAATCTCAAGTTCAACGCGGTCTTGGACGCCTTGGCGCCCGGGTTCCGGCTGGCCATGCCGATCGCCCGGCGGCAGCCTCGAGTCGTCGGCTGATCGTCGAGCCGTCAGCTGGTGGTCGAGCCGTCGGCTGGTGGTCGAGCCGTCGGCTGGTGGTCGAGCCGTCGGCTGGTGGTCGAGCCGTCGGCTGGTGGTCGAGCCGTCAGGGTCGTCGGGCCGGATCAGCTGACCGTGGACCGGGGCTGGCGCAGAACTGTCAGCCCAGGGCAGAGCCGCCAGCTCCCGACCCCGCGGAACGGGCTGTACGCGGATCACCTCAGCCAGCACCCCGGGATCGTCACGAGCCACGAAATGACCAGCGCGAGGAACGACCGTGAGCCGCGCTCCGGGCACGGCACTGGCCAGGGTGGCCGCGGCCCGGGGAGGCACCACGAGGTCCCACTCGCCGCAGACCACCGCCACCGGGAGGGCAAGGGACCCCAGGGCATCGGTCACAGCCGGGAGCTCTTCGACGAGCGCCTGCTGCTCGATCATGAACGACCGCTTGTGGCGCCCGAGGGCGCCGCGTGCACCGGCCATAACACTCCGGTCGGGCAGGGCGGCCGCCACCCGGTCCCGCACGCCGGTGGGCACGAGCGGGAGGACGAGCCGTCTGACCCCCGGCAGGATCGACCCGATCCCGGCCAAGCCGGTCACCGTGAGGGCGTCACCAAGTACCGGTAGGGTGAGCCACCGGTCCAGCGTGCCGATACTGTCCGGCGTGCAAGCCGCTCCGACCAGCACCAGGCTGTCGACGATGTCGGGGTACCTGCTGGCCAGCAGCACCGCTACTCCACCCGACCAGCTGTGGGCCACCACGGTCACCGGGATGGCCTCGTGCTCCCTCAGGAACTCCGCCGTCAGCTCGGCGTTGGCCGCCAGCCCGACGGCTTCGCCGGGTGACGACCCGTAGCCGATCCGGTCCGGAGCCAGCACCCGGAACTCCGATTCGAGCCGCGCCGCCAGCGGGTCCCACGACGCACCGGTGCCGGGCTGGCCGTGGAGGAACAGGAGCGGCGGCCCCGAGCCCCGTTCAATCCACCCCAGCATCCTCGTGCTCCTTTGCCGTGTCGGCCTCCCGTGCTCCGCGGTCCTTCCGCTCCACGTCGCCAGCTCGTGCCCCGCCGCCCTGTTCACGCTGACCGTCGCTGGCATCGTAGAGGGGAAGCACGACTTGGAAGGTCGAACCCTGTCCGACATCGGTCTCGACCGAGACCCGGCCGCCGAAGGTGTGGGCCAGCCGGGCCACGATGAAAAGGCCGAGACCCGAGCCCCCGTCGAGGCGGCTGGCGTCGCCCCGGTAGAAGCGGTCGAACACATGGGCTGCCTGCTCGGCGCTCATCCCCGGTCCCAGATCCATGACCTCCAGCACCGCGTCGTCGACCCTGTGCCGCCACCCGAACCTTGACCGGCGTCCCGGCCGGCGTGTGGGCCAGCGCGTTGCCGACCAGGTTGTGGACCAGCTGCTCCAGACGGGCGCTGTCGCCGGCCACGGCCACAGTGCCTTCGGCGCTCAGCTCGATGGGGCGAGCCGGGTCGAGGGTCCGGGCGTCGGCGACCGCGTCGGCGGCTACCACCGCCAGGTCCACCCGGTGCCAGACCGGTTGCGGACCCTCTCCTTCCCGGGCCAGGACGGCCAGGTCACCGACGAGCGCTCCCATCCGGGCGGCTTCCCGCTCGATGCGCGACAGGGCTCGGTCCCGGCTGGCTCGATCGTCGAGCACCTCCCGTCGCAGGAGCTCGGCATAGCCGCGGATGGAGGTGAGGGGGGTCCGCAGCTCGTGCGATGCGTCCGCCAGGAAACTGCGCAGGCGCTCCTCGGACTCGGCGCGCTGGGCCAGTGCCGTCTCGATCTGGGCCAGCATGGCGTTGAGTGCCCGGCTCAGCCGAGCAACCTCGCCGTCGCCCTCGGTGGGTTGGAGCCGGCGGGTGAGGTCACCGGCGGCGATGGTGTCCGCCTCCCTCGTCATTTCCTCGAGTGGCCTCAGACCGATCCGGATCAGGAGGCTCACGAGTACGAACAGCGCTACCAGAAGGCCGAGCGACACAGCCAACTCGATGTTTCGCAGCGACCGGAGGGTGGCGTCGACCGATCCCAGTGGCGTCGCCACGACGAGGGTCTGCCCCGGTAGGGCGGTCGCCTGCAGGCGGTAGTTCGGACCACCGTCGGCAGTCGATCCGACCGTGATGGACCCCGAGCGCGGGTGGTAGATCTGGTCGCTCCGGACAGGGATGTCCGGGTCGGGAAGGGCCCGCTCCGGTAGCGGGGTGGGCAGTCTCGGCGCCGGATCGTTCTGGTACGAGGTCCGCGACGGCCGCGCCAAGATGACCGCGCCGTTCTGGTCGAGGAGCTCCAGGTAGATCTCGGGGCTGATTCTCGACTGGATCGAGGCCCGGTCCACGACGAGCCCGCGGGCCTCTGCCCGCGCCATGAACGGGGTCAGCTGCCGAGAAGCCGAGTTGAGCTGGTAGTCGACCCGGCCGTAGAGGTAGGAGTGCAGCGAGCTGAGGGTGATCAGGTCGACGGCCGCGAGACCGAGCGCGACCACCACGATCATGCTGACGATGAGACGTCGCCGGAGTCTCATCGGGGAGGTTCACGCAGGCTGTAGCCGACCCGCCGGATGGTATGGATGAGCGGTGGGTCATACCGGTCGATCTTCTTGCGCAGGTAGGAGATGTAGATCTCGACGATGTTGGAATCGCCGGTGAAGCCGTCCTCCCAGACGGCGGCGAGGATCTGCGCCTTGGACAGAACTTGCCGACTGTGGACCACCAGGTACCTGAGCAGGTTGAACTCGGTGGCGGTGAGATCGATGCGATGGTCTCGGCGCCATACTTCGTGCGTGCTGGTATCAATGACCAGGTCGCTGAAGCCGATCCGGCCGTTCGTGTGCTGCCCGTCGGGGGAGCTCCGGCGCAACACGGCGCGGATCCGGGCCACCAGCTCGTCCGGGCTGAACGGCTTCGTCACATAGTCGTCGCCTTCGGCCAAGCCGCTCAACTTGTCGGCGGTCGAGTCGCGGGCGGTGAGAAAGAGCACTGGGGTGGAGACTCCCCAGCTCCGCAGCCGGCGGCAGACCTCGAATCCCTCGATGTCGGGCAGCATGACATCGAGCACGATGAGGTCATAGGGGTTCTCCCGGGCCCGCTCGAGAGCTCGGGCGCCGGTGGACGCCTCATCGCTCACGAAACCCTCGAAGCGCAACGCAGCGGTGACCACGTCGGTGATGTACGGCTCGTCATCGACGACGAGGATGTGACCGGCGCCGGGGTCCGGTCGGGACATCACGTATGGGCAGGCTGGGGTCGGCTCCTGACCATGTGGATCAGCCGTTGCAGCCCCCACCACGTCACCAGTCCCAATGCCTCGACCACGATGTACGTGGACATCTTGGACTGGCCGTCCACCCGGTCGACGAACCGGATCGGCACTTCCACGACGGTGGCGCCGGCCTGCTTGGCCTGATAGGTCATCTCGATCTGGAACCCGTAGCCGTCGGCCCGGATCCGGTCGAGGTCGATCCGGCGCAGCACCGACGCGGCATAGGCCCGGAAACCCGACGTCGAGTCGGCCACCCCGAGATCCAGGAGTGCCGAGGCGTACACGTTCCCGCCGCGGGAGAGCAGGCGCCTGTGCCAGGCCCAGTTGGGGATGACTCCCCCGGGCACGTACCGGGACCCCACGGCCAGTTCGCAGCCGGAGCCAAGGGCTCCGACGAGATCGGGCAAGGCCTCCGGCTCGTGCGAAAGGTCGGCGTCCATCTCGACGCAGGCGTCGAACTGACGGTCGAGCCCCCACCGAAACCCGGCTCGATAGGCGCTCCCAAGACCGGACTTCTCGTGGCGCCGCATCACCTCGATGTTCCCGAGCTCCTTGCCCACCCGTTCGGCGATGTCAGCCGTCCCGTCGGGGCTGCCGTCGTCGACGACCAGCACCGTGGCCGCGGCCAGCGAGCGCCGGATGCGGCGGAGAACCCGGTCCATGTTCTCGGCCTCGTTGTAGGTGGGCAGGACCACCAGCACATCCATCCGCTCAGCTTACGAGAGAGTTCCCCTGACCAGGTGGTCGGCATGGGCAGCTGCGCTTCTCAGGCGCCTCCCAGCCCGGCAGTCCCGGTCCGGCAATTTGCACTCCGGTCCGGCAATCGGCAGTCCGGTCCGGCAAGATCCACGGTTCCGGTGACGTGGCCGTCACGTGGACCCCGGAGCTCGTCACCGGATGGCAGGGGGCGCTGGATCGGCGGCCGGCGAGGTGGGGCTGCCGACAGCCGGAGCGGATTCGCCGCCTGGGGGTGCGGGTTCGCCGGCAGGCGGTCCGGAGTGGCCGGCCGAGGGGGCAGGGTATTCGGACGGCGCCTCATCGGACGCAGCCTGATCGGACGGCGACTCATCGGACGGCGACTCAGCGGTGAGGCCGGTTACACCAGTGGCGCCGGCAAGTTCGACGCTGTCACCGACCGCCCGGGTGCGGGACCAGATCTCGCGGAAGGTGACTTGGACGGCACCACCGACCGGGATGGCGACCAACGCCCCGGTGAGGGCCCCGAGGGACGATCCGAACACGCCGCCCAAGTTGGCGCCGACGAGCACGGCGAGCAGCACCCAGAGGGGGTTCATGCGCACCGACCGGCTCATGACAACCGGATAGATGAAGTGATTCTCGATCAGCTGGAAGCCCACGAACACGATGGCCACGACCAGCCCGTCGGTCGGCGAATGGAGCAGGGCGATGAGCACGCTCGGCACCGCGGCGATCAGGCCGCCGACCAGAGGGATCATGGCCACCAGCGCAACCCACAGCCCTATGAGCAGCGCGAAGGGAACTCCGAGAATGAGCAGGGTGACGAGGATGACCACGCCGAACATGAGCGAGAGGGCGATCGTGCCGAGGACGTACGAAGTGACCTGTCGGGACACCTGATGGGCGATGTCCTCGACCACTTGGCGCCGGTCGGGCCGCAAGCTCCCCAGCAAGCTTCGCCGCAGGTTGGGCGCTTCGAGCAGCATGAACAGGGAGAGAAAGCCGATGGTGGTCAGCGAGAGGATGGTCCCGAACACGGCCTTGCCCAGATTGGTGCCCTCGGCCAGCGCCGGCTTGCTCAGGTTGTGCGCCGCCGACTCCAACTTGGGCGCGTTCTTCTGGACCCAGGACAGCAGGTGGAAGCGCTGGAGAGTGTGGGCCAACCAACCGTGACCCTTCTGGAGCTGTTGGACCATGGTGGGCAGGCTCTTGGCCACGTGGGTGAGGGAGTTGACAAGCGGGTAGCCGAACAGCCCGAGGAGCCCGATGAAGGCCAGTACGGCACCGGCGAACACGATGCCGATGGCCGTGCCCCGGCGGAACCGGTGTTGCTGCAGGAAGTGGACCAAGGGGTTGAGTACCAAGGCGATGAATGCAGCGATGAAGATCCAGAGGATGACCTCGCGCAGACGACCGACAAGTCGGTAGAGCACCCAGGTGGCGATGACCACGGCGTCAACGGCCAGGATGGTGCGCAAGGGAACGCCCTTGGCCGACGCCGCCGCGAACAGACGGTCGCGGCGGGGTGCGTCGGGGCCGATCTCCCGGTCGAGACGCTCAGATGCCGTCTCGCTCACGACCGTGGTCGGATCGCCGGCGATGACCTGACTCACCGGGTCGCCTTGGTCGTGACCGGTGACGCGGCCCGCCGGGGCGGCCTGGTCGTGGTCGGCGGCGTTGCGGAGGGCGGCTGCCTGGTCGCGATCGGGTGCGTGGCGGACAGGGGCGGCCCCGGGAGGGCCCCCGTTCCCCCCGCCCCCGGATCCCAATCCAGCCACTTTGTCGCCGCCCGGTGCCTTCCCAACCGGTTCCACCACGCCGCCAGCATGTCAGGTTCGTGGCCCCCGGCGTGCCAACATGGAGGTAATGGTGGTCGAGCCGGTAGTCGACGGGTCCCAAATTCACCGCCGTTGGTGGCACCGAGGACCATTCGTCCGCCGTGAGGTGCGCTTGAGCGTCGGCACCGTGCTCATCTTCCTCTTCGTCTTCTACGTCGCCCTCCCGCTGCTGGCCAGCCACCGGGCCGAGGTCAACTCACTGGCCCATATCCACTTCGGCTATCTGGCCATCGGCCTCCTCCTCGAGATCGGCGCCCTCGCCGCCTATACCCAGTTGACCCACACCGTCCTCCCCGCCGGTGGACCAAAGCGATTCCGCCTGTTCCGGATCAACATGTCGACACTGGCTCTGAGCCACGTCTCGCCGGGCGGCACCGCCCCGGGCGCCGCGCTGGGGTACCGCCTGCTCACCCAGTCGAGAGTGACCGGTTCCGACGCGGGATTCGCCCTCGGCACCCAGGGAATCGGCTCGGCAGTCGTGCTCAACGTGATCTTCTGGCTCTCGTTGGTTGCCTTCTTGGTGACGCACGGTTTCCACGCGCCCACCAGCCATCACGGCGGGCAGTCGCAGTCGGCGTCGATCCTGGTCTTCGTGGCCGCCGGTGTCGGCGTCGTCCTGCTCGGCGCATTCGGCGGCTTGTTCTACCTGTTGACCCGCGGTCAGCAACGGGCCAGCCGTGTCATCCGGCGCATCGCCGGCCGCATCCGGTTCCTCGACGCCGAGCGCACCACGAGCCTGGTCGAGCGGCTGGCGGCTCGCTTCGCCGTCCTGACCGAGAACCGCTCGCTGACCCGGCGAGCGATCGGCTGGGCAGCGGCCAACTGGTTACTCGACGCCGCGTCTCTGTGGGTCTTCGTCGCCGCCTTCGGGCACTTCATCTCCCCCATCGACCTGCTGGTCGCCTACGGCTTGGCCAACATCCTGGCCGCCATCCCCATCACTCCCGCCGGCCTGGGCGTCGTGGAGTTCGTGCTGGTGTCGATGATCACGGGCTTCGGCCCGACCGCCGGCGCGGCCCTCTCTGGTGTCCTGGCCTACCGAGCCGTGAACTTCTGGCTGCCCATCCCCTTCGGCGGGCTGGCCTACGCCTCCCTCGAATTCGAGCGCCGTCCCCTCTACCGGCGGGTCCAGCGCTTCCTCCACCACCGGGTCGTCCCGGGAGGAGCGAGGCAGTCCGGTGCGCCGGACGCCGGGACCGCGGCCGTCGGGACCGCGGCCGTCGGGACCGAGGTCAGAGTTCCCGCCGGCGCACACGTCGCCACCACGGCACCAGGGGGGTGGCCGCAGCCGTGGCCTGTGTCCCGGCCGGCCCAGATGGTTCCGAGCGGGCTGCTCCGGGCGCGACCCGGAGGCCAACGGGTCGGCTCCGCGAGCCGTCATGGCGGTGGCGGAGGGATTCGAGAGCCTGCGCTTCGAGGTGATCCTGCAAGCTGAAGCCCAGCGGCCCCGGCCCGGCCACGCGGGTCCATACGGCGTCAGGACCGAGAACCCAGGAATTGGCCTCGTCCCGGAGGGCATCGTCGAGGGTGTCCACCACCCGGCGCTGCAGCTCGGGGTCGTCGATGGGGACGATCACCTCCACCCTCCGGTCGAGGTTCCGCTCCATGAGGTCGGCCGACCCGATCCACACCCGAACGGGGCGATCCCCCACCCCTCCGAACCGGAAGAGGCGGGAATGCTCCAGGTAGCGCCCCACGATGGAGCGCACCGAGATCCGGTCGGACAGCCCCGGCACACCGGGGCGCAGGCAGCACCGCTCTCGCACGATGAGGTCCACGTCAGCCCCGCACTGTGAGGCCCGGTACAGGGCGTCGATCACCGCCGGATCGGTGAGGCCGTTGGTCTTGAGGACGATGCGACCGTGCCGGCCGGCTCGGGCCTCTTCGTCGATGGCCTCGACCAGGGAGGACCTGGTCGACACCGGGGAGACCACCAGGCGCCGGAAGGTCGGTTGCTCTCCTGAACCGGTGAGCAGGTTGAACAGCTCACCCAGGTCGGCGCCGATCTCCGGCGACGCGGTGAGCAGCCCCACATCCTCGTAGGCCCGGGCGGTCCGCGAGTTGTAGTTGCCGGTCCCGATGTGGCTGTAGCGCCGGAGCTGGTCGCCTTCCCGCCGCAGGACCAGCGAGATCTTGGCGTGGGTCTTGAGCCTGACCAGCCCGTAGATGACCTGCACCCCTGCCTCTTCGAGCGCGCGGGCCCAGGCGATGTTGGCCTGCTCGTCGAACCGGGCCTGGAGCTCGACCACCGCGGTCACCTGCTTGCCCGCCTGCGAGGCTCGAATCAGCGAGGCCACGACGGGGCTGTCGTCCCCGGTGCGGTAGAGGGTCTGCTTGATGGCCACGACGTCCGGATCGTCGGCAGCCGCGGCCACGAAGGCCTCGACAGAGGTGGCGAAGGACTCGTAGGGGTGGTGGACCAGGACGTCGTGCTCGGCCAGCACCGCGAACAGGTCGACGGACGAGGCCAGACGTGGCGAGGTGACCTGGGCACTCACCGGCGGAGCCAGGTCGGGTCGGTCGAGCTCGACGAGGGATCGAAGCCCGCCCGGGTCGATGGGCACGTCGGTCATGTACACATTGCCCTCGGGCACGTCGACCTCGGAGCACAGCATGGCCAGCAGATCGGGCGCGGTGCCCGCCTCGACTTCCAGCCGGACGGCCTGCCCGAAGCGGCGGCGGCGGAGCTCCAGCTCGACGGCGGTAAGCAGATCCTCCGCCTCGTCCTCGTCCACCGAGACATCGGCGTTGCGGGTGACCCGAAACGCATAGCGCTCGACGATGGTCATGTCAGGGAAGAGCGCGTCCAGATGGTCGGCGATGACGTGCTCCATCAGCACGAAACGCACTCCGTCGGGCAGCACGACGAATCGGGGCAGGAGCGGTGGCACCTTGACCCGGGCGATCCGCTCCTCGCCATTCGCCGGGGTCGGCCACCCGAACCACCAGATTGAGGGACAGGTCGGAGATGTAGGGGAAGGGATGGGCCTGGTCGACGGCCAGCGGGGTGAGGATGGGGAAGATGTGGCGATCGAACACCTCGGCCAGGTCGTCCCGATCCTCCCGGTCGAGCGAGCTCCAGGGTGCCAGGGTCAGGCCGGCCGCGGAGAGCGCCGGGATCAGCTGGTCACGGAAGAGGCGGCTCTCCCATTCCACCAGTTCGGCGACCCGGGCGGCGACGACCCGCAACTGATCGCGGGGACTCAGGCCGTCGGGTGAACGGGTGCGCAGGCCTGGCCGCGATCTGGTCCTCGAGGCCGGCCACCCGGACCTGGAAGAACTCGTCCAACCCCTCCGAGAAGATGCAGAAGAACTTGACCCGTTCCGACAGTGGCACGCGGTCGTCCGCCGAGAGCTGGAGCAGACGGGCACCGAACTCGAGCCAGGAGAGCTCGCGGTTGATGAACCGGCCTTCGTCAATGGTCGGGGGCGGCTTCTGTGGGGTCAGGGGCGGAGTCCAGCCCGAGGGCGGTCCCGCCCGTTCCGGCGGCCCGGACAGCAGCAGAAGGGCGCCTCCGCTCACCGGTCCTTACCGCCGTGGGGTCGGTCATAGGAGGTGCGTCAGCCGTGTCGATACCATCGCAGCGCATGGTATCCCGGGCTCGGATGCGGCCACCTGGGAAGCGGACGGCTCCACCGCCCCCGGACCACCCGCCGGTAGGCTCGCCCAGGTGCCGGCCATGATCTTGCGGGGCTCGACCACCAGGCGGGTCCACCGGGCCTTCAAGGCTCGCCGGCGCACCGAGCTCGGCCTGCTGGTGGCGGCGTCGGTCATCATCGTGGCCGCCTACGCGCTGATGATCGTGGGCAACACCGCCAAGGCACCGGCCGACGTCGTGCCGCTGATGCTCGTCATGCTGGCCCTGGGCGGAGTGGCCCACATCGCCAACCGAATCTTCGTCCCCAACGCCATCCCGGTCGATCCTGCCCATCGCCTTCCTGCTCAACGGGCTCGGCTACGTGATGATCCTGCGCATCGACCTGGCCAACAATTCCGCACGCCATCCGTGGAACTTCGCACCGCTGCAGGCGGCGTGGACGGCAGGCGGCGTGGCCGCCTACGTCATAACCCTGGCCGTGATCCGTCGCTCCCGCGACCTCGACCGTTACCGCTACCTCCTGCTCGGCGCCGCGCGGTCTGTCTCCTCCTGCTCCCCTGGTGCCCCACCTCGGCGTCAACATCAACGGGGCCCGGCTCTGGGTCACGTCGGGCCAGTTCGAGTTCCAGCCGGTGGAGCTGGCCAAGATCGTCCTCGTGCATCTTCTTCGCCTCCTACTTCGCCGAGAAGCGGGAGCTGCTGACCATTCCGACCGCCCGGTTCGGCAACCGCCTGGTCGTCGACCCGCGCCCCCTGGTCCCGATCCTGCTGGCCTGGGGTTTCGCCATCGGGGTGATGAGCCTCGAGCACGACATCGGCTTCTCGGCCATGTTGTTCACCCTGTTCATCGGCATGCTGTGGGTGACCACCGGGCGGACCGGGTACCTCGTGCTCGGCGTGATCCTGTTCGCCGTCGGGGCCTACCTGGCCGGCCGGTACCTCAGCCAGACCCACATCCGGGTCGAGACCTGGCTCGACCCGTGGAAGGTCACTCGCCCAGCGACCCCGGCGACCAGCTCCGGCAGGCCTGGTACTCGCTTGGGCAGCGGCGGGATCGGCGGCTCGGGGCTCGGGCTCGGGCTCCGGCGCCTACCAGATCCCCGATCCCAACACCGACTTCATCTTCGCCGTCATCGGCGAGGAGATGGGCCTGCTCGGCTCCACCATGGTGGTGGTGGCCTTCCTCCTGCTGGTGGGAGCCGGCCTGCGCATCGCCCAGGCCGCCCGGTCCGAGTTCGCCAAGCTCACCGCGGTCGGGCCTGACCATGATCATCGGATTCCAGGCCTTCTTCATCATCGGCGGAGTAGTCCGCCTGCTTCCGCTCACCGGGATCACCCTGCCCTTCGTCTCCTACGGAGGTTCGGCGCTGATCGCCAACTACGTGCTGATCGCCCTGCTCATGCGCATCTCCGACGAAGGTGGCGCGGCGGCCGACGCCGCCGACCAGGCCGAGTACGAGCAGGGCGAGGAGCGACGCCGGCGGCTGCTCAGCGGCGGCTGCGCCCGGCCCCAGCCGGCTCAGGCCGCCGGCCGCGGCCGGGCGGAGGCCACGTCACCGGCCTCTTCGAACAGCCGGCGTCGATGAGGATGGGCACCGGGACCGGCTGAAGCAGGGCCACGGCGAGGCCGTCCGACGGGCGGCACGAGTGCACCGATCGCCCGTTGCGACCTCGCAGATCGAGCTCGGCAAAGTAGACCGTGCCCTGGCGGCCGACCAGGCGCACGGCCACCACGTCGATGTCGAACCCCTGGAGGACCTCGCTCAGCAGCTCATGGGTGAGCGGGCGGGGCGTCGGGATGCGCCGGATGGCGTGGGAGAGCACCACCGCCGTCCTGGAGGCTGACCGAGAACGAGAGCTGGCGCCTGGGCGACTCCGATTCGCGGAGGACCACGGTCGGGTGCTGGTTGGGCAGGTCCACTGTGACCGCGCTCACCAGTGCCATCCGGAAATCCGCGTCGCCGGGATCCGGAGCGCCGTCCGAGACCGGCCGGGATCTCGCCTCGATGCGGCGGTGACGGCATCGTTCGGGACCGGCGTCGCGCTCGACGCCGGCGGGGTGTCTTCGGTTCTCGGCCGGGACCTCGTCTGGCGCCGGCGGGGCCTCTTCGGCGACCGTCCGGGCGCGTTTGAGCGGACCGGTCGAGTGGTACTCCACCGCCCGATCCGCTGGCGTCGGTCATCGGACACTCCGCTGGTGGACGCTGATCACGATGCCGATGGCGGCGAAGAACCCGATGATGGCCGAGCCGCCGTAGGACAGGAACGGGCAGTGGGATGCCGGTCACCGGCATGATCCCCATGTTCATCCCGACGTTCTCGAAGACCGAGAAGACCAGCAGGGCGAAGATCCCCGAGCACAGCAGGCGGCCGTAGGTGTCCTGGGCCAGCTGGGCCGTGCGCAGGACCCGCCAGGCCAGCACCCCGTAGAGCAGCGAGCAGGACGCCGGCCGCCGACGAACCCGAGCTGCTCCCCCACGGCCGAGAAGATGAAGTCGGTCTGCTGCTAGGGCACGTAGGCCAGGTTGGTCAGCGCACCGTGGAACAGGCCCTGGCCGAAGATGCCGCCGACGGCGATGGCGTCTTTGGCCTGGGTCACGTTGTACGTGGCCGACTGGCTGGCGCCGTTGGGGGAGATGAAGCTGGTCAGGCGCTCGATCTGGTAGTGCTGGAGCAGCCCGACATTGAGAGCGACCAGCACCAGCGAGGACGGCCCCCACGAAGAGCAGGAGCAGGTAGCGGCCGGGCATGCCGGCCACCGCCAGCATCACCATCAGGATGACCGTCATGACGATGGCCGTGCCCAGGTCGGGCTGCTTGATGACCAGCAGGATGGGCAGCGCCGACATCAGCACCATGCGCACCAGGTCGCGGAAGTCGAGGCCCTCGGGCCGCCGGGCGCAGTAGGTGGCGATGGCGATGATGAGCACCAGCGTGGCGAACTCCGACGGCTGGAGCTGGAGCGGCCCGAACGAGAACCACCGCTGGGACCCCTGGTCGGGCCGGGGTGGCCAGCACTGCCAGCAGGGCCAGCACGATGCCGACGTAGAGGACGGTGCTGATCTGTTCCAGCCGCCGGTAGTCGAAGAGGGCCAGGACGACCATCGCCACCACCCCGATGACCATGAAGGCGGCCTGGCGCTTCAGGTAGTAGTGCGGGTCCAGACCCCGGCCAGGGCCAGCTTGCCCCTGGTGGCCGAGTAGATCATCACCACCCCGGTGAGGGCCAGGGTCGTCACGGCCCAGCAGGATCAGGTCGAACCGGGCCGACAGGTGCCTCGACCGGACGGCGATGTTCGCAGGGGCGGTAGTTCACCAAGGTGCTCCGGGCGACCAGGTCAGGCTACCCGGCCGGTCGCACGGCCGCCGCGGTCTTCCGACCGGCTGACCCGCGACGGGTCACGTCGCAGGTCAGCGACGCCGGCTACCGATGTCCTCGACGTCGTCGCACCGACTGCCGCCACATGGCCTCGACCGGCGGTCGAGCCCGGTCCAGCGCGGCCAGCTGCAGGGCGGCCTGGTGGACCAGCATGCCCAGGCCGTTGCCGACGGCGGCACCCCGCTCCCGGGCCGCCTGCAGCCAGGGGGTCACCGGCGGGTGGTAGACGAGGTCGACGACGATCTGGCCCGGATGGAGCAGCCCGGGATCGATCGGCCAGGCCTTGGTCCGGTCCACCGGTGGTCCCGGCCATCCCGAGCGGGGTGGCGTTGACCACGAGATCGCAACCGGCGGCGTCGGCTCCCGTCCCGGGCCGGCCCGACCGCGCCGGCCAGGGCGGCGGCCGAGGCCGCCCGGTCCGGCGTCCGGTTGACCACCACCACCTCGGCCGCGCCGGCGTCGGCCAGGGCGGCAACCACCGCCCGGGCCGCCCCCCCGGCCCCGACCACCAGGCAGCGGCGGCCGGCCGGGTCGAACCGGTCGCCCCGGCGCAGGGCGGCGACCAGGCCGGGCCCGTCGGTGTTGTCGCCCGACACGGCCTGCCCTGTCCGAAGACCACGCAGTTGACTGCGCCCAGCCGTTCGGCCACCGGGGACATCCGGTCCACCAGACCGGCCACCGCCTCTTTGTGGGGCATGGTCACCGAGAGGCCACGGATGCCCAGGGCCCCGGCGCCGGCCAGCGCGTCGGCGGCGAGACCGTCCGGAACCCGGAAACCCGACCGACACCCAGTCGAGTCCCGAGCTCGGCGAAGGCGGTGTTGTGCAGCAGGGGCGAGAGCGAGTGGGCGACCGGGTCCCCGATCACGCCGACGACCACAGTGGCCGCCGACAGACCGGGTCGGGCGCCCGACGACCGGTCCAGTCCGGACCCGCCGCTCAGGACAGCCCCCGTTGCTTGGCCAGGGCCTCGTTGGCCTGCTGCTGGGCGAAGGTGTCGGAGAAGGCCTCGGTGCCGTCGGACTGGACGACCACGAAGTACAGCCACGAACCGGGCGGTGGGTTGAGCGCGGCCTGGAGGGCCGCTTGGGACGGGAAGCAGATAGGTGTCGGGGTCAGGCCCTTGTTGGGGTACGTGTTGTAGGGGGTGACGGTTTGGAGATCGGCGGACGTCACCGGACCGCCGTCGCGGCCCTCGGCGTAGAGCACGGTCGAGTCCATCTGCAGGGGCATGCCGGCGTGCAGCCGGTTGAGAACCACCCGGGCGACCGGCCCGAGGTTCTTCCCGATGACCCCCTCCTTCTCCACGATGGACCCCACAATGACCATCTGGTAAGGCGTCAACCCGAGCTGCGCCGATCCGGTGGCCAGCCCGAGGTTGTCAGCCTGATGGTCGAACCGGTCGATCATGGCCGTGAGCACCTGGGTGTCGCTCTCGCCGGGGAGGATCACGTACCGCCCGGTGCCGAGCAGTCCCTCGAGGCTGGTCACGCCGGCCGGCTGCCAGGGCGAATGCACGGTGCCTCCCTGAGTCAACGCCAGAAATCCGGACTTCGAATGTCCGGGCAGCTGACCGATCCGGTCTGCCACCTCGGCGACCGTGAATCCGGGCGGAATGTCCAGTGAGAACACGTTCGGTCCCGCGGCGATGACCCCGTTGACCGCAGAGAAGGACGAGTTCTGGTGGAAGGCATACGAACCGGACTGGATCGACGGGGGGCTGTGGAGCTGGCTCCAGATCCGGTAGGCCAGCGAGCTGCCGATCACCCCCTTCGAAGCCAGCGTGGAGGCGAGCTGGTTGGCACCTGTCCCGGACGGGACCGCCACAATGACCTGGGGACCCGGCGGCCCGGAGGGGTTGGCTTCGCTGTTCACCCAGAGATAGCCGCCGAGAATTATGGCCACGCCGACCACCACGAAGAGAAGGGCGGCGATCCTCCAGGCATGGCCGCGACGGCCGCCGTCTTCGCCACTCAGATCCTCGGTCGACTTCCCGGGCAGGGTCTCGGAGGTGCCGTGCCCCTCGGTCGTGCCGTAGATGTGAGGGCCCACCTCGGCGTCCGGCAGCTCGGGAACGATGGCCGGCGCCAGTGGGGCGTCGCGTCCTCTCGCACCACCCGATTGCCCCGCACCACCAGGGTCACCGGGTTCGCCGGGGCCAGCGGTTTCGCCGTCGCTGCCCTCTCCGCCCTCTCCTCCTGGTCCGACTGGTCCGACTGGGCCGCCCATGGTCACCGCTCGCCGCCGGACTCGAGCCACGCCGACAGGATCACGGCCGCGGCGGCCTGGTCGACGACACCCCGGCGGTCGCGCCCGCTCACCCCTCCTGCCGCCAGGACCTGGTGGGCCGAGACAGTCGTGAGACGCTCATCGAACATCTGCACCTCGACCCCGCTGTCGGCGAGGAGCGAGCGCAGCACCTCCGCCTCCTGCCTCGCCGAAACGGCAGCAGGACCGTCAGACCCGTCGAGCGAGAGGGGAAGGCCGACCACCACCGTCGTCACCTCCTCGTCGAGGATGATTTCGACAAGACGGCGACGGTCCCTTTCGGGGTCGCCACTTCGCTCGAACGTCGCCCGGGGCAGAGCCACGGTGCCGGCTGAGTCGGTCACGGCGATCCCGATGCGTCGGGATCCGAGATCGAGCCCGAGTGCCCGGCCGCGCCGGTCGGGAGAGTGGGCCCCTGTCTCCGCGGTCACGAGTGCATCAACGGTCACCTGCCGGCAAGTGCTCGTCGGGCATCGTCCAGGGCCTGGTCGATGCCGGCGGGGTCCCGACCACCGGCGGTCGCCACCTCGGGCGATCCCCCGCCGCCCCCGCCGACGAGAGGAGCGATCCGCCGAACCAGCTCACCGGCGTGCACCTGGTCCCCACCGCCCTCGCGGTCGACCGACACGGCCAGGGCCGCCTTCTCCCCGTCCGGGCTCCCACCGAGCACGACGGCCCGGAGGCCCGCCATGGACCGCGGCGCTCTGGGCCAACTCCCGGAGGAGATCGCCCGACAATCCGTCCCGACGGGCCACCACCACTCCGCCATCGGCCGTGGCAGCCAGGGCAGATGCCTCCGACTGGAGCTCGCGGCCGCGGGCCTGCTCGAGGGCCTTCTCGACGGCCCGCTGGCGTTCGAGCAGGCGGTCGATGGCCTCGGGCACATGTTCCGGCTCGGTCCGAAGCAGGGCGGCGGCCTCGGCCAGGAGTCCCTCGCGCTCCATGAATCGCTCGAATGCGTTCGGCCCCGTCACCGCCTCGATCCGTCTGGTGTTCGAGCCGATGGACGACTCCGACGTCACCGTGATCGGCCCGACCATACCGAGTGCACCCACGTGGGTCCCCCCGCAGAGCTCGATGGAGTGGGGCCCGGCCCGGACAACCCGCACCAGCTCGCCGTACTTGTCGCCGAAGAAGGCCAGAGCCCCCATGGCTTCCGCCTCGGCCCGGGAGGTCTCCTCCACGATAACGTCGTCGTCGGTCAACACATCGGCGTTGGCCAGCTCGGCCACCTCAGCCATCTCCTCGGGGGCTACCGCGCCGGTGTGGCTGAAGTCGAATCGCAAGTGGTCGGGAGCCACCAGTGAACCCTGCTGGCGCACGTGATCGCCGAGCACCCGCCGAAGCGCGGAATGCAACAGATGAGTCCCGGTGTGGTGCCGGCGGAGGGCGTCTCGGCGCGGACCGTCGATGGTGGCAAGGGCGTCCTGACCAGGAAACAGCTCGCCGGTGATCCGCACCCGGTGCGAGGTCAGCCCGGGCAGAGCCGAGACGGTGTCGTAGACGAGGGCGGTGCCCGTCTCGGTGGTGATCGTCCCGATGTCCCCGACCTGGCCTCCGCCCTCGGCGTAGAAGGGCGTGCGATCGAGGAACACCTCGGCCTGGCCGGCGTGCTCCGGATCTCTGTCGGCCAGCACCGCCACCACGCGGGCCGGCGCCGAGTAGCCGTCGGGCCGCTGGCCCACGAAGACGGTTTGCCCCTCGGTGTCGAGCACCGATCGGTATGCCTCGTCGCTCGCCATCTGGCGAGCGCTACGCGCCGCGGCACGAGCCTGCCGTCGCTGGTTCTCCATGGCCGCCTCGAAGCCCTCGAGGTCCACCCCGACCCCGGCCTCCTCGGCGATCTCGAGGGTGAGCTCGACCGGGAACCCGTAGGTATCGTGGAGGCGGAAGGCGACCTCCCCGGAGATGCGATCGGCCCCGGCCGCCAGCTGCTCCTCGAGGATGCCCGAGCCGGTGGCGAGAGTCCGGAGGAACCCGTTCTCCTCGCGGTCCACCACGTCGGCGACGAGTCGGTGCTGCTCGACGAGCGCCGGATAGGCGGCGCCCAGAACGGTGACTGTGGCGTCGACCAACCGGGTGGCGAAGGGCTCGTCGACTCCGAGCTGCCTGGCTCTTCGGACGGCACGCCTGATCACCCGCCGGAGCACGTAGCCGCGACCCTCGTTGGAGGGCAGCGCCCCGTCGGAGATCAGCATCGACATCGCCCGTCCGTGGTCAGCGAGGATCCTCAGCCCGACGTCCGTCTTCTCGTCCCGGCCGTACGTCCGGCCGGTGATCGACTCGGCAGCCTCGATCATGGGCCGGAAGACATCGGTGTCGAAGATGGAATCGACCCCCTGCAGCACGGGCAGGATCCGCTCGAGCCCCGCCCCGGTGTCGATGCTCGGCCGGGGCAGATCGTCGACGGAACCGTCATCGTTGCGGTTGTACTGCATGAAGACCAGGTTCCAGATCTCCACGTATCGTTCGGACCCTCCCTGAGCGGGACCTCCCTCGGATCCATAGGTAGCGCCCTTGTCGAAGAAGATCTCCGAGCTCGGCCCGCGGGGTCCCGTCTCACCCATCTTCCAGAAGTTGTCGTCCCCGAGGCGCTGGATGCGGGCCGGAGGAACGCCCACCGCATCGGCCCAGATCTGCTCGGCATCGTCGTCGCTCTCGTGGACGGTGACCCACAGCCGGTCACCGTCGATACCCAGAGCCTCGGTGACCAGCTCCCAGGCGTACGGGATGGCCTCGGCCTTGAAGTAGTCGCCGAAGCTGAAGTTGCCGAGCATCTCGAAGAACGTGCAGTGACGCTCGGTGGTGCCGACGACCTCGATGTCCACGGTGCGGAAGCACTTCTGCACCGAGGTGGCCCGGGGCCAGGGTGGGGCCTCGTCTCCGACGAAGAACGGCTTGAAGGGCACCATGCCGGCGATCGTGAAGAGCACCGAGGGGTCATGGGGGATGAGGCTGGCCGAGGGCACGGCTATATGACCGCGCTCGACGAAATAGTCGAGGAATGCGGCGCGGAGCTGATCGGCGCCGGACGCCGGGCCGGTGGTCACGACTTCCGACTCTACTTGCCCAGGTGGAGAGGGAGTTTCGACGCCGGGGCCCGCGTCGCCCCGGTTGTTGGGGACCAACGGTTCCGACGGTTCGGGCGGCGCAAGATTGCCGGTGGGGCCTCGAGATCCATGGCGTGGTCCCGCTCCACACCCTGGGCCGCCAGCTCGGCCCAGATTTCGTCCTCGCGTCGTCGCATCTCGTCGCGCCCCGAGGACAGTGCCTCCTTCAACCGTTCGCCGGTGCTTTCGGCCGCCTGCCGGGCCGACCGACCCACTTCGGCTACGAGCGCCTCCGGTTGGAGTCGAGCGGCCGCCTGCTGTACGGAGCGCCGGATCCGGCGCTCGGCCCACAGCGAGGTACCGGCCCCCATGGCCGCACCGGTGACCAGCCAGAAGGTCCGCTTGGGCACCGTCAGCGACCGCCGTCGCCGGAGTTCCTGCCCCGATCTCCGTTTGTTCCATTGGCTGCGGTCGGGGCAGAGCCCGAGGCCAGCCGCCGGAGGCCCGTCGCCGCGCCGGCCCGCACGGCCAATACCTTCACGACCGGATTGGCGAAGGCACGGTAGGCGAGCCTCGATGCCGAGTCGACCGTGGCGTGCACCGACTCGGTCGAATCGAGCACTGCCCCGACCCGCTCGAGCTCCATGGCGGCCTGGTCGACCGCACGGTGTGCATCGGTGACGAGAGGTACGGTCCGTCGGCCGAGCTCCTCGGCCACCGCCTCCAAGGCACGGGTCTGCCGCCGGAGCGACCTGACGGCGACCAACAGCCCGATCACCGCGACACAACAGGCGATGCTGGCAACGAGCACGGCAATCTCCCCGGCAGACATGATCTGGCAGCTTACGACCCCGCCGAGCGCCCATCGGGGCCATCGCCCAGCCGTCTGCGAGGCTCTCCCCTTGCCCGACCTCGGAATCCGACCGAGCGACGCCCCCCATCCCGCCGGTGGCGGTGCCGGTCGGCCTTGTTCTCGGGGTCTCGATGCCGAGGTTGGTGCCGGGCAGAAGGGGATCGGCGGTGAAGGACCACGTCCGCCGCCCGACGCGGTGGTGCCGGTGCGGGTGAGGATCCCTGGCCCTACCGTCGGGATGTTGACCGCGATAGACCCGCACCTGATCGCCGCCAAGCCAGCCGTGGGTGGGCGCCCGACCTTCCATTGGCGTTTACGGCCGGCCGCAGCATAAGACGCTGGCCACCCGGATGCTCCACCGGTAGCAGTCGGAAGCCGTGCTTGCGATAGAAGGCAATATTGCGCTTCTCGCAGTGCAGGACGACCTCTACGCCACGCTGGTCGGCTTGGTGGAGGAACGCGTCCAGGAGCGGTCCGCCGTGTCCGCTCCGGGCCGGTACCGCAGCAAGGAAGTCGATGCGCCACCTGGCCGTGCGAGGTGAGGGGAGAAATGCAGTCAGCGCCACCTCGCTCCGGTATGACTGAAATGCTCGCCCGCCGATCATGAGAAGCCGCACTCCGACCACAGCCATCGCGATATCGGCGACAACTTTGGTGGATATATCTGCGGCCACCAGCAACACGCCGAGTGGCAACAGCAGGATCGTGTTGTTGATGACGACCACGGTGATCCCAACCGATATCGCAGTCAACACTCCGAACAGTTCCCGGCAGAGCCAGAGGCGCCCCGATCTCCCAGAGGTCGTGGACCAGAGCAGAACTGCCTTGTTACTTGGAGCCGCGACTACTTGGCCGGTGGCCCACCGATAGGCAAGCTGGATCGCCATTCCAGAGAACAGCTGGGCGGCACCGAGCAGCGGCTGGGCCTCGTACGGAGCAAACCCCATGACGAGGGTGCCGAGCAGCCTTGGAAGCCGGACCGGCGAAATGCGCATGGCATCTCATTCGGCACACCTGGTGGCCCCCAGTAGGGCGAAGCTTTGTCACAAACAGTGACGGCTTGTGTCCGGTGCTCGTCTTTCCGGTGTTTGCCTCCCCTGGTGTTCGCCTTCCCCGTGGCCACCACCACGGATGAATCGTCATAGAAGGGTGTGACAGGGCACGAGAGAGTGCTAGGGCAGTGGCTCAGCGTGAGCAGTTGTGCGGTGGACTAGTGGAGCCGGTGGATCAGTGGAGCAGGTGGATCAGGTGGCGGCCATGCCGACGATGGGCCGGTTGAGCCTGATGGCCCCGGCTGAACCGTAGAACCCGGCGTCCCCGAAGGTGAAGATGCCTCCGTCAGAGGCCACCAGCCAGTAGCCGTTGCCCGTGAGGGTGGCGGCCATGCCGACGATGGGCTGGTTGAGTCGGAGCGCGCCGGTGGACCCGAGGAACGGGGCGTCGCCGAAGGTGAAGATGCCCCCGTCGGAGGCCACCAGCCAGTAGCCGCCGCCGTTCCGTGTCGCGGCCATGCCGACGATGGGCCGGTTGAGCCGGAGCGCGCCGGTGGACCCCAGGAACGGGGCGTCGCCGAAGGTGAAGATGCCCCCGTCGGAGGCCACCAGCCAGTAGCCGCCGCCATCCGGGGTGGGAGCCATCCCGACGATGGGCCGGTTGAGCCGGAGGGCACCGGTGGACCCCAGGAAGTGGGCGTCGCCGAAGGTGAAGATGCCCCCGTCGGAGGCCACCAGCCAGTAGCCGGCGCCATCCGGGGTGGTCGCCATCCCGACGATCGGCTGGTTGAGCCGGAGGGCACCGGTGGACCCCAGGAACGGGGCGTCGCCGAAGGTGAAGATGCCCCCGTCGGAGGCCACCAGCCAGTAGCCCTGATCATTGGGCGTGCTTGCCATGCCGACGATGGGCTTGTTGAGCGGGAGCGCGCCGGTCGAGCCGAAGAAGCCGGCATGGCCGTAGGTGAAGATGCCGCCATCCGAAGCGGTCAGCCAGTAACCCGGCACCGCATAGGAGTACCGGTCAGCGGGGACGGTCCGGCTGGAGCCTCCGCCGTTGGTGACCGTGACATCGACCGACGCTCCCCCGCTGGGCCCGGGCGGCACCTGCGCAGTCAGGCTGCCCGGCGAGGTGACTACGAACGAGGTCGCCGGGGCCCCGCCGAAGTGGACCGAGCTCACGCCCGAGAAGTTGAACCCGCTCACCACCACCGTGCCGCCCCCACCAACGGCGCCCTTGCTCGGATGGACTCCGGTGACCACCGGGCACACCGGGTTCGCCACCAATTCGAGCAGCAGCCGGACTGCCGACGGTGACCCCCATCCGCTGGCCAGGTCGTAGTTGGACGTGGCCGGATACAGCCCGTTGCTGGCGCCCAGCAGGGCGTTGCTGCCCGAGGTCACGTCATTGAATGGTGAGACCGCACAGGATCCCGCCCCGTACAGCTCCGGATTGATGAGCCCGGCCGAGGCGACGAGCCCCTGGTCGATCACGGTCGTCATCGCCCCCCAGAGCGGGGCGGCGCCACTGGTGCCGCCGATCACGCCCCAGCTGCCGTTGAAGAAGTAGGCGTAGCCGCGGAGGGGGTCGGCCGAGGCCGAGACGTCGGGGACCTCGCGACAGCTCGACCGGCCGGCGGCCGCGCACTGGCCGCCCGCGAGCGACGAGCCCACTCCGGGGCCGACCTGCCAGCTGGGCATGTCGAAATTGGAGGAGACACCGCCGCCTCCGGATCCCGCGAAGTTGTTCCAGACCGTCTCGATGGGCGGGGAGGACGGACTCAGCAAGCTGGTGCCGCCCACGCCCGTCACGTCGGGCTGGTCGGCCGGGTCGTCCACGCTGAGCGAAGTGTTGAAGTCGTCGGGAGGCGCGTAGCAGTCGGTCGATCCCGAATCCCCCGAAGCGGCCACCACGGTCTGGCCGTTGGCAGCCGCTTCGCTGAACAGGAAGGCCTCCGCCGCCTGCTGGCCGGGGTTGGTCGCCATCTCGGGCTCGCACAGTCCCCAGCTGGTCGAGATCACCTTGACGGTCGGATCATTGACCATGGCCGAGTACGTGTCGAGGGCCGCCGCCGCGCTGCCCGCTGGACCGGAGAAGACCTTGATGGCAGCCCCGGGGGCCAGGCCGAGGGCGTCCTCGATGTCCAGGGCCGCCTCGCCGCGCTGGCCGCCGGACGCGCCCCCGTCCACCGCCACGTCGCTGACCGGGTTGGACAGCCCATAGCAAGCCTCATAGGCGGCGATGTCGGCCGGGTGGAACGGCTCGAGCTCGTAGAGGCCGATCGTCTGACCGGCACCGGTGAGGCCGGCACCGTAGAGCCCGCTGATGCCGTAGGTGGCCGCGAGCTGGTCGGCGGTATAGCCGCCCGTCTGGCTCGCGGCGGCGCACGGCACCGGCCCGACCCGGGGGGCGGCCGACGTGGCCGGCGCCGTACCGACATGGGGTGCGGGCGACCCCGGAGGCGCCGGACGGAGCCGCGGCGCAGCCGATGTCGCCGGTCCCGGGCGGCGCGAAGAGCTCGTCGCCGGCCCGAGCTGCGGCTGGACCTGGCCGACGGTGCTGAAACCGACCACTCCCTGGACGAACGGAGCCAACGCGGCAGGGACCGATGGTGCCGTTTGGGCGAAGCGGGCCACCCGTCCGTTCGGGAGATGGGTGTCGACCAGCGACACCCCGAAGGCGGTGGCCAGCTGATCCGCCGTCCCGGTCACCGGAACCAACAATCCGTCGGGTGTCGTGGCGCCGAGCTGCAAACCGCGGGCCGAAAGCCAGGCCCGCACGGCGCCGATCGCCGATTGGGTCGGGCCGAAGGTCGGGGCGAACTGGCCCGGAGCCAGGTAGTGGCGGAACCGGGGCGAACCCGGGGTGGACACCGCTGCCACGAAGGCATCCAGTGCCGCCCGATCACGAGGGAGGAGCGACACGTCGACAGTGATCCTCTGCGCGCCGTTGGTCGGGCCGACGACCGATGCCCCCTTGGGCAAGCTGGGCACCCCGGCCAACCTCACCGTCGCCCCGGCCGATCCGGATCCGGCCGCCCCCGCCACGCTCTGGGGACCGAGCCCGGCGATCCACAACATTCCGACCACTACCAGGACAAACACGACGACGGCCGACGACGATGGGCTCCTTCGCTGCCTCGTCATGGGCGACAGTCTGGCCTAGTTGGGGTCGATGTGTCCGTCGGCGCCCCCGTCGGTGCTCCCGTCTGTGTGGCCGCGGTCCGGGTGCGGGTGCTGCTCCCCACGTCCGGCCACCTCCTCGCCCCGCCACCGTTCGAGCCGCTCGGCGATCACCGCCTCATGGCCCCGCCCGCTGGGCTCGTAGTAGACGTTCCCGGCCACCCCGTTCGGCCGGTACTCCTGTTCGACCCATGCTTCTGGGCGATCGTGGGGGTACTGGTAGCCCTCGCCGTGCCCGATGCCGGCCGCGCTCTTGTAGTGGGCGTCACGGAGGTGGCTCGGCACCGAACCACGCGGCCCGCTCTCCACATCGTTCCGAGCCCGGCCGAGAGCCACCGTGACCCGGTTCGACTTGGGCGCACAGGCCAGGTGCACCACCGCCTGAGCCAGATTGAGCTGGGCTTCGGGCAGGCCCACGAACTCGACCGCCCGGGCGGCGGCATCGGCCACCACGAGGGCCATCGGGTCGGCCTCGCCGATGTCCTCGCTGGCCAGGATGACCAGCCGCCGGGCGATGAATCGGGCGTCCTCGCCCGAGGTCAGCATGCGGGCCAACCAGTAGAGGCCGGCATCGGGATCAGATCCCCGCACCGACTTGATGAAGGCGCTCACTTGGTCGTAGTGGTCGTCCTCTCCGTAATGGTGCAGGCGGGTGGCGCGCGCCCGCTCGACATGTTCGAGGGTGACCTGCCGGTCTCCGGACAGCGCCACCGCCACCTCCAGGGTGGTGAGGACAGCCCGGGCGTCGCCGTCGGCCATCCCGACCAATGCCGCCCGCGCATCCTCGGCCGCGGTCGCCTTCTCGGCGGCCAGACCCCGATCGATCACCTCCTCGAGCTCGTCCCGGGACAGCGGCTCGAGGCGCCAGAGGGTCGAGCGAGACAGGAGGGGGGCGTTGACCTCGAAGAAGGGATTCTCGGTGGTGGCCCCGATGAGGACGATCAATCCCTCCTCCACCGAGGGCAGCAGCGCGTCCTGCTGGGCGCGATTGAACCGATGGACCTCGTCCAGGAACAGGATTGTGCCGCGCCCCTGCTCTCCGAGGAGCCGGCGAGCCGCGTCCACCACCTCACGAACGTCCTTCACGCCGGCGCTGACCGCCGAGAGGGCTACGAAGTGCTTGGCGGTGGCTTCGGCGATCACCGTGGCAAGAGTGGTCTTCCCCGTGCCCGGAGGACCCCACAGGATCGCCGAGGTGAGCCGGTCGGACTCGATGAGCATGCGCAGTGGCGCTCGCGGCCCGACCAGGTGGGCCTGCCCCACGATCTCGTCGAGGGTGCGCGGCCGCAGCCTGGCGGCCAGCGGGGCCCGTTGGGCCAACCGTTCGCCGGCCGCCCCGGAGAACAGGTCGTCACCGGCCACGGCGTGCCACCTACTCGGGGGGCGGGACGGCCCGCAGCCCGAGCTCGGCCAGCACTGCGGGCGCCATCGGCTCGGGTGCGCCGGTCATCGGGTCCCAACCGGACTGCGTCTTGGGGAAGGCGATCACCTCGCGGATGCTGTCCTCGCCGGCAAAGATGGCAGCCAGCCGGTCGATGCCCACCGCGAAGCCGGCATGGGGTGGCGCCCCGTAGCGGAATGCCCCGAGAAGGAACCCGAAGCGGGAGCGCGCCGCCTCCTCATCGATGCCGAGCACGGCGAAAACCCGCCGCTGGATGTCCTCGCGATGGATCCGGACACTGCCCGAGCCCAACTCCCAGCCGTTGAGCACCAGGTCGTAGGCCTGGGAGCGGACCGAGGCGGGGTCGGACTCGAGCTTCTCCAGGTCGTCGGGGTGAGGCATGGTGAACGGGTGGTGGGCCGCCACGGGGTGGCCGGCGTCGTCCACGCCGTCGAACAGCGGGAAGTCGACCACCCAGAGGAACCGGTAGGGGCCTTCGCTGACCGGCCGCCCCCCACCTCGATACGGAGCTGCCCGAGGACGTTGCAGGCGGGCCGGTACTCGTCGGCCACGACCAGGACCAAGTCGCCCGGGGCCGCGCCGGTGGCGGCCAGCAGCCCGGACCGCTCGTCGTCGGAGAGGAACCGGTCGAGCGGGGAGTCGAGGCTCGACTCGGAACCCTGGCCGGATCCTTGGCCGGATCCTTGGCCGGAGCCTTCGCCGGTCACCCGGAACCAGGCCAGGCCCTTCGCCCCCAATTGCTTGGCCCGATCGGTGAGCGAGTCGAGCCTCGAACGGGTGTAGGTCGCCCCGCCCGCGACCACCAAGCACTTCACGCACGGTGCGGCGAAGGCCTTGACGTCGGTCGTCCGGAAGACGGCTGAGAGGTCGATGAGCTCCATCTCGAAGCGCACGTCGGGCTTGTCCGTACCGTACCGGTCGATCGCCTCCGACCACGGGAGGCGGGGGACGGCTTCAGGACGCTCACCGGTGACGGCCTCGGCGGCATCGAGGACCGCCTCGGACACGAAACCGAGGACATCCTCTTGGCTCACGAACGACGCCTCCACGTCCAGTTGGGAGAACTCGAACTGCCGATCGGCCCGCAGGTCCTCGTCGCGCAGGCAGCGGGCGATCTGGAAATAGCGGTCGATCCCGGCCACCATCAGGAGCTGCTTGGCCAGCTGTGGGCTCTGAGGCAGGACGTAGCCGGAGCCGGGACTGAGCCGGCTCGGCACGGCGAACTCGCGGGCGCCCTCGGGGGTTGGCGCCCACAGCAACGGGGTCTCGACCTCGACGAACCCCTGACGATCCATGGCTGCTCGCAGCGCCCGGTTGACCGTGGCCCGGGTGCGCAGATTGGCCTGCATGTGGGGCCGGCGCAGGTCGACGTACCGGAACCTGAGCCGGGTGACCTCGTCGACCTCCGCCCGGTCGTCCACGGCGAACGGGGGCGGTTCGGCCCGGTTGAGCACGGTCACCGTGCAGTCGCCGATCTCGACCGCGCCCGTCGGGAGCTCGGGGTTGGCGGTCCCATCCGGCCGTGCCCGGACCACTCCTTCGACGGCCACCACGAACTCGCTGCGAACGTCGACCGTCCCGGGGACCACGCATTGGACCAGGCCGGTGTGGTCACGAAGGTCGACGAAGGCCAGGTGCTCCCCGTGCTCGCGCCGCCGCGCCACCCAGCCGCACAGGGTCACCGACGAGCCGATGTCGTCGAGGCCCAGGGTCCCGCACATCCGGGTGCGCATCGCGGTCGCTTGGTCCGGTGGTGGGTGGACGGTCACGGGTGGTCCTTTCAAGTGGTATGGCGCGCGTGTTGAGCCCCCGGCGGTCCCAACCACATCGCCTGCGGTGTCAGGCTGGTCGGGCCGTCGCCGGCCGGTGATCGAGCAGTCGATGATCGGCGTTCGGGCGCTCGGCGGTCCCACTACTCGGCCTCCGACACAGTAGGGGGCCGGGCGTCCTGCTCGCGACGGCCGGCTCCGGGAAGACCGTCCCTCTTGCCACCGGTGGGCGCCGGGCGGGCAGTACTCCTAGCCACCGGCGGCCCGCCGGACGGCGCCGACCACCTCGACACGCCCGACCCGCTGCTGTTCGCCCGCTCCTCGGAGCGGGCGCAGGGTGACCTCGCCGACTGCCTTCTCTTCCGGTCCGACGATCAACGCCACCACGGCCCCCGAGCGGTCGGCCGATTTGAGCTGCGACTTCATCGACCGCCCGTCGAAAGCCCGGTCGGCCCGCAGACCGGCGGCCCGTAGCTCGGCGGTCAGGTCGCGGGCGGCCTCACCGCCGGTCACGTCGACCACGAAGGCGTCGAGGGCGGGCGGGTCCACGACGAACACCTGCTCGGCATCGCAGGCCAGGAGCAGCCGCTCGATCCCGACGCCGAAGCCGATGCCCGGGGTGGGCGGCCCGCCGAGCATCTCCACCAGCCCGTCGTAGCGGCCACCGCCGCCGATGCCGTTCTGGGCCGCCTCGAGCGCGTCGGACGAGAACTCGAACGTGGTGCGCGTGTAGTAGTCGAAGCCCCGGACCAGGCGATGATCGAGCATGTAGGGGATGCCGAGCGCGTCGAGGCCAGCCTGCACCCGCCCGAAGTGCCTTCGGCACTCCTCGCACAGGTGGTCGACGAACCGCGGTGCCTGCGTCGTGGCGGTCCGGCACTCGGGCCGCTTGCAGTCGAGGACCCGTAGCGGATTGGCCGACACGCGTCCGGCGTGCTCCGGGCACAACTGGTCCCGGCGCTCCTCCAAGAAGGCACGCAGAGCGTCGAGGTAGCCGGGCCGGCACGTGTCATCACCCATGGAGTTGATCCCGAGTGTGAAGCGGCGGAGACCGAGCGAACGGAACAGCCCGTCAGCCAGCGAGATTACCTCGACGTCGAGATCGGGGTCGACCGGCCCCAGCGCCTCGACCCCCAGTTGATGGTGCTGGCGGTAGCGCCCCGCCTGGGGGCGTTCGTAGCGGAAGGCCGGGGTGGCGTACCACGCCTTCCAGGGCAGCGGTGGACGGTGCTGCACGAAGGCACGGACCATGGGCGCAGTGCCTTCCGGCCGGAGCGCCAGGGCGCGCCCACCTCGGTCCTCGAACTCGTACATCTCCTTGCCCACCACGTCGCTGCCCTCGCCGATCCCCCGGCGGAACACCTTCACGTCCTCGAAGATCGGAGTGTGGGCCAGGCCGTACCCGGCCCGCTCGACCTGGTCGGCGAACCGGGCGAGGAGCATCTCCCAGCGGACCGACTCGGGCCAGAGGACGTCATGGGTGCCGGTGGGGGCGCGCGCCGCCACCCGGTCGCTGTCAGCCATCGGAACGCTCAGCCCCGCTTGCCGGGAAGGATGCGGTAGGCGTCATAGACCGCATCCAGATGCCGGATGAGATTGAGCACCGACTCGAGATGCGCGGGGTCAGCCAGCTCCACGTCGAACCGCATCCGGCTGATCCGGTCCACATCGGTCTGGGTGTTGGCGGAAACGATGTTGAGATGGTGCTCGGACACCACCTTGGTCACGTCGGCGAGCAACCGCGAGCGGTCGATGGCCACCACCTCGATGGTGGCCACGAAGACCCCCGACGAACGGTGGTCCCACTCCACCTCGATCAGCCGTTCACGGGACCGGCTCGCCAGCGAGGCGGCGTTGGAACAGTCGGCCCGGTGCACCGAGACGCCGCGGCCCCGGGTGACGAACCCCACGATCTCGTCGCCGGGCACCGGCGTGCAGCACCGAGACAGTCGCACCATGAGATCGTCGAGCCCCTCGACGTACACCCCGACGGCCGAACCCCGTCCCGGTCGGGGGGCGATCGGCTGCTGGCGAGCCGTGACCGGCAGCTGCTCCTCGTAGACTCCGCCTCGCAGGTCGCGCAGGATCCTTTGGGCCACGGCCCGGGCCGAGATCCGGCTGTCCCCGATGGCGGCGTGCAGGGCGTCCACGTCCGCATAGTTCATGGCCGCGGCCGCATCGTCGAAGGCATGCTCGGAGGCGAGCTTCTGCACGGGCAGGCCTTCGCGCCGTAGCTCCTTGATCAGCTCCTCACGACCGAGCTCGATGGCATCCTCTCGCCGCTCCCGGGAGAACCACTGGCGGATCTTGGTGCGGGCCCGCGACGACGCAACCATGGACAGCCAGTCGCGTGAGGGCCCGGCGGTCGGTGCCTTCGAGGTGAAGATCTCCACCGTGTCGGCCGAGGTCAGCCGGGTGTCGAGCGGGACCAAGCGGCCGTTGACCTTGGCTCCGATGCAGCGGTGCCCGACCTCGGTGTGGATGGCGTAGGCGAAGTCGACCGGCGTGGCGTTGGCCGCCAGGGCGATCACCTTGCCCTTCGGCGTGAACACGTAGACCTCGTCCTCCTCGAGGTCGAGCTTGAGGGCTTCGAGGAACTCGATAGGGTCGGTCGTCTCGTTCTGGAAGTCGACGATCCGCTGCATCCATTCGATCTCGGCCGTGGTCGACGAAGTCTCCTTGGCCAGGGCGGCCAGCTCGGCCCGACGGTCCCGTTCGGCGGCCGTACCGGCCCGCTGGGCGCGCAAGGCTCCCTTCTTGCTCTCCCTCCTGGCGCCCTTGCCGATGCCACTCCTGCCGATGCCACTCTTGGCGGTGCCACCCTTGGTGGAGTCCTTGGCGGGCTTGTCGGCGCGGGAACCGGTGGAGATGGTGCCGGTTCCGCCCTCCCTCGCCAGCTTGCCCAACGCGGCCTGAGCCCGTTCGGGTCGGACCGGGTTCTCCTTGTACCCCCAGTGGGCGGCGATGCCGTACTCCGCACGGCGGTGCATCTCGTGGGTGCGCACCTGCACCTCGATGGGCTTGCCGTCGAGCCCGATGACCGTCGTGTGCAACGACTGGTAGAGGTTGAACTTGGGCGAGTTGATGTAGTCCTTGAAGCGTCCCTGGACCGGAGGCCAGATGGCGTGGATCGAGCCGAGCGCGGCCCAGCAGTCCTTGTCGGACTCGACGATGACCCGGATCCCGACCAGGTCGTAGAGGTCGTCGAATTCCTTGCCCCGGACGACCATCTTCTCGTAGATGCTCCACAGGTGCTTCGGCCGGCCGGTGACCTCGGCGTTCACGCCGGACGCAGCCAGTCGCTCCCTCACCGCTACCAGCACCCGGGCCAGGAACTCATCGCGGAGCGGGGCCCGGCTGGCCACCATCTGTTCGATCTCGGCGTAGCGCTTGGCATGCAGGGTGGCAAAGGCCAGGTCCTCGAGCTGCCACTTGACCTCCTGGATACCGAGCCGGTGGGCCAGGGGCGCGTAGATGTCGAGGGTCTCCTGGGCGGTACGTCGCTGTTTCCACTCGGGCATGACCGACAACGTCCGCATGTTGTGGAGCCGGTCGGCCAGCTTGATGATGAGCACCCGCCAGTCATTGGCCATGGCCACCAACATCTTGCGTACTGTGGCCGCCTGCTGGGCCTCCTTGGAGTCGAACTGGAGGCGATCGAGCTTGGTGACTCCGTCCACGATGAGGGCCACCGACGGTCCGAAGTCCCGTTCGATGACCTCGGTGGTCACGCCGGTGTCCTCGACCGCGTCGTGGAGGAGGGCGGCGGCCACGGTTTGCGCGTCGAGACCCAGGTCGGCGACGATGCCGGCCACGGCCACCGGATGGGTCACGTACGCCTCGCCGGAGCGCCTGAGCTGTCCGGCATGGGCCACGGTGGCCGTCTCGGCGGCCCGCACGATGAGGGCGGTGCCCTCATCCGGGTGCCGGCGGAGGAAGGACTCGATCACGGGCACCAGCAGGGCGGCCACCTCGGGTGGCAGCGAGGAGCCCTCCAGGTATTCCTGTCCGGCGGTGGAAGTCCCTCCAGCCGGGACTGGTGCGGCCAGCGCCATCCCTACACGGTACCTGTCGCCGGCGGCCGGCAAGTACCTCGGGCCCCGTTCAGACACACCCCGACGGGGCTCAGGTCAGCACTCCTGGCTATCCGAGCGACCCGGCCAGTGAGCAGCCCGGCCAAACGAACGGACTGGCCAACGAGCGGCCCGGCCACGAGCGGCCCGGCCCAGGCGAGACCCCGCCGGCTCCTCTCAGCGCCGCTTGCCCTTACCGCCCTTGCCCCGGCCCTTCCTCGGCCGCGGTGGGGGACGGTTGCCCGCAGGGCGGGTGGACCCCGAAGTCGACCGGCCCGAACCGGCTGACGCCGAGCCGCCACCTGACGAAGACCCCGACGCCACGGTGGCATCGGCGGTTCCATCGCCGGTGCCGTTGCCCCGGGCTCGCCTCGAAGCGCGTGGCCGCCCCGGGCGGATGACCCCCGCCTGCTGCCTGGCCCGCGGTCCCCGCCCCCCGCCGGTCGACCGGCCCATGGCGGCGGCGGCGGCCGGGGTGAGGAGGACGGCCCGCTCGCCCCGAGTCTCGAGGCGTTCGCGGATGGTGGTGTAGCGCGGCTCGCGCTCCTTCATGCAGGGCGAGCAACGGCGAGGCGATGAAGATGGAGGAGTAGGCACCGCTGGTCAAGCCGATGACGAGGGCCAGCCCGAAGTCCTGGAGCGAGGTGGCCCCCAGGATGAAGGAGCCGACCACCAGCACGGAGAGCACCGGGATGATGGCCACCAACGACGTATTGATGGACCGGGCCAGGGTCTGGTTCATCGAGAGGTTCACCATGTCGGAGTAGGTGATACGCCCGGATGCGCCGAGACCCTTGGCGTTGTCCCGTATTCGGTCGAACACCACCACCGTGTCGTACAGCGAGTAGCCGAGCACGGTGAGCACGGCAATCACGGTGTCCGGTGTGACCTGGAATCCGGTCAGCGAGTAAATGCCGACGGTCACCAGGATGTCGTGGATGACGGCCACGATGGCGGCCACGGCCATCTTGAACTCGAACCGGACCGAGATGTACAGGGCCACGGCGATGAAGAACACGATGAGGGCCTCGATGGCCTTGTGGGTGACCTGGCTTCCCCAACTGGCGCCGACATCGTTGAAGTTGACGTTCGACGGCGAGGTGTGCGCCACCCGGGCCAGTGCGTCCTGGACACTGTTCTCGATGGCGGTCTTCTCCGCCGCCGACTTGGAGTTGAGGTCGACCTGCACCTGGATCTGCTTGGTGTGGGTGATCTGGTTGGTCAGCTGGACCACCGTCGGCTGGGTCACCCCGGCCGACTCGACTGCCGAGGTCGCTTCGGCGACTGTGAGGGTGGGTGACGTGACCAGCCACGACTGGCCGCCCTTGAAGTCGATGCCCAGATTGAGGCCCCGGGTGCTCAGGGAGATGACCCCGAGCAAGATGACGATGGCGGAGGCAGCGAACCACCACCGGCGGTTGCCGATGAAGTCGAACGATGTCTCACCCCGGTAGAGGCGGATGAAGGCGTTATGACCCTTCCTGCCGCGACCGTTGGGCTCGAGCTCCTCGGCAGCGTGCTCCAGCTCCTCGTCGAAAGCCTCCTCGAGCTCGACGACCGCCTCGTCGGCATCCGGCGTGGGGCCGCGTCCCTTGCCGTCTCCCTCCCCGCGACCGGGGCTCACGGCGCAGCCACCGTCGACACGCCGAGTCCGCTGGCCATGCTCATGGTGGTGGCCTCATGCCCGGTGCGCCGCTGGCCGAGCAGGATCACGACGGGCCGGGTGAAGGTATAGGTCAGCACCACGTCGAGGACGGTCGAGATCCCGAGGAAGAGGGCGAATCCCTTCACCGGACCGACCGAGATGAAGTAGAGGATGGCCGCACCCAGCAGCGACACGGCGTCGGCGGCCAGCACGGTGCGGAAGGCGCTGGCGAATCCCTTGTCCACGCTGGTCCTGATGGTGCGGCCGGCGCGTGCTTCGTCCTTCAGCCGTTCGAAGTAGACGATGTACGAGTCGACGGTGATCCCGACCGACACGATGATGCCGATGATGCCGGCGAGGTCGACGGTGGTGCCGAGCGTCTGGCCCATGATGGCGATGATCGTCCACAGGGCGGCGCCGGTCAGGGCCAACCCGGCGACCACCACCACACCGAGCAGGCGGTAGTAGAAGATCATGTAGAGCATCACCAGGGCCAGGCCGGCCAGTCCCGCCAGCAGCCCGGCCTGCAGGGAGGCCTTGCCCAGGGTGGGCGAGACGGTCTCCACGGTGAGGCGGTCGAGCTTGACCGGTAGGGCACCGTAGGTGAAGTCGGTGGCCAGGGTCTTGGCCTGGTCCTCGGTGAAATTGCCGGATATCTGCACCTGGCCGTTGAACGGGGTGAACGAGCCCTGGGACGGCTGGGTGATGGGGGCGGAGATCACCTGGCCGTCGAGGTCGATGCCGATGATCTGATGGAATTGCTGCTGCGCCATGGTGTCCCAGGCCTTGGCACCGTCGCCTGTCAGGTTGAGGTTGACCGCCCATTGGCCGTTGACCAGCTGGGCGGTGGCCGAGTGGACGGCCGTGCCGGTGAGCCCGGCCGGACCGAGCACGTAGCGCCCCCCGCCCGAGGCCGAGGTGCCGGGCAGGAGGACGGTCTCGTTCTTGTTGTCACTGGTCGACGGGGTCGACGGGAAGCCGGCGAACTGGGGATCGGTTGGGATGTTGGTATTGCTGGTGTAGCCGTTGATGTTGTTGGAATTGGGTGTCACCTGCAGGTTGGCCTGGGTCAGGGCCGACGAGGACGAGCAAGTGGGCAGCGGGCCGGTGGACGGGCTCGTTCCCTTGGCCACGCTGAACGCAGGCGCGTAGCAGAGGGCCGGGCGGAAGAGGAGCTGGGCGGTGTTGCCCAGGGTGGCCAGCAACTTCTGTGAGTTCTTCACGCCGGGGACCGACACCGCGATCTCGTTGGCGCCCTGGCTGACCACCGTGGCGCCGCTGGTGCCCGCGTTCACCCGGTTGTTGAGGATGGTCACGATGGTGTTGAGCTGGTCCTGACTCACCGACCGGTGGGTCTGATAGACGACCGACAGCCCGCCGTCGAGGTCGAGGCCGAGCTTGGGCGACCATCCGGCGGCCAGGGTGGCGCTCAGGGCGATGACGATGATCGCCACCACCGAGAGCAGGCTGATCCACAGCGAGCGCCTCTTCTTCATGACCGGTCAGATGATCGGAGGGCCGTCACCATCAGCCGGTTCCGGGCCTGGACGGTTTCGCCTGCGGCGCCCGCGGGACGAACCGGAACGACCCGTACCTTTCGCGCCGCCGTCACCGCCCGCCGTCGGTTCGGCCTCCTCCGACGGCTCGGGATCGGTCTCATCGTGGTCTTCCTCATGGTGCTCGGCATGATCGTCGCCGTCCTCGAGCTCACCCTCGTCGTGGACCTCGTCATCCTCGTACTCCGCCTCGTCGTCGGCCTCTTCCTCGCCGGCTTCGGACTCCGCCGGCTCCAGGCGGCGGAGGACGTACTGCTTCAGCACGACGAAGGAGGCCCCGACACTGGTCTCCAACGTGATCCGCTCACCGTCGATGTCGATGACGTGCCCGACCAGGCCGCCGGCGGTCACGACCTCGTCCCCCACGTCGAACTTGTTGGCCTGCTCGCGGGCGGCCTTGGACTTGCGCTGCTGGGGACGGTAGATGAAGAAGTAGAAGGCGGCGGCGATGGCTACGAAGATCAGGAGGGTGGGGCTGCCGCTACTGCCCGATGACTTGGCCGGCGCGTTGGCGGCCAACATCGTGGCCAGGGCATGCACCGCCATCAGGGACGGAACGGAGGAGAGTTAGCGGCGCCCACAGGCGTCCGACACTAGTCCAGCCCTGCGGTGATCAGGCACCGCCGCCTCAGGTGCCCCAGACCTCGGCGACCTGCTTGCGGAGAGCTTCGAACCTGCCTTCGACGATGGCGGACCTTGCCTCTGCCATCAGGCCCAGCACGAAGGTCAGATTGTGCAGGCTGAGCAGGCGCCATGCCGTCGGCTCCCCCACCCCCAGCAGATGACGCAGGTAGCCGCGCGACCAGCGGGCGCAGGTCGAGCAGTTGCATTCCGGATCGAGCGGTCCGTCGTCGAGGCCATGGACGGCATTGCGCAGGTTGAGTCGCCCGTTCGTGGTCAGGATGGTGCCGTGACGGGCCATCCGGGTGGGTGCGACGCAGTCGAACTGGTCCACGCCGAGGGCGACCGCCTCCATCATCCCCACCGGGTCACCCACACCCATCAGATAGCGGACCCGGTCGATCGGTAGAAGGGGCATGGTGGCGGCCAGTACTTCCAGCATGGCCGGGCGCGGCTCGCCCACCGACAGGCCGCCGATGGCGTACCCGTCGAAGTCCAGTTCGACCGTCCGGCCGGCGCTCTCGGCCCGGAGGCCTGGGTCGGTCCCACCCTGGACGATGCCGAAGAGGGCCTGGCCGGCGGGCTTGGCCTCGAGCCGGGCGTGACGGGCCCGGGCCCGGGCGGCCCACGCCGCGGTGCGCTCCACGGCCAGGCGCAGCACAGGCGGTGATGCCGGCAGGGTGGCGCAGACGTCCAACACCATCTGGATGTCGGCCCCGATCAGACCCTGCGCCTCCACAGCTCCCTCCGGCGTCAGCCGCACCCGGGCCCCGTCGTAGACCGAGGTGAAGGAGACACCGTCGTCGTCCACCTCGGGGCCGAGCGAATGGACCTGGAACCCGCCCGAGTCGGTGAGGGTCGGACCCGACCACCCCATGAAGCGGTGCAACCCACCGAGCTCCGCCACGGTCCGGGCTCCGGGCCGGAGGACCAGGTGGTAGGTGTTGGCCAGCACCACGTGCGCGCCGACGGTCTCCAGGTCACGACTGTCGAGGGCCTTCACCACCCCCCGCGTGCCCACCGGCATGAAGGCCGGGACCGGATAGACCCCGTGGGCCGTGTGCACCAGCCCCGTCCGAGCCGCGCCGTCCACGTCGGTCACCTCCAGCCGGGCCGGCCTCATCGACCGCCTACCGCCGTCCGGCGGCCCGACCGACGACCATGGCGTCGCCGAACGACAGGAACCGATAACCCCGGAGTTGGGCCTGGTGGTAGAGCTCCCGCCACCCCGGGCCATAGAACGCATCGACCAGCAACAGCAGGCTGGATCTCGGAAGATGGAAGTTGGTGACGAGGACGTCCACCATCCGGAAGGGGAACCGGTCGCGGATGTAGAGGTCGGTGCGCCCGCCAAGGACCCCGGTGGCCGCCGCCGTCTCGAGGGCCCGGACGACGGTCGTCCCGACCGCTATCACCCGGTCGGCCGCCTGGCAGGCGGCCAGAGTCTCGGCCGGGACGTAGTAGCGCTCTGAATGGATCACATGTTCCTCGGGGGTCGCGGCCGTGATGGGGCGGAACGTGTCGATCCCGATGGCCAGGTCCACCCGGGCCAATCCGGCCCCAGCGCTCCGGCAGGCCCCCAGCAGCTCGTCGGTGAAGTGCAGGCCCGCCGTGGGGGCGGCCGACGACCGCTCGTCGATGTCGCACGAGCGGGAGTACACCGTCTGGTACCGCCCGGGATCGTCGAGGCCTCGGTGGATGTAGGGCGGGAGTGGCGCAATCCCGGTCCGCTCCACCACCGAGCCGTCGAGCAGGTGCACCAGGCGACGCCCATCGGCCGATCCCCCGCCGGCCGGTCCCCCGTCGGCGGAGCTGGCCGGGCCAACCTCGACCACCGCCGGACCCCCGGACTCCTCGTAGAGCGGCGTGCCAGTGGGCAGCCGCCTTCCTGGGCGCACCAGCGCCTCCCAGGTCGACGAACCGGGGGCGGTCGGTTCGAGCAGTAGGACCTCGGCCCGACCTCCCGTGGACTTGACCAGCCGGAGTCGGGCCGCCAGCACCCGCGTGTCGTTGACTACGAGAAGGTCGCCCGGGCGCAGGAGACGAGGAAGGTCGGCCACGGTGGCGTCCACCGGCTCCCGATTGCCGAGCAGCCCCGGGCCGATGAGCAGGCGGGCCCCGGCACGGTCCTCGGACGGACGCTGGGCGATGGCCGACGCGGGCAGGGGATACTCGTACGCGTCCATCGAGACCGGACCGCCGGGACCCGCATCGGAGGGAGGAGGAGGGGCGTCCCGGGAGGTCTCGCTCCGCAGGTCCTCGATCGGCGTGAGGTCCTGAGTCGGCGTGAGGGCCTGAGTCGGCGTGAGGTCCTCGAGACGAAACTCCGACATGGCCACCATGGTGGCAGACCCCGGTCGGCCTCTTGCTCGGAGAGTCGACCCGTCGGTTCAGAGCAGCGTGTTCTCGACCGGTGCCAGACCGAGGTGAGCCCACGCCCGCGGCGCGGCCACCCGGCCGCGGGCCGTTCGTTGGACCAGTCCCTGCTGGAGCAGGTAGGGCTCGTAGGCGTCCTCGATGGTGTCGGGCTCCTCCCCGACGCACTGGGCCAGGGTGGTGAGCCCGACCGCCCGGCCGGCGAACCGGCGGCACAACACGTCCAGGATGGCCCGGTCCACCTTGTCCAGGCCCAGCTCGTCGACGCCGAAGACCTCGAGGCCGTCGACGGCGGCCGCCGCGGTGATGGTGCCCTCGGCCCGCACCTCGACGTAGTCCCGTACCCTCCGCAGCAAGCGGTTGGCGATGCGCGGCGTGCCCGCGTGCGCGTTCGGCGATGCGGCGGGCGCCCTCCGTCTCGATCGGCACCCCGAGGATCGACGCCGACCGGAGGACGATGGCCTGGAGCTCGTCGACGTCATAGTGGTCGAGCCGCCCGACGAACCCGAACCGGTCGCGGAGGGGGCCGGCCACCAGCCCGGTGCGGGTGGTGGCGCCAACCAGGGTGAAGCGGGGCAGGTCGAGGCGGATGCTCCGGGCCGTCGGTCCCTTGCCGATGAGGATGTCCAGCTTGAAGTCCTCCATGGCCGGATAGAGGATCTCCTCGACCGACCGGTGCAGGCGGTGGACCTCGTCGATGAAGAGCACGTCGCCCTCCTGGAGGTCGGTGAGGAGTGCGGCCAGGTCGCCCGACCGGACCAGGACCGGGCCGGCGGTCACCCGGAGACCGACGCCCATTTCGGCGGCCACGATGCCCGCCAACGACGTCTTGCCGAGCCCGGGCGGTCCGGCGAAGAGCAGGTGGTCGACGGGCTGCTGGCGGAGGCGAGCCGCTTCGATGACGATCCGCAGGTGCTCGGTCAGCTGGCCCTGCCCGATGAACTCCCCCAGGCTGCGAGGCCGCAGACCGGCATCCTCGGCCTCCTCGGCCGGGCCGGCCACCGCGTCCACGTCGCGCCCGGGGCCCTCCGGTTGACCTTCGTCCGACCCGTGCTCAGCAGTTCGATCCTCGGACAGGATCTCTCGCCTGGCCTCGGAGCTCATCGGTTGCGCGCCAGCTCGCGGAGGGCCGAACGGACCATCTCCTCGACCGAGCCCTCCTCGACCGAGCCGTCCGCGTCCAGCGAGTCGAGCGCGTCACGGATCTCGTCGGGCCCATACCCGAGTCCGGCCAAGGCGGCCCGGAGCTCGCCGCGGGGTGAGCCACCGTCCTCGGTCCCACCGCCGAGGGTCGGAAGGTCGAGCCGTGCCTTGAGCTCCAGCATGAGCCGGGCGGCCGTCTTCTTGCCGACCCCGGGCACCATGCAGAGGGCATCGACGTCGTCCTCGAGCACCGCCGTGGACAGGGCGGCCGGCGACATCGACGAGAGAATGGACAGGGCCAGCGAAGGTCCGACCCCGTGGGCCCCGAGCAACGCCTCGAAGCAACGCCGCTCGTCGGCATGGGCGAACCCATAGAGCACGATGGCGTCCTCACGCACGTGGGTGTTCACGTGGACGAACACCTCGCTCCCGAGGCCGCCGATCGATGCCGACAACGAGGTGGGCACCGACACCCGATAGCCCACCCCGCCTACGTCGACGATCACCTCACCCGGCCCCGGGCGGTCCACCAGCACGCCGCGCAGCGAGCCGATCACGTCGTCCCCCCGGTGGCGGCCGCCACTGCCCGGCGCAGCGGCTCGGTGGTCAGGTGGCAGGCCGCCAGTGCCAGGGCGTCGGCCACGTCGGGCGGCTGGGGAGGGGTGGACAATGCCAGCACCGAGGCCACCATGCGCTGGACCTGCTCCTTGGTAGCCCCGCCGTACCCGACCAGTGCCTGCTTGACCTCGTTGGCGGTGTACTGGGCGACGTCGCATCCCGATTGGGCTGCGGCCACCAACGCCACCCCGGCGGCCTGGCCGGTGGCCATGGCGGTGTGGGCGTTGACCTGGAAGAACACTCGTTCGACCACCACCGCTTCAGGACGGAACTCGGCAACCAGCCCGACCAGCTCGTGGAACAGGGTGGCAAGTCGCAACGGTAGGGGCTCCTCGGGATCGGTCGAGATGACCCCGCCGGCAGCCGCGGCCAGACCGCCCGGCCGGCGGGTCACCACCCCGTAGCCGCAACGCGACAGGCCTGGATCGATCCCCAGGACGAACACGCGTTCGACACTAGCGCCCGCGGCCGCAGGCCACGGGGATCCCGGGGTGACAGGATCCCGGGGTGACAGGATCCCGGGGTGACAGGATCCCGGGGTGACAGGATCCCGGGGTGACAGGAAGGCCCGCTTCAGCCCTCGTAGGCGGCCATGACCGCGTCGGGGATGTCGAAGTTGGCATACACGTTCTGCACGTCATCGTGGTCTTCCAACGCCTCGATCAGCCGGAGGACCCGCTTGGACTCCGGCTCCGAGGTCACCTCCACAGTCGTCGTGGGGACCATCGACAGCTCGGAGGAGCTCGGCCGCAGGCCGGCTGCCTCGAGCGCCCCGCGCACCGTCGCCAGATCGGCCGGAGCGGTGGTCACCACCCACCGATCGCCCTCGTCGGCCAAATCCTCGGCTCCCGCCTCCATGACCACCTCGAGCACGGGCTCCTCGTCGAGGCTGCGGGGCAGATCGATGACCCCCTTGCGCTCGAACTGCCAGCTGACCGCGCCAGGCTCGGCCATGGACCCGCCGTTCTTGCTGAAGAGGTTGCGGATCTCGGCGCCGGTCCGGTTGCGGTTGTCGGACAGGCACTCGACGATCACCGCGACACCGGCGGGTGCGTACCCCTCGTAGGAGATGGGCTCGTAGCGCACGCCCTCGAGCTCCCCCGAGCCGCGCTTGATGGCGCGCTCGATGGTGTCCATGGGAACTGAAGCATCACGGGCTTTGGCGTACATGGTTCGCAGGCTGGCGTTGGCGTCCAGGTCGCTTCCGCCCTCACGAGCGGCCACCTCGAGCTGACGGATGATCTTGGCGAAGACCTTGGCCCGGGCGGAGTCCTGGGCCCCCTTCCGGTACTTGGTCGTCGCCCACTTCGAATGTCCCGACACGACTAGCGCCTCTCTGCCTTGGTCATCTCGACGAACAGCCGGTGCAGCCTACGGTCCCCGGTCAGCTCCGGGTGGAACGACGTCACCAGCACCGGACCCTCCCGGCACACCACCGGCTCCGCCGGTCGTGTGCCGGCATCGCCCGCAGCAGAGGAAGCGGGCAGTCGAGCCAGCACGTCGACTTCCGGTCCCGCTCGCTCGACCACAGGAGCGCGGATGAACACAGCGTGCATCGCCTCGTCACCGAGACCGACCATCTCGATGTCGCACTCGAACGAGGCCACCTGGCGCCCGAAGCCGTTGCGCCGGACGGTCAGGTCGATCAGTCCGAAACCACGCTGATCCGGGCGGCCGTCGAGCACCTCATCGGCCAGGAGGATCATCCCGGCACAGGTGCCGAACACGGGCATTCCCTCGCCGAGCACCTCGGCCAAGGGCTCGAACAGTCCCGCGCTCTGGATGAGCAATGACAGTGTGGTCGACTCCCCCCCGGGCATGATCAACCCGTCGATCCCGCTCAGGTCATCCGGGGTGAGCACCGGACGCACCGGCTCCCCGAGATCACCGAGGGCCGCGGTGTGCTCGCGGACGTCACCCTGGAGGGCCAGGACCCCCAGGGTCATCGCCGGCCCCCAGGTCCGACCGGGCCCGCGCCGGAGTCACCAACCACGCTCGGCCAGGTGGACGCCGAGCGTGTCCATCTCCTGCCCGGCCATGGCCTCCCCCAGACCGGTCGAGACCTTGGCCACCAAGTCGGCGTCGGTGAAGTGGGCGGTGGCCTCGACGATGGCCCGGGCCATCCGGGAGGGGTTCGCGCTCTTGAAGATGCCCGAGCCCACGAAGACGGCCTCGGCGCCGATCTGCATCACCAGGGAGGCATCGGCCGGGGTGGCGATCCCGCCGGCGCAGAACAGCGGGACGGGCAGCCGGCCGCTGGCGGCGATCTCCTGGACCAGTCCCAGTGGGGCGGCCAGGTCCTTGGCCCACGCATAGCGTTCGGCCGCGTCTGCCTGGGTCACCTTGCGGATGTCGCCCAGGATGGAGCGCAAATGGCGGACGGCCTCGACGATGTTGCCGGTGCCCGCCTCCCCCTTCGACCGGATCATGGCCGCCCCCTCGGAGATGCGGCGCAATGCCTCCCCGAGGTTGGTCGCTCCGCAGACGAAGGGCACAGTGAACCCCCACTTGTCGATGTGGTGGGCCTCATCGGCGGGGGTCAGGACCTCGCTCTCGTCGATGTAGTCGACACCGAGTGACTCCAGCACCTGCGCTTCGGCAAAGTGTCCGATCCGGGCCTTGGCCATGACCGGGACGGTCACCGCCTCCTTGATCCCTTCGATGAGCACGGGGTCGCTCATCCTGGCGACGCCGCCGTCCCGGCGGATGTCGGCCGGCACCCGCTCGAGTGCCATGACCGCCACGGCACCGGCATCCTCGGCCACCTTGGCCTGCTCGGCGTCGACCACGTCCATGATGACGCCGCCCCGCAGCATCTCGGCCAGGCCACGCTTCACGGTGACAGTGCCGGTGGAATGACCATTGTCGGAGGTAGAATGGCCGGTCACGGATTCAGGCATGCCTACATCCTACCCTCCGCCCCCGAGCTGCCCGCCTTGGGCCGCCGCTCCAGACATCGCCCCCGGGAGAAGCGCGCTCCCCGACGGAGTGTGGCTCCGGGCTGGCGACGTCGTCTCGCCGGAGAGGTGCTGGCGCGAGCATGCCTCAACCGATCGTTAGCCGGGCAGGACGCAGATGACAGCGAAGTGGGAGGGGCCGTTGCCGAGTTCTGCCCCGGGTGGCCCACCGCCCAAGTCGGTCCCGACCCTCGTCGCCCCGGAAGCGGCGCCCGCTACCGACGCGGGACAGACGACGCTCACACCTTCGGACGAAGCCGGCATCGGGACGACGATCGGAGCGATGTTCCGGAGGGACTCGCTCTACATGGTGGCGTCATCGCTGCAGCTCCTCTCCGGCGTCGTCGTGACCCCGGTGATGACGCGGGTGCTCGGCCTCCACCAGTACGGCATCTTCGCCGCCGACCTCGCCCTCCTGTACGTCCTCTACTACACGGCCAACCTGGGCTTGAACATAGGCATTCAGCGCCTCTTCAGTCAGCCGGACGGAGCGCGCCGGAGCCGGAACCTTCTGGCGGCGTCCCTGGTCCTGGTCTTCGGGATCACCGGACTCGTGTACCTGGCTGGACCGTGGTGGAGCCCGATACTCGGGTTTGGCCACTTTCCCCTGTCGACCCAGTTGACCGTCGTGTGGTCGGGGCTGTTCGCCATGAGCTGGATCTGCCTCGCCATCCTGCGGTGCAACGAACGGCTCCTCGTCTTCTCCATCGTGTGCCTGTTGCAGGCCATCGTCGGCATCGGGGTCGGCACCATCGTGGCCTACTACCACATGCGTCTGGCCACAGATGTCCTGTGGTGTGCCGTCGTCGTACAGGCGGTCGCCGTGGCCCTGGCCCTCTCGACGATCACGCCTCGCTGGCGCGGCCTTCTGGACTTCCGAACCGTGCGCGAGACGTTGGCCTTCTCCATCCCGGTCGTCCCCCTCCAGATCTCCACGTTCGTCCTGTCGGCCTCCGACCGGTTCATCGTCCTTCGAGATCTGGGCCCCGGCGCCACGGGCCGGTACCAGGTCGCCTACACCCTCGGTGCCGTGGGTGTGAGCATGCTCACCTTCCTCAACCTCGCCTGGCTCCCTCGCATCTTCGCCATCGCCGACCGACCGACTCGAGCCGCCGTGCTGGCGGAAAGCCGCGACGGTCTCTACCGGTTGCTGGTGCCGGTGATCGTGGGCATCGCGCTCGGCGGCCCGCTCGTCCTCCACATCTGGGCGCCCGACAGCTTCCGGACCGAGAGCCTCATACCCGTCGTCGTCTTCGTGGTGGCCTCGACGGTCCCGGTCTGCACCTCGTTCGTGCACTCGCGACTGATCCTGGCCGAGGGGCGCTCCGCGCTCGTCGCAGTGGTGACCGTCGCGGCCGCACTTCTCAACATCGGCCTGAACCTTGCTCTCGTGCCGCACCTCGGAATCAACGGGTCGGCGCTGGCCACACTGATCACCTACTCCTTGCTCGCCGCCGGCATGGCGACGGTCAGTCGCCCGCTGCTCGCCCTGCCTCGGCCGGCACGCGGACTGTGGCCCCTGCTCGTCCTCGCCATCGGCGTCGTCCTGGCCAGCCGGTACCTACCCATCCACGGTCTCGGATTGGCCGCACGCGGTGCGGGAACGATCCTGTGCTGCGCCTGGGCCGTCATCGTCCTGCGCCGCCTCCAGAACAGCGGGGCGGGCGCACCGGCCCCGCCGGCTGACCTAGCGGACCGGGGCCCGGCCCTCGACTAGCCGGCCCATCGGAAAGGGACGGACCGGGTCCGAGCGGTCGAACCGGTAGCCGTAGGCGGTCCGCATCGGCCAGGTGATGCCCGAGACCAGGGCGTGCTTGACCGGGCTCAGCTGCCCGACCCACTGGTCGTCCCTCCTGATGTGGGAGAGCTCGGTGGAGAACCTCGACGGGTTGCCGGCGATCCCGTGACCGTTGTCCAGCCTCAGCGGACTCGCTTTGAACTCCAATCCGGCGAGGTCCCAGCAGGCCCGCACGGCGCGCTCGGTGTCCTCGGCGTAGTCCTCGTAACGGACGACCACGGTCGGGACCCGGTGGGCCAACTGGCGGAACAGGCCGTTGAAGACATCCCAGCGAATCGAGACCTCCAGCGGCGAGTGCGCGGGTATCACCTGATCGCCGAGGCCGTTCCGGGCATGTGGCCGGACGACCGGCCTGCTCCACGAGTGGACGACGCCCGAGGGGTGCCTCACCAGGTGGACCACGCGAAGCTCGATGCCAGGGGTGCCGGCCAGGAGATACGCCCATGTCGGGTGCTTCGACGAGTCGACGGTCACAGACGATCCCGTCAGATCGGAGATCATCGGGTAGAGCTCGGCGAGGACCGAACGCGCCCGCTCGACCATGTAGCCGCGCCCGGCGACGATCTTGGGCAGTTGGAGCCGGTGGTTCACCGCGGTGAAGAACTCGACGAGCTCTCGGCCGGCGGGCGTCTCCCAGCCGCCAACCAGGCGACGTCCCACCTCGGACCACAGCTCACATTCCAGCACCGGCCGTCCGCACCCGCACAGCTCCTCGTGGCCGACCCCACGCTCGAAGAGATTCTTCAGCTCGCCGACGGAACACGTCTCGGGATGGGTCGCGACGAGGCGCTCGAGCACGGTCGAGCCGGACCGCCCCTCTCCGCCTATGAACAGAACTGGTGTCGTCGTGTCCATCGCTCCGCCCCCTGCCCGTCAGGAACCATCTCCGCCGCCTGCCCGTCAGGCGGTCGGGTACCCAAGCCGTTCTGATTCGGAGGACACCAACGGCAGCACCTCGTTCAGCTCGGTCTCAATGCGCCGCCACTTGTCGGAGCTGGGTTTGGTCCATGTGTTGACCACCGGGAGCTTCTCGCTGTACCGCTCGATCGGCTCCGGGTCGAGATCGGCCCAGTCCGCCACTTCCTTTAGGACCGGACCGGGATTGCCGGCCAGGGCCTCATAGCGGACCTGGAGCACCCGACCGGGCTCCGAAGGCAGATGGCGCCGGCAGTACTCGTTGTACAGGCGCCATTGCTGGGCGCAGATCTCCATCACGCTGCAGCCGTCGAGGTCCTCCCAACCGGGGGGGAGCCCGAAACACCAGCCTTCTCCCTCGTAGTCCCCGATGGTGAAGCCCGGTGGCAGTTTGTAACGCTGGAACCTCGCTTCTTGGGTCCACCCGCGGTGGATCGAGGCGATCGACCCGCGGGGGTCACGCACCACGTACAAGAACTGGGCGTCGGGGAAGACCCGGAGCAACATCTCGATCCGGAAGCAGTTGTCGGGCGTCTTCTCCACGATACGGATCGGCGCGGCCTTCCGGTGGCCACCCAGCTTGGTGAGCAGGTTGCTCAGGCGGACCCTGGCGATCAGGGGAACCGCTCGCCCGAAGGTTCCGAGCACTGTCTCGGCATTGCCGACAGCATCGAAGAATTCCTGCTCGATGGTCCTGGCCGTGTCGTCGTCGACATCCTCGGAACGGACCAGGGCCGACCGACCGGGGACCATCTCGACGGGAAAGTGCCGATTGAGGATGGCCTGGCTCTCCCGGTAGAGGCTCCACAGGTCAGGATGCGTGGAAAGGGCCTGGAAGATCATGGTCGTTCCGGACCGGGGAGCGCCGAGGATGATCAAGGGCTTGGAGATCACCAGCGATCCTTCGTGGTAGGCGTCGACGTCGATGCTCCGGAAGTGATGCAGGTGCCCCGCGCCGAACGGCAACTGATTCGGAACCCATGAGCATACCAGCGCCTGAAATCAGGCTCCCAACTGGGCCGTCGCCCTCTGAGACCGGACCGGGGCGCTCTACACTGGCGGCTTGCCCACACCAGCCCCACACGAGGTCGCCAACGGCCCCACGGGTAGACGTTCCGTTCGCACGGTCGCCATCACCGGCGCGTCGGGTTACCTCGGTTCGCGGTTCACCGACGCCTTCTCCGCCGCGGGGTGGAACGTCGTCAGGCTCGTGCGCTCGCCTCGCCCCGGGCGCCACTCGGACCGGCGCTACGACCTCGCCGGCGACGTCTCCCCCGAGCTCCTCGGTTCGGTGGATGTCCTGGTCCATGCGGCATACGACCTCACCGCCACCGGGCGCGAGGAGATCTGGCGGGTCAACGTGGAGGGAAGCCGACGTCTGCTGGCTGCTGCCACGGCCGCCGACGTCGGCCGGGCCATCGTCATCTCCAGCATGTCGGCTTACGAAGGCACCCGCCAGATCTATGGCCGGGCCAAGCTGGCCATCGAGTCCGCGACGCTGGCCACAGAGGGCTGTGTGGTGCGACCCGGCTTGGTCTACGGAGACCACTCCGGCGGGATGACGGGCGCTCTGGAGCGGCTCTGTCGGCTGCCGATCGTGCCCCTCATCGGAGGGGACGCCCGGCAGTACCCCGCCTCGGAGGCTGATCTCATCGAGACAGTCGTGACGCTCGCCACCACGAGTGACTTCCGCCCGGAGGTGCTCGGCGTGGCCGGCGAGGATCCGGTGACGTTCCGCCAGCTGCTGGAGACCCTGGCTGCCCGACAGGGACGACACCCGCGCTTTGTCCCTGTCCCCTGGCAGGTGCTGTACTGGTTGCTGCGGGCAGGTGAGGTGTGCCGGATCCCGTTGCCGTTCCGGGCGGATTCTCTACTGGGGCTGGTACGCCCGGCACCCGGCGTGCCCGGCCTCGACCGATTGGCGCAACTGGGGATCCATCCCCGCCCGTTCGCCCGCATACCGATCTGATCTCGATGTCCGACTCGCCTCCATCCGAACAGCCCACGACCGATGGCGCCCGGCCCACCACGGCCGGTGTCCGCCTGTTCGACGTCTCGGTCGTGATCTGCGCCTACACACTGGACCGCTGGGAACTGCTCGGCGCCGCGGTCGATTCCGTGCTCCACCAAACCGTGGCGCCTCGCGAACTGTTCCTGTCGATCGACCACAACCATGCGCTCTTCGAGCGGTGCCGGGAGCAGTGGAACCGCTCCGGCGCGACCCCCGAGATCCCGATCACCGTGGTGGAAAACCGGTACTCCGGCCACCTGGGCTCGGCTCGGACGACCGCGGCGGAGCTGGCGTCGGGCCAATTCATCGCCTTTTTGGACGACGATGCCGCGGCGGAGCCGGACTGGCTCGAACGCATGCTCGCCCCGTTCGAGGATCCGGGCGTGATCGCGGTCGGTGGTCGTCCGGTGCCGGACTTCTCCCGGCCACGACCGAGCTGGTTCCCGCCCGAGTACGACTGGGTCTTCGGTTGCTCCTACGTCGGCCTTCCCACCACGACGGCGCCGGTCCTCCACGTGATCGGTGCGGCGATGGCGGTCCGGCGGGCCGATCTCGTAGCCATCGGCTACTTCCACTCCGACAATCACGACGACATGGACATGTGCCATCGCCTGCTCCATCACTCGCCCACCAGTCGGATCCTGTTCGAACCCGCTGCCGTGGTTCGCCACTACGTGCACGCCGAGCGCCTGAGCTGGCGGTATTTCTGGCGACGGTGCTTCTCGGTCAACCGCGGCAAGGTCAAGGCCTTCCGCGACATGGGCGAGGCGCGCAACCTGCGAGCGGAGCGCAGCTTCGCCAGACGGTCCCTGACCCAGGGGTTGTCCAGAGGGGGACGGGACCTGCTGAGGGGCGATCCGACCGGTCTGACGCGCTCGTTGGTCATCTGCGCCGGTCTCTCGCTGGCCGGCATGGGCTATGCGGTCGGCTCGATCGAGTGGACCCTGCAGGAGAGGCGGCGTGGCGGGTCCCGTGCCGATCGTTCGTCGACGCCAGACGAGCCCGAGTTGCGAACGGGCGCCCGCTGATCAGCCCAGTGATCGGTCCGTCACCGGGCGCCAACGCATCGTCACATCATTTGACCAGCTGGCTGCAGAGACCTTCGGTCGCGCCCACAGTCTGCAGGCAGGCGACCGCGGCGGACAGCGAGGCATCCTCGGAAGCCAGAGTCGTCTGCAGGTGATGGATCTGTGCCGACTGGGTCGATGTCGTGGTCTCGAGATGTCGGATCTTGTTGTTCATGCGCACGAACAACACCGAGCCGGCTACCAGCACGATGACGATGAATCCCACGACCAGAGCCACGATGAGCCGACCCCTCATCCTCCCCGGGTAGTCGCCCCGGTAGGGCTCGAGCGGGGTGTTCGCCGCTTCTTGCTGCTCGATCTCCTTCATCTCACCCTTTCTGAAGATCCTCCCGACGGCTCCGGAGAGCAATCCGTCGGGTCGCCGCTCGCGGCGGCAGGGTCGGGGGTTGCACGTCCCGCTGGACACGAGAAGTCACCGGATAGCGGAACCATACCTGAGGGCATTTTCCCTGCTCATTGCCCCACCGCCGCTGAGCGTAGTATACGGTTTCCGCCACCGGCGCACCGATGTCGGCGGGGGACATGTTCCGTGTCCATTTGCGCGGATCCCAGGGGCCGGAAGACGCCAGGCGATTGAGCACAGAAGCCACATACCACGCGGAGCTGGACCAGTCGTCAGGGCAAGCGCCTTCGTTCGAGGCACCCCTGATCACCACCGGCGACACCCGATCGACAACGGTTCGCGCCGCTCTGCCGTTCCTGTTGGCCACCGCCGCCCTCGTGGTGTGGCACTTCTCGCTCCACACCATCCACCCCTATCACGTCGGCCCGATCGGGCTGGTGAAGCAGCTGTCCCCGCTGTGGTGGCTGGCGGTCATCCTGGCCGGCGGGGCGATCCTCACTGAGCTCAGACTCGACCGGCCCCGGTGGCCGGCCATGGTCGCCGGGCTCGTCGGCCTGGCGGTGGTCCTCCACGGGACGCTGCCGGCGACGGAGTCGGTCCCCCGCTTCTCGACGGAGTACTACGTCGCCGGCTTCAGCGACTACCTGGGCCGGACGGGCCAAGCGCTGCCACGGCTGGACGTGCGAATGTCCTGGCCGGCCATGTTCGCCGCCGCCGGCATGGCCGCTCGGGCCATGGGGGTCTCCACGCTCTGGTTCCTCCGGTGGTGTCCCCTCGTCCTGAACCTGGCCCTGCTCATCCCGTTGAAGTCGATCGCCAACACCTGCTTGCGCTCCTCGAGGGCGCAATGGGCGGCGCTGGCCATCTTCCTGGCCAGCGATTGGATCGACCAGGACTACTTCTCGCCCCAGGGATTGAACCTCTTCCTCTTCCTGGCCGCCGTGGCGATCCTCCTGCGGGTCTTCTCGGCCGGGGGCTATCCCATTCGCGCTTTTCGGCTCGTCATGGCCTCCGACCTCTGGGGCAGGGTGAAGCGGGTTCTGCTGCGGGCGCTCAAGCTTCCCTTCGGCGCGGAGGCGGGCGAGCACCCCGAGTTGGACACCTCGGCGGGGTACCGAGTCGCCACGCTGGCCGTTCTCCTCGTGATCCTCGGAGCTTCGGCGGTGTCACACCAGATCACACCGGCAGCACTGTGCCTCGTCTTCCTCGGGCTCACGGTGACCGGCCGCACCAGCCTGCGAATGTTGTGGCTGCTGATGGCTGTGCTGGTCTGGGCATGGCTCTCCTGGGAGGGGCACACGTACTGGTCCAACCATCTCTCCAAGGTCTTCGGCTCGGCGGGCCAGGTCGGTTCCACGCTCAACTCGTCAGTGACCTCGCGGCTGCAAGGATCGAGCTTCGGCCGCAAATTGGTGCAGGACGGACGAATTCTCACCGCCGGCATCACCTGGCTGGGCGCGATCATCGGTTTCGTCGCCCTCTGGCGCCGGGGGAGGACGCTCTGGACACTGGCCATCGTGGCTGCGGCACCAGTGGCCGTGGCCGGTGCCGTCAGCTACGGCGGCGAGGTGGCCCTGCGGGTCCTGCTCTTCAGCCTGGCGCCGGCGGCCGTGCTCATCGCCAGCCTGATCGACTTCGAACCGCTGCGACGTACGTCGGTGGTCATCTGCCTGGCCGTCGCCATCGCCCTCTTGGCCCTCTTCCCGCTGGACCGGTTCGGCAACGAGTCATTCGAAGCCATCGCACCCGGCGATCTGGCCGCCGCGGCCTGGATCCACGCCAACGTCCCCGTCGGCGCCAACATCTACATCGCCAACCGCGACGAGCCGCTGTACTACACCAAGGTCGGTAGCTACAAGCTGGTCGAAGCGGGCGGTCTGCTCACGTTGCGGGGCTCGCAGCTGGCGGAGCATCTCCCCTTCACCCGGGTTCCCACCTACGTCTACCTGACCCGCAGCGAGAACAACTACGGGACCGATTTCCTGGGCAACCCGCCCAACTGGATGAGCAGCTTCATCGCTCATCTGCTGAAGACGGGTGATGCCCATGTCGTGTTCAAGAACTCGACCGCCATCGTCATTCGCATCGAGAAGCAGCGGCCGCCCAAACGGCCGAAGGTGAACCCGCACCCCCACCTCCAACCGCACGCGCCGCCGCCTCCGACACCGAAGCCCGTCCAGCCCAAGCCCACGACCACCACCAGGCCGCCCACCACGACGACCACCCGGCCCAAGCCCACGACCACCACCAGGCCGCCCACCACGACCACCTCGACCACCTCGACCACCGTCGGTGCCACCGCGCCGACGGTTCCGGGAAGCGTGCCATGACCCGAACGCAACGCAACTACAGGCTCCTTGCCGACCTCCTGGCCACCGTCGGGTGCGCCGTGGCGGCCGCCATGACCCTGGCCAACCTCCACTCGCCCCTGCGCTCGGGGCTGGTGGCCACCATGCTGGTCGTCGGAACCGGATGGGCCGTCACCTGCTGGATCGGCCTCACGGAGGCCGCCTACGCCGGCACCGTGGCGCTGGCCACCGGGCTCTCGGTCATCTTCTTCTATGCCCTGCTGTTCGTCGAGATCGGCTGGTGGCATCCGGTCGGCAGCGTGGGAGCGCTGTTGGTCGGGGCCGCGGTGCTCAACGCCGCCGGAGTCGGCGCGGGACAGCTTCAGGAGGATCCAGCAGTGAAGTCCTTGGTTGCCAACGCCGCACTGGGAATCGCCTCGGTGTCGACGGTGCTGATCCTGATCGCCATCCACGAGGTGCTGGCCGCCATTGCCGGTGGCCCCGATCGGTTCGTCGTGGTGCGGCGATGGCTGAGCGTGGTCATCGGCCTCCTGGTGGCCGTGCTCGCCATCCTCATCATCGCCCGCTTCTACTATCTGCGGACGTGAGAGGCTACCTGCCCTGACCATGAGACACCCACCCCTGCCCTTTCGAGCGTTCCGGTCGATGCCCGGCATCGTCTGTGTTGTCATGTGCGCCGTGGCGCTGTCGGCCTGCAGCAGTCACAGCACACTGTCCAAATCGCCCACCACCACGGGCCCGGTGGCCACCACGGCGACGTCGACCCCCAAGACGACCACGAGTGCGCCAGCCCAGGTTGCCGCCGCCCTGTACTTCGTGCGCGGGACCGAACTCGGCGTGGCACAGCGGATGCTCAATGCGAGCGCAGACCCTCGATATGTCGCGGTGCAGACGCTCCTCGCCGGTCCCAACGCCACGGAGACGGCCGCCGGCCTGAGCACCGCGATCCCGGCGGGGACGACGACTCGCGGCCTTCAGATCAGGGCCGGGGTGGCCACGATCAACCTCAGCCCGCAGTTCGTCACGCCCGGCCCTGCGCCTCTGCTGGCGGCACGACTGGCCCAGATCGTGTACACCTTGACCGCCTATTCGAACATCACGAAGGTGGCCATTCAGGTGAGCAAGGCCCCGCTCACCACGTTTGCCGGTGTGGACCTCAGTGCCCCGGTCGGACGGAGCCAGGTGACCGCAGCCCTACCCGACGTCCTGCTCGAGTCCCCCGCCGTCGGTTCAACCGTCACCGGCTCATCGTTGTCCCTTTCGGGGCTGAATTCCTTCGTGGGGACCTACGACGTCCAGCTGGTCGATGCCAGCGGCAAGCTCCTGGCGGCCACGACCAACTCGGCGATCAGCGGCGCGACGTTCGCACAGACCCTCCCGGTACGGGCATCCTCCCCGAACACCGGCACGCTCCGCATCTACGCCAGACCCTCGGCGCCGGGCCAGCCGGTCCAGGTGACGTCGTTCCCGATCCCGATCCAGCCGTAAATCGACCGCACGCGTGGCCCCGACAGGGGGCCGGGTGCTCCGTCCGGGTGCCTGCCGCCGCTCGGCCTCAGCTCGAATGAGCCGGGGTGCGTTGGACGACCACGCTGGCCACCGAACCGGTCAAGGTGACCGTCACCGTACCGTTGGCGCTGGTGGCGGCGAGCACCCCCTGGGGCTCGCCGGGGACGAGGGTGACCGGGGCCGCGAGCACGGCCAGAACGGCCGGCAGTTCCTGCCCCAAGACGGTGGGCTGGCCACCGCCCGGCGCCAGCGTCGACGTCCACAGGCCCTCGTCCCACCCGGTCTGGTCCTCCGGCTGCCATTGCAGCCCCACGCTCGCTCCGCTCGACGCCATCTCGATCAGTGATGCCACCCGAACGGCCGCCTGCTGCTGATCGGAGTAGAGAGTCGGATCCGGCAGGAGATGGGATTCCATCCACACGATCGGCACCGTCGTCCGAGACGCCAGCCAGCCGTCTGCTGCCGCGTACTTGCCGGTCGAGCTCAGCGGATCGGTGATCAGACCCGCGTCCTTGGTGAAGGCCGTGCCGTCGACAGCCACGAAGTCAGCGCCGACCTTGTTCGCCAGCCAGTAGGAGACAGCATCGAGGGCGGTCTGGTCGAGTGTCCCCCACGGCCCGCTCGGGGTCGTCGACACGGCGCGGTGCGGTGTCGAGTAGGACTTCATGGCGACGTACGGGCCCCCGACATTGGCGTCGGGACGGACCGTCTTGATGGCCTGATAGACGTCGTTGTACATGGTGGTGTAGCCGGCTGCGTCCCAGCTGTTGGTTGTCTGGTTCCAGAAACCCTTGAACTCCTTCCAGACAACGAACGCCTTCACCTGTGGAAATGCCTGCGCCACCTTGGCGCACAACGTGGCGAAGTCCTGGTAGTGCTGGGGAGTCGGGGCGACGTCGATCAGGCTCCAGTCGGTGGTGCCGACCGCGCCACCCTTCATCCAGTCCGGAGCGGCGGCCAGGGTGATGACCGGAATGCCGCCGGTCGACTGGACCAGCGCGACCCGTCGGGCGATCTGCGAGAAGTCGAACACTCCCGGCGCAGGCTCCGGGTTGCCGGGCCCCCAACCCATGATGGGAACGTCCTCGTAGGAGTTGGGGAAGGATGTCATCACGTGGAGTGCCGACTGGGAGCTCGGATCGTTCGGGCTGTACGGGCCTTGCTTGGCCAGGTCGAACCCGTAGGTGAACGGCCGGGCCGGGGCGGCCGACGGGGTACCAGGAGCGGGTGCCGGGGGAAGGGTGACGGCGGCCTCCGCCAACTCCGCCGCACTCTCGTGATGGTCGACCAAACGGGCCGACGGGCCGGCGCCTCCCTGGCCCTGAGTCGGGGACGCGACCGAGGAACCGAAACTGAGGACGACGATGGCGATGACGGCGAAGAGCGTCAGGCCGAGAACACCCTGTCCCACGTGCAACAGCCGTGCCCGCCCCCGAGGGCTTCGACGACCTGGCGCGGCATCCGCAGAGGGACGGCTCCCGGCCGTCGGTTCAGTAGGCACGACAAAGTCCATCGGCCGGGCGAAACGGAAACTTGAACGTCAATCCCCGCCGGCCACGGCGGAGGTCACTGTCAGGATCCACAGAACTCCCTCGTCGTATTTGGAGGGTCACGGAACCGGTCTGAGGATCGAGGGTGGGGGCACGCCGGGAACGGAACGTGCGTTGCACGGGATGCGCCCTCCCGAGAGATCGCCTACGTCCCCTCCCGTCTGTCACCCTATGGGCCCTGCGGCCCACGTCAAAGCTCGATTCCTACATGACACAGAGAATTGGTCTGCTGATTACCCCCGCGTCACGGATCGCCACCGCCGACACGATCCTTGGGAAAGACGCGACCGGCCGGCCCGTATCGGCGGGGCCCCGCCCCGGGCTATGGTGGCGGACCCATCGGCCCACCCGATCACCGGTCTGGAGGACGGCCCGACGATGCCGACGTCATTGATCATCGGCTCCGGGCCGGCGGCGGCCGGCGCCGCCATGGCCTTGGCCCGCGATCCGCACCAGGAGATCACGGTGCTCGACATCGGGGGACGGCTGGAGGCCGAGCGGGAGGCGCTCCGTGGAGCGATGGCTTCTTCGCCGGAGGGCCTCTGGTCCGACCATGATCTCCAGACCATCAGCCGTCACGCCGTCCGCACCGGCTCCGGCGCGCTGCCCGAGAAGCGAGCCTACGGCTCGGACTTTCCGTTCCGGGACTTCGGCCAGCTGGACGGGATCCGGGCCGATGCCGGTGCCAACGCATCCGTGGTCTCGGGGGCCTACGGCGGATTCTCGAACGTCTGGGGCGCCCAGATCATGCCGTTCAGTCGCGCCACCTTCGATCACTGGCCCATCAGCTACCCGGAGATGGTGCCTCACTACCGGGTGGCTCTGGACGAGATGAATCTGGCTGGCGAGGAGGACGGGTTGGCTTCGACCTTCCCGCTTCTCACCAAGGCGCGCCCGTTGCCGCAATTGAGCGAGCGGACACTCGACGTCTTGTCGAGATACGAGCTCCATCGCGGACGGTTGCAGTCGCTCGGAATCACGGTCGGTCGCGCCCGCCTGGCCATGCAGGCCGACCGATGCACCAATTGCGGGCTCTGCATGACCGGGTGCCCGTACGGGCTCATCTACTCCGCCTCGCAGACCTTCGACCGGTTGCGCGCCGACGGTCGGATCGCCTATCGGGACGGGCTGATGGCCGTCCGCCTCGTCGAAGACGCCGCGGGGCCGAAGGTGCAGGTCAAGGACGTACAGTCCGGGCAGACGACCTCTCTCGGCGCCGATCGGATCTTCGTGGCCTGTGGTGGGATCGGCACAACCCGCTTGGTCCTCGGATCACTCGAGCATTTCGACCGCCCGGTCGAGCTCGGTGAGTCGGTCCAGTTCGTCCTGCCCACGGTCTCCCGCCGCGGCACTGGCGATCCGCGGGCTCAGCGGAACTTCACCTTGAACCAATTCAACCTGGTGTACGACGTCGAAGGCGACGGCTACGACCTCTGCCAGGTCCACTTCTATCCCTACAACCCGGTCTTCATGGAATCGCTTCCGGCGCCGCTCCGGCTCCGGGTGGCCCAGCCGATGGTCGGCAGCCTCCTGCGCAGGCTGTCGGTCGGCCTCGGCTACGTTCCGTCGTGGGGCTCGCCGGGGGTGAGGATCACCGCCCGCCGGCCGGCGCCGGGTCGGCTGCCCGACGTGGAGGTCGGCGACACTACGGCCAACGGTTGGCCCCCATTGCTGGTCCGCCTGGCCCGGACCTTGGTCCGCGTGGCCCCGACCCTCGACCTCTGGCCCGTGCTGCCGATGACCACCGTGTCGGCCCCGGCCAAGAGCTATCACTTCGGGGGAAGCTTTCCTCACGCCGACCACCGGTCGGGGCTGGGCACCGACCGGCTCGGTCGGCTGGCGGCGTGGCCCAGCATCCACCTCGTCGACGCCTCGGTCTTCCCCACTGTTCCCGCCACGACCTTCACCTTGACCATCATGGCCAATGCCCACCGGATCGCCTCGGAGGTCCTCACCGGCGCCGTCGGGCCGACGTGAGGCGGCCGCTACCGCACCGCTACCGAACGTCCATTTCGGGCACGGCGGCCGGAGCGATCGGAACCGACGCCGGTGACAGGACGTATGGGTCCGCCACTGGGTCCGCCACGGGCCCGCGCACCAATCGGTCGATCGGAGCACGCAGCGCAGTACTCACCTCATCCGGGGTCGAGAGGGCGGTGTGGAACGTGACCTGCTCACCCGAGTAGCTCTTCAGCGCGATCACAGTGCCGCCGCGGGAGCGCGGTCCCCGTTCGCCGAGTCGGAGTATCCGGTGCCGTCGGCCACCTCGATGGCGGCAATGCTGTCCCACGGGAACCGCAACCGGGTGCGCCAGCCCCGCAACGACACTCCGCCGGGCCCGAAATCCAGCACCTTGGCGCGCCGGGTGGGTCCGAGCCCATCGCTCTCCCAGTCGCCGCCGATACAGCGGACGCCGGCCAGCGACCGTGTGGCCGACCATCCCAGGCCGTCGAACGCATCGGCGCCTCGCCACCACTCGCCGCCCTCAACGGCGGCAACCACCTCGGCGGCCTGGTCGAGGGACTGGTGGCGCCGGCGAAGGTCGGCGCGGACGGCGTCCGCACGGGCCCGGAGCACGAAGGTCGCCTCGAACCCGTCGCCACCCTCCTCGGCGACCATCACCCGGCAGCGACGGCCACGGCGGGTGGTCTGGACCTCGACCAGGGACCGAAGCAGCCCACAGCTGACACCAGAACGGGGGGGTTCGAACACCAGATGCCAAGAGGCATCGCTGAGCTGGAAGATCCCCCCTCTCGGGGGCTCCGGCCGGCCGGCCGGGCCGTAGCTGTCCAGCCTGTAGGTCGACACGTTGGCCACGACTCAGCCCTCGTCAGCCCTCGCCCCGCGGACACCCGGCACCTGAGCTCATCGTCGCAGACTAGACGCCGCCGAGATGGGCCCTGGCCGAGGCCCTACCGGAGCGTCAGCTGGCCTCCTGCGCCACCGTCGAGAGCACGGACCAGCTCTCCCCGGCATTCCTCGGCAGATTGGCGCGCTGGGACGTCGCCCTCCGGACCCCGCGCTTGCGTTCGATATGGATGGTGCGAAGTACGCGGAGCCCATCCGAGAACGCATTGAGATTGCTGTTGCCGAACAGCCGGTTCCGCTCGAAACTCGGGACCTCGAAGACACGCAGGCCCGCCTTGGCGATGCGGAGGTTGATGAGGGTCTCGACCTCGAATCCATCCCCCCACTGCATCGGCGCGCCGGGGATCACATCCTCATGCCTCCCCGGATCGAGGGCGATGGCCTCCAGGCAGTCACGGCGGAACGCGTTGTACCCGTAGCACAGGTCGGTGTAGCGCGTGCCGTAGAGGATGTTCACAATCCGGTTGAGCCACCAGTTCCCGTATTGGCGCAAGCGGCTGATGTCGCTGCTGCCGGCACCCGGCATGAACCGCGAACCCTTGGCGAAGTCGGCGCCGTGCTTGAGGGCATCGACGAAGCGGGGGATTTCGGCCGGATCCGTGGAGCCATCCGCGTCGATCATGACGATGAAATCCCCGGTAGCCGCAGCGAAGCCGCAGGCCAGCGCGTTCCCCTTGCCCTTCCGGGTCTGCCCGACGACCATGATCTCGGGATGGCAGCGCCGAGCGACCGCGATCGTCTCATCGCTGGAACTGCCATCGACCAGGATCACCTCGTGCAGGCCCTCGGGCATCGATCCCAGGACCGAGGGCAGGTTACGGGCCTCGTTCTTGGCCGGGATGACCACACTGACCGTGGGCTCGGGCCGGGCCACTTTTCCGTTGCTGGCCGGGTAGCCAGCAGGGATCGCGACGACCTCGAGCCCGTCGGGGTCGACTCTCTCGTCGCCGCTGATGAGCATCGGTCCGAAATCTCTGCTCGCCGAACTGGTCATCCCAGCGGCTCCCCGACTCGGCCTGGGGAGACCACGCGCCCGCCCGGCGCGGCGACCCGAACCTGTTGATTCTGGCCGCTCGTCGCGACGAGTATCACGACTCTCTGGCAACCCTCTGCCCTCCCGCTCTCCGATGCAGATCTGAACGGACAGCCTCCTCCGCCGATTCGGGTCGCCAAAACCTCCGCCCTCGACACGGACTGTCGAACCTCAGTGTCCCAAGAACTTTCGTCCTCCGCCATCCCTAATTGTAGGGAGATCAAGGCTCTCTACTGGAGTTCTTCACTCCGTTTTATGCGAAGCGTGGCCGCGCCTCTACAGCCAGTGATGTCCACCCGGAATCACGGGTCTCGACCGGGGCCGATCGGCATGAATTGCCGACGGTGTGACGACACATACGAGATCGTTGCCATCACGATTTCCTCGGTTGATGGCCGGTTGATCATCTCCTGGCTGGTCGGGTTGACTTCGTTGGGTACTAAATCCTAGTATTTCTCCCGATTTACTAGAGTACCGAGAATCCCGGTTCGAGGCGCGACACGTACCCCCGTCACGAACTCTTAACAAGTCTTCCCTACAGTTTTCTGGAGACGAACCGATGGAAGGTCGACGGGCAAAATCCCTGCAAGGAGCCGGAATACGGTGAAGAGTGCTTCGATCAACTGGCCGGCCGGCTGGCACCGCGTGACGGGGAGGTGCCACCGCTGTGGCTGGACCGATGACCTGACGAAGGTCAGTCGTCACCAACGCATGCTTCTGGGCATCGAGCGGCGAGTGCGGATGCTGTGCGACGACTGCCGCGCCGACATCGTGGCCGCACTGGACGTCTCCCGCCAATCGGGGGTCGCCGCAACCGGCAAGCCGGCTCGAAACGACGTTCTTCGCCCCGTGGCCTGACGGCTCCTCACCCACTCTCCTTCGTCCTCCCTCCACCTCATTCCCCCGGGCAACGACCGGAGTCCCTGGAGCACTGATTGGTTCCGTCGCTCAGACTGCATGATCCGAGATGACGGCACTTCTCCGACCGCGGGTGTTACCTTCCACCTCGGCTGACTGGACCTTCCCGGACATCGCGACGCGGAACGTGCCGAGGACGCCCAGGAACAGGTGCGAAAGGTTGCTCGGAACCAAATGGAGCGGAGGTATGTCGGGATCATCGCCGGTGTGGCGGCCCTGGTCGTGGTGGCCGGAGGGCTGACCTACGCGTTGACGCGAAATTCTGGCACCCCGACCACGACCTCGGGCACGACCCCCGCGACCGAGTCTACGACGCCTTCACACCCCACTGCGGGCTTCCTCGAGCGCGGCCGGGACCCGCATCATCGACTCCTCGGGCGCCACCGTCCAGCTGACCGGCTACAACGTCACCGGAATGGAAAGCACCAACCCTGACGGAAGCAACGTCCCAGGCCAGTGCAACGACGGATGGCGCCCGCTCACGGCCAGTGAGGTCGACCAGATCGCGGGATACGGATTCAACTCGGTCCGGCTTCCCATCTCGTGGGGAAACCTCGAGCCGACCGCCCCTACCGTCGGCACCGACGGGGCACTCGTCCATCACTGGAACACCGCCTACGTGGACGCACTGGACACGGAGATCGCCCAGCTGGGCCAGGCCCACCTCTGGGTGATCCTGGACATGCACCAATCGAGCTGGAGCCCGGCCTTCGTGACCCCGGCGACGTCCAAGAAGCCCGGCTGTCCCGGGTCCGGTATGCCGATCTGGGTCAACCCGGTGGGCTCGGCGACAACACCGCAAGCGGCGGCCTGCGCCTTCCTCTCGGGCCGGACCGCTGCGGGGGTTCCGGGCTCCGCCTGGAGCGACTTCGCGGCAGCCGAGTCCTACATCGACGGCCACTTCACCGGCAACACCGCCGTCGTCGCCCAGGACATCCTCAACGAGCCCTACTGCGGCAAGAAGACGGCGAACGTCACCGGCTTCTACCAAGCAGTCGTGCCGTCGATCCACACCGCCAACCCGAACATCCTGCTGATGCTCGAGGACCGGGAGACCCCCGGATCGTTCCGTGTCACACAGCTGCCCCAGGTCCCCAATGTGGTCCTGTCCGTGCATCTGCACGAGGACTACTGGTCCGATCCATCACCCGGCCAGAGCCAGCTCCCGACCGGTGGCCAAGCCGCGCTGGCCGCAGATGTGGCCCGCGCCCAGACCTTCAACGTCCCGCTGTACGTCGGCGAGTTCTATGCGTTCGACGCCACCGGGAACCAGAACGGGAACAAGCAGCCCGACCAGAGCTGGATGAGCGATACGGCCAAGTTCCTGGCCTACGCCAAGCAGAACAACATCAGCTGGACGTACTGGGCCTGGATCCAGAAGTCGAATCCCGAGGTCCAACCCGAGGTCACCCCGGCGGTGCAGGCCGCCCTCCGGGGTGGGTGATCCCGGCAAGAGGGTACCTCGGCCCCGGCGACCACTTTCCGTGACCGGCCCGTGCGCATTTCTTGCAATGCGTGGTTCCTGGGACATTCGGGACCCAATTCCATTGCCGCAAGCAATCTCGGCCTGTACCGTCCGACGTAAGGCAAAGGAGCTCGGTGGTGGTCCGAGACGGGTGCCCCAGATCGGGCCGTTCAAGGGGGCGGAAGCTCATGCGTAGGGACTCTTCTCGTGCAAGCCGAGTGCTGGCCGGCGCGGCCGCGGCCTCATTGATCGTGGCGCTGCTGGTCTCGATTCCGGTTGCTGTGGCCAGCGCCGTATCGGCGCCGACCATCACCTCGGTCAACCCGAACTCGCTGCCTCAGGGGGCCTCCGGGCAGGCGGTCGTCGTGAACGGCACGAACTTCGTGTCGGGGGCGAAGGTGACGAGCCACAGCGGGATCACGGCCGTGACCACCTTCGTCTCCGCCACCCAGCTCGACCTCTCGGTCAGTGTCGCCGCGGCGGAGACTCCCGGCGCCTACAACGTCATCGTCACCAACCCCGACGGTGGCAAGTTCAACTGCACCGGCTGCCTGACCGTCACCGGCGGGTCGAACCCGGGGGCGAACTGGCCCGCCTACCTCTTGAGCGGCGCGCACGACTCCTACAACGCTGGGGCCACTGCCATCACCCCGTCCAACGCAAGCCAGTTGGCACCGGCCTGGAAGTGGCTGCCGCCTGCCTCGCCCAACTCGGCCACGACCAACTTGGTGGCCAGCCCGACCGTGGTAAACGGTGTCGTCTACCAGGGGGTCAAGGACGGCTACGTCTTCGCCGTCAACGAGTCCAACCAGTCGGTCATCTGGTCGCGCTTCCTCGCCATCAACACACCGTTGCCCGTCGGCAATCCGAGCTGTGGAGTGGGTGACTACCAGGGGATCATCTCGACCCCGACCGTGACCGCCGACCCCTCGACGGGCAAGCTCACCATGTACGTGTACGCCCCGGACGGCTTCCTCTATGCCCTCGATGCCGCCACCGGGAACATCGTCTGGAAGGGCCAGGTCTACACCCCCTCCACCACGGTCAACGATTACTACTCGTGGGGCTCACCGCTCGTGGCCAACGGCAAGGTCTATATCGGCGTCTCCTCCGACTGTGACAATCCGCTGGTCCCGGGGGGACTGCAGTCTTTCGACCAGAGCACCGGTGCTTCGGTGGCCCGGTGGACTTCCGTACCGACCGGCCAACTGGGCGGCAGCGTGTGGAGTAGCCCGGCGTTGGCCAGCGACGGTTCGATCCTGGTGACGACCGGCAACGCCAGTGCGAGCTCCGGCCAGCCCCTGTACAACGAGTCCATCGTCCGCCTCGATCCGTCCACCCTGGCCGTCCTCGACCACTGGCAGGTCCCGACCGCCCAACAGACCGGCGACGGCGACTTCGGGGCCTCCCCCACCACCTTCACCGCCACCATCGGCGGCGTGTCCACCCCGATGGTCGGCGCCTGCAATAAGAACGGCGTCTACTACGCCTTCAAGCAGAGCGCCCTGAGTGCCGGGCCGGTCTGGCAGACCAGGATCACCGTCCCGTACCCGGGCGGGGCAGAGGAATGCGACTCGGCAGCCACGTGGGACGGGACCAACCTGATCGAAACTGGCGGCGCGCCCACCACCATCAACGGGAGCAACTACGTCGGCTCGATCCAGTCCCTCAACCCGGCCACCGGGGCGATCGTCTGGCAGACCGGCCTCAACGGAACCATCGTGGGCAGCCCGTCCGAGGACGGCGGCGGGCTCGTCGCCGCTCCGACCTATCAGACCTGTCCTATCGGGACCACGCCGTGCGAGTCGAACGGAGGCCCGAGCAGCCAGCTCGGCGTCTATCTGGTGTCGGTCGCCAACGGCGCCATCGTCGGCTTCATCTCGACCCCGAAGTCACCACTCTTCGGCCAGGCGATCTTCACCGGTAATCAATTGCTCGTCGGGGCCGGTCCCAGCCTCGGGCTGACCGCCTACCAGGTCTCGGTGGCCGGTCCCCCGATCACCGGCGTGAACCCGTCGACGCTCTCCCCGGGCAGCGCCACCAACGTGACGCTCACCGGCAGTGGCTTCTCCGGATCGCCCATCGCCACGATCAGCGGCGACGGGGTGACGGCCGGAAAGGTGACCGTAGTCTCCTCCACCAAGTTGCAGGCCAAGTTCACTGTGCTCTCGACGGCCAGCCTCGGTCCGCGCAACATCTCGGTGAGCATTCCCGGATCGACGCCGACGGTCGACAGTTGCACCGGCTGTCTGACCATCGCCACCGGGACTTCCGGACCGACCATTACCTCGGTGAACCCCAACTCCCTCGCCCCGGGCGCTTCCAAGCAGCCTGTGACCGTGATGGGCACGGGCTTCCTGTCGGGCGCCAAGGTCACCAGCCACAAAGGCATCACGATCAGCACCAGCTTCGTAAGCGCAACGCAGCTCAACCTGTTGGTGAGCGTGGCGACCAGCGTCGCGGCAGGAACCTACAACGTGGTCGTGACCAACCCTGGCGGTGCACAATTCAATTGCAAGGGCTGCCTGACGGTGACCTAGCCATCGGCCGACGTCGGCCCTGCCTTCGGTCGGCCGGTTGGACGCGCCGCTTATGGGCCACGGGGGCGGGGCAGAACGTGGAGGACTGACAAACGGAGCTGAGCACACAGCTCCCTGACGGAGCAGCGGCTCCACCGATACAGAGGCTGGTACGGCGATGAGTAGAATTGTGGATGGGGCAGCCGGGCACCGGGTTCACCGCGGTGCGAGACTGACGGCCGCGTTGGTCATCCTGGCAGGCGTGGCAGCCGGCGTAACCACAGGGGTGACAGCTGCGGGTGCGGTCAGCGCCCCCACGATCACCAAGGTCAACCCCAATTCACTTTCCCAGGGTGCCACCAACACCACGGTCACCCTCACCGGGACCAGCTTCCAGTCAGGGGCCAAGGTGAAGAGCCACAGTGGCATCCACGCCGCCGTGACCTTCGTGAGTGCCACGCAGCTCGACCTGTCGGTGACCATCTCCGCCACCGAGCCACCCGGGGCCTACAACCTCGACCTGACCAACCCCGACGGCGGGAAATTCAATTGCAAGAGTTGCCTGACGGTGACATCCGGGTCCATGCCGACCGTCACGTCGGTGAGCCCGACCACGCTCGATCAGAACAGCACGACCACCGGCTTCGCGGTGACCGGCACCAACTTCACCTCCACGGCAACCCTCTCGTTCTCGACAGCAGGTGTGACCGCCTCCTCGGTGTCATTCGTGAGCTCGACGTCCCTCACCGCCACGGTCACGGTGAGCCCCACCGCCGCCCTGGGAACGAGTGACGTCACCGTCAGCACGTCCGGTGGATCAGGGACCTGCAAGGCGTGCCTGACCATCGCGGCGGGGAATTCACCCACCATCACGAAGGTCAATCCGAACTCGTTCCCGCAGGGTGCTTCGAACCAACCGGTGACCTTGTCCGGAACCAATTTCGAATCCGGCGCCACGGTGGTGAGCCATACCGGCATCACGACCAAGGCCACATTCGTGAGCTCCACCACGATCGACCTCTCGGTCAGTGTCGATCCGACGGTGGCTCCTGGCCCCTACAACCTCGACTTGACCAACCCCGACGGCGGGAAGGCCATCTGCACCGGGTGCCTCATCGTGACCGGGCCGAGCGCCGACTGGCCCGCCTACCTGAACGGGGGTTCGCACAGCTCGTTCAATCCCAACGCCACTTCGATCACCCCTTCCAACGTGGGCAGCCTCAACCCGGTGTGGCGGTGGCTGCCCCCGACCGGGGCGGGCAAGAACAAGCTGTGGTCGAGCCCCACCGTGGTCAACGGGGTCGTCTACATCGGGTCGTTCAACGGCGAGTTCTACGCCATCAGCGAGGCCACCCAGACGGTGCTCTGGTCCCAGTTCCTTGGGACCGTCAAGGGCCTCGGCTCCAACGGGTGCGGCACGGGCATCTCCGGTGTGCTCTCGACGGCGACGGTCACCACCGACCCGGGCACGGGCAAGCTGGCCGTCTACGAGAACGCCCCCGACGGCCATCTCTACGCCATGGACGCCGCCACCGGTGCGGTGCTGTGGAAGGGGTTGGTCGGCATCCCCTCGACCACCCAGAACGACTACTTCGCCTGGGGCTCGCCGCTGGTGGCCAACGGGAGCGTCTACATCGGGGTCTCCTCCCAGTGCGACAACCCGCTGGTCCAGGGGGGCCTGCTGCGCTTCACCCAGGACAGCACGGGCGGGGCCACCAACCCGCCGGCGGCCGTCTTCCACACCCTGCCCGACAGCGTGACCTGCCCACCGCTCACCACCCCGGGCTGCGGGGGGAGCATCTGGAGCTCCCCGGCCCTGGCCGGTGACGGCTCGATCATCGTGACCACCGGCAACGGCCCCGGGGCCATCAACAACCCGCCCAACTCGGCCTCCATGGTCAAGCTCGACCCCACCACCCTGGGCGTGCTCCACGCCTTCACCGTGCCGCTCAACGAGCAGACCAACGACTCGGACTGGGGCGGCTCCCCGACCCTGTTCACCGCCACCGTCGGCGGGGTGGCCACCCCGATGGTCGGCGGGTGCAACAAGGACGGCCACTACTACGGGCTCCGCCAGAGCGACCTCACCATGGTCTGGGACTACGTGATGGGCACCCCGAGCCAGCCCGGAGGGGCCCAGCAGTGTGACGCCGCCGCCATCTGGGACGGCACCCACCTCATCGCCGGGGGCGGGTCCCCGACCACCATCAACGGCACCACCTACCCGGGCTCGGTCCAGTCCCTCTACCCGGCCACCGGCTCCGTCGACGGCACCACCACCGGCGCTCCGGTCTGGCAGACCGGGCTCCAGGGCAACATCGTGGGCAGCCCGACCGAGGACGGGGCCGGCGTGGTGGCCGCCCAGGTGTACTTCCAGTGCAGCACCTGCACCAACAACCTGGGCGTCTACCTGTTGAACGCCACCACCGGAGCCATCCTCGACTTCGTCCCGACTCCGCTCGCCCACCAGTTCGGCCAGGCGGTCTTCGCCGAGAGCGATCTCCTCATCGGCAGCGGGACCGACCTCGGGCTCACCGACTACGAGATCACCCAGGCCGGCCCGGCGATCACCTCCGTCTCCCCGAACACCCTGACCCACGGGACATCGGCGACGCTGACCATCACCGGCACCGGGTTCGGCAGCAATCCGCACGTGATCTTCACCAACACCCTCGTGCAGGTCAACTCGATCACGGTCACCTCGTCGACCAAGCTGACCGTAAAGGTAACAGCCGACACCGCCGCTCCCCTGGGTCCAGCCACCATCGTCGTGAGCCAACCAGGCGCGCCTCCCACCTCGGACACCTGCACCAACTGTCTGACGATCAACTGAGGGGCACCCGCCGCGGGCGGGAGCTGGGACAGTTCCGGGCGCACTCGGAGCACTGGTCCGGCTCCCTCGGCACGCGGCCCGGAACGACCAGACAGATAGGACGGGGTGCCTACCTCCCCGCACCGATCAGACCCCCTGGCCGGAAGCCCAGGAGCGACTACCGTTCGAGGAGTGAGCACTCCCCGGATCACCATCGTCGGCGGTGGCAGCACGCACTGGACTCCGAAGCTCCTCGTGGATTTTGCCAACAGCGAGGCGCTCCACGACGTCGACGTGACCCTGATGGACATCGACCCGGGCTCCCTTCCGCTGATGGTGGAGGTCGCCGATCACATCGGCCAGGTGCGGGGCATCGGATTGTCCGCCCGGCCGACGACCGACCTCGGCGATGCACTGGACGGCGCCGATGTGGTGATCACCGCCCTGTCCGTAGGCGGCTTCGCCAGCATGCGTCACGATCTGGAGATCCCCGCCCGGTACGGCATCCGCCAGCCCGTCGGCGACAGCGTCGGACCAGGAGGCATCGCTCGAGCGCTGCGCAGTGTCCCCATCGTCACCGAGGTAGCCCGAGCGATGGAGCGGTGCTGTCCCGAAGCGCTCATGGTCAACGTGAGCAATCCACTCACGGCGTTGTGCCGCAGCGTCGTCCGCGAGTCCCGCATCAGAGTGGTCGGGCTGTGCAACGAGCTGGTCGGTCTGAAGTTCGTGCTGAGCCTGCTGTTCGACGCCCCCATGAACAAAGTGGATCCGGTTGCCGCAGGAGTGAACCATCTCCCCCTGGTAACGGAGCTCAGGATCGACGGAGCTGACGGATTTGCCATGCTTCGATCGCTGCTCGACGATCCGACCGCCCTCGACGAGGACCCCATCTGGATGGCGCCGGTCGAGGCAATGCACTGGCAGAAAGTGTCGGCCGGTGAATCGTGGACCAAGGCCGACGTCATCGCCAACAACCGTGTGAAATTCGAGCTCTTCCAACGCTTCGGCGTACTTCCCGGCGCATCCGACACACACGTCGTCGAATTCTTCCCGGGATTCGTCACCGCGGCCTCGGACTACGGCCGGGACTGGGGGGTGCACCACTACGGCCTGCTCGGGCACGAGATGGACAAGCAAACGGACGACCGGGAGGTGCTGGAACTGCTCAAGGGGGACTCGATCTCACCATGGCCCTCCGGCGAGCTCGTGGCCGAGCTCATCGCCGGGATCACGACCGGCGAAGAGCGCCACATGCCGATGAACCTGCCCAATCATGGCCAGGTCCAGAACCTGCCCGACGACGTAGTGGTGGAATGCATCGGGGTGACCGGGGCGTCTGGGGTCCGTCCCCGGGACACGGCGGGGGTCGGTTCGGTGCTCGGGGAATACCTGCGCCAGATCGTGGCATCCCAGGAGATCACGGTCGACGCGGCATTGACCGGAGACCGCACCCGGGTCATCGAGGCGATGCTCACCGACCAACTGGCCGGCCACCTACCCTACGAGCGGCTCGTCGCCATGACCGACGAACTGCTGGCCGCCACCGCGCCCTGGCTTCCCAACTTCAAGAAGACCGGTTAGTCCTTCGAAACCTGTTCCCGGGACGTGCCGGACGAGGCCGGCAGCCCCCGGTCAGGCGGCACCGTAGAAGGGCGTGCCGTAACTGAAGACTCCGCCGTCTGCTGCCCCCAACCAGTACCCACCTGTCGCCCAGTTGGGCGCCATGCCGATCACGGGGGCGTTGAGCGCGATGTTCCCGGCCGAACCCTGGAAGGGTGCGTCGCCGAAGGAGAAGATGCCGCCGTCGCTCGCCACCAGCCAGTAACCCCCGCTGTCAGCGGTGGTCGCCATTCCGTTGACCGGCTTGTTCAGCCGGATGTTCCCGGTGGAGCCGTAGAAAGGCGCATTGAACGAGAAGATGCCGCCATCGGTCGCCACCAGCCAGTACCCGCCGGTGGCCTGGTCCGCAGCCATCCCGACCACCGGCTTGTTGAGACGCAGGTTGCCGGTCGAGCCGAAGAATTCCGCGTCGCCGAAGGAGAAGATGCCACCGTCGCTCGCCACCAGCCAGTAGCCAAGCCCGCTGGGTGTCGGGGCGATGTCCACCACAGGGGCATTCAGGTGCTGACCGCCCATCGAGCCGTAGAAGCCGGCGTCGCCGAAGGTGAAGGTCCCGCCGTCTCCGGCCACGAGCCAGTAGCCGAGACCGTCGGGCGTGGACACGATGTGGGTGACGGGTGCGTTCAGGGCATGCCCGGACAGCGAGCCGAAGAATTGGGCGTTGCCGAAGGAGAAGACCGCACCGGCCGAATTGGCCAACCAGTAGCCGCTGCCATCGGGAAGCGAGGCGATACCGACGAAGGACCCGCTACCCGGAGACCCGCCCGGACCGGAGCCCGCCAGGGTGATGCCCAGAGCAATTGATGCAGCTGCCGAGCGAATTGTCCGGATTGGTCACGAAGACGTCGTAGGGGCCCGAGGCGACGGTCGGTTGGACGCTGACCATCAGGTTGAGCTGAGTGGAGCTGACGAAGGCGGCGTTGATGTTGATCCCGTTGTGGCTGGTGACCCGGGCCCCGGACTGGAAGTTGGTGCCCATCAGCGTGACCGCTTGGTTGGACGCCCCCTGGGGGAGCGTGCTGGGGTTGATGGACGTGATCGTCGGGAACGCCCCGATGGTGATGTTGAGGCAGTTGCTACAGGAGCCGACCGACTGGTCGGGGTTCGTCACGAACACGTTGTAGGCCCCTTGCGGCACCGTCCGGCCCACGTCAACCAGCAGGTTCAGCTGGGTCGAGCTGATGAAGGTCGCAGTGGCGGTGATCCCGGAGTGGCTGGTCACGACGGCACCGGCAACAAAGTTGGTGCCCGTCAAGGTGACCGACGCCGATGCGACCCCCTGGGGCAGCGAGTTGGGGCTCACATTGGTGATCGTCGGCGCGGGGCCGATTGCTCCGGCGGGCGCGGCCGCGAGCGAGAGTGTGCCCAGCACCGTCACCAGAGCCAGACCGACTCCGGCTACCAATTTCCGCGACACGACGACATGCGCGGCTCTAGCCGCAAACTTTCGCACCATCAGCCCCTCTTCGCTCGGTGAAGCAACTGCCCGTCCTAGGAGATCCGCGGCCCATCCGCTCTTCGGGGCGACGCTAGACACGGTCGCTATCCCTGTCAATATCGGCCAGCACGGCCCACTGGCCGTGCGCGCCGCGGGCGTCACCGCGGCAGAGCGCGGCCGGCTGCCCCGCCGAATCCCGGCGGGGCAGCTCCATACCGACTACGCCTGGAGTACCGCCTCGGCTTCGATCTGGATGTCGACCTTCTTGGCCACGACCAGACCGCCCGTCTCCAAGACGGCACCGAAGGACACCCCGAAGTCGTCCCGGTTGATCGACGTCGAGGCACTGAAGCCCACCCGGTGGTTGCCGTAGGGATCCTGCACGACGCCCTCGAGGGTCACGTCGAGGGTCACCGGCCGGGTCACGCCGCGAATCGTGAGATCCCCTTCGACCTTCCACGAGGTCGGGTCGACGGCGGTCACTTTGGTGCTCTCGAAGGTCCACGTCGGGTGGTTCTCGACATCGAAGAAGTCATTGGTCCTGAGGTGGTTGTCCCGCGTCTCGTCCCGGGTGTCCACGCTCCGGGCGTCGATGGTCACCGACACCTTCGAGTCGTTGTGGTCCTCGCCGATCTGGAGGGTGCCTTCGAAAGTGCTGAAGCGACCCCGGACCTTGGACACCGCCATATGGCGCACGGCAAAGCCGATCTCGGTGTGCGACGGGTCGATGGCATAGGTCCCTACGGCCGGCCACTCCACGCCGTTCACCTTCCTGCTGGTCACTGCTGCCTGTGTTGCCATGGTGCGTCCTCCTCGTTCTCGACCCCGGTCCCCCAACGGGATTCGGGATCGTTGCTTGTACTAGCAAGTATATCAACTATATTTGTGAATGCAACTATTCCTTCGGATTCCTGTAGGATGGGGCCATGGGACGTGCGGCGACTGACGACGAGCGACTGACGACGGTGGGATTGCTGTTCGAATCGGCGGCCGGGCTCCGGCGGGTGTTCGAACGCCGCCTGGAGACGGAGCAATCCCTCTCCAACCAGGCCTTCGACGTCCTCATCCGGCTGGCCCGGACCCCCGGCTCCGAGCTACGGATGAGTGAGCTCGCCGCCCAGAGCTCCCTCACCCCGAGCGGCCTGACCCGGTCGGTGGACCGCCTCCAGCAACAGGGCCTGGTGGCCCGGCGGACCTGTCCGGAAGACCGCCGCGGCGCGTTCGCCGTGCTCACCCCGGACGGCCAGAAGCTCATGGATCAGGCCATCCCGGAGCACATCGGTCACGTGAACGAGGTGCTCAGCGACCTGTTCACCCCCGAGGAGGAAGAGACCTTCTCCTCGCTGCTCCGCCGCCTCCGTGACCATCTCTACGACCGGCGGTCCGAGTGGGCGCTCCATCCCGGAGAGGCCGATCCCTGCGACGCGGCCGGCTGACCACGTCGAAACAGAAGGTCGAACAGAAGGCGACCAGGAATGGACTGACCGGCCCAGTTGACCGAGCCGTGTTCAGTTCAGGATCTCAGCGCAGGGATCAAGAGGTCAGAGCAGGGATTGGGCCTCGGCCCGCACGCGGGTGTCGTCCAGGTTCCCATCGAGGGGAGCAACCGCGGCCCCGACGACAGGGTCGATCCACAACCATCGGGTCAAGGCCGCCGTGCGACCCTCCCCCGGCGGCCAGGAGGCCCCTGGGCGGGATTCCCGGGCCATGATCTCGAGGGCGGAGCCGATCCCGGGGGGGTAACGCACCACCGCCGCGGCCCGCTGATCGGCCGTGAACTCACGCCCGGGGCCAACCAGGGTATGCACCTGGTCACTGGCCCGGGCCACGCCCACGACCCCCGACCAGGGCGCCAGGGCCACGGCCGCCATCCCCGTCAGGATGGCGTCGCCGCGCTTGATGTGCACCAACTCGTGGGCGAGCACCCCTTCCAGCTGCACCAGCGAGAGCGCCTGCTCGAGGCCGGAGGTCACGATCAGGCAGGCCGTTGCCGCGTCGCGCCCGACAGCCATGGCGTTGGGGACCTCGTGCTCGACGACGAAGATGGTCGGTCGGGGCAGTCCCATCGAGGCGCAGAGGCCGTCCACCAGATTGTGCAGGCGGGGGTGGGCGCTCTCGTCGCTCGGTCGGGCGCCCACCGCCCGCACCACCCGGCCCGGCGCCGACCTCCAGGTCCACCACGTCGTACCACCGGCCACGACGACCAGGGCGGCGACGGCCACAACAGCCTGGCCGGCCAGGGCCAGGACCACGGCCACCGCTACCCCCGGTACCAGGCCCACCAGCGCCGCCACGACCAGGGCCCGGTGGCGGTTGCGGTGGGCGACGCCCTCCTCGTTCTCGCTTCCCCGCCCGGGGCCCTCAATCGTCGGCGTCGGACTCGGGGCCGGGGGCGGCCCTCCGGAGGCGGCCTTGGGAGCCGGCCGCCCGCCGCCAGCCCGGCTCCGACCCCCCTGCGCTCGATCGGAACCCCCTGCGGGTCGCCGTCCGGATCCACTCATCGTCCGAGCAGTGTAGGACGCCTCACCCGGGCGACCCGGCCATGACCGATCGGTACCTGCTCTCGTACCACTCGGCGAGCCGGTCCATCGACCAGTGCGAAGCCCACTCCGATGCCGCGTCCAGCCAGGTCTCCTCGCTGCCCCAGCCTGCACCGCAACCGATCCCCGGTTCGCCCCCGTCGCCGGCCGCGTCCACCACCAGCTGGGCCAGGGTCTCGGCCAGAGCGCCCGAGTCGCCGGCGGGCACCAGCCGCGCATGGCCCCCGGCCGCATCGCGGTAGCCGGGGATGTCGCTCGCCACCACCACGGTCCGGGCCGCCATGGCCTCGAGCAGCACCATGCCGAAGGACTCACCGCCCAGTGACGGAGCGCAGAGCACCCGTGCCCCGACCAACCGCCTGAGCTTCTCCTCCTCGGAGAGAACCCCGAGCCACCGGAGGTCGGCAGAGTCGGGATGACGGCGCCGAAGCGACGCCGTCTCGGGCCCGTCGCCGGCGATCCACAGCTCCGGCGCCGGCATGCTCCCGGAAGCGGCGGCCGTCCTGGCCCGGAGCTGGTCGAATGCCTCGAGGAGCACCCCGAGCCCCTTGCGCTCCTCGTGACGGCCGAGGAAGAGCAGCGCGGGGCGCTCCGTCGGCCAGGGCTCGACCCCTCGGAACGAGCCCACCTCGACGCCGTTGAAGCCGAGCTCATAGGAACCCCCGAGTGCCTCGGCCGCAGTGGTCCGGGCCGCCTCGGACACCGCACAGCGCAGGTCGATGCGCCGGGACAGGCGCGAGGTGAGGGGGCGGAGCACCCGGTAGAGGACACTTCCCCCGCTGCGGTGGAAGGTAGCCACCACCGGTGGTAGCCGCCGGCCGACCAGGAGGGCATAGGGCAGGCCGGGTGCGAAGGGCTCGTGGACGTGCACGACATCGAATCCACCGGCTCGGAGCGTCCGCAGCGAGCGCACCGCCGCGCTCATCGAGAGGGCGACCGGCGCCACCGATCCGTTGGCCGGCAGCGACACCGGCCGTCCGGCCGCGACCAGTTCGATTCCCGGGGGTGCGTCGGCGACCGCCTCCAGTGGAGCGAAGACCGTCGCCCGGTGGGCACGGCGTTCGAGGGCGCGAGCCAGGCCGACCACCTGCCCCTGCACGCCACCGGGACGCGACAGGCTGTAGGGGCAGACCAGTGCCACCCGCAGTGATCCCGTCCCCCGCGCTCCCGTTCAGCGGTCAACCGGTCAACCGGTCAGTCCGGCGTAGAACGTCGCTGCCGGCGACGGGTCCACTTGACGCCGTACATCGCGTCGTCGGCCCGGCTCAGCAGCTTCGAGGGGTCGGTATCGGGGTTGTCGACGAAGACACCCCCCACCGACGCCAGGACGCTCAGCGTGCGACCGGCAACCCGATAGGGGCGGGCCAACACGGTCGAGATGCGGTCGGTGATGCGCAGCATCTCCTCCTCGCCGCTCTCGATGTCGCACACGACGACGAACTCATCACCGCCCAGGCGGGCCACGGTGTCCGAAGGCCGCACGATGGCGGCCAACCGGCGGGCCACCGCGATCAACAGATCGTCACCCACGTCGTGACCGAGCTGGTCGTTGATCTCCTTGAATTCATCGAGATCGAGGAGGAAGACGGCGACACCGGGTTGTTCGCCCGTCCCCATGGGTTCCGCTGACTCGCCACCCACCGACCCGATCCGGTCGGGAACGCGTTCGACCATCCGATCGATGGCGCCCTGTAGCCGTTCGGCCAGCAGGGTGCGATTGGCCAGTCCGGTGAGGGGGTCATGAAGGGCCATCTCGGCCAACCGCTCCTCGTTCCGCTTCTGCTCGGTGACATCGTGCATGGCCGCCACGGCACCGAGCAGCCAGCCGTCGTCGTCGACTAGGGCCTGGCTGTTGACCCTGACCTTGCGCCGCTCCCCGGTGTCGGACTCGAGCACGATCTCCGCCTCGCGCACTTGCTCCCCCGACATGGCCCGGATGAGGGGGTTCTCCCGCGGGGCGATGGGCGATCCGTCGATGTGGCGCAGTCCCTCCTCGGCAGGGATCTCGCCGATCGGATCCGACCCCTCGGGGAGGCCGTGCAGCTGACGGGCCGAGGGATTGAACACCGTGATCCTCCCTTCGGCATCGCAGGCCACGATGCCCTCGTCGAGCGTGTCGAGGAGCACCTGGAGGAAGCGCTCCCCGCGCCGAAGCTCGGCTGCCGCCCGGCGGGTGGCCGTGAAGTCGGTGAACGAGGCCACCGCTCCGGTGACCGTTCCGTCCCGGCCCACCATGGCCTGGGCGTTGGCCCGGACCCACATCGGGGCTCTTCCCGACCGGCGCAGCCCGAGCACCACCCCGACGGAGCGCCGGCCGCCGCGGAGGCTCGCAGCGATGGGATGGTCCCCGAGATCGATGTCGCGTCCGTCGGCGTCGACCAGCTCCAGTCCGAGCGCACGTCCCCCGGCCAGCAGGTCCCCGAGGCGACGCCCGAGCAGCCTGACCCGCGGCGACTCGAACATCACCTCGAAGGCCACGTTGACCCGGACCACGGTCCCGGAGGAGTCGACGATCATGACACCGTCGGTGAGCGACTCGATGATCGTGGCCTGGCGACGGTCAACATCGAGCATCGCCTCCTCGAGTCGTCGGCTGTCGGTCATGTCCCGGACGTTGACCACCACTCCGCCGACCGGGTCGTGCAGATGGTTGGCCGCCACCACGTCGAGGTCGATCGTCCGACCGTCGGACCGCACCGTTCGCATCTCGAGGGAGACCGAGAGCCGGCGTCCCGCCACCAGGTCCTCGAAGAGGGAGCGCACGTAGTCGACGCTCGAGGCGTCGAAGAGGGAGAAGGCGTCCAGACCCACCACGTCGCTCGTGTCGTAACCGAACAGCCGCTCCGCCGAAGGGCTGACGAAGACGAACCGGCCGTGCTCATCTATGACGGCCACCACGTCGAACTCGTGCTCCCCGACGGAGTGGAAGCGCCCTTCGACGGCGGCGGTGGCCGGTCCGGGCTCGCTGCCGGGGGTCGGGCGCGGAGGCTGAAGATCGGGCTCCTGCCCGGCGGGGAGAACCTCGGGATCGAAGAGCTCGAAGAGCGGGAGGGAGCGGCTCTCGTACTTGGTCATGCCAGGTCCTCTGGGCGGTCCGCCGACCAGAACGGTTGGAAGACATGCCACTGGTCAGGGGCCCGACGGATCTCCCGTTCGAAGCGATGGGCGATCTCCTGGGTGATCCGCACCACGTCCGTGCGCAACGATCCTCGGCGGGTGGTGTCGATCGGCGGGTCGACGATGCCGCGGTGGTCGTTCCCCGGCCCGCTGTAGACGGCGCCGGTGACCAGGGTGGCGCCCGTCCGCAGGGCCAGAGTGGCCGGCCCGGCAGGCATGGTCGTCTTCTCACCGAAGAACTCCACATCGACACCCGTGCCGGTCAGGTCGCGATCGCTCAGCAACCCGACCAGACCCCCACGACGCAGTGTGGAGACGATGGCGCCCCCGGACGAGGCGTCGAGCGGGACGATCGTCAGCCCCATGCCCGCCCGTTGCTCGACGAAGAATTCGAAGAGCTCCGGGGGCTCGATCCGCTCGGCCACCGACGTCATCGGCAGGTCCTGCGTGGCCAAGAATGCGCCCCCATATTCCCAGCTCCCAACATGCGGCAGTGCCATGATCACGCCCTTGCCGGCCGCGATCCCCTCGACCAGATACTGCAGTCCCTGCACAAACGTCCGCTGCTCCACCTCGGCGGGCGAAGTGCTCCCGAGCCGGGCTCCCTCCACCCAATATCGAGCGTAGGCCCGAAACGACCGGCGCGCCCATCGCTCGAGGAGGGCGGCATCCTCGGCATCGGCGTCGAGGATCCGCGCCAGATTGCTGATCACCATGCGCCGGTGCTCATGGCGCACCCGGAACAGGACATCCCCCACTGCGTTGGCCACGCCATGGGCGGCGGGTTCGGGCAGGGCGGCCAGACCCCGACTCAAGGTGGTGTAGGTGCGAAAGACCAGCTGGTCCTTGGTCATGAGCATGGGCCCCCGCCCCGAACCGGTCCTGACGGGTCAGGAATGGCGGCGCCCGGTGCGCTGGCGGTGGCCCTGTCGCGCATGCCGGGCTCGCCAGGTCCGCCCAGACCGACTGGCCAACTCGCCCTGGCGGCGGGCCCGCCACCGCGAGGGAGACATCGAACCCCGCCGGCCCCCGACACGCGCCGTCAGGCGGGGCCGCCGGTGCCGCCGGTGGGCCGTGCTCGGCTCCGGTGCTTCGGCCAGGTGCCAGACCTTGACGAAGCGGCCGACCGCAGTCACCAGCGTGAGTCCGAGCATCACCCAGAGCACGGGGATCAGCAGCACCGGCGAGAGAAAACCCACGCCAAGGAGGATCATCCGCTCGGCTCGCTCCATCAGCCCGCCCCGAGCGGAGATGCCCAGCGATTCGGCCTTGGCCCGCTGGTAGGAGACGAGCGATGTGGCGCCAAGCACGGCGAAGGGCAGCAGCACGACATGCCCAGGATGAGTCGAGACGAGGTACCAGGCCACACCGCCCAGGATGAGCACATCGGCCACCCGATCGGTCACCGAGTCGAAGAAGGCCCCCCGCGTGGAGGCCGTCCCCGACGCCTTGGCCACCGGACCGTCCAACAGGTCGTGGAGCCCGGTGAGGATGAGCAGGAGGATGGCCAGATGGAGATGGCCCGTAGCCACCGCCGCCGCGGTCGCCGAGGCCGAGAGGAGACCGGTGGCGGTAAGCATGTCGGCGGTCACACCGAGCTTCTGCAGCCGGCGCCCGATGGGACCGGTCCTCCGGTCCACCGCGCCCCGCCATCGCCCGTCAAACATGGCCATTCCTCCAGAGGGGTCGGACCGACCTTACCACCTGCTTGCTGGAGTTTTCACTATGTGTGGCGGGCGACGAGGCGGGAGCGGCCCGGCAACGGGAGCGGGCCGGCCCTCACAGGGCGAGCGGCTTGATCGGGGCCATGATCAGCTCCGGCTCGGCCTTCCAGTCGACCCCCGGCACATCGACGTAGAGCTCGACCTCGTTGCCGTCGGGATCGAGGACGTAGAGGCTGTGGGTCACGGTGTGGTCGCTCGCCCCGACGATGGTGATCCCGGCCTCCTCCAGGCGGGCCAGGGCCTCCCGCAGCTCCTCGTCGGTGTCCCCCACCTTGAGGCCGAAGTGGTAGAGCCCGGTGCGCCGCCCGGCCGGCGGGCTCGCCGCTCCCGGGCCCACTTCGATGAGGAGCAGCTCGTGGTGGGTGCGGCCCGAGCTGAAGGCGGCCACGGGAGCGCCGGGAGCGGGTGGGAAGGCAGGTTCCCAACCGAGCAGATCGCGGTAGAAGGCCACCGACCTGTCCAGGTCCCGTACGTACAGGACCAGGTGCCCGAGCTCTTTGACCTGCATCTCCACTCCTCACCGGCCGGCCGTCCGAGGCATCTTCGGGCCGAAACCTCCAGCTGACGGCCGAAACCTCCAGCTCGGGCAACGTCCACGGGACGGGTTCGATTCCACCGCCGGACGACGTCAGTCGGGCCAGGCCCGGTGCAGCCGCTCCCAGGTCACGGCCAAGGTCTCGGGTAGGACTCTCGTCCCGGCCACCGCGGTCATGAAATTCGTGTCGCCGAACCAGCGGGGCACGGCATGGAAGTGCAGGTGGCGGGGGATGCCGGCGCCGGCGGCCCGTCCCAGGTTGGCACCGAGGTTCATCCCATCCGGTCCGAAGGCCGCCTCCAAGGCGGCGACGCTCGTGCCCATGGCCTCCCACATCTCCGATCCCTCGTCGGCGGTCAGCTCGGCCAGGGTGCCGACATGGCGCCGGGGCAGCACCATCAGATGACCACTGGCGTAAGGGTAGGCGTTGAGGACCACGAAGGTCTCGGCCCCGATCCATACGACCCCGTTCTCGGCCGACGGAGGGCCGCTGGACGCCAGCCGACAGAAGACGCAGTCATTCGGGTCGTCGGAGGGGGCTGGACCCGTCCCTCGGGCGACGGCCGGCTCGACGGCCGCCACGGAGGTGACGTACTCGCCTCGCCAACCGGCCCAGAGGTGCTCGAGGCTCACGTGGGCTCGGGACCGAGGCGCTCGCCGATCTCTCGTTCCAGGCGCTCCACGAAGTCGACCAGCGGCACCCCGCGATCGGGTCGCTCGCTGCCCCGCCGGTTGACACCGACCGTGCCGGCCTGAACGTCGTCATCCCCGACCACCAGGATGTAGGGCAGCTTCAAGACCTTGGCCTTGCGGATGCGGGACTTCAGGTGCTCGTCGGCCGGCTCGACCGATACCCTCGCCCCGGCCGCAGCCAGCCGATCGGCCACCTTGTGGGCGTAGGGCTCGTGGTCGTCACGCACCCCGAGCACGCGCACCTGCTCGGGCGCCAGCCAGGTGGGTAGGGCGCCGGCGTAGTGCTCGAGGAGGATGGCGAGGAACCGCTCGACCGAGCCGAACAGGGCGCGGTGGATCATCACCGGGCGGTGGCGACCGTTGTCGGCCCCTACGTACTCGAGGCCGAACCGCCCGGGCTCCTGGAAGTCCAACTGGATGGTCGACATCTGGTGGGTCCGGCCGATGGCGTCGCGTGCCTGCACCGAGATCTTCGGCCCGTAGAAGGCGCCACCCCCCTCGTCGGGCACGACGTCGAGGTCCATGCCCAGAGCCACCACCTGCAGGGCCTCGGTGGCCTCGTCCCACTCCTCCGGGGGGCCCACCGCCTTGTCCTCGGGCCGGGTGGAGAGCTCCAGGTAGAAGTCGGTCAGGCCGAAGTCGCGCAGCACCGACAGGACGAAGGACAGCGCCGTCTGCAGCTCGTGGGTGACCTGGTCACGGGTACAGAAGATGTGGGCGTCGTCCTGGGTCATGCCCCGGACCCGGGTCAACCCGTGCAATACCCCGGAGAGCTCGTAGCGGTACACGGTCCCGAACTCGAAGTACCGCAGCGGCAGCTCACGGTAGGAGCGCTGCCTGCTCTTGAACACCAGGATGTGGAACGGGCAGTTCATGGGCTTCAGGTAGTACTGCTGCCCACCGTCCAACTCCATCGGGGGGAACATCCCCTCCGCGAACCAGTCGAGATGGCCCGACGTCTCGAACAACCCGGCCTTGGTGATGTGCGGGGTGTAGACGAACTCGTACCCGGCCGCCTCGTGGCGCCGCCGCGAGTAGTCCTCGATCAGGCGCCGGACGGTGCCCCCCTTCGGGTGGAAGACGGCCAACCCGGACCCGATCTCGTCGGGGAACGAGAAGAGGTCCAGATCGGCGCCGATCCGACGGTGGTCCCTCCGCTCGGCTTCGGCCAGGCGGTGCAAGTGCTCGGCCAGGGCCTTCTCCGACTCCCACGCCGTTCCGTAGATCCGTTGCAGCTGGGGCCGGTGCTCGTCACCCCTCCAGTAGGCGCCGGCCACCCGCATCAGGGCGAAGTGGCCGAGGCGCCGCGTCGACGGTACGTGGGGCCCGCGACACAGGTCGGTGAACGTGGGTGAGTTCCAATACGTCGAGACCTTGGCCCCGCCGGTCCCGTCGGCGGCCGCGTCCACCTCGTCGTGGCCGGCCCCGACCGCCTCGATGATCTCGCGCTTGAACGGTTGCCCCTCGAAGATGGCGAGGCCCTCCTCGATGGAGTGCTCGTGGCGGATGAAGGGCTGGTCCTCGGCCATGATGTCGCGCATGGTGGCCTCGATGCGCTCGAGATCCTCGTCGCTGAATGTGGCCCCGCCGGGCAGCTCGAAGTCGTAGTAGAAGCCGTCCTCGATGACCGGGCCGATGGCGAAATGGGCGCCGGGCCACAGGCGCAGCACGGCCTGGGCCAGGACGTGAGCGGTCGAATGGCGCAAGATGGCCCGCCCGGCGTCGGAGTCGGTGGTGATCACGCTCACCTCGGACCCGTCAGGCAACGGTGCGTCGAGGTCCACCTGATCCCCGTCGACGGTAGCGGCCAGGGCCGCCTTGGCCAGGCGGGAACCGATGGACTCGGCCAGCTCGTGGGCGGTGGCGCCCTCCCCGAGCTCCTTGGTCGAACCGTCCGGCAGTCGAACGCTGACGCCAGCCATGGGATTGCCTTCCTCCATCGGGTCGTGACCGTCCGATCGTGACGCTCGTCCGCCTGTCGACAGGACTACCGCCCGCCGGCAGGAACTACAGGGTAATGCCCAGCAGGGCGGCCCCCCGGACCACCGGTCGCCCGGCCGCGGCTTCGGCGTCGAGGGCGGCCAGGGCACCGGGCGCGTCGAGATCGTCGTCCAGGAGCGGACGCACCGCCGACAGTCCGCGTTCCCCGTCGGTCGACTCCACGTCCCCGAGGACGGGCGCGGCCCGCCAGGCCTCGAGCCGGCGCGCTCGCGACGGCCAGGTCCAGGTCGGTCCACTCCCAATCCGAGCGGTAGTGGTGGCCGAGCAGCGCCAGGCGGACCACGGCCGGTTCCCACTCCTTCAGCAGGTCGCCGACGAAGACCAGGTTCCCGAGGGACTTCGACATCTTCCGGCCGTCCAGCCCGACCAGGCCCACGTGCAGCCAGTGACGCACGAAGCGCTTGCCGGTGACCGACTCGGACTGCGCCGCCTCGCACTCGTGGTGGGGGAAGACCAGGTCCCGTCCGCCGCCGTGGACGTCGACCGTCTCCCCCAGCTCGCGCAGGGCCAGGGCCGAGCACTCGACGTGCCATCCGGGCCGACCCGGGCCCCAGCGCGACTCCCAGGCGGGCTCGTCGGGAAGCGAAGGCTGCCACAGGACGAAATCCAGGGGATGGCGCTTGTTGGGGTCGTCGGGCCTGCCGCCCTGCTCGGCTGCCATGGCCAGCATGGTCGCCTCGTCGAAATGACTGACGGCACCGAACTGGGGAAACCTGGTCACGTCGAAATAGACGGCGCCGGCGGACTGGTAGGCGTGGCCGGTGTCGAGCACCGACCCGATCAGGGTCAGGATCTCGGCGATGGCCGAGGTGGCGCGAGGCTCAGACCACGCGGGGATGAGGCCGAGGGCGGCCATGTCGGCGTCGAACCGGGCGATCTCCTCGGCCGCCAGGTCGAGGTAGTGCACACCGAGTTGCCGGGCTTTCTTCAGGATGTCGTCGTCGACGTCGGTGACGTTGCGCACACAGCGGGTCTCGTGGCCGAGGTCGCGCAGGCGGCGCTGGAGGAGGTCGAAGGTCAGGTACACCTGGGCGTGGCCGAGGTGGGCGGAGTCGTAGGGAGTGATCCCGCACGAGTACAGGGTGACCAGCGGGCCCGGCTCGAGAGGGGCGACGGCACGCCGCGCCGTGTCATACAGCTCCACGCCTCCCGCTCCTCCCACGTCACCGGCTCCGCCGCTCACCGTACCGGCCAGCTCTTCCTCAACGGTCACCGATACCGGACAACTGCACGGTGGTGTGCACCTTGTGGCGGATGTTGACCGTGATCAGCACGGCAGTGAAGGCCTCGATCGGCGCAGCCTGGGCCAGATCGCCGGCATCGACACCGCGGAGCCCTTCGATCCGGTCGACGAGGGTCAGCGTGTCGGAGGTGGCCTCGCCGTGGTCCGAACACACTAGGACGTCGGCCCGCAGGGGGGTGTCGAGCGCCTCCAGCTCGGAGGCTGGCAGGTGGTGGAAGGAGGCGGAGACCAACGAGCCGGGCAGGGCAGCCTGGATCGAGGCCGCCACCGAGCCTCGTGGCGGGATGAGCGGGAGGAAGGCGCGACCTTCCTTGATGAGGGCATTGGCCATCGACACCACCACCTTCCCCTCGAGGGCGGGCGCCAGGGGCGTCACGGTGGCGATGGCGCTGTCCCACGGCGTCGCCACCACCACCAGGTCGCACGAAGCGGCATCGTCGTTGGAGCGCCCGGCGATGCGGAGCTCCCGGTCCGGCCAGGCTGCGACCAGGTCGGCGGCAACGGCGGCGGCACGATCGGGATCGCGTGAGCCGATGACCAGCCCCTGGCCGGCTGCGGCCAAGCGAACGGCCAGGCCGCGTCCGGCCGGCCCCGTCCCTCCGAGAATCCCGATCTCCATTGTTCCACCCTTGCACACGGCGGTTCCGGCCGAACGAACGGGTGACACTAACCTGACCCGGTCATGGGACTCCTCGAGGGGAAGCGAATACTGGTGACCGGGGTACTCACCGACGCGTCGCTGGCATTCGCAGTGGCGCGCGCCGCGCAACAGGAAGGCGCGGAGGTCGTGCTCAGCGGAGCCGGCCGCGGCCTGTCCCTCACCCGGCGGACCGCCCGCAAACTCCCGGTGGAGGCGGACGTGCTCGAGATCGACGTGACCAAGCCCGAGCAACTGGCCGAGGCCGCCATCACCCTCAGTGCCGGGTGGGACCGGATGGACGGGATGCTGCACGCCATCGGGTACGCACCCCCGGAATGCCTCGGCGGAGACATGTTCCAGGCCGACTGGGAACAGGTACAGGTCGCCCTGCACGTCTCGGCCTATTCGCTCAAGGCGTTGGTCGAGACCTTCCGGCCGCTGCTGGCGGCGGCCGGAACCGACGGACGCCCCGGCGCCTCGGTGGTGGCGCTGGACTTCGATGCCACAGTGGCCTGGCCCGCCTACGACTGGATGGGTGTGTCGAAGGCGGCGCTGGAATCGCTCGCCCGTTACCTGGCCCGCGACCTCGGGCCGGAACGGATCCGGGTCAACCTGGTGGCGGCCGGTCCGGTCAAGACCATGGCGGCCAAGTCGATCCCCGGCTTCAACACCTTCGAGGACACGTGGTCCGAGCGGGCGCCGCTGGGCTGGGACGTCCTCGACACCGACGTGGTGGCACGCGCCTGCACCGCCTTGTTCTCCGACCTGCTGCCGATGACCACCGGAGAGATCCTGCACGTCGACGGGGGGATCCACGCCGTTGGCGCCTGACCACCCGAGCTGCCGGCCGGTCGTCCCGACCAGAAGACCCCGTCCTGCCGTCGCCGCCGCCGTCCGACAGGAGCGACCATGGCCGACGACACCCTGATCGGCAACCTCATCGCCCGCTACGCCGAGCTGGTCGACGCTGGCGATTTCGACGGCGTGGCCGACCTGCTGGCCGACGCCGGGGTGGGCGACAACACGAACGGCCCCCTGCTGCGAGGGCGCGACGCCATCGCAGCCATGTTTACCGCCACCACCCGTCGGTATGCCGACGGGACACCGAGGACGAAGCACGTGACCACCAACCTCATCCTGGAGATCGACGCCGAGGCCGGGGAGGCGTCGGCCCGCTCCTATTGGACGGTCCTCCAGGCCGTCGAGGGACTGCCCCTCCAGCCCATCCTGGCCGGGCGCTACCACGACAGGTTCGACCGTTCCGGAGCCGGCTGGCACTTCACCGAGCGGCGCTACTTCATCGACCTGGTCGGCGATGTAAGCCGCCACATGCTCTCGCACCTGCCGACCTGAGCGGGGCGGGGTTGCCGACCTGCCGGCAATGTGATCGCATGCATGGCCGACCGGCCCAACCCCGACCCCACGAGGAGCCACGGCGTGCCGCCATCCCCGACAGTCAACGGTCCCGAAGCGGCCCGGACTCTGCGCCCGGTGGTGGCCGAGGAGGCGGCCACCTCGGAGCAGGACCGAACCCTGACCAAGAGGACGGTCGCCGCCCTGTGGGACAGCGGGCTCATGCAATGGTTCAATCCAGCCGAAGCCGGTGGGTGCGAGCCGACCTTCGCCGAGATGATCGACACCTGGGTCGAGCTGGCCTGGCAGGACGCCTCGGTGGGCTGGATCGGGATCGCCAACTTCCCTTCGGCGGCGGTCTCCGCCGCCTACCTGCCCGAGGAGGGGTTCGCCGAGGTCTTCGCCGACCACGGCAACCGGGTCACCATCGGGGGCCAGTTCTTCCCCAACGGCGCGGCCGAGACGGTCGGCGACGGCTACCGGTTGACCGGCTCATGGAACTTCGGCTCGGGAACCGGTCACTCGGAGTACGTGGCCGCCGGCTTCATCCCCATGTCCGACGGCGAGATGGTGATGGGCGACAACGGGCTGCCGCTGCTCCGGGTGGCCGTGATCCCCCACCACGAGATCGTCTTCACCGATGGCTGGCACGTGCAGGGCCTGAAAGGCACCGGATCGTACGACTACGAGGTCCACGACCTGTATGTCCCCGAATGCCGGACCTACGACCTGTTCTGCCGGACACCCCGGCGTGGAGGGTCACCCGCCTTCCGGATGGGGCTCATGCCGATCACGGCGGCAGGCCATGCCTCCTGGGCCCTCGGGGTGTCCAAGAGCATGCTCGACGACGTCACCGAGCTGGCCCTGACCAAGGTGCGCATGGGCGACGAGGCCTCCATCGCCCACAAGGCGTCCTTCCAGCGGAACCTGGCCCATCACCAGGCCATGTGGCGGGCGGCCTTCCTGCTCGTGACCACCACCTTCACCGAGACCGAGACGAAGGTAGGTGAGGGTCGAAGCCTGACGCCCGACATGCGGGCCGACATGCGGGTAGCCGCCACCTATGCCACCGAAGCCAGCCGCGAGATCGTCCAGTGGGCTCACCTGGCCGCCGGCACCTCCGCCATCCGCGAAGGCAGCCGGCTCGAGCGCGCCTTTCGAGACATGTACACGGGCACCCAGCACGTGTTCATCGGCGAGAAGACGTACACGGACTCGGCCCAGATCCGTCTGGGCCTCATCGAGGACCAGTTCGGGTTGTGACGCGGGGCGAGTGGTGACCCCGACCGCTCAGAGCTGGAGCGACTTCACCTCGAGGTACTCCTCCAACCCGAAGGCCCCGAATTCACGTCCGTTCCCCGACTGCTTGTACCCGCCGAAGGGCGCCATCGGGTTGAAGCCGCCGCCGTTGACCTCGACCTGGCCGGCCCGGAGCCGACCGGCCACCGCCCGGGCCCGTTCCGGGTCGGACGACCACACCCCTCCGGCCAGTCCGTAGTCGGTGTCGTTGGCGATCTCGATCGCCTCCTCCTCTGAGTCGTAGGGCATGATCGCCAACACGGGCCCGAAGATCTCGTCCCGGGCGATGACCATGTCGGGTGTCACCGAGGAGAACACGGTGGGCTGGACGAAGTAGCCGTGGTCGAGCCCGTCGGGGGGTTCGGATCCTCCGGTGAGCAGCGTGGCACCTTCGCCGACACCCTTGTCGATGTAGGAGCGAACCCGGTCCCGCTGCACGGCGGAGACCAGCGGCCCGAGGCGGCTGGCGGGATCGAAGGGATCGCCAGGGGTGAAGGTGCGCGCCGTCTCCACCGCCAGCTGCTCGACCTCGGCCAGCCGTTCGCGCGGCACCAGCATGCGGGTCGAACGCGCTGCAGGTCTGGCCCGAGTTGATGTAGCACTTGAACACACCGTCGGGCACCGCCTTGCCCAGATCGGCATCGGACAGGATGACGTTGGCGGACTTGCCGCCGAGCTCCAGAGCCACCCGCTTCACGCTGGCCGCGGCCAGCTCGGCCACCCGCCGTCCGGCCCGGGTCGAACCGGTGAAGGAGACCATGTCCACCCGCGGATGGGCGGCGAGAGCCTCGCCCACGATGGGGCCGACGCCGGTGACGAGGTTGAACACGCCGGCGGGCAGTCCGAGCTCGTCGAAGATGTCGGCCAACACGAAGGCGTTGAGCGGAGCCACCTCGCTCGGCTTGAGCACGACCGTGCAACCTGCGGCCAGGGCGGGAGCCACCTTGGCGGCAATCTGGTGCAGCGGGTAGTTCCACGGCGTGATCGCCCCGACCACGCCGATCGGCTCGCGCACGACGACCGAGTTGCCCACGTGCTGCTCCCAGGTGAAGTCAGCCGCCACCTGGGCCATCGAGCCGAAGGACGCCACAGGCAGTCCCACCTGCACCAACTGGGACAGGGTCAGCGGCATCCCGACCTCGTGGGCGATCAGGTCGGCGACCGCCTCCATCCGCTCGCCGAGGACCGTGCTCACCTTGGTGAGCAGGTCCGTACGCTCGGTCACGGGTGTGGCGGACCAGGACGGGAAGGCGGCGGCGGCCGCGGCGACCGCCCGGTCGATGTCCTCGGTCGTGCCCTCGGGGACCGTGCCGATGACCTCTTCGGTCGCCGAATCGATCACCTCCAGAGTGCCCGAGCCCGTTGAGGGAACCCATGCCCCTCCGATGTAGAGATCGCTTCGGTCCATCCGGGTCATCGGCGGCATGATGTATCCCCCTTGTCGGTTCGCCGCCCACCTTACGGCCTGCCGACCCACCTCGGCCCGGCCGCGTTCCATGTTGCATAACGATTCCGATATAAGTAGGTTGGCCGGGACGGTCCCGGGCGGGGCCGGGGGAAGAAGCGAAGACGTGCCCCAGACGCAGCAGGAGCGCAAGGCCGAGACGCGGACTCGGCTGCTGGCCGCGGCGGCCGAACTCTTCGCCGAACAGGGGGTCGACGCGGTGTCCGTCGACGCAGTGGCCGAGGCGGCGGGCCGGACGTCCGGCGCGGTCTACGCCCACTTCGGTAGCAAGCAGGGACTGCTGCTGGCCCTGCTCGACTCGTGGAAGGACTCGGCGCTCGCCGTCTTGCTGGCCGAGGTGGCCGTGAGCGAGTCCCCACGCCAGCAGCTGGCCGCGGTATGGGCCAACGTGGCCGACGGGCCGGAGGACGAGACCGGACGCTGGCACCTTCTCGAGCACGAGCTCTGGCTCCGGGCCGTCCGCGACCCACAGGTCGCCGCCGTCCTGCGCTCGCGGCGGGCCGAAGCTCGCCGGTTCAGCGCGCGCCACCTCCGCGAGTGGACTGCCGCGGTCGGAGCCCACCCGTCGACCGACGCCGGGGAGCTGGCCATCCTGGTCAGAGCGCTACTCGTCGGCCTGGCCATGCAGCGCACCCTGGAGCCCAACTCCGTCAGCGACGAGCTGGCCGTGCGCGGCCTCTCCGCCCTGGTCGGACTGGACGAGGACGAGGCCGAGGCCGGGACGGCGGGACGGGCAACGGCCCGGCCAAAGCGCACGAGCACGCCGGGAGCAGGTCGTGCCGGCCAGACGGGGCGGAGCAAACAGGCACGGAGCAAGCCCTTACGAGAACAGCAGGAAACCACCGATCGGAGCGAAGCACCATGAACACCGAGATCCGTCAGAAGCTGGGAATCGAGTTCCCCATCTTCGCCTTCACCCACTGCCGGGACGTCGTGGCCGCGGTCACCAACGCAGGTGGCATCGGCGTGCTCGGCGCCATCGGATTCGACCCCGAACAGCTCGAAGTGGAGCTCAGCTGGATCGACGAGCACGTCGGGGACAAGCCCTATGGCGTCGACATCGTGATCCCGGCCAAGTACGAGGGTATGGACGAGATGGACCCCGACAAGCTCGAGGCCCAGATCCGCGGGCTCGTCCCGCCGAGCCACCGCGACTTCGCGTTGAAGATCCTCGAAGAGCACCACGTCCCCGAGATTCCCGCGGACGAGCGGCAGCCCAACGGGATGGTGGGGTGGACGGCCGCCCACGCCGCGGGGCTCATCGAGGTGGCCCTCAGCCATCCGAACGTCAAGCTCATCGCCAACGCGCTCGGGTACGCCCCCACCGGACGTGGTGGACAAGGTCCAGGGGGCCGGGTTGATGATCGGGGCCCTCGCCGGATCGGTGAAGCACGCTCTGAGCCACAAGGCCGCCGGACTGGACTTCATCATCTGTCAGGGATCCGAAGGGGGCGGACACACAGGCGACGTGGGCAGCATCGTCCTCTGGCCCGAGGTCATCGACGCCGTCTCCCCCATCCCCGTCCTGGCCGCCGGCGGGGTGGGCAGTGGGCGCCAGATGGCGGCCGCCTTGGCGCTCGGTGCCCAGGGTGTCTGGTCCGGCACCCTCTGGCTCACCGTCGAGGAGGCCGACATCCCTCCCAAACAAATGGAGAGCTACCTGGCCGCCTCGAGTCGCGACACGGTGCGGTCGCGGTCCTTCACCGGCAAGCCCTGCCGGATGCTCAAGAACGACTGGACCGACGCGTGGGAGGCGGAGGACACTCCCGACCCCCTGCCCATGCCGCTCCAGATGATGGTGGCCATCGAAGCGGTGTCCCGGGGCCACCGCTATCCCGAGCAGGCCAGGGACGTGAACTTCAACCCCTGCGGTCAGGTCATCGGGAGGGCCACCAGCGTGCGCAAGGCGAAGGACGTCGTCTATTCGATGGTCGAGGAGTACATCGAGGCCACCGAGCGCCTCCACTCCGGGGTCAGCGTCTGACGCGAGCCGAGCGCCGGGGCTCCGGTCTCCGCCCGGCCCGACGCCGCACCCCGCGCCAACTGCCGGCGCCATAACCCCGTCAACTGCTCGTTCCTGCGCTAACTTGCTTCAAGCGGAGGAGCCTCCGCTAGGACGGGCCCTATGAGCGATTATCCGGAGGAGCCTCCGATACATCCCCGCACCGGCACAGCTCGGAGTCTCGCTGGTGAGGAAGCACTGACCAGGCGACGGCTGCGGGCCGACGCCCTGCACAATCGCCACGCGCTCGTGGCCGTGGCGGTCTCGATGCTGTCCCGGTCGGACGAGGAGGTCTCGCTCGAGGCCATCGCCCGGGAGGCCGGGGTGGGCATCGGCACCCTCTACCGCCACTTCCCCACCCGCGAAGCGCTGGTGGTGGAGGCGTACGGCGACGAGATCGATCAGCTGTGCACCGCCGTGACGGGGCTTCTCGGCACGCTCCCCCCGACGTGGCTCTGCGGGAGTGGATGCAGTGGTTCGTCGACTACGTGGCGGCCAAGCGAGGCATGGCCGAAGCCCTCGGGGCGGTGGTCGACTGCGGCTCAGGCCGGCTCGCCGATACCCGCGACCAGCTCGTCGCCGCCCTCGATGCGTTACTGACGGCGGGCGTGATGGCCGGCACCGTGCGGGACGACATGGAAGCCGAGGACCTGCTCTGCGCCGTGCGTGGCATCTGGATGGTCCCGAACGGCCCCGCGGCGAGTCCGACCGGGCGAGACGCCTGCTGAACCTGTTGATGGACGGGCTCCGGGTAGGGGCACGGGAGCGGGCCGATCCGTAGGCGGCGACATCCGATGCATCGGAGCGCGTCGGCCCGGCTACTGGGGGCCGAGCACGTAGGTCCCCGTGTCGGGGTGGTGGTACCAGCCACTGGCAGCGTGGGTGCCGCCATCGACGTGGAGGGTCTCGCCGGTGACATAACTCGACAGGTCGCCGGCCAGGAACACGGCGGCACCGGCCATCTCGTCGACATGGCCGGCACGGCCCATGGGGATGGTGTGCCCGAAGTGCGCCTCTGCCCCCGGCGGCGCCACCGCCGCCATGCCCTCCGTGAGGGTGATGTCCGGGGCCAAGGCGTTCACACGGATCCCGTGTGGGGCCAGCTCGAGGGCGGCCGTTTTGGTGAAGTTGATGACACCCGCTTTGGCCGCGGCGTACGACGCGTAGCCCGGTGCGGCCCGCACGCCCTCGATCGAGGTCACACTGATGATGCTCCCGCCGGTATGCCCATCGACCATCATCCTCGCCGCCCGCTGCGTGCACAGCATGACGTGCTTGAGGTTGGCCCGGTACAGCGCATCCCAGCCGTTCTCCGACGTCTCGAGGAGCGGGGACGAGAAGACGCCGCCGGCGTTGTTGACCAGGATGGTCACCGGCCCCAGTTCGGATAGGGTGCGGCCCAGCGCATCGTCGACTTCGTGCGCCTGGCGGACGTCGGTGGTGATCCCGAGGCCCCCGACCTCACGCGCCGCCTCAGCGCAGTTGTCCGGGTCCCGCTCCCAGATGGCCACCTTCGCCCCGAAGGCGGCGAGCCCTCGGGCGATGCCGCGGCCGATCCCGGCACCGCCACCGGTGACGACCGCCACTCGATCGGTCAGAAGGGCTGAGGAGGGGTCCATGGACACGACGCCGGCAGCCTAATAACTTCGCCGCCGACGCCGGCGGACTCGAGCCGGCGAGACCGGAACGGGAGAGGGCTGGTGACGGGGAACGCGGCATGAGCGAGGCGGTCTTCGTCACCGGCGCCACAGGCCTGGCCGGCGCCAACGTCTGCAAGCTGCTCCTCGAGCGGGGCCATACCGTGCGGGCCCTGGCCCGCTCGGGAGCGGACACCTCCACGCTGGTCGACATGGGGGTCGAGATGATCACCGGCGACATCACCGACCCATCGGCCGTGCGCCGGGCAGCCGTCGGATCCTCCGCAGCCATCCACTGCGCGGCCCTCCTCGGAGGGGCCAGCCAGGACATGGCCGCCTTCAAGGCGGTCAACGCCGACGGTACGAGCCATGTGCTCGACGCCGCCGCCGCGCTCGGCATGCGCCGAGTGGTGGCACTGAGCACCGGCACCTTCTTCGACGACTCCCCGGGAGTCGACCGAGAGGCCGCGCCGGTGTCGAAGGAGCCCAGCTCCGACCCCTACACCATCACCAAGATGATGGCCTTCGAGGATGCGATGGCCCGGGCCGCGGCCGGTCAGGACGTCGTCACCGCCCATCCCGGGGCCATCTACGGGCCCTCCCCGGTCATCAGCAACGCCCTGGCCAAGACGAGCTACAACCGGGTCCTGCTGGCCGCCCTCCGGGGTCGGCTCGAGCGGTACCTTCAGTTCCCCCTCAGCTGGGTGCTCGCCGAGGACGTGGCCCGGGGATGCGTCCTCGCCCTCGACCGGGGCGTTTCAGGTGAGCGCTACATGCTCGACGGCCGTCCCGAGGACATCACCAGTACCGCCGGCGGGTGCAACACCATTTGTGAGTTGGCCGGTGTCGCCCACCGAGTCGAGGACGTCGACCCCCGCGGACGGCCCGAACTGGTCGAGATGTTCGGACCGACCCTGACGACGATCGCGCTGAAGGCGGCGGCCAATCCAGTGTCGCGTGGCCCCACCACCAAGACTCGACGGCGCCTCGGCTATGCGCCCGTAAGCCTCGACGACGGCTTGAAGGCGACACTCCAATGGTTCAGAAGGATCGGGCGTCTCGACTGAAGCCCGCGGATGCGGCTCTGGGCCCCTAGGCAGCGGCACCCTGCGCCTGCCAGTAGTCGTTCAGACGACCCTGCGTCTTGAACACCCAGATGATGCCCCCGACGATGGGCAGGAACACCCAGAAGCCGGTCAACCCGGTGACCGGCTCGGGCTGCCCGAGACGGCCGTACAGCCGTCCCACCTCGGCGGGCAGCAGAAAGGCGTTCACGATGCTCAAGAGGAAGGCGAAGAGCAGCCCCAGTCCCCCACCGATCCCTTCCCCCGAGTAGGCCTTCAGCTCCTTGAAAGAGGCGTACTGCCAGTAGAGGGCGTAGATGCCGATCGTGATGATCGACAGCAGTATCACCGCCAGTGGGCTCCGGATGGTGCCAACTTGTCCATTGTTCATGGCTGTGTATCTCCTTCGAGTCGCCGGCAGATCGCCTAAAGCTCACCACAGTCCGGCATCCCTGTCTCGGTGAGGCGCCGTCGTCACATGCGGCGATGGCACCGATGACTGACATCGAAGCTTCTGTTGGCCGGTGTGGCGGTGGCCGACTCGACGCCGAAGACCATTGGTATGGGCATGTGTTCGGGCGGCCGGCAGTGTTCAGGGGCGATGAGGTGACGGGCCACTAGCGGGGGAAGCCCGCCCGCCTCATGTCGTCGTTGTCACTGGCGCCGTCGTTGTGGTGGTCGTGGGCGCGGTCGTCGTCGTGGTCGTGGTCGTCGTGGTCGTGGTCGTGGTCGTCGTGGTCGTGGTGGTCGTGGTGGTCGTGGTCGATGTCGTGGTAGTGCTCGTGGTCGTGCTCGTGCTCGTGGTCGTGGGAGGTCCAGTGGTGGGAGGCTCGGTCGTCGGAGTTGGAGGTGGACCAGGTGCCGGCAAGAAGCCGCCAACCGGCTGCGGACCCTTGCCCGCCGTCACCGGCGATGGCGGCATCAGCAGCGCGGGCAGAGTCACGAAGGTGGGAAGGCCGGCGAGGTGCCTGCTTGCCTTCAACGGTGGGGGCCGTGTCGGTAGTGGCGGCGTTATCGAAGCCGTCGGCTGGGGAGCGAAACCAATCTGTGGGGGTGCTGTCACCGGGGCGGATGAGACCGGAGGGGCCGCGGTAACGGGATCGACATCGTAAGCCTTCTTGGCCGCCGGCTTGTCACCGAGTACGAGCAGGACAGTAACCGCGAGGGCCACAATTCCCAGGAAACCGACAATGCACTGACGCCTGAGCTCGGCCTTGTTCAGATCCGGCTTGGCCGTGGTTCCATCGTCTTCTGGGTCGACACTCCCGTTTGTGGTCATGCCTTCCTAGCCTTGCCCCTCGCTCTGTCTTTCGATGTGATTTCGAATGGTCGAGATGGGGGAAGAGTGCCGGCCCCGACAACTGGGCTCTTTCCCGTAGGTGCCCTGAACTCCGTGCCGAGTGTGACACTACAGCCGACGATGAACGGACCTCAGCGCTCCAGGTCAGAGGGGCCAATGAGCTCAGGAGCCCGTTCTCCCGCTCGGCAGAGCACCACGAGTGTCCGTCTCGCTGCCTTCTCCTCCTCGTAGGTCCAACCGTCGAGATGCCGGGATCAAATCGACAATGTGACGCGCCCGTGTCAACCAGGGAAGCGCCCTGCGGCCTGAATGGAGCACTCTCTGTGGCTTGGAATGAGCTGAGAGGAATCGAGAACGGGCGAAGGCCACGCCGTCGCGAACGCAACCCACCTGCATGCTTCCGCCAACGACTGCTCCATCCAAAACGAGCGACTGCTGTGAATGTCGCAAGAACCATCATCGAATGTCGCGGTCAGCGGTCATGGCTCGACAATCCCAACCGGAATAGGTATAACGACCTCATGCAGGTACGTCGGCGGATGATCGGAAAATCGGTGCTGACAACGGCACTCGGGATGTTTCTAGTGGCTGCAGTGGCGAGCACCGCGGCGGCCGCTCAACCGCCGCCAACCGTGTCCCACTGGGGAGCGTTCATCACTGGTGGTGCAGCTGATGCTGACACCTTGCTCACGCCAACGACCATCGCCGTGCCGGGAAAGGTCGTGCAGGTGGCCACGTCAAATGCAGCTAGTTACGCATTGCTGTCCAACGGAGCCGTCTATGCCTGGGGCCTTGGGGCCAATGGTGAGCTCGGCAATGGTGGAGCGACGGATGAGTTCACCACCCCCGTACAGGTGGCATTCCCGCCTGGGACCAAAATCGCCAAACTGGCTGACACCTCGCCCTATGACACGGCGCTGGCCGTCGACACTGCCGGCAACGCCTGGGGATGGGGCTTGAACGGGGATGGACAACTCTGTCAGGGCAACGCCTTGAAGTATTCGACTCCGGTCCAGATACCACTTCACGTAAGTGCCCTCGCAGGCGCCGGTGATCATGCACTGTATGTCGTCCACGGAAATGTATTGGCATGCGGCAACAACGCCAATGGTGACCTGGGCAATGGCACGACAACGCCCAGTACCGTGCCCAGCAAGGTGTCTGGCTTGCAGAAGGGGACGGTCGTGTCCGTCTTTGCCTCATGGCGAAACTCGGGAGCACTCCTCAAGAGCGGAAGCTACCGGTCATGGGGGTACAACGGCCTCGGCAACGTCGGGAATGGACAGCTCGGGACCGATGCACTCATACCGCAGACAATCGTTCTGCCTGCTCCGGTCAAGCATGTGGCTCTGGGTGGCTCTGGAGGAAACAACGGCCAGACACTGGTGATGCTGTCCAACGGAGCGCTTATGTCATGGGGTAACGATGCCTTCGGGCAGCTTGGCGACGACAACACCAACAACGAGGCCGTACCGATCAGTTTCAGTGCACCTGTCGGCGTTACCTATCTTGCTCTCGAAACAGGGGGCTCTACCTCTTACGCCATCGACACGAACGGCAACGTGTGGGCATGGGGCAACAACAACGTCGGTGAAATCGGCAATGGGACGACCACCACACAGATGACGCCGGTATCGGTTCTCTCTGGGGCGTCCCACATCTCGAGCACGGCCAAGGACGTGGTCGCCTTCTAGTCCGGGTAGACAAGGGACAGCGCTCCCAACATCCAGGGGGAATGCCTGGGCTCCAGCCGTCGTCCCGGACCGGGCTTACTCCGTCGTGGACAGCTACGAGGGCCTAGTCTGGATGCCGGACTACGTGTTCCGCGCCGCTCTGATGGGGGACGATGCCGGTGATCGGACGACGAGCGTTGTCGATATGGGTGGCTCTCTGCGTGGTGGTCGCCGTGATGGGCACCCTTCCAGCTGTGGCGACGGCACAAACGGGAGCTGAAGGCGATGCTGGTGCCCCACGAATCATCATTGATTCCGACCTGTCGCTGTGGTGGGATGACGCCACCGCAATCGGCATGGCCAACGTTCTCGCGCAGCGCAACCAACTTCGAATACTTGGCATCATGTCGGACGTCCGGAACCCCCTCGCGGTTGCGGCTATGGATGCCATCGACACCGCGTACGGTCACCCGAGCATCCCTTTGGGCGCCGTCGCCCACAGTGATGCAAACACGGCACCACACGGCTACACCGATGACCTTGTCAGCAGACTTCCGCATTCGGTTCATTCCAGCAACGACGTCCCGGGAGCCGTGACTCTTCTCCGACGCATCCTGGCAAGCCAACCCAACAACAGCGTCACCTTTGTCGCCATCGGGGCCTACACGAACTTGGCCGGTTTGCTCCGATCGAAGTCCGATCGACACAGCTCGCTCGATGGGCGCGCCCTGATCCAGGCAAAGGTAAGGCGACTGGTGATCGAAGACGGCCTCTTCCCAGGCGGTGCGCCGGCCTTGACGAACCAGAAGCTCGATCCAACCTCGGCTAGTGAGGTTGTGAACAACAACGGTTGGCCCACGCCGATTGCTTGGGTCGACGGGTTTACAGGAATAGAGACCAAGGTCGGAGGGGCGCTATGTACGACCGTGGCCTCCAACAACCCAATGCGGATTGTGTACGAGTCGAGGTTCGGATGTGGACCACCTGGAGACGGCGACTGGGATGGTCCCACGCTGCTCTACGCGGTTGGAGGCAAGCAAGGGTTCTTCTCTGAGCTGGGGAAGGGTGGTGCGGCATACATAAATGCCGAGGGCGGGCTGTCCTGGCGCACGGATCGCAGTCGTCCCCATGACCTCTACATTCACGTCGCGAACCAGCAGGGCCTCAATGAGCGAATCAATGCCCTGATCGGTGCCAAGTAGCGATGGGCACGTCGATTGGCTCGGCGACTTGCGACGACTCGCGGGTCGCCACAACGGCGCCCCCACCGGCCCCAACTGCCTAAGGAGTCACGACGAACGGAACTCCCCGATCGTCGAAGTCGAGCTTGACGAGCGCCAGCGGCCGATTGAGGGGAGGAGCAAAGTACGCCCCGGGGTTGTAGGCGATCCAGGCCTGTCCGTCGCTGGCGTCGAAGGCGTACTCCTCGCCCGGTGCGGCGCCCTGCGCGTTGCGTGTCACCAAGTTGACGACGCTGCCGATGTGGCACGGCCCCTGAGGTCCGTCACAGGGTGTGGTGTAGATCTGGTACGAGGGATTGTCCAAATCGATCCCGCCGGCCGAGAAGACGAGCCACCATTGCTTGGTGGTCGGGTTTTGGATGAGGTTGGGAGCCTCGATCTGGCCGACCTCCCATGGCTGGTCAGAGACCAAGAGGGTGAACCTGGGCCCAAACGGCATCCCGTCCGGGCCGATCCGTTGGGACGAGAACGTCGTCGGCTTGCCCACCGCGATGCCGTTGGACTTCTCCAGCAGCCACCACTGGCCGGACACCTCGACCGGCGACGGGTCTATGTCCCCGTTGACGTCCGTATCACAGGGGACTCGTCTGGGGTCGACGGTGAAAGGACCTGCCGCGGTCTTGGCTGTCGCCCGGTACAGGCAGTAGTTTCGTTGCCGATCAGCCGTGCTCCCCCAGAGCGTCCACACGCCGTCGACATCCTGAACCACTGGCTTCCATGTGGTGAACGGATCACCGTGCCACGCCGGCAACTCCGGGAGTGCATCCCCCACATATCGCCAGGGACCGGTCACCTTCGCCGATTGCCATTCGGGGGCGTGGGCGAACCAGGTCTCAGTGGTGTACATGCGGTAGACCCGGTACTCGGGGTCCCATGTGATCGCAGGATCTGCCCGCATGATGGTCGGATCGACCACCAAACCTGGCGCGTTCGATGATGCCGGCGTTGAAGGCATTGAGTCTGCTTGAAGTGAGGCCGGAAGCAACTCCACCGAGACCAACACGGCGGCCATTCCGACCGAGATCACCACCATGGCGAGGAGGAGGGCTCTTTTGATCTTCGCAATCGTCGTCCGGCGAAGGCCGATGGTTGGAAGCACCGCCAAAGGCTATTCACTGAACGGCCGGGGGTGGGGGCTATCGCTTTGCTCTAGCTCGCAGGCCTCGACCGCCGGCCTCGGCCGCCGGCCTGGACGTTGCCGAGGTGCCGAGGTGCCGAGGTGCCGAGCAGGACGATACGACTGGCGCCGCCGTCTCGGAGATGGTCACTTGCTGCCTCCCCGCATCTTGGCCGACGCCTGACCTCCATCCAGTCCACACAAGTACCGGGCTGGGCTCAGCGATCGTCGCTTGAGGGACTGGAGTCGCTCGACTGGGGCCGAAAGCCCCTGGCGACGAGGAGCGATCCCCCATCCGGAATAATCAGAGGTGACCTCTAGCGTCACCGGTCCACCGGATAACGCAAATGGAGCACCCTGTCGCCTTGAATGACCACCTCGGGATCCGCCAGCATCAGGTGGCCAATAGCGAGCGTCCCGAGGTATGGCTTCCCGCGGCCGAAGAGGACCGGCACTACGTCGATCGCCACGTGCAAAACGACAGTCGCTAACGTCTACTCCCTGCCGTTGCGTCGTCCGGTTTATGAACGTCCGCGATCGAGGCGTCTAGGACGAGAGTCGCACGACCACGGTAGTTGGCAAGCTTCACAAGGTCCTCCCCCGTGCGAGGTCCTGGCGGAGGTCCGCGACCAGGGCGGTCGCCTGCATCGCCGTCCGCGCCGTGCCGTAGAGATAGAAATCCGGTCGCTGTAGCGCACACGTCGTGTCGTGCTCGGCGAACCAGCGGATGTAGAGCGGATCAGGATCGGCTAGAGCGACAATACGGCCACCAATCGACTCGAACCAGGCGCCCTCGTTCTCACCGATGCACCCGATATCGGCACCGAGCACGACGAGCCGCCAACCGCTGCCGTGCACCTCGTCGAAGAGCGTGCCGCCGTCTATCCCCTGCACAAGCTGCGTGCCGCCGTGGGGGGCTGTCGGGTGGATGAACCCCGTCGTGATGGCAGGGAGTCCGGGCGCCGGTACTGGCTCGTCGCCGACGCCCGCGGCCATTGCCGTGTCGCGTGAAGCGGCCTCTACGGGATCGGCCACGCAGATCACCCCCCCGAGCTCCATGGAGAAGTCGATCGCCGCCCTCGCGCTCGGCAACCGCTCGGCCTCGTAGCTGTCGAGCAGTGCATCGGCGGCGATGCCACCGAGAACGAGGTCCAGCTTCCATGCGAGGTTGGCAGCATCGCGAAGGCCCGAGCACATGCCCTGGCCGGCGAACGGGGGCATGAGGTGGGCGGCATCTCCGGCCAGGAATACGCGCTCGGCTCGCCACCTCTCCGCGTACCGGGCGTTGAACGTGTAGACGGCGTGGCGCTCGAGCCGGGCGTTTCCGGGGTTCACGCCCCACGACTTGAGCAGCTCCCACGCACGCGTTCTTCATTGAGTTCCTCGAGCGACTCGTGCGGCAGGCGCATGAACTCCCACCGTCGTCGACCAGGCCCTCCTGAGACTGCAGTCGTTGGCCGCGCCGGATCACAGACTTGCAGGTTGAGCGGGTCGAACACCCGTGGCTCGTCGAGGATCACGTCAACGATGAGCCAGTCGTAGAAGAACCCGAGATCGGAAATCGGTAGCCCGGTTAGCGTCCGCACCGTGCTCTTGGCACCGTCGCACCCGACGACATAGCGAGCCGAGACACGTGTGTCGTCGGCACCAGTCACGATGACCCGGTCATCCTGTTGCTCCAGGCCGATGACCTCGACTCCGCGGCGGACGTCGACGCAGACCCGCTGCGCACGACGCTCGAGCAGCTGTTCGAGTAAGGGCTGGTTGAACATCGATGATGCCGGCCATCCGGAAGGGCCGTCGCCAGCCTGGCCGAACCGCAATAGGGTCGTGCCCGCGGCGTTGCGCCACTCGTAGATATCAGCGGGCTCGCTGATTGTCCGCAGCTCGTCGCCGACCCCGCACGATTGAAGAATGCGCGCGACCTCGTGATCGAAATGCACCGCTCGTGGGAGCGGGTAGGGCTCGGGCCACCGCTCGAGCACCGTGACGGTCCTTCCGAGCTGGGCGATGAGGATCGCCAGCGCGCTTCCTACCGGTCCGTAGCCCACGATGGCCACGTCGGCGTCTGTGTCGGTGCTCATGACGAACGAAGCGGCTGATGTCCCCACGCGCTGATCTGGTCGTAGCGGCGGTTGTCGCTCCACCCGTCGGTGATCACCCGGGCACCGTGGCCGACTTCGATCTGAAAGCCAGCCGTGGTCTGAAGATAGAAGCTGAACATGCCGTCGTTGTCATGACGGCCGAGCCCGTTCGGAATGGCTAGGTCCGTTGCCCACGCCCGGTCAAAGGCGGCACCGACGTCGTCGCGCTCATTGAGTTCGAACATTATGTGATGAAGGCGTTGCGGGAGATCGAAAGGCGCTCGTGCGAGGGCGATCGTGTGATGCCGGCGGTTGCAGTGGTAGAAGCGCACTTCGAGGTCGATGCCGGGAGCGAGTTCTGTCTCGAGCCAGTCCGACTGGTTGAAGCCGAGGCCGTCGATGAGGAACGCATGGGACTCCTCAAGCTCGGTCGTAACGAAGACCACATGCCCGAACCCGACGCCGTCGGTGAGGAAGCCGCCCGGGACAAGCGGAGAGGAGAACGGGGTAGGCGCATCGGCCGGCTGCAGGGCGACTTCGATGTCGACGCCCCACGGTGCCGCGGTCCGAAGAAGCTGTTGCACTCTTCGGTCTCTACCATCACCTTCGACGAGGTCGGCCCCGATTCCCCGAAGTCGGGCGACGACGGCGAGGAACGCGGCTTCGTCCACCGCCTCGACACCGATTGCGATCGCGTCATTCGCCGATCCCGCCTGCATGAACAACCGGTTGGCGCGCTGGTCGTTGCGCCAGGTGGCGCCGGCCGCCGTGGGCTCGCCTGGCACGAGGCCCACAACGTCAGCGAACACCGGCGCGAGCGAGTCAGGATCGGGTATCTCGAGAACGATGTACCCGAGTTCGATTTGGTGTTCCATCGTGTCGTCCTCTCGTGATCAGGCATGTGCCGGAAAGAGTCGTACCGTGTTTGATCGAAGTGCGTCCAGGAGCGAGTCGATTTCGTCGATTCTCTCGGTGGCAGCGGCAACGACCGGCACGGGCGTGAACGGGAAGTCGCTTCCGTAGTGCAGGTGGTCGAGCGTCGTCAGTGTGAGCAGCGAGTCGAGCTGGCGCGGGACGGCGAAGCCGGCCAGGTCGAAGTGGAGTCGGCCTAGGTCGCCAAGCACATCGACATCGGGAGAGAGGAGACGTCCGAACGCCCACACGCGGTCGGCGACCAGCGGGAGCGTCGCGCCGGCGTGCGGAATGATCAGTGCGAGGTCGGGGTTGCGGGCGATGGTGCCGTTGAGCACGAGGTCAACCACGGCGCGGGTGGTGTCGAAGAGGAACTCGAGCATCGGTCGTGGGCGATTGAATGATGTGCGTTCCCAGCACGCCGGAGAGGTCGGGTGCAGCAACACCGGTGCGCCGCGACGCTGCAATTCGCGGAAGACTGGCTCGAAGGACACGTCGCTCACGTAGGTGCCATTGATGTTCGTGAGGAGAATGAAGCCGTCGACGTCGAGGTGGTCGCAACAGTGTGCGATCTCAACCATCGCAGCATCGACGTCCGGCAGTGGGAGCGAGGCGAGCAGCCCGAACCGTCCGGGGTGATCAACCACTGTACGACGACCATCCTCGTTCACCTCGCGTGCGAGTGCGATGGCGGTCGTGCCGTCGCCGACATACACGCCTGGTGACGAGATCGAGAGCAGCGACGTGGCGATGCCGAGCCGGTCCATCACCTCGAGGTGCTGACCAGGTGACCACTCCGGAATCCAGGGCATCCCGTCGGGCTGGTCGTTGCCAGACCGCTGCAGAGCTGCCCGGTAGCCGTCTGGGATGTAGTGGGTGTGGACGTCGATCTTCACTTGCCGAGGGTGGTGATCCAATCGAGGACTGTGTCTACGTAGAGCTCAGGACGATCGCCGTGCAACGAGTGGCTGACGTCGGGAAATGATCGATAGTCCACGGCAACGCCTGCTCCTGCGAGGAGATCCTGCACCCGTTGAGCCTGCTGGTCGGACATTGCTCCGAGCAGGAACCCGGTGGCATCATCGGTGATGCGCATGTGGTGCGTCAGCAGCACGGAGCCGACCTTGACGTTGCGCAGTATCTGCTCGTGGTCACAGGAGAGGCCGACTGTCCCGGTCCAAAAGGATCGGCCCCATTCCGGGTCGTACTCCTTGAGATTCTGGGGCGGCTCATCGGGGACCGGGATGAATCTCATATGCTCGGGCAACCAGGTCGCGGACGCCTCACGCATCGCGTCCCAGGCACCGATCGACCACTGATCGCCGAGGAAGGTGCTCCAGAGGTCGAACATCGGGCCGATGCACTGACGGATGCCTGGGGCAACAGCCGGCCGGATCTCCGATGCGAACAGTGGGGGATCCTCGTAGACCGCGGCGACAACCTGACCGGGTTTGGCGTATGCCGAGAGCCACGCAGAAAGGACGCCACCGGAGGAGAGACCGCTTACGACCGCGGGCCGTCCGATGACCACGTCGATGAAACGGACGAGGTCACTGCCCATGTTGTCGAGCGTGTAGCGGCCGTGCGTCCGGGTGCTCCGCCCCTGGCCACGGAGGTCGACGGCGAATACCTCGAAGTGCTCGGCAAGCGGAGGCATGGCGGCTTCGTATCCCCACCAGGATTCCGTCTGACCCGGGATGAGCAGCAGCGCAGGCGACCCGGCCTCGCCGGCGGTCGCATAGTTCATCTGGATCTCGCCGAGGTCGACCAACTGCTCGGTGAACTCGTGGGCGATGTAGGTATCGCCTGCATTGTGGGGGCCGTACCGGGCACGGTGGTCGGTCATTGCCCGATACTTTGTTCGTTCGATCAGGAATCTGTCAAGACCTTATTCGGTTGATTAGGCTGCTGAGATGTCGAACGGCTCTCCGACCTCCATCGACCGGGTCACGCGGCCCTCGGCGGATGCGACGCGGCAGCGGATCGTCACCGCCGCCATCGACCTGTTCTCGGAGCGCTCCTTCGACGGTGCGACTACCGCGACATCGCTGCGAAATCCGGGGTCACCCAACCCCTTTTGAACTACCACTTTCACTCGAAGGAAGAGCTGTGGCACGCGGCCGTCGATGCGCTCTTCGACCTCTTGAATCAGGCCCTCAATGAGCGAGCCATCGGGCTGCGCGGGGTGGACGAGATCACCAGAGCAAAGCTGCTCGTGCGCGAGTTCATCACCTTTTCTGCCCGAAACCCGCAGCTGCATCGGATTATCACACAGGAATCCAAGGCCGATGGCCCTCGGATGGATTATCTCGTCGACCGGCACGTCCGTCCGATCTACGAGCGCACGATTGACATATTTGAGTCATTGGCGCGCTTGGGCGCTGTGCCGAACATTCCAGCTCCGCACCTCTACTACATCCTCACCGGCGCTGGCCCGACGATGTTCGTCCTTGCACCAGAGTGTCGCCGACTCAGCTCACTCGATCCATCCAGCCACGACGTCATCGAAGCGCACGTCGACGCGGTCTGCCGGCTCTTGTTCGGCAACGCGTAAGGCGCCCGATCAGGACAGCTCATCATCAGCCTGGTGCCCAGATCGGGCCGTTCCTCGTCGGTGAACACTCGCGAGCACCGGTCCAATGAAAATGACGCTCGGCGGTGCCAGACTTCCAGTGGCTGCCAGTTCGTCAGAAATCGACGCTCGGTTCCTATCCGTAGAACACGGTTGCGATGGCTGGACGAGGCGGAGCAAGCCAGGTCCCCGTCGGACTATCAGGGCGGAGCCACGGTCTACGAGGTGGCGCGACGTCATCAAATCCGCCATCACACGGTGTCGGGCATCTTGGCTCGCCGGGACATGCCACGAAGGCGACGAGGACTCAAGCCAGAGCAAGTTGACCAGGCCTGAAAAGCCTTGCTGCGAGGGATGCTCAACGGCGGCGAAATTGACCATCAATTGAGGTTGATCCGAATCCCGTTCAGAGGGCGCTCACGGGAGCGTGCATACAGCTTCGGGATGGCCACGGCCGGGAGCGTTAACAGGTGTCACGAACTGCGCCTCATCACTCGTTGAAGGGACAGCTCATTGATGACCGTGCCACTACATTGCCGTCCAGGGTGAGACCGAGCTCACGTTCGCATCCGGCCACGTGATACAAGACAAATTGCTTGGCCGCAATGATGTCGTTCGTCGTTCATGTCCACGTATAACTGATACATCGCCGGTATACCCCATCGGCGGTACTCTTGCGAAGTGCGACCCCTTCGGTACTCCATCAACGTCACATTGGACGGGTGCTGCGATCATCGTGCAATTCCTGCGGACGAAGACTTGCATCGTCATGCCGCCGAGAACCTCGACCGGGCCGATGCCCTTCTCCTTGGCCGAATGACTTACGAAATGATGGAATCAGCGTGGCGGCCGACGGCGCCCAAGGGAGCGAGACCTGATTGGACGGAACCCTTCGCCCAGACGATCAACGCGGCAAAGAAGTACGTCGTGTCGAGCACCCTGGAGCAGGTCGATTGGAACGCGGAACTCGTACGCGGGGATCTGGGCAAGGCCGTTCAGCAACTCAAGCGGGAGTCGGGCAAGGGACTGTTCGTGGGAGGAGTGAAGCTCCCACTGGCGTTGACGGAGCTGGGATTGATCGATGAGTACGAGTTCGTGGTGCAGCCCAGGCTCGCGGGCCACGGGCCGACGTTGTTCGCGGGGCTATCGAAGCATCTCGACCTGAAGCTCGTGAACCGGCTGGAGTTCGGCTCGGGGGCAGTAGCGATGCGGTACGAGCCGAGACGATAGCCATCGGGCTTGCCATCCCGAGGCGGCCGAATCATGGAGCCCTGGTTCGCGGCTCTTTCGCGTCCCACCTCAGCGATTCCCTCCGCCGGCGGCCCACAACAATGCTTCCAGTACTGCCGGCATAGGAGCATCGATATGGCGCACTCCGTGACGGCCGGCGCAGGTACTGTCGAGCGTGTTTCTCCGCAGAGCCGAAACCGGGGACAACAACGCCGTTGCTGAGGTTCACGTCCGGTCGTGGCAGGTGGCGTACCGGGGACTGTTGCCCGATGAGTACCTCGATGCACTTGACCCCGCCGATCGTGCATCCCGCTACACCTTCGGCGACGTGGATCCTGGCCACCCTCAGACGACGGTGGCGGTCGACGGAGACGTGATTTGTGGGTTTGCCACGGTTGCACCTTGCCGCGATGAGGACATGTCCTCTGCCGGCGAGCTGTAGGCCATCTACGTCCATCCTGACTGGTGGACCCATGGTGTGGGCCGGATGATGATCAAAGACGCCCGAGAACGGCTAGTCGACCAAGGAATCCATGAAGCCGTGTTGTGGGTTCTCGTTGGCAACGAACGGGCTGAACGCTTCTACGACATCGACGGGTGGAGTCCCGACGGCCAACGCCGGGTGGTAGAAGTTCATGGCATCACCGTGGACGAGATTCGCTACCTCAGACCGCTGTCGTAAGCGACCGATAACCGTCAGATGAATTGGCTATTTCTCCCTACCGGCGATAAGGGAGACCTGTCTCAAGTCAGCTGGCAACGAACATCAAGGATGTGGTGGCGAACCTCGTGGAGGGTGTGGACAGCGACCCAACGCAGTGACCGCTCGGACCGTTCGGGATAGTTGTACACAACCTTACGCTCCCATTCCTCGGAACCCAGCCGGGTGAGCACGTTGGAGAAGAGAAGAGCGGCATCGCAGAGCTGGCGGGCAACATCGCCGGGGTTCTGCTCCGCGTATCCATCGCCCTCGACTCGCTCGTCGCGGCCCATCGGGTTGAACGACGGTTGGTCCATGATCCGGGCCGCAAGTACTCGTTCACGCTGGACGAGCAGGACGTCGCGAACGTGACAGCCGTATTCAAGTGGGGACCAGGTGCCCGGCTCGCTCCGGGCCTTCAGATCAGTGCCGTCCCGCAGCATGGAGGCCAACTCGTTGGCTCCCCCAACTATGGCGGGACCTGCACTCGGTGCCTCGGCGAGGTTGTACGCAAACCCACATACATCGCATCGGTCCACGCTCTTACGCTAGGCCGACAGGGCTGTTAATACGGCCCCTCCGAATGAGGCGCATCCCTCGAGCCGATATGTGTCCCCAACCGGTCAACGCAACGCCTTCAGAGGTCTCTGCACCAGCTTGACGTCGGGCTAGGGCTATTCATCAGTTGCGCTGGAGCGTGGGCGGCTCGCTTCAGCTGCTTCGGCGATCACATCGTCACGCAAGCTCTGTTGGACTCCAAGTGGCTGTCCGTCATAGCGTTCCGGGAGGCGTCTGATCGGGAGGGTGGCAAATGAGCGGCCGAAAACTGAGAACTGATGAATCTGTGCTTGTGGTGAGGCCGTCGCGCCTCCTCCGGTTGCCTCGCTACTTGTTCAGCCTCGGTCTCTACGGGATCTGGCGGAAGCGGGATACCTGCGTTGTAACTGACCGCCGGATGCTCCTCGGCAAGGGACTGCTGAACCGAAGGGAACGGTCGATCCCGATTCCCCGAGTCAACGATGTCTCATATATGCGGCGTTGGCTGGCCAGTTACGCAGACGTCCTTGTCGACACCAAGAAGGGACAGGAACTGGTGCGGGTCGGTCCACTCACACACCGCCAGGCCCATCGCTTCACCTCGGAGTTGCAAGACCGGATCTAACTTCAAGGGCTCGGTCCGTGGACTTTCGATCTCGTCAGACCAGACCTATCCCCACGAGGTCGTGCGCTCGATCCTCAAGTCGAGTCCCCGCACATGATCTGGTGAATCAACCCGTATCCCCGATCTGCCGATCAGCCACAGTCGATAACCGACCCGCTCCCCACGATAGGGGGCAGTCGCAGCACGGACGCACCGGAGGCGTGACAGAGTTGGGGCCACCGCGCTCGTGGCACGGGACGCCTCTAGGTACGTTCTGGATATGACCTCTACTAGCGACCTTCCGGCGGCCGTACTCCTCGACGCTGGCGGCATCTTTGTCCTTCCTGACCCCGAGCGGATCCTCGGAGCCTTTGCCCGGGCCGAGTGCTCAGTCGACCGAGACGTGCTGACCGATGCGCACTACCGGGCCGCAGCACGATTCGGGACCCACCTCGACGTCGAAGCTAACTGGGCCGAGGCCTGGCTCGACTACCTCCAGACGTACGTCACCGAGTGCGGCATACCGGAGGATTGGCGTGACGAGGCCCATCGACATATCGACAGCGAGTTCGCCGACGCCGCGCTATGGGTCGAACCCGTCCCAGGCAGCGGCGAAGGCCTGCAAGCCTTAGCCGACACCGGGGTCCGGCTCGGCATAGTCTCGAACGCCGACGGCTTGATGGCACAGCGGCTCGCTGAACTTGAGCTCTGCCAGGTGGGTCCCGGTGTCGGCGTCGATATCGAGTGCGTCGTGGACTCCGGCGACGTCGGCGTCATGAAGCCCGATCCTCGGATCTTCGAGGCTGCCGTCGACCTGCTCGGCCTCAACGTGGACCAGGTCTGGTACGTCGGCGACATGCCCGCGATCGACGTCGTCGGCGCCCTGCGAGCGGGGATCCGGCCATTCCTCATGGATCCACTCGGTCTGCACGTCGATGCCAACTACGAACGGGTCCCATCCTTGGCCGCACTCGCCGAGGTCATCGCGGCGCCTCCGCCTGGGGGGGCATCAACGTGACCGGTGCCACGAAGTTCTCACTTGCCTCAGCCCAGCGTGCCGCGGACGAGGGCCGGCTGGCTGACTGGGTGGTTGACTTCCTCGCCAGCCCGGGCAGCGACAACGCCCCCCTGGCTGCCGCCCTCGCCTTCGGCGGCGCGACCTACCTCGGACCGATTCGGTTCAGACTCGATCGGATTACGCCAATGGCCGGCCCTGACGAGGACGCAGTAGTCGTTCCCGTGGCGCCGGTGGACTGGGAGTCCGAGGTCGAGACAATGGAGCACAGCATCGAACATGGATGGCACCCCCCACCGCTGCTGGTATCGCACCGTGACGGCAAGTATTTCCTCGAGGACGGGAATCACCGCTACGAGACGCTGCGCCGAAGTGGCGCCGATCACGCCTGGACGATCCTGCTCTTCGCCAACGAAGCAGAGCGAGACCAGTTTCTGCAGGAGTCACAGTTCGGGCGTTAGGGACACCCTAAAAGTCCGTGCCCTTAACCGGATTCTGCCTCCTATCGTGCAAAAGCCCGGCAGCATCCACCGACATGGCGAATGGTGGTCCTAACGTTGACCGCCAGAATCGCCATTGAATGGGACGGAGCATTCAGGTGGTCAATCCAGAAAGAGAGGTGGGACCATGGAACAAAAGGGTGACGGCTGGCTCCTGTTCGCAGGTATCGTGCTTGGAGTCGCTGGGGTCATGCGGGTATTCGACGCTATCTGGGCATTCCGCTATCACGGCGTGCTTCCTCAGAACTTTGAGGACGCAATCTTCGGGCACAGCCTCAAGACCTACGGCTGGGTGTACCTAATCGTTGCCATAGTCCTCATCCTCTGCGCATTTGGGGTGGTGGCGCGATCCCAGTTCAGCCGCTGGATCGGAATCTTTGCCGGAGCGGTGCTGTCGATCAGCGCTGTCTGGTGGATGCCCTTCTATCCCGTCTGGTCGCTGACATACATATTCGTGGGCATCTTGGTTATCTACGGCCTGGCCGCCTATGGGGGACGCGAGGCAGCGGCCTAGCCCTTATCGAGAAGTAGCCCAGACGGCCCCCTGGTCCGCCAGGGGGCCGTCTGCACGGCGGGAGTCCACTGACCCGACCTTGCGTCCTAGGTCATTGGGCGGGTATCCCGCAAGTGCTGTGTCCTCAACCGGTCAACGCAACGGCGTCGGCGAACGCCTTTGATGGTGTCATCCAGCCGAGGGTCTGTCGAGGCCGTGTGTTGAGTGAGCGGGCGATGGCATCGAGTTCCCGCTGGGTGCACTGGGAGAGGTCGGACGACTTGGGCAAGTACTGACGGAGCAGTCCGTTGGTGTTCTCGTTGCTTCCCCGTTGCCAGGGGCTCTTCGGATCGCAGAAGTAGATCTGCACGCCGGTGTCGACGGTGAACTGGACGTGCTCGGCCATCTCCTTGCCCTGGTCCCAGGTGACGGACCGCCGGAGCTGGGCGGGCAGGGTGAGGATCCGCTTGGTCATGGCCTTCCGGACCGCCTCGGCCCCGTGGCCGTTGGGGTAACTTCAGGAGGATGACGTAGCGGCTGTGCCGCTCGACCAGGGTGCCGATGGCGGTCATCTTCTTCCCGAAGATGAGGTCGCCCTCCCAGTGGCCGGGCACGGCCCGGTCCTCCACCTCGGCCGGGCGTTCCGAGATCATCACCATGTTGGGAGCTGGCCCTGGCCGACGCCGCCTTTCGTGTAGGCCTTGGCCCTGCGCATGGCCCGACCCGTCCGCAGGCACGAGTGCAGCTCTTTTCTCAGTGCACCACGGCCCTGGACGAAGAGGGACTGGTAGATGGTCTCGTGGGACACCTGCATCTCCGGGTTGTCGGGGTAGGTCTCAGCCAACCACGAAGAGATCTGCTCCGGTGACCACCGGGCCTCGAGCTTCCGTTCGACGGTCGCCGCGCAGTCGCCGGCACTGGGAGAGCTTGGCCCGCTTGGGTCGGAGGGCCCGCCGATCAGCACCCCGGTCGGCCTGGAGGGCCCGGTACTTCGTCCGGCCTCCGTTGGCGTTCACCTCACGGCAGACCGTCGAGGGTGAACGGTCCAGTCCCGCGGCGATCGCCCGGATCGAGAGGCCAGCGGCCAGGCCCCGGGAGATCTCCTCCCGCTCCTCCAAGCGAGAGGCGGAGCTCAGAGCGCTGACGCGGACGTCGGCCTGGTTCCGCCGTGGTCGGCGATGAACTTCCGGAGCGACGAGTTCTGCCTGTCCAGATGCTTGGCGATCCGTTTGACGGGAACACCCGCTTCCCGCATGTCCCAGATCGTCTTCCGGTCTTCCTCGGAGAACCGCTTCCACATCTCCACACCTCCTGATCGACGAACTCAATGTTCGCCAATCAGGCAGGTGTTGCGTTGACCGGTTGAGGACACAGCACATGCGGGGGGACCCGTAACCGCGCCACCGTTGCCGGTCCGCCGGTCTCCCTGCCGGTCGCCGTCGGCCGTCGCCTGCCTCCGCTCTCCTGGTTTCCGGCCGCTCTCCCGTCCTCTGGCTTCCTTTGTGTCACTCTGTGATGTCGCCCACTCTCTGGAAAAACGACTCGCCAGTGCCCAGCAGAGGTTCGAACACCTGATAGATATGCGTTGATGGCGACGACTGTCCAGACGATCAACGAGCCAATCGAACTCGCATGTGGCTCCGTTTTCAGCCTGCCGACTCGGAGTCTCTCGCCAAAGACGATCAAGAGCTACCGATCAGCCGTCTCGTCTGAGCGGGGAAATCGGCTCCGTGGCCGTCGCCTCGATGAGGAGGTAGGCGAGTTCTGCAGGGCGGCTGAGGAATGGCGAATGTGATGCGTCGATGGCGAGGGGTTCGACGCCAAGGCGTCGTGCTGTCACATCGGCAAGCCACCTTGGTTGGGCCCGGTCCTGCAAGCAGACGATAAAGCTCCGAGGGAGTTCAGCTTCCCAGAACCGTGGAACCGAGACAGGCGTAGTTGCTGTGTCACCCGCCATCTCAGGTGAAAGACGATCGAAGGCCCAGCGAGCCGTCGCTGCATCACAGTCGTGGTAGAAGAGTTCCTGTGCGCCTTCGACGGTGGCAAACGCCATCGAACCGTCCTGATTGAAGCGCAGGTGCTTCAGCATCCCGGTAACGTCATAGTCGCCTTCTGTCGATGAACCATCACGGTAGACGAGGGCCTCCTGCATAAGGAGGCCCTCCAGCGGCAATGCCGCCGCTAGGTAGATCAGGTGGCTGACGAGTTCCGGTGCAGCATCAGCCGCACGGGTGATCTCCATGCCGCCGCCAGAGTGACCGACGAGCACATCGCCTGGCTGGAGTACGGCTAGCACGGCTTCGAGGCGACTGGTCATAGTGGCCACTTCCTGAACCCGCTCGCCGTGGCCCGGAATGTCGATGGCGATTGCCTCGTGACCGAGGCTCTCCAGTTCCGGAATCGTCCGGCTCCAACACCACGCACCGTGGAATCCACCGTGAATGAGAACGAATCGCACGTCATGAACTCCTTCACCGAGGATTGGAATAGGAACGCATGGGTGTCGCCTGCCTCCGCTCTCCTGTCCGGTTCCCGGCCGCTCTCCCGTCCTCTGGCTTCCTTTGTATGGTTGGAAAAAGTGGGCGCTAGAGGACTCGAACCTCCGACCTCAGCCGTGTGAAGGCTGCGCTCTAACCAACTGAGCTAAACGCCCGAAACATTTCCTGAGCTACCCCTAACGGGTCTTGCCAACTCTTTCGATCCGCAGGGAGTTCCCAGCGTAGTAGCCGGTACCCAGCCGCCACGAGTCGAACAATCCGGCCTCTAGATGTAGTGCCCAACCAGGTTGCTGACACGGCCGATGGGTGGACCCCCGATGGCGGTGTGATGACGGTGATGGTTGTAGATGTGGAGCCAGTGGACAAGCCGGCGATTGCGCTGACCTTCTGAGGTCCAGGTCTGGAGGTAGGCCCATTCGGCCAGGAGGGTGCGATTGAAACGCTCTGCCTTGCCGTTGGTCTGAGGTCGATAGGGCCGGGTGAAGCTGTGGCGGGCGCTGCCGAGCGCGGCTGAGAAGGCGTGCGATCGATAGCAGGCGCCGTTGTCGGTGAGTACACGTTCCACCCAGAATCCGTGCTCGGCGAAGAACTGCTCGGCTCGCTGCCAGAACCCGGCCGCGGTGGGCCCCTGCTCGTCGCCGAGGACCTCGGAGTACGCCAGTCGCGAATAGCCATCGATGGCGGTGTGGACGTAGGCGTAACCGACCCGTGTCACCCTTGACCGGTTCGCCCGTCCACGGCCGTGGGCTCGCCATCCTCCACCACGCGGGATCCGGCCGAGCTTCTTGATGTCCACGTGGACGAGCTCTCCGGGCCGGCTCATCTCGATCCGGCGAACCGGCAGGCGGGTGGCCCGGTCCAGGTGATCAAGGCGGTTGAGCCCCTGGCGGACCAAAACTCGGTGCACCGTCGAGGCCGGGACCCGCACGATGCCAGCGATCCGCGCCGGTCCGAGGCCTCGCTTCTGTCGCAGACCGGCGATGCGGCGCTCGACGGACGGCCTCGTCTGGCAGGGCGACCGGTAAGGGCGACTCGAGCGGTCACACAGCCCTGCCTGACCATCCTCCTCGTAACGGTGCCACCAGACATAGGCCCGATCCCGAGAGATGCCCATGGCAGCAGCGGCGTGAGCCACGGGCCAGCCGGACTCGATTCGCTGACAGAGGAGCAGTCGACCAGCTGGGGTGAGACGAGCGTTACGGTGCATTGGAGCCTCCGTTCGGAGAGTGCGTTTGCTTGGCAGCTACACACTCACCCCGGGGGCTTCACCTATGGGTGGACCCTGTCAGCAAGGTCTGTGGGCACTACATCTAGATGCTGTGACCTGAGACCCGAGACTGGATGGGATTGGCTCGACATGATCGTTCCGCATATCGACCAAAAGAAAGACGACGGTGCAAACTCCCAGTGGTGATCTTTCCATTTAGGTCTTCGAGTCTGCAATCGGGCCGTGATACCGAACCCAGATTGGCGAAAGGTTCCGTATAGCACCGACCCCAGTCGTCGCCGATGCCACCCACATCGAGCGGACTCGAGGGGCTTGCCCTCGATTGGGATTCCTTCCTGCCTAAGCGCGGGTTAGGAGATCGCAACGTGCGGGGCCACAACCGACACGCGGCGCTCGACGTCTGAGACCCAGCGTTCACCTCCTTCATCCTCAGAGAAGCCGCCTCGAACGTACAGGTCTCGAGATGGCGCATTGGCATCAGTTGGTACGACCGTCCCTGCGATCTTGTTCAGACCACAAGCCTGTCCGCGCCGCATGAGCTCACTCAGCACGCTCAGCTCGACGTCGAGCCCGAAGACACGGCAGCTCATGACGAACTGATCGATACACAGTTCACCTGAGGCTGGCTTAAGGAGGGCTACTCCGACGAGCCCGTAGGCTGTGAACTTGTCCTCGACTGTAAATGTGGCGAAATATCCCCCGCTGGCGAAATACTCAGAGCACTCGTCTGAGGTCCACCGCCGACCGGTCGTGTTGAACTGGTTGGTCTTGTTGATCAGCTCGAGTGCGCGTGCGAACTTTGGATGACCCTGTTCGTTGATCTCAGAGAGTTGGACTTTCACCTGGAGTTGCGCCAGAAACTCTTCGCGCGACGCCTGACTCCGTAGCGACTCTCGATCGACCTGAGCACGGACCATCTCAGTCCGCCGCGACGATTCTTCGGTCACCAGGGCAACCTGCGTTTCTGCAGACCATTGAAGGATGCGCTTCAGATAGTAGAGGTGCGAACCCAAAACGCGAACGTCTGGAAATGCGGCCTTCACGGCGGCACGCTCCACAGGGTTATCGTCCACATAGACCACGCTCCGCGGCAGGAGGTTCACCTCCCGAAGGACCTCCTCGAGGTTCTCCACCTTTGGTTTCCAGTTGATCTTCCGGACGGCGAAGTCCGACAACAGAATTCTGTTTCGAAATATCCGGGTCCAGATCGCCTCGATCTTCGCCTCGTCATTCTTGCTCACGATCGCCAGAAGAATTCCGCGCTTCTTCAGGAAGCAGAGCGCCTCAACAATCCCAAGAGGCCAGCCTTCGATCGTCTCCGCGATCACCTCGTCCTCTTCGACAACAACTCCGCGCCACAACGTGTCGTCCAAGTCAACGACGACCAGCTTTACGCTGTCGATCCCCCGCAGAGTCCTGTACATCGCCAACAGTTCCGACCACACCGCTTCCATGAACTTCTGCGTTGTGATCGTGTAATAGCGACCGATGGGAAGTGTCGGTTCGATGCGCCCCTGATCGCGAGGATGGTCGTACTCAGCAATCATCGAGTTGTGGCTGACCCACCAGAGAACGTCGTCCTGAATGTACTTCCGTCCGAAATCGGCGGCGATCTCATCAACATCGACAACGTGCGCGTTTGGATACCGCGAGACCTCTTCGCTCAACTCGTCGTTGAGCCGGCGAACGAAGTAGACGAGGTTGCGTAAGTCCCTCCTGGGCAATAGCCGACCCATTGGATTCTGCTGGGGAACCAGGAAGTTGGTAACGAACGTAATGAGGCCCGTTCGTTCGCTGTAGACCATGGCGGCGCGAAGGAAACGAACAAGTCGTTCTCGACACTCGTCGAAGAAGCGTTCCCACGCGCCCTGGTCGGAGAAGGAGAGGTGAAAGTATTCGTGTTCGATGAGGATGTTACGGAGAGTGATCTGGACGACCTGAAAGTCGTAATCCGACGGGTCCCGCAGGGGGTCGCTGGGAAGCTCCGCTACATGCTCGAAGAGGAGAAAGTCGGTTTGGCACGTCGGCTCCCACACCGGGATCATGTCCGCCAGCCAGCCCATCTGACATGAGCCGATGATCAGTACCCGACGAGCGCCGGTGCGCGAAACGGCAAGATCTACGGGTGCGCGGAAGAAGCGCGTGTCGCTGTAAGGATCGACAACCGGCAGCACTTCGGGCGAGTTCGACACCTCGGACTCGGACCGTGGGTTCAACTCGGGCTGAGCGGGCCGCTTGTGTCGCGCCCTCCTCATCCGGAGAAGCACCAACGGGTGCCACCGGCGCCACAACACATAGCGGCGCTCCAATTCCCTGGCAAAGTCGCTGGCCTCGACGAATTGGTCGAACGCCGCCCGGCCCGTGGCAGTGACCGTCCATGTGCCTTTGGCCCTTACCAGCCAACCAGCTCTTTGGGCTCGATAGAAGGCTGAATTGAAGGCCCGGTCGAAGCGATCCTCCCATTCGTCCGCGGCGGCTGCGTGGTCCAACGGTGAACAGGAGGTCTTCACGGCCTCTCGGACTTGCGGAGCGGTCAGTCCGAGGGGCTGATCCGCCAAGACAGCGAATGTGGCGTGCGCTATCTGCTCTCGCAGCACCTCTGTTCCATCGCCCATGCAGCAGAGACTAGAGCGGCACTTCGCTCCCGTCTACCTGCGAGAACGTCCGACGGGCTTGGTTGATCGGGCTCACGTAGCAACGGGATCCGGCGCTACACGGTCGAACGCCAACGCCTGCTCCAACGCCGCCGCCGAGCGCAGCACGACCAGGTCGGCATGCTGTGGCCCGACCAGCTGGAGACCGACCGGCAGTCCTGAAGAGGAAAGGCCGGCGCAGATCGACGCCGCCGGCGAGCGAGTCATGTTGAAGGGATATGTGAACTTGACCCAGTTGTAATCGGGAGTCCCGTTCACCATCCCCTGCCCGTTGAGCGAGCGGGGCGGTGGGACGGCGGCGACCGTCGGTGTGACCAGCAGCCGGACGTCGTGGAAGAGCTCGACCAATCGCAGATTGAGGTTGTGACAGGCATCGTCGGCCCGGATGACGTCAAGAGCGGTCACTTGCTCGGCACCTTCGAGGGTCATGGCGAGCATCGGATCGAGCCGATCCCAGACCGGGGCATCTCGAAATCCTGCCAGGCTGCGGAGGTTGTACACGCCGGACAGGGTCAGCCATTCGTTCACCGGATCGGCGGGAAATACCGACTCGACCTCGACGATGTCCGTACCCAGTGACGCCAGCACCTCCACGGCTCGCTCGCAGATGGCCAGCACCTCGGCGTCGACCTCGCCGTAGCCGAGCGTCGGGGACCAGGCCACGCGTCGTGGTGGCTTCGGGTCGTCGAGGGTGGCGAGCCACGACGCTTCCGGTCGCGGCAACGACCGTAGATCGCTGGGATCGGGCCCGACCACCAGGTCCAGTGCGGCCACCACATCGGCCAGGCGTCGCGCCATGACCCCTTTGGTCGAGAGATTCTGCCAATCCGGTGGGGACGCTCCCCCGCTCGGTACACGACCGAGCGACGGTTTCATGCCGGAAAGGCCGCAGCACGACGAGGGGATGCGGATCGATCCACCCCCATCGGAGCCCGTGGCCAACGGCACCATTCCCGATGCGATGGCTGCCGCGCTACCGCCCGACGAACCACCTGGCGTGTGATCGAGGTGCCAGGGGTTCCGGGTCGGGCCGAAGACGGTGTTGTCGGTATCGGCCTTCCATCCGAGCTCCGGAGTGTTGGTCTTGCCGACGACCACACAACCGGCGGACACCAGACGGGCCACGAGAGGCGAGTCGGCCGCCGCCGGCTGGGCGTCGGCGAAAGCCGCGGACCCATGGGTGGTCACGAATCCGGCGGCATCCTCGAGGTCCTTGACGCCGATCGGGATCCCGGCCAGCGGACCGGGGTCCCCGCCCGCGGCCACCGTGGCATCGACAGCATCGGCCGCGGCGCGGGCACGTTCCTCGTCGAGCGCCACGAAGGCGTTGATGGTCGGGTTGACGGCGGCGATCCGGTCCAGCGCATGGTCGACGAGCTGGCGGGCGGAGCGCTCCCCACGACGAACCTGCTCGGCCAGTGCGATCACCGACCCGGTCCGGAAGTCCATGGCCGTGACGGTACTGGTCGCAAGTCACGGTCACAACACACCGCTGTGCCGGCCGTTTCGACAGAGGCGGTAGGGGGCGAGCATTCTTTGGCCGTGCCCGAGACCATCGAAGGGGTCGTGCTCGACCATGTCGCCCACGCCGTCCACCACTGGGGGGAAGTCTGGGGCCGGTACGCCACCGACCTCGGCGCTGAATGGAATTCCGGTGGGCCGGGCGCCGGGTTCGCACCCGGACAGGTGCGGTTCGGAAACGGGGCCCGGGTCGAACTGCTCATGCCGTACGACACTGCGGTGAACGACTTCCTCGAACGCTTCCTTCGGTCGAACGGTCCCGGTCCCCATCACCTGACGTTCAAGGTGGCCGACATCGGCTCGGCCATCGAGCAGGCCCGGCGATCCGGGTGGGAGCCCATCGGCATCGACCTCAGCGATCCCGAGTGGATGGAGGCGTTTCTCCATCCCAAGCAGGCCACCGGGGTGGTCGTCCAACTGGCCCAGGCTCCCGGGGGCGGGTGGACGAGCCCCCCACCCGACGACTACCCGAGCGACCGACGCCGGCGGCGGATGGAATCGGGCCGGTCGCCCCGGCTTCGCTGCTCCGGATCACGCACGCGGTGGCCGACATGGCCCACGCCACCGGTCTGTTCGCCGATCTTCTGGGCGGCGAAACCGTCGGTGCCGGTGATGATCGCGGGCTCAGATGGCTCGACCTGAGCTGGGGCGGTCCGGTGACTCTCCACCTGGTGGCACCCGACGGGCACTCCGGTACCGGACCTCTCTCCGAGTGGCTGGGGGGCCGGTCTGGGCGGGTCCACCATCTCGGGCTCAGCACCGAGGAACCGGCCCGGATCGCCGATGCCCGCCCGATCGGCGCAGACGAGCCAGCGGTGGCCGTGGGAATCACAGCTGGTGACGGCTGGGTGGTCGAGCCCGAGGCCAATGCCGGAATGCGCCTGGTGCTGGCCGTCGAACGGATCGGATGATGCGACGTCCGGGCACCTCCCGATCCCGGCGCGCAATCCGGCTCCCGGAGCCGGCCGGCGCGTCCCGGGCCGATAGCCTTTGCCCGATGGCGAGCCATCCCGACGATCGCGATCTCGCCGGCGACGACGGGGAGGAAGCCGAAGTCGCGGCCGAAGACCGGCCGGTTCCCAAATCAGACCGCTCGAAGGTGGGGACGGGCCGCACGCCCCCACCCGGCCGGCGCCCGCCGGCGGCCGGGTCGGCCCGCTCGACGAGATGGGCCATCGACCGGCTCGACGAGCGCGAGCGGCGGTTCTCGTTTGTTGCGTCGGGTGGCGCCGTAGCCCTCGGAATCGTCGTCTACCTCGTCGAGAACAGTGCCCACTTTCATCGGCAGAAGAACCAGCTGAGCCCTCAGACCGTCATGCTCGTCGGACTGGTTGGCGGGGCCCTTCTGCTCGGCGCCACGTTCCTCGGGCGGCGCGCCCCGGTCGGCTTCGTCGCGCTGTTCATCGGGCTCCTGTTCTCCAACTCCACGCTCTTCCTGGCTCTCCCGTTCCTCGCCCTCGCCTTCTGGATCCTCTACCGCTCGTACAAGGTCCAGCGGGAGGCGTCCGCCGAGGCCGCGCACGGCGCGCGCCGAGTCGACCAGCCGCGCCCGGGCGGCGCCAACTCGATCGGGCGGAACCGCATCCAGACGAGATGCGGAGAGAGGCCGGACGCCGACCAAAAAGAAGGGCAGGACCGGGAGTGCCGCCCAACCGGAGGCCAACAAGCGCTATACCCCGAAGCGACCGCCCCCGCCGGCCCCGAAACCCTCCCGGCGCGAGCGCAAGGCCGCCCAAGCCCCGGACTGATCCGGCCTATCCGGGCTCGGTGACCAGAGCCGAGCGGAGCAGTTCGAGTATCTCGTTCCGACGTCGCACCAGGGAGCGGGCTGTGGGCTCCTCGCCGAACGCCCGACCCACCTCCACCTCGGTGACCATGCCGATGACCGTGGAGTAGATGGCCAGCAGCAGCAGCCGCGGCTCGTGCCGACGCATATGGCCCGCATCCATCTCCGCCTGGAGGAACTGCGACGCGCGGGTCACCAGCGGGTCGAGGGCGCGGACCATCCGGGTGGCGGCCGGCGTTCCCAGCCGTCCCGTCTCGCGCACCAGGCCCAGCAGCTGCGGCCGGCGGGCGGCCAGGCGGAAGACCGACCGAACCACCGCTTCGACCCGCGCCCATCCCCCGCCGGCGGCGGCCAACGATTCCTCCAGGGCGGACGACAGCTCGATGGCGCTGCGGTCGATGACCGCCTCCAGCAGCGCCTCCTTCGACGGGAACCAGTAGAGGATGGTCTGCTTCCGGATGTCGAGCCCGTCGGCCAGCGCGTCCAGCGACGAAGCCTCGTAGCCACGTGTGGCGAACGACGCCAAGGCGGCGTCGAGGATCCGCTCCGAGGTGCTCGCGCCCACCGACCCGGACGATGTCCGTGCCGCCGCGGTCCGGGGAGCGCCTCGACCTCGCCGCGACTGTCGGGGACCGGTACTCGACTTGCTCACTTACCATATGGTAGACAGAACCGGTGACCCGCGTCCGCGACGCACTCGCAGGGCGCCGGTTCTTCGTCACCGGCGCCACCGGATTCTTGGGGACCGCCCTGGTCGAGCGAGTGCTGCGGACCGTGCCGGACAGCCGCGTCGTGCTGCTCGTCCGTCCCGGCCGGCGCTCCAGCCCCATGCAGCGGACCACCCGGGAGGTCCTCAAGAACGACTGCTTCGACCGCCTGCGAGAGCTCCACGGATCGGAATTCGACGAGGCGGTGTCCGCCCGGGTCACCGCAGTCGCCGGGGACGTGGCCACCGACGGTCTCGGGCTCGACGAGGAGGGCATGCGCTCCCTCTCGGAATGCGACATCGTGGTGCACTCGGCGGCCGCCGTCAGCTTCGACTCCCCGCTCGACACCGCCGTGGAGGTCAACCTGCTCGGGCCGTCCCGGGTGGCGGAGGCCGTGGTCGACCGCCCGTGCCCGGGCGCAGGCCGAGGGCCGCAGCGGTCCGCGGCACTTCGTCCCGGTCTCGACTGCGTACGTGGCCGGAACGCACCAGGGCGAGGCCAAGGAGGAGCTGCTGGACGGCAACCCCTTTGCCGTGGATGTCGACTGGCGCGCCGAGGTCGAGGCAGCCCGCCGTCAGCGTGGCGACGCCGATGCCACCTCCCGCCAGCCCGACCGCCTGGCCGCGTTCATGAGGGAGGCCAGGAGCGAGCTCGGCGCGGCCGGCCTCCATTTGCTCGCCGAGCGGGCCGAGCGGCTGCGGGAGGACTGGGTCAAGAAGCAAATGGTTGACATCGGCCAGGCGCGAGCCCAATCGCTCGGCTGGCCGGACGCCTACCCGTACACCAAGGCCCTCGGGGAACGCGCCCTCGTCTCCCGGTACGCCGACACCTTGCCCATGACCATCATCCGCCCTTCGATCATCGAGTCCTCGCTGGCCGAGCCGCGGCCTGGCTGGATCCGGGGTTTCCGCATGGCCGAGCCGATCATCGTGTCCTACGCCCGGGGGCTGCTCCGCGAGTTCCCCGGGGTGCCCGAGGGGGTGACCGACGTGATCCCGGTGGACCTCGTGGTGGCCACCATCCTGGCCGTGGCGGGCGAGGCGCTCCTCGAGGCCGACAGCGACTACCACGGGCCCACCGTGTACCACGTGGCCTCGGGGGTGCAGAACCCTCTGCGCTACGGTCGTCTGGTCGAGCTGGTGCAGGGCTGGTTCACCGAGCACCCCCTCTATGACACCGACGGCCAGCCGATTGTGGTGCCGGCGTGGTCGTTCCCGGGCCGGGGTCGCGTGCAGCGGCAGCTGACCCGGGCCAGCAAGGCCATGGAGCTGGCCGAGAAGGTGGCCGGGTCCCTGCCCATCCGCGGCCGCCGGGCGGAATGGATGGCCGGCTTGGAAGAGCGCCACCTGCTGGCCGACCGGGCACTCGGCTACGTCGAGCTCTATGGCGCCTATGCGGAGACCGAGGCCCGCTACCGGGTCGACCGACTGCTGGCGCTCTGGGACCGGATGGACGATGACGATCGCCAGGCCTTCTGCCTCGACCCGGCTGCCGTCGACTGGGACGTCTACGTGCGCGACGTGCACTTGCCCTCCGTAATCGAGCACGCCCGGGTCCGCACCAGTCCCACGCGGTCGAGACGGAGCACGCGGGCCGATCGCTCCCGCCGAGCCATCCTCTCCCCTGACCGCCATCTGGCCGCCTTCGACCTCGAGAACACTCTGATCGCCTCCAACGTCGTCGACTCCTACGCCTGGCTCGCCTCACGGCACCTCCCGGCCACCGAGCGGGTGGCATTCGTGGCAGACCTGGTCCGCGAGGCGCCGTCCCTGTTGGCGCTCGACCGGCGCGACCGCGGCGACTTCCTCCGTTCCTTCTACCGGCGCTACGAGGGAGCGCCGGCCGCTCGGCTCCGGCGGGACGCCTGGGAGCTCTTCCACCATCTCCTGTTGGCCAAGTCGTTCCCGGCCGGCATGGCCCGGGTGCGCGAGCACCGGGCCCTCGGCCACCGGACGGTGCTCATCACCGGCGCGCTCGACTTCGTGGTCGAGCCGCTTCGGCCGCTCTTCGACGACATCGTGTGCGCTCGGCTGGGCGAGATCGACGGCCGGCTGACCGGCCGCCTCGACGAGCTGCCCCCCATCGGTGAGGCACGGGCCCTCGTCCTCGCCGACTACGCCGAGGCCGAGGGCCTCGGGCTCGAGGAGTCGATGGCCTACGCCGACTCGGCCAGCGACCTGCCCATGCTGGAGGCGGTGGGCTACCCGGTCGCCGTCAATCCCGAGGCCAAGCTGGCCGCCATCGCCCGGCGGCGTGGCTGGCACGTCGAGCATTGGCACAAGGCGGAGGGGCGCTCCGCGCCGCTGCTCCCCCTCGGTCCGGTGGATCGGCGGCGACCGGGCTGGGGCCGTGCCCACGTCACCGGGGCGGGCGCGGCCGGCCGGATCCCGCTCCGGGTGTCGGGCCGATGAAGGCGCTGGTGCTGGAGCGCAACCTCCCCCGGTTCGCCGCCTCGCGGGTGGCATCGCTCTTCGGGTCGGGTCGGGGAGCCGCTATCGGCCCACTGGAGCTCCTCGACGTGACCGCACCGGAGCTCCCGGGTGAGGGCTGGGCCCTCCTCCGGCCCGTGCTCTCGGGCATCTGCGGGTCGGACCTGGCCACGCTGGACGGGCGGAGCTCCCGCTACTTCGAGGACATGGTCAGCTTCCCCTTCGTGCCCGGGCACGAAGTGGTCGGAGTCCTCGACAACGGAGGTACCGACCATTCGGGCGAGGCCCTCGAGCCCGGAGCCCGGGTCGTGATCGAGCCCGTCCTCGGCTGTGGCCCGCGCCACATCGATCCGCCCTGTCCGTACTGTGCCGGTGGCCACACCGGGCTGTGCGGAAACGTGGCCTTCGGTGAGCTGGCCCCGGGCTTGCAGACCGGCTACTGCGCCGACACGGGCGGCGGCTGGTCCACCGCCGGGTTGGTCGCCCACCACTCCCAGGTCCACCGGGTGCCCGACACCTTCAGCGACGAGGACGCCGTCATGGTCGAGCCCACCGCCTGCGCCGTCCATGCCGTGCTGTCGGCTGCGGTCGAAGCCGACGCCGTCGTGGCCGTCGTCGGGGCCGGCACCCTCGGCCTCGCCGTGGTAGCCGCCCTCTGCCAGCTCTCGCGGCCATCGGCGCCGGCCACGGTGATGGTGGGGGCCAAGCACGCCCACCAGCGACAACTGGCCGAGAAGTTCGGTGCCGACCTGGCCGTCGCCCCCGAACACCTGGCCCGGGCGGTGCGTCGCCGATCGGGATCCCTGGTCCTGGCCGGGCGGCTGACCGACGGCGCCGACGTGGTCTTCGACTGCGTGGGCAGCTCCGACTCACTGGCGGCAACGCTCGCCATGGTGCGGCCGCGCGGCCGTGTGGTGCTGGTCGGGATGCCCGGACGGGTGTCGATGGACCTGGCGCCGCTGTGGCACCGCGAGCTCACGCTGGTCGGCTCCTACACCTACGGAGTCGAAGACCGTCCCGGCTCCCCCGGGCCGATCCGCACATTCGGCCGGGCCATCGACCTCGTTGCCCAGGCCGGGCTCGGCTCGCTGGTGAGCGCCACCTACCCACTCGAACGCTACGAGGAGGCGATCGCCCACGCCGGCGCGGCCGGTCGCCGAGGCGCGGTCAAGGTGGCATTCGACCTCCGCGACCGGAAGGGAAGGAATCGATGAGCCCGAGGCCCGGCTTCGTCCTCGATGTCGACCGTTCAACCCCCCCGACGCTCTTCTGGCGGGGCGAGCGCTTCAGCCTCGAGCGCCTGCCCGAGGGCAGCCGGGTGATCTACGCACCCGAGCCGATGGACCCGTTGCCGGACGCCTCGTCCGCCATCCGAGCCGCGCTCCTCAACCCGGTGGGCGATCAGGAGCCCCTGTCGGCGCAACTCCGGCCCGGCATGAAGCTGACCGTCGCCTTCGACGACATTTCGCTGCCCCTACCGCCGATGGAACGACCCGACATCCGGCAGCTCGTCATAGAGCAGGTTCTCGACATGGCCGCGGCTGCCGGGGTGGACGACGTCGAGCTCATCGCGGCCCTGGCCCTCCACCGACGCATGACCGAACCCGAGCTCCGTCACGCCCTCGGCGACCGCATCTACGACGCCTTCGCGCCGAACGGCCTCCTGACCCAGCACGACGCCGAGGATCCCGGCGCCCTCGTCCACCTGGGCCAGACCGACCAGGGCGAGGACGTGGAGATCAACAAGCGGGCGGCCGACAGCGACCTCCTGATCTACGTCAACATCAACCTGGTGGCCATGGACGGGGGCCACAAGAGCGTGGCCACCGGGCTGGCCAGCTATCGGAGCCTGCGCCACCACCACAATCCGGTGACCATGCAGCACAGCCGCTCGTTCATGGACCAGCACCGGTCGGAGCTGCATTCCTCCAACTGGCGCATGGGCCGCCTCATCGCCGAAAGCGGCGTCAACGTGTTCCAGATCGAGACCACCCTCAACAACGACACCTTCCCACCCGCATTCGCCTTCCTCCAGAAGCGCGAGTGGGAATGGGGCGTCCGCGACCGCTTGGGCTACCTCGGTGCGTCGAAGGCCCTGGACCGGACCCCGCCGCGCTACGCCCGCCAGCTCTTCCATTCCGTCAAATCGCCCCACCGGATGAGCTCGGTCCAGGCCGGCGAAGTGGAGGCCGTGCACAAACTCACCACCGACAACGTCTGGGCCCAGCAGGGCGTGGTGGTCGAGGGCCAGACCGACATCCTGACGATGGGCCTGCCCTACATCGGGCCGTACAACGTCAACTCGATCCTCAACCCCATCCTGGTGGCCTGCCTGGGACTCGGGTACTTCTTCAACCTCTACCGGGGCAAGCCGCTCGTCCGAGAGGGCGGCGTCCTCATCATGACCCATCCCATCCCGTGGGAGTTCAACCCGGTCCACCACCCGAGCTACATCGACTTCTTCGAGCAGGTCCTCCCCGAGACGACCGATCCGATCGAGGTGGCCGACCGGTTCGAGGAATCCTTCGCCACCGATCCCTGGTACATCCATCTCTATCGCACCGGGCACGCCTACCACGGGGTCCATCCCTTCTACATGTGGTACTGGTGCGCGCACGCCTTGCAGCACCTGGGTGCCGTGGTCATCGTTGGCGGAGACGAGGCCGCCGTCCACCGGCTGGGCTTCCGGGCGGCGTCGACTCTCTCCGATGCATTGGAGATGGCCTCGGACGTGGTGGGCCCATCGCCATCGCTGACCCATCTGCACGCCCCGCCCATCCTCATGGCGGACGTGCGGTGACTCCGCGAGCTCGGCACGGCCAACTCGCTGCGGACCGGCCGGGCCGTTCGGACCGACGCCCTGCTCGGGAACGGGGAACGGCCACGGTGGTGGCGCCGGGTCGTGTCGCCCCGCTCGCCGCCACCCGCGTCTTTGGCGTCGCGGATCGGACGGGCCCGCTTCCCGCTGGCCGCCCCCAGCTGGCCCGAGTCGGTGCCCCGCCCCGCGGCCGAGCCCGACCTGGGCGCCCACTACGACACCGCCTGGTCCCGCCGGTACCCGGTTCGACTGGCCCGGGCGGTCGTCCTCGACAACGTGGCCCGGCCGGTCGCCCAGATCGTGGCATCCCCACTGATCCGGGGCGACGAGGGGCTCCGGAGCCTCGACCCGCCGGTCATCTTCGCCGCCAACCACGCCAGCCATGCCGACACGCCCCTGCTGCTGTCCTGCCTCCCCCTGCGCTTCCGTCACCGGACGGTGGTGGCGGCGGCGGCCGACTACTTCTTCGACCGCCGCTGGAAGGCCGACGTCTGGTCGTTCATGCTGGCCGCCATCCCGATGGAGCGCACCAAGGTCAACCGCCGGTCGGCCGAGCTGGCCATCGAGCTGCTCGACGACGAGTGGAACCTCGTGATCTTCCCCGAAGGCGGCCGCTCCCCGGACGGGTGGGGGCAACCCTTCCGCGGCGGTGCGGCCTACCTGGCCGTGCGCACCGGGCGACCCGTCGTGCCGGTGCATCTGGCCGGTACCCACGACATCCTGGCCAAGGGGCGCAAGGGCCTGCGCCGCACCCGCACCACGGTCACCTTCGGCACCCCGTTGTGCCCGGACGCGGGAGAGGACGCCCGCCGCTTCGGTGTCCGGGTCGAAGCGGCGGTGGCCACCATGGCTGCGGAGGTCCGCACCGACTGGTGGACGGCCCGAAAGCAGGCGGCGGCCGGGACGACCCCGGCGTTGCAAGGCCCTGATACGTCGGCCTGGCGCCGTTCGTGGTCGCTCGCCCCGCCTCCGACCGAGGGGGCGGCCGAAGGCGAGTTGGAGGACTGGCCCCGTCGGGGCCGGTGAACCCGACCGGCCGGGCAAGGCGCCCTCAGCGGCGGGCCCGCAGCCGGTTCAGGAGGGAGGGCGACCGCTCGACCGCGGCCAGGCGCTCACGCCGGAGCGCGTCCTCCTCGCTGTCGTCCAGCGGGTCGAGGGCCACCGGGGGCGAGCCCGGGGTGGACAGGGCCCACCCGAGCAGAAGATCGGCCAGCCCCACATTTCGGGCCAGGAGCGGCCCGTGGAGGTAGGTGCCGACCACCCGGTCGGTCCAGGCCCCCTCGGTGTTGTCGCCGGCGCCGTTCCCGACCCCCCGAACCACGTGGGCGAGCGGCCGGGCGCCGGGTCCGACCGTGGTGCGGCCGCCGTGGTTCTCGAACCCGGTGAGCAGGGGAAGCCGCCGGTCGGGCGGCAACCGGGGCGCTCCGGCGTCGACCGAGGCCAACAGCTCCCCCACCGCGCGCGCGGTGCCCTTGGCGGTCGTGACGTCTAGGACCCCGAGTCCCTGGTGGGCCCGTCCGTGGCCGTCGGGGAAGGTGCGGCCGAGCAGCTGGAAGCCGGCACAGACCCCGAGTAGCACGGCGCCCTGCTCCACAGCCCGACCGAAGCCGGGATCACCCCGGAGGGCTTCCGCCGCCCGGACCTGGGGGCCGTCCTCGCCTCCGCCGATGCAGTACAGGTCGGCGGTCGGGAGGAGGCGGCCCGACTCGGCCTGGATCAGCTCGACGTCGATACCGCGCCACGCCGCCCGCCGGGCCAGCACCACGCCGTTGCCCCCATCCCCGTAGGTGCCGAGGAGGTCGGGGTAGACGACGGCGACGGCCAGTGACGAATTGCGGTCGACCCGGGTCACAGCCGGACGCGTGCTTCGGCGAAGGCGGTGTAGTTGCCGAGGAAGTCGATGACCGATCCGGAGTCGATGACCGGTCCGGAGGGGTGGCTCCCGGCATCGTCGATGGCCCGGTCGACAGCGGCGACGGGGTCGGCCACCACGTCGTAGGACACGCCCGCGTAGTGCAGACGCACGGCCAGGTCGAGGCGCCGGTCGCCCGTCGCCACCACCGATCGTTTGCCCAGGCGCTCGAACGGCACATCCCAGAGCCAGCTGGTGTCGAGCCCGTCGGCGGTGCGGGCATTGATAGACAGCACGGCCGGTGCATACGCCGGACCGGCCTCATCGAGCAGATCGAACACGGCAGCCCACCCGGCCGGGTTCTTGGCCAACAGCAGGCGCACCCGGTGGCCCCGGCGTCCCGCGGACGAGAACCGGCCCGCCACCTCCGTGAGCCCGGCCAGGCGATCGAGAGCGCCCGAGACGGCACCGGCCCAGCCGGTGTCGCCGTTGCGATGGCCGTCGGCCAGGGCGGCGGCCACGGCGGCGATGGCCGCGTTGGACCGGTTGAACTGGCCGGGCAGACCGATGTCGAGGGAGTGCCGCGACCCGCCCGCCAGTACCAGCACCGACCCTTCGACCCAGGCGTCCGGCTGCGGCCGGGAGAACCGACAACGCTCGCAGGCCCACCCGCCCCCCTCCTCGAAGGCGATCCGGCCCTCGCAGACGGGGCACCCGACCGCATCGTTCCGCCACACCTGGCCCGCCCCGACCCAAACCACGGCCGGCGCCGTCTCGGCGGCATGGACGACCAGCGGGTCGTCGGCGTTGGCCACCACCGCGGGCCAGGCGCCACCCGCCGGCTGGTCCATCGAGCCGAGCGCCTCCCTCCAGCGCACGGACAGCATCCGTACCTCCGAGATGCGGTCCAGCTGGTCCCTCGACAGGTTGAGGAGAACCACGACCCGCGGCCGAGTGTCGGCCATGACCCGTCCGAGGTAGCTCTCGTCCACCTCGAGCACGGCGGCGGCATCGCCGGGCGATCCGACCAGGGCGGCGACATGACCCGCCGGCATGTTGGCTCCCGTCTGGTTGGAGGCGATCGGCCGATCACCGCCGCCGGCCAGTGCGGCCACCAGCATCCTGGTCGTGGTGGTCTTGCCGTTGGTCCCGGTCACCAGGGCCACCGGTCGACCGTCGGCCAGTGTGGCCAGCAGTCGGCCGTCGAGGGCCAGCCCGACCCGTCCCCCCGCCACGGTGCCGCTGCCGCGGCCGAGGGCACGCGACAGCCAGTTGGACGCCTTGACCGCCTCGGCGGCGACGGCGGCGCGCCGGGGCAGCGCCCGGCGGGACGGGCCGGCCGTGATCGTCACGCCGGGGGCCGTGTCCGGGCGAGATCCTCCTCGGTCGGTATCCGCGTCACCCGCGCCTCGGCCGGCAACAGCTCGCTGATGGCCTCCATGATGGAGCGGGTATCCGCCACCGCATCCGTCGAGCCGAGCGTCACCGGACGCCCCACAATCACCGTGACCTTCGGTGGATGGAGCAGCGCGGTCATGTTGGGCACCCGGGCTGACCGCGGCCAGACCCGGTCGGTCCCCCACAGCCCGATCGGCACCACCGGGGCGCCCGTCTCGGCGGCCAGGCGGGCCGCGCCGGTGCGCCCGCGGAGCACCGGATCGAAGAAGTCGGGTCCGCGCGGGATGGTGCCCTGGGGCAGCACGATGACCACCTCGCCGGCTCGAAGGGCCGCGGCCGCCTGGCCCATCGGGCCGGGTCCACCGCCGGATCGGTGGTCGCGTTCGACCGGTATGCCGCCGAGGGCACGGGCGAGTCGACCGACGACCGGTGCGTCGAAGACCTCCTGCTTGGCCAGGAAGCGCACCGGCCGCCCCAGTCGGGCGGCAACGAGGCCGATGGCGGCCACGTCGAAGTAGCTGCGGTGGTTCGAAGCGAGGAGCACGGGCCCCTGTCGCGGGATGTGCTCCACGCCCTCGACCGAGAAGCGGGCGTAGGGGAACGACTCGGGCCGGAAGAACGGGCGCACCAGATGGTACGGCTCGAAGCCCACCAGGGAGGGAATGCCGGGAGCCCGGTCCCAGTACTCGAGCGGCCACCGTCGGGCCAGGGCCACCGCCACGAGGCGGGGGTCGGCATTGAGGGGGTGGGGATGGCCCACGGCGAGCAGGAGGGGGAGGTCGAAGAAGCTGTCCGAGTAGGCGTGGGACACGGCAAGGTCGGCCCCGGTCAGTTCGGCCCACTCGCGGACGGCCTTCAGCTTGCCGGCCCCCCACACGAAGGGGCCCGCCAGGCGGCCGGTGTAGCGTCCGTCCTCCACCGCGTAGCGGGTGGCGACGACGCCGTCGAACCCGAGCGCGTCGGCCAGCGGCGAGACCAGGTCGACGGGGGACGTGGTGGCCAGCACCAGGGCCCGACCGGCCTGCCGATGGACGGCCACATCGGCAAGGGCCCACGGCTGCACCAGGTCGGTCAGTGGCTCGACGGCGCGCTTCCCCGCCCGCCGGGTGGCCTCGACCGGCCGGCCCCGCATGACCCTGGCCGCGGCCCGGGCCAGGGCGATGAAGGGAACCGACTCACCGAACCGGTTGTAGAGGTCGTAGACGAGACCGTCCCCGGGCAGATGACTTCCGGCGGACAGGACCCCCTCGGCCACCATCGCCTCCTGGAATACGGGTCCGCTGGCCGAGCGCAGCAGGGTCCGGTCCAGGTCGACGAACACGGCGGCTGCGGAAGGGGTCACAGATCGCAGGCTACTGCCGGCGGCCCCGGTCGAGCGGCCGCATTCGCTGATCGAAGTGGCTGGTCACAATGGGCCCTGACGCGGCAAAGGGACCGCCGAGGGGGGAAGGGCAGTCCCTTTGCTCTGACTCAACAAGGATAGGAGGGGGATTCCTTTGACCCTGTGGTCGTGAGCTATCGTATAACACCCGCGAGCAATCAGTCAAGCAGCTTATTTCGATGGCTGCTATCGTGATTAGTGATGGAGTTGCGGCATCTGCAGGCGTTGACCGCCATCAGCGATCACGGCACCTTCTCGGCCGCCGCCGAGCACCTCAACACGGTCCAGTCCAACATCTCGGCCCATGTGGCCCGCCTCGAGCGGGAGCTCGGCAGCCCGCTCGTGGACCGCGCCGACGGTCGGCTCACCGAGGAGGGGATGGTGGTAGTGGCCCGGGCGAGGCGGATCCTCGCCGAGCTCGACGCCCTGGTGTCGGATGTCGCCGCCTGCCGCGACGAGGTGACCGGTACCGTCCGGGTGGGGATGATCGGGACGACGGCGCGATGGTTGGTGCCGCGCCTGATGGACGTGGCCCGCAAGCGCCATCCCAAGCTGCGGTTGGTGGTCGTCGAGGGCAACACCACCGGGCTCGAGCCCCAGCTGGCCAGCGGCCGGCTGGACCTGGCCGTGCTCCACCTCCCCGTCTCCGGCCGTGACCTGGTGGCCGGCCTGCTCTTCGAAGAGGACCTCGTCCTGGTCGTGCCGGAGGGTCACGCCATGGCCTCCCCCACCCGGCCCGTGTCGCTGGAGGACCTGGCCGACATGGAGCTCCTCCTCCCCCTGCCCGGGACGGCCTTCCGGGACGAGCTGGACGCGGTCACCCGGCCGCTCGGGATCACCCTGCTCCCCGCGGCCGAGATCGACGGCCTGCGTCTCATCGCCTCGCTCACCTTCGAGGGCTACGGGCCGGCCATCCTCCCGGCCACTGCCATCCCGACCTTCCTGCGGGCCCAGTTCCACCCGGTGGCCATCGAGGGCCTGCCCCGGCGGCGGGTCGGCGTGGCGCAACGGAGCCGCGGGCTCCCGTCAGCCCCCACCCGTGCCCTGCACGAGCTGTTGACGGCCGTGGTCTCCCAGCCCGAGGGCCGTCCCGACGGCGTCTACGTCGAAGGCTGACCCGGCGGCAGGTGCCGGACCGGGGTTCCGCGCTCCGGTGGCCGGGGCTCGCGCCACATTCGCCAGATGGGCGGGCTCCCCCCCGTGGAGCGGTGCTCGTCGATCACCTCGAAGCCGAACCGGGCGTACAGCGGGACGTTGCGCTCCTTGGAGGACTCGAGGTAGGCGGGAGCGCCCTCCTCGTCCACACGGGTCAGCACCGCCTGCAGCAACGTCGAGCCGATCCCGTGTCCCTGTCGGGCCGGCTCGGTGCCGATGGTGGCGAGGTACCAGTGCGGCTCTTTGGGATGCAGGGCGTCGATCTCGAACAGCAGCCGCAGGGCCCGGATCATCCGCGGGGCCAGGAAGGGCGCGGTGGGCAGGAGCTGGAACAGCTCGCGCAGGCCCTGGCGCTGGCGTTCGGGCGGGCCCCAGATCGCCACCCCGTCCAGCCGGTCGGTGGTGTACACGTGCCGGTAGGGCAGGTACTGACGGCGCAGCTGCGAGGTGAAGAACGAATGCAGGCCTCGCCGGAGGCGCCTCTCCCCGGTGAACATGAAGTTGGCCACCGGATCGTCGGCGAAGGCTCGCACCAGCATGTCGGCCAGCACCGGGACATCGGCGGCCGTGGCCGGGCGCACGGGCGGGCGAGCGGCTGGTTCCACCGAGCGATGGTAACCCTGCGTCCTCAATTCATCGTCGGATCGGGGGGATACCCGGATACGACGCCGAGTGCCCCGCCCTGACGCCGCAGCACTCGGCGCCACAGCCCCTCGGGATCGGCCGACACCGGATCCGGGGCCCCGGCGGGCACCACGTACCAGGATCCCTCTTCGATCTCGACCTCCAGCTGACCCGAGTCCCATCCGGCATAGCCCGAGAACAGGCGGGCGCCGACGATCGAGGCAGTGACCGAGGTGGGGTCGACCGTCAGGTCCACCGTGCCGACCGGGCGGTCCCCATCGACCAGCAGGCGCCAGCCGGCCTGCTCCGAGGCGACGTCGCCCGATGCCAGGCGGACCAGCCCCACCAGCGCGTTGCGGGCCACCGGGCCTCCGACGAACAGCTCGGCCGGCGGGGTGGCGACCGCATGCCACTCAGGGAGTATCTCCTGGACGGCCACCCCGCTCGGGCGGTCGATGACCACGCCCAGCGCGCCGTGATCGCCGTGGTCGAGGACCAGCACCACCCGGCGGGAGAAGTTTGGGTCGAGCAGGCGGGGTGTGGCCACCAACAACTGGCCGGCCAGCACCTCGGGACGGCGGCCGCCGCCGTAGGGCTCGAAGGCGCTGAACGGTTCCATCGGCACTGCATCATGTTGGCTCAACCTGGCCCGAGTGGCAGAGATGGCTCCGGTCGGTGAGGCTGGGGCCATGGCCCTCGTCTCCATCGAATCGGTGCGTCCCGACATCCGCGTGGTGACCCTCGACAACCCGTCCCGCCTCAACTCGATGTCGTTCGCGCTGGTGTCCGACCTCTACGCCGCCCTGGACGAGGTCGGGGCGGACAACAGCTGCCGGGTGGTGGTGCTGACCGGTGCCGGCCGTGCCTTCTGCTCGGGACTCGAGCTCGAGCACGCCGGGCAGCCGCCCGGCACCGAGGGCCTCGGCCGCCACCGGCTGGGCATGCGGGCCATGGAGTTCATGGGCGGGGTGGTCCCGGCCATGCGCGCCCTGCCCCAACCGATCATCGCCGCCATCAAGGGACCGGCCTACGGCGGGGGGATGTGCCTGACGCTCGGCGTGCCGACATCCGGTTGGCCGGCCGCTCCGCCGTGTTCTGCGGGGCGGGAATCAGCAACGGCCTGAGCGGTACCGAGCTCGGGGTGAGCTGGCTGCTGCCCCGAGCGGTGGGCACCTCCCACTCGGCCGAGATCCTCCTCACCGGCAAGCGGGTCGATGCCGAGGAGGCATTGCGCATCGGCCTGGTCTCCCGGGTGGTGGAGGACGACGAGCTGCTGTCCGAGGCCGTGACCATGGCCGAGAGCATGTGTGCGTTCAGCCCCTTCGGCCTGGCCCTGACCAAGGACACCATCTGGGCCTCACTGGAGGTCGGCAGCCTGGCGGCCGCCGTCGACCTGGAGAACCGCACCCAGCTTCTGGCCGGACACACGGGCAACCTCACCGAGGCGACCGCGGCCTTCAAGGACAGGCGCCCGCCGGTCTACGTCGAGTAGTCGCGCCGGTGGCCCGAGCGCGACGGCGAAGGCCCTCCCCGGGCCGGACCAACCCGAGAAGCGACCTCGGGCGGGAGCACTGGCGGGCCGATGGGCAGGAGAAGACCCGTTTCCCGACGGCGGACGAGGCCAACCGCTCGGCCCTGCGGCTCCGGCTGGAGTCCGGGGCCGATCTCGACCCCTACCCGTGCACGTGGTGCGGCGGATGGCACCTGGGGAACCGGAGGACGGATCCCGAATCCGGACCGACCGGGGGGCGCCGCCGGTGACGGCGGCCCCCGACGACTCGACCGCGGCTGGTCCGGACCCTCACCCGGTGGTGGTCCTGCAGTGGATGGGCGCCACCGCCATCGTGCCCATGCTGCCCCTCTACATCCGGCACCTGGGCGGCTCCGACGCCCTGGCCGGCGCGGTGATGGCCTCGTTCTACGCCGCCGGGGTGCTCTCCCAGTACCCGATGGGTCGGCTGGCCGACCGGATCGGCTCGCCGGGCCGTGCTGCTCGGCGGCCTGGTGACCTACAGCGGGGCCAGCCTGTCCTTCCTGCTCCCCATCGACGCCACCGCGGCCATCGTCCTGCGCGCCCTCCAGGGAGCGGGGGCCGGGGCGGCCACCGTCGCCGGCCTGGCCCTCATCTCCGGCTCGGTGCCCCTGGTCCGCCGGGGCCGCGCCTTCGCCGCCGTCTACGCCGGCGAGCTGGCCGGCATGGCCGTCGGTCCGCTGGTCGGGAGCATCGTCGGGGTCCGCACATGTGGGCGATGTTCCTCGCCTCGGGGCTCCTGTCGTTCGGGGCGTGCATCCCCGCCCTTCGCCTCGACGCCCCGACGGCGGTGCCGCCGCCACCGGGCGGCGCGGACCCGGACGGCACGACCATGACCGCTGCCGCGCGGGTCGGCTCGCTCGATGCCGGGGCGCTCCTCTGCGCCGGCGTCATCGGGCTGACCAGCGGCGTCTACGACATCTGCTGGACGCTGCTCCTGTTGGCCCGTGGGGCTTCGGGCCTGGCCATCGGCATCTCCTGGACCCTGTTCGCCGTGCCGTTCGTGCTGGCCGCCCGGCCGAGCGGCTGGCTGGCCGACCACATGGACCGACGGGCCCTCGTGCTGGTCGGCCTCGGCGCTGTCGACGGCGTCCTGTGCCGCCTATCCCTTCATCCACAGCGTCCCCTCCTGGTGGTCCTCGGCGCGATCGGAGGCCATGGGCTTCGCCGCAGCCATGCCGGCGGTCCAGTCGCTGCTCACCCAGGGATCCGCGCCGTCCGAGGTCGGGCAGGATCCAGGGGCTGTTCGCCACCAGCCAGACAGCCTGCACCGCGGTGTCGGCCGCCGCGGCCGGCGCGGCCTTCGCCGTGGCCTCCTGGCTGCCCTTTGTCGACCGTGGCGGCGATGGTCTCGGTCGGTCTGGCCGTCGTCGCCGCCATTTGGATGCCGGTCATCGGGCGGGTGGAGCGGTACCCGGCCGGGTCGGACCACGGGGAGCCGATCGGTTCGATCCGGCGCTTGCTCACGCACCCGAGGTCGAACGGGACCCGATCGCCGTCATCGGTCGTCAACGGGCGTGGCCAGGCACGACGAGTTGCATTGTGACCAGAGCCTGCTCCGAGACGACCGGCTCAGGTGAGCCCGGCGTGGACCGAGGCGATCCACCGGCCGGTGGTCGGAACGGTGCAGGCAAGGTGGCCGCTCGAGGAGCCAGTCCATCACCGCCCGGTCGCTCGGCGTCGGCCGGCACCTGTGCCACCAGACCCCGCCGGGGATGGTCCTGGGTGACCCGCCATCCGTCGGGCAGCGGACAGCCGAGGTCGCGGAGCCTCCGGGCGACGCTGGGGCCCGACGCGTGCTGCAGGCCGACGGTGGTCGGTTTCGTCGTCCCGTCGGCGGTTGCGCCGGCCGGGCAACCAGGTGGCGGTGGGGACCTTGTGGGTCGACCCGCCGAGGAAGGCGAACGGGCCCGGCTCGGGGGGCTCGTGCTCCTCGTCGATGATCGGCTCCACGTTGATCCAACCGGTTCCGGACGCGAGACCTCGGCCATATGGGCCGAGCAGCTCGGGGTCGTCGTGGGCGATGAACTCCAGCTCGACGGGTCGGGCCCGGGTCACGTCTGGAGGTCGAGCACGCCGTCGGCCAGCGCCTCGAGCTCGGCTCGCCACGCGGTCGGGGTCTCCAGCGGGCGCACCACGAACTTGGAGAATCCGACGCTCGAGGAAGCGCTCGAGCATGGCGCGCAGGCCGCCGATCCCGACCGGCACCACCTGCTCGGGTCGACACCCCGGCGGGTGGTGGCGAGCGCCCGGGTCATCCGTCGGCGTCGAGCGGGCCGGCGGCATAGGCGAGGACACGCCGAAGTGCTCGGGGCTGATGGCCCGTCCGGCCTCGGCCGCCGCTTCGTCGATGACCAGCCGGGCCGCGGCCACCTCGTCGGGGGTGCACGCCGAGGGGAGCCACCCGTCGGCGAAACGACCACAGCGGCGCAGGGCGGCGGGCACCATGCCCCCGGTCCAGAACTCGAGGGGCTGCTGCACGGGCAGCGGGGCAAGCGACCACGTCCTCGAACTCGGCCGGCTGTCCCCGTGGTGGGTGACCGGCTCCCCCGCCCACAGCCGCCGCAGCAGCGGGAGCATCTCGTCCATCAGCGCGCCCTTGTCCGGCCCGGCCACGCCGACCGGCTGCCGACTCGGGCTGGCGGGGCAGGCCGGGCACGAAGGTGACCAGCAGCCGGCCCGCCGACAGCGCGATCGAGGGTGGCCAGCTGCTTGGCCAGGCGGACCACGTTGCGGCCGGGCAGGAGCATGGTGGTGCCCAACTTCACCCGGGGGTTGTGGGCGGCGGCGAAGGCCAGACGCGGCCAGGGGATCGAGGGTCGGGCGCGGTCAGGACCTCCGGCAGCCAGATCGAGTCGAACCCGAGCTCGTCGAGGTCGTCGACCAGGCGGCCGAAGTCGGCCGCGTCCGCCGGGCGAGCCGCTCCCATCCCCACGCCGATGCGGACCTTCACCGGGGACTCCAGGCACCGGGCGACCGTCCGGACCGCGCTCACGGGGACCCAGGGGCGGCCCGTCGAACCGGTCGACGGTGGCGAAGGTCTCGACCGGGCCTCGGCGCAACCGGGTCGGCCGGCGCACCGGGCGAGCCCAGGGCCAGCACGCCGGCAACGGCCAGCGGTTCCGGTACGACCGAGCAGCCTCCTTCACCGCGTCCTCCTCCCGGACCAGCCATGGTGGTCATCACGCCGGCCAGGCCCTCGGCCCGGGCGGCCAGGAGGATGCTCCAGGCGAACGGGTAGATCGAGGCGCCGCCCACCATGGTGTAGTGGCCCGAGTCACGGTCGACGGTGGCCAGCCGGCTCAGGTCGGCCAGCAGCACCAGCATGACCGGGACCTGGTCGAGGTGCTCGGCGAAGCCGCCCGGGCCCTCCGCCGCGGCCTGGGCGATGGCCGGTGCTCCGGCCAACGCCTGCCGCTCCGGCCTCGCGGTCGGTGACCACCGCCCAGGGGGTGAGCCCCGCCGCCATCTGGGCCAGGTACTCGTACCACCCGGGGAGGTAGCTGTCCCGGATGGCCCGCCGCAGCTCCGGGTCCTTGACCACGATCACCCGCCAGGCCTGCCGGTTCCCGCCGTTGGGGGCGAAGCGGGCGGTGTCCAGCAGCCGGTAGAGCGGTGGCGTCGTCGACCTCGGCCGCGTCGGAAGTCGCGAACCGCACCGGTGGTCCGGAGCGCCTCGATGAGTTCCACGGATCGGCTCTGCGCAGGTCAGAGCCCGGACCGGTCAGAGCTCGGCCAGGATGGCGTCGGCCGCGCTCACGGTCAGACCGGGACCCGGCTCGACGTTGAGCGCGGTGACCACGCCGTCGTCGATGACCATGGCGTACCGCTGCGACCGGGTGCCGAGGCCGAAGCCGCTCCCGTCCATCTCCAGCCCGACGGCCTTGGTGAACTCGCCGTTGCCGTCGGCCAACAGAGGACCAGGTCGCCGACGTGCTGGTCCTCACCCCAGGCCGCCATCACGAACGGGTCGTTGACCGAGATGCAGGCCACGGTGTCGACGCCCTTGGCCTCCAGCTCGTCGTGACGGAGGACGTAGCTCGGGAGGTGGTAGTCCGAGCAGGTCGGGGTGAACGCCCCCGGTACGGCGAACAGCACCACCTTGCCCGAGCCGAGGACGTCGCCGGTCTGCACGTGGACCGGCCCGTCGGGACCCGGCGTCATCACTCGGATATCGGGAATCTTGTCGCCGACGGCGATGGCCATGTTCGTTCTCCAGTTCGGTCGAGATCGATGGGACGGGGAGGCGGCTCCGGTCCTAGGCCGCGAGCCTGCTGTGCTGCAGCATACGGGGTCGGATGCGGGAGATGACCACGGACCCGACGTGCCTCGGCGGGCCCTGCTTCCTCGGGCAGCTATCCCGGGCCCGCGCCTCCGGCTACCGCCCCTAGCCATCGGGAAGCCGCGCCGCCCGGCCCGACTCGTCCACCGCGCCATGCACGGTCACCGCGGTCGAGCGAGCCTCGCCGTCCACCTCCAGCAGGTAGGCGATCTGGAAGGTGGTGCGGGTCAGATGGCCGGCCCGGACGTGCACGTCGACCACGTCGTCGAAGAGGAGGGGGCGGCGGTAGCGCACGAAGAGCTCGAGCACCGCGAAGTCGATGCCCGCCCGACGCACGTCGGCATAGGGATGGCCGGAGTGGCGCAGGAACATGGCCCGCGCCTCTTCGAGATAAGCGGCGTAGGCGCCGTGGTGGATGATGCCCATGGCGTCCGTCTCGGCGAAGCGGGTCCGGATGCGGTGGGCGAACCCGTAGTCGCCGGGATCGGTCGAGGGAGTGAGGGCGAGGCGCACCCGATGACGCTACCGTCCGGTGCCCGGGGGATCGGGCTGGTTCCACTCGATCCACCCGGTACCCCGCGCGCCCGTCGTCGGCCGCGAACCGCGCCACCGCCCGGGGGAAGCGGCTCGTCCGGCCGTCCGGCGCGGTCAGCAGCAGCGGACCGAAGGCCAGGGGCTGGATGGTCAGGTCGAGGCGGCCCGGTTCGATGAGGGCCCGGGCGGTCACCGGCATGCCCTCGCTCGCCGAGCACCTCGGTCACGTCCAAGCGGTCGACCGGGTCGCACCCGTCCCGGGGCCTGCACGTAGCCGAAGGCCACCGGCTGTCCGGGGATCCGGATGTCGGCGGCGTGGACCCGGGTGCCGTCGTCGAGCCGAGCCGCGGACCAGCACCAGCCGAACGCCCACCAGTCCCGCACCCCCCAGGAGTGGTCGCGCTGGCCGTGCCCTCGACGGCGACCGCTCGTCGCCGATGCGGACCGCGCCGGAGACCAGGCAGGGCACCTCGTAGCGGGTGGTGACGTCGTAGTGGTACGGCACGCCGTCGGTCGTCCAGGCGAGGTCGAGGCCGAGGTCGGTCGGACGGCCCCGGCTCCCCGCGGTAGACGGCGGCCGGGTCGTCGTGGAGCGCGGCCGGGGCCGTGGCCCGCAGGCTCATCAGGGTCGAGCGGGTCGTCCGACCGTCGAGGCCAGGTCGAGTCCGCCCGACCGAGCGGCCAGCCCGTGCCCGCCGATCGACGGGCAGGTCGTAGGCCACGACGAGGCCACGATCGGGCGATCGGTCCCCACGATCATGGTCGTCCACCAGGTGACGCCCAGGTTGGGGTAGAGGCCGATGCGGGCATATCCGGCGACGGCCGCCGTCGGCCGCCACGAAGTCGAGGTAGTAGGACTCGTTCCACAACTGCTCCGATCCCGCCGCGTGACGCTGCTCGTCGGCCGGATCGACGTGGTGCTTGGTGAGATCGGTCATCGAACCTCCCTGGCCGGACCATCAGGACCGGACCATCAGGACCGGACCGTCAGGACAGAGTCGACCACATGCTGACCGACGCCCATCGGGGTGCCGGTCCCCATCTCCGGTCGAGTGCAACTGTATGGTTTGCTCGAGTCCGGCCCGGCGGAGTCGGCGTGGGAGGCCACCCGATGCAGAGAACCAAGGTGACGGCACCACCACCACCGGGGACCCCTGCGCCGAGACCGGCGACCTCCCGATCCATTCGTCATCTGTTCGGAGTCGCCGGTGTCGGCCTCGCCGTGCTGCTGTCCGCCTGCAGCCTGCACGTCTCGAAGAACGGGGTCAGTGGAAACATCCTCGGTCATTCCTTCTCCGGTGCCAAGGGATCGCTGCCCGCAGGCTTCCCGAGCGGCATCCCGACCCCCGACTCGTCGCGGGTGCTCGCCGGCGGAGGAGCGGACAACAACTGGGACGTCGCGTTCGCCGTCACCGGCGCGTTCAGCAGCGGCACCATGGCATACGAGTCCAAGCTGCAGTCAGCCGGCTACACGATCAGCAAGTATCAGTCGGGCTCCACCCCGGTGACCGGCTCGACCGGCGCCGGATCGACCGCGACCACGATCACCTCCTCGGGTGCGACCTTCGAGGCGACCGATCCGCACTGGAAGATCCAGGTCGCGTCGGGCAGTACCAGCTCGGCCAATGGATCCGGCCTCCGCGCCGGCGAGTTCGCCCTCAACATCGCCGTCCTACCGGCGTCGACGACGACCCCCTCGTCGTAGCCGGGTGACGGGCACGTTCGAGGGGCGGGGTTACGAAGTAGGGGCGCGCTTGGCTTCCTCCACGCCCGGAGAGAGTCGAAGAGCTTCTTTCGCGCCTTCTTCTCCCGCTTGCCCTTGGCGACGGCCTTGCGGTAGCGCCGGGCGGCATCGGCCACTGCGGAGAGGGACTCGAGCCGCTCTACCACCGGGGCGGCCCGTCGGGCGGCCAGCACCCGGGTCGAACCCGAACGCTCGAAGGGGCCAGGGCCGAGACGATCCCCGCCGCCCGTCCGCGCCGGATCGACGCCCATGGCCTCGAGCACAAGGTCGACGACGGTGTCGGCCAACGGATCGGTGTCTACGGCCTCGCCGCCGTCGGCCATCGTGACCCTGAGGTGCGAGCGGGCCGCGTCGTTCCCGTCCATGGGGTCAGCCTCCGACGGCACGGCCTGGCGACCCGCTCGAGCTCAACGGCCACCACATGGCACCCATTGTCCCCCATCCGCTCTCCCGGAGGCCAACGGCACCGCCCCGGGCCACCGGTGGGCAGGTCGAGCGGCATGGTGATACCGGTGCCGACCCGGCCCGACGTCGGGGAGGACGGGCTGGCTACGCTTGAAGCAGTCCTACCCCCAGCGGTCCCACTGCGGTGCACATGGCAGCTACCCGACATCCAGACCGGCACGACCGGGCCGGCGATTTGGCGCTCGAGGCGGTCAGGCTCGGGGAGAGGCTCGACGCCAACCATCCCGCCGATCCCGGCGGGCTCGAGTCCATCGGCACTTGTCGGGGCTGCGGATACCTGATCTTCGAGGTGCAAGGCAACGGCTGGCGGCACCTACCTTCGGTGGAGGAGCTCGACAAGGCCGGGCGGTGGCTCACCGCGCACCCGAACGGCTCCTGACGCGGCGATCCACACCGGTCCGCAGACAGACGAGCCGTCAGCCCGTCATCCGACGGAGCCAAGCGATCGCCTCCACCCCCTGGGCCAGCTGGAAGCGGCGCAGGGTGGGCAATCCCGGTGGCGGATCCTCGGTGGCCCCATGGATGAAGAACCCGGCCAGACCAGCCACTGCGGCGATGACCGAGTCCCGTTCGGCGGCGGCGTGCCGAGGGATGTGCCCAGAAGAGCGACTCGGGGTCGGGACCGCCCTGCATGGCGACGCTCGGAAGGAACAGGACGAGATCGAGCCAGGGGGCACCGACCTGGGCATGGGGCCAGTCGACAAAGACCACGCCGCCCTCCGTGAAGAGGATGTTGTCGGCTCTGATGTCGGTGTGGAGCAGGGTCGACCCGCCGAAGCGTCGATCCGGTTCGCTCAATGCTGCCAGCACATCCAGATTGGCCCCTACCCACGGGTCGAGGCCGTCAAGCCGGTCGAGTCGCGAGGGGTTGCGGGCCAGCCGCATCCACCCGTCACCGCCTCCCGGCACCCGGGCCGGTGGGGCGTCCACCGGGCTCGGCGTGAGCCGGTCGGCGAGCATCGCCACCGCGTCGAGCACGGATCGGAGCTCGTTCCGATCCCAGGGAAGGACGGGATGACGCCCGTCCACATCTTCGAAGACGAGGACCACCCAGCCTCCCTCCTCCCAGTCGGCCAGCAGCCTCGGCGCCGGCGCGTCCCCGGGCAGGTTCGCGGCAATCCGTGCCTCTCGCCGATAGAAGTCCTGCCCGCCCGGCGCCCCAGATTCGGCATCGGGTGCGATGGCCTTCACGAAGGCCCGCTGACCCGTTCGGAGGACCAGGCGGCGATGCCAACGCGGGCGAGAAGCCGCGGCGCTGACTGTCCGCCCGCTCGACACCCGCCCCCAGTCGCCGCTCGATGGATCGCCGGAGCACGGTCGGCAGTTGGTCCCACTCGAGGCGTGTGCCGGTAACCCCGGTGAGCTCCGGGTCCAAGGGCGCCTCCATGTCCCATGATCCCACGTGCTCTGCGCAGCGGCCGGCCCTCGGAGTGCGTCCAGCCGGCCCGGCGATCCGAAGCACCACCGTGGACACCCCCACACCGACGGTGTGGCCTCTTCTCGAAGGTGTTGTGGGCCACGCCGTGTTCAGTCCCGACGGCAGCTACCGGTACTGGCTCGAGCGAGCTTGGGACCGCCGGCTCCATCGGTTCACCTTCGTGCTGCTCAATCCTTCGCGAGCCAGTGCTCATACGCGACGATTCGACGACCCGGAAGCTCCACCACATCTCCGCGGCCAACGGAGGGGGCGCCTACGTCCTCGTCAACCTCTTCGCCTTGGTCGATACCCACCAGACGGCGTTGCACCTCGATACGGCGGTCGGTGAGACGAACGGTCAGAACGACCGCTGGCTGAAGGCCGCGGTCCAGAGATCGGATCGGGTCGTGGTCGGGTGGGGGGCGGGCGGCGGGACGGCTTTCCGCCTCGGCGAGCGCAGACAAGCCATGCGCCGGCGGATCCGCGCCATCTGGCCGGTGCTCGCCGCCCGCGAGCTCTGGTGTGTGGGCCTGAACCGCGCCGGCTCGCCACGCCACCCCGGCCGAGGCGTGAGGAACGACGTGCTCTTGCGACCGTTCGTCCCCCCGGACCATCTCTGACCCTGCGTGCCCTGCGGCACGTCGGGTGGTCCTGCGAGCCCCCGGGCGCCAGTCGACCTACCCGGCCACGGATGCCCGGAGGAGGGCGTTTCAGCTCGCCTTGGCCACTCCCGAGCCGTTCAGGTGAACGATCCGCTCGTCACTGCGGTCCTCCGAGGCACGGGCCTCGGCGTGGAGGGCCATGCGGGCGAGCCGACCGGCCACCTCGTAACCGACGATCGGACGCAACCAGCGTTGCAGGCCTTGCAAGGTGAGGTCTGCACCATCGGAAATCCAGGTCCGGCGAAGCGCACCGGCCGGGTCGAACATCCCGACCCAGAGCGATGGGGAGGCCACCGGGTCCGAGCCGTACAGACGAAGCTCGACACAACCCGCGTCAGTTTCACAAGTCACACTGACGCCCGCCGCCCCCGCCTTCCCCGCTCCCACATTTCGACGGTACCCAGCGCGTGTCGCTGAGGTCCAGCACCACCGCAGGGGGTGGCGCGAATGCCGCGCCGAGTGATGGACCTCCTCGAGCTGCTAGCTCAGCTCTTCGGAGCGGCCGCCGGGCTGCCGGAGGGACACCACAGGTTGGTCGGCACACCCGAACACGGGTTCGGCATCGACTGAAGCGTGGGCAGCGGGTGCATGACCACCGCGGCGGGCTGCGGATAGTTCGCACCGGCACACGTCGAGCCGCTCAGAAGCCCGGAGTCGCACTCCAGTTGCAGGAGCAGCGTCAAGTTCGTGTTGCCCCCCAACAAACCCGCCGCCGGTGTCCGCGAACCGCAGGTCGCCGAGGTCTGGGCCGGGTTGCCACTGACGGCCGGACCCAGTTGGTGGGTGAACGTCGAGTCCCACCGGGTATTGCCAGAGAAACAATTGGCCGGCTGCCCCCCGGCGATCAGCAGATTGGCAAAGTCGGCGTTGGTCGAGTTGCCGAACGTTCCGTTGCCGGAGAACTCGTTGTTCGACAGGACGTCCCCCTGCGGATCGTAGAGACACGAGAGCCCTGAGATGCCGAGTGAGGTGGCCACGAATCCCTTGGTGCCGACACACGTTCGGCCGTCGGACGTCGTGTTGCCGTCGGGATAGGGAACGAATGCGATCCCCCAGGCACCGTTGTCGAGGAACGTGTTGTCGGTGATGGTGTCGTAGCGGCCGCCCGAGATCGTCATCCCCGTGCCCGTGGGCCCGAGGCCTGCAGTTCCGGAGATCGGGACGTTGGGATTGTTGTTGGAATCGAGCATGTTGTGGGTGAACACCCAGCACCTGTTGGTCCCGGTGATCGGGCTCGTCCGATTCCAGCACCGGCCGTCCTGCGGGGGCGGCGGATCGCCGGTGAGGGCGGTATTCGTGTCGAATCCGTCCTTGTTGTTGTCGAACCGCGAGTTCTGGATGACGATCTGGCCGCCCGAATTCGTCCCGGAATAGCCGAGGGCGTTGTTCTCCATCCAGGCGTGGTCGATGGTCACGTTGCAGGCACGCTTGCAGGCACCCACATAGATTCCCGAGTCCGAGAAGTTGTTGGCGTAGAGCTGGCTCAGGTGGGAGGGACCGGTCGAGTCCGAGGAGAAGATCCCGTACAGGGAGCAGGTACCGCAGACATTCAGATGGCTCGAGTCGCTGTCGGCGAAGTAGGTGGAAGTTGCCGTCAGGTAGCTGCCCGAGTAGCGCGCCAGCCCGATCGAACCGGAGCCGGCTCCTCCGTTCCACCAGATCCCGTTACCCGCATTGCCCGAGCCGGCCAGGAAGTTGCACACGGTGAGATTGTCGACGCTCACATTGCTGGCCTTCCAGATCACGATCCCGTTGCGCCCCTCGCCATTGAGGGAGTTCTGATCGGCCGGCGCAGAGCTGCACGATCCCTTCGCCGAAGCGTCCGTGCCATCGACGATCACCGAGTTCCGGTCCATCCCGCGCAGGTGGGTGTTCTGGGTGGTGATGTCGACGGAGCCGTACCAGCCGTCGGCCAGGTCGGAGGGGCTCGGCGCATTGGCGCCCATGTCTCCCTGCTCGTGATAGTCACCGGGAGCGATCAGGATCCAGTCACCACGCTTCGACGCGTTCACGGCGGCCTGGATGGTGGAGAAGGTGGCCGAGGGTGGCGTGGTCACCCCGTGGAACGACCCCACATAGAGCACCCGGTTCCGGCCCGACGGGTGGGCCCGCGTGCTCGCGCCACTGGCGCCGGCGGCACCGACGAGCATCCCGGCCATGAGCAGTCCGGCCAGACCCGCTGAGCTCAGACGCCGGATGGTACGAACAGTCGTTCGGCGCATAACGAATCGGTCTCCCCCTGCTCCGACCATGACGGTCGAGCGAACTGATCCTAGTTCGGGGGACTGTCGGAGTGGGGCTGTGATGAGCGAGCCGTGTCTGCCCGCCCGGCAAATCTGCGCAGACCTTTCATCCACCCTTCGGGGGAGGCGACGGCGTCGCGCATCTGCTCCCACCCGGGGCCATGCCGCTCGAGATGCCGGTGCTCGAGCTCGACCCGGGTCCGCTCATCATTTTCGGGTATGAAGCGCACCTCGACCTCGCTCGTTCTGGCGGGGTCGGGCTCCACCTGCCAGGTGAGACTGACATCCCAGCTGATCACCAGGCGGGTCGGCGGCTCGTACACCAGAACGCGTGCCCAATGGCACACGCTTCCGTCCGTGGCGCGGTCGTACACGTGGCCGCCTTGGCGGGGCTCGAAGACCATTTCGGCCAGCTCGCCCTGGAGGATGTGGTGCTCGGGAGGCCACCAGCTGGCCATGTCCTCGGTGAAGACCGAGAATGCCCTCTCGACCGACGCCCGGACGACCACCGAGGCATGCACGCTGGCATCGGTGGAGTTCGCGGTCATTCCGGTACCTCCTGGTCGTGTTCGACGGCGGCTTTGAAGGCTGTCAGTGCCTGGTTCCAGAAGCGATCGAAGTACGCCCGGACGGCTCCGATGCCCTCAGGATCGAGCCTGTACAGGTGGCGAGTGCCCTCCTGGCGCACGACCACGAGGCCGGCATCCTTCAGCACCTTCAGGTGCTGCGACACGGCCGGCCTGGTGACCGGCAACTCGTCGGCCAGCTTCCCGACCGGTCGCGAACCTTCCGCCAGGAGCTCGATGATGGCCAATCGGGTGCCGTCGCCCAGAGCGGAGATCCGGGTCAGTTGGTCAGTACTCACTAACCGTAAGTTAGCACTGACCGTTTGAAGGATCAAGGAGTCTGCAAGGATGACGCCGCGAGCCGCTCAGAGTGAGGTGCCCATGACCATCATCGACCTTCGTCCCGCCAACGCCAGGCTGTGCACCGTCATCCAGGCGGTCCAGGACCCGGACTTGCAACGCCCCACGCCGTGCACCGACTACACCGTGGGTGACCTCCTCGATCACATCGCCGGGCTGACGTTGGCCTTCGGGGCGGCTGCCAGCAAGAGCGGCGGCCAGGCATCCACCATGGGCCCATCGGGTGACGGGTCGAATCTGGACCCCGATTGGCGAAGCTCGATCCCCCGACGGCTGGAGGAGTTGACTGACGCCTGGGGCGACCCGGCTGCTTGGACCGGAGAGACCACAGTCGGGGGCGGCAACCTGCCGGGGGATGTCGCCGGCACCATTGCGCTCGGGGAACTGGTCGTGCACGGTTGGGACCTTGCCCGAGCCGCCGACCAACCGTTCGACGCGGAACCAGAGAACCTTGTGCCCCTCTACGAGCTCGTCCGGCACACATTCGGGCCCGGCAACGATGCCGTCCGCGGGAAGGCCTTCGGACCGGCAGTCGCAGTGCCGCTCGAAGCGACGATGTTGGACCGCACCCTGGGCCTCCTCGGCCGCGACCCGGGCTGGTCGTCCGGCTGAGTCCAATTCGCCCGACGCGTGGTATGACGAACGCTCGCATCGCTCTGATCGTCGGGGCATCATCGGGGCTACCCAATGACCTGGACTAACGTGGAAACCGCTCGTTTGGCGTGCCGGGAAGTCTGGTCGGCAAAGTTGAATCCGTGGTGGAGGAGGGTTCGTTGGCCGACGTAGTTCCGGAGGTGAAGCCACTCGTCTCGTCCCTGGCCAAACGGAATCGCCGCACGCTGCCGGGTTGGCGCTCCGAGCAGTTGCGGACGACCTTCTGGCTCGTCCCCTGCATCATGGTCCTTGTCGCCATCGTGCTCTTTGCCCTCACCGTCGGCATCGACCTCGCCGCACACGACCACAAGTTGACCCTTCCGTTCTGGGTGCGGACCGGCAGTGCGGATGCCGGTCGTCAGGTCCTGATCGCGATCGCGGCGGCGGTGATCACGGTGATCGGTGTTGTGTTCTCGATCACCATCCTGGCGTTGACACTGGCTTCGCAGCAGTTCGGACCACGGATGATGCGCAATTTCATGCGCGACATCGGCAACCAGGTCACCCTCGGAGTGTTCGTCGGAACGTTCGTCTACGCGATCGTCACCCTCGAATTCATCACCGGCAACTTCGTCCCCCATCTGTCGATCACCGTCGCCGAGGGACTGTTGCTCATCAATCTCGGTGTCCTCATCTACTTCATCCATCACATCGCTCGGTCGATCCAACTTCCCGAGGTCATTGCCAGGATCGCCGACGACCTCTTCCTCGCCATTGACACCGAGTTCCCGCTGAGCTCTGGATCGGACAATTCGCGATCGGACAATTCCGCGATCGGATCCCCAAGGTCGGACTCTGGAGGAGCTCTCCCGAAGCCTGGACGAACGAGGGGTCCCGGTCCCGGCGACGACGGACGGATACCTCCAATTCGTCTCGTATGGTCAGCTCATCAAGATCGCGTCGCGCTTGGACGGGGTTATCCGCCTCGTGCACCGTCCAGGCCACTTCGTGATCGCAGGACGCCCGATCGCCACCGTGTGGCCTGGCGGTGCGGCCAGACAGACTGGTGACGCCCTGGCGCACGCCCACCTGACCGGGCCGCATCGCACCTTGAGCCAGGACCCAGTCTTTGCCATCGACCAGCTCGTCGAGATCGGGATCCGTGCCTTGTCACCGGCGGTCAACGACACATTCACCGCACTGACGTGCATCGATTGGCTGTCGGCGGGATTGTGCCGGATATCGGGAAGGGACCTCCGGGAAGGTGTCTACCGCGACGAGCACGGTCGGATCCGCCTGATCGAACCGGGTCCGAGCTATGGCCGCATGGTGAACCGGGCGTTCGACAAGATGCGTCAAGCCGGTCGGGGGATGCCCGCCGTCACGATCCGGTTGCTCGACTCGTTGGATCACATCGTCGCCTACACCCTGAGATCCAGCCAACGGGAGGACCTCCTCCGCCAGGCTGCGATGATCTTGGAGGGAGCCGAACGAGACCTCGACAACGCGAACGACCTGGCAGATATTCGGCGCCGTCACGACGCGTTGGTCCTCACGGCCGGGCGCATGACGAACACCGACGACGTCGGGACGAGTGGCGAGCGCCGGGAACCACGCGTGTCCCCGGAGGACATTGGCGCGCCGTAACGGCGGACCGATGCCCGACGCCGCAGTACCGAAACGAAGGTATTCCCCGGTGAGCAACGAATAGCCCACGAGACGTTGCCGGCGTCACGCTGACAGATGAACTCTTTGCAACAGCGGTTGATCCGAATACGGCCACGGAATACCGTGCTTGTCAGGGCCCTTTGGTCGTCGAGCCGGACGGCTTCCCGGCGCCCCGTGGAGGTGAACATGCTTCGTCGAGCTCTTGTCGGCTGCTCGCTCACGGTCGTCGGCCTGTCCATGCTCCCGGGCACGGGTGGCGCCGCGACCCACCACCGAATCCGTCCCGATCAGCTCTTCGTCGGGTCGGTCAACGGGTCCCTCGGACAACCCAAGCCTGCGGTTATCCGAGTTGTCTGTCCCGGGCCGTCGATCGGCCCCGGTCATCCCCTCGTGGGCCAGACCGTCGATGTCGGACGAGTCCCCTCGGCCTCGGTGTCCAACACCGGCTTCACAGGCAAGAGCGCTACGTCCATCTCGGTCTTCTTCGGTGCGCCGCCGCCGACGCCCAGCGCCATCGGGGCGGTGACCTTCACCAGGTACGGCGTGTCGAAGCCGATCCCGACGTCGATCACGGTGCCCTGCGGTGGTTCCGGCGTGGTCACCTTCTTTCCGTTCCCCCAGAGCCCGCCGACCTCCCGGCCCGCCAGCGTGCCGGTCGTCTTCGCGAACATCGCGGTGGCGCCCACCGCCTGATCACAACGCGCCCGAGCTCTGATCGGGCCCCAGGTATGTCCAGGCGCTCTACCTGCCCTGCACCAGACCGGATTCGACTGCCCGGCAAGGCACGAGGTGCTCTGTTCAGGTTCGCGCTCCGGGTGCCGCTTTGTAGCTGCGTACTTTGACGTCAGCAACGCCTGGCCTGAAGCAGGTTTCCTCAGCGTGCTCAGCGCAGGCGTCGACCGTCCAGACGGCCCCTTTGGTGTCGGTGAACTGGCCGGTACGAATCGCAGGGTTTGAGCAATGCCGGGCGCGTCCGTTGGGGCCGAGGACGAAGCGGAAGCATTTACCGGGGAACGTGGTGAATTTTCCGCCTGCATGGTTGCGACCTCCCTCCAGCAAATGAAGGTCCGGTCCGACGCCAGTGTCAACCACAACGCGCCGGGCGCCGCCTATTCCGATCCGAGGCCGGCCGGCCCTTCCCGACCTGACCGAACGAACGTGCTGACCTCTTCAGAGCACCTGCGATCGCCGCCGCAGGTCTCGGAGCCAATCCGGACCATGGCCCCTCCATCGGCGCAATTGGCAGACAACTTGACAGGAAATAGCCACAGGTGTTGACAACAGCGGAAACGAGGGTCGCCGTCATTCCCCGAATGTGGCCCCCATGACACTGAATCCTGCACGGGGGCGGGCCGGGCCGCCTGCCTGCTCCTGCCTGCTCCTTACTGCAGGCTTGCCGTCCGGGGCGGTCGGCTCAGGGTGTGGTTCGCCGGCGCCTGATGAGCAAGGCCAGGCCAGTCAGCACGGATGCCGAGCCCACCAGAAACAACGGCTTGACATCAATACCGGTGAAGGGCAGCTGCGACGGCGTGCTGGTGGCGACCGGAGTGCTCGTTCCCGCCGCGGCGGGCGCCTCCGTCGCGGGTAGGTCGTTCGTCGGCGCGACTGCGGCTGGCACCGGTGGGGAGCTCGCCGTCGCGGAGACGTTCGGCGGGGTCGGCGGCGGTTCGGTCGTGCCTGTCGGCTGGGTCGACATCGTGGTTGTCGGCGACGGCGGGCAGTCGCCCCCGACATGATGGACGAGGCCGTAGACCTGGACGAACGGTGGACCAGTGCGTGCGTCCGCCTGGAGGACACCACAGAAGTCGGCCGGGTACTTGACGGTCAGCACCCCGGTGGTACCGGTGACGGAACCAACAACCGGCTTGCCGGCGACATCGGGTTCATTGACGAAGAGCACCCACTTGCAGCCCTGCTGATCCGGGGCGCAGGGTGGCGTTGGAATCGTGAGTGTCACCTGTTGTGCCGCATCGTCGAACACGAGGGCGACGGGAGGCGACCCGCCAGCGACTCCCGACGACAACGTCAGGATGGCGACCCCCAAAGCGATGAGTGCGCCTCCCATGAACATCCGCTTCATTGGCGAATTCCTTCTCTTGACCGACAATTCACGGAACCTCGACCGAGGATCCGCACATGCTGCCTTCGGCCAGACCACCGCCGATGCCGCCAAGGCGGACCTTGGGGTTGAGCCCGACGCTAGCAACCAGCCGCCTGAACAGTAGGTGAACTTCGCGACATTTGTAGGTGAACCCGATCGGGACCCTGCCCCCGGTCGCCGTGGGGTATCCCGGCTCCAACAAACGTCGTTGGGCTCGGTCCCAGGGCGACAGATGGTCCTAGTTGGCTAGCTGCGGGTTTAGTCCGTCCACATGCATCTCGATGTACTCGTTGTTTGCCCACGGTCCGACCGCACCTTCAACCACCTCTCGGACGCTTTCGACCGACTCACCTTCCCAGATGCAAATTCCGAAGGTGTGATCGTCGTTTGATGCGTGGATCGGCAACGCCACCTGTGAAGGAAGTCCAGCCTCGAGCGCCTTAGCCTCGGCGGCCTCAAAGCCCTTCGGGTCATGGATACGGTGGATGACGGTCACAAACATAGGAGTTCCCTCCGCTCTGAGATACTTCCGCCGCAGTTTGCGACTCTCATGGCCTAACACGGATGACGCTTGGGTGCTCCGTCGGGTGACGAACTCAGCCATCGGCAGACGCACGAGGGGGCCATGGGATCAAACCCATGGCGAGTTTCCCGATGCGCTGGGTATCCACGCGTGCCCGATCGACCTCTTTTCCTCACTTGGTCTGGCCATCCCAATGTGCGGCATACGCCGCCCAAACACGCCCAAACTTCTGCTGTCAGGGAGCTGGGTGTCGAGATGGCGAGGCGAGAGCACCGCCGGTCTACGCTTGAGGCGTGGAACAGAGCCAACCGAGCGATCTGGCCAAGGCAGTTGGGCATGCTGCGGTGGGCCTGGCGGCAGGGGTGATTCTCAGCAAGGTCCTGAAGAGGAACCTACTGGGCTTCATTGTTGGAGCGGCCCTGGCTATAGCCATCCATGAAGCGGTTGACGCCCCAGTAAGTCGGGCAATCAGCGAACTGGGTATCTGACCGCCCGTTCAGAGCCCACGCCCGATACTCAATATCGAGTGACTATCGCCTTACTCACTCCGGCGCAGACGGACCTAACCCTGGGAGGCAGGTGACGCGGCGGATTCCCGGCTCACTCCGCGGTGCCGGAAACGACCGGCCACGCCCTGAACCCTGGTGGTAATGGCTACTCCGACAGCAGTATCTGACCGGTGATGTCGTCATAGGTGATAGTGAAGTCATAAAAAGCTTGGACGCCGGTGTTGACGAAAGGCCCTTGACCCGTCTTCACAGTGACAAGGTCCGCCGACTTGGTGCTACCGGCCACAAACGTCCAGAACGGGGTGTTGGCTCCACTGAGGGCGACTGAAACTGGTGTCCCGGCCACGACGTGGTCGGTTCCCGCGATCGTCGGTGTTTGATCCAGTGCTGGCCCTGAAATCTGCATTGTGTAGGTCCCTGAGTCGAACAACCTGGCACGCACTCGCTGTTCTGACCCACACTCAGACACAGCCGCAGATTGCTGTCTGCCCAAAGGGCTCTTCCCGATGACGACGAACCGATCTGTCCCATCTGAATGGTCGTGGCAGTACGTCGGCGGGAAGCCGCGCTCCCGAGCGTGAGGGTTCCCGCTCCGCCCGCCAAGTGGAGGCTCCATTTCTTTCCTAGGGATCTCGGCATGCCCAAAATCGGGCTGGTTATCCCACCGCCGCTCGATTGCGTCCCAATGCCAAGGATGCCGTACACGCCCGACTGCTCAAATCCGGGAATGCCGCCAGACGCCGGGCAAGTGGGCTTATTCGGAATACAGAATGCCCGTTCGACGTAGGCAAAGCGACACTGGCAGCTTGGTTGCATACGACCCGATTGTGACAACTGCGTTGGCGACGACGCCGGTGAATCTGTGGCCTCCCGCATAGGTGATGTTCGCAGGTTGCGAGGTGAGCGTGACTCCCGAACCAGTCCCCGTGTTGACCGCGGTGTCGAAAATATGGAGGCCCGACGAGCCCGGTATCGAACAGCACCGGAACGGGATTGGAGTCGCCGACGCGGACCTCCACGGTGGGACGCGCTCCCTGGGTGGAGCCCTGACCATCCAAGACGGTAACGGGAACGGTTGCTGGCGACGGTGCAGTTGCAGAGGCTGCTGAAGTTTGACCAACGCCTCCAAGCGTCAGCAATCCAACCATGGCCGTGCCGACCGTGACCTTCTTGAACATGGGAAAGAACCTCCAGCCCTTCGTCGACCGGTGACCAGTAAACCCGTCGGGTGTGAGGATTCCATGAGTAGGGCCGGACACCCCACCAGACGACCGTTGTCGGGTGGGGTCGGTGTTCTCAGAAACGACAGTTTGAGGGTCACCCTTGTGCGGGATCGCAAGCAACCATGAAGGGACAGCCACCCACCTCTTGAGGTGCTAAGTCGAGTCGCATCGGAGGTTGAAATACGAACATATGTTCGCTACAGTCCCCACCATGACCTTCGAGGTGGACGTCATCATCCCGAGGTCACTGGACGAGAACTCTCGTCGTTTCCTCGACGCTGCCCAGCGATCGGCAAATCGGTTGGTGAGGTTCACCGGCAACGAACACTCAATCCGGCTCACCGTCGAGGCAACCGGTCAGTGTCGGGAGGATGCCCTCAGGGCTGCAGCCGGTGAGGTCGCACGCATCTTCCCTGCCGGCAATGACGAGAGATACGGCGAGCCGCGCCCGGCGTAGCTGTGACCAACGCCCTTCGGCGACTGCCTGCCCCACCGAACAGGCGTTTTGGGACATGCAACGCCGGCGCCACGCGCAGCACGGGGCTTTGTATCTGATATGCCCCAGGGATGATGTCTGCCACAACGCACGGCCTATGCTGCCGCGCGGAGTTGGACGGTGACGCTCTTCGTGTCCGGTGACAACGTCACGGTCCCGGTCCCTTGGTCGACCCGCCCGGCCGAGGTGGTCGCGATGTTGTCGACGAACTGACGGCAGCTGGAAGAGCACCGGGCCTGACGGTGGCTGGCCGCGCAGGGTGAGCGATCACCGACTGGCCACTCGATGAGATCCTGAGGCTCAGCCTCCGGCCGTCGGTCGTCGGGAAGTTGGTGACCGAGATCGGCGGGTCACCGCCGAGCCATTGCGCGGGGACCCCCCGGCCCACGACGAGGGCGCCGTCGGTGCGCTGGGCCACCAGCGAGGCCAGCAGCACGCCGTTGGCCTGGGACATTCCCCAGGCGTGGGGAGAGGCGCCCTGCCCGGTCGCCGGGTGCCGTCCCAGCCACGGGGTATGGGTCGAGGGAGCAGACGAGCTCTCCCACCATGAGTATGGGCCGCTCTGGCTGTTGGCGATCATGAACTCGTAGCTCAAGATCCCCTGGTCCCGGTGGTGCTGGCTGGCCAGGCCGGCCGTCCCGTAGCCGGCGTTGTAGCCGGTCGAGTAGTAGTCACCGGGAAACCCACCGAAGGTGTTGGGTGGGAGCTTGCCCTTGAGGCGGGCGAAGCCGTAGTCGTAGGTGGCGTCGATCATGGTCGCGCCCGGGCCGTTGACCGTCGCCCCGAAGAGCGATCGCGTCCCAGGCCCAAGCGCCGAGCGGGGACATCCAGTTGGCGTCCTCGGGATCCTTGCACCGGTTGGCCGTGTTGGGTTGGAGGATCGAGCAGGGTACGTAGTCGAGGTGGTAACGGGCGATGGTCGCGTCCAGCGTCTTGTTGGTGGCCGACAGCAGGCTGGCGTACTGCTGGGTCGCCCAGGCCGCCTCGCTGGCGTCCCCCACGCGCTGGGCGAGGTAGCGGTAGGCGGCCAGGCCGATGAGCGCCGAGTAGTCGTCGGTCGTCCAGTAGCCCTGGGTGTCGATGTCGTCGGTGGCCGCCATGATCCCCGTGGGGCTGGTCCTGCCGGCGGCGATCGCGTGGGCGGTGTCCTCGATGCTCGGCTGCGTGGCACCGAGGGGTCCCTCCGAATCGAAGTTCTCCTTCACGAAGGCCAGGTCTCCGGTCTTCATCAGGTAGATGGCCCAGGGCACCGAGTACGTCCAGACCCCGTCGTCGTAGAAGCCCTGGCCCGGTGCTTCCATGGCGTTGCGCGCTTCGAGGAGGAGCGCGTGGGCGTCGGTGAAGTAGCCCTGGTTGAAGAGGTTGGACAGGATGCCGATGACGTCGTGGTTGTACTCGGCCTCGTAGCCGTTGACCCCGTCGTGCAGCTCGTCGCCACTCCGGGCGATCTGGGTGTAGATGAACCCGCTGCGGTAGGCGTCATCGAGGGACCGATCGGGGACGCTGATCCCGGTGATGCCGGCCAGCTGGCCGTTCCAGAAGCTCGCCATGTGCGCGAAGTGCTGGTCGAATGTACCGGCGCCGGCCAGCGCGGCTGCGCTCGGCCACGGGTAGGTTCCCCCGAAGCGGTCGGAGGCGATCACGTAGTCGTGATCGACCGAGGTGTGGGGGGCCACCGCATCGGGCGCCGCATCGAGCGGCACCAATCCAGGGGAAGGCTCGGGGTCGGCCTCGACGACGTGGTCCGTCGGGTTCGTCACGGCGACCCGGCTGTAGACGGCGACAAAGGCGTCGCCACCGAGAACCACCTGGTCGGCAGAACTCGGTGATCGAGACCCTGGCGCCGTCCCGGCTGAACGACGTGATCTGCGCCGGGAGGTAGCCGTCGGCATCAGTCCAGGTGGTCGGGCCACCGTCGTAGATGCCGAAGCCGTAGTTCTTGCCGAAGCCGATGCCGTAGTTCTTGTAGAGGACGTCCTGGATGTAGAACACCCCGCCGAGGCAGGTGACGACGCCCTGCTGGTTGCCCTCCCAGCCGATCTCCGACGCGGTGCCGTCGGCTCCGGTGAAGGCGGCGTCGGCGGGTCGGATGCTCAAGGCGCAGTCGTACTTGCTCGCCGGTCCGCTTCCGGTCGTGGGCAGTGACGTGCCCGGCGCGGGCGCTGGGGGCTCCGGTGCCAAGCCGGCGAGCGAGCCCATCGCCACCACCAGGGCCACTGCCGCCGCCGTCATCCCCCCGAACATGGCTGAAACTCTGGCATGTCGCTCGCGCCGGCGCTTATCCACCGCGGAACGCACTTGACGGGGTAGTTTCGACGGCTGTGGCGGTGATGGAGCCCGTCTTCGCGGCGTTCAGGGCCAAGCCCGGAGGGTGCTTCCGGTTTATACACGCCGACAGCGGGCAGTGGTGCCCAGAGCTCGTTGTGGCCACGGGCACCTTGACGGACGGCCAGGGCTCCCGGTGGACAGTCGACGCTTGTCCCAGACATGCGGGCGAGCTGACCGACATCGAGGAGAGGACGACGTAAAGCCGACTGCCTGTTGCTGCGTCGTTCGCCGACGACGGAAGGACACGATGCCGGTGTCAAAGCAGGCCGGGGGCTGTGTGGATTGTCGCTGGTTCCCTGCATCTTCAAGGTCCGGGGCTGGGCTCCGATCCTCCGGTGCCGAGTCCGCTGAGCGTCGGACACCGCCATGCCCCTCGCTCCGGGCCCGGCACTACCCTTGCGATAATGCGGAGGCGTGGCGGCCCGTCAGTAGCTGCAGTATTGGTGAGTCGTCGTCGTGAGCGCATGTACATCGACGGCATCCCCTTCGACAACAACAGCGAAGCCGCAGTCCACGGCAAAGTGACGCTGACTGGACCGGTTGCCTGGTCCGACGAACAAATGGACGGCGTTCTCGGGGTCGCCCGTCCTCCGTTCGTCGTGGACACCGACCTTCGGCCGACAAGGAGCCGCTTGGTCTGAGACCAGTATCGGGGGTGCCGTGACTGCAAATCATCGACCAACAAAGGGGCGGCATTGGATGATGCCATCGGGTCTGGTTGGACCACTGATGGTGTGTGCCGCGCTGATCCTGGCCCTCGGCGCGTGCATCCCCTTGCCTCTGCTGGCCCCGTTCGGCCACTCGCACAGCAGTCTCATCTTCGATGACGAGTTCCCCGGCAGCACCCTGAACTCCTCGCGCTGGGTCACCTACCTCGGGGCGCAGGGGCAGCGGTGGGGGAACGTAGGTCAGCTGCCGCGCCCGTATAGTGCCGAAACCCAGGGCGGGTTCGATGTCGCCATGTACGCCCCCAGCCAGGTGTCGGTTCATAAGGGCCTCGTCCTCACGGCGCAGCGCAACACGAACCGATGGGCCGGCAGCTACCCGTGGTTGTCTGGCATCGTCACAACCGAGGGAAAGTTCACCCTGCCGAGTACCGGATGGTACGTCCAGGTGAAGGCGCAGCTCCCCGACACGTCGTCAGGCATGTGGCCCGCCATCTGGTTCCTCCCACCCACCGCCGGCACGCCATTCAATGAGTTCGATGGACTCGAGGGCGGGCTCACCGAAGGTGCCATACCCCCGAACACCCTCATGCAAACGAACTACGTTGCGAACCAAGGGCAGCAGCAGTCTCTCGCCGCAGTAGGTATGGACCTGAGCGCGGGGGTTCACGTCTACGGGTTCCAGTACCTGCCGGGCCAATCCGTCACCGCCTACCTAGATGGCAAGCAGGTGTACCGGATCACGGCGTCCAGCAGCCTTACGATCACAGCTGAGCCATATCAGATCATGCTGCAGCTACAGGTGGCGGGTCAGCTTGCGACGGGCTGGCATACGGTCGCTGGCCAATTGACGCCCGCCTCCTCGATGCGAGTGATCGAGGTGCAGGCGTACGCATGATCGTGCGCGCCGATTGAGCAGTCGCAAGGGGATGGAACTGCAGTCCGGACGCAGCCCACTCAGCTTCAGCCGGCTGCCAAGTCTTGTTCATTGGTGCGGGTGACCGTTTATGTCGGGCCGAAAGGCACGGTCCTCGGGAGGGGTGCCGCTTCATCGGCCAGACGGCAGAAGGCGCCGAACGCTGGCGGGCGCACCTTCGGTTCGGCTGGCATCCAAGGCGGTCACCTGAACCATGCCAAGGTTCACGTTCCTTCCTCGACCGCCATCGACGGGAGCGGTTGGTCGCCATCTGGCATCCGCACATGATGACGCAACTGGCCAGTCTTCAGACGCGTCCCCGAACTTATGCGTTTTCCGTCTGATCCAAATGACAGATCGAACTGAGCAACTCCGTTCGAGTCCGCACGGGTCGCGATCCAACCCCAAGAGTTGACACGGTCATTCACGACTGGGACTCGCAGGCTGGAGTCGGTCCCGGGCTGTCCATGGTTCCCCGCATCTTCAAGGTCCGGGCCTGGGGCTCCGATCCTCCGGTGCCGAGTCCGTTGAGCGTCGGACACCGCCATGCCCCTCGCTCCGGGCCCGACACTCCGATAAGTTCAACACCTGTGGCGGAGGCAAACGACCACGGCGGACATGTGTTCACTGCTAGGCCGGGAAGTGCTTTCGCATTTTGCACACCGGTACGGGCCGCTATGAGTCGTGCCCGAATCGGGTCATCTGCACGGGGACGTTCACTGACGTAAAGGGGACGGATTGGACCGTGGACTCCTGTGCCGACCACAAGAGCGAGCTGACATGCGTTCTACCCGAGATCCTCAGCAGACGAGACTGATCCAGGCAGCCCTTCCGCCACCCTTGCTCAACGATTCTCGACGGAGTTCTCGCCGTATTACTTGGCGTAACCGTTTTTGGCGAAACGCAGAGGCTGCTGCGTCACTCCCCGAACACCGGCACTCCCCTGTCAGCCGAAGCGACCGTTCACATAGTCCAGCGTACGCCGGTCTGTCGGATCGCTGAACAGCTTGGCGGTCGGCCCGAACTCGATCAGCTCGCCAGCCTTGTCCTCGGCCATGAGGAGGAAGGCACACTGATCGGAAACCCGCGCCGCCTGCTGCAAGTTGTGAGTCACGATCACGATTGTGACCCGGTCCTTCAACTCGCCCAACAGCTCCTCGATCAGCTCTGTGGCGATGGGGTCGAGCGCCGAGGTCGGCTCGTCCATCAAGAGAACCTCGGGCTCAACGGCCAGCGCCCGCGCGATGCAGAGCCGTTGCTGCTCACCACCGGACAGTGTGCTCGCTTGTGCCGTCAAGCGGTCTCGCACGCTGTCCCAAAGAGCTGCCGCAACGAGAGCCGACTCCATCGCCTCGGCCAGAACCGAGCGATTCCGCACACCATTGAACCTGAGTCCCGCCACCGCGTTCTCGAAAATACTCATGGAGGGAAACGGATTTGGTTGTTGAAACACCATTCCCACTCGGGAACGCAGAAGGATGGGGTCGGTGGCGGTGGAGTAGATGTCGGTGTCGCCCAGCAGCACCTTGCCCGTTACCGACGCGGCCGCCACATCGTCGTGCATCCGGTTGAGCGCGCGTAGCAACGTCGTCTTGCCGGAACCAGACGGGCCGATGAGCGCCGTCACTTCCTTTCCATGGATGTCGAAGGTTGCCCCCCGTACCGCAATCTTCCCAGCAAAGGAGACGGAGACGTCCGTGAGCTGCATGACCGGCTTGCTGCGAAAGTGGACCTCGCCAGCACTAGGGCTGAGTTCGTGTTCGACCTGTTCTCTCGTCGAGCCGGGTGTCCCGATGGGATCGGTCATCGTGTCTCTTTCTGCAGCCTCGTTGCGGCGAACACCACAGGAGTAGGGCGAGTTGCCGAGAGCCGGATAGCTCAGCGACTCGCACGCAGGTATCTCCGGGGGCGGATTGCCCGCTGTCTCGCGCTCCGAAGGAAGGCTGCCTTTTGCCTCAATCACAGTAACAACCGAACATGAACGAACTACAACGTCGCTGTGACGTCGCGGTGAACTGACAAGGACCACCAGGCATGGTCGCCATCAACAGTGCCGGTGGTGACACCACGGTCCTCTCCTTACTGCAAGATGCTTGCCACCAGCCTGACCCGGGCGAACGTATCGCTCATTCCGCCTACGTCTTGCATCGAAATCGGTTCTCGTAGCCCGCCTGAGCGCACCAGCAAGCAACGTATCCGGGACACGCTGTCCCTGTAACCGCGGCGTGATGGCTCTCCGCCACCGAGAGTGCCGCCCTGGTTTTGCCACAATGGGCGTCACCTACACATCACCCGCCATGTCATTGGAACCGGCGGAGTCGGCCGCCATCCGCGTTGCCTGGGACGAATCGGGTTACCGCTACGAGCTGCGTTGGTACGGCGCATCCGACTTCATCGTTCCAGTGTGGTGGCTCGGAATCGTCGAACTAGGGACCGATCAGCTCGACAGGACGGAAGTTCTGCATCCGACGAGCAACCCCCCGGGCGAGGTGTTTCGCTGGCTAGTGCCAATCGTGGGTCAGAGTGCTGCGCGTCAGCTCATCTCGCTAGCCGCCGCGGTCGCTGTGCCAAGGTCGGCGGCGGCGTCGTAGACCAGCCACCCGACCAACAAGAGTCCGGCCGGCGTGACTCGATCACCTGGCGAGGGACTTCAGGACACCGCTTGGATCAGGCCGAGGCAGGCTGGGGGCTGTGGACATCATCGAAGCACCGGCCAACCGTGACTGATGCTCCCCCAACGCAGCCAAGCGCGGTGTGCTGCCTCGTCCTCCGGTTTCTGCTGAGCTGGGCGGATGGAACTGGACCCGGCCATAGTGGCCCACTACGGCCAGGGCGTCGAGCGGGACCGACTGACCACCTGGGGCCGATTGGAGGCCGAACGCACGCGCGAGTTGCTGGCCCGATTCCTGCCCCCACCTCCGGCCGTGGTTCTCGATGTGGGCGGGGCTGAGGGTGCCTATGCCTTACCCCTGGCCCGTGCCGGCTACGTTGTCCACCTGCTCGACCCGATCCTCTCTCATGTGGCCCGAGCGGCATCCAGCCAGCAGCACGAGACCCCCCTGGCCTCTGCCGAAGTCGGTGACGCACGGGCTCTCCCTTTCGACGACGAGACCGCGGACGCTGTCTTGCTCTTGGGTCCGCTCTATCATCTCGTCAAAGCGGAGGATCGCGCCAAGGCCCTTGCCGAGACTCGACCGCGTCCTGCACCCAGGTGGTGTGCTCCTCGGGGCTGGAATCTCACGATTCGCCTCGACCATTGACGGCCTTCACTCCGGGGCAATGCTTGAACCCACGTTTGAGGGGATCGTCGAAGGTGACCTGACAGACGGGGTTCACCGGAACCCAGATGTCGAAGGTCACCCCGAATGGTTCACTCTCGCCTACTTTCACAAGCCCGACGAGTTACGCGATGAAGTCGGACGTGCAGGATTCGGCGACGTCATTCTCCTGCCCGTCGAGGGCGTAGGAGCCTGGACCCGCCTCGACCGGCTATTGGACGATCCTTCCGGACGCGCCACCGTGTTGCGAGCCATCGCGCGCGTGGAGGATGAGCCAAGCCTCATTGGCGCCAGCCCACATCTCATGGCAATCGCGACGAAGCCGTAGGACCGGGCTGTGGTACGACATGCCATTTCGTGTCCCGGCTCGCGAGCAGCCTCAAGCCGACATGCCGACCTGTCGATGACCAATCTGCGTCGGGTTCGGAGGGAGGGGCATCCTCCAGGGGGTGAACCCGGCGCCTTCAGGCGAGACCTGAGCGGGAGGTCACTACGATGCGGACGCAGACGGGCATAGAGAAGTTCACAACGTTCCCGGGCAAGTGCTTTCGGTACGTCGAGGCTGACAATGGCCACACGCGACGCTGCCCAAACCGGGCCGTCCATAGGGGCCAGTTCATCGACCAATACGGCAGGATGTGGACCGTCGATGCCTGCGACGAGCACGTCAAGGAGTTGGACGCACGCTGAACGTCGACTCACGTTGGCGCGGGAGCGTGAACAGAGAAGGCCCAGAGTCAGTCCCAAATCAAGCGCGTCCTGAGATTGCCTGATCGACACCTATGGCAAGCCCGGAGGACCTGTGTCAGCATTGCCACCGAGTGGGCTGAGGATCAGCCGGGTGGTCGGACTTGGTGGAAGGCGGAGGTGTCGTGACCATTCAGAGGGTGCTCAGGTCGGCGGTCATTTCGATTCTCATAGTGCTCGGAGCGGCGGTTGGCGTCACCGTGACTGCACCGATCTCCGCCATTGAGGCCACCGCACATCCAGACATCGTCGTCCATCAACATGCTCAACCTGCTGCACCGTCCCCTTCAACCGGGGCACTGATCTGGAGCCTGAACAGAGCGTTTCCGGCCGTTCCCGGCACAAGCGCCATCGCGTGCCCGTCAGCGACACGATGCTTTGCAGTCGGTGGAAACGGCTCGTTCTCCGGCGACATCCTGGCTACTGCCAACACTGGACACACCTGGACGGCCCAGACGGTGCCACCAGGAAGCGCGGCACTGGACGCCATCGCCTGCCCTTCAACTACGACGTGCTACGCCGGAGGCGATGGTCGGGGCGAAACGGGATACATCATTGCGACATCGGATTCGGGACATACCTGGCGCGCCCTGACCCTGCCCCTGGGGACGAAGTACATCTTTGCCATCGCGTGCCCGTCGACCACAACCTGCTACGCGGTGGGCGAAACGCCTTTGAGCGGATACATGCTGGCCACGACCGACTCTGGGGCAACCTGGCATGCCCTGAATCGACCCCCGGGCACTCACCTGCGCGGGATTGCGTGCCCATCGGTCACGACTTGCTACACCGTCGGTGACGAGCAACCCGGTGGGCGCCCACGCCAACCGGAAATCCTCGTGACGACTGACTCCGGGCGGACTTGGAAAGGCCCGTCCCTCCCGTCCGGCATTGCCGTGTTGTCTGGGATCGCCTGCCCTTCGACCACTACTTGCTACGCGGTCGGCTCGACGAGCCCCTACGTCCCTGGCACCGGAGTCATCATCGTCACCCATGATGCTGGGAAGACGTGGACGTCCGAGACACTGCCTTCAGGGACCGCCTGGCTCGGTGCGATCTCGTGCCCATCCACAACTACCTGTTACGCTGAGGAGAATCTCTATTCGGGGGGACAGCAGGCGGTCGCCACGACCAACTCGGGGAGAACCTGGTCTGCCTTGCTAGTGCCCTCAGGGATACGAGACCTCGCAGACATCGCCTGCCAGTCGACCACTACTTGCTTCTCCGTTGGCTTCCGCGGCTTTATCGTTGCCATCACTGAGTCGGGGACTACTTGGACCGCCCAGACTCTGCCCCCGGGTACCGGTGGTCTCACGGGGGTTGCCTGCCCCTCGATCACGACTTGCTACGTCTCGAATGGCACCGACATCTTCGCTACCGCCAATGGTGGTGACACCTGGCGCACACTAACACTGCCACCAGGAGTCGGAGGGACGTATCACATCACTTGCCCGTCAACGACGGCTTGCTACGCATCCGGTGGACCTAGCGGGATCATTGCCACCTTCAACTCGGGAGCGACTTGGAGCCCTGAGGCACTTCCGCCAGGCGCCGGGGGGATCGGTGACTTGGCCTGCCCGTCGACCACGACTTGCTATGCGCCGGGATACAACTACGGCAGTGCAACGTACGAGGTATTTGCCACAACCGACTCCGGGGCTACTTGGAACGCTCAGGCGCTGCCCTCAGGAATAGCGGCCCAGCTCGCTATTGCTTGCCCATCGACGACGACTTGCTACGCCGCTGGCGAGACCAGCACCTTCTCGCCTGACATCGTCGCCACCACCGACTCGGGGTCAACATGGACTGCGCAGACCGTGCCACATAGTGGATACCCACTCCTCGGTATTTCGTGCCCTTCGGCTGCCGTCTGTTACGCCGTTGGGTATGGCTCGTCCCAGGCCGTCCTCGCCACCACCAATGCGGGGAGCAACTGGAGTCCCGAAACTGTCTCATCGGGGAACTCGTTTCTGGACGGAATCGCCTGCCCGTCGACCACGATCTGCTATGCGACAGACACATACACGAGCCTTGGGACCGGACTCTTCAGTACCACCGACGGCGGCTTGACTTGGAGCGCCCCGATCCTGCCCACCAAGACAGCGGGACTGTCGGGGATCGCGTGTCCGTCAACCACCACCTGCTACGCCGTCGGGAAAGGCGACAAGCCTCTGGGTGGTGTGGTCTTGAAGGGTGCCGGTTCATAGGTGGGACACGGCGTGATCGACTGGACACACGTCCCTGTCCAATCAGCGGGGAGGTCGATCCCATCAGTGGGTAGGTCGCTCCCGCGTAGATCGATTGAGCAAAGATAAGGGATCAACGCCGAGCCGGTCCGCATATCGTTCGACCGCCTTCAGCGTCAGGTTCCGCTCCCCTCGCTCGATGCCGCCCATATAAGTCCGGTGAACACCCAGAACGTCGGCGAACGCCTCCTGGCTCAGGTCGCGCGCCTTGCGATACTCCCGAAGGTTCCGACCAAACCTGCGCTGTAGCTTGCCTTCGGGCAGTCCGAAAACCCTCTCTGGCTGCTCCTTGTAGGTAACGTGTGCGATCGTGGAGCGTCGCGGGTTCATTGCCTTGCTCGCCATTGGCCTCATCACGGTGGGCAGTGCATATCTTGCGCAGGGAGCGAGCCGAACCGTAATCGTCATCATCGGTGCCGGGATAGTCCTTGTAGCGGGTTTGTTGCTGACCAGTCTCATGTGGGGTTGGCCACTTGCTTCACTGGAGGCGGAAGAGGCTCAACCTTCATCGAAGGCGGAGACCTCGGAACCGACCGACAATCCAATCACTACGACATTGGTGATCGACAACGATGGAACCTTTGTTGGCGGTGATGACGCCGTCTCGAAACGCTCAGTCGCTGACCTGCTAGAAGTACCAGCCAACCAGCGCAGGGTGAAGGTCACCGCAACCGCGGCTCGACGACGAAACCTACAGGCAATCGAACACGGAAGCCTACCTGCGACTTCGCGACCGAGTGGCTGTGTACGAACGCGCACTCAATCACCTCTTCCGTGGAGGTGTCCACTACGAACAGAAATGGCTACCAGAGCATCTTGCGAATGCTGTACTTGAACTGCGGTCACTTGCTCTGCCTCCAATCAGTGAAGATCGTGAGAAGTGGTACTCGTGGCCCGTACGAAAGTCCAAAGATGTCGTCCCTGTCCGGTTTACGACGAGAGATGTGGATTCTGTCCAGACTGGGTTCTATGTGACACCAGAGGAAGAGGGCCTACCAGACAACCAACCGATTTGGCTCGTCCAAGTGTTTCCCCGCATCTCCTGGGAGCGGATAGCCCCCGCGGTTGCACTCCGCTCGGTTCACGATCACCCCGACAACGCTCCCCCCGTTGACCTCAGCGATTGGGTTCTTTCAGATCGACCACCGGAAAGGTTGGAGAATCTTACGCCGCCAGCCCTCGGGAAGAGCCTGGAGCCTTCACCCTGGAGCTGGTAAGTCCTCGGCGGCCATGAAACTGACTACCTCCGCGATGCCCCTGCGTCTCTTCGCTTGAAGCCCCTTCAGCAGGTCCCTAGGGCCAGTATCCAGTGCCAGAGCCCATTCAGGCTCGGGTGCCCGCCAGGCTCGATTTGGTCATGACGCCAGTATGTCGAGCGAGGACGGGAGATGGGTGGACTTCACCGTGGGGTCCCACCACCTCGGAATGTGGTTCTGGACCGCGCGACGTCGCGACGCGTGACGCAAGACGCGACTGTGTCCCTACCATCCCACCTCCTCGGGCCGTTCATGCAAATCAAGCCGCTCTTCGAGTCGCCTCATCTTGGGTGAGTCTGCCGGCGGCAGGGTGACGTCGTGGGCCACGACAACGTCGGGATGAGTCGACTCCGCGGGCAACTCCTGGGGACTGCATCCTTCGTCCCGATACACGCTTACTCGCTCCTCCAGTGGCAGATTGGTGAGACCCACGCGACTCCATCGACCCGTGCTGGTCGACGCCGCCCCCTTCCAGGTTCGTGAGGAGGTCATCCGACGTCCATCGCAAGGTTGGACTCTGAGGAGAGCCTCAACAGTCTCGGCAGGTGACGAAACCCGTTCGCCCACAGCGGCATCGGTGAACACGACGATCTTGCCCCCAGGAGCGGGGATGCGGTGATAGTTGGCTCCCCCACGAGTGACATGCGTCTGGTGGAACGCCTCCCACTCGTCTTCTCCGTCGTCCATGACCTCCGCATACATCGGCGAAGTCCCAAAATCATCGAGAACCCTCGCCAGGCGACGCTGTCGACCTCTTGGCCCACAGGTAGGACAACTGCGACGCTTACACGGGAGCTGTACATCTCGCCCTTTGGCGGCGCGTTCTTTGTCTTGGAGTAGAGACCCGATGCCGCTCAGGCACTCACCTTTCGGACCCGCTGGCAGGGAGTCGGTGGGAACATCGAGGGTGTCCTGCGTCAATCTCCACCGGGCGATGTCTGTCCCAATAGCTCTCTCTATAGGTAATGAGTTGAGAGTTACTGGGACATCACTGTCGTCGACTTCGATCGCTGTGATCGGATGACTCGTACGACTCGACAGGTCAATCCCCGCCAGTTTCAGCTCCCGGTGAACTGGAGGCCACGCGAAACCATGGGCGACACAGAACTTCCAGTAGGCGGAAAGGTCGGGACACCGGGGATCGAAGTAGTCAACGAGGGTGAAGATGGCGAACTCCGCCTGGTCAGACGAGTCGCTATCTGGAGTTGGGTCGTCGCGGAGCGGCGAATAAAAGGAGGGGTGATAGAATCTGCCATGACACCTCCCGTGTCTGTATTTTGATTGGATTACGACGATGGGCCGCCTGGGATGGGCGGCCTTCGTCGCGTCAGTGAGTTCCGACTGACGCCTTGGCCGCGGTTGACTCCAGCAACTGCTGGATGTAGCCCTCCGTGTCAGCCCGGTGGACTCGAATAGTGCCTGCCACCTCTACTGAGGGGATTTCACCCCTCTTGACGAGGGCGTATGCGGAGGCTCGGCTGATACCGAGGATTTCGGCCACCTCGCGAACTCGAAAGAACTGCTGCTCCACGGGAGCCTCCTTGCTGACTGTCCACATGGTCAACCTTGACCATGACGTCTACACCTCAGCACAAATCCGGTCCGGAATGGTCGACTGCTGGCTGATTACGCGTCTTGTAATGCGGCCGCAATGTAACCAATGCATCTCGATCAATCCATTGATATAAGTTGGATGCAACACATCTTCAGCCACAAATGAACAAAGCCTCACAGACACCCACAAGCTTCGCCCCGGAGGCCCCCAGGACTGGCCAGGTCGGCCGCGAAGTCCGGGCACCGGTCCATTCTGACCTCCCCCGTTTGCGTGCGGGATACGGGGACTCACAGAGCCCCGTACCCGGTCGGATGGCACCTAGGACTACGGGCCCGGGAACGCGAGGGAGAACGCTCGGCCCAACTCCTTGTCCCCGCTCAGCCGAGGTGGCCCAAGCATCTGGCGCCCGAGCAGCAAGGCCAGCAGGTCCCGACTGGTCGCTTCAATCGTGGCTCGTGCGGGGCTGCGATCAGTGTCCGGGGCGGCCTCGACCCCGTCGCCACGAGCAGTGATTCGGTAGGCGGGGCCGTCGGTAGCCGCGAGCAACCAAGACCCTTGGATGTCCCCGCGGAATGCCCGGTGATTCGTCCTGCGGTAGTTGAGCCACGCGACGCGCATGGGCAGGGCCATCCGCACGAACTGGTCGCTCCAATCCCCCAGTCCCAGTCCCAGGTCGGTCCCGTGGACCTCGACCTCGGTGAGCCTGAGGACAAGCAGGCGACCCAGCCCAACGGTGCCGAGGTCAGGGTTGTCCTTCGGCTCGATGACGGGGAGGAGCCAGTCGTCTGAACCCAATGCGTACCAGGCTCGTTCGAGGGCAGTGCTCTCCTCCCTGAGCAACGCCACGACGTCCTGGGGGCCCTCCCCGGCCTCCGGCTCCAGCGTCTCGGGTCGCTGCCGGTCACGGCCATGTGGGTAGTAGGAGACGGCTTTACCCGCTAACGCTCCAGAAGTCATCCGCTGGAGGGCCGTAGCGCCGTACCTGAGGTGACACGCGATCGTGAGCCGACTCCACCCAGGCAACTCTGAGGGGGCGAGGAGGCCGTTCTCATCGAGCTGGTCCAGCGAACCGACGACCTCCTCCGTCCGGCGCGCGATGGCCGCAACCAGGCTCTCGCCAGGTTCATCCGCCGCCGCCACGGCCCCATCTTCGCATCTATCCGGGCGTAGTCGGTTGGGGCGGCGTCACCGACCCCGACGCGGTCCCGGAGTGCAAGGCGGCGGAACCCACTCGACCGGACCGCCGGGAGAGGCAAGCGATGTGACGGTCGGTGACGGCACGGCTCGGCCACGGCTCTTCATGGTTTTCTCACATCTCTCGGATAGAACCTCCCTGTCAATCTGCATTCAACTGGAGGAAGGTCCATGCTCAAGAAGTTCGCCCTCGCCGCGGCCGTAGTGGTGTCTGCCGGAATGGCTGGGGGCGCCGCTCTCGCCGTCGCACCGAGCGCAGGGGCCAGCGACGCCGTCACCGTGGAAGCCAACCTTTGCTACCAGACTCACCGCGGGGCCTGCGTGGACGGAGTAAGCCATGAGTTCGACGCCTACCTGCCCGCTGGGGTCACCCAGAAGACCCCTGGGGTCATCCTCATCCACGGTGGAAGTTTCATCGGCGGCGACAAGGTCGGTTTCGCCAATATCGGTACAACGCTGGCCGCCGATGGTATGGCGGCATTTTCGATCAACTACCGCCTCGACTCCTCGACGGTGGCCGGCTTCCCCATGGAGTCCCAGGATGTGATGGCAGCCATCAGCTACATCCGGGCCCACGCCAGGTCCTTCAACGTCGACTCCACCCGCCTGGCATCGTTCGGCAGCTCGGCAGGCGCCACCTTGGCCGTGTACTCGGCGATGAAGGCGTACCAGAGTGACCCCTCGGCCCAGGTTCTGACCGACGTTGGGTGGTCTGGCGGGTATGACTTCACTGTGGGTCCGAGCGGGGCCATCGACCCGGGCCAGCTTCAGAACATCGAGTACTACTTGGGCTGTAGCGACCCGACCAATCCCACCTGCCAAGCCACCGCCGGCGCCGCGTCGGCCGTCTCCTTGGTGCAAGCTGGCGATCCCCCGACACTGCTGGCCAACTCGACCGACTACAAGGTCGGCTGTGAGATTGTCGATCCCGCTCAGGCCACCGAGATGGCCTCCCATCTGACCAATGCCGGAGTGCCTGTCCAGCTCGACTTGAACAGCGCGTGCGCCCACGCCGCCGGGTACGCCAACATCGAACTGGCCCCCACCATCACCTTCCTCGAAGCCCATCTCTTCACCCCCCCAAGTATCACCACCCGGTCGTCGAAGACGTTCCCAGCCGGGATGGCCAGCACGTTCACAGTCAAGTCGAAGGCCAATCCCACGGCGAGCCTCACCGAGTCCGGAGCACTCCCCATAGGGGTGACCTTCTCCGACCAAGGCAACGGTGATGCGACCCTCAGCGGGACACCGTCGAACGGGGCCGTAGGCACCTACCCCATCGTCGTTACAGCCGCCAATGGTGGGGCACCGAACGGTGTTCAGCACTTCACCTTGACCGTCTCAGCACCCCGCTAGGAGGGGCGATGCGTCGGTTGGTACCTATTGGCTTGGTAGCTCTGAGTGCCGTGGTGGTCACCGCCTGCTTCCCGAGTGTGACGACGCCCACCGGATACAAACCGCTGCTCGTTGGTCTCATCGACAAGGGTTCGGAGGCCCCCTACCACCAAGGCGTGCCCTATCCAGTGGCCGACACGACCGATGTGGCGGCACAGTCACCCGCTTTTTCCGGCATCGTCGTGAACCAGACGTGGGCGCAGCTCGAACCGACTCAAGGCACGTTCGACTTCTCCACCCTCGACGCATCCCTTGCCGCCGTGGCCTCCTACAACGCTCAGCACACCACCGCCTCTCTTGGCGTCCGGCTTCGAGTGTTCGCGGCCTATGCGGCACCCGCGTGGGCGAAAACGCTCGATGGAACGCCGATCACCGTGCCCGCGAACCTCCCGAGCAATACCGGTGGGACCCTCGGCCAGTGGTGGAAGCCCGGCTACCGGTCCGCCTGGGCGGCACTACAACAGGCTCTGGCTGGCCGCTATGACTCCAATCCTCTCGTTCGCGAGGTGGCGGTCTCGTCGTGTTCGACCCTCACCGCCGAGCCCTTCGTGATGGCACCGAGCACAAACACCTTGGCAACTGTCGATGGCTGGAGCACATCTTCACAGCAGACCTGTCTCGATGGCGCCTTCTCGGACTACGCCCCATGGACCCACACCGCGATTTACTACCCGATGAACCCGCTCCCAGGTGACAAGGCCATCACTACAGAGGTGATGCAGCGGTGCGTGAACTCGGCGACGGCAGGCGGTCCGTGGTGCATCCTGGCCAACAACGCACTCAGTCCGACCTCGGCGACCACCGGTCGGCCCGCACCGGTCTATGCCGAGATGAACAACCTCTGGACCGCGAACCCAGCGGGGACGCCAATCGCGTTCCAGATGAATGGGCCTGACAATACGACCTACTGCGATTCGATTGGCGTGGCAGTCGGTTATCACGCCCAATCGGTCGAACTCTGGCCCGCCACCACCAAGTCGCAACCAGGATTCACGACAGTGCCCACCACGACACTCGTCGCGTGGAGCAACGCTATGCGCAGCGGCACCCCGCCGACCTGTTGAGTTCGGGGCGTTCTAGAACGGTTTTGGGACCTCTCGGGCGCTTCGCTCGGCCAGGCGAACACCGCACGCTCAGGACCCGACCTGCAAACTCCGTCGCGGACCTCGAAGCGCCATCCTGGACGATAGGAAGGCGCCGGGAGACCCCATCAGGCCAAGGCGAGACCATTCCTCCCCATATCCACCACGCCTTGGGCATACTCTTGAGGCGATGGACGAGAACCACCCAAGTGACCTGGCCAAGGCACTTGGGCATGCTGCGGTGGGCCTGGCGGCCGGGGTGATTCTCAGCAAGGTCCTGAAGCGGAGCCTGCTCGGCTTCATCGTTGGAGCAGCCTTGGCCGTAGCCATCCATGAGGCGCTCGACGCGCCCGTAAGTCGGGCACTCAGCGAACTGGGAATCTGACCGCCGCTGGCCGCCGCCACCCGGTCTGCCTTCAACATAACCGGCATTATGATGGGTCTATGGGCTCCGTACTCAAACCGGTCCAATCGAGTGTTGTCACTCTCTCACCAACGCCTTCCCGGGCCCAGGAGCTGGCTACCGCCTTCCTCCTCGGGTACTCCGGGTCGACCCGAACCTCCTACGGGTATGACCTTGCCACCTGGTTCACCTTCTGTGCCGACCACGACCTCGACCCCCTGGCCGCGACTCGGGCCCACGTCGACGCCTTCGCTCGGCAGATGGATGAGGTCGAGGTCCTGTCCCCCGCCACGGTCGCTCGACGTCTCAGCACACTGTCGGGTTTCTATCGGTACGCAGTCGACGAGGAGGTCATCGCGCGCAATCCGGTCGCCAGCGTCCGGCGGCCCAAAGTCGGGACCGACACCGTCTCGACCGGCCTCGACCGCGACGAGCTGTCTGCTCTCATCCGGGCTGCCGAGGCAGACTCGCCCCGCTCGTTGGCCCTGGTGCTCCTCCTCGGTCTGAATGGGCTCCGCATCTCCGAGACACTCGGGGCGGATGTCGGCGACCTCGATACCGAACGTGGTCATCGCGTGCTCCACATCCAGCGCAAGGGCGGGAAGACAGCGACCATCCCACTGGCGGCTAGGACCGCTGAGGCCGTCGAGGCGTGTGTGGGGGACCGAACGACCGGACCCTTGTTCATCACGGCATCAGGGCGACGCTGGCAGCGTTCTGAGGCATGGAGAACTCTGCGACGGTTGGCGCGTACGGCTGTCCCGACAAAGGCAGACAGTATCCACCCCCACGACCTTCGACACGCCTTCGTGACCCTCAGCTTGGATGCTGGGGCCAGCCTCAGGGACGTGCAAGATGCGGCCGGACATGCCGATCCGCGGACGACTCGGCGCTACGACCGAGCCCGCCACAACTTGGATAGGCACCCCACCTACGCGTTGGCGGGTCTGCTGTCAACGTAGAGCTAGTGGCTCCGACCTAGGGATCGCCGGACGGCAACCTCGGTCTCAGGGTTTCGCGGGGTTGCCAACTTCTACAACCATTTCGACATGTCTTCCATCCAAGTCATTCGCACGCCCTGGTTGTCGCGACACCCGAGGCGCAGCAGGGTCGTATCGACGGATGGGAAGGAAACCCCCGGTGAGGGGGGAACGAACGCCGTCAGGACTGGATGAAGGCCAGCAGATCGGCGTTGATCGTCTCGGCTTGGGTGGTCGGCATGCCGTGTGGGAATCCGGGGTAGGTCTTCAGCGTCCCGTTCTGCACGAGCTTCGCGGACAGCGGACCGGAGTCGGCGTAGGGGACGATCTGGTCGTCATCTCCGTGCATCACCAGCACCGGCACCCTGATCTTCTTGAGGTCCTCGGTGAAGTCGGTCTGGGAGAAGGCGACGATGCCGTCGTAGTGGGCCTTCGCTCCCCCCATCATCCCCTGCCGCCACCAGTTCTCGATGATCGCTTCCGAGGGCTCGACGCCGGGCCGGTTGAAGCCGTAGAAGGGTCCTGACGGCAGGGCCCGGTAGAACTCGGACCGGTTGGCGGCCAGTTGGGCCTGCAGATCGTCGAACACGCTCTTCGGCAGGCCGCCGGGGTTGGCGTCGGTCTGCACCATGAGCGGCGGTACCGAACTGATGAGCACCGCTTTGGCGACGCGGCTCTCGCCGTGCCGGGCGATGTAGTGGGCGACCTCGCCGCCACCGGTCGAGTGGCCGACGTGAACGGCGTCGTGGAGATCGAGATGTGCGGTCACCGCGGCCAGGTCATCGGCGTAGTGGTCCATGTCGTGACCATCGCCGGTCTGCGAGGAGCGGCCGTGCCCACGCCGGTCGTGGGCAATGACCCGGTAGCCATGGTGCAGGAAGAACAGCATCTGGGTGTCCCAGTCGTCAGCCGAAAGCGGCCAGCCGTGACTGAACACGATCGGTTGGCCCGACCCCCAGTCCTTGTAGAAGATCTCCGTGCCATCGGTGGTGGTGATCGTGCCCATTTGAAGGTCCTCCTGTCTGGAAGTGATGGCCACACGGCTATTTCCGTGGCAGCTCCTCCACGCGGTCGGTCAGGGCTGAGCCCACGTCCACAGTCGGCTTCATCTATCGGTTTCGGCTCTGGAACCCGCAACCGATTCTTGGCCCACAATCGATCAAGGTCAAGAGATGATCCATCGCGGCCGTGCCTGCCCCCTCACGCCGGTTGAGGGGGACCCGGACAGTACTCTTGCCTGCTCGATCGAGTCCTCATCCTTGGGTTCTACGGACGAGCGAAGCAGGGCTACCGAAGCGGCCACCAACACCGGCGATGGCGTCCATCCAGGTGGGGGGGTCGCAATCAGGGCTGCTACCTCAGCCCCGCGGCAAGCGACCCTTTCATTGGTCATCCTGAGAGGCCACAAGCCGTTCGACGAACTCACGAAGTGAATCCGCTGGTATCCGAATCGCCCGGTCGATATGGACGGCCCGGAGCCGACCGGACCTCACCAGCTCGTATGTCTTCGTCAGACCGAGGTCGAGCAACCCGGCGGCCTCGGGTATCCGGTAGAGGAGTTTCTCCGCCACGCCGTTCCCTTGATGTTGATGTTCTGTTGTGCCCATTCAAGGCATATATCTCCACATAGGTCAAGTCGTCTCATCGATGACTCTCGCCACCGTCTTGCCCAAATCTGAAGTGAACGGAAACCCCATCTAGCAATACTTGCCATCTACCAGCAGTTATTGGAGATATCCACTGTGACTCAGCTGAATGATGAGGATGACTCAGCTGAATGAACTGAGAACTATTGGCTTGGGAAGCCAAAACAGCGGACAGGCTCAGGTTCACCTGATCAAAGTCCGTCACTACGACAGTGCTTCCGCCATCGCCTCCGCAGCCGCTTCCCTCTGGGGGGCGCGGATATGGCCATAGACATCCGCTGTCATCCTGATTGACGAGTGACCCAGGACATCCGCGACCACCTCCAATGGCACGTTCTGGGCAAGCATCAGGCTGGCGGCCGAGTGCCTCAGCTCATGAGGATGCCAATGACCGAGCCCAGCTCGTTCGCACACCGCCTTGAAATCGCGACGGAGATTGCTCGGGTCGATGGGAGTTCCGACCTCGGTAGCAAAGACCAAGTCGAGGTCCGACCACGCTGAACCGGCGGCCAATCGGTCCTTTGCCTGACGCCTTTTCTGCTCACGAAGGGCGTTGATGACGGGCCTCGGAAGATTCACAGCACGGCGACTACGGGCAGTCTTCACCTCCCCCAGTGTCAGCTTCGTTCCCACCCGCTTGAGCGCCTTCTTCACCGTGACGATGCCAGCAGCGAGGTCGACCGCTCCCCATTCGAGCCCAAGGGCCTCTCCAGGCCGCAAGCCGGTGTAAAGCATGGTGACGTAAAGGGCTTCGAGACGATCCCCTTGGGCGGCGGCCAGGAGATTCTTGGCCTGAGCCGGTGTGAAAGTTCGGCCCTCCCCCCGTGACCCCTTCGGACCCCTGGTCATCGTCACCACATTCCGGCTGACGACTCCCCAGCGGACCGCCTGGTCGAGTGCCTGGGAAAGGATCGACCGGATTCTTCGCACGGTACTCACTGACAGCCCCGCATCCAGCTTTGCTGACACCAATGCATCGACATCAGCGGGAGTCAGTTTGCTCACCCGCTTCCGGCCAAGCGTCGGTCCAATGTGATGGTCAGCCAGCGACTTATAGTTGTCGTAGGCGCTCCTGGCCACTTGGTGGCGCAGAACATCCTCCTCCCACCTCGTGAGGAGCTGCTTGATGGTCATGCGGTCGTCGGGCGGAGGAAGCCCTTCGTCCACTTGTCGCTGAATCTCGCGCAGCTTCCGGCGCACACCCTCGGCCGTCTTGGCGCTTACTGTCTTGCGAACGGACCGACCCCCTTCGTCGTATCCGAGCGACACGGCTCCGATCCATCGGCCGTCGGAGGCCCGTTGATAGATCGACCCTTCGCCGTTCAGCTTCCTTCGCGCCATTCCGAAACCCTTCTCAACCCCGTTGCTACGGTCGTTGCTACAGTCGGGGTTCTCGGGCCTTCGACGCGACGAACCCCAGGGCAGACAGTATAGCTGACCTGGGATTATCTGGTGGGCCGTGCCGGACTTGAACCGACGACCCCTTGCGCGTCATGCAAGTGCGCTACCAACTGCGCCAACGGCCCGCGAGGGAGGACGATACCACCCGTCCTCCGAGCTGCTCTGCCCCGCTGAAAGGTCGGGTCGCCACGTCGCGGCCCCTGACGGTGCCTTCTTTAGGGGGTACTCGCACCCTCCATCACATCGATCGCCGAGCTCGGTGTGGCTCGATCGATGGCGGCCCAGCCGCTCAGCTCCGCCCTCCGGGCGATGACCGCCCGGTGGCCGCCTCGCAAGCCGAACAGGCGCTTGGCCAGTAGCAGGTAGATGACGATCGCCAGGTTGATGACCAAGGTGAGGACCTTGAACACACTGATGCTCAGGCTGAGCTCGTAGATCTCGAGCGGTACCAGCGCCGTAGTGGCCACGAACGTCAGATACTCGGCCCATCGCTTGGCGAACCAGAGGCCGACCATCTCGCTGGCTTCGAGAGCGGCGTAGGCCGTGGCCACCAACGCCAGCTGGATGAGCCGATGGGGCGAATACTCGAATGCCTTCCGGAGGTATCCGAGCACGCCGCGAATCTGGGACTCCCCCGGACTGGTACCGGAGAGATCGTTCATGATGTTCACGTAGTCGCGATGGAGGGAGGCATCGTGTCGGGCGAAGGCGAACAGCACGAAGGCCAGCGTCCCGAGGACCACCACATGGATGGCCCGGTCGACAGCGATCAGCCGCAGGATGTAGCGGTCGCGGAGCAGCGGTCCCCGGGCCGGGATATCGATTTCGTCCCGGGAGGGCACCCGTTCCCGCTCAGCTTGGAGCGGGATCTCGCGGGGAAGCCAGGCGTCACAGCGGAGGCAGCGGTGCCAGCGGGATGCCCCCCGCTCCCGGACGAGCGCGGCGTCAGCGTCGGTGACCGTGCGGGCGTCCGTCCCGACCAGCGCATGGCCCTTCCACCCGCAGGTGAGCAGCTCGTACCGATTGTCTGGTCGTGCCGTCCTGCGTCTCACTTCCGCAGAATAGGCTCGTCCAGGACCGGAGACGCGAAGGGGATGCCATGGATCCCGACATACGAGCCCACACGGACCGGATCGACGAACAGGGCTACACCATCATCGAGGACGCAATCGACCCCGACCTGGTCGACGCCATCAACGACGATCTCCTCCGGCTGGAGCGAGACCTGGGCATCGCGCCGGCCGACAACCTGTTCGAGGGCACCCACACCACCCGGATCTACAACCTGCTGGCCCACGGCCCGCACTTCCAGCAGATTCCCATCCACCCTGCCATCCTCCCGGTCTGCGAGAGCGTGCTCGACGAGGGTCTGCTGATCTCGTCATTGTCGTCCATCGCCATCGGACCGGACGAGACCCCGCAGCCCATCCACGCCGACGACCAGGTCATCCCGTTGCCCAAGCCGCATCCCGCCACGGTGTGCAACACGATGTGGGCGCTGACCGACTTCACCGAGGCGAACGGAGCCACCCGGATCGTCCCGGGATCGCACAAGGCCTCGGAGTCCCCGGACCTGGTCACCGTCTACGATTCCATCCCCGCCGAAATGCCGAAAGGCAGCGTGCTCGTCTGGCACGGCAGCCTGTGGCACGGCGGCGGCGCCAACACCACCACCGAGCGTCGGGTGGGGATCGCCATGAACTACTGCGCCGGCTACATCCGTCAGCAGGAGAACCAGCAGCTCGGCTTACCGACTGATCTCGTTCGGACCTTCCCGCCCCGCCTCCAGCAACTGGTCGGTTACGGCATCTACCGCGGGCTCATCGGGCATATCGACAAGAACATTCCGGCCAACCTGCTCCTAGCGGCCGACGAGGACTCTCAGCTCATCTGGGACTACGCCACGCCTCCAGCCCTCTGAGTCGGACCGGCGTCATCCTCTGGCCGGCGACGAGGCTGTCCGCGTGCGCGGCGGACCGACGCCGAGGCCCAGCTCACCGACGGCCGGCTTGGCATGTTCGAGATCTACGCCGAGCTCGGCCAACCACGCCTCCAGCTCGAGGAGCGTCATGGTCGCGTCCGGGGTGGATCGGTCGATCGAGCTCCTGGCGGGCGGGGGCTCCACCACCTCGGTCCGGCCTCCCCGGCCGGCCAGCTCGTCGCCCAGCCCGCGGTAGGCACCCTCCAATGCGGCCGCCCACGAAGCCAGATCGCTGCACACCTCCGGCATGCTGCTCGCGGCACCGGCGGCTCCGGGGACCAGGGCCACGAGGCTCGCACCGAACCACAGCTGGTGTGCGGTGGCGATCAGCGACGCCCACGCCATCACCGGCGCGTCGGCCTGGTGAGGTTCCGACAGGTACTGCGAGAACACGTCTTCCGTGTCGACGGCGGCGACGCACGCCTGATCGCGCCACCGTGCCGTGCCGGCATCATCAGCCCGGTCACCGTCGGCTATGAGGCCCAGTACCCGGCTCACCGTCACCCTGGTGTACCCGCCACCGGCGGTGAAGAGGCGTCCGACCACCTCGGAGAGCTCCGATGAGGCTCCCCGGGGCCAGACCGCCATGCCGATGGCCAGACCGATCGCCGCCCCGACCAGGACGTCCACGAACCGGATCAACCCGACGGTCCAGCCGGCCGGTTTCAACAGATTGAACAGGACCACGATGACCATGGTGAAACAGGCCTGGCCGGCGATGAAACTGACCGCAGCCGGCAGGTAGAAGGCGGCAAAGACCACGACCGGGAGCAGGATCGAGTAGATCAGCGCGTTCACACCGAAGGTGGTGATGAGGAGGCTCGTCACGGCAAAGCCGATGGCGGTTCCGACCGCCGCCTGGACCGCGGTCGAGCGGGTCCCGGCCGCGCTGGTCTTGAGCACCACCAGGGTGGCGAAGCCCACCCAGAAGCCGTGCTGGAGTCCAAGGATCCCGACAGCCAGGCGGGCGAGCGCCAGGCCGGCGGCCAACCGGAGACTGTTCTGGAGGTGGACCGAGCGAAACGACAGATTGCGGCGGGCCCGGCGGATCCACTTGGCGGCCGACCGGCCATCGGCGAGCGTCGTGACGAGCGCCGACTGCTCCGACCGGACCGTGGCCTCCAGGGACGCGCCGTGCATGGCCCGGCAGTGGATCGAGGCCAGGCTCGCCCCCCAGCAGAGTTGTTGGAGGACGAAGTACCAAGCGGCGAAGGCCCGGAGCTGTTCTGCGTCCTGGCCGGCCGCCAGGTGGTCGGCGAACCGCCGATGGCCGGCCACTGTGAAGCGGTCTTGGACCCGCTCGATCCGGTTTGGCTCGGGCAGGACCCGGCCATAGGTGGTGATCCCACCGGCACACCGCTCGAGCTGAGAGGCGACCTCGTCCAGAAGGTGGCCCGTCTCATGCTCGAGGCCGGCAACGTCCTGGTGGGGCAGGCCGTGGAAGACCTCGAGTAGCCCGGCGATCCGGCGGGCCCCCTGCAGCATGTACATCCTCGCCTTGTGCGGACTGGCCAGGCCGTCCGGACGCCACGCCCCGGCGGCGATGGCCCGTTCCGCACCGAGGATCGACCCGTCCAACCGCTCGCCGGCCTCCGAACCCGACGTGCCGTCTTCATGCGCGGGCGCCCTCTGGCGGCCGGCCGCGGGGCGGAGATCGGCGACCTGCGCGGCGAGCTCCCGATAGACGCGGGCGAGTGCCACGCGGCTCTCGGCGGTGACACGGGACGGCCACAGCCATCCGGCGGCGAGCAACGACAGTGCGCCCCCGAACGCCAACCCGGCTTCACGGGGGGCGATGACCGAGGTCGGTCCTTCGACGCCGGTGGCCACCACGTAGAAGACGACCACTGCGCTCGAGGCAGCGGCAAAGTACCCGCTGAAGACGGCGGAGAAGCTCACCGCGAACGTCACGACGAACATGGTCGCCGAGGCGGCGATCGTGTCGGTGGAGACGGCGGTGCCGAGCGCCAGCAACGCAGCGCCCACCAGAAGGGTGACAACGGTCACCCGAAGCCGCTGCCCTCGGCTCCCGGAGAAGTCGGCAATGCCGAGCACAGCGGCGGCCGAAAAGGTGGCCACCACGGCGAACTGGGCATTGCCTACCACGTGGATCCCGACGAGGAAGCTGGCCGACATGACCACCGCGGTCCGGCCCGCCTTGCGTAGCCACCGGCCTCCCGGGTCGTGGACGACGGCGCCCAACCTCACGGAGCGCAGATCTCGGACCGGGACGGGTGGGACGTCATCAGGACCATGCCAGCTCTCTTCGGATCACGGCTCCGACAGCTCGAAGGAATCCGACGGTGAGTGCCGGAGGGACGTGCCGTCCACCGCATCCTCCCCGACGTATGGTCCGGACCTGGAGGCGGCGGGCGGAATCGAACCGCCGTACGGGGCTTTGCAGGCCCCTGCCTAAACCACTCGGCCACGCCGCCGTGGCGTCCGGCGATCCTATCGTCCGCCGTCGGGATGGTTGAATCTCACCATGCGGATCGGAATGATCGCCCCGCCGTGGACCCCGATCCCTCCACTGCTGTACGGCGGCATCGAGCTGGTCGTCGATCAACTGGCCCGCGGGTTGCAGGACGCAGGTCATGAGGTACTGCTGTTCACGACCGGCGATTCGACCTGTCCGGTGCCGCGCCGGTGGGTTCTACCCAGCGCCGAGGGCACCCGCATCGGTATGGCGGTGCCGGAGATCCGCCATGTGATCCACGCCTACGAGGCGGTTCGGGACTGCGACGTCGTCCACGACCACACGGTGATGGGCCCGTTCTACGCCGCGCACTACCCCGGTCTGCCGGTGACGACCACGATCCACGGCCCCTTCAACGAGGAACTCAAGGACATCTATCGGGTCAACGCCGAACGGGTGCCCATCGTGGCCATCTCCCACGCACAGCGCCGGGCCGCCCCGGAGATCCCCATCGCCCGCGTCATCCACCACGGGGTCGACGCGGCGCACTTCCCGATGGGAGACGGCGGCGGGGACGAGGACGGCTCCTATGTCGTGTTCCTCGGGCGGATGGCCGGGGACAAAGGAGCCCATCGAGCGGTCGAGATCGCACGCAAGGCGGGCATCCGGATCCTCATGGCGGCCAAGATGCGCGAACCGTGGGAGCTGCAGTACTTCGCCGAGGAGGTCGAGCCGCTCCTCGGCAAGGACGCCTGCTACCTCGGCGAGGTCTCCCATGAGCGGAAGCTGGAGCTCCTGGCCGGCGCGTCGGCACTCCTCTTCCCCATCCGCTGGAACGAGCCGTTCGGCATGGTCATGCTCGAAGCGATGGCCTGCGGCACCCCGGTGCTGGCCTTCGAGGAGGGCGCCGCTCCTGAGGTGGTCGACCACGGCCGGACCGGCTTCCTCTGCGAGGACGACGGCGCGATGGTCGACGCCCTCGGACGCCTCGGTGAGCTCGACCGACGCGACTGCCGGCTCTCGGTGGAGGGCTACTTCTCCACCAACCGGATGGTCTCCGAGCACATCGAACTCTTCGAATCCTTGATCAGGTGACGGTGGCCGCCTGACCGACTCCACGGCCGGACGGCCACGCCGGTGACGATCTCAGGAGCGCCGGCGGAACACCAGCTTTGCCACCAGTGTGATCAGGGCGACCACGATGGCCAGCTTGATCACGAACCAGATGATCCCGGCGATGAAGCCGAGCACCGCGAAGGCCACGAAGAGCGCGATCAGCCCTCCGCCGACGATCAGTACACCGTCGAACAGGCTCAAGCCCGTCCGCTGCTGCTCTTCCATGATCCCAGACTATCCCTGACCTGGCGAAAGCGGACATCGCCCGGTCATGCGATGCGACGGTCCGGACGGGCACCGGTGGTACGGTCCGGCCGTGTCCCTGCGAGACCGAAGGCAGATCCTTCTGGATCGTGACGACCTCCGGGGGGACGACTTCTGCCAGGCCTATGCCCGAGTCGCCGACGAGTGGCTGACCGAGCTCTTCGACCGGGCCACCGACGGGGACACCCGCGGGATCGCCCTGGTCGCAGTGGGCGGCTATGGCCGCGGCGAGCTCTGTCCCTACAGCGACCTCGACGTCGTGCTCGTCCACCGGAACCGGCGTGGGATCTCGTCGATGGCCGACCGCATCTGGTACCCGGTCTGGGACGAGGGGATTTCGTTGGATCACAGCGTCCGCCGGCCCGGCGAGGCGCTCGAGCTGGCCGGGAGCGATCTCCGGGTGGCCCTCGGGCTCCTCGACGCTCGGGTGGTCTGCGGGGACCCCAGGGTCGCCGGGCCGGTCATCGAGGGGGCACGGGACCGCTGGGCGAGGCAGAAGCCCCCCTGGCTCGGAGTGCTGGCCGACCAGGTCACCGAGCGGCACCGGGCCTACGGCGACGTCGGCTTCCTCCTCGAACCGGACCTGAAGGAGTCCCACGGCGGCCTGCGCGATGTCAACGCCTTGCTGGCCCTGATGCTCGCCGTGCGGGTGCTGGCCGACTACGTGGACACGGTGGCGATCGACAAGGCCCGGGCTGATCTGACCGCCGTCCGTGTGCAGCTCCACCGGCGGGCGGGCCGCGAGCAGAACCGGCTCCTCCTCCAGGACCAGGACCAGGTGGCTGCCGATCTCGGCGAGCCGGACGCCGACGCCCTCATGCACACCGTGGCCACCGCCGGCCGCACCGTGGCCTGGGAGGGGGACGATGCCTGGCGCCGGCGGGGCGCCTGGTCCCGCTCGAAGCGGCCGACCCGCAACCGCCGCCGAGGGCACGGGGCCTCCGAGGCCGCCCCGGCGGTCGTACCGGGCGAACCCGACATCGTGGTCGGCGAGGAGGAGGTGCTCCTCGGGGATACGGCCGACGCCCGCAATGATCCAACTCTTGCTCTCCGACTTGCCGGGGTGGCCGCCGAGAAGCACCTGCCCATCTCGCGAGATTCGCTCAACCAGCTCGGCCGCAAGGCGCCTGCGCCGGAGACTCCTTGGTCCCCGGAGCTGCTGGCCTCCTTCGTCCGGGTGCTCGCCACCGGCCCACCGGCGGTCGCCGCCCTGGAGGCGCTCGACCAGCGGCACCTGCTCGAGCGCTATTTGCCCGAATGGGCGGCGGTGCGCAACAAGCCCCAGCGCAACCCCTACCACCGCTACACGGTGGACCGTCACCTCCTGGAGGCAACGGCCAACGCGGCCACCATGGCCTACCGTGTCCAGCGTCCCGACCTGCTGCTGATCGGAACGCTCCTCCACGACATCGGGAAGGGCTATCCCGGCGATCACACCGAAGTGGGCATGACGGTGGCGGCCGGCGTGGCGCGCCGCATGGGGATGGTCGACGAGGACGTCGAGACGGTGGTCGCCATGGTCCGCCTGCACCTGCTGCTGCCCGACACCGCGACTCGACGAGACCTCGACGATCCCGCCACGGCCGAGAGGGTGGCCAAGGAGGTCGGCAATCGCTCCCTGCTCGAGTTGTTGGCCGCGCTGGTCGAGGCCGACAGCCTGGCCACGGGGCCATCGGCTTGGGGGTCATGGAAGGCCGGGCTGGTGGCAGAGCTGGTCGAGCGCACGAGACGGCCGTTGGCCGGCGAGCCGGCGGCACCGTCGACACCGTGGATCACCGACGAGCTACGGCTGGTCATGGACACGGTCCGGTCCCATGGGGCACCCGCCCTGTCCATCGACGATCCGACCGTGACGGTGGTGGCTCCCGACCATGTCGGGCTGCTTGCCGAGGTCACCGGGGTGCTGGCGCTCCACGGCCTCAACGTGCGCTCGGCAGTGGTGGCCGGTGAGGACGGCGTGGCGGTCGAGCTGTTCAGCGTCGAGCCCTCCCGCGGGCGCTGGCCGTCGGCGGCGCGGCTTTCCGACGACCTGAGCTCGGTCATGCAGGGGACACTGCCCGTCGAGACCCAACTGGCCAAGCTTGCCCACACGTACCGCCGGGACCGCCGGACGGCATCACCGAATCTGGTGTCCACCCAGGTCACCGTGGACAACAACGCATCGGCCGCCGCCACCGTGGTCGAGGTCCGGGCCGAGGACGTGGTCGGCCAGCTCCACCGGATCACCAGAGCCCTGCTCGAGTGTCGCCTCGATGTGACCTCGGCCAAGGTGTCGACCTTCGGATCGGCCGTGGTCGACGCCTTCTACGTCCGTGGGCCCGACGGCGGAAAGCTGACCGACCAGCGCCTCATGGCCGAGGTCGAGCAGGCCATCAAGCAACGGGTCGGCACCACTGCGCCGGCCGACGCTCCGGACTGAGTTCCCCGACCGACCGCGCTCCGGTGGCCACCGCCGTCCGCGGTGGCGTCCTGAAGATCATTTCAGCTGGTAGATTGAGCATTCAGCGAGGAAGAGGATGCCAGCCGGACACGCACATTCAAGATCGCCGCGCGGCAGGTCGCCTGTCCGGCCGGGCAGCGGCTGGACCATTGCCATCACGGTGACGACATTCGCCGTGGTCATCGTGGCCGTCGCGGCCTTCATGCTGCGCGGCCCGGCCAACCGGGCAGTGGCTTCCCCGAACCCGGCCCCGAGTCACACGGCCGGAGGACCGCTGCGTGTGGTTTCGTTGAGCCCTGTCGCCGGCTCGACCGGTGTACCGAGTGACGCCACCATCTCGGTTCGTTTCTCGGTCGCACTCGGCCCGCACTCCCCCACGCCCTCGCTCACGCCCGCCGTCCCGGGCTCGTGGCAGCTGGCGACACCCGACACCTTCATGTTCGTACCGACCGGGCCACTTGTTCCGTCCACCACCGAGACGGTGTCGGTGCCGGCCGGGGCCGGTGGGGTCGTGAGCACCTCGGGCCGGGTGCTGGCCGACGGTGCGACCGCCCAGTTCACCGTGGCCCCAGGCAGCACCCTGCGCTTGCAACAGCTCCTGGCCCAACTCGGCTACCTGCCGGTGACCTTCACCCCGGTCGGCCAGCTGACCGCACCGCAGGAGGCGGCCCAGGCCCAGCAGGGATCGTTCAACTGGCGCGGGACCGAACCTGCATCACTGATCAGCCTGTGGACTGTCGGGGCCCCCAACGAGATCACCCGGGGGGCGGTGATGGCCTTCGAATCCCAGCACAACATGAAGACGGACGGATCGGCTGGGCCTGCGGTGTGGGAACAGCTCCTGGCCGACGCCGCGGCCGGGGCGGTGAACCCGGCCCCCTATGACTATGTCTACGTGGCCAAGAGCCTCCCGCAGACCGTCACCGTCTACAGCAATGGGGCGCCGGTGTACACGACCCGCGCCAACACCGGTGTGGCGGCAGCACCGACCGCGTCGGGCACCTTCCCCGTCTACATCCGCTACCGGGTCACGACCATGTCGGGTACCAATCCCGACGGATCGAAGTACAGCGACCCGGGCATCCCGTGGGTGAGCTACTTCAACGGCGGGGATGCCTTGCACGGCTTCGACCGGCCCGGCTACGGCTACCCGCAGAGCGACGGTTGCGTGGAGATGCCGCCGGCCAACGCCGCCGTGGTCTACCCACTGACCCCCATCGGCACCCTCGTCACGGTGGCCTGACCCTGTAGGACCCGCTCGAAAGGCCGGTTCCCGACGCCTGGTCACCGCTCCGGGGTGGTCGAGGGGAACGTGGGGGGGCGGCGTTCCTTCAAGGCGGCCAAGCCCTCCCGGGCATCGGGGCCGAGGAAGCCGAGCATCTCGAGGGCGAGCGACTCCCCGAACACCGGGGCATTCGATCGAAGCCACTGGTTGAGGGCCCGCTTGGTCCATTGCACCGCCGTCCGGCTGCCGGCCGCCAGCGACGCCGCCACGGCCAGCGCTTCGGTCACCACCTCCTCGTCGGGGACGCACCGGGTCACCAAGCCGATCCGCTCGGCCTCGGGCCCGTCGACGAAGTCCGACGTCAACAGGTAGTACTTGGCCTTGGCCATGCCGCACAGGAGGGGCCAGAGCAGGGCGGCATGATCGCCGGCCGCCACGCCGAGCCGGGTGTGCCCGTCTGATATCCGGGCCGAGGTGGCCATGATGGACACGTCGGCCAGCAGGGCGACGGCCAGCCCGGCGCCGACGGCCACCCCGTTGATGGCGGCGACGATCGGCTTGACGGAGGTGAGGATCGACTCGACCACGGCATTGGCATCGCGCCACTGCTCCACGACGGCGGTCTGGTCGGTGGTCATCCGTTCCACCATGGCCAGGTCACCGCCGGCGGAGAAGGCCCGTCCCGCGCCGGTGATCACCGACACCCCGACCGCCTCGTCGGCATCGACGACCGCCCAGACTTCGGAGAGCTCCCGGTGGAGCCGCTCGTCGGCCGCGTTCAGCACGTCCGGCCGATCGATGGTGATGAGGAGGACCCCGGGACGGGGACGGTCGAACCGGAGGTGGTGAAAGTCGCCGTAGGTGGCGAAGACCGAGGAACCCGGGGCATCGGTCATGACCCCAAGATCATGGCCTGAATCGGCTGGGCGAGGCGGATCGCATGGCGCCCTGACGGCCAGGGACGGCCTGTCCCGGGGCGGGTGGGACCACCTATGGATCATCCCGACGGCTGCGGTTAACGTGACACGGACGAAATGGCGTTCGAAGGGTGCCGGACATGAGCAGATGGCGACGGTCCCCGGCAGGACCGGCAGCGGGCAACACCACTGACACCCTGGAGCGGGCGCCCGATCCACCAGCGGAGCAGACCGGCGGTAGGCCTCCCACCGGCGACGCCCTGCTCGACCTCACCCGGCCGTCCGTTCTCGAGATGGCCGTGGACGGGAAGGAAGCAACCATGAGCCCCAGCGAAGCCCGGGACAAGTCAGCGGTATCACTGACCGGATCGCTCACCGCCTTCACCCTGGCCGACGTGTTGACGCTGCTGGCATCGACGAGCCAGACAGGCGAGCTGCATGCGGTCAGCCAGGACGTCGAGGGTTGGCTGTGGCTCGCCGACGGCCAGCTGGCCAATGCCCGCGTCGGCTCGGCGACCACCATCGGCGAGGCCGTCTTCGAGTTGGCCCGGATCACCGACGGCGAGTTCTCGTTCATCTCCGGAGTGGTCTCCTCGAGCGGCCATCCGACCGTGCCGGTAGCCGCCGTGCTGCAGGAGGTCCGGCCCCAGGTCGATGAATGGCGCGAGCTCCAGTCGGTGGTTCCTCTCGATGCCGTGGTGAACCTCGCCCCGAACCCGCCGGGCCAGGAGATCCGGATCCGCAACGATCAGTGGAGCGTGCTCACGGCGGTGGGCACGAGCGGACGCTCGGTCAAGTCCGTCCTCGAGCAGATCGGCGGGGAGCAGATCGCCGGCCTGCGAGCGCTGCGCGACCTGGAGTCCGCCGGCCTCATCGCCGTCGGGACGGCGGGCCCGACAGACGGGCACGACCCGGGCCCTGGACCGGGAGGAGCGCCCGCTCCCGAGTCCGGCACCAGCCCGGGGTTGCCGGCCGACCCGGTCATCCCACCGCAGGACACGACCCTCGGTGATGCGTCCGATTCCGTCGAACGGCCGTCGGGGTCTCCCCCGGACCAGCCGGCCGGACTGGCCGAAGTGGCCATTCTGCCGCCGCCGATCACCGTCGACCCCTGGGCGCCCCCGACCGACATCGAGGGGGCAGCAGGCAACGGGGTCGCCTGATCAGCCCCCGGTGTTGAAGGTGGTCGTAGTGCAGGTGCCGTTGCGCTCACAGTGGTTGACCACCACCACCAGGACGATCACCAGGACGATGCCGATGGCAATGCCGGCGAAGCCGATGATGATGCCGGCCAGGGCCATCCCTCTCCCTTGTTGCGCCCCCCCGGACCGCTTGATCTGTGAGCGGGCGATGAACCCGAACACGATGCCGAGGACGGCCCCGATCCCGTAGAGCCAGAAGAAGAACGAGCAGACCATGGCGGCAACGGCCAGGCCGTTGGTCTTGGGGAGCGGGACGAATCCGTAGGGCCCACTGGCGCCCGGATAGGCATAACCCGTCTGCCCCACGCTCGGCGGATAGCCCGGCGGGTAGCCGGGTGGGGGTCCCGGCGGGCCATAGGCGGTGCCGGCCGACAGCCCCGAGGCTTGGGCAGTCGACGCGTAGCCCGGGGCCTGGTCCGGCGAGTACCACTTCCCATCCGAGGCCAACCACCACCCCGGCCCCTGTGACACGTCACTCACCAGCGCCTCCATCGACGGGATCGATATCCGAGGCTAGCGGTGCGACCCGCCGGGCCGGAGGACCTCACGCCCCCCGGAGCCGATCGGCCAGGGCCCGGAAGGCCCGCCCCCGGTGGGACACGGCGTGCTTCTCCTCGGGAGTCATCTCGGCGAAGGTGCGCCCACCGTGGTCGTCGGGTACGAAGACCGGGTCGTAGCCGAAGCCACCCTCGCCGGCCGGGGCGCTGGCGATGGCGCCGAGCACCTCACCACCGGCCCAGACCTCGCTGGCGTCCGGAAACCCGACGAAGGCCACGCAGCGGAACTTCGCTCGGCGACGCTCGGGCGTATTCGCCCCGTGCCGATCCAGTTCGGCGAGGAGCTTCTCGACGTTCTCCCGGTAGGTGGCATGGTGGCCGGAGAAGCGGGCCGAATACACGCCCGGAGCGCCGCCCAGAGCATCCACCTCGAGCCCGGTATCGTCGGCCACGGCGGCCATCCCGGTGGACTCGACCAGGGAGAAGGCCTTCAGCCTGGCATTGTCCAGCAGGGTGTCCCCTGTCTCCTCGATGTCGGGTACCGACGCCGGCCGGGGATGGAGGGTCACGCCGGGAACGGATCCGAGGATGGCGGTGATCTCGGCGGCCTTGTCGGGATTCGCCGTGGCCAGTACCAGCTCCAACGCCCGCATCGCTCAGCGCGGCGGGGGGGTTCGGCCAAGGTCTCGGCCTGAAGGTCCAGCAGCTGGGCAATGCCGTGCTCGGCCAGGCTGAGCATCTCGTCGAGCTCGCCCTTGGTGAACGGCATGCCCTCGGCCGTTCCCTGGACCTCGATGAATCGCCCCGACGAGGTCATCACCACGTTCATGTCGACTTCGGCCCGGCTGTCCTCCGCATAGGGAAGATCGAGCATGCACACTCCGTCGACCACGCCCACCGACACGGCAGCCACGGCCTCGGTCAGGGGGTTCGCCTTGAGGTCCCCCCGCTGTACGAGCCGGGTCAACGCATCATGGAGGGCGACGTAGGCGCCGCAGATCGAGGCGGTCCGGGTACCCCCGTCGGCCTGCAGAACGTCGCAGTCCACGGTGACCTGCAGCTCCCCGAGGGCGACCAGATCGCACACCGAGCGCATGGAGCGGCCGATGAGCCGCTGGATCTCCTGCGTCCGGCCGGACAGCTTTCCCTTGGCCGCCTCCCGGGTGACCCGCTCCTCCGTCGACCCGGGAAGGAGGGAGTACTCGGCGGTCACCCATCCTTTGCCCCGGCCCCGCAGCCACGGCGGGACGCGCTCCTCCACCGAGGCGGTGCAGAGGACCCGGGTACGCCCCATCGACACCAGCACCGATCCCGGGGCGAAGACGGTGAAGTCCCGCTCGAAGCGGGCGGTCCGCAATTCGTCCACCGCCCGTCCGTCCCGCCTCGCCGTCCGGCCGGTGCCCATGTCCTCGCTCACAGTACGAATCCCTTCCCCGACTCAGCTTGTTCCACCCGACCCTCGAACGTCGCCTCGGCCTCCCTGGCGACTGCCGACGCGTCGATGGTCGGCCAGCGGTGGGTGAGGACCAGACGCCGAGCTTGCGCCTTGCGGGCCTGCTCCCCCGCCTGGCGTCCACTCAAATGGCGGGCAGTGCCTTCGTGCTCCATGGTGTAGGTCGCCTCGCACAGCACGAGGTCGAGTCCCGTCCCGAGGTCGGCCAGATGCCATCCCGGACCGGTGTCGGCAGAGTAGCCCAGCGCGCTGACATCGCCGTCGATGCGTACCGCGAGTGTCTCGAGGCTGTGGTCGGTCCGGCGGAAGGCCAGCCCGAGCCCGCCCACCACGATCGAATCGCCGTCGGACACCCGGCGCCAGTCGAAACTGGGCGAGCCGTCCAAACCTGCCCTCTCGGCCACGCCGGCCGGAGCGTAGATCGGCAGCCCCTGGCGGTGGAGCGCGTGGCGGGCATGGCTGTCCAGCATCATCAGGTCGGACCAGTGGTCGGGGTGGTGGTGGGAGATGACCACCGCATCGAGGGCCGACACGTCCAGGTGCCACTGGAGAACGGCGAACGTGCCCGGTCCGGCGTCGACAAGCAGGCGGGTCCGGGCCGTCGCCACCACGTAGCCGCTACCGGCACCCCCGGGCCCCGGCCAGCTCCCGTCGCAGCCGAGAACGGTGAGCGACAGCGGGTAGGGAGCGCCCGGGTCGGGCCCTGAACCTGTCGGATCGGTCCGGTCCAAGGCTCGAGAGGGTGGACCGGTCAAAAGAAGGTGATCCGCTTGGCCCGCTCCTCGACCACGTCGAGGTCGTCTGTCCAGGCGCCGGTAGAAAGGTACTTCCACCCGCCGTCGGCGGAGACCACCACCACTACGCCTCGGTCGACGGAACCGGCGGTCCTCACCGCGCCGGCCAACGCCGCCCCCGACGACAGGCCGGCCAGGATCCCCACCTCCATGAGCCGGCGGGTCCATTCGATCGACTCACGCGGCCGGACGATCCGCTTCCCGTCGAGGAGCTCCGCCCCGTCTCCCTCCACGAAGATGGGTGGGATGTACCCGTCGTCCAGATTCCGCAGCCCGTCGACCATCTCACCGGCGGGCGGCTCGATGGCCCACACCTTGATCTCGGGGTTCTGTTCTTTCAGGTAGCGGCCGACTCCGAGAAGGGTGCCGGACGTCCCCAGCCCGGCGACGAAGTGGGTGACCTCGGGGCAGTCACGCCAGATCTCGGGTCCCGTGCCCTCATAGTGGGCCTTCGGATTGGCCGGGTTGCCGTACTGGTAGAGGAAAGCCCACTCGGGGTGCTCGGCGGCCAGTGCCTGGGCCCGTCGCACCGCCCCGTTCGACCCCTCGGAGCCGGGCGACTCGATGATCTCGGCGCCCCACGACTCGAGCAACTGGCGCCGCTCGATGGAGACGTTGGTGGCCAGGACGACCTTCAGGTGATAGCCCTTCAGACGGCAGATCAGGGCCATCCCGATGCCGGTGTTGCCCGACGTTGGCTCGATGAGGGTCTGGCCCGGTTCGAGCACCCCGTCCTTCTCCGCTTCCTCGATCATCGACAAGGCGATCCGGTCCTTCACCGAACCCCCGGGGTTCTGCCCCTCGAGCTTGATGAGGATCCGAACCCCGGGATTGGGACTGAGCTGGGAGATGTCCACCAGCGGGGTGTTCCCGATCAGCTCCAGCACGGAGCCATAGACGGTCATGGAAAGACGGGCACCGTGTCCCGGCCGGAGCCACCGGCCACGGCGGGCAGGATCGAGATCTCGTCTGCGTCCTTGACCGGCGTATCGAGCGCAGACAGATAGCGGACGTCATCGTCATTGAGGTACACGTTGACGAACTTGTGCAGCGACCCGTCATCGTTGACCACCTGCCCGGCCAAGCCGGGAAACGTCTCGACCAGGGCGGCCAGCACCTCACCGACCGTGGAACCGCCGGCCGTGACGGTCTTGGCTCCTCCGGCCTGGGGCCGCAGGACGGTCGGCAGATTCACTTGGACGGTCACTGGCTCTCCTCTGACTCGATCGTGGCGCTCACCACGGTCGGGGGCCGCCTCGGCCGGTGATCCGGGATCACCTGAAGGCCGTCGGTGGCGTGCCATGGACCGAGGCGAGGGCACCGCACAGCCCGGCCGCGGGGCCGGTCCGCAAAAGTTGACTTCTTCGGTTCAGATTCTAGTTGGGCACCAGCCACACCGGCTCCTCGGTGACCTCACCGTCCATGATCCGGTAGCTCCGGAGGACCGGCTCGGTGTCCCGCAGGGAGACGATGACGTAGTGCCAGGTCGGATCGGGAGCCTGGGCAACGTCTGTCGGCGAAGGGTACGCCTCGGTATGGGTGTGGGAGTGGAACACACCGATGATGGAATGGCCGGCAGCCTCAGCATCCCGATCGGCCCGGAGATGCTCCTTTGGATCGACGATGTAGAGCTTGGCGGAGGCCGCCACGTTCCGGGTCGGATAGCAGGTCACCACCACACCTGTGTCCGGATCGCCGGCCAGCAGACCGCAGCCCTCCTCGGGCAGGCCGACGAGGCAGTGGGCCACCATTTGGTCGTGCACTGATCTCGAGAGGGAGAGCATGACGTGGTGAACGCTAGAGGACTCCAGACCCCGACCGGGCGACTACGTTCGCCGGTATGGCCGGAAAACCACGCGCCCGTCACCAGGGTCGAACCGGTTCCCACCAGGCCGGAGCCGCCCGGCCCGAGGCCAACCGGGTGGTGGCCTCCAACCGGCGCGCCCGGTATGACTACGACATCCTGGAGACGACCGAATGCGGGCTGGTCCTGCAGGGGTCGGAGGTCAAGTCACTACGAGCCGGCCGGATCTCGCTGCAGGATGCCTACGCCCGGATCATCGACGGCGAGATGTGGCTCTTCGGGGTGCATATCCCCCCGTATGCCCAGGCCAACGGATTCGGTGCCCACGAGCCCGATCGCCGCCGGAAGCTGCTCCTCCACCGTCGGCAGCTGGACGAGTGGATGGGACGCTCCCAGCAGCAGTCGCTCACCATGGTGCCGGTCTCCATCTACTTCAAGGACGGCAGGGCGAAAGTCGATCTCGCCCTGGCTCGAGGTCGCCGGCGCTTCGACAAGCGCCACGCCATCGCCAGCCGGGATGCCGATCGGGAGGCTGCCCGTGAAGCCCGGGCTGCCTCGAAGGGCCGGGCCCGCTGAGGCCAGCCCGGGGCCGCCGCCACTGGCAGCACCCGCTCACGAGGCTCCGGCGCCGGCGACGAGGTGGCTCAGGACCCTGTCCTGGGCCAGGAGGTGGTCCTGGAGCTTGACCGCTTCGTGCAGGATGGCGTCCGCGTCGCTGTAGGTAGCCTCGGCGCGCTTGTCGGCCGCGGCAGCAAGCACGTTCTGGCCGACGATGATCACCGAGAGGAGCACCAGCTGGAGGAAGGTCTGGGAAACCCACGACACCAACGTGACGGCGTTTCTCGAGCTGATGGCCGAGGGAAGGCTCACGAAGGCGAGGGCTGCGAAAGCGTAGGCGCACCACATCGTGCCGACACCATTGGTGACCCTGACCGCGAACCACGAGTTGAACCGGGCGGCCGGGCTGCCATGGGGCAACTGCTCGCTGACCCGGACCGGTGCCGACGCTCGGTCCAGCTTCTGTTTCGTGCGGGGATGCGGGACGTACTCGTAGATGGACATGGCCGGCATGAATTCAGCCTCCTCGGGTCGGTGCAGGTGCAGTCACAAGTCTCGCCGCAGGACACTCGCCCCGGGACGCACCAGCGCCGACTCACGCCTTCAGCCGATCGGACTGGCCGCCGGCAGGCCGAGATCCCGCCTCAGCAACGCCGCGGCCGAAGAATCCACCGCCAGGTCTCGCTTGAACTTCTCCAGCCAGGTCGACGCGTTCAACTGATGCATTTGCGCGATCCCCTGTAGATCTCGGACTACGGCGGCGTTATCTGCAATCACCGTTTGCACATGCGCCGTGGCAACCGAGGGCCACGGCTGGTTTCTCAAGGTGGCATCGAACATCTGCAGAGCCGTCACGGCGGGTACGGCGTCGGATGCGGCCTGGGCTGTCGAGGTGGAGGCCGTCCACTTGCCGGCTTTGGCCGTAAAGGCGCTGAGAGCTGCGTCGGCCGGTCCAACATCGGCGAGATAGGCCGCTCCAGCTGCAGACGCCGAAATGGAGAGAGTCGTGGTCGGTGTGCTTGCCGACGCGGCCGGTGTGCGTGCCGTCGTGGCGGCCGACTTCGAAGCACCGGGCTGGCTGCTGGAGCATCCCGCGATGGCCAAACCGAGCGCTCCGCCGGCGAGCGCTTGCCTGAGGCGCCGGGGCGTGATGATCCCCCGACCGCCCGTCAGGCTGGATCTCGCCGTCCGTGGGGGCTGCCGCCCCCGCTCCAGGGCTCGTTGCATTGGGGTCACAGATCCTCGAGTTCCTCGACTCCCCTCCTAGCTCCACGGCGGCGTCTGCGTCCAATGCACTCGGGCGCGAACATGATGGTCACTGGTGGCTCGGAATCGAGGCGTCCCCGACGGCTCGGCACTCGGGGACCCCTTCAAGAGCCCGTCCCCATCTGCCGATCTTGTCAGTGATGGCCCAGATGGATTCGGCCGCATCCGACAGGCTGCGCCGGCAATATCGCTGCACGATGTGCCACAAGCAATGCCTGGTGCCGTGCCGATTCACTGCTGCCGAGTTTCGGGACATGGTGGGCGAGGCGGAAGCTACTTGGCCGACGCCCGATCAACGCCATGATCCACTGGCATGCGAAGGATCGTGAGCCGGTCTTCGTTCATCAAGTTGTCCCGGAACTCGGGGGCAAGGTTTCTCCGCTGATCGTTAGCCGAACAGGATCTGCGCAACACTCCCCATTACCTAGACTCATGTCATCTCGAGTCGGCGTGAACACGGCTGGTCAAGCCCCCGGTGCCGACATCTCGGTCGCCCCCCGCCGGACATCAAATTCGGGCTGCATCGCTCCTTGCCACCACGGCCCGTCCCAGCCAGCCCACGGATGGGTAGCTCGTGTCGAGGCAAGCCGGCCCTATGTGACACTGGCCGAAGACTGGACGCTCCGGCTGACGGCGGAAGGAGTGGTGGTGAGCGATACTTCGCAGGGGCCGGGATGCTGGCAGGCGTCTGACGCTGTGGTTGCCACAATTTGGATTACCGCGAGGCGCCGCGGTCAGGTGGTCTAAAGATCACGTCGTCAACTCCGCAAGTCCTGCCAGTTGCTCGGCCGTGCCCACGCCGATAAGTACGTCGCCCGCCTCGATGACGTCATCAGGCGACGGATTGGTGAGAAAGCCACCTCCCGGCCTTCGGATGGCCAGCACCAGTGCCCCTGTGCGATCGCGTAGGTGAGCCGAGGCAAGGGTGTTGCCGGCCATTGGGGAGTCGGTCGATACGGTCACCTCCTCCAATCGGAATTCGAGAGTGCCGTCGTGCATAACCACGTCAACGAAGTCCACCACATGGGGCTGGATCACGAAGGACGCCATGCGATCACCTCCCAGCTGCTGAGGATTGACCACCCGATCAGCCCCGGCACGCACGAGCTTGGGCTCCGACGATTCACTCCGTGCGCGAGCGATGACCTGAAGATCAGGCCGAAGCGACTTGCCTGCCACCGTGACGTAGAGATTGTCGGCGTCCGTGTCAAGCGCTGCCACCAAAGCAGCAGCACGGCTGATGCCGGCCTTGTGCAAAGTCTCGTCGTCAGTCACATCGCCTTGAACGGACGCATAGGGCACCTCACTTAGTCGTTCGGGGTCGCGGTCGACGACAACGATGTCCTGATCGGCGTTTGCCAGGAACCTTGCCACCTCTCGGCCGACTCGCCCCCAACCGCAGACGATTACGTGTCTGTCCATTCGAGCGATATCCCGATCCATCCTCCGCCTCCTAACGAGGTCTTGCATGTGGCCCTCAATGAGCACCTCCAGAACGGCTGAAAACGTATACAGTGCCGTTCCCACGCCCAGCAGTATCAGGATGATCGTAAATACCTTGCCTCCGGAGGCGAGGGGATGCGGAGGATTGAACCCGACCGTCGTGACGGTGCTGACGGTCGTGTAAAGGGCGTCAAGAAGATCGAAGCCAAACAGTAGGTATCCAACGGTCCCTGCAACGAGCACGAGTCCCAGTGCCCCCAACCCGACTCTCACCCTGCGGAACGGATCTCGCATCCCGTTCATCATGCCCGAGGTCACTCGTCCAGGTAGCGAGCGGCTTCGAACCGGTACCGAGCGGACCGCCGGGTCTTTCGACAGCCCGCGCCTTCAGCAGGCCTAACACCCCATGGAGCTCAAATGCGGAGTGAGGCCGATGGTGACCTTTGGCCCGATGGTTGGCAGGTCGGGCTCTTGATACTTGGAATGAAATGGACCACTACGGCGCCAGGGCCGGCTTGGCATCTTCTCGCGGGACTCTGCCAAGGAGAGGGAGTACCGCCCATCCGTGTGGCGATCGGGAATCCCTGTCCGTAGGCTCTCAGCGATGAAGCACGCAGGTCCAAGTGCACTCGATCGACTCGAGCCTCTTCTGGCCGAATTGCGCACAACCCATGGACTGGTAGAGAAGAACCGTGGGACCTTCTATCGCAATTCTCGGGCGTTTTTGCACTTTCACGAAGACCCATCCGGCCTGTTTGCCGACATTCGCCTCGGTGAGGAGTTCGAACGGTACCGTGTCGAAACAGCCGACGAGCGATCTGGGCTGTTGACCAAAGTCCGATCACTCTGACGTCGACCAGATGACATTCCGATAGCACCCACGCGGAGCACCGCGCGACTCTGTCGGCGCGCTAGACGGTCGTCATGCCGAAGCGGACCATTGGCGCACGCTCCTCTTCCTGAGATGGTGGGCTCTCACGGTTCCACAGCTCATGCAGGTTGGCGAAGTACGCATCCATTGCCGGCGCGTGGATGACGAGCAGGCGAGCTTCATCCTCGCCGGCGTTGCCGAAGGTGTGTGCGGTCCCGCGGGGTACGAGCACGAATCCCTCGGGACCTAGGACGAGATCGTCGTCGTCGATAGTGACAGTGACCTGCCCATGGAGCACGAAGTACGCCTCCGAGCAGTTGGTGTGACGGTGCTGGGGTGGTCTGCGCCCGCCCGGTGGGAGCGTTCGCTCCATCAGCGAGAAATCACCGTCGTCGAGTTCGGCCAGGGCCTTGAACATCATCACGCTGCCCCGGGCGGAGTACTCCCGCACTGCCTCGCCGGGGCCGAGAGGCCGGGCGGTCATCGAGAGTGGCCTGGCGGTCTCCGGACCGTGTCGACATTCGCACGTCCCAGCTGCTCGTAGAACGTTCCAGCCCTCTTGGTGTCGGCGACAGCACGCGTGATCAGAGATACCCGGTCCACACAACGAGTATCCCACCGGAGGGAAGTTCGACCACGTGCTGAGCAGGAGCCGTCCGAATCCTGCTATTGAGCTCTGTGGCCCCTACTGACTGTTGCCCGGACAAGAGAATGCCCTGACCTGCGGGAAAACAAGTCAGGGCATCGTGGAGGTGGCGGGAATCGAACCCGCGTCCTCCGGGTTCTCAGTGGGCCTTCTCCGAGCGCAGCCGGTTGGAGATTGTCGGGAGCGGTGCCGCAACCGGCGACTGCACCGCTCCGTATCCGACTCAGATGTCCCTGACGACCAGTCGGTGCAATCTGTCAGGTGAGTCCTGCTTGATGTCGCCCGATACCGACCCGCAGGACTGAGATCGGTCGGACGTCACTGCTCTTAAGCAGCGAGCGCGAGCTGAGGCTCGGCGTTTATTTTTGGTTCCGGCTCTTTAACGTGGCTCCGGAGACCACGGCTCGCTTCTCCCACATCGACGACCGGAGTCGAAGCCTGTCACCCCCTGGTGGATTCTCCAGCGGTCGAACAGTTGCCCGACCTGGCTCGTCAGTCTAGGTGAAACCCCCGGCCGCCAGACCACCGGGCCTCCGAGCAGGGAATGAGGGGCCGGGCACGCCATCGGTCCTGACGGCGACAGAGCGGGGGCTGAAGCGTCACCCCAGTCGATAGGCTTCTCGGCGGACCGCAACTGGCGTTTGGGTGGAGAACCACCGGGGAGCGGTTCCGTCGTCCTGACGTCGAGCCGTACGCCTGGGTGCCTTCGATCGACCTGGAGGAGCCCGCGTGCCCGAAGATCCCGCACCACGCAACCACCCGACGCCAGAAGGGGACGCATGGAACACCGCTCTGGACGTCATCGCCGGGGTTGAGCCCACCGTTGCTTCGGCCATACGCCAGGAGCTCGCTGATCAGCGTGCCTCGCTCAAGCTGATCGCCAGCGAGAACTACGCATCGCCCGCGGTCCTCCTCGCCATGGGTAACTGGCTGAGCGACAAGTACGCCGAAGGAACGATCGGCAGACGCATGTACGCCGGATGCAACAACGTCGACGTCATCGAACGGACCGCCGCCGATCATGCCCGGGTCCTGTTCGGCTCCGATCACGCCTATGTCCAACCCCACTCGGGCATCGACGCCAACCTGGTGGCCTTCTGGGCGACCCTGGCCCAGCGGGTCGAGGCACCGGCGCTCGCCGCGGCGGGAGCACGAACTGTCGATGAGCTGGTCGACGACGACTGGGCTGCCCTCCGACGCGCGCTCGGAGACCAGCGGATGATCGGCATGGCCCTCGACGCAGGCGGCCATCTCACCCATGGCTTCCGGCGCAACATCTCAGGCAAGATGTTCGACCAGCGGAGCTACGGCACCAACCCTGAAACCGGCCTCCTCGACTATTCGGCCGTCCGTCGGCTGGCTCGCGAGTTCAGGCCGCTGATCATCGTGGCCGGTTACTCGGCCTATCCGCGGTTGGTGAACTTCGCGGTCATGCGGGAGATCGCCGACGAGGTGGACGCCACCCTCATGGTCGACATGGCCCACTTCGCCGGCCTCGTGGCCGGCGGAGTCCTGACCGGGGACGCCAACCCGGTACCCCATGCCCACATCGTGACCTCGACCACCCACAAGTCGCTGCGCGGGCCCCGAGGTGGTCTCGTCTTGTGCGACCGGGCATTGGCCGAACACGTGGACCGGGGCTGCCCAATGGTGCTCGGTGGCCCGCTTCCCCACGTGATGGCGGCGAAAGCAGTGGCGCTGGCCGAAGCTCGCCGCCCCTGCGTTCAGCGCCTATGCCCGCCGGATCGTGGCCAACGCGCAGTCCCTGGCCCATGGGTTGCAGCGGCGAGGTGCGGACCTGGTCACCGGGGGCACCGACAACCACCTCGTGCTGATCGATGTCACCGGCTACCACCTGACAGGCCGCCAGGCGGAGGCGGCATTGCTGGATGCGGGGATCGTCACCAACCGCAACAGCGTTCCCCGGGACCCGAACGGTGCCTGGTACACCTCGGGGATACGGCTCGGCACGCCGGCGCTCACCACGCTCGGCATGGGCACGGCGCAGATGGACGAGATCGCCGACATGATCGTCGCCGTCCTGACCGCAACCGAGGCTGAGACATCGGCGACCGGCAGCCGATCCCGAGCCCGCTACCGCCTCGACCCGGCAGTCGCGGAAGGAACGGAACGAAGGGCCGCCGAACTCCTGACGGCCCACCCCCTCTACCCGTCGGTCGTCCTGCGGTGATCCGCGTGGCGCCTACCGTCCGAATCGCAAAGAAAACGTCGGTCCGGAGCGGGGCGGCGGATCCCCGCTCGACGGACTCGACGTTTTATGGACCGTACCCGTGCTGGCTGGGCTTGAAACACCCATGTCTGGGACTGACGGATGCGGCTTCCGATCTCGCTATACCCACCTGGGCCGGGCCCAAACATCGACATGTGTTCCGGATCGCGCCGTGCGGGCCGCCTAGAGCCGGTTCCGCGGCCGAGATGACAGCACGGGACACGTTCTTCCAGATCAACGGGCCAAAACCCCGAAAATGAGGTCCCCTTGCCCACCGGGTCGGCCAAGCCTCGTGTGGGCTGGGTCTGCCTCCCCTCGGCGATCGCGAGCCGGCTCCGGCGGCGGGCAGATTGCTTGGGCGGGAGGCGGATGGGACACTCCGGTGGTGCACAACCGGGGGAAGATCGGTCTGAACACCGGGCGCCGGCGCGGGGCCATGGTCGGGCTGCTCGGCGCACTCGTGATCGTCCTGGCCTCGTGCTCGAGCTCCTCGACCGCCGCCTCGCCCCCCGGGACGCAGACGGTGGGCTCGTCGTCGCCATCCCAGTGCCACCAACCCGGCGCCACGCAACCGGTCACGGCGACACCGGTTGCCGGCGTGCCGAGCGACTGGAACGTCACCTCGTTCGACGGCACCGTCATCCGGGCCCACTGGTTCCCCGCCGAGCTGGCCGACGGGGAGCGGGCGCCCACCGTCCTGATGGGCCCCGGCTGGAGCCTTCCAGGCGACACCGACGTCACTGGCAACGGGGTACTCGGTGCCCTCCCGATCAAGGATCTGCTCCAATCCGGCTACAACGTCCTCACCTGGGATCCCCGAGGCTTCGGACGCTCAGGGGGGAGCTCGCAGGTCGACAGCCCGAACGTCGAAGCTCGCGATGTCAGCACCCTGATCACGTGGGTCGCCCATCAACCCGGCGTCCAGCTCGATGCGCCAGGCGATCCCCGGATGGGCATGGTCGGCGGGTCCTATGGAGGTGGCATCCAATTGGTCACGGCGGCGAACGATTGCCGGGTTGACGCCATCGTCCCCACCATCGCCTGGCATTCCCTGGTCACCAGCCTCGACAAGGCGAACACGGTCAAGTCGGGCTGGTCCGACCTCTTGAGCAACCTCTCTTCCGCCGACCACGTCGACCCGATGGTCACCGAGGCGAAGCAGACGAGTCAGGAGACCGGCACGATCACCGCGGCTCAACAGGCCTGGTTCGCAGCCCGCGGGCCCGGTCCGCTGGTGGCGCGGATCGAGGTCCCCACGCTGATCGTTCAGGGCACCGTCGACACCCTGTTCACCCTCCAGGAAGGGGTGGAGAACTACCAGATCCTCAGGGCGGACCACGTACCCACCTCGATGCTCTGGTTCTGCGGGGGCCACGGAGCGTGCCTGACGCCCGCCGGCGACCAGCAGCTCCCCGTCACCGCGGCAGTCGCCTGGCTCGACCGGTATGTCAAACGGGAAGCAACCGTGAACGTCGGCCCGGGTTTCCGTCTGGTTGATCAGAACGGCACGGGCTACTCGGCCCCCGCCTGGCCGTTGCCCCAGGCAGGGCCGATCACCGCCGACGGCCACGGCACGCTCCAGCTCGTCGCCACCGGTGGCTCCGGACCGCTACCCAACCCTCCACCGGCCAACCAATTGATCGGAAGCCTGGTCGCACCGATCACGCCCGCCCGCGCCACCAATGCCGTCACCGTCAGCCTCAGCTTCGGCCGACGGTCGGCCGTCGTGGTGGGGGCGCCCAAGCTACAGCTGACCTATCGGGGCACCAGCCCACCCGGAACCCGACCCACCCGGGTCTTCGCCCAGTTGGTCGACGACACCACCGGGCTGGTGGTGGGCAACCAGATCACTCCGATCGTCGTGACCCTCGACGGCAAGTCCCATACGACCACGGTCCCGCTCGAAATGGTCGTCTTCGGCGGCCGGCCCGGAACCCACCTCGACCTCCAGCTGGTGGCCACCACCGTGGCCTACGCCCAACCCCGGCTCGGCGGATCGGTGGTCTTCACCGGGATCCACCTCTCGCTGCCCACGGCGGCCGATCTCACTCCGCACTAGGCGGTTCGTTCCCGTGGTCGGCCCGTGCCGACCGGCGAGGCGATGACCTACTGACGGTAGCCCTCGACGGTTCCCTCGGTCCGCAGGACCGCCTCATCGGGACTCCGCCCGGCGGTGCGCAGGGCTCGCCGCTGGCGAAGAAGGTCCCAGAGCCGGTCGAGGGTGACCTCGATGCCCTTCAGGCGCTCCTCCTCCTCGCCCGAGAGGCCCTCGCCGACGTGCAACTCCTCGAGGCGCATCTCCTCGTCAGCCAGGTCCCCGATCCGGGTGATGATCTCGTGGTCGTCCATGTCCGCTCCCCGGCCGTGCTGGCGAAGTGGTTCCCCGCTCAGAATTCTCCGTCCCAGCCTATGACCCCTCTTCGCTCGTCCGCGTCCACGACCGGGAGGCGGAGGATCCGCCGTCTCAGCGGGGAGAACGCGGCAGGCCCAGGCCGACCATGGCGATGAGGTCCCGCTGGATCTCGTTGGTCCCCCCGCCGAAGGTGAAGATCGTCTGCGCCCGACAGCTCCGCTCGAGCCGTCCCTGGAGTACGCACCCGGGTGAGCCTTCGGGCAGGTAGCCGGCCTGGCCGACGATCTCCATCAGCAGGCGGCAGGCCTCCAGGGCGAACTCGGTGCCGAAGACCTTGGTGGCCGACGCATCGGCCGGGTCCAACCCCTTGTCGGCGGCCCAGGCCACCTTCCAATTGATGAGCTTCAGGTACTCGGCCCGGGCCCGGACCCGGGCCAGGTGGACATGCACCCACTCCTGGTCGATGACCCGGCGTCCGTCCCGCAGCGTCGTCTCCTTCGCCCAGGCCTGCACGTCGGCCAGGTCGCGCAAGATGCCCGACACGGGGCAGATGGCCACCCGCTCGTGGTTGAGCTGGTTGGTGATGATCTGCCAACCCTGGTTCTCCACGCCGATGAGGTTGGCGGCGGGAACTCGAACGTCCTCGTAGTACGTCGCGCTGGTGAACTCACCGGCCATGGTCCGCAGCGGTGTCCAGTGGAATCCGGGGGCATCGGTGGGCACGACCAACACCGAGAGGCCCTTGTGCTTCGGTGCCTCAGGGTCGGTCCGCACTGCCATCCAGACATAGTCGGCGTACTGGATGGCGCTGGTGTAGAGCTTCTCGCCGTTGATCACGTACTCGTCGCCGTCCCGCACAGCCTTGGTTCGCAGAGACGCCAGGTCGGTGCCGGCGGCGGGCTCGGTGTACCCGATGGAGAAATGGACCCTGCCGCCAAGGATGCCGGGCAGCCAGCGGCTCCGCTGCTCCTCGGTCCCGAGCCTCATGAGCGTCGGACCGATGCTGTTGAGGGTGAGCAACGGGAGTGGGACGCCGGCCCAGTGGGACTCCTCCACGAAGATCATCTGGTCGACGGGACCACGACCCAACCCGCCGTATTCCTGCGGCCACCCGATGCCCAGCCATCCGTCCTCGCCCATCCTCCGGATGTAGCGGGTGTACGACGGCTCATCGCCGTCGGCACCGCCGACCTGGGCGACCAGCCCGGTGAAGTAGGAACGCAACTCACGCTGGAGGGCGTTCTGGGCCTCGGTCAGTGCCAGCTGCATCCGTGCCCTGCCCTCTCTCCTCGGTGAGCGGTGAGCCCGCTCCCCCCGTCTGGGGTACCGTCGCCCCCCATGAGCGACAATCCGGCGCCGACCCCGCTCGAGAAGCTCTTCTCGGTCTCGGGCAAGACCGTCGTGGTCACCGGCGGTACCCGAGGTATCGGCCGGATGATGGCCGGAGGGTTCATCGGCGCCGGCGCCGAGGTCGTCGTGGCATCGAGGAAGGCGGACGCCGTCGAGTCCACGGTGGAGGAGCTCTCGGAATTCGGGACCTGCTCGGGATTCGTCGCCGACCTGTCCAGCGAGGACGGAGCACGGCAACTGGCCCAGTCGGTTGCCGAGGGCCACCCACGGGTGGACGTCCTGGTCAACAATGCCGGGGCGACCTGGGGCGTGCCCTTGGTCGAGCACGACGCCGCCTCGTGGGACCGGGTCCTCAACCTCAACGTGCAAGGCATCTTCCACACCACCAAGTTCTTCCTTCCCCTGCTCGAAGCGGCATCCTCCCCGGACGAGCCCTCGCGGGTCATCAACGTCGGTTCCATCGACGGGATCCACGTCCCAGCCCTCGAGACCTACTCATATTCGGCCTCCAAGGCCGCCGTGCACCAGTTGACGCGACACCTGGCCAAGCGGTTGGCCCCCCGGATCACGGTCAACGCCGTGGCGCCGGGGCCCTTCGAGTCCAAGATGATGGCCGCCACGTTGGAGGCCTTCGGCGACCAGATCGCGGCGAGCGCGCCTATGAAGCGAATCGGCCGACCCGACGACATGGCCGGCGTCGCCATCTTCCTGGCGTCCCGCGCCGGCGCCTACGTGACCGGAGCCGTGGTGCCCGTCGACGGGGGAATCGCCACCACCGGTTGATCGATCGCCGGCCGGGGCCAGCCCGCTGCGATGAGGGTCGGACGTGGCGAGCACGGGCACCCTCACTCGACCCCGTCGGGCACCCCTGATGCCGCCCGAGCTCAGACGAATTCCGCCAGATCGGGAAGCCGCCGCGAAACCAATGCCCCGACCCGTTCCGTAAGCGCCTGACGGTACGCGTCGTGGGTGAGGATCAAGAACTCCTCGTTCCGGATGGCCGCCAGCACCATGGCCGCCACATCGGCGGGTGCGATCCCTTCGGCCACCACCTTCCCGAGGTAGTCGGTCACGAATTTCTGGTCGTCGGTGAACTCGGTCCGCAGGCGCTCGGGGCGGTGCCGGTCCGAATCGACGATGTTGGTGTTGACGATGCCGGGACACAGGACCGACGCCCGTATCTTCGAGCCGACCGCCTGCAGGTCGTGGGCGAGCGACTCGGTGGCGGCGAAGGCGGCGAACTTCGACACCGAGTAGGGCGCCTCGAACGGTGCCCCGAGGATCCCGGCCACCGAGGAGGTGTTCACCACATGGCCCTCGGTTTCCTGGGCGAGCATCCGGGGAACGAAGGCGCGGATCGCCGTTCAGGATCCCCCAGAGATTGGCACCGAGCACGAACTCGAAGTCGGCCGGCGGTCGATCCCAGATGAGCCCGCCGACGAACACCCCGGCGTTGTTGCAGAGGACATGGACCTGCCCGAATCGTTCGAACACGGCGTCGGCGAAGGCCGCGACGTCGTCGGCTCGGCTCACGTCGCACACTGCGGTCAGGACCTCCGCCGGCCGATCACCCGACTCGAGGATCGATGCCGTCTCGGCCAGGGCCGAGGCGTCGACATCGGCGGCCGCAACCCGCATACCCTCGGCGGCAAAGGCCAGGGCCAGGCCCCGCCCGATCCCACTCCCGGCACCGGTCACCACCGCGGTCTTTCCGGCAAAGTCCTGCACAGGTCGGCTCCCTTCAGTCGGCTGCGCTGTGGTCGGCGCGCGTGACCGGCCCGAGCGAAGTGCTTGGAGAGGAAGGCACCGATGGCATCGATGCTCTGGTCGGCCTCGGGGACCATGTCCCCGGAGAACACCTGGAAGACGTGGATGAGATCGGGCCACACAGTCAACGAGACGCTCCCACCGGCCTCCTTCAACCGGTCGGCCAGGCGAGTGGCGTCGTCGAGCAGTACCTCCCGCCCCCCGACCTCGATGAGGACCGGCGGGAGGCCGCTCAGGTCCTCCACGTACAAGGGGGAGGCCAGTGGCGAAGTGGCCGCAGCTCCGGCCAGGTAGGCCTGGGCGTAGACATCCAGCCCGGCCTTGGTGACCATCGGGTCATCCGGACCGAGCGTGGCGTGTGACTCCGATGTCTGGGTCAGGTCCACCCAGGGCGAGAGGCAGGCCGCCGCCGCGGGCAGGGGTCCGCCCTCGTCCCGCAACGCGACCAGCGTGGCCATCGTCAACCCGCCGCCCGCCGAATCGCCCGCGATCGCGGTGCATTCCGGCCGGAGGCCACTGGCCAGCAGCTCGCGGTAGGCGGCGAGCGCGTCGACGAGCGCGGCGGGGTGGGGATGCTCGGGGGCGAGCCGGTAGTCGACGGTGACCACCGGGCAGCCGGCCGCCTGGGCGATGCGCCCGGCCAGCCCCCGGTGGGTGTCCAATGATCCCACGCAGTAGCCACCTCCGTGGAGAAAGAGGATCGTTCGGCCCTGAGCCCCACCTTCCGGTGAGAGCCGTTCCGCGCCCCGTCCGCCGAGGACCATCGTGTCCACGACCACCCCGTCCGGTGGTGGCGGCGCCGACGCGGCAACCTGCACCATCGCCTCCCGCTGCTCGGTGACCGTTCCCGATAGGAACCCCGACTCGGACAGGAAGCTGCTGATCATCTCGATCCCTGGGTGGCTCATCGGTCCCTTGCTCCTCCGGTGGATCCCCCATCATGCCCTAGGGTCATTCGATGGTTCAGGCCCAGACCGGCCAAGCCGGTCAGACGCCTATCACCGACGACGACGACACCATCGCCCGGGCCCTCGAAGACGTGAGCGTCCCGACGCTCATGATGTCCGTGGTCCACATGACCGGCGACCCGTCGATCCTCCGCGGCCCGCACCGGCCCATCGGGCATCTACCTCAACGAGGTCCAGGGGTTCATGAGCGAAGAGGACCAGGCGGCTGTGCGTGCCCAGGCCCTCGAAGGCATCATCGCCTACCGTGACTCGGGCTGCGTGCTCCCTCCGCCGCCCGACCCGGAGCTGGTGCACGAGATGATGAACGTCCTCGTGGCGCAGGAGGTCCCCGAGGAGTACGTGCCCTCTGCTCCTCGAGGAGCTCGGGCTCGACGGGACCGACGCCCGGGACCTGCACTGGGCGGACGATCTCCCCGTCGCAGGTCCGGCACGACTTCCACGTGGTGGTGATCGGCGCCGGCATGTCGGGTCTGCTCGCCGGCTATCCGCCTTGGCCGCGCCGGCATCCGTTTCACCATCGTGGAGAAGAACGCCGGGGTCGGAGGGACCTGGTGGGAGAACCGCTACCCGGGCTGCCGGGTCGACGTGGGCAACCACTTCTACTGCTACTCGTTCGCGCCCAACAACCGGTGGTCGGAGTTCTTCGCCCGGCAACCCGAGCTCGCAGGCCTACTTCGACCAGTGCATGCACGACTTCGGCATCGCCGACCACGTCCGGTTCGAGTACCGAGGTGGTCCGGGCCCGGTGGCGGGACGAGACGGCGCAGTGGTCCGTCCGGTGCGCCGGGCCGACGGGACAGCGACCGAGGACATCGAGGCCGACGTGGTGATCAGCGCGGTCGGCCAGCTCAACCGGCCGAAGCTCCCCGACATCCCGGGGCGCGAGACGTTCGCCGGCGCTTCGATGCACTCGGCCGAATGGATGGAGGGCACCGAGCTGGCCGGCAAGCGGGTGGCGGTGATCGGCACCGGGGCGAGCGCCTTCCAGATCGTGCCGACCATCGCCGACGAGGTCGCCCGGCTCACCGTCTTCCAGCGAACGGCGCCCTGGATGTTCCCGAACCCCCACTACCACGACCGGGTCGGGTCCGGGTGCCCGGTGGGCCTTCGAGCACCTGCCCTACTACGCCCGCTGGTACCGGTTCCTGCTCTTCTGGCCGGCCTGCGACGGCGGCCTGCCGGCCATGCGGGTCGATCCGGACTGGCCCGACCAGAGCCGCTCGATCAGCGCACTCAACGATGCCGCCAGGGAGATGTTCACCCAGTGGATGGCCGACCAGATCGGGGACGACCCCGAGCTGCTGGCCAAGGTCGTGCCCGGACTACGTCTGCCTCGGCAAGCGAACCCTCCAGGACAACGGGAGCTGGCTGTCGGCGCTGATCAAAGACAACGTCGAACTGGTCACCGACCCCATCGCCGAGATCACCCCCGACGGCGTGCGGGGCCGGGACGGCACGGAGCACCCGGTCGACGTGATCGTCTACGCCACCGGGTTCCACGCCAACCGCTACCTCTGGCCCATGGAGATCGTGGGCCGCGGCGGTGCTGTCCTGGCCGAGCAGTGGGGTGACCGGCCGACCGCCTACCTGGGTATCACCGTTCCCAACTTCCCCAATCTCTTCTGCCTCTACGGTCCGGGCACCAACCTGGCCCACGGCGGCAGCCTGGTCTTCCATGCCGAGTGCCAGATCCGCTACATCATGGGGTGCATCAGTGCGGTCATGGCCGCCGGCGGCTCCATCGAGTGCCGCCAGGATGTCCACGACGACTACAACCGGCGCCTGCAGGCCGAGCTCGACACCATGGTCTGGTCGCACCCATCGATCCGCCACAGCTGGTACCGCAACGCCGAAGGCCGGATCTACATCCTCTCGCCATGGCGGCTGGTCGACTACTGGAGGTGGACCCAGGCCCCGGATCTGGCCGAGTTCGAGCTACGGCCGGTCGGCGTCCGGAGACCGGGGCGCGGGCCCTCCGCCTGACCGGGCCGTCAACCCCGAAACGCGGCGAAACGCCGGCACGACCTTGCCCGATTGTCACTTGAAGTGACAGGATGGTCACTTAGCGTGCTAGCCGAGAGGTCCGAGCACGACGAGGCACGAGGGGCACGCATGGCGAAGGGCCGCGGACGGGTGACGCGCTGGGCGGCAGGCCTTGCCTGCCTGGCCTTCGCCGGCGTGCTGGCCGCGCCCGTCCCGGCCCCCGCCGACGCCACGCCCGCCCAGGCGCACGGCACCGGCCAGCAGCAGAGCAACTTCTGGCTGGCCACCCCGGCCGGCGCGGTCTACGACTTCGGGGCCGCCGACTACGGCTCGCCGACCGGACCGCTCAACCAGCCCATCGTGAGCATCCTGCCCTCCGCCGATCGGGGTGGCTACTGGCTGGTCGCCTCCGACGGAGGCGTGTTCACGTACGGGGACACCCGGTTCTACGGATCGACCGGGGCCATCCGGCTCAACCGGCCCATCGTGGGCATGGCCCCGACCCCCGACGGCCAGGGCTACTGGCTGGTCGCCTCCGACGGAGGCGTGTTCACCTTCGGTGACGGCGCCTTCTACGGGTCGACCGGGGCCATCCGGCTCAACCAGCCCATCGTGGGCATGGCCCCGACCCCCGACGGCCATGGCTACTGGCTGGTCGCCTCCGACGGAGGCGTGTTCACCTTCGGTGACGGCGCCTTCTACGGGTCGACCGGGGCCATCCGGCTCAACCAGCCCATCGTGGGCATGGCCCCCACCCCCGACGGCCATGGCTACTGGCTGGTCGCCTCCGACGGAGGCGTGTTCACCTTCGGTGACGCCGCCTTCTACGGGTCGGGGGCCAACGCACCTGGCGATCCGGTGCAGCGCCTGATCCCCACCGGCTCGGGACACGGGTACTGGATCGTGCAACAGAGCGGCACCGAGCAGGGGTTCGGCGACGCCGGTGCGACCGCTCCCACCACGGCAGTGCTGCTCGCCCCGATCACACAGGGGGACCGCGCCGTGCTGTACGCCTTCCAGCAACTCGGAAAGCCCTACATCTGGGGTGGCAACGGACCGGTCGGCTACGACTGCTCGGGGTTGGTCCTGGCCTCATGGAGCCATGCCGACGGCGTGACGTTCGCCCGGGTGGCCAACGACCAATACAACACCGCCGGTCTGCCGGTGCCGATGAGCGGCCTGCGCGCCGGTGACCTGGTGTTCTGGGGTTACAGCCAGACCGACTGGACCAGCGTCTACCACACCGCCATGTACATCGGCGGGAACCAGATCGTGGAGGCGACCGGTGACCATGTCCAGCTCAACACCCTGGAACAGTGGGGAACGGGCGATCTCATGCCTGTCGGGCGTCGACCCTGAGGGACGTACCGCCGGCGAGTCAGACCACGGTCAGATCGGCGCCGGCCACCCACCCGGCCAGGTCGTCGGTGGGATAGGCCCCGATCTGGGAGGGCGGCAGAGGTCGACCGAAGAGGAAGCCCTGGGCGACGTTGCACCCGAGCGCGCTGAGCTCCGTGGCCTGGCTCGACCGCTCGACGCCCTCCCCGATGACGGCCAGCCCGAGGGATTCGCCGAGCGCCATGATGGCTTGCACGATGGCGCGGTCGTCGGGGTCGTGATCGAGCTGGTCGATGAAGCTCCGATCGATCTTCAGGATCTCGACCGGCAGCCGCTTCAGGTAGCTCAGCGACGAGTACCCCGTGCCGAAGTCGTCGATGGCGATGTGCACGCCGAGTGCCCGGAGGCTGCGCAGCGTGGCCGCGGCTGCCTCGGGGTCGTGCAGGATGATGCCCTCGGTGATCTCCAGCCAGAGCAGGTCGGCACTCAAACCCGAGTCCTCCAGTGCCTCGACCAGGATCGACTCGAAGAGCGGGTCGGCAAGCTGCTGGCTGGAGACGTTGACCGCGACATTGAGCCGATGGCGGTCCTGGTGGGCCTCGTCGCGTTGGGCGCCCCAGAGCGCAGCCTGACGGCATGTCTCCCTGATGACCCATCGACCGATGGGAACGATGAGGCCTGACTCTTCGGCGGCGGGGATGAACTCCCCGGGCAGGAGGAGACCCCGGACCGGGTGCCTCCACCGCACCAGTGCCTCCAGGCCGATCATGGTCAGGGTGTGCAGGTCCACGAACGGCTGGTAGTGCAAGTCGAACTCCAGCCGTTCGAGCGCTCGGTGCAGGTCGTTGGAGGTCTGCAGGCTGCGCACCGTCACCAACTGGTCGCCGGTGTTGTAGACGGCGATGTGCTCCGGACCACGGTCCTTGGCCCGGTACATGGCCACGTCGGCTTGGCGCAGCAGCGTCGACGCCGCGGTCACCTCCGGTGTCGAAAGGGCGATCCCGATGCTGAGCGACACGAATTGCTCGCCGTCCGACCCGACCACCGGACGCTCCATCCCCCTCTTCAGCCGCCTGGCGATGGCCAGCGCCTCGTCGGCATCGTCCACCTCGCACAGCACGGTGAATTCGTCGCCGCCGAAGCGCGCCAGCAGGTCGTCCGTCCGCAGGCTCGCCAGGAGTCGGTCCCCGACCAGTTGCAGCAAGCGGTCGCCGGCGTCATGACCCAGCCCGTCGTTGATCAGCTTGAACCGGTCGAGGTCGAGGAACATGAGGGCGACCGCACGACCACCTTTGGCGAACCGGAGGAGGGAGGACTCCAGGCGGTCCATGAACATCACCCGGTTGGGGAGGCCGGTCAGCTGGTCGTGCACGACCGCGTGGGCCAGCTGCTCGCGCAGGGCCCGGCGCTCGGTGATGTCCTCGATCTGGGCGATCACGTAGAGGGGGCGCCCCGAGCGGTCGCGGGCGCACGAAGCGCTCGCCGACACCCAGACCTCGGGGCGGTCGACCGGCAGGTAGCGCTTCTCCGCCGTGCAGCTGTCGATGTCACCGGCCAGGAGGGCGTCCATGTTGGCCCGGGTGGCCGCCCGATCGTCGGGATGGATGAGGTCGAGGAGCCGCTTGCCCTTCATCTCCTCGGGTGCCGACCCGAAGATGGCCGCATAGGACCGGTTGACCCGGAGGAGGGTGCCCTCGACCGAGCAGAGGGCGATGCCCATGGGCGCTTCCTCGAATGAAGCCATGTAGCGCTCCCGAGACTCCTCGAGGGCCGACTCCGATCGCCGAAGGAGGGTCACGCCCCACGCCACCGCCTCACCCACCACCACACAGCAGGGCACCACGTAGAGGGCGGAGGCCAGACCGAGGGCCGAGGCCCGGCCCCCGAGCTCCAGGACGGGGACCACGTAGCCGATGATCAGCAGCGGCATCAGCCAGAGCCCGGTGCCACTCGGCTGGGCCAGACCGAGCCAGACGTAGACGATGAGGAAGGTGATGGCGTAGAGGTAGGCATTGCCGTTGGCCAGGGTGATGTTGATCCCGATGAAGGCGAAGGCCAGGGGGACCAACCAGAGCAGCATCCGGCGGCTCCACCGGTGCCAGGGCACGAACCAGATGCCGACACCGCCGAGAATGGAGATCCCTCCGATGACGACGGTGCTCAGGTGCGACGAGCCGGGGACGGCCGGCACGACCACTTCGGCCACCATGCCGAACAGTGCGGAGAAGACCCACAGCCCGGCGGCGATCCGGCCGAGTTGGCGCGTGCCCAGCTCCTCCTCGGCCATGAGCCCGCCACCCAAGAGACGCCCCATGCCCCTCTATCGGCACATTCCGACGCCTGATTGACCCACGCCTGGCGGCTTCGGGGCCGGCCTAGGTCGCCACGCTCGCCCCGAAGGAGTCATAGGGCAGCCCCAAGCTGGCGGCGAACGCCCGGCCCGCCTCCCACTGGAACGGGCTGATCCCCCCGGGTTCCCAGGGGCCGACCGACCCCTGCTCGACCGCGGCCGGTGCCTTGGGCTCCACTCCGAAGCGGTCGCGAACCTCCTCCAGAGGGAGATCGGCGACCGCGAACCAATCCGTCCGCAGGAAGTCGATGCTGCCGGTGCACCGGGCCCCCCGCCGCATGGCGTCGGCCAACCGGGTGGCCACGCCGGCCCGCGAGAGATGCCCGGTGTCCGATTCGAACAGTCCGGCACCGGCCCGGAGGTAGCCGGTCTCGAACAGCGAGACCACCATGGCCAGCAACGAGAAGGCCCGCATGTCGTCGTTGGCCCGGGCGATGAAGGCGAACACCTCGAGCTCGCATTCGACGGTCGTGCCGTAGTCGGCGAGCACGTGCACCCAATCGTGCTGCGCCAACAGGGGTGGCGCCGAGCCAGGCGTGCCCGGATAGCCGAATCCCCGCGCCCGGTAGAAGTCGGCCACCCGGCGCCCGACCGTCCCCCGTGGCAGGTCTTCGAGCTCCTGCCAGCGCCGGGCAAGGGCCGGGTCGTGCACCGCCGGATCCCAGACGGCACCGAGGCGCGACGAGACGTGCAGGGGGGCTTCGTCCTCATCCGACCAGGCGGCGGCATACCCGTTGCGCTCGAAGTCGATGGCGGCCAGGCCCAGGCTGCCGGTGGCGAACTCCCGAGCCACGTCCAGCATGCCCTCGTCGACCCCGAGCTCACGAGCGAACCGACCGGCTCGGTCCACCACGTCGGCCGGGATGGGTCGCAGCACCAGCACCAGGAGGATCACGAGCTGGACGATGCGCGTGCGAAAGGCCGCATCCCGTCGGGCGAGACCCGGGGCGAACTCGTCGGGTTCCAGGGGCGAGGCGTCACCGGCGAAGGGGAAGCCGGTCATTGCCGGGACGATCGCCTCGGCCAGGAGGCGCGACAGCTGGCGGGGCTCCCCTTCGGGAGCGATAATCCCGAGTATCCCGCGACTCAACAGCAGCACCTCTTCGGCGTCGGGTGGCCGAAGGTTGACCGTCTCGGCACTGGGCACGGGCACCGACACGCTTTTGACCCTACCGCCCGCTCACTCGAGCGGGTCCGGGCCGACCATGAGGAGTCCTACACATGAGCACCTTCCCCTACCAGGGCCGCTTCGACGTCCACCGCCAGCTCCCCCACTCGGGGACCCCGAGGTCGGAGCTGCTGGACGAGTTGCGCGCCATGGCCACCGAGGAGGACGCCTCCTGGGAGACGGGCAAGTGCTCGGGCACCATGTACTGCGGCGACCACGACCACTACCACTTCATGAACGAGGCATTCGGGCTGTTCGCCCACGTCAACGTGCTGCAGCGGGACATGTGCCCGAGCGCCACCAAGTTCGAGGCCGAGATCATCGCCATGACCCTCGACCTGCTCCACGCCGAGGCCGTGTCCGACGGGGAACCGGTGGGCCTGGTCGCAACGGGCGGCACGGGCAGCATCTGCCATGCCATGCTCGCCTACCGCGAGCATGCGGCAAAAGAACGGGGCGTCCGGCGCCCGAACGTGATCAAGCCGGAAACGGCGCACCCCGCCTTCGGCAAGGCATGCCATCTCTTCGGCATCGAGCCTCGGGTGGCACCGGTCGATCCGGTGAGCAAACAGGTCGACGTGGATTGGGTCGAGAAGCACGTCGACAGCGACACCGTGGCCATCGTGGGATCTGCCTGCAACTACGGCTACGGCACGATCGACCCCATCGAGGAGCTGTCTGAACTGGCCTTGCGCCGCGGCGTCGGACTGCACGTCGACAGCTGTCTCGGCGGGTTCATCCTCCCGTTCGGGCAGGAGCTCGGCTACCCCATCCCGGTGTTCGACTACCGGCTACCCGGAGTGACGTCGATGTCGGCCGACACCCACAAGTACGGCTATGCCTTCAAGGGGACCTCGGTGCTGACCTTCCGCGACAAAGCGCTTCGCAACGCCCAGTACTTCTTCGTCACCGACTGGAGCGGCGGCAAGTACTGCTCGCCGGGCATGGAAGGGTCGCGCTCGGGTGGCCTGCTGGCGGCCACCTGGGCCGCGATGATCCAGCTCGGCCGCGACGGGTACCTTCGCTACGCCCGGGAGATCTTCGCCACGGCGGCGGCCATGCAGCAGGCGGTCCGCTCCCATCACGAGCTGTCGATCCTCGGCGAGCCCACCTTCCTGTTCAGCTTCACCTCGGACCGGTTCGACATCTACCACGTCAACGATTTCATGCGCGACCGGGGGTGGCGCTTCAACGGCCAGCAGTACCCGAACGCGCTGCACATGGCGGTGACCCGTCCCCAGACCCAGCCAGGTGTGGTCGACGCGTTCGCCGCCGACCTGGCCGACGCCGTGGCCTACGCCCGGGAGCATGCCGACGAGGCACCGAAGACCGGCGCCATCTACGGCGGCGTGATGGGCGGGATGACCGACGAGGCGGACGGGTTCATCCGGGCGGTCATGGCCGACATGATGGATGCCCAGCAGTCCGTCCCCGCCGACGACTGAGGCGGTGGGACCACGATCCGTCCGGGGGTGACCGTGCCCGCCGGCCGCCACGCGGCCGACCTCTACGTTCTGGCCGTCGACCTCGGCACCGGCGGACCGAAGGTCGGCTTGGTCTCCCTCACGGGGACCATCGCCACCCGCGAGCACCTGCCCGTCGTCACCCGCCGACCGGCCGGAGGCGGGGCCACCCAGGACGCCTCGGAGTGGTGGGGTCTCATCCGCGACGCCACCGGCAGGGCGGTCGACTCGGGTGTGGTGGCCGGCCCAGACATCGTCGCCGTGTCCTGCACCGGTCAGTGGGCCAGCACGGTGCCGGTGGACGCAGCCGGGCAGCCGGTCGGCGACTGCCTCATGTACCTCGACTGCCGGGGCGGTCCACTGGTCCAGCGGGTGGTCGGGGGCCCGGTGGCCGGGTATGCCCCGGTGGCTCTCGCCCGGTGGATCCACCGCACCGGCGGGGCGCCGTCGACGTCGGGGGCCGATCCCATCGGGCACATCCTCTACATCGAGCACGAGTTGCCGCAGGTGGCGGCGGCGGCGCGCTGGTACCTCGAACCGGTCGACTACCTCTCGATGTGCTTCACCGGGGTCGCCGGGGCCACCCCGGCCTCGATGGCCGGAGCCTGGCTCACCGACAACCGCCGCCCCCGGAGCGTGGCCTACGACCCCCAGCTCATCGCCATGTGCGGGGTGCCCGGGGCCAAGCTTCCCCCGCTGATCCGAACGGGCGACGTGGTGGGCGGACTGCTCCCCGAGGTGGCCGGGGCGCTCGGGCTGCGCCCTGGCATCCCGGTCGTGGCCGGAACGCCCGACCTCCACTCCGCCGCCGCCGGGTCCGGCGCGGTGCTCGCCCACCAGGTCCATCTGGCCGTCTCGACCACCAGCTGGATGAGCTGCCCCCATCCCGCCAAGAAGACCGACCCGTTCCGGCAGATGGCCACCGTGCCGGGCTTCGTCGACGGTCTCAACCTGGTGGCCAACAACCAGGACTCGGGAGGCGCAGCGCTCGACTGGCTCCGCGGATGGTTCTCATCCGACGGGCCGTGCTCCCACGACCAGCTCACCGCTCTGGCCGCCGAAGCCGAACCGGGCAGCGGGGGTCTCATCTTCACGCCCTGGCTGGCCGGCGAGCGGTCGCCGGTCGACAACCGCTCGGCCCGGGGCGGGTTCCACAACCTGTCCCTACGGACGACCCGGGCGGAGATGGCCCGGGCCGTCCTGGAGGGCGTGGCCTTCAACGCCCGCTGGCTGGCCCGAGCGCTCGAGCGGTTCGTGGGCCGGCCGCTCGGCTCCATACGGGCGGTAGGCGGGGGCGCCACCTCGCCGTTCTGGTGCTCGATCTACGCCGATGTCCTCGGCCGGCCGATCGAGCAGGTGGCCGACGCCAGGCATGCCAACCTGCGGGGCAGCGCGCTGCTGGCCGGTCTGGCCCTCGGCCGCGTGCGTGCCGAGGAGCTGACCACCCTCGTACCGGTGGAGCGCACCCACCTTCCCGACCCGGCCCACCGCCAGGTCTACGACCGGCTGTTCGCCGAGTTCCCTGCCCTCTACTCGGCCCAGAAGGGGATGTTCGCCCGCCTCAACCGGCCCGCCTGATCGGCCGTCCCGTCCCGGGGATGGCGGCGCCGGTCCACCGTTAGGGTGGGCGGGTCCACCGGCCGGGAGGCGTGATGAAGGCAGCCGTGTACTACACGACGGGCGGACCCGAGGTGCTCCGCTACGAGGAAGTGCCCGATCCAGTCCCTGGGCCCGGCGAGGTCCTCGTGCGGGTCGAGGCGATCAGCATCGAGGGGGGCGACACGCTCAATCGCCTCGGAGGGGACATTGCCCGGGCCCCCCATGTCGTCGGGTACCAGTGCGCCGGCACCGTCGTGCTCGCCGGGGAGGGCGTCGGCACCCTGGGCGAGGGAGACCGGGTCGTCACGGTGGGCATCGACGGCTCGCATGCCGAGCTCCGTACCGTGGCCGAGCCGTTCTGCTGGCTCATCCCCGCCGGGTTGACCACCGAAGAGGCGGCGTGCGTGCCGGTCCCGTTCGGCACGGCCGACGACTGCCTGTTCGAGTTCGGGCGGCTTCGGGCCGGGGAGACGGCGCTGATCCACGCCGGGGCCAGCGGGGTGGGCATCGCCGCCATCCAGATGGCCAAGCGGGCGGGGGCCATCGTGCTTGCCACCGCCTCGGACCGTGGGCGCCTCGACCGGCTGGTCCCGCTGGGGCTCGATCACGGCATCGACTACACGGCCGAGGACTTCGTCGAGTCGGTCCGTCGACTGACCGACGGCCGCGGCGCGGACGTCATCGTCGACGCCGTCGGTGGGCCGACATTGCAGAGGAGCCTGCACTGCCTGGCCTACCGGGGGCGGTGTGTCTCCTTCGGCGACGCCGGCCGTGACCCCTCCGCCAAGCTGGACGTCTCGACTCTCCGGCCCAACAACCAGACCCTGATGGGGTACTTCCTCGGCGCCGAGTTGTTCCTGGCCCCCCGGGCCCACACCATGATCGCCGGCCACCTGGACGACATCGCCGCCGGCCGCCTCCGGGTCGTCATCGACCGGCGCTATCCGCTGGAGCAGGCCGGCGAGGCCCACGCCTACATCGAGAGCCGCCAGGCCTTCGGCCGGGTACTGCTCATCCCCTGACATCCGGCCCGCAAGCCATCGTCGGGTGAGGCCCGGTTCCGGCTGACCGGGCTGCCGGGTCAGATGGTGAAGGCGAGGTTGGCCACCAGCTGGTCGCCGAGGGCCCGGTCCCCCGAGAAGGCGATCTCCCCTCCGGCCTGGTCCCGTCGGTCGTCACGTCCCCCGGCCAGGCGAAGGAACAGCATGGCCGGCAGGGAGAGGCCGACGGTGGCCGGTTCGTCGAGCGCATCGACGAGGGCGGCCCGGCCCTCCACTTTGACCAGGTAGGTGCGGGTCACCGGGCCGCCGAGATCGATCCGGACGGTCGACCCGTCCGGCAGGGCGGCGCGCCGGCCGACGATGTACCCGAGCCCGGTTGCCACCTCGTCCAGCGCGGACGTCACGTCGGCCGCCGCCTCACGTGCCGGCGCACCGACCGCGAAGCGGATGTCGTGCTCGTGCATGAAGCAGTCGAAGTGCCTGATCCTCATGAACCGCCCGTAGGTCTCGTCCGGGCCGGCGGGTGTCCACGACGGCGCATCGAAGTCCTGCTGGGTCATGGCGTCCAGCGCGACCATCCGCCGACCGGTGACGTCGGCGAACCGGGCCAGCAACTCGGGTCCGCTCCAGGTCCGCATTGACTCGACCCAGTGCTCGTTGGCCTCGGCGATCGGATTCCGCATGTGGTCGAGATGCGAGATGTCCAGCTCGGGCTGAGGTTCCCCGCAGAGCATCGCCTCTGTCCCGATGACGTGGCTCAGGACATCACGGACCGACCAGCCCGGCAAGCAGGTGGGCACGTCCCAGTCCTCCTTGGCCAAGGTCGAGCAGAGGGCGCTGACTGCGTCGAACTCGCCACGCAGGAGCTCCACCATGGGAGCCCTCTCGACGGAGGTGGGCACGGAGGACCACCGTAGCGGCGCTCCGCCGCAAGCGCACCGGCCGAACCCGGTGTGGCGGCGCGCTCTGCACCGGGGACTCAACCACAGTCGGGAACGAGCCGATACCCAAGCACAAAAGGGCGTGGGAGCGATGCTGCTGAAGGCAAATGCGTGGAGATATGTCATGGTGCTCGGGCTGGGCCTGGCCGCCGTCTATCTCCTCGTCCCCGGCACCGCCGGCCAGGAGCTCCTCTTCGCCGCGGCGGGGACCGGATCGGTGCTCTGCGTCGTCGCCGGCATCCGCGCCCACCGGCCCGACGATCCCGTCGGCTGGTACCTACTCGCCCTCGGTATGGCGGCCAACGTCTGTGGCGATCTCCTGGCCCGCCTGGAGGGAGTCCCACCCCACGGGGCCAGCCCCCACCTGTCGGCGGCCACATTGACCTACGTGGCGGGATACGTCTGTCTCTTCGCCGCCGCCACCCGGATCGGACGCGACCCCGGCCGCACCTGGCGGCGCGAGGACGAGGCGGATGCGGCCATCATCACCCTCGGGGTGCTGGCCCTCTCGTGGTACTTCCTCATGGCCTCCTATGCCGGCGACAACTCGCTCACCTCGGAAGGCCGGCTGGCCCTGCTCTCCTACCCCGTCCTCGACATCGTCCTCGTCTTCCTCGTCCTCCGATCCCTCGTCTTCGGCGGGAGCGAGCGACCATTCCGCCCGATCCTGGCCGCCGGCCTCCTGCTCATCGCCGTCGCGGGCTTCGCCGAGGGCTTGGCGGTGCTCCACGGCCACCGGAGCGGGGAGCCTTTCGTGGCCGGCTTCCTGGTCGCCTACGTGCTCATCGGCGCGGCAGCCCTCCATCCGTCCATGGCCGAGATCTCCACCGTCGAGCCGAGGCCGGTGCCCAACGTCTACCGGCGCGAGCCGAACGGCATTGGGCGCATACCGGCCGTCGCCTTCGCCGGATTCGTCCCGCCGAGCATCCTGCTCATCGCCAGCTGCCTGGACGCGAGCGTAGGAATTCCCGGTGATGTCCGGGCTCTGCCTGGCCGTATTCGCTCTCATCTACCTGCGGATGATGTGGCTCATCGGGCGGATCACCGGGCAGACCAACGAGATCGAGGTTCATGCCGCGGGCCCTGGAGGCTTCCCACCGCCAGCGCGACGCCCTCGAGACCGACCTGCGCCACCTCGCCTTCCACGACGAGCTCACCGGGCTGGCCAACCGGGTGCTGCTCCATGACCGGGTGGAGCACGCCTTGGCCTCGGCACCCCGATCCGGCCGCTCGGTCGCGCTGTGCTTCGGTGACCTCGACGGGTTCAAGACGGTCAACGACACGCTCGGCCACCACGTCGGCGACAGCGTCCTGGTCCGCGCCAGCCGGCTGCTCTCGTCGATCGTCCGACCCGGAGACACGGTGGCCAGGATCGGCGGCGACGAGTTCGCCGTCCTCATGGTGGACATCGAGCGTCCCGATGTGGCCGTCGACTTCGCCGACCGGATCGTCAGCGTGCTACGAGACGCCCCGGATTTCGAAGGCAACGCCATCGCCCTCTCCATCAGCGTCGGCGTGGCCTATGGCCAGGTCGGCACGTCCACCGAGCAGCTGCTCGGGGAAGCCGACGCGGCCATGTACGAGGCGAAGCAACGTGGGAAGAACTGCGTCGCCGTCTTCCAGCCCTCGATGCGCTCCCGCATGGTCGAGCGGCTCGACATGACCACCGGTTTCCGGTGGGCGCTCGGCCGGTCCGAATTCTTCCTCCAATACCAGCCCATCGTCTCGCTGCCCGATCGGCAGCTGCGGGGGTTCGAGGCCCTCGTCCGCTGGAACCATCCGACCCTCGGGCCACGTCGCCCCGCTCCGGTTCATCCCGGTGGCCGAGGAAACCGGTTTCATCGTCCCCCTGGGGCGTTGGGTGCTGGTCGAGGCGTGCGAGCAGGTGGCCGCCTGGGCATCGCGCCCGGGGGCGGAGGTGAGCCTCTCGGTCAATCTGTCGCAACGCCAGCTGCTGTCGCCCCAGCTCGTCGACGAGGTCCGGACCGCGCTGACCCTGAGCGGGCTGGACCCCCGTCGACTGATCTTCGATGTCGCCGAGAATGTCCTCATGAAGGAGCCCGAGGAGACCATCCGGGCACTGGCGGAGCTGCGGGCCGTGGGCACGCGGGTCGCAGTCGACGACTTCGGGGCCGGCCGTTCCTCGCTCAGCCACCTCAGGCGTTTCCCGATCGACATCCTGAAGCTCGACAAGTCGTTCGTCGACCCCCTGATCGACACCGACGCGGCGGCTTCGGCCCTGGTGGCTGCCATTATCGGCCTGGCCGGCCAGCTCGGGCTGGAAGTCGTCGCCGAGGGCATCGAGCACGAGAGCCAAGTCCGTCGGCTGGTGGACCTCGGAATCGGGCACGGCCAGGGATACCTCCTCGCCCGGCCGCTCGACCGAACACAGGCCGAGGACCTCCTCACCGGCTCCCACGGGAACGCAGTGGTCGGCTGATCGGAGCGGTCCGCCGCGGCCGGGCCGGGGCTGACGTTCCCACCTACACTCGGGCCGATGCGACCGACCCGGTTCCACCCGAGGAGACCGTGATGACCATCACCAGCCTGCCCGACGGACCCGCCTCCATCGGGTGGGCCTCTATCGGGTGGGCCTCCATCGGGTGGGGACGGCCGTGAAGTTCGGCATCTTCTACGAGCACCAGCTGCCCCGCCCCTGGAGCGACAACAGCGAGCAGCAACTGATCGCCGACGCCCTCGAGCAGATCGAGCTGGCCGACCGGCTCGGGCGTGCAGTACCTCTGGGAGGTCGAGCACCACTTCCTGGAGGAGTACTCCCACTCGAGCGCGCCCGAGGTCTTCCTGGCCGCGGCCAGCCAGCGGACCCGGCGCATGCGGATCGGGCCACGGTGTGGTCCAGACCGCCCCCGGCTACAACCACCCGGCCCGTATCGCCGAACGGATCGCCATGCTCGACCTGGTGTCCGGCGGCCGGGTCGAGTTCGGGACCGGCGAGTCGTCATCCGAGGCCGAGCTGGCCGGGTTCGGTGTCGACCGGGTGACCAAGCGGGAGGCCTGGTTGGAGGGGCTCGAGGTGGCCATCCGCTGCATGACCGAGACGCCGTTCGGTGGCGTCGAGGGCACCTTCGTCTCGATGCCTCCCCGCAATGTGGTGCCCGAAGCCGGTGCAGCAGCCCCACCCGCCCCTGTGGGTGGCGTGCAGTCGCCGCGACACCATCCTGCTGGCGGCGGAGAAGGGCATCGGGGCCCTGAGCTTCGCGTTCGTCGAGCCCGAGGACGCCAAGCAGTGGGTCGAGGACTACGAGGCAGTGCTCAGGGAACGGTGCGTCCCGGTCGGGCTGGCGGTCAACCCGCAGGTCGCCTGCGTGACCCCGATGATGTGCGCCCGGAGCGAAGACGATGCGTTGGCCCGCGGGCTCGAGGGCGCCAACTTCTTCGGGTACTCGCTGGCCCACTTCTACGTCTTCGGCGACCACGTCCCGGCGACGACCGATGTGTGGCAGGAGTTCCTCGAGCGCCGGGGAAAGATGGGCTACTCACCCGAAGCGGCGCTGGCGGTCAAGCAGGAGACCCTCGGGGCCAAGGCGGCCGCCGGTGACCACACCGGCCTGCGGGGTGCCATCGGGACACCGGATCAACTCCGCGAGTTCCTCCGTCGCTACGAGGAGGCCGGCGTCGACCAGCTCATCTTCGTGATGCAGGCCGGGCACAACCGCCACGAGGACATCATGGAGTCGATCGAGCTCTTCGGGAACGAGGTCCTGCCCGAATTCGCCGAGCGCGACGAGGAGAGCAGCCGAGGCGCAGGCGGCCAAGTGGCGGCCCCTCATCGAGCGGGCGCATGGCCCGGCGGGACCGGCACGACCCCGAGATGCCGGCCGACTACGTGATGCGGGCCATCCCGAAGCAGATGGTGGCCGCCATGCAGAGCGACCCGGCGGAGCAGTGGCTGGAGTCGCTGGCCGACAAGCAGGCGGCCGGCGTCGCATGACGAGGAGTTCCAGCGCCTGGTCGACGGTTGAGGCCGACGGCCGGGACCGCGGCCGGGGCGACAGCCGGGCGGAGTCGTCGGCGCCCGACGGGGAATACGCTGGTGACATGAGCGAGCTGTGCCGGCCGATTCGGCCGTATGCCCGATGACGTCCACGGGTCCGGCCGCGTCGGCCACGGCTGAACTGGTGGTGTCCGGGATGCACTGCGAATCGTGCGCCACGCTCATCGAGGAGGTCCTTGCCGAACAGGACGGGGTGGGGACCGCCTCGGTCGACCTGTTCAACGCCCGGGCCCGCGTCGAATACGACCCCGCCCGGCTGACCGTGGACGACCTCACCGTGACCATCGCCGGGGCCGGCTACTCGGCCGCGCCGGTGGGCTAGGACAGGCATTCCGGTGACGACAGCACCTCCGCAGCCCGCCACCCTGGCGACGCAACCGGAACAGCGCTTCACCACCGCCGAGCTCGAGGTGGGTGGCATGCACTGCAGCGCCTGCGCCACCCGGATCCAACGATCTCTGGGCCGCCTCCCGGACGTGGCCAGCGCGGCGGTCAATCTCGCCACCCATCGCGCCTTCGTCGCCTACGATCCCGACCGGCTGGACACCGAGGACCTGTGCCGGGCGGTGTCGGAGGCGGGCTACACCGCCGCCCCGGTGCAGGACCGGGCCGACGAGACCACCAGCCGCGACGATCCCGACCGGTGGGGACTGCGCGCCGCCCTCTCCTGGCCGCTGGCGCTCCTCGCCCTGATCGTGGCCCTCGCCTCGTCGGAGACCGCCCTCTCCGGCTGGACCGTGCTGATCCTGGCGCTGGTGGTCGAGCTCGTCGGCGGATGGCCGTTCCTGCGGGACGCCGCCCGCCTGGCCCGTCACGGCGCGACCAGCATGGACACGCTCATCGCCCTGGGCACGCTGTCCGCCCTGGCGGTCAGCGCCGTCGAGGCCGTCGCCTTCGGGGGCCGGCACCTCCACCTCGGCGGAAGCGGGGCGTTCGCCGCCCGGCTCCACGGGGTGATGGCCCCGCTCATCGTGGCCATCCTGGTCACCGGTCGGGCCGTCGAGGCCAGGGCGCGGGCCCGGGCCACGGCGGCCATGCACTCACTGCTCGCCCTGCGGCCGCCGGTCGCCCGAGTGGTGACGGCCATCGAGGACGAGGAGGGCGAACTGGTGGCCCCCGAGAGCGTCCCGGTCCAGGCCCTGGTCCGGGTCCGGTCCGGGCGAGGCCATCCCACTGGACGGCACGGTGATGGCCGGATGGTCGCCGGTCGACGAGTCGATGCTCACCGGCGAGCCGCTGCCGGTGGACCGGGGCCCGGGGAGCCAGGTGACCGGGGGCACCCGCAACGGAAGCGGCGTACTGGTCGTCCGGGTGGAGGCCGTGGCGGCCGAGTCCGTGCTCGCCCGTCTGCAGCGCCTGGTCGAGGAGGCCCAGCGGGACAAGGCCCCGCTCCAGAGGATCGCCGACCGGATCAGCGCCGTCTTCGTCCCGGCCGTCCTCCTCGGCGCCGGGCTCACCTTCCTGGCCTGGTGGCTCGTGGTCGGCAACCTCGGGAGGGCGGTGCTGAGCGGGCTGGCCGTCCTGCTGGTGGCCTGCCCGTGCGCCATGGGCCTGGCGGCGCCGGTCGCCATGATGGTGGGGACGCGGACGGGCGGCCGCGCTCGGCATCTTCGTCCGGGGCGGTGACGTTCTCGAGCGCATGGCCAAGGTCGACCGGGTCGTGTTCGACAAGACCGGGACCCTCACCGAGCGTCAGGCCGAGGTCACGTTCATCGCTACCGTGCCCGGTACCGATGAGGACGACCTGCTCAGGTGGGCGGCGACGGTGGAGGCGGAGAGCGAGCACCCGATCGCCTCTGCCATCCTGGCTCGGACCCGACCCGGCGCCGGGGGCGGCCGAGGTCCGTTCGATCCCCGGATCGGGAGTGGCCGGGCGGGTCGGCGACCTCCTGGTCGAGGTCCGTCGGCTGTCCCGAGCCGACCTCCCCGACTGCCTGCGCGGCCCCGTCGAGGAACGCGGCCAACGGGGCGAGACGGTGGTCGTGGTGACGCGCGACGGCGAAACGGTCGGGGTCATCGCCGTGGCCACCCCGATCCGACCCGAGGCGCCGGCTGCCGTCGGCCACCTGCGATCGATGGGTCTGCCGTCGACCATCCTGAGCGGCGACAGCGCGCCGGCCGTGGCCACCGTGGCCGGCCGGCTGGGGATCGATTCCTTCCGGGGTGACCTCTCGCCGGCGGGCAAGGTCGAGGCACTGACCGAGCTGCGGAGCGCCGATCGAACGGGTCCTGATGGTGGGCGACGGGGTCAACGACACCCCGGCCCTGGCGGCGGCGGATGTGGGGTGCGCCATCGGAAGCGGGTCGGAGGCAGCCCTGGCCAACAGCGACGCTGCCCTACTCCGAAGCGATCTCGAGGGCGTCCCGCAGGCCATCGCCGTGGCCCGGTCCACCTACGGGATCATCGTGCAGAACTTTGCCTGGGCCATGGGCTACAACGTCTCGGCCCTGCCGCTCGCCGCCTTCGGCCTTCTCGATCCGCTGGTGGCCGCGGTCGCGATGGGCCTGTCCAGCGTGATCGTGGTACTGAACAGCCTTCGCCTCGCCCGGCTGGGCCGCAACGGCTCGCCGCTCGAGGCGCCCGGGCTCACCGGGGGGCGACGGGCCGTGGCCGTCTCGGTCCTGGTCCCGGTCGCCCTGTTCGCCGCGCTGACCGGGGTGAGCCAGGCGCTCTCCCCCGCCCGCGGGCAGCCCCTGCTCCCCGTGCTCCCTTCGGTGACCACGGTCTCCCTGCCCGACGGAGGCTCGGCCCAGGCCTATCTCTCGCCGGGCACGGCCGGCGTGAACCAATTCCACTTGATCTTCACCGGCGACGCCGGCGACGTTCGCACGATGAAGTCCCTGGTCACAGTCGGGGAGAACGGCGGCACGCCCGAGCCCAGGCCCCTGCTGCGGCTCGGCCCTGGCCACGTCAGCGCGGTGGTGGTGCTGACCGCCGGTACCTGGGGATTTCACGTGCACGCCACCTTCGCCCGGCGGCCCGTCTCCTTCGTCGTGACCAGATCAGTGTCGTGACCATCATGACCGGACCGGGGTGTGACCGTGACAATAACGCCCGGTGACCCGGCACATCGGTCCGGCCCTCGATAGGCTCACCCCCATGAAGTCACGTATGGCGCGCCTGATCCTGGTCGGCATCCTCGTAGCAACTGGGCTGACCACAGCAGTCCTGACCACGACCGCCGGTGCCTCACCGCCAGTGACCACCATCAGCATGCAGCCCGCCCAGGCCTACACCCCGCAGGCGCCGACGGGTGCCACCGACGACTACCACTGCACGCTGGTCGACCCCCACGTCACCTCCAATTCGTTCATCGTCTCCAGCCAGTTCTTCCCGAACAGCAACGAGGTCCATCACGCCATCCTGTTCCTCGTCCCGCCCGGAGTCGTCACCGCCGCCCAGGCAGCCGACGTCGGTGGCAAGGGCTGGACCTGCTTCGGCGAGACCGCCCTGCCCGGCACGGGACTGGCCTCGATCGGAGAGACGCCCTGGCTGACGGCCTGGGCGCCGGGCCACGGCAAGGACGTGCTGCCGGCCGGCACGGGGGTCAAGCTCCCGGCCGGGAGCATGGTTATCATGCAGATCCACTACAACCTGCTGAAGGGTGACAAGCCGGTAAAGGCCAAGCTCACCCTCAACACCGTCCCGGCTTCGACGCCCTTGAAGCCCCTGTCACTCCAGCTCATGCCGGCACCGCCCGACATCCCCTGCCCGGCGGGCGTCAGCGGACCGCTGTGCAACCGCACCGCCTCGCTGGCTGACCTGGGCCAGCGGTTCGGAAGCGACGCCGCCGGTTTCGTCAATGTCCTCGAGAACATCTGCGGCCGCGACACGACCAATCCGCCGGCGGGTGACACCACCTCCTGCAGCTGGGGTGTGCGGGGCGGTCAAGAGATCGTTCGTCTCGGTGTCCATATGCACCTGCTCGGGCGGGGCATGAAGATCGTGCTCGACCCGGGCACCTCCCACGCCCAGACCCTGGTGAACGTGACCAACTACGACTTCAACTACCAGCGGTCCTACACCCTCAAGACCCCCGTGCTCACCCATCGGGGCGACACCATCGGGGTCACCTGCACCTACGACCCGACCCTGCGACAGGAGCTGCCCCAACTACGCAAGCTGCCGCCGCGGTTCGTGACGTGGGGCGACGGATCTTCGGACGAGATGTGCCTCGGACTGGTGCAGACGGTGTCGGCTACGGGCCCGGCTTCCTATTCGGCGGGCGGTGGCGCGACCATCTGAGCGTCCGGGGCGGGTCGGACTCGTCCGACCGTCGATCGGCCGCTAGGGCGGGGTGAGGATCCCGACTAGCTCGACGTGGGCCGTCATCGGAAAGAGGTCGAAGGCCCGCAACGTCGCCAACGACCAACCGGCGTCCAGCAGGACGCGCAGGTCGCGGGCGAGCGAGGCGGGATCGCAGGACACATAGGCCAACGCCCGAGGCCGGGGGCGTAGCGAGTCGAGCGCCTCGACCACCCCGGCTCCGGCTCCGCGCCGGGCCGGGTCGAGCACGACCAGATCCGGGTGGCCGAGGCGGCCGGTGACGAGTGACGGGGTGACCTCGGACCGGACGACGGTGACCTGATCGAAGCCGGCCGAATTGCGGCGGCCATCGGCGCAGGCCCGAGCGCTGCGCTCCACCGCAGTCACCGACCCGCTCCGTCCGACGGCCCGGGCACAGGCGACGGTGAACAGACCGGCCCCCGCATAGAGGTCGGCCACCCGATCGCCCGCCGCCGGGGACAGACCGGCGAGCACGCAGCGGGTGAGTGCGGCCGCCGCGCCCGGGTGGACCTGCCAGAACACGCCGGCACCCACCTCGAAGCGATGGCCGAGCACCTCGAACGCCACAGAGCCGGGCTCCCGCCGCGTCCGTCCGTTGACGACGAACCCGGCCGCCACCTCCGGGGCGTCGATCATCCCGGCCCGACCGGCCTCCACCGATACGACCGGGTTGTTCGAGCCGGGTGCGGCCGTTACCTCGAGGTGGCGCGCTCCCGGCCAGCGGATCGAGCCCACACCGAGGGCGTTGATCGCCATGGAGGCGATGGGGCAACGCTCGACCGTTTCGATGTCGTCCGATCGGTGCCGGTGGAACCCGACGCGCCCCGAGCCGTCGACGGCGAACCGCACCCGGGTGCGCCAGCCCAGTCCGTCGGGCGCGCCGTCGACCTCCTCGACCGGCACCCGGCGGTCGACGCGGGCGAGCCGGCGCAGTTGCTCGGCGATCAGGTCCTCCTTGAGAGCCCGTTGGGCCGGGAGGGAGACGTGCTGCCAGTCGCAGCCGCCGCACCGGCCCGGGCCCGCGTGGGGGCAGGGTGCCACCACACGTTGAGGGGAAGGCTCGATGACCTCCACCGCATCAGCCCGAAGGAAGGAGGAGGACTCACCGGTCACGCGGGCCATGACCCGTTCGCCCGGCAGGGCGTGACGCACGAAGACCACACGGCCGTCCGGGGCGCGCGCCACACAACCTCCACCGGCGGCGATGGCGCCGGTGGTCACCTCGATAGTCGTTTCGCCGCCGCCCGTCCGGGGGCGGCGACCGGGACTCCCCTGGGCCATGCCACGGTCATACCACCGAACGCCGTCAAGCCAGACGACGGGCGCCCGCGGGGCCGTCCCGCTCGTTCCGATTCTGCGGCCCGCACCTTCACCGATGCAGCGACGGCTCTGTCGGGCGGAACTACGGTGGCGCCACCCGGGCGCGTCGCCCCGGGATCTGCGACGGAAAGGACCACGTGGACGTCTACGAAGCGCTGTACACCACCCGAGCCATGCGGCGGGTGCGACCCGACCCGGTGCCGCTCGAAGTCCAGGCCCGGATCCTCGACGCCGCCATCCGGGCCCCCACCGGGGGCAACGCCCAGAATTGGCGGTTCCTGCTGGTGGACGACCCGGACGTCCTGGGACGGATCGGACCGCTCTACCGCGACTCGATCGAGCAGCTGTGGCTGACCATCTACGCCGACCAGCTGGCGGCGGCCCGGGAAGACCCCGAGGCCGAGTCCAGTATCCAGATGTTGAAGGTCCAACGATCGGCGCAGTGGTTGGCCGACCACTTCGAGGAGGTGCCTCTCTATCTGTTCGCCTTCGTGCAGGCCGACCCGACGGGAGGCTCCATCTTTCCGGCGGTGTGGAGCGCCCAGCTGGCCGCCCGGGCCGAGGGCGTCGGGAGCTCGTTGACGGTAGTGCTCGGGGTCTTCCACCCCGACGACGTGTTCGACATCCTCGGCGTGCCGCGCCACGAGCACTGGGTGATGGCCTGCTGCGTCAGTTTCGGCTACCCGACAGGCCGGTGGGGCGTCGCTCCCCGACGACCGGTGCATCAGGTGTCCTACCGGAACAGCTGGGGTGCTCCGGTCGGGTTTTCGGTCGACCATCCCCTCTGGCCCGAAGGGTAGGCCCGCTCCCCTCCCTGGTCAGAGAGCTCTTTTTTCCCTGACTGCTATATTCGACCTCCGCACCGACTGGTGTCAGGCGGCTGTAGCTCAATGGTAGAGCCTCAGTCTTCCAAACTGATGACGAGGGTTCGATTCCCTTCAGCCGCTCCCTTCAGCCGCTCCCGCATCCTCCGCTTGATCGCTCAGGAGTCTGCTGCGTTGGGCGAGACCACGACCAGAACGAGCTCCGGGGTCCTGATCCCGCGCCGGAGCTCAACCGGTTGCAGCCTCCAGCTGGGCGGCGAGGAGCCCTCGGCGCGGCGAGATGATGTCATCGATGAGCCCGTACTCCATCGCCTCTTCGGGCGTCATGAAATAGTCGCGGTCGATGTCCTGGGAGACCTGTTGGACGGACCGGCCGCTGTGGTGGGCGATGATCTCAGCCATGCGCCGGGTGGTGGCCAGCACCTCTCGCAGCTGGATCTCCATGTCGCTCGGCGCACCCCTGGCTCCCGCACTCCCCTGATGGATCATGATGCGGGCATTGGGCAACGCCAATCGCTTCCCCGCCGCCCCACCACAGAGGACCATGGCCGCAGCCGACATGCCCATCCCGACGCAAATAGTGGTCACCTCGGGGCGGACATGTTGGATCACGTCGTAGATGGCCATGCCGGCATAGGCGGCGCCGCCGGGTGAGTTGATGTACAGCGAGATGTCCTTGTCCGGGTCCTGCGCTTCGAGATAGAGCATCTGGGAGATGATCAGGTTGGCCACCTGGTCGTCGACCTCCTGGCCCAGGAAGACGATCCGCTCCCGCAGGAGGAGGGAATAGATGTCGAAGGCCCGCTCACCCCGGCTCGACTCCTCGAGCACGGTCGGGATCAGTGACTGGTCCAGCTCCATCGGGTACCTCCCCTGTTCCCTGCAGCCCAAATCCCGGCCGCACGGGCTCTCTGGTGATATAGCATAGATGATATCTCTCCAACGAGTTAGGCGGCAAACGACCGCAGGAGGCCGCGATGGGTGAGCGACGCCACCGACCGGTGTTCCCCGGGTTCCGGGAGATGTCCGAACGCCGAAAGGCATTGACCGACGAGCTGGTCGACCGACGCCGCGCCCTCGGGTTGTCCCAGACCCAGGTGGCCGCCCGCATGGGTACGTCCCAGTCGGCAGTGGCCAGGCTCGAGACCGGAACATCGGACGTGCTGATGTCGACGGTCGACCGCTACGCCTCGGCGGTCGGGCGGACGCTCCGGTGGACCGTGGAGGAAGCACCGTGAGCCCGCCCGAACTGGAGCCCGACCCGCGGTCGCCGTTCACCGTGCCCGGAGCGCCCGATGCCGGAGATTGGATGCGTCGCCAGCTGTTCGAGCGCCGGATCGTGACCCTCTCGGGCACCCTGGACGACGCCGCGGTCAACGAGGTGGGCGCGGCCCTGATGACGCTCGACGCCATCGGCGACGACCCGGTGCAACTCCAGTTCGACTGCGGCGACGGCACGCTCGGTGCCGCCCTGGCCCTCATGGACATCATCGACCTCAGCGGCGTTCCCGTGCGAGGCATGGGGTTCGGCCAGGTGGCCGGTCCGGCCGTAGGGGCATTTGCCGTGTGCTTGCGACGCACGCTGTCGCCCCACGCCCGTATCCGGCTCTGCGAGCCGCGGATCGAGGCCGAGGGAAACGCCCGCCAACTCCAGCAACTCGCCGACGCCCACCTCGAACAGTGGTCGGCGTTCTGCTCCCGGGTGGCAGCCGCGTGCGCGCAGCCGGAGGAACGGGTCCGCCAAGACGCCGCGGCGGGACGCATCTTGTCGGCCCAGGATGCCGTGGGCTACGGGCTCGCCGACGCGGTCGCTGCGCCCGACGCTCGGATGGTACGGCTACCCGGGCGTCGCATCGGGTTCGGGCGGGGATAGCCCGCCCGGGTCCACTCTTCGGCCGAGGCCATCTCGGAGTCCATCTCCGAGGCCACCTACAGTGCCCCCATGCCGGCCGACACCAAATCCCGACCATTCGAAACGGACGTACGCGTCCTGCCCGATGTCAGTGCCCTCGCCCGTGCCGCGGCCGACGAGGCGGCAGCGGTCATCCGCGGTGCGGTGACGAACAACGGAACGGCTCACGCCATGTTCGCCACCGGGAACTCCCAGCTCGCCTTCATCAACGCCCTGGTGTCCGAAACCGACGAAGTCCCCTGGGGTGACGTGGTCGTCTTCCACATGGACGAGTACGTGGGCATGGGACCTGAGCACCCGGCCAGCTTCCAGCGATGGATCCGCCATCGGATCGTCGAGCCCGCCGGACCGCGGGCTGCCCACTACCTCGACGGGCTGGCCGATCCCGAGACGGAGTGCCGCCGCTACGCCGGGCTCCTCCACCGGCACCCGCTCGATCTGTGCTGCCTGGGGATCGGGGAGAACGGCCACCTGGCCTTCAACGACCCGCCGGTGGCCGATTTCCAGGACCCCGAGGACGTGAAGGTGGTCGTGCTGGACGAGGGGTGCCGCCGTCAACAGGTCAACGAGGGCCACTTCCCCACCTACGACGACGTGCCCGAACGGGCCATGACCGTCACCGTTCCCGCGCTCCTGCGCGCCGGGCGGGTGCTCGCCGTGGTGCCCGAGGGACGGAAGGCCGAACCGGTGCACGCCGCGCTGGAGGGTCCAGTGACCACCGGCTGCCCGGCCTCGGCCCTGCGCCGGGCCCCACAGGCCACCGTCTTCCTCGACCGCGACTCGGCGCGGCTGCTGACACCGGCCACCTGAACCCGCCGCCCGCCGGGGCGCGGGCCACCGCGGGTCAGGCGCTCACGCCGGTCGGGGTGCCAGCCGCTCGGCGAGGAAGGGATAGGCGCGGGTGCCGTCCCACTGGTGCTCGCCGTCGAAGATGTGGTGCTCGAGACGGTCGCCCGCCCCGAGTTGGTCGTAGACCCGCCGCAGGCGGGCCACTCCGTCCTCCGCGGCGGCCACCGGGAACAGCAGATCGTCGCGACCGCTGGCGATCAACAGGGGCCGCGGAGCGATGAGAGCGCCGAGGTCGGCATGCTCCATGCGGCCGAGCATCCCCCACAGCACCTGGGACCCGCACATGTTCCAGGGGACCTTGTGGGACTCGGCCCACGAGGCGAAGTACCCGGCCACCACGGCGGCGGCGACCCGGTCGTCGCAGGCCGCCAGAAAGAGGGCGAGCGTCCCGCCGTACGAAAAGCCGACCACGCCCAGTCGGCCCGGGTCGACCAGCGGGTGGTCGGCCAGGACGTCGAGGGCCCGCTGCATGTCCCACACATTCTGGGTGAGGGGGCTCCATCCGCCCATGACCTGGTGCACCAAGTTGGTGTCGCACCCGTAGTGGTCCGGCGGGTTCCAGTCGGCCCGCTCACCGAAACAGCGCAGGTCCGGGGCGAGCACCACATGGCCGCGGCGAGCCAGCTCCGCGGCATAGTCCCCACCGGGCGGGACATCGGGCTCGGGATCGGTCTCGGTGCCGCACACGCGGGACTTTCCCGGACCGTGGCCGTGCAGGGCCAGCACCCCCGACCCGGGCGCCGAGCGCTGGTCGGGAACGAGCAGGTAGGCCGGGACGGACATGGTGGCCTCGCTGTCGAAGACGACCCGGTAGCGCCGGTATCCGTCATCATCCACGGGCTCCTCTTCCGTTTCGAGCCTGAGGGGGACCGGTTGCGGCCACGGCGCCATCAGGGTGGTCAACCGCTCGCGGAACCGATCGCGCCAGGCGCCGAAGGCGGCCAGATCGCCGTCCGGTAGCGGGTCCGACTGCTCGGTGGCCATCAGGCGGCTGACGGCCTGGAACCAGGGCGAGAAGTTGCGGGCCGGCGGTTGGATCGTCATTGGCCTCCCTCGGTCGGTCGGGGTCACTCCCCGGCGGGCACGGTGGTCAGGTTGCCACAGCCTGCCGGCCCGGGTTCCGCCCGGTGCAAGTTGAGCCCGGCGGACGCCTGCGGCACACTGGGCACATGTGCCCGCGCCCCGTCGAACGTGTCAAGCCGTCATGTCGGTAGCCACCGAGCTGGCGGTCAGCCCTCTCTCGCCGCTGATCGGAGCCGAAGTGGAAGGGGTCGACCTCTCTGCGCCGCTGAGCGAGCAGGTCGTGGCCGGAATCCGCCAGGCGCTCAACACCCATCATGTGGTCTTCTTCCGCGACCAGGACCTCACGCCCGCGCAACAGGAGGCCTTCGCCCGGCAGTTCGGCGAGGTGACCGAGGGCCACCCGGTCATCCCGGCCCGGGAGGACAACCACAAGGTTCTGGTCATCGACGGGAGCGAGGACCGGGCCAGCTGGTGGCACACCGACATCACCTTCCTCCAGGAGCCGGCCTTCGGTTCGATCCTCTACATGCTGGACGCACCGGCGGTGGGTGGCGATACGACGTGGGCCAGCCTGCAGGACGCCTACGACCGGCTGGCCGAGCCGGTCCGCGGCCTGTGCGACCAGCTCATCGCCATCCACTTCGACCCCTGGTTCGCCGCCGAGGTCGACGCCCGCGGCGGGTACGAGTGGCATGGGCAATGGCACGACAAGCTCCTGCCCGCCCTCCATCCCGTCGTGCGCACCCATCCCGAAAACGGCCGCAACGGGCTCTTCGTGAACCCACAGTTCACCCAGACCATCCTCGGCCTGTCGAAGAACGAGAGCAGCGCCATTCTGGACATGCTCTACCGCCACTGCCAGCAACCGGAGCTGACCTGCCGGTTCCGGTGGCGGCCCGGGTCGGTGGCCTTCTGGGACAACCGGGCCACGCTCCACTACGCCCTCGACGACTACGGCAACGCCGCCCGCGTCGCCAATCGGGTCACACTCCGCGGCGACGTTCCCTACGGCCCGGCCATGCCCAAGCGCTGACGCTCCGCTACCCGTCCGGGGCGTCCCCGTTGGCCGACGAGGGCTTGGCGGGCATGGCCCCGGACACGCTGATGGCTTCGTCGCTGGCACCCAGATAGGCGGCAAGCGCTCGCGGATCGCTCCGCACGTAGTCGGGTGTCCCGGCCGACACCACTTGCCCGGTCTCCATCATCACCACTTTGGTGCACAGCTCGAAGACGAGCGGAACGTCGTGCTCGACCAGGACGATGGTGGTGTCCACCACCTCGTGGAGCCGGCGCAGCAGGGGAACGAACGCCTCCGCCTCCCGCTGGGCGATGCCGGCGGTCGGCTCGTCGAGGAGCAGCAGCCGGGGATGGGCCAGCACGATCGAGGCGAGATCGACCACCCGTCGCGTGCCGGTCGAGAGGTGGGCGATGCGGTGGTGGCGGAACCGCCCGATCCCGAAAGCGGCGATCACCTGGTCCAGCGCCTCACGCTTGGCCCGCTCGGCCCGGACGGCCCACGGCAGGTACAACGTCGACGAGAGGACGCCGACCGGGCGCTCCGCGTCCTGGGTGAGGAAGAGGACGTCCTCCACCGAAAGCTCGGGGAAGAGCCGGCAGTCCTGGAACGAGCGAACCAGGCCGAGCGCACCGCGCTCCTCGGGTAGGTATTCGACCAGGCTCTCGCCGTCGAGACGGACCGAGCCCTCCTCCGGGGTGACCAGGCCCGAGATGACGTCGAGCAACGTGGTCTTGCCCGAGCCGTTGGGACCGATGAGACCGACGATGGAGCCGGGCTCGGCCGACAGATCGACCCGGTCGACGGCCCGCAGGCCGCCAAAGGCCACCACCACCCCCTCGACCTCGAGGTCGGCCGGGCCGGTCCGGGCATCCGCTTTGACCGCGCTCACCCGACGACCTCGTCGACCAGGACGCCGGGCTCACCGGCGGCCTCTCCCCCCGGGGGCGGGACGTCGCGCCGACCTCTCAGCTGTTCGATGCCGAGCGTCACCGCGTCACCCAGCTGATGGAGCAGCTCGGCCAGGCCCCCTGGTAGGTACAACACGAAGGCCAGCAATCCGAGGCCGCTGGTGAGGAACTGGATGGTCGGGGTGGTCCCGAACATGGCCGGGAGGCCGACCAGGTAGACCGCCCCGAGCAGCGCGCCGGAGATGGAATCGAGCCCCCCGATGACCACCATCGAGACCACCAGGATGGAGAACGTGGGATCGAAGGTGCTGGTCGATATGCGCTCGGTGGCGAAGGCCAGGCACACCCCGGCGTAGCCGGCCATGAAGCCCGAGAGCGCGAAGGCCAGCAACTTGCTCCGGGCCAGCGGAATCCCCATGGCCCCCGCCCCGACCTCGTTGTCGCGCACCGAGATGAGCCGGCGGGCCACGCCCCGGTCCCGCCACAACCTGACCATCAGGACGGAGAGCACGAGCACGCCGATCGAGAACCAGGCGAAGGCCCGTTCGGAGCCCAGCCCGATGCCGAGGAAAGTCGGTCTCCCGACCAGGGTGGACTGGGGATTCGGCAGTCCGGTGCACAGCTGCCGGTTGACGAGGGGCAGGGTCCAGCACGGAGTGGCCAACACCGATCCCATGAACCAGACGCTGAATGCCAAAGTGCTGACGGCGAGGTAGAGACCCCGCACCCGCAGGGCCGGCAAGCCCACCACCACGGCGATGACGGCGGTGACGGCGCCGGCGAACGGCATGAGCAGGACGAGGGGCACGCTGGCACCGAGATGGGCGGCCATCAGGGCGCCACACGCCACCAGCCCGAACTGGCCGAGCGACACCTGTCCTGCCCACCCGGTCAGGACGGTCAGGGACAAGGCGATCACGGCGTAGATGCAGATCTGGGAGAGCAAGAAGGTGCGGCCGGTACTGAGCACGAAGGGCAAGAGGATGGCGCCCACCAACGTCAGCCCGGCCCCGGTGGCCCCGACGCGACGGCGGAGGGCACTGGCCGTCCCCAGCTGGCGCCGGGCGCTCTCGAACCAGGTGCTGCGGTCCCCGCCGCGTGGCCCGGTCCTGAGCCCGGCGATCCGGACCAGCAGCACGGCCAGGACGATGGCGAACAGCACCAGGTCGACCTGGGTGGTGCTGGAGAGGTTCCACACCAGGATCTCCTGGACGACCCCGACGCCGATGGCGGCCACGAAGGCGGCGGTCAGGTTGACCATGGCTCCCACCATGGCCGCGGTGAGGGCCAGCAGCAGGAGCTCGGGGCTGAGCACCTCGGTCAGGGTGGAGGTCTGACCGGGCGAGGCGAGGATGGCGGTGAAGGCGGAGAGGACCCCGGCCAGGGTCCACGCCACCGTCGAGGTGCGGCGGACCCAGACACCGGACAGCCGGGCCGAGTCGGCGTTCTCCGCCATGGCCCGCATGGCGAGTCCCCAGGGCGACCATTTGACGAAGGCGGCAAGGGCGATGGCCACCAGCGGCGCCACCACCAGGGTGATCACCTGGCCCGAGGTGAACAGATAGGTGCCGATGCGGAACGAGACGTCGATGGGCACCGGGAAGGGACGGAAGAGGTTCTTGGGGCGGATGAACGGCAGCGCGGTGAACACGAACAGCACCTGGCTGAGGCCGATGGTGGCCACCATGACCAGCATCCGCGGCCGGTTGAAGAGACGGCGCAGGAGCAGCTCGGACAGGGCACCGACCGCGGCGGCGAGGGCCAGAGCCAGGATCAGGGCGAACCAGTAGTTGAATCCGAAGTCGTAGTAGCACTTGACCAGGAAGACGGCCGCCACCACTCCGAGCTGGCCCTGGGCGAAGTTGAGGACCCGATTCGTCCGGTAGATGAGCACGAGGCCGAGGGCCAGCAGCCCGTAGTTGAGGCCGGTGATGATGCCGTTGACCAGGACGAAGCTCGGTACGGACATGCGGGCCCGCTAGTGCAGCCCGGTGGCGGCCGTCCCGAGGAAGACCGGGCGCAGCAGATCGTCGCGTTGGAGGAGCTCGGCAATGGGGCCAGCGAAACGCACCTCGCCGCGTTCGAGGAAGTACGCCCGCTCGGCCAGGCTCATGGCCCGGTTGACGCTCTGCTCGACGATGACCACCGTCGTTCCCTCCCGGTTGACCTCCCGGACGATGGCCATCAGCCGGTCGACGGACTTCGGGGCGAGACCGAGCGCCAGCTCGTCGATGAGCAGCAGCTTGGGTCCGGTCATCATCACCCGGGCCAGCGCCAGCATCTGCTGCTCGCCCCCGGACAACGTGCCGGCCGACTGGTCGAGGCGGCCGGCCAGTTCGGGGAAGCGGTCCATGGCCTCGTCCATGGCGGTGCGGGCCCGCTTGCCCTGGTGGCGCAAGGAGAAGCTCCCGATGCGCAGGTTGTCGCGGACGGTGAGACCGGGGAAGGTCATCTTCCCTCCGACCAGCAGGGAGACGTCCTGGTCGATGATCTGCTCGGGCTCGAGGTAGGTGCAGTTGGTGCCGTAGATCCTGATGACCCCGCGGTGAGGGTGGTCGAGGCCCGATACGGCGCGGAGCAGAGTGGACTTCCCGGCCCCGTTGGTGCCGAGCAGGGCCACGATCTCCCCCTGGGCCACCTCCATGTTGACGTCGAACAGGACCTGGTTCGTCCCGTAGAAGAAGTCGAGGTTGTGGACCTGCAGGGCCGGGATGGCGGCCCCAGCCTGGCGGCGTTTGCCCTCGGCATAGCGCTCGAGGACGTCCTCGATGACCAGGGTGATGTCGCGCTTCACCCAACGTGATCCGATGAAGAGCAGAACGCCGCCCAGGGCGCACACCGGGCCGATGAGGGTCAGGGCCACCGTCGGTCCATTGAGGAACCCCACCGCATCACTGACCGCGCCGAGGAGGACGGCCCCGGCGAAGCCGCCGAAGACCAACGAGTACACGCCGAACATGGCGAAGCAGATGGTGCGCATCTCGGGCGGGGCGGTGGCCGCCAGCGTGAGGAAGATGCAGATGGCGAGCGGCGAGATGGCCGCGGTAGCCAGGAATTGGAGGAGCACCACCATCCACAACTGCGGCATGTAGAGAGAGCCGACGAACAGTCCGCCATAGGCGGTGATGCAAAGCCCGGCGATGGCCAGCGGTCGTTCCGGCGCCCGGCGGAAGAACCGGTCGCCCAGCACATAGGCGACAGGCAGCCCGAGGAAGCCGGCCAGTTGGATGATCGAGTAGATCTCACTGCGCTGCGCGGTGTCGAGCCCCCAGTGCCGGACGAAGTAGAGATTGCCGAACAGTGGCGCCCCAGTTCCGGCGAAGCCGAGGATGGCCACCGCCACCAGCTCGTAATAGATGGAGCGGATCCGCAACAGGCGGGTCACGGCCGACCCCAGCAGGACGCGGGGCGCCTCGCCCTGCTGGGTGTGGAGGTCCATGCCCGAGGACGTGAGGATGTGACTGGACTCGTTGGCCCCCTTGGCCGGCTCGCGCAGCGTGAAGAGGGAGAGTCCGATCGGGATACCGACCAAAGCGGTGAGGGTGCCGAAGCGCCAATTGTGGCCCACCGTCACGATGTACCCGAAGATGAGGATGCCGACAGTATTGGAAAGTGGATCGGAGAGGTTGTGCCAGCTGAACACCCGCCCCCGTCCCTCGGTCGGGTAGGCGTCGGCCAGGTACGAGTTGTGCACCGTGTTGTTGACCCCGTAGCCCACCGCCGCGATCAGATAGAGGAAGGTGAACGCCCACACGTTGGGTGAGAGGCCCATCAGGGGCGCGAAGACCGAGAAGATCAAGAGGGCAACGGCGGCCACCACCTTGCGGCTGCCCCGGTCGGCCCAAAGGGCGAGCGGTACCGCCCACAACAGCTGCGCCACCTGGGCGACGAAGGTGACCGCTCCGAGCGCGGCGTCGTGGATGTGGAAGGAATGCTCCAGGTTGTTGCCGATCAGGGTGATCCCGCTGTTGAAGCTGCCGGGGACGAGGGCCGCCGCGGTCAGCAGCACGAGGGGCGCGTACCCGCTCTTGCGCAGGATCCCGACCAGCGGCGGCGGCTTGCCCTCACCGGTCCCCGGCATCACGCCGATGTCGGCGATGGCCTCCGAGTCCCTGCTCTTGGCCACGACTTCTTCCAGCAGCTCATCGGGGACCGCGAAGTCAAAGAGCACCTGGTCGGCCATGGAAGTCACACACTATCCATGACGCGGCCGTCAGACATGGGGACGGTGCTAGCCCGTCAGGACCTCTTCATACGGTGTGGCCACCACCAACGGCCCCTGGGGCAGGACGCAGAGCCGCGCCCGGGGCCCCTGGCGCGCCATCGCCTCACCCAACGCGCCCGCCACGTCGCGAACCGGGTGCAACCACGCGGCGCGCCGGTCCGACTCGGAGAGCCCGTCCGAGTACATCCAGACCTCCGCTCGGCGAAGGACACGACCGAGCACCTGTGCCTGCCATGCGTCTTGACGGGACGGTCCCTCGGGACGGGCCAGCTCTTCCGGACGCGTACCGGCGGCCAGGATGTCGGCGAACGCTCCTTCCGGCACGCCGTCCCCGCACGCGGCTGCCATGACGATGATGCCTCCGTCGCGAACCACCCGCTCGGCCGCAGCCATCCCCTTGACCGCCTGATAGAGATTGCGGTCGAGCGGGTGGCCGCCGTTGGTCGCGACCACCACGTCATATCGCCCGTGGACCGGTTGCGACACATGGGTGGCTGCGAAGGCGCAGGCCTGACGGTGACCGTCGGGCAGCGGACCGGCGAACACGCTCGTCAGCCGGCGCCTGCTGTCGATGGTGACGTCCAGAGACAGTGCCGGCGGGCAGAGGCCGGTAGCAGCCCGCACGAACTCGTGGACCGGGTTGCCCTCGGTGGTCATCCAGGTCGAGCGGGCATCGGCGATCCGCTCGGCGCTGTGGGCCTCGAAGATGGTCTCCGTGGCGGCCAGACCCGGGACAGGCTCCTTTCGGGCCGCCGCTCCACCCGGCGAAGAAATGGGGTTCGACGAACCCGGTCAGGATTCGCAGGTGGGCCTCGACGTAATGTCGGTCGAGCAGGACGGGTGTCCCGTCCACCTCCCCCACCGACACGTGATCGCCGTCGTCGGCTCGATGATCACGTACCGGGTAGCGCGCCAGGAGATCCTCGCCGATCAAGGATGCCATTTCGGCCCGCGTGGCCTGGCGGTGGGTCCCGGTGGCGCAGACCAGCTCGACACGGTCGGGGCCGGCGCCGGCCGCCTCGAGCTCCTCCAGCAGCGGTGGCAGCACGGTGGTGTTGGGCATGGGCCGGGTGATGTCGGGGAAGACCACCACCACCCGACCGGTCGACGGCACCAGCCGGTCGAGGGGTGGACCCGCGACCGGGGCCCGCAGGGACCGGCGGACCGCTCCCCCCTCGTCCTCGAGCACCGCGGCCTCGGAGCCCTCGACCACCGTGGCGTCGTCGGGCACCTCGATGTCGAGGCCGTCCGCCCCGTAGGCAAGGGTCAGCCGCACGACCCCTCCCCGATCGGGGCCGCGTCGAGGTCGACGAGCCCGCCTGGCCACCGTCGTCGGCCCGGCGGCCGGAGCCGTCGGTACCGCTCGGTCCGTGCATCATCCGGCTCGACCCTGTGTGCAACCGGATCGGCCCTGTCCACATCCCAGTCCAGGCCCACGGCCTTGGCCGCCAGCCCGGCAGCCCCGGCCGAGGCAGCCTGCCCGGAACGGCGGTAGGACGCGGCCAGCCCGGTGATCCCGGTCAACACGTCGAGCCACACGGCGCGGCCTGCCCCGGACCCGGCCAGGACGAGCTCGGTCACCGGTGGTCCCGCCGGGTCGGCGCGAGGCCATGGCCTCCAGAGAGCGGGCGACGTCCCACCCCACCGCCTCGAACAGGGCGCGGCCCAGATCCGCCGGTCCGTGCGCCGGTCCCAGTCCGACGAAGGCTGCGGCGGCATCCGGCCTCCACCACGGGGCCCGTGCGCCGTCCAGCCAGGGAGTGGCCACCACCCCGCGTGCACCCGGCGGGCTGTTCACGGCCGCCGCGGCCAGGTCGTCGGGGGTGCGACCGGTCAGGCGGGACAGCCAGGCCAGCAATGAACCGGCGGCCGACAGTCCACCCTCGAGCAGCCAGCCCCCGTCGGCCGCCCGCGAGGCGACGATGCCCGGCGGGACGACCGGTCGCTCGGCCACCGGGACCGAGACGTTGGCCGTCGTCCCCCAGCTCACCATGGGCCACCCGGGGCGCCGCGGACGCACCGAGCACCTCACTGGCCCGGTCGGCCGGCTCCGATCACCACCGGGACGCGCGACCGGCAGATGGGTGGCGGCCGCGGCCTCCGGACGGAGCGAGCCGACCACCTGGTCGGGGGGGACCACCGGTGGCAGCTTGGCCGCGGCGGGCCCGGCCAAGCCCTCGACCAGCGTGCCTCCCATGTCGTAGAGGCCCGACCGCGAGGCCATGGTGACGTCGGTCGCCACCGCGCCGGTCAGGTGCCACAGCACGAGATCCCTCGGGGTCATGAGCCACGCCGCGGCGGCGAGACCCGTCCTCCTCGTTGTCGGCCAGCCATGCCAGCTTGGCCGCCACCGACGCCGCATCGAGCACGATCCCGGCCGGTGAGGGCGACCCCGGGTCGACGCCGATCGTGGCCGCCATCCGTTCGGCCTGGCGTCCCGCCCGCCGGTCGGACCACAGGATCCCGGCCCCGGTGGGCCGCCCGCCGCGGTCGACCGGGACGAAGGTCTGGCGCGCCCCGGTACATCCCACCACCTCGACCGAGCCGAGGGCGGCCGGTACCCGCCGGCCGATCTCGGCGCAGGCACTCACCACCGAGGTCCACCACGACATCGGGTCCTGTTCAGCCCGCCCGGGGAACGGGTGCCGGGTGTCGAGCCGGATCCCCGACGTCGGCCACCAGGCCGTCCCGGTCCCAGATCGCCACCTTGGTGACACTGGTGCCCGAGTCGATGGTGAGGATCACCTGGCGTGCACGATCGCCGCCAGCTGCGACGCCATCGCCGCGGGCGACGGCTCCTGGAAGACGGTGCGGCCGATGGCGAGCCCGGCGCCGCCCCCGGCGATGACGTCCCGGGTCTCGTCCAGGACCCGGTCGGAGGAGCCGCCGGCGTGCGGACCGCCCAGGAAGAGGACGGGAACACCCACGGCGTCGACCACCCGGCGAACCGCCTCCACCCGGCTCGAGCCGGCCGCAGCGTCGGGCACGGGCACCTTGAGCAGCGGCGCCCCCATGTCGTGGGCGATGACGGCCGCCAGCACGATGTCGGCGACGTCCTTGGACATGGCTCCGGCGCGCCACAGGATTGGTTCGATCAGCGCCTCGAGCCCGGCGGAAGAGGCCTCCTCCAGAACCCGGCCCAGGAGCTCGAGCGGCGCCGCGCCACCCGGATCGTCCGGCGCGACCCTCGTCATCAGCTTGACCCCACTCCACCCGTCAGAGGCGGCCCGGCTCACGCTCGCCACCAGGCGGTCGTCGAGCTCGAAGGCCGACCCCGCCAGGCCGGTCCGGTTCAGCGAGAGATAGGTGCGGTGCCCGGGCCCGATGGCTCCGGTCCGGGCCAGGTCGGCCAGAGGTTGCGCGCTGGCCAGGATGCCGTCGCAGTGCGGGAGGGCCGCGGCGAGCGCCTCCAGGTAATCGGCATACCGCTCCGTGGTCATGACACCGCGGGCACGGTGGTCGGCGGCCAGACACGAGGGCGGGCACGGTGAGCGGCCGGCAGCCCGCCGCCACCCCCGGTCACGACAGCCCGGAGAGGGCCATGATCACCTTGGCCACCGACGAGAAGTCCTCGCGCCCGTACCCGGCCGTCGCCGCCGCAGTGAGGGCCTGGCGGGCCGTCGCCGTCCCGGTGAGTGGTACACCCACGCTGGCCCCGTACCCCAGGGCCAGGTCCAGGTCCTTCGCCATCAGGTCGGTCATGAACCCGGGCCGCCAGTCGTTCGAGGCCGGGCTTTCGGGTACCACCCCGGCCACCGGAAAACGGGTGCGTACGGCCACGCAGTCGCCGGTCGAGTGCACCAGCACCTCGAGCAGCTTGTCGAGGTCCACACCGGATCTCACCGCCAGCGCGGTGGCCTCCGAGGTGGCGAGCATCTGGGCGGCATAGATCAAATTGTTGCAGAGCTTGACCACCTGGCCCATCCCGGTGCCGCCGACGTGCACGACACGGGCGGCGAAGGCGTCCAGCACCGGCCGGGCCTGCTCGAGGGTGGCCGCCTCTCCCCCGACCATCACGGTGAGCGTCCCCGCCTCGGCACCGGCGGTGCCGCCGGAGAGCGGAGCGTCGAGGAACCCGACCCCCGCGCCGGTGAGCCGTTCGTGCTGGGCCCTGGTCACCTCGGGGTCGATCGTGGAGCAGTCCACCACCACCTGGCCGGCGCGGAGCTCGGGAAGCATGGCGTCGACGACTTCGACGACTTGGGGCGAGCTCGGCACGCACAGGATACACCGTCTGGCTGGACGCGGCGACCCCGGCCGGTGACCCGCCGGCGCGGGCACCGAGGGCCACCGCCCGGTCGACGGGACCCTGGCTGCGCGAGGCCACGGTCACCTCGTGGCCCGCCTCCACCAGGTGGCGGGTCATGGGCAGCCCCATAGCCCCAAGGCCGATGAAGCCGACTTGCATGCGATTCCTCCTCATACCGGGACGGACCTCGCCGTCGTCGGGGACGGACTGGTCCGGGTCAGCGCTCGAACTGCGGGAGCCACCTCGCCGTAGCGGCAAGCAGCTCGTCGACCATCTCCTCGGTCCGATGGAGGTCACCGCGTCCGGCCAGGGGATCGAGGAAGAAAGCCGCATCGGCCAGCGATCGGTCGCCCTCCAGTGCGGCGGCCACAGTGAGCTCGTTCACTGCCACGTGACGGCGCACCAGCTCGGCGTAGAAGGGTGGCAGCGGGGCGACATCCCGACCGCGGACGCCCTCCTCGTCGATCGTGCAGATGGACTCGACCATCGCATCGGCCGGGACGTCGGGCACCTGGCCGGCGTTGGGGATGTTGACCGGCAGCTGGCGCGGCGTACCGGTGACCAGCGAGTCGATGACCAGCGCGGGCAGCTCGCCCGAGGGCCAGGTCTGCAGCTCCTTGGTGTCGTCGAGCCAGGCGTCCACATCGGCGATGTACCCCTGCTGGTGCTCCTCCCGTCGGGCGATCGAGGTCAGCTCGATGTTGTAGTCGGCGCCCCAGCCCGACGCCTCGGTCAGTACCCAGGGCACGAACTCGGCGACATGGCGGTCGCCGGCCGCCGGGATCGCACCCCACTTCTCGAGCAGGGTGAGCTTGAGCACGTGGCGCTGGACGAAGTCGAGGCGCGAGAATTGCTCCGCCTCCGGACGGCCGGGCGTGGGCGTCAGCGCGGCCAGCCCCCCGGCCTCGGCCACCATCTCGGCCAGGATGGCGAACCCGTCCTCGCCGTCCACGTCCAGGGCGGTGACCACCGGCAAGTGGTTGACACCGGCGACGGTCGGCCGGACCGCTTCGGCCGGCCGGCCCAGTGCGATGGCGAGGTCCATGGACCAGTTGCCCACCTCGTGGCAGAGCCCCACCGCCTTGATCCCCGTCTCCCGGCAGACGGCCCGGGTGAGACAGGTCATCGGGTTGGTGATGTTGAGCAACCAGGCGTCCGGACAGACCTCCTCCATGTCCTTGGCCACGCCCACCAGCACCGGGATGTTCCGCAGCGACCGGCTGATGCCCCCCGGTCCGACCGAGTCGCCCACCGACTGGCGGATGCCGAAGCGGGCCGGCACGTCGAGGTCGGCCGTCATGGACTCGAAGCCGCCGGTGGAGATGGTCACGATGACGAAGTCGGCGCTCTCCAGCGCGGCCCGCTGGTCGGTGGTGGTGGCGAAGGTGGCCTTGGCATCCAGCGACTGGCCGACCCGGTGACCGAGTGCCTCCATCTTCTCCAACGGCACCGGGTCGATGTCCTCCAGCACGATATGCGCACCGTGGAGTGACGGCGTGCCCAGCAGGTCGGCCAACAGCTCCGGGGTCCACTGATAGCTGCCGCCGCCGATGATGGTGATCTGCACGAGATGGGCTCCTAACGGCAGGCGCGGGTAGACCCTGACATCGTTGTCACTCTATCCAGCACGCGTCGTGCCCCGCAGGGTCAGACAGCAGGTGGCGGGCCCTCGGCCCCCTGGCGGGCCCAGCTGATCAATTGCCGGTAGGCGCCGGCCGAGTCACGTCCCTCGGCATCGGTGTCGAGCCACCGAAACCCCCGTGGGCCGCGTGAGCGATCGAGGCCGAAGACCCCGAAGCGAGGCTCGTAGCTCCCCCATTCGTAGTTGTCGACGAGCGACCAGTGGAGATAGGCGGTGACCGGCGTTCCGGCGGCGATGGCGTCGATCACCGCGGCCACGTGCTCGCGCAGGTAGCGCGGGCGGTTCCAGCCGTCGCGCCGCGGGTAGGACCGCCCGTTGTGGACCCGGCTACAGAGCCCGTTCTCCACCACCCAGAGCGGGAGGCCGGGCAGCAGGTGGCTCTGGTCGCCGCACCAGCGGGTGAAGCCGCCGGGATCGGGGACGACGTCCCAGATGGCCCGCGACGGCTCCCAGTGGCGTCCGCCGGAGGTCAGGTGTCCGGGAAGTCGGGTGGCGTGACTGGCCACCGGGTCGTACCAGTCGAACCCGCTGGCATCCAGCGGGCGGGCATGCGGCCCGTCGTAGACCGCGTCGAGACGCGGCTTGGGGTCGGGCGGAGGCGGGACCGGACCAGACCGTCGAGCACCGACCGGCGTCGATCCGGCTGACCGTAGGGGGACGCCGCCGCGAACAGCCGGCGCAGCAGGGACTCACCCGCACCACCGGGAGGGAAGAGGCGATCGTGGATGGTCCTGCGCTCGCCGACCCAGGCGTCGACGTCCTGCCGGTCGACCCCGGCGGCCCTGACCGTGAGGAGGTCGGTCAACATCCGGTCGTGCTCGTAGATCGACGAGGAACTGGTGTTGACGGTGACGAGGGCTTCGGGTTGGGCCTCGTGGATCGCCCGGTGGGCCAGCACGTGACCGGTCAGGAGGTTGTCCAAGGCGGTGAAGGCGTCGGCCACCGCCATCCGCTTGCCGGGTGGGTACGCCCCTTCGATCCAGCCCATGAGCGCCACGATGTTCGGCTCGTTGATGGTGACCCACCGGCTGCAGCGCGACGCCAGGGCCGGGACCACCCGGGAGACGTGGGCGGCGAAACGCCCGGGGGCATCGGCGTCCAGCCAGAACTCCTCGCCCAACCATGACGGGTGGGTGAAGTGGTGGAGGCTGATCATCGGCTCCATGCCGCGGTCGCGGCACCCGTCGAGGATGCTCAGGTACCGGTCGAGTGCCTCGCCGTCGAACTGGCCCTCTTCGGGCTCGAGCCTCGTCCACTCCACTGACAGCCGGAAGGTATCGCAGCCAAGGGAGGCGGCCCGGTCCAGCGCCTGCTCGGGCTCGACCCAGAAGCCGCAGGCGTTCCCCGAGGGCTCGATGCGGCCACCGGACTCGAAGCGCGTCCAGTTGTTGGCCGGTTCACCGGGACCGTTGTAGCCCCCTTCGATCTGGAAACCGGCGGTGGCCACGCCGAAGGAGAACTCCTCCGGCAGGGCCACCGACTCGGCACGCGTCGTCACCGGCTCGTGCCCTGAACCGCGCTCGGCTGGCCCATGCCGAGAGTATGGCATCGCCGGAACGGCCCGGTCCCCGGCCGGCACGCCGGCAATGTGCTCCGTATCAGCGGGGTGGCACCTGCCAGTGGACGAGATCGGTGCTGCGGGCCACGCCGATCTCGGCGTGGCCCCACCCCCCGAACCGGGTGAGCTCCGGGCTCCCGGCGTAGAACAAGTAGTAGAAGTGGCCCGGCAGCTCGCTGGCATCGCAGATGAACGCCGAGTTGGCGTGCTCGAAGGTGACGCTCGAGATTCCCGGACCGGTGTTGAAGGCCTCGGACGGAACGCCGAGCTCGTAGCCGCCTGACCAACGCAACCAGCCCGAGGCGGTGCGCGGGTCACCAGCCAGAGTGAACAGCCAGGGCTGGTCGAGGACGTTGGAGGTGGCCACCAGGTGCCACCGGCCGGCCAGGACCAGGAACTCGTAGTTCTCGACGGTGTCGCCGTTGACGGTGATGTCCGGACGACCTACCAGCACCCAGGGACCCTCAGGGCGGCCGGTCGTCGATCGGGCGATCTCGAAGACCTGCGGTTGGGTCGGCGACGAGTATTTGAAGCCGAGCAGCAACTGCCGACCGGTGAAGACGAGGGCGCCGTCGATCATCCTGTCGCCGGGCGCCGGTGCCAAAGAGGCGGCCAGCGGGTGCGGCGCCGACCAGCTCCGCAGGTCATCCGAGCTCCGGTAGTAGAGCCGGTCCTGGACGGCGGGAAAGGCTGACGAACCCGGGTCCGACTGATAGGTCACGAGGTAGGCGCCCGAGGGGCTGCGCACCACGTCGGGTGAGGCCACGCCCAGCACCCCGTCCTGCCGGGGCAAGGTCAACGGCCGTGACCAGTGGGCCCAGTCCGGGCTGGTGGCAGTGGCGACGTCCCAGCGCACGCCGCCGGGTTCGGAGGGATCGAGCGTCACGTAGCTGAACAGGAGGTGCCAGGTGCCGCCGGACCACACGATGGCCTGGTCCTTCGCCGCGCCGTTGGCGTTCGAGAAGACCGGGTTCGCCAGTCCCGACCAGGCGACGCTCACCTTGCCGTGGCCGCCGGGCATGCAGGCGTGCCCGGCGCCGGCGGCAAGCTGCTCGGCAGTCAGAGGGGCGGACGCCCCAGCCGGCGTCGACCCTCCTGGCGTGCCTCCGCAGGCGGCCCACAGCGTCGCGCCGAGGGCAAGGGCTCCCACACACGCGACCCGCATCGGCCGGTACGGGCGGGGCCGCGCCGATCGGGCCGGTCCCGTCACGAAGACGGAGCGGTTCGGATGTCGTAGGTGCCGGCACCCACCTCGAGGCGGGCGGACTCACCGGCTCCGAGGAAGCGGATCCCGGCCACCCGGTCGAGCGGCTGACCTCCTTCGGTGACCTCCCCGGCCCGCACGCCGGGCACCGGAACCGTGGCCACCGTGTTGGGCGGGACGGTGAGGGCCAGCGTGAGGCCGGGGTCGGTCGGCCGTGGCCGGGTCCAGTCGACGGCAATGGCGCCGCGGGGTGTGGGCACCGTGCCACTCGCCCGCTGTAGGCCACCGGTCGGCGGCGACACGGCGAAGGCGGCGAACCCGGGCCGAATGGGCTGCACCCCGAGCAGCGAGCGCTGGATCTCGAGCGTCACCGGAGAGCCCCAGCCGTGCGACATGCTGTCCCCGACCACGTCGGAGGGATTCCACACCTCCCAGGTGAAGGTGGCCCCTCGGGCGAGGATGTTGGCCCACCCGTCGCTCGTGGCGTCCAGCAGGCGCGTCGCCAGGTCGTCGTAGAGGCCGGCCATGGCCAGGGTGCGCAGCACCTCGGGCGCGTTCTGCGGCGGGGTCTGCATGCCGAGGCTGCTCACGTATCGAGCCACCACACCGAGCCGATCCGCCGGGACGACCTCGTAGCTGGCGGCACAGGCATTCGCCGTCTGGGAGGCGGACGGGGTCGGGCTACCGGTGGCGTCCAGGCCGTCGAAGTAGGTCCCGTCCGGCCGGGTCAGCTGCCGGTTGAGGGCGGCGGTCAGGGCGTCGGCCCGAGCCTGCTGGCGGGCCACCTCGGCCGACGGCCGCTCCAGTTCGGCGGCCATCGCCGCCGTGCGGCGAAAGACGTTCACCCCGAGGACGTTCAACCGGGTCACCACGGGGTAGTCGTAGTAGACGTTGGTGGCGGGCAGGTCGGTCACCAGACCGGTGCGGCGGGAGACCGACCGTTGGACGTAGTCGGAGATGCGGGCGAGCACCGCGTAGACCATCGACAGGAGCGCCCGATCTCCGGTGTACATCCAGTACTGCCACACCCATTCGACGTAGGCCTCCGTCGATTCGTTGATGTCGAGCGCACCGAGCCCGGTCGGGTAGATCTTGTTGACCGCGCCGTTGGGCCAGTAGCGCGCCTGGGACTGCGGCGAACTCGAGCAATGACTTCCGGGTGAGGTTCTGTTCACCGAACGCGGCCATGGCCGTGCGGGACTCGTTGAACCCGTCGTACAACCACGATCCCTTCTCCCTCGTCGGGGTGTCGATGTACTGTTCCTGGGCCGTGAACAGGGCCGAGTGGGCGCCGAGCGCGAACTCGGCGTCGACCAGGGGCTGGTCGGAGGTGAAGCTGGCCGGCGGCAGCGGCGGCGGGGCGGTGTGCCGGGCCAGGGCGACGATGTCCGCCGGGGCGAGCGCCTCGCCCGGGTTGTCGATCTGGAAGTAGCGGAAGCCCAGGTAGTCGAAGGGGTGGAACTCCTCTTCCCCGCCGCGCTGGACGTAGCTGTAGCTCATGTCGGTGTGCTGGGTGCCGTGTGTCGTCGAGACCTGTCCCGGAACCCCGGCGAACGGCTGCCCGGCCACCGGGGTGTCGAGGAGGTATCCCGCCCGCATGGTCACGGTCCGCCCAGCCGCCCCCTGGTGGAAGCTGACCGTTGGCACCGCGGCGTAGACCTTGCCGAAGTCGGCCACCACGGCGCCGGAGGACAAAGTGGTGAGCGCCACGGGCGACACGGGCTGCTCGACGATCCTGGTCCGCACCGGGATGAGACGCGTCCACGGCGGGGTGGGGGCCCGACCGAAGACCGTCGCCGGCGACCAGGACCGGTCGTCGAATCCAGGGAGCAGCCAGCCGATCGGCTCGGCCGGACCGTCGATGTTCTCGGTGAAGTCCACGAGATCGCCCTCGAGATCCCGCTGGGTTCCCGGCAGCCAGGGGCCCTTCAACACCCGCCACCGGCCGTCAGTCACGAACACCTCGGTGTCCCCGCCCTCGTAGTGCACGTGGAGCTGGGCGACCACCCCGTGCTTGCCGGCCGGGTGGCCCTTGGTGGGTCCCTGCCAGTTGGTCACCAGCCCTAGGGCGTTGGCCGACCCCGGGTGCAGCAGCCCGGTGACGTCGAGGGTCTCGTAGTACATCGAGTCCGGGTAGCTGTAGGCCTGGCCCTTGCCGGCACGCGCCCCGTTCACATAGAGCTCGTACTGCTGGTCACCGGAGACGAAGGCCCGCGCCCGGACGATCGAGCCGCGGCGGAGCCTCACCTCGCGGCGGGCATAGGTGTACTGGTCCGGCTCGGTCGTGGCGTCGGTAAGCCGTCCGATCCACGAGGCCCGCCAGTCACGGTTGCCGAGCCCCGTCTCGAAGATGGACGGTGCCGATGTCGGGCCCGCCTTGCCGGCCCGGTCCCAGGTCTGCACGGTCCACCGGTAGGCGGTGTCGGGCGCCAGGTCGGGCCCCCCGTAGGCGACGAAGGCCTGCTCGCCGGAGGCCACCTGTCCGCTGTCCCAGATGCTCGTCGTCCGCCCCGGGCTGCCCACCGGGCCGGCCACCAGGATGCGGTAGGCGCTCTGACGAGCGCCCCGTTGCAAGTCCGGCAGCTGCCAGGCGAAGTAGACGTCGTCGGGGGCGAGACCGATGGGCACCGAGAGCCCGTCGACAGTCAGGGCGGTCGGCTTGGCAGCCTCGCCACCGGTCACGGTGTCCGCGGCTGCGGCCGCGGCTACCCCCGGGTCTGCCGCGAACGACGCTCCTGCCCCCGCCACGACGGAGGCCGCGCCGACCAAGCCCCCACCGAGCAGTTGCCGGCGACTCAGCGTCCACGGACGCGGCGGCCCTCCCCCGGGCTGCTCGACCATGTCCGAACTGTAACGGGCACGCTCACCATGCGCCGGTTCGGGATCCACGCCGGTCGGCGAGCGGCCTACGTCGGGATCGAGGGCTTTTGAACCGCAGTGCTCGATCAGACCTCTGGATCGTGATTCGGTGAGTGCACTATCGACATCGGCCTCGCGTCGCGTGCACCTATAGGCTCGCCCCGTGCCGTCGCCGACCCTGCTGTACGTGACCCAGGTCGCCCCGTACCGCCACGGACCGGCCGGTGTGCACGGGGTGCTCGACCAGTCGGCCACCGCCTGGGCAGAGCTGGCCGAGTCCGCCGGTCTGGACTTCCAACGGGTCGGGGACGTCCGCTCCGTAGAGACCTCGGCGTTGGCCGCGGCACGGGTCGTGGCTCTCTTCACCATCGGCGAGACCCCGTGGGCGGCCGACCAGCAAGTGGCCCTCCTCGACGGGGTGCGAGCCGGCACGACCTCGGTCGTGGCCGTGCACGCGGCCACCGACGCCTGCTACGGCTGGGATGAGTACGGAATCCTGGTGGGGGCCCGGTTCGACGGCCATCCCTGGACCCAGTGGTGCACGCTGGACGTCGTCGAGCCCGCCCACCCGGCGGTCGCCCACCTCGGCTCTACGTGGCACTGGCGCGACGAGGTGTACCGGTTCCGCGACCTGCGCTCCGATGCCCAGGTGCTGCTGCGGGCGCGCAAAGACGAGCTCGACCCCGATGCGCCGGGAGGTTCGCCGGAGCCGGCGTTCGGTTATCCGCTGTCGTGGTGCTTCACCGAAGGTGCCGGGCGGGTCTTCTCCACCTCGCTCGGCCACTTCCCCCACGCCTGGGAGAACCCGGACTATCTCCGTCACCTGTCCGGCGGCCTGGCGTGGTCGATGGGTGAGGCCGGCTGACCGAGCTCGACCACCACGGCACTCCAGCCCGGCAGGCGCAGGCCGCCCAGGGCCAACCGCCCGTCGCGCCGCCGGTCCGACCCGATGAGCACCGTCCCCTCGAGGTCAGCGAACACGGCATCGGCGTCGGTCATGTTGGCCATGACCACGATGCCCTCCCCCGCGCCCAGGCCCAGGTTCCGGGCGGGCTGTCGAGGACCCGGTAGGGGCCGTCGAATTCAGAACGCTCGGAGCGCAACGCGATGAGGTCACGGGTGAGGGTCAGCATCGATGCCGGATCGTCGCGCTGGTGTTCGACGTTGCATGCCTGCAGGTCGCCGAGGGGTAACCACGGTTCCACCTGAGCGCCGGTGAACCCGCCTCCCGGGACGGGACGCCACGGCATGGGCGTGCGCATGGGATCGCGGCCCGCATAGGCCGGCCAGTAGGCGACACCCAGCGGATCCCGTAGGCGATCCCGCGGCACAGGGACGTCGCACAACCCGATCTCATCGCCCTGGTAGAGGACGGCCGTTCCCCGTAGGCCCAGCAGCACGAAGAGGGCCACGCGCGCTTTGTCCGGGTCGCCCGCCGCCCACCGGGTGGCGAAACGAGACATGTCGTGGTTGGAGCCGGTCCACACCGGCCAGCTTCCCGCCGGCAATGCGTCCTCGGTGGCCTGGACGACAGCCCGCATCGACTCGGCTTCCAGCGGTGCATTGATGAAGGGGAAGTTGAAGGCCAGATGGAGCTCGTCCCCCGACCCGTAGTACTCCGCCAGGGTGGCCGGCTCCGGCACGGGGGTCTCCCCGATGAGCAAGCCGCCCTCGTAGGAGTCGGCCATTCGCCGCCAGCGGCGGATCACGTCGTGCCCCTCCGGCCGGTTGCCGTTGTAAACAGGTCGCTGCCCGAAGATGCGCACGTCCCACGGGTCGCTCTCCTGGGCCGGCGGGTTGTCCCGGAGCTCGGCGTCCTTGACCATCCCCGTACAGACGTCGATGCGGAACCCGGCCACCCCTCGATCGAGCCAGAAGGCGATGATCTCGTCGAACGCGGCGCGAACGTCCTCGTTCCACCAGTTGAGGTCCGGTTGCTCGGGCAGGTGGTTGTGCAAGTAGTACTGCCCGGTCGCTTCGTCGAGCGTCCAGGCGGGTCCGCCGAAGCTCGACACCCAATTGTTGGGCCTCGAGCCCTCCTCTCCGGCGTCGGCCCAGACATAGAAGTCCCGGTATCTCGCGTCCCGCCCGGCGCGGGCGTCCACGAACCAGGGATGCTGTTCACTGGTGTGGCTGGGGACCAGGTCGAGGAGGACCCGGATCCCCCGGCGCCGCGCTTCGTCGATCAGCCGGTCGAGATCGTCCAGGGTCCCCAGGTCGGGGTCGATGGCGAGGTAGTCGGCCACGTCGTAGCCCCAGTCGGCGTTGGGCGACACGGTGACGGGGCTCAGCCAGATTCCGGCGATCCCCAGCCACTGCAGGTGATCGAGACGGTCGATGATCCCGGGCAGGTCCCCGATGCCGTCCCCATTCGAGTCCTGGAACGAGCGCGGGTAGATCTGGTAGAGGACGGCCCGCTTCCACCACGGCTCCGGTTCCGCGTCGGGCCCGGCCACCGCCTAGGCCCCGCGGCCGGCCGTGTCGGCTTCTGCACCGAGGAGGGCCACTTTCATCCCCGTTGGTATACCAGCGCCGGGCCGGGGACATCACCGATGTGACGCCGCCGGTTCGGCGATGGGTCGGACCGCGACGGCCGCGATCTAGCTGGTCGGAAGCGGAACGAAGGGGCGCACGCCGACCCAGCACGTCAACTGGGGGACGCTGTTCTTGGGGAGCTTGCACTGGGACGAGACGGGCGAGTTCACGTGCAGCCGGACCACTTGATACTGGGTCGGTCCGTAGTGCTTGTCGGGACCGAAGCTGAGCACCGGCGTCCAGGCACCGGGGTAACCGGTGATCTGTGACAGGGCCGTGACAAAGGAGCGACGGTTGAGATCGGGTCCCGCGGCGCGGGCCGCGGTGGCGAAGAGCCGCACCGCCTGGCACCACCCGGCCACGGGCCCCTGCTCCTCGATGTAGAAGGACATGTTCCCGGGAGGGATCTGGGGATACGCCTTGTGCCAGGTCGTGAAACAGCTCCTCACACCGGGGTCGTAGCCGCCCTGGGTGTCGGGCCGGTCGTCGTCGACCCCGCCCAACGTCTCGGTGGTCACTCCCTGCTGGCCGTCGAGGGCCTGGGCATAGGGAGCCGGCAGGAGGCCGAGGGCAACCTGGATGCTCGACTCGTAGTCGCTCAGGAGCAGCCGGGGGAAATACTGCTGCGCCGTCTCGGCGTGGAGCAATGGGTAGAAGACATTGAAGGGGATGAGCGGGATCACCGAGTCGACACCGTCGGTCCGGAGCTCCTGGACCACCAGGGGCGCCTCGACGTTGGTCGTGGCCGTCTGGGCCGGATCCGAGGCGATGGTCTTGATGACGACAGGAGTGACCCCGGCGCGCTGGAGATCGGGCAGCAGGTAGTCGTTGAGGGCCAGCTGGTCGGAGGCACGGTCGCCGACCACGATCCCCACCTTGCGCGTCCCGCCGAGCAGCTGGGCGCTGAGACCCCAGCTCACGACGGCGCGCAACACCGCGGCCTGGTCGGGTCCGGTCCACCACAGGTAGGGCGAGCCGAGGGTCGTCCAGTTGGTCACGGTGCTCCACTGGCCGATGAGAGGTGTGTGCCCCTCCTGGGTGACGCACAGCTGATTGTCCCCGGTCCATGCCCCGAGACCGTCCACCACGGCGAAGGCGGCCGGCGACCCCTCGGTCCAGGTCTTGCACAACGATCGCATGTCCGTCTCGCTGGCGGGGTCGAAGCTGGCGATGATCGGGTTGATCGAGCGCCCGTTGATCCCCCCTTCGTCGTTGACCTGCTTGACGTAGAGCTCGATGGCCTTCTGCTGCTCGCCGTACTCGGCGTCCTGGGCGAAGCCCTGCTGGCCGGCCAGGGAGGTCAGGGACACGACCGGGAAGACGACGTTGATCGACTTGGCGGTCAGGCCGCGTGTCGAGGTGCTGGCCCCCTGCAGGCCGCTGTTCCCCGAGCCGGCTCCCACGGACAGGCCACCGCCTGGCGTGGCCGCCGGCGACGAGCCGGAGGGGGCCGTTCCCACCCAGATCCCGAATCCGATGAGGACGGCGGCCACGATCGCCACCGTCCGGAGTTGGGTAGACCGGGGACGGCGGACGAAGTGGCCCCACGACCGGTCCACCCCGGCCAGCGGGTTCCAGCGACTCCGTTTCCTCACGGACGCGGCACCGGCGCACCACCGGCCCTGGTGCCGGGCATCCCGCGCCTGGTCATGAGGTGGCCTCCTTTCCCTCATCGAGGGGCGCCGGCGCCCACAACCCTGGTCGGGAGCAGGACCGGCGCGCAGCGTGGTGAGTACCGTACTGCTGACGGCGCCGGACTGGCTGGCAGAACCAGCGAGAGGCTGGCGTTCGTCAGCTGAACGTCCGGGCCGCGGATCGGGTCTCGGAACGGAGGGAGGACGCATGGCGAAGGGACTGCTCGAGGGCGGTCGTGCAGTGGTCACCGGTGGCGGGTCCGGCATCGGGCGTGCGACCGCCCGGCGGATGGTGGAGGAGGGAAGCCGAGTGGCGGTCATCGACGTCGACGGCGATGCGGCCCACCGCTGCGCGGAGGAGATCGGCGGCACCGCCCACCAGGCAGACGTCACCAACCCCGATGGATTGCGTGCCGCCGTGGACGAGGCCTCCAAGGCCATGGGCGGCATCACCACGCTCTTCAACAACGCAGGCATCGGCAACCAGGCTGCGCTACACAGGTGGGATCCCGCTGAATGGGACCGACTGCTGGCCGTGAATCTCACCGGCGTCTACCTCGGCTTCCGCGCCGCCATTCCCCATCTGCGCGCCTCGGGTGGCGGGAGCGTGGTCTCCACCGCGTCGATCAGCGGTGTTCGGCCGGCGGCCGGCGAAGCACCCTATGCCGCGGCCAAGGCGGGGGTGGCCGCGCTCACCGCCAGTGCAGCACTGGAGTACGGTCCGGCCATCCGGGTCAACTCGGTCTCACCGGGGATGATCCTCACTGCTCTGACCCAGCCCCTCCTCAAGTTCCTCCCTCACGAGCGCGAGCGATACGAACGCACGACGCCCCTCGGGCGGATCGGAGAGCCCGAGGACATCGCCGATGTCGTGATCTTCCTCTGTTCGGATCTCGCCCGTTTCATCACCGGGCAGAACATCGTCGCCGACGGGGGAATGATCCTCCACGGCTCCGGCGTCGACGGGATCTTCGACCAGCTCTTCCCGCCGTCGCAGCACTGACGGAGGCGCACGCCGGCTGACCTCTCACCATCGTGTCGAATTCCCGCTAGCCACCTACCCGGAAGTGGGTCAGAGTGTCCCTGTGGTGGAGGACGTCGCAGCATGATCGAGGACTTCGAGGGCTGCTACCGGGCCGTCCAGTCACGGGATCCCCGCTTCGACGGGTGGTTCTTCACCGCCGTGACCACGACTGGCATCTATTGCCGGCCGAGCTGCCCGGCCCGGACCCCGTCGCCGGCCAACGTGCGCTTCTACCCCACTGCCGCCGCAGCGCAACGTGCCGGGTTCCGCGCCTGCAAGCGCTGCCGGCCGAACGCCACCCCGGGCTCGCCCGAGTGGGACACCCGCGCCGACGTGGTCGCCCGGGCCATGCGCCTCATCGCTGACGGACTGGTGGACCGGATCGGCGTACCGGCCCTGGCGACGCAACTCGGATACAGCGTGCGGCAACTCGAACGCCTGCTCATGGCCGAGGTCGGTGCGGGCCCGATCGCCATCGCCCGGGCCCAGCGTGCCCAGACCGCCCGGGTACTCATCGAGACCACCACCCTGCCCATGGCCCAGGTGGCCTTCGCGGCAGGATTCTCGAGCATCCGCCAGTTCAACGACACCGTTCGGGCGGTGTTCGCCTCGTCACCGACCGGGCTCCGCCGCCGGGTGGCCGAGCGGGGTCGGCTGGTCACCAACGGCGCCGCGTCGCTGCGGCTCCGCCTCCCCTTCCGCCAGCCGTTGACGCCCGACAATCTCTTCGGCCATCTGGCCGCCACCGCCGTGCCCGGCGTCGAGGAGGTACGGGGCGAGTCCTACCGGCGTACGCTCCGCCTGGCCCACGGCCCGGGGATCGTGGAGCTCACTCCCACTCCAGATCACATCCAGTGCCGGGCCGTGCTGACCGACCTCCGGGACCTCACCACCACCATCAGCCGTTGCCGCCGGCTGCTCGATCTCGACGCCGACCCGATCGCGGTCGACACCCGACTGGCCACGGACCCGGCCCTTCGCCCCCTCATCGGCCAAGGCGCCGGGGCGGCGGGTGCCCCGTTGTGTCGACGGCGCCGAGCTGGCCATCCGTGCCGTGCTCGGCCAGCAGGTCTCGATCGCCGCGGCGCGGTCGCACGCCGCCCGGCTGGTCCGGGCGTCGGGCGAACCGGTCACCGATCCCGAGGGGACGCTCACCCACCTCTTTCCCGACCCGGAAGCCGTCCTCGGCGCCGATGTGGCCCTACCGGCCGGCCGTCGCCGAACCCTCGACGCCCTGTGCCGGTCGCTCGGGCGCCAATTGGACCTCGGTCCCGGCGGGGACCGTGCCGAGGCGCGGTCCGTCCTCGGCCGGCTGCCCGGCATCGGCGACTGGACCACCGAGGTCATCGCCATGCGGGCGCTGGGCGATCCCGACGCCTTTCCCGTCACTGATCTCGGCGTCCGCCGGGCGGCGTCGGCCCTCGGGCTCCCGTCCTCTCCGACCGCCCTCACCCGGCGGGCCGACGAGTGGCGCCCGTGGCGTGCCTACGCCGTCCAGTACCTCTGGGCCACCGGCGGACATCCGATCAACCGTTGGCCGCCGCCGCGGTGAGCCGGCGACGGTCCACACGTCATACGCATCCACCTCCACTCTCACTCCACCGATCACCGACCCGAAGGGAACCCCAGATGACCCCAACCACGGCCCGACCGTCCGAAACGGACGTGATCACCACGACTATCGCCAGCCCGGTGGGCTTTTTGACGCTGACCGCCTCGGGCGGGCACCTGACCGGGATGGCGATGGACGGACAACGCCACGCCCCGGTCACGCCGCCTGGTCGACAGCGGGACGACGCCTGGTTCTCCGGCATCGCCGCCCAGCTCGAGGAGTACTTCGCCGGCGATCGCACATCCTTCGACGTGCCGCTCGAGCTCTCCGGCACGGAGTTCCAACGCCGGGTGTGGTCGGCGCTGCGGGACATCCCCTACGGCGAGACCATCAGCTACGGCGAGCTGGCCCGCCGCGTGGGGAACCCGGCCGCCGTCCGGGCGGTCGGTCTGGCCAACGGGCGCAACCCGGTCGCCATCATCGTCCCCTGCCACCGGGTCATCGGTGCCGACGGTTCGCTCACCGGGTACGGGGGGGGATCGAACGCAAGGCCTGGCTCCTCGACCACGAGGCCGGCCACCGGTCCCCGACGACGTGAACCATTCCTGAACCGAGCAGGAGGCCGTTGCTGCGCTACTCGGAGGCGATGGCAGCCAGCACGTCCAGCTTCGCCGCCCTCCGGGCCGGCCACGCCGCGGCGCCGAGGCCGAGCAGGGCGGCGAGGACCAGGAAGACCACCAGGCTGGTGAACGGGATGACGATGTCGGTGATGCCCTGTTGCTTCAACGACGCCGAGAAGGCAGTGCCGAGAAGGGCGCCGACGATGATGCCGATGATGGCCCCGAACACGGCGATGATGACCGACTCGGACCGGATCATCGCCCTGATCTGACGGCGTCGCATGCCCACCGCCCGCAGCAGGCCGATCTCGTGGGTGCGCTCGAACACCGACAGCATGAGCGTGTTCACGATACCGATGAGGGCGATGATGACGGCCAACGCCAGCAAGGCATAGACCAAGCCGAGTAGCTGGTTGACCTGTTGCTGCTGAGACTTCTCGAACTCGGCCCGCGTCTGGATCTTCAGGTTGGGATAGGCGCTGAGGCCCTTGTCGACCGCGCTCGTGATGGTCGGCCCATTGGAGCTCTGCAACAAGACAGCGACAGGCAGGGGGTTGTTGAAGTGGGACAGGAAGAATCCGTCACCGACCAGGTAGCTGCCGATGAGTGCGTTGGCCTTGAAGATCCCTCCGATCCGCATGGTGGTGTTACCGGTCTGGGCGAACTTGACCGGTACCACGTTGCCGACTACGAGGTGTTTGGTATTCGCAGTCGTGGTGTCGATCAGCAGCTGCCCGGACGCGAGGGCCGGCGCACCCGTTCCCGAGTCCATGCGCAGGATGACGGTCTTCGTCAGCTGGTCGGCAGACACGGCGGTCAGGCTGACGACCGAGTTCTGGAACTGGAACTCCCTGCTGTAGACGGTCGAGGTAGCGGTGACACCTGGTATCCGGGCCGCGGCTGCGGCCACCGAGTTGCTGAACCCGCCCGCGCCGCCGTTTCCGGAGTTGGTGATGATGTAGTCGGCGCTGATGGCGTTGTCGACGCTGCTGGTGGCCGACTTCGACAGCGAGGCGCCGAACACCGCGATGGTGGACACCAGGGCCAGGCCCACCATGAGGGCCGATGAGGTCTGTGCCGTGCGGCGGGGGCTCCGCATCGAGTTCTCACGTCCGAGACGGCCCGAGATGCCGAACATGGCGGCCAGGGGACGGCCCAGCCCGCTGGCCATGGGCCGGGCCACCACGGGCGCCAGCATCCCGATGCCGACGAAGATGCCGATCGCCCCGAGGCCGACCAGTTGGATGGCCGGCTTGGTCAGCCCCACCGTAAGCAGGGTGATGCCGACCACCGCAAAGACACCGCCCATGACCAACCGGCGCGTTGATGACTCGGCCGCCTGGCCCTGGTGTTCGGAGATGGCGGCGACCGGGGCGATACGCACCGCCCGCCGGGCCGGGCTGATGGCCGAAATCATCGTCACGCCGACACCGACGAGGAGGGCGGCGATGACCGTCCGGGTTTGGAAGACGAGCGGTCCCGAGGGGAGCGTGATGCCGAATCCCGAGAGCAGGGCCTCGAGCCCGACCGCCGCCAGCACACCGAGCCCGAGCCCCACCAGTGACGCCACCAGTCCGAGGATGCCGGCCTCGAGGAGCACCGATCGGAACACCTGTCGCCGACTTGCTCCGACGATCCGCAACAGGGCGAGCTCACGGGTCCGCTGTCCGACAAGGATCGAGAAGGTGTTGAAGATGGTGAACCCGCCGACGAACAACGAAATGAAGGCGAAGACCAACAGCGCGGTCGAGAAGAAGCCGAGGGCCTGGTTGATGTTGTTGGTCTGCTCGTTGGCCACCGTCTGGCCGGTGACGACCTCGGTCCCCGGGGGGAGCACCTGGGCGATGGCGTGCTGGACGCTGGCCTTGTCCGCGCCAGGCGTGGTGAGAACGTCGATGGCGTTGAATTGCCCGACTTGGTTGAACAGGCCCTGGGCCGTGGGCAGGTCGAAGGCGGCGATGGTGGCCCCGGCCAGGTTGTTGGCCGTGCCGAACTTGACGAACCCCGAGATGGTGAAGGTCTGGGGCGGCCCGGGCAACAGGATCCGAACGTGGTTGCCTACGGCGAAGTTGTACTTCTGGGCCGTCCCCTCATCCATCAGGACCTGGTTGGGCGTGGTGGGGGCGGACCCATGGTCCAGTTGGAGCGACGACAGCTGCGGGTTCGGGTCGAACGAGAGCCCGATGGTGGGCGCGCCTCCCGTGCTGATTGCCTTCCCGTCCTTGGACACAAACTGGGCACAGTCACAGCTGACGTTCCCGGCGGCGTAGGCGACGCCCGGGACGTGCTGCACCGGAGCGAGGAGCGACTCGGGGATCGGCTTGCGCTGCGCTCCCCCGCCGGCGGTGTTGCTGTTGAATGCGGCCTTGGCTCGGACTTCGAAGTCGACGTTCTGGTAGATATGGCCGAACAGCGTGTTGAACGTGTTGTGGAGCGTGTCGGTCAGCACCAGCGTGCCCGAGATGAACGTCACACCGAGCACGATGGCCAGCCCGGTCAACGCCAGGCGGAGCTTGTGGGCGAGCAGTCCTTTGACGGTGACCTTCCACATCTCAGGTCCCCACCTTCCTCATGTGCTCGAGCACCGAGTCGGCAGTCGGCGAGGCCAGCTCGCCGACGACCTTGCCGTCGCCGAGGAACACGACACGGTCGGCGAATCCGGCGCCGTGGGGGTCGTGGGTCACCATCACGATCGACTGACCGAACTCGGTCACCGACTGGCGGAGGAAGGTGAGCATCTCGTTCGAAGCATTGGAGTCGAGGTTGCCGGTGGGCTCGTCGGCGAAGATGAGGTCGGGTCGGCCGATGAGCGCCCGGGCACAGGCAACCCGCTGCTGCTGCCCGCCGGAGAGCTCGTTGGGCCGGTGCGTGAGACGGTCGGCGATCCCGAGCTGTGACACTAGGTAGTCGAACCAGGCCTGGTCGACCTTCTGACCGGCGAGGTCGGCCGGCAGGGTGATGTTCTCCCCGGCGGTGAGGGTGGGGACGAGGTTGAAGGACTGGAACACGAAGCCGATCCGGTCCCGCCGCATGCGGGTGAGGTCACTGTCGTCGAGCAGGCCGATCTCCTGGTCGCCGACGAAGGTGCGTCCCGATGTCGGACGATCGAGCCCGGCCATGCAGTGCATGAGCGTCGACTTGCCGGAGCCGGACGGACCCATGACGGCGGTGAACTGGCCACGTTCGAATTCGATGGTGATGCCGTCCAGGGCGTGCACCGCCGCCTCGCCCTTGCCGTAGATCTTCTCGAGGTCGATGGCGCGTGCGGCCGGTGCGGCCTGGGCCTGGGTTCCGGGTGTGGTCTGATCAGTGATGGTCATCGTGTTCCGTTCGTCGGGGCCCGGGTCGGTGCGCCGCCCTTGGGGCGCGGTCCGGACGCAGCGGTCAATCGTGGATGCGGCCAAATTCGGCCGCCCGTCCAGCTCGAGCGGCGGCGGGTGCGTGTGGCGGGAATCGGGCGGACAACCGGCTCCCGAGGCCGGGTCGGTCGGGGTAGGCGGGCTTTCGCTGAGCTGGCAGTCCGTCGGTGTGCGTGTGTCTATGGCCTCGGACCCCCGCGATCGTAGTGCTCCTGGGAGAGCGACATGTGCCCCCGGTGATGTCCGCCGAGAAGACGCCACAGAAGAAGTGCCAGCAAGACTGCCGGTACCCAGGTGATGTGGGGCATGGAGAACGTCGAACCCAGGACCACCGCGACCAGGACCACGAACACGAGAGCCCGCAAGAGGTGGCGACGGCGACGCGGCGGCGGAGTCTCGTCCGGGAGCGATGGGAGGTCGTCGAAGAGCCCTCCGAGGTCGCCGCGGGTGGTCGCTCCCATGGCCCGGTCCAGGCGCGCCCTGAACTCGGTCTGATCGAGGCGACCGTCCGCGAAATGATGTGACAGCCGATCCGCCACCTCGGTGCGTTCGGCGTCCGAGGCTCGGACGTCGGCGTCGGATGTCGAAGGGCGGCGCCGGTACTCGGGGTAGATCGGGTCCCATCGATAGCGCATGACGAGTCCTCTCGGTGCGGTCGGGCGGTGCGGTCGGGCGGTGCGGTCTGAATGGTGTGGTCTGAATGGTGTGGTCGGGCGGTGCGTTCAGAGGGCCGGGTGACGGCCCATGAACTCCTCGGCGATCGAGGTATCGGATCCCTCCTCGGGGATCAGGAGCCAGCCGGCCAGGTAGAGCGGGACGGCCAGCCCGCCGAAGAGGGCGAGTGCCACGAACGCCACCCGGACCACTGTGGGGTCGACGTCGAAGTAGTAGGCCAGCCCGTCGGCCACGCCGGCGATCATCCTGCCGTCGCGGCTGCGGTGCAGGCGCTCGGGGCGCCTGCCGGCCGGCGGACGGCCGGAGGTCGGGCCCGGACCCGGGACTTGCCCGGCAGTCGCACCAGGCTCGGCAGGCTCGGCAAGCTGGGCAGCCTCAGCAGGCTCAGCAGGCTCAGCAGGCTCAGCAGGTGTGCTTGGGATTGCTTCGTTGCTCATGCCCTTGAGCCTGATCCGACGGGCCTCCGAGGGGAATCGGGAATGACCCGGTTCGGACCCTGAGCGGGACTGTTGCCGGTCAGGGTTTTCCCCGATGGTCGGGCTCATGGGCACTGCGCGATCATCGGATATCGCCGAATTCACCGATCCGCGCTCCGCTGCGACCGGCGCAGCCGAGGACGAGCCGGCCGGGAGGGACCCCACCGACGCGCCCGGCGTGCTCGGCGCGGCCGACGCGCCCGGCGCCGACCGCCGGGGTGGCTCGGACCCCAACGCGCCGGCGTCCCCTGACCGATCGCAACCGTGGAGTCGCGACGGTGACTACTGGGGGCGGCACGGTGGGTACTGGAGGTACTCCGGCCGGTACGGCGACTACTGGGGGCGGCACGCCGGGAAGGGCCGACGCATGCACCGGCGGCTTCGGTTGCCGGTCAGGCGCAGCACGGACACCCGGGTCGTGGCCGGAGTCTGCGGCGGATTGTCGCGGGCAACCGGCATCGACGTCACCCTGGTCCGGATCGGATTCGTCCTGCTCTCTCTCGGAAGCGGTGTGGGCATCCTCGTCTATGCCCTGATCTGGTTGCTGGTTCCGCTCGACGGCGAGACGTCAACCATCTTCTCGCGGGCCATCTCGGACTGGCGCGGCATCCGGTTGGTCATCGCCGTCATCCCGGTGCTGGTCGTGGCGCAGATCCTGGCGGCGGCCGGGCACATCGCCTACATCGGCTCGGTCAGCTGGCCGCTCTTCCTGGCTGCGGCGGCCGGCATCCTGATCCGACGCAACGCCAGCCAGGAGGAGCGGGTCTGGATCTCCGAGGACCTGGCACCCATGTTCACGACCGGTTCGGGACGCCGACGCCGGTGGACCCTGTGGCTGCGGATCCTGGCCGGCGTGCTGGTCGCTCTGGCCGGGCTCATGGTCATCGCCCTCGGGCCCCGCAGAAGTGCGCTCGGGCCTGTCACCGGCTCCTTGATGGTCTTGGCCGGCATCGTGGTCGTGTTCGGTCCCTGGTGGCTGAGCCTGGTACGCGATCTGATGGCCGAGCGCCAGGCGCGGGCCAGGGCCGAGGAACGTGCACAGATGGCCGCCCACGTGCACGACTCGGTGCTCCAGACGCTCGCCCTCATCCAGCGCTCGGCCGACGACCCGAAGCACGTGGTCCGCCTGGCTCGCGCCCAGGAGCGGGAGCTCCGGTCGTGGCTGTTCGACGGACAGCCGCCGGGCCGGGTCGGCGAGGAGGCCACCACGCTGGCGGAGGGCATCGCGGCCCTCCAACGCCAGGTCGAGGCCGACCATGGCATCACCGTCCAGATCGTGGTGGTCGGCGACTGCGAACTGAGCGACGGGTTGCGGGCATTGCTCGATTCCGCCCGGGAGGCCACGGTGAATTCGGCCAAGTGGTCGGGCGCCACCGAGGTCTCCGTCTACGCCGAGGTCGAACCCGACTCGATCACCTGCTTCGTCCGCGACCGTGGGTCTGGATTCGACCCCGCAACGGTTCCTGGCGACCGTCAGGGCATCGCCCAGTCGATCCGGGCTCGCATGGCACGCTTCGGGGGGACGGCGGAGGTCTGGTCCTCACCGGGCGACGGCACCGAGGTCGAGCTGTCCGTGCCCCGCCCACCGCCGGCGGCCAGGCAGACGAACGAGGGAGCTCGTCTCCATGAGCAGTGAGCCGCGCCTGCGTCTCTTCCTGGTCGACGACCATGCCGTGTTCCGATCCGGGGTGCGGGCCGAGCTCGGTGACGCGGTCGACCTGGTGGGCGAGGCCGACGAGGTCGATGCCGCCGTGGAGCTGATCAACGAGCGGGTTCCCGATGTCGTGCTCCTCGATGTCCACCTTCCCGGAGGTGGGGGCCAGGCGGTGCTGCGCGGCGTCCACGCCCGTCACCCCGACATCCGGTTCCTCGCCCTGTCGGTCTCCGACGCCCCCGAGGACGTCATCGCGGTCATCCGGGCCGGGGCGCGCGGGTACATCACCAAGACCATCTCCGGTCCCGAGCTGCTCCAGGCGGTGTCCCGGGTCGGGGCCGGTGATGCGGTCTTCTCGCCCCGCCTGGCCGGGTTCGTGCTCGACGCATTTGCCAGCGGCGCCGGCGAAGCCGCCGGCGTCGTGGGCCTCGACCCGGAACTGGACCAGCTCTCGCCCCGGGAACGCGAGGTGCTGCGCCACATCGCCCGGGGGTACACCTACAAGGAGGTGGCCAGGGACTTGAGCATCTCGGTCAAGACCGTCGAGTCGCACGTCTCGTCCGTCTTGCGGAAATTGCAACTCTCGACCCGTCACGAGCTGACCAAGTGGGCGACCGAGCGGCGGCTGGTCTGAGTCCACGCTGAGCGCCTCCACCCGCTGAGGCGCAACGCCGCGGTCAGCGGCACGTCCCTCCCGGAGCGGATAGGTTCCGGCAATGGCTCGCCCACCCGATGCCTCGTCGGGACGATCCTCGCCGGCGAGCGCGCCAGAGCGGGACCCGAGCGACGCCGATTCGGGGAGAGAGGGCGGTATCCGGCCGGCGAGCTCCGTCGTGATCCTCATTCTGGCTTCGGGCCAGTTCCTGATGACCCTCGACACGTCGGTGATGAACGTGTCGATCAAATCGGTGGCCAACGACCTCGGCACCACCGTCTCGGGCATCCAGACCGCCATCACCTTCTACACCCTCGTCATGGCCGCCTTCATGATCACCGGTGGGAAGATCGGCGCGCTCATCGGCCGGCGTCGGGCGTTCGGCATCGGCCTGGTCGTTTACGGCTGCGGATCGCTCACCACCGCTCTCGCACCGAATCTCACCGTGCTGATCATCGGCTGGTCCGGGCTGGAGGGACTCGGTGCCGCGTCTGATCCTGCCGGCCATCGTGGCGCTGGTGGCCGGCAACTTCCCGACGGAGCGGCGGTCCGCCGCCTACGGGGTCATCGCCGCCGCCGGTGCCATCGCCGTGGCGGCCGGACCACTGATCGGGGGTGCGGTCACCACCTTCGCGTCGTGGCGTTGGGTGTTCGCCGGCGAGGTGGTCATCGTCCTCGTCATTCTCCTGTCACTGCGCAAGCTCGGGGACGTGGCCCCCGAGCGCCGGGTCGCGTTCGATGCGATCGGTGCCGTCCTCTCGGTGGTCGGCCTCTCGCTGACCGTCTTCGGCGTCCTCAAGTCAGGAGTCTGGGGATGGGTCAAGCCCAAGCCCAACGGTCCGGCGTGGCTGGGTGTGTCGCCCGTCGTCTGGCTGGTGCTCGCCGGGCTGCTGGTGATCGCCGCTCTGCTGGCCTGGGTGAGCCACCTCGAGCGCGCCGGCGGCGAGCCGCTGTTCCGGCCGTCGATCTTCCGCTGTGTGCAACTCTCCGGTGGTCTCATCGCCTTCTTCTTCCAGTTCATGGTGCAGTCGGGCCTGTTCTTCGTCGTCCCCCTCTTCCTCTCGGTGGTGCTGGGCCTGAACGCCCTCCAGACCGGGGCCCGGCTGCTGCCCCTCTCGCTCGCCCTGCTGTTCGCCGCGCTCGCCGTCCCCCGCCTGCTCCCCACGGCCCCGCCTCGCCGGGTGGTGCGGGTCGGGTTGCTCATCGTGCTGGCCGGGGTGGTGGTCCTGGTCGGCGGACTGAGCCCGGGGGCCAACGCCGCCATCGTGCTCATCCCCATGGCCCTGGTCGGGCTCGGCATCGGTGCGCTGGCCTCCCAGCTGGGCGCCGTCACCGTCTCGGCCGTCCCCGACGAGCAGAGCGCCGAAGTCGGAGGATTGCAGAACACCTTCACCAACCTCGGGGCCTCGCTCGGCACCGCCCTCGTCGGGGCCGTGCTGATCGGCAGCCTCACCACGAGCTTCATCCAGGGGGTAACCAACAACCCCGCCGTGCCGCCCGAGGTGTCGGCCAAGGTGTCTGTCGAGATGAGCGGCGGCATCCCGTTCGTCTCCGACGCCGACCTACGGGCGGCCCTGGCCAAGACCGATCTCTCCGGTCAGGCCCAGGACGCCATCGTGGCCGAGAACGAATCGGCCCGGCTGGACGGGCTTCGCAGCGCCCTGTGGTTGGTGGCCCTGGCCATCGTGATCGCTCTGTTCTTCACCGGCATGCTCCCCCGGCGTCCACTCAAGGCGGTGGCTGCGCCGGGATCAGGGGCTCCGTCGGGATGAGGGCTTCGGCCTGAACAACCCGGCTGAGCCGGGCGGGTGTCACGCCCCGCCGGGGTGAGCCGGGCCGGTCCACCGACGACCCAGCTGGTGACCCAGCCGGTCAAGGCGGGCCCCTGCCGGTCGACCGGCAGGTTAAGGCGGACGGAACCGGGGCCGATAAACCCGCCGTGAGGTTTGAAGGCACCCGCCCCACCCAGCACCTCCGCGAGACCCTGGTCGCCGGGCAGATCGGCGAGCTCGTCGCCCTGCCCGTGCTGGTCACCGTGGCACTGCTGTACCACCACGAGCTTCGATGGGGCTACCTGGCCGGCGCCATCGCCTGCGTGTTCGTCTCGCTGCTCTACTTCGCCCTGTTCCTGGCGCTGACCCGGGGCACCGCTGACATCAGATCCCAGCTGACCACGGGTCTCGTCATGTCCTGCCTGGCCGTCGCCACCATCGGCCTGCTCGAGCTCGGGACCTCGAACCCGTTCGGAACGTTCATGCCTCTGTGCCTGGTGATCGTGCTGTTCATGAGCATCATCGGCGATCGGAGGATGCGTATCGCCATCGACTGCGTGGCCTTCGGTGCGGTCGTGGTCGTGGGTTGGGTCGGAGGGTTGCGCGGCGGTCAGCTGGCGGCCGTGATCCTGATCTACGGGTCGGCCGTCGCCCTCGTCACCGGGCTCACCTCAGTGGCCGTCGCCTCGCTCACTCGGCGGGTGACCTCTCGCCGTTCGGTCGGGGCCCTGAACGCCGCCCTCAGGGAGGCCGGTTCACAAGACCCGCAGACCACAGTCGACCCGATCCAGGACGTCCTCCGCCGCGGCCTGCCCCTGGTGCCGACGGTCATGCCGGCCGAACGGATCACCGTCTACACCCGGCAGGGCAACCCCGGGCGGTTCGTGGCCCTCGCCAGCTGGCCCGAAGGTGAAGCCGAGGCGTCACCAGACCCAGCCGACCTGCCCGAGGTGGCCGAGGCCCTCCGCACCGACTGGGTGGTGCTCGGAGACGACCTGTGCGCCGTCCCCATCGGCTACTGCCCCGAGGGCGAGATGGTCATGGTGGTACGCCACAACCCCGACGAGCACGCCGACCACGCCGTTGCCCACGCCGCCGAGACCGTGGCCGCCGCCTTCCTCCGGGCGACCAGCCGGGCAAACTTCGCCAGCGGCCTCCGCACCGAGAGCCGCACCGACTCCCTCACCGGTCTTCCCACCCGCATGACCCTCTACGAGCGGATCCAGATCGAGATGGAGCACGCGCTGCGCTCCGAGTCACCTCTCAGCGTTGCCATGATCGACCTCGATCACTTCAAGCACTACAACGACCTCCACGGACAGGTGGCCGGTGACACGTTGCTGCGGTCGATCGCCGCGCTCGTGGTATCGAACATCCGGGGACAGGACTTCGTGGTTCGGTACGGGGGTGAGGATTCTGTCTCGTCATGCCCGACACCGACATCCTCGGGGCCCACCATCTACTGGACAAGCTGCGCGACGGCGGGCGCGAGGCAACCTCGGATTTCGGAGTCACCCTCTCGGCCGGGCTCACCAGCTGGGACGGGATCGAGGACACGACCGCGATGATCGAGCGGGCCGATCAGGCCCTGGTCCGGGCCAAGCAGACCGGCCGGAACCGCGTGGTGTCGATCCAATCGGTCACCGAGTTCTGATCACGAGCCGGGGCCGGGAGCTCGGCCCGGCGAGGAGCCGGGGGTTGGGTCCTGAGCCGATGTCGGAGATCGGCGCCGGCGAGGAGCCGGATCAGGGATCGCTGCGACGGAGCACGAGATAGACGTTGTCGTCGATCGCGAAGGAGTTGACCAGGTCGAACCCCTCGGTGGCGGCAGCGTCCAGTTCCTCTTCCAGCTCGAGCCGGCGCTCGGGCACCACCAGCCGCCCGCCGTGCACCCGGAGCACCCGGTGGGAGGTCACCGGGACGAGGCGCCGCCGCCTGCCGCTACCAGCACCAGCTCTGTCTCCTTGATGGGTGGGCCCGCGGCCGATCCGGTGGCGGCATCTCCCGGCGCAGACGCTTCAGGACGCACGCGGATGTACCACTCCTGCCCCCAGACCATCGAGAAGGCCTCATCCGGCATCGCGAGGAAGAAGCTGGTCTCCGGGATCTGACTGGCATGGGCTCGCATGGCTTCGCGCTTCCGGCCGACCCACCGCTTGACGTCGACTTCGGTCGTGATCCGACTCGCCGGCTCGCCCATCGTCTCCATTCCCTCCGTGACGTCCTCGGGCGGCTGCCATCCCGCCCCATCGGACCGGGCGGCCAGTCCGAGCATGAAGTCGCGGTTCATGGTGGCCATGTAGACGATCGGCGTCCCGGCCAGCTCACCGGCGCGCATCCCCACCCGATGCACCTGGATGTGGTCGGGGTGCCCGTACCCTCCGTGCTCGTCGTAGATCACGAGCACATTGGACGTCTCCTCTTCGAGCAGGCCGGCCAGAGCGCCGGCGGCCTCGTCGATGTCGGCTGTTGCGAAGCTGCCTGGACGGTCGTTTTCGGGTGTTCCCGCCATCCCCGAATCGAGGTAGCCGAGGAACTCCTGGCGGGCCACCCCGAGAATTCGGCTGGCCTCGGTCAATTCCTTCCGGCGACGGTCCACGAGCGACTCGCCCGGCTCGAGCAGCCCCTCCGGCGTCTCGCCGAGCTCGCCCCTGGTCGCGGTGACCAGGACCACCCGGTGCCCGGCTTCGGCGAGGCCGGCCATCGTCCCCCCGGTGGCGATGGCCTCGTCGTCGGGGTGGGCGTGGAAGAAGGTGACCGTTGCCATCGGTGAGCACCCTATCGGCGGTCCGGCGCCGGACGCGATCGGGGGGTACGTGCCGTGTGCGCGCCGGCCTGTGGATCATCCCAACGGCAGCTGCGGAGCCTCGGCCAGGGAGGGTGGGTCCGAGGGGGAGCCACCGGAGCCCGAGCGGGTCCGCCGTGAACCGGTGACCGGGAATATCCGCTCCGGCTCGAACGAGCGAACCACGCGGTCACCTGTCCGGCCCCCGACCACTTCGATCGATTCGGTCCCGTTGCGGCGATTGAGGATATGGGCGCGGAACTCCCAGTCGGCCCCGCGCATGCGCAACCCTGAGATGATCACCGGGTCGCCGGCCCGCAGGCCGTGCCAGGTCTCTGAGCGTTCGAGGTGCTCGGCGGCAGCGTCGGCGGCCTTCTGCGCCGAGCGGCGCGATGCGGAGCGGCGCGCCGACGCCCGGGGAGGTGGGCTCACGGCTGCCTGCCGGCCGAACGCTCGATCATCCCTCCAGGTCTAGTCCCTCCGCCGACCTGCCCCGGCGCCTTCGGGAGGGCATGTCCCGGTGGTGACCTCACGGTGTACCGTCACCTGCGTGAGCACGGTCGACGGCTCCTATCGGCCGAGGCAGAGCCGGTGCACCACGCCCGACGATGTCGGGATCGCCGTCTACGACTTCGGCGGCCGGGGACCGGACCTGCTCCTCGTGCACGCCACCGGGTTCTGCGCCGAGGTGTTCACCCCACTCGCCCGGCATCTCGGTGACAGCTTCCACTGCTTCGGGTTGGACCTGCGAGCCCATGGGGCTTCGGACCGTCCACCGGACGGCATCTTCGCCTGGTCGGGGTTCGCCACCGACGTGCTCGCCGTCGTCGACCATTTGGGGCTGGCGTCGGTGTCCGGCTTCGGCCACTCGTGCGGTGGGGCCTCATTACTGCTGGCCGAGCTGGACCGACCCCGGCACGTTCGGATCGCTCTACTGCTTCGAGCCGGTCGTGTTGCCCGTCCCGGGCGGCGGGGAGCCACCCTGGTTCGAGGACAACCCGTTGACCGCCGGCGCCCGGCGGCGGCGGGATTCGTTCCCCTCGGCCGAGGACGCCTTCGTCAACTTCTCCTCGAAGCCGCCCTTTTCCGACCTCGATCCCGAGGTACTGCGCTGGTACGTCGAGGCGGGCTTCGAACCCATTCCTGGCGCCGAAGGAGGCGACGGTCGGTCCATCCGGTTGCGGTGCCGACGGGAGGACGAGGCCATGGTCTACGCCTACGGCGCCTCGCACGGCGCGTACGCCCGTCTTCCGGAGATCGGCTGTCGGGTGGCGCTGGCCTGCGGGGAACGGACCGACGCCTTCGGCCCGTCGTTCCTCGAGGCCGACGCGGCCCGGCTGCGAGATCGAGCATCGAGGTGCTCCCCGGTCTCGGGCATTTCGGCCCCCTCCAGCGACCGGAGGCGGTGGCCGCCTCCGTGGCCCGGTCCTTGAACCCCGTTTCTGATACACCCTCGCCGTAGGCTGTATCCGTGCCTCTCGAACCGCCGCGGTCGCTGTCCCCGTCCAAAGTGACGTCGTTTCGCGACTGTGCGCTGGCATTCCGGTTCAGCGCCATCGACCGCCTGCCCGAGGAGCCGACGGTCTGGACGGTCAGGGGCACCCTCGTCCACCAGGTGCTCGAGCGCCTCTTCTGGCACCACGAACGGGGTAGCCGAACCCGCCAGGCCGCCGCTGTCGAATTCGACTCGGTGTGGGGATGCCTGCAGACGGATCCCGACTTCTCGGCCATCGCCCTCTCCGCCGACGACGCCGAGAAATTCCGCACCGAGGCCTGGGAGCTGGTCGAGAACTACTTCGCCCTGGAGGACCCCAACGGGGTCACCCCGGTGGGAGTCGAGCTCCTCCTCGAGACCCAGCTGGCCGGCTTGCGCCTCCGGGGCATCATCGACCGACTGGACCTCACGCCCGAAGGCGAGCTGATCGTGGTCGACTACAAGACTGGACGGGCTCCTTCCCCGACGTACGAGCAGTCGAAGCTCGTCGGGGTGCACATCTACGCCCTGCTGTGCGAAGAGGTGTTCGGGCGCCGACCCGTCGAGGTACGACTGCTCCATCTCCGAGAACCGATCGCCATCTCGACGGCACCATCCGAGCAGTCGCTGCGCGGCCAGCGACAACGGACCGCCGCAGTATGGGCGGCGATCGAGCGGGCCTGCCACAACGAGGACTTCCGCCCCCACCCCTCGCCCCTCTGCAACTACTGCAACTTCCGTGACTTCTGCCCGGCGTACGGGGGCAATCCCGACGATGCGACACTCGCCCTCCTCGGCGTGGGCGTCGGCGGAGCGGCGTGACGGAGCTACAGGACGGACTCCTGCCCGTGTCGCATGAAGCGGCACCCGATCCCGCCACACGGTCGAAGCCGGATGCCGGTCCCCCAGCTCGATCGGAGATCAGTGGGAATGGCGCCGGGCCACCGGCCGGCGGGAACCGGTCGTCGGCCCTCAGGGCGAGAGTGCGAACCATCGACGAACGCGTCGACGCCTGGTTCGAGCCCTACCGGGGGCGACCCGGTCTCGATGGAGCCGCCAAGGTCATCACGGGGCTCGGTGACCACGGTTTCATGTGGGCGGCCACAACTGCGTGGCGGGCCCGTCGGCACCGGGCCCGAGCGATCCCGGTCCATTCGCGCCCTCGCCGTCGCCGGCATCGAATCCAGGCTCGTCAATTCCGCGTTGAAGCAGTCGATCGGGCGGTCGCGGCCCGACCGCACCGGGGATCACGGTGGCGGCCGGTGTCGTCCCGGTCCGCGAACCGACGTCGAGCAGCTTCCCGAGCGGCCATACATTGGCTGGTTTCTGCGCAGCCACGGCGATGTGCCGACCAGGGTGACCGTCCCGGCAATGTGCTGCTGCTGACGGCGGCCACCCTGGTCGGCCTCAGCCGGCTGCACCTCCGTGCCCACCACGCCTCCGACGTCGTCGGCGGAGCGGTGATCGGCACGGCTCTCGGCCTCGTCGGTCGCCGGCTGCTGTGACCCTTGGCTCTGACGCTCCGCGGCCCCAACACTCGGTCCTGACGCTCGGCTCCCCGGCTCGGCTCCCGGCTCGGCTCCGACGCTCGGTTCCCCGGTTTCCTGCCCTGGGCGCTCAGCCCCCGCACGGGGCGGCGTACAGCCTTTGAGGGCCCGGGCCCTCTCGACGGAAACCAGGGGGCGCTCCCGTGGAACGGAATGGAATCTGTCGACCTGGGGTTCCACAGCCCATGAGTGAAACATCGACATTCTCGGTGACCTGGGATTACCGATGCCCGTTCGCCCGAAACGGCCACGAACACCTTCTCGACGGGCTCGAGACTGGGGCAGCCTGGGACGTCACCTTCGTCCCGTTCTTCCTCAACCAGGCGCACGTCCCCGAGGGAGGAACACCCTCGTGGGAGGACCCAGCTCAGCAGGCCGACCTACTGGCCCTGGTTGCCGGTGTCGTAGTGCGGGATCGCCATCCCGATGTCTTCCCCACGGTCCACCGATCCCTCTTCGCCGCCCGTCATGACGACGGCGGGGACCTTCGGGACCGGCTCGTGGTTGCCCGGGCGCTCGAGCGTGGTGGTGCCGACCCGGACGCAGTGCTCGCCGAGGTAGACGCCGGATGGCCGGCCAAAGCGGTGCGGGACGAGCATGAACAGGCCGTCGCCAACCTCAATGTCTTCGGGGTCCCCACGTTCATCGTCGGGGACCGGGCCGTCTTCGTCCGGCTCATGACCCGGCCCGAGGGCGACCTCGAGCTGGGCAGGAGCACCATCGACCGGGTCATCGGTCTCATCACCGACCACCCAGAGGTCAACGAGTTCAAGTACACCCGGATCAGCTCCTGAGTCCCGGCTCGGGTGGGGCTGTTTCCTCGTGTTCGGCTTTCTCGTCCTGGACGGAAATCCCGGCCACGGCCCTGCCTGGAACCGTTCCTACCAGAAAGCACCTATCACCTGGTAGAAGGACGACTTCTAACCGTCAACTTCAGGGTTAGATATCTCTAACCATCTACCTGAGCGTTATATCACCGAGGCGAGGGCCTCGATCGAGGCCTTGATCTCATGGGCCGACCCGAACGGTGCCCCGCAGAAATCGGTGACCCCTATGTCGACGAGCCGGCGCAAATTGGCCTTCAACTCCGCTTCGGGCCCGATGAAGCCCACGTCGGCGGGTCCCTCCGCCCCTTCCCGATCGAGCATGGCCCGGTATGAGGGCAACTGGCCGTAGACGGCAAAGGTCTCGGCGGCCTTCTCCCGGGCGGTCTCTCGGTCATCGGTCACACATACCGGCAGGCCCACGGCGATCCGGGGCTCGGGCCGACCGGCCTCGGTGGCCGCCTCCCTGATCGTCGGCACGATGTGCGATTCGACGGTGGCCGGGCCCGTCATCCAGGTCACGGTGCCCGCGGCCATCCGGCCGGCGAGGCCGAGCATGACAGTGCCCAGGGCCGCCACCAGCACGGGTGGAGGTGGGCTGGCGATCTGCAGCGGACCAAACGTCGACGCTCTCAGCACCTCCCCGGTGAAGGTGGCCGGTTCCCCTTCGAGCAGGGGCATGAGGATCGAGAGGTACTCGCGCATGTGCCGCGCGGGGCGATCGAAGGACATCCCAAACACGTTTTCGATCACCAGCTGGTGGGAGAGCCCGATGCCCAGTGTCAGGCGTCCGTCGGTGGCCGCCTGCACCGTTAGCGCCTGCCCGGCCAACATCACCGGGTGGCGGGGGAATGTCGGGACGACCGCTGTCCCGAGTCGGATTCCGCCCACCTCCCGACCGATGGCGGCGAGCGCGGTCAGCGCGTCGTAGCCGAAGATCTGGCTCATCCAGACGGTGTCGAAGCCGGCATCGCGCAGGGCGGCGACTTGGTCGACCAGCCTGTCCATGGACGCTCCACTGTCGACCATCACGCCGATCTTCACGTTGCCTCCCTATGCCGATGAACTCGTCCCGTCCGCAACCGGCGGCAGCCGTCCGATCGCGGGTACCGACGTATCGGCACGGTCGGAAACCTACCGGCCCCGCCGGGCGGCCGTGACCCCGGCTCCCATCGGACCCGGGTGGCGACGATGCCGACTCGTCGCGGTCGAGTCGGGCAGAATGCGGAGCATGTCTGTCGCCATCATCATGGGTAGCTCATCGGACGCCTCGATCATGGACGATGCCGTCCAGACCCTCCGCTCGTTCGGAGTGGGCGTCAAGGTACGGGTGCTCTCGGCCCACCGAACGCCCGACGACACCATCGCTTTCGCCCGAGGTGCGGCCGACGACGGTGTCCAAGTGGTCATCGCCGCCGCTGGGGGCGCCGCCCACCTGGCGGGCGTGGTGGCCGCGGCCACCCCCCTCCCCGTGGTGGGAGTCCCCATCGCGCTGGCCAATCTGGGTGGTCTCGACTCGCTTCTCGCCATGGTCCAGATGCCCAAAGGCATCCCGGTGGCAACGGTGGCTGTCAACGGCGCACGCAACGCGGCGTTGCTGGCCGTCAGGATCATGGCCCTCTCCGATCCCCGTCTGGCATCGGAGTTGGCCCGGTTCGGTGAGGACTTGGCCGATCAGGTCAGGGACCAGGACGCCGAGATCGTGGCCCGCTACCGGAACGACTGACCGGACTCCCGGGAGGCAGGAACAGGGTCGGCCGTCCACGGAGGGGCCAGGCCCGCGACGGCTTCCTCCAAGGGGACACCCAGGGCGATCACCGCCATCACCGGGATGTCGATCCCGTTGGCCACATAGCGGCCCACGTGAGCCCGGCATTCGTCGAATGACCCGTGGACGACCAGGGCGTCGACGACCTCGTCGGGGATGGCGGCCAGTGCCCCCTTCCGGTCACCGGCCTGCCACGCCGACCACATCGGTTCGAGGTCCGGGCCCCGACCGAGCCAGCGGTGGAAGGCGGCGTACACGCCGACGTTCAGATAGGCGGCAACCATGCGTCGGCCTACGGCGCGGACCATCTCGGTGTCCTCGGAGGGGCACACGAAGATGCGGGCGGCCGCCGGGATGTCGGCCCCGAGCTCCGGCTTGACGGTGGCCACATCCTCAGCCGACAACCAGTTGAGGATGACCCCATCCGCCTCACGGCCGGCGAGCCGGAGCATTCCCGGTCGGAGGGCGGCAAGAAAGATCGGTGGCGGATGCTCGACCGGACGGGCCAACCGGAATCCCCGCACGTGGAAGGTGTCGTACTCGCAGTCGACCTTGTCACCGGCGAGGGCCGACCGGAGGAACCGGATGGTATCCCGGGCGCGCCGGTACGGGGCGTCGAAGGCCATGCCGTTCCAGCGGCTCACGATGACGTCCGACGAAGTCCCGAGGCCCACCGTGAAGTGCCCCGGGGCCGCCTCGGCGAGGGAAGCGACGCTCTGCGCCAGCAATGCCGGTCCCCGGGTGTACACGGGGAGGATGGCCACGCCCAGCTGCAGCTCGGGGGTCCAGGCCGAGGCCAGGGCCAAGGGGGTGAACCCGTCGGAGCCGTCGGTTTCGGCCGTCCAGACGTCGGTGTAGCCCAACCGCAGCAATTCCTCATACCACCTGCGGTGATCAGCGAGGGCTACGCCGTCGAACGGGACGGTTATCCCGAATCGGGGGCGGTTTGGCTTCGACGTTTCATCACCCATGGGCTCCGTAATACACCCTCCCGGCATGATGTACCCATGGCAACGGCCCGCAGACACCGATCTCGAACCTCACAGCCCGAGCTCCCCCTGCCCGCGCCCGAGGGGGGTGCCGCCAACGGGACGGGCGGCGGCACCCCTGTCACCGACTGGCGCCTCGACGAGCGCACGCGCAAGGTCGGGCTGCAGGGCATCGCCGCCGCCCGGGCCCGACTCGCCGCCACGGCCGACCCGAACGGTGGGCGATCCACGGCGGCCGATCACCACGAGGCGGGCCGCGCCGCCTGAGCTCGACGGGCGCTACGGTCGGGTAAATGCCGACCGTTGCCGAGCGCCTCGGATATGGACCCGACGCCAAGCTGCTCATCGTCAACTGCGCGGATCTCGGCTTCTGCCACGCCGCCACCGTCGGTGTCTACGAGGCCCTCCGTGATGGGATCGGCACCAGCGCCTCGCTCATCGTGCCGGCCCCCTGGGCACGTGAATCGGCATCTCGGTTCCGAGGGGATGACGTGGGGGTCCGGCTCACCCTCAATGCCGAGCACAACCTCTACCGCTGGGGACCCATTACCCAAGCTCCTTCGCTTCTGGACGGTGACGGTGGGTTCCCCCGCACACTTTCCGACGTCTGGGACCACGCAGACATCGACGAAGTCCGGCGCGAATGCCGAGCTCAGATCGAGCGTGCCGTCTTGTGGGGATTCGACATCAGCCACCTCGATGCCCACCTGGACGCGCTGCTCCTCCGGCCGGAGTTCTTCGACGTCTATCTCGAGTTGGCGGTGGACTTCGCGCTACCGCTGAGGCTTCTCGGAGCGGAGGCCGAGCCCAACGTGGGGTTCCCTGTCCGCCGCCTGGCCGCTGAAGAAGGCGTGTTGTTCGCCGACCGGTTCGCCACCCTCCCCTTCATGGGCATCCGCGAGGCGTTTCTCCAGCTGCTGGCCGGCCTCGAGCCGGGGGTCACCGAAGTGACCCTGCGGCCGGCCGTCGACACACCCGAGCTCCGGGCCATCGACACCGACTGGAGGCAACGGGTGGCCGACCATGTACTACTGGTCGCCGAGCGCGGACTGGACCGCGCCATCGCCGACGCCGGAGTCACGCCCATCGGGTACCGGCCACTCCGCGAGGTCATGCGGCGGTCCTGATCGACGGGTCCGGGTGACGGGTCCTGTTGATGGGTCCTGTTGACGGGTTCGATCGACGGGTCCCGTTCGGAGCCCCGGTCTGCCCGACGTGCGCCGATAGCCTTGGCCCGAATGGGAGACGCCGTGGCCGACCGACGCCAGCCGAGACCGAAGACCGCCAGCGAGCTGGTGAACTCCCTGGGGTCGCCCAGCCCCGAATTGCGCGTCGACGGCCTCATCCTCTTCGATACCGCCGGCAACGATCCGGTGGCCATCGAGGCCATCGTCTTCACCGACGAAGGTATCGGCGTCGTGAGGACGCCGGATGGCCAGCCTCGTGTCCTCCCGTGGTCGGCAGTCGCGACCCATGTGGTGGAGCCCTGGTCAGGAGGGGTCGTTCCGGCCTGGTGGGTGGCGCCACAGCCCGGCCCGAACAGCTTGACCCCGTTGGAGGAGCGCGACCGACTGGCGGCCGACGGCCGTCCGCTTCCACAGGCCGAACCTGGCGCCGTGATCGCCATCCAGACCCCGTTTGGGACCTACCGCTTCCTCCGACCCGGCGCCGACCCCATCGAGCTCTCCAACCGGATCACCGATTTCGCCGTCCGACACCAGGGTCTGTCGGGCGTGCCTTCGCTGACGCTCGTGGCCAGGCCCGTCCGAGGCAACGATCGCCGCCAGGGCAGCCGAGCCCGCCCCGTGGTCTCCCGGTGGGCTCGGGCCAAGCCCTATCTGGTCGTGGCCCTGGTTGTCTTCCTCGCCGCCGCGGTCACGCTCATCCTGTTGCAGAGCGCCGGCGTCATCCATCTCCCCTACCTCGGTGGAACCGGGCCGGGCCGGATCATGCCCCTCGGAATCCGCTGATCTCGGCGACCTTTCGCTGCCGCTCGCGGCACTCGGGCGTGTGCGCCCTGGCCAGGAGCTCGGTCATCACGCCCATGGATCCGTTCACCTTCAGTCGTCCCTGCATGAATGCCACACTTGGGTCGAGATCGCCCCGCTGGACGGCCACGGCGTCATCCCAGCTGACGGTCAGACTCACCTCGGGGTTCTCGATGCGGCCCACCCCGGCCGGTCCCAGACTGCCGGTGTCGAACACCCAGTAGCAGGAAACATCCCCCTCCGGCCCGCCGTTGATCTCGCATTGCACCCGACCCGACAGCCCGTCGAGACCCGGAGCCTCGGCCCAGATCTGGGCGGCCTGGTCGAACCACTCCTGTGACAGCCAGCTGGTCACCGGCTCACCCGGCCACCCGTTCCCGGATCCCGGCGAAGAGATCGGTCTCGATGCCCTGGGCGGGCGTGGTGGCGTTGGGGGCCGGTGACAGGTACTCGATGCCGCCGGGCCCCGCCACCGCGGCCAACCGGTAGTCATCGACGGGGTGGATCGAGCGCATGACCTCGGGCGGTAGTCCGAACCAGAATCGTGAGTTGGGATCGACTTGCGTGGCATGGGCCAGCAACGCCTCACGCCGGACGTCGGCAAAGTCCGAGATGTCGATCGAGGTGGTGATCGGCTCGGCCGGGATGTCCTCCCAGCGCTTGCGCCACTGCTCGTCGAATGGTGACTCGAGCCCGAGCTCCTCGAACTTCTGGTGGATCTCGCGGAAGCGAGCTGCCGAGAACACCGTGTAGTACAGCTTGGTGGGCTGCCAGGGTTGGCCGGCCTCCGGATGGCGGTCCGGATCCCCCGTCGCCTTGAAGGCAGCAAGTCCGATCTCGTGGACCCGCAGATGGTCGGGGTGGGGGTATCCGGATTGCTCGTCCCCGTAGATCACCATGACCTGGGGTCGGGCGCGGCGGACGATGGCTACCAGCCGGCCGACAGCTTCGTCCAGCGCGGCCTGGGCAAAGGACGCGGGATCGGCGTTGGCCTCCGAGCCGGGCATGCCCGAGTCGCGGTAGCCCAGCAGGACGACCTCGTCGTACCCGATGACGTCGGCCGCCTTGGCCAGCTCCTCGAGGCGCAGATCAGCGAGGCGGGCACGCACTTCGGGCGTGTCGAGGGCCGGGTTGAGGATGTCCCCCTCCTCCCCACCGGTGCAGCAGACCAGGACCGTGTGGATCCCTTCGGAGTGGCAGCGGGCCACCGTCCCGGCCCCCTTCGACGACTCGTCGTCGGGGTGGGCATGGACCGTCAGCAGGCAAAGCGGCTCGGACACGCCGATCACGCTACCGGGCAGGGAAGCCCTAAGCTTCACGGCGGAGAGCGAGGAAGGGCTACCAGCATGAGCGTCATGAAGCGTCTGTCCGGGATTGTCCAGGCCAAGACCAACAAGCTGCTCGACAAGGCCGAAGATCCGAGGGAGTCGCTGGACCTCTCGTATCAAAAGCAGCTCGAGAGCCTGCAGAAGGTACGGCGGAGTGTGGCCGACGTCACCACGGCGAAGAAGCGCATCGAGCTCCAGGCTTCGGGCCTCCAGGGCCAGGCGGACAAACTCCAGCAACAGGCCAAGGCGGCGCTCACTCAGGGGAACGAGGATCTGGCCCGCGAGGCGTTGGGCCGCAGAGAGGCCCTGGCCACGCAACTCACCGACCTGCAGACCCAGCACGAGCAGGTGACAGCCCAGGAGCAGAAGCTGATCGCCACCGCCCAGAAGCTCCAGGCCCAAGTGGACGCCTTCCGCACCAAGAAGGAGACCATGAAGGCCTCGTACACGGCGGCCGAGGCTCAGACCAAGATCGGTGAGGCGGTGTCGGGCATCTCGGAGTCGATGAGCGACGCCGGTATGTCGATGCAGCGGGCCCAGGACAAGATCGACGGCATGCAGGCCCGGGCCGGGGCCATGGACGAGCTGCTCGCCTCGGGGGCGCTCACCGACCTCACCAACCCGGTCGACGACATCCAGTCCCAGCTCGACCAGGCGTCGACCACCACCGCGGTCGACGCCCAGCTGGCCGCGCTCAAGGCCGAGGTCGGCGCCGGGGCGCCGGCAGCTCAGCTCGGCGTGGCCGAGCCCACCCCCACCGCCGAGAAGGGCGAGTCGACGTCGTGATCGTCCGGATACTGGGCGAGGGCCAGTACACGGTCCCCGAGGACCAGCGCGGAACACTCCAGAAGTTGGACGCCACGCTGGCCGAAGCAGTGGACGCCGACGACGAGCAGGCGTTCACCCGGAGCCTCGATGCGCTCATCGCCGAGGTTCGCCAGTCCGGCGAGCCCTTGGCCGACGATGCGTTCGCCCCCTCCGACCTCGTGGTGCCCTTCCCAGACGCCACACTGGAGGAGACCAAGGGACTGTTGACCCAGTCGGACGACTGATGTCATGAGCACCGGAACGATGAGAGCCACATGAGAGTCACCCAACCGAGGGTCACCCAGTCAGGGGCCACCGGGTCATGAGCACGGCACGGAACATCCCCAACGACCACGGCCTGACCGTCCGCATGTTCACCACCGGGCTGATGCTGGTGGTGCTCTACGGCGCGGTCATCGGGCTGCTCATCGCCGTTGGGATCTCCTATGCGGTCGTGCTGGTCATTGCCGGCGCGCTCCTGTTCGCCCAGTACTGGTTCTCCGACAAGATCGCCCTGTTCGGCATGGGCGGCCATATCGTCACCCCCGAGCAGGCGCCGCAGCTGCACGGCGCCATCGACCGCCTGTGCGCGCTGGCCGACATGAAGAAGCCCCGGGTAGCGATCGCCGACACCGACGTGCCCAACGCCTTCGCCACCGGGCGCAGCCCCAAGAACGCGGTGGTGTGCGCCACGACCGGGCTCATGCGACGACTCGACGAGCCCGAGCTCGAGGCGGTGCTGGCCCACGAGCTCTCCCACGTGGCCCACCGCGACGTCGCCGTGATGACCATCGCCAGCTTTCTCGGCGTGGTGGCCGGACTGGTGACCCGGATCATGCTGTGGACGGGGCTGATGGGCGGCTTCGGCGGGGACAACAACGACGGGAACGACAATGCCGCGTTGGTGGAGCTGGGCGTGCTGGTCGTCTCGGTCGTGGTCTACGCCATCAGCTTCCTCCTCACCCGGGCCCTATCCCGCTACCGGGAGCTCGCCGCCGATCGGTCGGGGGCCCTGCTCACCGGCCAGCCCTCGGTGCTGGCCTCGGCCCTGGTCAAGGTCACCGGCGAGATGTCCCGCATCCCCCAGCGCGACCTGCGCTCGGCCGAGAGCTTCAACGCCTTCTATTTCACCCCGGCCATCGCCCGCAACGGGGTGAGCCTGTCGACCCTGTTCTCCACTCACCCCTCTCTCGACCAGCGCCTGGCCCAACTGTCCAAGCTCGAGGCCGAGCTGGGGCGCCCATCGTGAGCGTGCTGCTGCCGGCCGGCGGATCCCGCCCGGCCAGCTGAGCCGGTGGGCCTGCTCAACACGCTGCTCGGGCGGACCAAACCCGTCCAGTCGAACCTGGACGCGCTATTCGCCCTGCCCTCGGCCTCCATCACGCTGCAGAGCGCGGCCGGCATGTCCTGCTCAGGCCATGCGGGCGTGTGCTTCAAGCCCCCGACGGGCCAGGGCTTCGAGGAGATGCAAGCCGAAGTGGTGAAGCTCCTGGCCATGGACGGCACCGGTGGGTTCCGCAAGGCCCAGGACAGCTACGGCTACCACTGGCTGGTGGTGGAGAGCGCCGACATCGAGGAGCTGGTGACCCAGATCCACCTGGTCAACTCATCCCTGGCCGACTCGGGGTGGGGACCGCAGCTGCTCTGTTCGGTCTTCGGCCTGGCTGCGCTGGCCGGCTCATCCGAAGGATCCGGCGGCGGCGCTGACTTGGACGCAACTGCCTCGCCTGACGAGCCCGGGATGCCCGAGCCGATGCCCGAGCCGATGCCCGAAACCACGGCCGGGCCGGGCCGGGTGCTCCCATCCACCTCCTATCTCGTGTACCTGTTCAAGCGCGGCTCCTTCTACCCGTTCGTCCCCGACGGCAAGGAGCACCGCAACCTGGAGCAGGAGCTCAAGCTGAGGAGCCTCATTGCCGGCGACCTGACCGTCGAGGCTGACCTCGACCGTTGGTTCCCTTTGTGGGACCTCCCGGTCGGCTGACGGTCAGGGTCCTCTCGACGGAGGCAGCTGAACCTTTCGGGGGAAGCTGAAACTTTGGGAGACAGCTGACCCCAGGTCCGGCTGGCTGCGTTCGGATCAGGAAGCGTCCCGCATGATCGGGGAATCGCCCCGGATCAGGAATCGGCGGAGATCCCGGCCCTTATCCCGTCGATCCGGCGGGCCAGGTCGAGGTCGCGGCGGGTGATGCCGCCGGAGTCGTGGGTCATCAGCGCCAGGGTCACCGACCGGTAGCGGATGTCGATATCGGGGTGGTGGTTCGCGTCCTCGGCCAGGCGGCCCACCTCCCCGACGAATTCGAGCGCCCCGGGGAAGCTGGCGCACTGGACCACCTTGACCAGCTTTCCACCCATGAGCTCCCACCGAGGACCACCGGAGGCCGCCAGGGCCGCCTCCACCTCGGCCTGGTCGAGAACGGGCTCCTTCATCCCGTCGCGGATTCCGTCGCCGGAACCATGGCTAGGCCGATGCTCCCACCGGAGCCGATGGAGTGAACACCACGTCCATAGTCTCATAGCCGGACACGAAGTTGGCCGCTCGCTTGGGTGGTTCGTCCGCCTCGGCCAGGGCAAGATCGGGCATTCGGTCGAGCAGTCGGTCGAACATCACGCTCAGCTCCATGCGGGCCAGCCGGTTTCCCAGGCAGAAGTGGGCACCGAACCCGAAGGCCATGTGGTCGTTGGGGCTCCTGGTGATGTCGAACCGCTCAGGGTCGTCGAACACCCGCTCGTCGCGGTTGGCCGAGGGATAGAGCAGCAGCAGCTTCTGGCCCTTCGGGAGGGTCTTCCCGTGAAGCTCGACGTCACGGGTCATCTGCCGTGCCATGTTCTTGATGGGCGACACCCACCGCAACATCTCCTCGACCGCGCCTTGCATCAGCGTCCGGTCGCTGCGGAGCGCCCGGAATTGGTCCGGGTGGCGCAACAGCTCGTACATGCCGCCGCTGATCACGTGCCTGGTCGTCTCGTCCCCACCGATGAGGATGAGAAGCGACTCGTAGATGAGGGAGGACTCGTCGAGGCGGTCCCCTTCGATGTCGGCGTGGACGAGCGTGCCCACCAGATCGCTGCTCTGACCGTCCCGGCGACGTTGCTCGGCGACGGCCGTGATGTAGGAGGCGTACTCGGTTGCGGCCAGCGCGGCCCGGTCCATGGCTCCGGGATCGGGCGAGCCGAGCGCCTTCAACATGTCGTCGGACCACCGCAGTAGGTCGTCGCGGTCTTCGGGCGCCACTCCCAGCATGTTCCCGATCACGATCATCGGGAGCGGGGCGGCGATCTCGGAGACGAAGTCGGCAGAGCCGCGCTCGCAGACCCGGTCGATGATGCCATCGCAGATGGTGCGGATCTCCTCCTCACGCTCACGGATCCGACCAGGGGTGAACCCCTCGCTCACCAGCCGGCGGCGCCGCACGTGCTCGGGCGCGTCCATGTCGATCATCATCGGAAGGGCATCGCTGTCCGGTCGGATGCCTCCAGCGTTGGAGAAGGTGTCGGGATCCTTGGAGATCTCCTTGATGTCGGCGTAGCGCGTGATCCCCCAGACGCCGGCTGAATGGTCGAAATAGGCGGGGGCGTGGTCGCGCATCCAGGCGAATGCGGGAAAGGGATCAGCGCCGTAGAACGTGCCGTCGGTCAGTCCGATGGCGAGGTCGGTGGGCTGAGTGGTCATGCGCTCCCTCGATTGTCCCTGGGTGTCGGCCTTCTCGGCACTGGCTCGGGCCGATGGCGTCGGCCGACCCGGAGTATACGGCCGGTGCCGCCGGTCAACAGAGGGCCTACGGCCTCGTGCGTCTGGTGTCGGCGCGCCTGGTCGAGATCCGGTGCTCCGGGAGTCAGGGCTCCGGGAGTCAGGGGCTCCGTCTCGACCGGAACGCCATCGGCATGTGCCACACCCCGCCGTGCTTGTTGGTCCTCACCCGTTCCACCGGCCCAGTGAGCTCGAAGCCCTCCAACCGATCGAGGAGCTCGTCGAGGATGACCCGGATCTCCATCCGGGCCAGGTTGGCCCCCATGCAGAAGTGGGTTCGGTAGCCGAAGGTCAGGTGGGGATTGGGTTCCCGCTCGATGTCGAAACGGAACGGCTCATCGAAGACCGACTCGTCCCGGTTGGCCGAGGGCCACCACAGCGTGACCTTGTCCCCTTGGCCGATGGCTTTGCCGCGGACCTCGGTGTCCCGGGTGGCGGTGCGCCGGTTGTAGAGGGTGGCGCTCGTCCACCGCAGGATCTCCTCGACCGCGGTGGGCATGAGCGAGCGGTCCCGGCGGAGTGCCTCGAGCTGGTCCGGGTGCTCGATGAGCGCGGCCATGCCCAGGGCGATGGAGTTCCGGGTGGTCTCGCTCCCCGCCACCACCAAGAGGTTGAAGAACATGAGCAGTTCGAGGTCACTCAGCGGCCTTGCGGTGCCGTCGACTTCGTCCACTCGGGCGCGGGTCACTACCGAGATGATGTCGTCGCCCGGGCAGGTCCGCTTCTCCTCGATGAGGGCCGTCCCGTACGCCGCCATGGAGGCGGCGGCGGCGGCGACCTGCTCGCTGGTCTCGCCGAGCTCCCGACCTTCGAAGTCCAGCGTGGTGTTGGACCAGGCCATGAGGTCGTGACGGTCGGCATCGGGAACGCCCATCAGGGCGGCCACCGCCTGGAGTGGCAGCTCGACGGCGACGTCGGCGAGGAAGTCGCAGCTCTCGCGTTCAGCGACGACATCGACGATGGCCTTGGCCCGCCGGCGGAGTTCGGGCTCCATCCGGGCCAGCGCCTTGGGCGCCACCGAGGGGGTGACCAGCCGGCGGATCCGTAGGTGGAGGGGATCGTCCATCATGTTGAGCAGCACCCCGGGGGCGAAGCCGAAGGGAAGGTCCTGGAGGATCGTCCCGCCCCCGGTTGCGCCAGGGGCCCGTTCGGACGAGAACAGCTCGGCGTCGGCGGCCGCGGCCAGGATGTCGGCATGGGTGCTCAGCACCCAGAACCCGACCCCGTCGGGGGTGTGCTCCGTGGGCTCGTGCCACCACACGGGCGCCTCGCGTCGGAGGCGGGTGAACACCGCATCCGGGAAGCCGGCGGCGAAGAGGTCGAGGTCGGTGAGATCGACGTCGGTGAGATCGACGTCGGTGAGATCGAGGTCGGTGAAGTCGACGTCGGCGCCGGCCAGGCCCATCTGCTCAGGGATGGGTCATCGACTCGGGCTGCACCGCTTCGTCGAATTGCTCGCCGGTGAGATAGCCGAGGGCCACCACCGCCTCCCGCAGGGTGGTCCCCTCGTTGTAGGCGCGCTTGGCCACTTCCGCGGCCTTGTCGTACCCGATCAGGGGATTGAGCGCGGTCACCAGCATCAGGGAGTTCTCGAGATGGCGACGGATTCGCTCCTCGTCGGGAACGAGCCCCTCCACGCAGAACCGGGTGAACGACGCCGACGCGTCGGTCAGGATCCGGATCGAGTGCAACAGGTTGTGAATCATGACCGGCTTGGCCACGTTGAGCTCGAGGTTCCCCCGCGAGTCGGCCATGGCAACCGCAGTGTCATTCCCGAAGACCTGGATGCACACCATGATCATCGCCTCGCACTGGGTCGGGTTGACCTTGCCGGGCATGATCGACGAACCGGGCTCGTTGGCCGGGAGGATGAGCTCACCGAGGCCGCTCCGCGGCCCGGAGCCGAGCCACCGGATGTCATCGGCGATCTTGATGAGGGATGCGGCCAAGGTGCGGAGCGCCCCGCTTGTCATCACCAGCGCGTCATGGGCGGCCAGGGCGGCGAACTTGTTGGGCGCGGTCACGAAGGGCAGTCCCGTGAGCTCGGCGATGGCCGAGGCCAGTCGGGTGCCGAACTCCGGGTGGGTGTTGAGGCCGGTGCCCACCGCCGTCCCACCGGCGGCGAGCTCGTAGAGATCGTCCAGGCTCACCTCGATCCGGCGCAGGTCGGCGTCGAGCTGCGCCACGTATCCAGAGAACTCCTGCCCGAGGGTGAGTGGGACGGCGTCCATGAGGTGCGTACGGCCGATCTTGGTGATGCCGGAGAACGCCTCAGACTTGGCCTGGAGGACGCTGCGAAGCTGGCGGATCGCGGGCAGCAACCGGTGGGTGATCTCCTCCACAGCGGCAACGTGCATCGCTGTGGGGAAGGTGTCATTCGACGACTGCGACATGTTGACATCGTCGTTGGGGTGCACCGGATCCTTGGAGCCGAGCACGCCCCCGGCGAGCTCGATGGCGCGGTTGGCGATCACCTCATTGGCGTTCATGTTGGTCTGGGTACCGCTGCCAGTCTGCCAGACGCTCAAGGGGAAGTGGTCGGAGAGCTTGCCGTCCGAGACCTCGCGGGCGGCGGTGGCGATCAACGCCGACTTGTCGGGCGCCATCTTGCCGAGGTCGGCGTTCACCTGTGCCGCCGCCTCCTTCATGATCCCGATGGCGCGGATCACGGGCTCGGGCATCTGGTCGTCGCCGATGGTGAAGTGCTCGAGCGATCGCGCCGTCTGGGCACCCCAGTACCGGTCAGCGGGAACCTCGATGGATCCCATGCTGTCGGTCTCGGTTCGCGTCTCCTGGGCCATGGTCTCGTCCCTTCCATTCCCGACACTCGATCGGATCCCCCGGCGCGCGCTGGCGACCCTAGCGTGCGCAGAGCGGCGCGACCGACCGGCGTCGTTTTGGCCGGCCTCTCTGGCCGGCTGGGCGAACTTGGCTCGACCATGGCCCGAGGATGGCGATCGGCAAGGCCCACTAAAGGGAAGGTGCCTGCCCTGTGGGAATCGAACAGGGGCAGGCACGGGGCCCATCGGAGACTTCAGGAACCGTCAATTTCGGCACTGGTACCTCTAGGCTCGTTGAGGTGACGATGACGGATGAGGACCAGCGGGCCGTCGCGTCATTGGTCGAGCGGCACGAGGCCGAGGTGTGGGCCCGCTGCGTCGAGGTGGCGGCGGGCCAGCCCGGGGACCCACTCGGCGCGGTGGTCGACCGGAGCGGGCCGGTGCCCCTGCCTGCGCTCACCGCGGTCGATGCCGGCTCCTTCAATCGGGTTGTCGGTCTCGGGCTCGAAACCCCCGCCACTCCCGAATGCCTCGAGGCGATCGTCGACTTCTACCGCCGCCTGGAACAGCGGAACTTCCAGATCGATCTGGCGCCCATCGCCACTCCCCCGAGTATCGCCGACTGGATCCGTCAGGTCGGCCTTCAGCCGCTGGAGGAGCAGATGACCAAGGTCTGGCGGCGCATCGAGGACTTGGACGTCGCGTCCGAGGAGTGTGACGTTCGGCTTCTGACGGAGGCAGACGCCGAACGGGTGGCCGCGCTCAACGTGCGCGCCTGGGGTGCCTGGCAAGCGTCGGTGTCGCTCCGACCGTGGTTCGCCGGCACGGTCGGGGTGGACGGATTCGCGCACTACGGCGCCTTCGCCGACGATCGCCTGCTCTGTACCGGGGCGATGGTCATCGACGGCCCGCTGGCGTGGATCGGCTTCGACGCGACCCATCCGCGTCATCAGTCACGCCAGCTGCGTCGAGCTCTCACCGCTCGCCGAATCGTCGATGCCCGAGCGGCGGGATGCACCATCATCCATGCCGAGGCACGGACCGACCGGCTCAGCGGCCGCTCACGGATGCTCGAAACACTTTACGTGCGGACCCTCTACGCTCCGGCGACCGAGGCCGGCGGGTCCTCATGAGGTGTTGCCAGGTTCGAGATCGGATGCGAGACAGAAGGGGCGGGGTTCGATGTGGGGTACTTCGTTACGGGGGGCTTCGATACAGCAGAATGCGGTGAGCAGCTCGGCGGACAGCTCGGCGGACAGCTCCGGCGGACAGCTCGGCGGACAGCTCGGCGGACAGCTCGGCGGACAGCTCGGCGGACAATACGAACGATCGAGCGCTACGCCTCGAGCGCCACCGGGCCACGGTCGCCGCGGGCATCCTCTCCCATGCCCGCCGGCTACGTTGGGGAAGGGATCGGCTGGACGCCGAGCGCGAGCCGCGCCCTTCGCCTCCTGTTGGCATTCGCCAAGGAGCACTCCCCGTACCACGCCAAGCGCCTGGCCGATGTGGAACCGGCCGAGCTCACCGAGGCTCAGTTGCCGCACCTTCCAGTCATGACCAAGAACGACATGATGGCCAACTTCTCGGAAGTCATGACCGACCGCCGATTGACCGCCGACATGGTCGAGCGCCATCTTGCGGCCCTGGACCGAGGTGCCGACTGCTACCTCCTCGACCAGTACCGGGTGATCACCACCTCGGGATCGAGCGGATTACGCGGCATCTATGTCTACGGCTGGGACCAATGGACCACGCTCGGGCTCATGGCCAGCCGTTCGCGTATGGCCATGCTGGACGGCACTTCGCGACCGCCGGGCTCCGCCACAGTCAACCTGCTCGGGAGCGGGCTCACCACGCTCTCGAGCGCCATGAGCTCCTTCCTCGCCGACCCGGACGATCCCTCCATTCACCTGCCGATGACCACGCCGATCCCCGACATGATCGCCATTCTGGAAGCAGCGCAACCCGTTCTCCTGCAGGCCTACCCCAGCGCCCTCGACCTCCTCGTCCACGAGGCGAGAGCCAACCGGCTGCACATTGCGCCGCGATTCGTCGAATCGGGTGGCGAGATGCTCTCGGAGCGCACCCGGGAAGACGTCCGCGAGCTCTGGGGCGCCGGGATCGACGATTGTTGGGGGCTCTCCGAAGGGATCTATGCCTTCCAGTGCCCGGCCGGAGGGTCCATGCACCTTCCCGACGACCTGGTCATCGTGGAGCCCGTCGACCTCGAGGGGCACGTCGTCCCGCCGGGTGAGCCCGCGGCCAAGGTCTACGTCACCAATCTGTACAACGTCGCCCAGCCCCTCATCCGCTACGAGATTCCCGACGGTCTGACCGTCCATGAAGGAATCTGCGCCTGCGGGTCGGCCCACCGGAGGATCGCGGCCCTTGCCGGGCGCTCCGACCAGGTGTTCCGCTACGAAGACGGCGTGACGGTCTACCCGATGGTCCTGGGCTTTGCCATCGAGGAGGAGCGGGGACTCATCGAGTACCAGTTCCGCCAGACCCGACCGCGGGGTCGCCGTCCGTGTGGTGATCGAGCCGTCCGTGGCCACCGAGCCTCTCCGCGATCGTGTCCTAGGTGTGCTGGACCAGGCGGGCCTCGCCGATCCGAAGGTGACGGTGGACGTGGTCGACCACATCGATCGCCTTCCCTCGGGCAAGCTCCGCCAGTTCGTGGCAGTCGTCAAGCTAGCCGGTCCGGCTCGTCCCATCAGCCGGAGGTGGCATGCAAACGGGACGAGGGATGAGCGGTGAACCGACCAAATGCGGCGTCCCTCCAGCGAATCATTTCAGCGTGGCCATGCCCGTCGGACGCGGGCGTGCCCTAGCTCCGGTCCGGCGCGGCCGGGGCAGTCCCGGCAGGGTACTGCCATCTGCACGGGCTCGGGAACCTCGACACCGGGTGGAACCTAGACACCGGCTCAGGAACCTCGAGATCGGAGCCCCAACCCCTGTCGCCAGAGGTCCCGGACCCCCTCGACGTCTTCACTTCGTGGGCCCTGACCGGCGCCCGGGACCTCCAGGACAGCAGGGAGACCCTGGAGCTTCGGGTGGCCCAAGAGGGCGGCGAACCCTTCCGCACCGATCTCCCCCTCGCCGACGTTTGCATGCCGGTCCCGGTTGGCTCCGAACGAGACCTTTGAGTCATTGACATGCAGGCACTGCAGGCGGGTAATGCCGACGGTGTCCGACACCAGATCGACGAGCGCATCGGCTTCCTCCACGGTCCCGAACGACACTCCTGACGCCCACAGGTGCTGCGTGTCCAGGCACACTCCCAATCGGCCGTCGCCGCCGGCGGCATCGATGACAGCGGCCAGTTCTTCGAAGGACCGGCCGACCGTGTTGCCGGCGCCCGCCGTGTTCTCCAGGAGGATCGGGGTTCTGCCGATGCCTGCCTGTACTCCGGACGACGTCGCGTCGAGCGCCCCGACCAGCGCGTCCGCCACACGGGGGATCGACGCCTCCAAGCCCGCCCCACGGTGGCTTCCGATATGAAGGACGAGCCCGGCCGAACCCATCCCCGTGGCCGTGGCCAGATTCGCTTCGAGGGTCGAACGAGACTTGGCGGCAAGCTCGCCGTCGGGGGTGGCCAGATTGATCAGGTACGTGGCATGGCAGAACGTCGCCGTCACCGACGGGTGCTGGTCCTGTGCCTCCCGGTAGGCGATCAGCACCTCGGCGGCGTACCGCGACGGCTTCCACATCCGCGGGCTCTGGGAGTGGATCTGGATGACTTCTGCTCCGATGTCGGCACCATGCTGCAACGCCGGGAGCAGGCCCTTTCCCGCTCTGACGTGAGCCCCGATCCGCATCAGCGCACCGTACCAGTGAGCCCTCGTTCCTCCCCCCTCTCATGTCCTGTCACATCCTTCTGTGATGATTCATCCATGGCAGTGGCCACGGGGAAGACGGACACGGGGTGGGCGAGGGAGGGCTCGGGTCGGGACCCGGGCCTGTCGGCCCGCCTGGGCCGGGCCGCCTCCCTCCTGTCCTCGGTGGTGGCCGAGCTCGACCCCGACCGCCTGACCGGGGCCGACGCCACCACCCTCTATGGGTCCCTGGCCGAGGTCGAGCGCCTGGTGGTGGCGGGCAAGGCCCTGTTGTCCCCGCGCATCGACTCGAGCGGGGTCTGGAAGGAGGGGGGCCATCGAGACGCCGCCTCGTTGCTGGCCGAGCTGGAGGGGGTCTCCCCGGGCCAGGCCAAGCGCACCTTGGAGGTGGGCCAGCGCCTCACCTCGCTGCCCGGCACCGAGGCCGTCCTGCGCCGGGGGGACCTCTCGAGCCCGAAGCTCACCGCCTTGACCGGGGCGGCTCTGGCCGATCCCAGCCGGGAGGCCGAGCTGCTCCAGGGGGCCGAGTCCGAGCCCCTGGCCGGGGTCACCGACCGGTGCCGGAGGGTCCGGGCGCAAGCCTCCTCGGCCGATCCCCTCGCCACCCTCCGGGCCATCCACGCCCGGCGCCACTTCCGGTCCTGGACCGACCCCGAGGGAGCCTTCTGCTACGAGGGCCGGGACACCGCCGACCGGGGGGCGAAGCTCCTCGCCTACCTCGACCGGGGGGCAAAGACGCTGCGTCGGGCCCGGCGCCGGGCCGGGGAGCGGGGTGAGCCCGAGGCGGCCCTCCGGGCCGACGCCCTGTTCTGGCTCCTCACCCGCCCGTCCCCTGGGAGGAAGGGCCCCGGGTCGGGGTCCGACGGCGACGAGGACACCCCGGCCGAGGCCGAAGGGGTCATTGACGACGGCGACCTGGACCAGGAACCGGTGACCCTGCCCGGCTTCGGGGGCGAGGCCCACCCCGAGGGGGCCGGACCACCCGGTCCCGCTGGACCCCTCCCCCCCGAGCTCCAGGCCCTCATCGACCGGCCCCCGGTCTGCTCGGTGGTCGTCCGGGTGGACCTGGCCGCCCTCTTGCGGGGGAAGGTGGAGCCCGGGGAGCGCTGCGAGCTCGACGGGGCGGGCCCCATCCCGGTCACCATGGCCCGGTCCCTGGCCAACGACGCCTTCATGGCCCTCCTCTACCACCGGGCCGGGGACATCAAAGCCGTCGCCCACCTCGGGCGCACCATCAACAAGACGCTGCGCACCGCCCTCATCGAGCGGGACCGGGCCTGTGTGGTGCCCGGCTGTTGGATGACGGCCGGGCTGGAGATCGACCACGTCCTCCCCTTCGGGGACGACGGCCCGACCAAGCTCGACAACCTCGCCCTCCTCTGCCACCACCACCATCACCTGAAGACCTTCGGGGGCTGGACCCTCACCCGCACCGGCACCACCGCCTCGGGCAGCCCGACGTGGTCCTTCACCGCCGAGCCCCCCTTCGGCCAGGAGCCCGACCTCGGCATCGACACCCCCGAGGGCCAGGCCGACTGGCTCCGCCGCCAGCGGGAGTAAGGGGCGTCGCAACCCGCGCGCCGGACAGCAGGTCCCCGGTACGATCGGCGTCGAGTTCGGAATGAGAGCTGGTCAGATCGGTTCCGTCGTTCTTCCCGGTAGCCGGTCACCATTGCTCGTCATTGACGCGTCGATGCGCACCGCAGGCCATTGGACACCAGCTCCTCCTGCTTCCGAATCCGTCCCAATCATGGGACTTCCGAACCAGTCCCAGACAAGCAGTTGGGACGCCGGGGAATGCTCACAAGGAGTCCGACCATGGCAACTAGCACCACGAGCACCACGCTCAGCAACAAGGCACGGGAGCTCGTCCAACGCCCGATCATCGCCAACCTGGCGACGGTTGATGCCAAAGGACGGCCTCGAATTGACGCCGGTGTGGATCGATGTCGAAGGAGACGATCTGGTCTTCAACTCGGTGAAAGGACGAGCCAAAGTGAGGAACCTCGAGAAGAACCCCTATGTGGCCGTCTCGGTGGTGGATCCCGATGATCCGTACAACGTCCTCCTCGTGCGGGGCCGCGTCCAGCCCACGGAAGAGGGTGCCGAAGCTCACATCGACGCGTTGGCCAACAAGTACCTGGGGCTGGACAGGTACGCGAATCGACAGCCCGGTGAAGTACGGGTCAAGTACCGGGTCCGCACAGAGAGGATCGTGAGACAGCCCAGGGACTGACGACTGGTCCGCCGCCGGCTTCTGCAGGCGCCGCAGGCTTGTGCAGGCGCCGCAGACCGCCTCGGTGCCCGCCCCCGCCCCGTACCCGAACGAGTGGACGTGTGGACGAGGGACCCGAGTTGGTGCTCAAGCTGGACCCCCACAGAGGCCGATCTCCCGTATGTAGGGAGAGGCAGCGATGCTCCATCATCCACATCATCAGGGGACCGGGGGACGGGCCCGTCCACCAGGTGACGAGGGGTTCTCAATGATCGCCATCGTCCTGGCGCTGGTCGTGGTCGCACTGGCCAGCGCCCTCCTGCTCGGTACGACGTTGCACTCCGGTGGGTCCTCGGGGACCGGGGGTGGCGCTCCCGGGGTTGCCATGGCCGATCGTCTCCAGGCTCAGCAGTCATTGAATACCGGGCTCACGGCGGCCGAGTCGGCGGCGGCCGCCGCTGGTGGATTGTCGGCGGTGAGCGCCTCCCAGCTCGAGCAGTCCAACCCGTCCATCACGTTCGTGGCCGGGTCTTCGACCGGCCCCACGACGGTCAGTGTGACCGTCAGCGCGGTTGACGGCAGCAGCTCCACAGCTGGAGGCGACCAGTCGACCGGTGGGGCAGGCGTACCCAACATCCCCGGGATGACCGGGGGCGGGGCCAGCGGCGGCGACGGAGCCGGCACGAGCGGTACAGGCGGCGGCGCCAACACAAGCGGCGCAGGCGCCATCACCCTGGCGGACAGATCGTCGGACAACGTGTGCTGGCTGATCTGGAAATCGTCGGGGTCCGCCACCTTCTACGGTGCCCAGACCGGACTTACCAGTTGCAGCGCTCCCCAACTCGCAGCTCCACCGACGCCCGGCCCAGTCTCTGCCGATGCCATCGGCTGGCAAGAGGAAAGCTTCCCGACCCCCTGACCAGCACTCGGGGGACCAACTGATCTGCTTCAGGCTGTCGACCACCAGCCGGCGCCGACGCGGAGGATCCCACGTTCCACCAACTGATCACAGGCTTCAGCCGCCGCCGAAATGCTCAGGTCGGTTCGGATGAGGATGGTCTCGAACGCGGTCGGCGTATCGTCCACCGCCTCCAGCAGGGCCTGCTGCGATGGGGTCAGCGGCCCCTCGCTACCAGTCTGGAGCTGATGGATCGTCTTCGAAGTGGCAGTCGCCCGACGATCCGTTCGACCATCAGACGCGCCCTCAGACGCTCCATCCCACGCGCCATCCGACACGACCGCGACAGCCTTGCCGGCGTCGTCGGAGCCGCGATCGGTCACCGGTCCATCGGTCACCGGTCCATCGGTCACCGGTCCATCGGTCACCGGTCCATCGGTCCGGTCCCGGACCTTGGACCGAGCGGACGTCATCCGAACGGAGCCGACCGTCCTGTGACTGGAAGCATTCCTCCCCACGTTCCGGATCCCCGCGAGGTTCTTTCCCGCCCGGACCAGCGACAGAGCCACCTTCACGTCGTCAGCATCCCGAACGGGGATGCACCCGTCGACCAGCAGGGCGTTCGAGCCTGCCGAGGCCCGGCTGTGGACGGAACCAGGGACGGCGCAGACCGGGATCGACCGGCGGGCAGCCGCCTCAGCGGTGTAGAGCGCGCCACCGCGGGCATGGCTCTCGACCACGACCACCACGTCGGCGAGTGCGGCGATGATCCGGTTGCGAGCCGGGAACACCCCGGGGTGCGGTTGCGTGCCGAGGGGTGCCTCCGAGAACACGACGCCGCGGGTGGCCATCTCGTCCCACAGCTCGCGACTCGACGACGGGTAGACGACATCCAGTCCGGTGCCGACCACGGCGATCGCCGGGGCGACATCGGCCTCGGTGGCGCGGAGCGCTCCGGCATGGGCGGCGGCGTCGATGCCCGAGGCCAGACCCGACACCACTGCGATCCCTTCGGCCGCCAGGACACCGGCCAGTTCGGATGCCACCCGCCGGCCGTAGTGGGTGGCCGACCGGGTCCCCACGATCGCCACCCGAGGACCGCATTCGAGGACCATTGGGTCGCCCAAGGCGAAGAGCACGGCGGGCGCCCCCGGGTCGCCGACCAGTGCAGAGGGGTAACCGCGCCCGTCGGGCAGCAGCGTGTGCACGCCGAGATGCTTGAGGCGCTCCCCGACCTGATGTACATCCGTCCTGCGGGCCGCCGAGGCAAACCGCCGGCCGGGATCGGCCGGGTGCGCTCCCGCCTCGACGGCACGCCAGGCCATGAGCGGCCCAAAGCCGTCCAACACCTTGACCAGCCGTCTCGGATTCATCCGCGGCAGGCCGGCCAGAGCCGCCGCATACATTTCTGCTCTTTCTTGCCCGCTCACCGCTCGTCTCCGAGCAAGTACTCGCGCTGGCAACGGAGGAGAAGCGCCTCTTGGACCTGGTCCACGTCGACCACATCCCGGCTCGCGTCGATCGCGCCCGCTCCAGCGGCGCGACCACCGGCCTCACCCCACACTTGGCGCCCGACCCCATCCAGGTCGGCAATGGTGCGCGCCAACCGCCGGACCCGGTCGAGCCCACGGGCGCTGAGGGCGCCCGACCGGACCCGCCGCTCGAGCAGGGCAGCTGCCGCCGGGGTCATGAAGGCCTCGTCTGCGAGCTCGGATGCCGAGAGCTCCGAATTGATGCACCCGCTGCGCTCGACGGCCCGCCGACGGGTGGCGGCCACACGCACCGAGACAGCCGAGCTGGATTCCGGAGGGCCCGACCCGAGAAGCCCGTCCACGTCCGGCCGGTCGACACGCACGGTCATGTCGAATCGGTCGAGGAGAGGTGCCGAGAGTCGTCGGGCGTAACGCTCCCGGGCCGAACGGGAGCAGCGGCAGGCGCCCGGCACGCCGCCCTCGCCGCACGGGCACGGGTTCATCGCCCCCACCAGAATGAACCGGGCCGGGAAGGTCGTCGTACCTCTCGCCCGGCTCACCCGCACCACGCCGTCTTCGAGCGGCTGCCGGAGGGCTTCGAGCACGGTCGTGGAGAACTCCCCCATCTCGTCGAGGAAGAGGACCCCACCGTGGGCAAGGCTGATCTCGCCGGGGCGCATCCAGGGAGTCCCGCCGCCGATCATGGCAACGGACGACGTTCCGTGGTGCGGGGCGCGGAAGGGCGGCCGATAGACGAGCCCGTCGGCGGCCGGGGAGCACCGGCCACCGAGTGCACTCGCATGACCTCGAGGGCGAGCGGTCGAGGGAGTGCCGGCAACAGTCCCGGGAGCCGAGTGGCCAGCATCGTCTTGCCCGAACCGGGTGGGCCCACCAACAAGAGGTGGTGTCCACCGGCGGCCGCGATCTCCAGCGCACGGCGGGCGAACCGCTGGCCCCTCACCTCAGCCAGATCATGGTCGGCCAGGTCACTGTCGACCCGGTCGACGTCGGTGGCCAGATCGCCCGCCGAGCACTGCGCTCCACCGTTTCCGGCCGCCGGTGGGGGTGTCGGGCCACGGCTGGCGCGCCCGGAGCCGTTCGACCAACTCCCGCAAGGTGGCGGCCGCCCCAATCTCGCCCTCTCCGGCCAGCCGGGCTTCGGCGGCGCACTCCAGTGACACCACAAGTCGGTGACAGGCCGCGGCGGCCGCCGCCTGGGCCAGCACCATCACGCCCGGCACGGGGCGGAGCGAGCCGTCGAGGCCGAGCTCGCCGACGAAGGCCATGCCCTCGACGGCACTGGGTTCGAGCTCGCCGGAGGCCACGAGTACACCGATGGCGATCGGCAGATCGAGACCCGATCCCCCCTTCCGCATGCCCGACGGGGCGAGGTTGACAGTGACCCGGCGGAGCGGCCACGGCAGACCGCTCGACAACAGGGCGGCCCGGACCCGGTCCCTGGCCTCGCGAATGGCGGCGTCGGGAAGACCGACGACGGTGAACCCGGGAAGTCCGTTGGACACGTGTACTTCGACTGATACCTGCTTGCCGTCGACCCCGACGAGGACAACGGAGGGAATTGCGGCGATCATGGCGCCTCCAGACAGCACGTCCCTGTGAGCTCGGTCGAGCAAGGCCAGGGATCCGGCACGGAGGGCCGCAGCTGACAGCGGTGCGAGCGGCCGCTCGAAGCACCGCCGAACCCTAGGCAGGTGCTGTCACACCGAGAAGCTCTCCGCCCGGGAGGACGCCCAGGAGGCCCGGGGAGGATGCCGGGGGGACGCCGGGGAGTCCCAGGAGGATGCTGGGAATGATGCCGGCCTAGAGCCGGTCGAGGTCGAGGTCGAGGTCGAGGTCGAGGTCGAGGTCGAGGTCGAGGTCGAGGTCAGCGCCCCCGGAACTCCGGGTCGCGCTTTTCCTTGAAAGCGGCGATGGCCTCCAAGGTGTCGGCGGTGCCGAAGTTGACCGCCTGAGAACGAGTCTCCTCTTCCAGCGCCTGGTCCATGGACAGGTTGGCCGAGTTGTTGAGCATCGTCTTGGTCATGGACAGCGCCAGCGGGGGGCCGGACGCCAGCCGCTCGGCCCATTCGGCCACGAATTCGTCGAGCTGGTCGTCGGGCACGACCCGGTTGACGATCCCGAACTCGGCCGCCTCCTGAGCGCTGATGATGTCGGCGAAAAAGGCGAGCTCCTTGGCCCGGTGCAGCCCGACGAAGCGCGGCAGCAGCCAGGACGCACCGAAGTCGACCGAGAGCCCCCGCCGAGCGAAGATCTGGGAGAACCGTGCCGACTCGGATGCCACCACGAGATCACAGCCGAGCGCCATGCTCATCCCCGCACCTGCTGCCACGCCACCCACCTTGGCGATCGTGGGCTTGGGGATCCTGTGGAGCCGCAAGGCCACATCCCCGAGGGCGCGCATCTGGACGAGATAGGGATCACCGGGCCGACCGGCCACGTCTCCAGCGTCGCCCAGATCGGCGCCCGAGCAGAAGGCATCACTGGCACCGGTCAGCACCATGACTCGGTCGTTGCGATCCGTGGCCACATCGTCGAAGGTGGCGAGCAGTTCCCGCCACATCAGTCCGTTGGCTGCGTTCTTCCGGGCCGGGCGGTTCATAGTGACCATGACCACGCCGTCCTTGCGCTCCACGATCAGGGTCTCGAGCTCGTTCGACATGCGGGCAGCCTAGAAGAACGGCGAGTTGGCGGGCCTGGCTGCGGGCCAACCGCCCGTCGCTGGTCGGCTCCCCTCCGGGAGGTACGCCGGTGCTCAGACCGGGCGGCGCCGGATGCAGATCAGAACGCGTCCTGGATGACCTCGACCCGACCTGCCGTGACCGAGACCACGTCGAACCGGAACTCCAGCCCGTCGCGGGCCGAGGCTGAGAGACCTGCCGAGGCAGAGCGACCTGGAGTCGAACCGCCCGGAGCCGAGCGACCCGAGGCCTGATCGCGCTCCGTCAACCACAGGGTGGCCAGGCGTCTGATCCGGCGTTGCTTGGCGACGGGGACCGCCTCAGCGCCGGTCCCGTAGCGGTCGCCCGAGCGGACCTTCACCTCGCAGAAGGCCACCGTGCTCCCCCGCCGCGCAATGAGGTCCACCTCGCCCTCTCGACGGCGCCAGTTGCGCTCGAGGATCTCATAGCCTCGGCCCTCGTACCAGCGGGCGGCCAGAGACTCGCCCTGCCCACCGAGCACTCGCCGCCTGTCCCCAGAGGGTGGGCAACCGGAGGAGGTGCGATCGAGCTGGTCCGAGTTGTAGGGGCGTTCGGCGGCGGCCGCGGTCACAGATCCTTCTCGGGCAGCCGCTCGATGTTCACGTCGCGGAACGTGAGGATCCTCACCGACGGAACAAAACGCGCCGGCCGGTACATGTCCCAGACCCAGGCGTCCTCCAGCTGGACCTCCAGGCAGGCCGGGGTGGAGTCGGAGCGCACGGTCACCTCGACCGAGTTGGCCAGGTAGAACCGACGCTCGGTCTCGACGACGTAGGCGAACAGGGGCAGGACGGTCCGATATTCCTGGACGAGCGCCAGTTCGATCTCGGACTCGTAGCGCTCGAGATCCTCTTCACTCATGGTCGCTCACGAACCCGGCCACCTCGACCGAGAGTACCCGCCGCCCTCCAGCGTCTAGTCGCCAGAACGGGACGCCAGCGGAGACCAGATCCCGCAAGCCCCAACGGGAACGTGGCGCCGGCTCAGGAATGCGCAGTCCTGCGCTCCTTGATCTTCGCCGCCTTTCCGTGCCGCTCGCGGAGGTAATACAGCTTGGCCCGGCGGACAGCGCCCTGGGACACCACCTCGGTCCGGGCGATCACGGGAGAGTGCACCGGGAAGGTCCGTTCCACCCCCACGCCGAAGCTCACCTTGCGCACCGTGAACGTCTCGCGGACGCCGGTGCCCTGACGGCGCACCACGGCGCCCTGGAAGACCTGGATCCGCTCGCGGGTCCCCTCGACCACCCGCACGTGGACCTTGACGGTGTCCCCGGGGCGGAAGTCGGGGACATCGTCGCGGAGGCTGTCTCGATCGATGGTGTCGGTCGGGTTCATGAGGCGCGTCCCTCCAGGGATCGGTCGAAATTCTCCTTCGTCGGCCGCCACCCGCTCGAGCTTGACCGCAGCCGAGCAGCCATGCCCGGGTCTTGTCAAGTGTCGAACGACGAGCCGGTGACCAGGACCACCAGCAAGGTTTCGACCCGGACCGGGCTTCACCGGCGCCGACGAAGCTCACCAATCGTAGCCGTGATCGCGAAGGAGCTGCATCTCACCCTGTTCCACCAGCAGGCCGACCTCCTCCTCGGTCAAGCCGCCTCGGGCCGCGATGAGGTCCGGGCGCCGCTCGAGGGTGCGGACGAGGGCCCGGGCCCGCCGCCAGCGCTCGATCCGCCCGTGGTCGCCGGACCGGAGCACGTCGGGAACCTCCCAACCCCGGAAGGTGGCCGGCCGGGTGAACTGCGGGTACTCGAGCAGGCCGGCGGTGAAGCTCTCGTCCGATGCGGACTGCTCGTTCCCGAGCACGCCGGGCAGCAGCCGGGTCACCGACTCCACCACCACCAGGGCGGCCAGCTCGCCGCCGGCGAGCACGAAGTCCCCGACCGAGAGCTCCTCGTCGGCAAGGTGGTCGGCCACCCGTTGGTCCACTCCCTCGTAGCGCCCGCAGAGCAGGGAGAACCCCTCCGATCGTCGAGATAGGTCTTCGGCCGCCTCCTGGTCGAACCGCCTGCCCGACGGCGACAGCAGGATGAGCGGGCCGGGGAAGCCCCTCGGCGCCGGCCACCGCCTCCACCGAGCCGAACACCGGCTCGGGGGCCGAGCACCATCCCGGGCCCGCCGCCGAAGGGGGTGTCGTCGACCGAACGGTGGGGATCGGTGGCCGCCTGCCGCATGTCGCGGACCCGGAGATCGAGCAAACCTTCGCCTTGGGCCCGCCCGAGAATGGAGGACTGGGCATAGTGCTCGATAACCCCCGGAAAAATGGTGAAGACGTCGATCCCGGAGCGATTGCACCCGATCGTCGGGAACAGCACCTCGGATGCATCGAGCGATACAGGCCAGGTCGATCAAGCCGTCGGGGACGTCGACGGTGATGAGCACCCCGGGATCGCACGGCGACCACGAACCGCAGCGGGACGAGCACACCGCTCTCGAGCACGAGAAGGTCGCTGGCCGGGTTGGCCTGGCACCGCCTCCACCGTCCCGAGCGCCCGGCCGGACACGTCCTCGACCCGGGATCCGATCATCTCGTGGACCCACAGGACGTCCTGGTCGTCGAGAGGAGGCGCAAACAGGCGCAGGTCGCGTAGCCCCTCGGCGGCGTCGATGCCGCTTACTCCTTCGAAGGTCACGATGAACCGTCCCCGGTGGGGCGTGGACCGCTCCACCCGGAGCTGGCGGTCGCCGGCACGGAGCCAGGAGCCCGGAGCGACGCGCTCCTCACGGTTGGTGGTCAGCGCCACGATGACCTCGCCCCGCAGGCCGTGGGGCTTCACGATACGCCCGACCTCGAGCAATGCCTGGTTCTCGTGAGCCGGCCGACGTCGCCGCCGGAAGTCTGCGCGGTGGCCGCCGGACGTCGGGCCGCCGGAAGTCTCGGCCGCCGGACGTCGGGCCGCCGGAAGTCTGGCCGCCGGGACGATCGATGGGTCCGGGCGGCAACGGGCGGATTTCAGTCGTCTTCGATGTCCACGTTCGTGCGGACCCCGTCACGGGCGCCGGCCGCGGCCACCACCGTGCGGATGGCCTGGGCCACCCGGCCGCGCCGGCCGATGACCCGGCCCATGTCGTCGGGGGCCACGTGGATCCGGAAGCGGACGGAGCTCCCGCGCTCCTCGGTATTGATCACCACCGACTCGGGATCGGAGGTGATGGAGTTCACCAGGTAGGTCACCACCGACAGCGGCGTACCGCCGGACACCCGGTTGCCGACGTCGTCGTCCTCGTGCATATCGACGTCGTCGATCGTGTTCACATCGTCCGCCGAATCCAGAGCCATCTCGTCAGTCACTTGGCCGCCCTGGCCGATGCGAACTCGTCGAGAGCACCCGACCGCTTGAGCAGCTTCTCCACCCGCTCGGTGGGTTGCGCCCCTTCGGACAACCACTTGATCGCCTTGGCGTTGTCGATCTCGATGACGGCGTCGGGCTCGGCCGCCGACTTGCCGCGGGGTGCGTAGGTGCCCACGATCTCGATGAACCGGCCGTTCCGGGGCGAACGGCTGTCCGCCGCCACCAACCGGTAGGTGGGCTGCTTCTTCTTCCCGATCCGCACCAGGCGGAGCTTTACTGCCACGATCACTCCTCTTGCAGTTCTGTTGCAGTTCTGCCGTTCCGGCATCCGGCGCACACCTTCAGGGGTGCCCGCTGTGGATGCAGGCCGACAGTCTCCCACCAAAGCCGGGGTGACCTGCAATCAGGCCCGTCGGCCGGCCTTCGGTGCCCCGGCTCAGCGAGCCTTGGGCGTCACCCGGCCGCCGCCCTTGCCTTTCTTCCGGCCCTTGCCCCCCGACTTGGACGATCCCCGGGCGGCGCCGCCGTTCCGCCCGCCGGTACGGGACATCCGCTCCCGGCCCTGCCGAAGCCGCCGTCGGCCCGCCCCGGGGAACCCGGCCATGTCACCGGCGGCGCCCAACTCGGCCATCTGGTCGAGGCTCGTCGGGCGACAGCTTGGGCCCGCGCCCCGAGCATCCCGCCGAGGCCGCCCATCGCCCCGGCCAGGCCACCCTTGCCGCCGCCCTTGCCCATGCCCTTCATCATCTTGCGCATCTCCTTGAACTGCTTGAGCAGGGCGTTGACGTCGGACGTGGCCGTGCCGCTGCCGTTGGCGATGCGGACCCGCCGCGAGCCGTCGATGATGGTCGGGTCGATCCGCTCGGCCGGCGTCATGGAGTGGATGATGGCTTCGACCTGGTCGATCTGACGGTCGTCGACCGCGGCGGAGAGCTCCTTCATGTCCTTCGGCATGCCGGGCAGCATCGAGAAGATCCCCGAGACCGACCCCATCTTCCGCACCTGCTGGAGCTGCTCGAGGAAGTCCTCGAGGGTGAACCGGCCCTCGAGGATGGCCGCCGCGCCCTTGGTGGCGACGTCCTTGTCCATGGTGCGCTCGGCCTGCTCGATGAGGCTGAGGACGTCGCCCATCCCGAGGATGCGCTCGGCCATCCGGTCCGGGTGGAACTGGTCGAAGTCGTCGAGCTTCTCGCCCGTCGAGGCGAAGGCGATGGGCCGGCCCACCACCTCCTTGACCGACAGGGCCGCCCCGCCCCGGGCGTCGCCGTCGAGCTTGGTGAGGATCGACCCCGTCGAGGGTGAGCGCCTCGTGGAAGGCGGCCGCCGTGGACACCGCGTCCTGCCCGGTCATGGCGTCGATGACCAGGAAGGTGTAGTGGGGGTCCACGACCTCCGAGATCCGCCGGATCTCGTCCATCAGGTCCTCGTCGATGGCCAGCCGGCCGGCCGTGTCGACCACGACGACGTCGCGCCCGAGCCGGCGGGCCTCCTCCACCCCGGCGGCGGCCACCGCCACCGGGTCGGTCGGCTCGCTGAACACGCTGATCCCGGCCTGCTGCCCGAGGACCCGGAGCTGCTCCACGGCCGCCGGCCGCTGCAGGTCGGCACCGACCAGCAGGGGGTTGCGGCCCTGCTGCTTGAACCAGCGGGCCAGCTTGGCCGAGGTGGTGGTCTTGCCCGAGCCCTGGAGGCCGGCCAGGAGCACCACCGTGGGCGGCCGGCCGGCATAGGTGATCCGCAGGGTCTCGCCACCGAGGATGGCGACGAGCTCCTCGTCGACGATCTTGACCACCTGCTGGCCCGGGCTGAGGGCCTTGGACAGCTCGAGACCCACGCACCGGCTGCGTACGGCATCGGTGAAGCCCCGGACGACGCCGATCTCCACGTCCGCCTCGAGCAGGGCGGTGCGGATCTCGCGGAGGACCTCGTCGACGTCGGCGTCGGTCAGCCGGCCGCGGTTCCGGAGCCTGGTGAGGATCCCCTCGAAGCGGTCGGTCAGGCTCTCGAACATGAGTGCTTCAGGCTACAGGACGACGGGCGTGCGGCAGCCTCTCGGAGGCGTCGGAAACACCGGGATCGGGAGTCCGCCGGACCGGCTCAGAACAGCGCGTCGACGAAGGCGACCGGATCGAAGTCGATCAGGTCGTCCACCCCCTCGCCCAGGCCCACCAGCTTGACGGGCAGGCCCAGCTCGCTCTGGATGGCCACCACGATCCCGCCCTTGGCCGTGCCGTCGAGCTTGGTCAGCACCACTCCGGACACCTCGACCGCCTCGAGGAACACCTTGGCCTGGGCCAGGCCGTTCTGGCCGGTGGTGGCGTCGAGGACCAGGAGCACCTCACGCACCCGCCCCGGGGGCCGGTCGGCCACCCGCCGGATCTTCTTCAGCTCCTCGATGAGGTTCACCTTGTTGTGCAGGCGACCGGCCGTGTCGGCCAGGACCACGCCGTGGCCCTTCGGACGCCGCCCGCTGGACGGCGTCGAACACCACCGAGCTCGGGTCGCCGCCCTCGGCGCCCCGGACGATGTCGGCCTCGGCCCGGGAGGCCCACATGGACAGCTGCTCGCCGGCCGCGGCCCGGAAGGTGTCGCCGGCGGCCAGCAGCACCCTGGCGCCCGACGCGGCCATCCGGGTGGCCACCTTGCCCGACGGTGGTGGTCTTGCCCACGCCGTTCACGCCCACGAACAGCCAGACGTCGACCGGCCGGTCGTCGGCGCCGTCCTCCGCCGGTCCGGCCCGCCGGTCGACGCCACCGGGCCCGGCCGGACCCGGGCATGGCCAGCGTGGCGTCCGCCGTCGACAGCATCGTCGACCAGGTCGGCCTTGAGGGCCTCGACCAGGGCGTCGGGGCCGGCGATCTCGCCCGCTCTTCACCCGGGCCCGCAGGTCGTCGAGGAGGCGCGTCGGTGGCCCCCACCCCGACATCGGCCCGGATCAGGGCCTCCTCGAGGTCGTCCCAGGTGGCCGCGTCGATCCTCCCCTTGGACCGGACCGCGCCGAGGTAGCCCGAGAGCAGGCCCCGGGCCTTGCCCAGCCGGCCCCGGAAGGACGCCGGCTCGCCGGTGCGCGGCTCGACCGGTGCGGCGGCTCGCGGGTGCGGCGGGCTCGACCGGCTCGGCCGGTGCGGCCGGCTCGGCCGGTGCGGCCGCCTCGGCCGGTGCGGCGACGGCGCCGGCTCGGCGCAGCGGGCCGACCACGTCGGCGCCGGGTGGCGCGGCCTCGACCGCCGTCGGCGTGCGGGTCGGCTCGGCTCGGTGGCGGACACCGCTCCGGCGCCGCCGCCGGCGCCGGAGGCGCAGCCCGACGGCCACGCCGCCCGCCGACGACCAGCACGGGGACGGCGACGGCCAGGGCGATGACCACGTCCGAGCTGGCCACCAGAGCCGAACCCGCTGAGACCGGTCCGCTGTCACACGTCGATCCGGCCGGCGCGGTCGACCTCGAGCGCCTCCAGCCCGGCCGGACCGTCCGGACTCCGGGATCCGGACCGCCTGCCACTCGGGCACCGGCTGCGGCCGGCGGCTCGACCCGTTCTCGTCCGTCGGAGCCGCACGGCCATCGGCCGTTCGCGGCACGCTCGCCGCTCGGGCCGCACGTCGCCGCTCCGTCGCCGCGGATGCCGGCCGAGCCGTCGGCGCCGATCTCGCTCGGGCGCGGCACCTTCTGGCTGACCACCTTGGAGGACCCCCCGGGCGCCATGGTGACGCCGTAGAGGGCATCGGCGGCCTCCATGGTGCGCTTCTGGTGGCTCACGATGATCAGCTGGGCCTCGCCCCGGAACTCGTGGACCAGGCCGAGGAACCGCTGCAGGTTGACGTCGTCGAGGGCCGCCTCGACCTCGTCCATCAGGTAGAAGGGCGACGGCCGGCTGCGGAAGACGGCGAACAGGTAGGCCAGGGCCACCAGCGAGCGCTCGCCGCCCGACAGCAGCGACAGGCGCCGCACGTTGCGGCCGGCCGGGCGGACCTCGACCTCGACGCCGGTGTCGAGCAGGTTCTCGGGGTCGGTGAGGGAGAGCCGGCCGGTGCCGCCCGGGAAGAGCGATGTGACACGAGGTTGGAGAAGTGCTCGTTGACGTCGGCGAAGGCGGCGTCGAACACGTGCATGATCTCCTCGTCGAGCGTCCGGATGACCTGGTGGAGCTCGCGGCGGGCGCCGCGCACGTCCTCGACCTGGGACTCGAGGAACTGGTGGCGCTCGCTGCAGCTCCGACGAGCTCCTCGAGGGCCAGGGGGTTGACCGGCCCGATGGCGGCCAGCTCGCCCTCGAGCTGCTCGATGCGGGTCGACGGGTCGGTGTCCTCGGGGAGCTCGGGGGCCGGGGCCGCCATGGCCTCCTCGGGCGTGCAGGCCAGCTCGCGGCGGAGCGTCTCGACCACCGACTCGCGGCGGATCGTCGGCCTCGACCAGGTCGACCTCGGCCTTCTGCAGCCGGCCCCGGACCGCGGCCAGCTCGTGCTCGCTCGGCCGCCCGCTGCCGGCGCAGCTCCTCGAGGCGTGCCCCGCCGGCCCGCACCGCCTCGAGCTGGCGCCGGTGCCGGTCCCGCAGCTCGGCCAGGGCCGCCTCAAGCGGATCTGGGCCGCGCCCACCACCCGAGCAGCCGCTCCACCGCGGTGGCGTCGGCCTCCAGCCGCTCCGGCGGCGTTCGGCCGCCTGGCGGCGCTCCTCGGCGTGCCCGGTCAGTCGGCGCTCCACCTCCTGGAGGCGCTCGGTCGAGGACCCGCCGGCGCTCGACCAGTCCGGCCGAGCGGACCTCCCACTCGTTGCGGTGCCGGGCCGCCTCGGCGATGCGCTCGTCGATCCGCCGGCGCTCCTGCCGAGCCGCCACCGCCCGCTCGGCCGCGTCGCACCCGGCGCGGCCTCGAGGTCCGGGCAGCTCCTCGCGCAGCTCGGCCGACCGCGCGGCGTCGCGGGCGATGCGCTCGTCGAGCTCGGCTCGGTTGCTGGCGCAGCTCCTCGAGCTCGGCGGCCATGCACCATCCGGTCGTCCGCCACCCGCTGGCGGGCGGCCCGGGCGGTCTGGTGGGCCGCCTCGTTGCGGTCGTCGGCCCGGACCGCCTCGGCCGCGGCCCGCCGGGTGGCCTCGACCGCTGCGCGGGCGGCGTGCGCTCCTCGGCGGCACCTCGGTCGAGGTCGCCACGCGGCCTGACTCGGCCCGGGCCCTGGCCTCCTCGACCACCGCGGCGGTGACCACTCCCGCCGGCGGCCCGCACCCGCCAGCCGGTGGAGGAGAACCGGTCGCCGTCCCGGGTCACCACCACCAGATCGGGTCGGGCCAGGGCCAGGTCGATGGCCTCCGACCAACCCCCCAGGGCACAGCACGACCCCGGCCAGCAGCGGTGTCGAGCACCGCCCCGAGCCCGCGGGAGGTCCCCGGTGCCCCGGCGCTGGGGACGGACGTGGTCCGCGGACGGACTCGGTTGCCGGGCCGGGACCTCGTCGGTGCCGGACCGGCCGGGACCGGCATCGGTCAGGGCCAGCACGGCCCCGGTGGCGCCGCCCTGGCGCAGCCGGGACAGCGCGGCCTTGGCCGGCTCGCTGCCCGAGACCACCACGGCGGCCACCGCGGCACCGGCGGCCGCCTCGAAGGCGTCCTCCCACCCCGGATCGACCTCCACCACGTCGAGCAGGGTGCCGACCACGCCGTCCACCCCGGCCAGCAGCTCGGCCCCGGCCGCCCCCCGCGCCTCGTCGAAGGCCCGCTCGAGGGCGTCGGCCCGGGCCGTCGAGCGGTGGAGCTCCTGTTCCGCCTGGCGGAGCGCCTCCTCGGCCGCCTCCAGACGGCGGACCGTGGCCGCGCGTGGGCCGCCTCGGTCTCGGCCACCGCGGCCTGCAGCTCGCTGGCGGGCCTGCTCCGGTCTCGGCCAGGCGCTCGCCCAGCTCGCGGTCCTCGCCCTCGAGGAGGGCGGCCCGCCGCTCGGCGGTGGCCATCCGGGCGGCCAGCTGGTCCAGTGACCGCCGGTCGCGCTCGAGGGCGCGCTCCAGCGAGCCGAGCTGGCCGCGGGCCACCGTCACCGCCTCTTCGGCCTGGCGCAGCGCGGTCGCCGTCGCCCCCACGCCTCGAGATGGCGCCTCGAGCTCGGCGGCGGGCGCGCGGCCTCGCTCATGGCCACCTCGTCGTGCTCGGGGGCCAGCGTGGCCGCCTCGGCTTCGGCGCCTCCAGCTCCTCGGCCAGCCGGGCGCCCTCAGCCTCGAGGGTGGAGACCACGTCGGCGTCGGCGGCGGCGTCGAGGGCCTGGGCCAGCGACCGCTGCCGCTCGCGCAGCACGCCGGCGAGGCCCGCGGGCCCGCTCGACCATGCCCTTCGGCCCGGCCGAGGGCGGAGGCCAGGTCCGCCTCGCGCTGGGCCGACATCTCGTCGGCCGTCCGCTCGGTGTCCGCGTCGAGCTCGGCGAGCGAGTCCGTGAAGCCGGGCCTCCGCGGCCGCCAGCTGGGTCTGGCTGTCGGTGGCCCGTCGGGTGGCGGTCGTCGAGCGCGCTCAGCTCGGTCCCGGCCACGTACAGCCGGACCGCCCGCAGCTCCTCGGCCAACCCGGTGTAGGAGCGGGCCGCGGCGGCCTGGCGCTCGAGGGGCCGGATCTGGCGCTTGACCTCCCGCACCAGGTCGAAGAGGCGCTCGAGGTTCTCCTCGGTGGAGGCCAGGCGACGTTCGGACCGCTCTCGGCGGCGGCGGTACTTGAGGACACCGGCCGCCTCCTCGATGACGGCCCGGCGGTCCTCGGGCCGGGCCTCCAAGATGGCGTCGAGATGGCCCTGGCTGATGATCACGTGCTGCTGGCGACCGACGCCGGTGTCGGAGAGCAGCTCCTGGATGTCGAGGAGCCGGCAGGGCGCGCCGTTGATGGCGTACTCGCTGTCCCCCGAACGGAACAGGGTGCGGGTGATGGTGATCTCGGCCAGGTCGGTGGCCAGCTTGCCGGCGCTGTTGTCGATGGTGAGGGCCACCTCGGCCCGTCCCGAGCGCCGGCCGGTTGGCCGTGCCCATGAAGATGACGTCTTCCATCTTGGCCGAGCGCAGCGTGCGCGGTCCCTGGGCCCCGAGCACCCAGGCCACGGCGTCGACCACGTTGGACTTGCCGCTGCCGTTCGGACCCACCACCACGGTGATCCCCGGCTCGAATTCGAGCACAGCCGGGTCGGCGAAGGACTTGAAACCTTTGAGGGAGAGGGACTTCAGGAACACCGGGGGCTCACCCTACCGGCCGCCGTCGGGTGGTCGGGGAGATCGCCCGGCCTGCCGATCGCGGAGCGGTCGCCGGAGTCCCGGTCACACCTGGCAGTGATCGCAAAAGTAGGTCGACCGACCGCCCGACTTGACCCGGACGATGGTGGCCCGGCACCGGCGGCAGGCCTGGCCCTCGCGGTCGTAGGCCTGGTGCTGGTCCTGGAAGTCGCCGACCTCGCCGAACAGGTCGCGGTACTGCTCGTCGGCCAGGGAGGAGCCCCGGCGCTTGACCGCCTCGGCCAGCGTCTCGACCATGGCCCGGTAGAGGCGGCGAACCTCCTGGGACGAGAGCGAGTTGGACAGGCGGTCGTAGCGCAGCCCGGCGGCGAAGAGGATCTCGTCGGCATACATGTTGCCGATGCCGGCCACGAACTCCTGGTCCATCAGCAACGACTTGAGCCCGCTCTTGTGCTGGGACAGGAGCACCCAGAACTTCTCCCAGCTCATGACGTCCTCGAGCGGATCGAAGCCGAGGTGGGCGAGCTCGGGCAGGGCCGGCTCGCCCTCGGCCGGCGCGGCCGACACGAACAGCTCGCCGAAGGTCCGCGGGTCCACGAAGCGGAGCTGGCCGCCCTGGGTGAAGGTGATCACCGCGTGGGTGTGGGGGGCCTTGGCCTCCTTGGCGCTCTTGGCCCGTTGCAGCTGGCCGCTCATCCCCAGGTGGACCACCAGGGTCTGCCCGTCATCGAGGCCCAGGAGCAGGTACTTCCCGGCCCGGTCGATCGACTTGATGGTGTGGCCCTCCAGCCGGGCGCGAAAGTGCTTGGCGCTCGGGTGGCGCCGGACGGTGCGGCCGTTGCGCACCTCGACCGACTTGATCTTCCGGCCTACGACCTCGGCCTGGAGGTCGCGCCGGATCGTCTCAACCTCGGGAAGCTCAGGCATCCCCCCCGCCTCTCTCGACTTCCAACGATCCGCAGGCCGCCTGGGCGGCAGCCTGCTCGGCGTCCTTCTTGGACCGCCCCTCCCCCGTGCCGAGGCGCTGGCCAGCAACGTACACCGTGGCCTGGTACCGCCGGGCGTGGTCGGGACCGAAACTCGTCGACTTCGTACTGGGGAACACCCCGGCCCAGGCTCACCGACTGCTCCTGCAGGCGGCTCTTGTGGTCGGACTCCCCGGGCTCGCCCACCGCCGCGTCGATCCGGTCACTGAGCAGGGAGAAGATGAGCCGCTCCGCCTCGGCGAGCCCGCCGTCGAGATAGACGGCCCCGATCACCGCCTCGGTGGCGTCGGCCAGGATCGACTCCTTGGCCCGCCCACCCGACAGGTCCTCGCCCCGTCCCAGCCGCAGGTGCTCGGTCCACCCCGAGATCGAGGGCCGACCTCGGCCAGGACTCGGGTGTTGACCACCGAGGCCCGGACCTTGGACATCACCCCGTCGGACAGACTCCGGATGGTTCCGGAAGGTGTACTCGGCCACCACCAGGCCCAACACAGCATCACCGAGGAACTCGAGCCGCTCGTTGGACGTCAGCCCACCCTGCTCGGCGCACCAGGACCGGTGGGCCATGGCCTGATCGAGCAGGCTCGGATCGCCGAATCGATAGTCGATCCGTCCGGCGAGCCGGTGCTTTCCCCGGGGCGTTCCCGAGACGGTCGAGGGCGCCATCGGGCGCCTCAGCTCCCTCCGAGTTTGGCGCAGACGTAGTCCACCGCGTCGCGCACGGTGCGGAGCTCCTCGAGATCCTCGTCATCGATGCGGAATCCGACCGACCGCTCACCAAGCTCCTCCTCGAGGCCCTCGACCAGCTCGATCAGGGCCAGCGAGTCGGCATCGAGGTCCTCGGCGAACGACGACGACTCGCCGATGGCAGACGGATCGATCTCGAGGATGTCGGCGAGCAGGTCGCGGATCAATTCGAGGACCTGGCTACGGTCGAGTGGAGCCTGTTCCACGTGGGTCTCGGCGGGCACGGCATCTCCTGTGTCGTCGGGAGCTGGTCTCGGACCTGGGGTCTCGGACCTGGGGTCTGGGGTATTGGGTCTGGGATACTGGGTCTGGGGTACTGGTCTGGGCCGACGCGGTTGGGGCGCCGACGGATGGCGGAGCTGCCCTGCTGGGAGCCCTAGGTGGTCGGATCGGCTGACCGGCCGAGCGGTCCTGCCGACGGGGCCGACGCGGGACATACCGCGATCACAGCCACGCCTGGTGGTCACAACCGGCCGGGCCGAAGCCCGTCACCTGCACCGATGTTACCGGAACGGGACATTCCCCCCATCGGGGTTGGTGCCGTCCCGGCGCCGTCCGGCCCTGTCGTCCGGTCGCCGACAACAGTCGGTGACTGCCCCGGGCCTCGGTGGATTGCCCCCGTGACCTGGGAGTCTGTCAGACCGGGGCGTTGATCAGCGTGTGGGCCGCCATGGTCAGGTAGTCGAGCAGCTCGGCCTGGTCGGCGGCGGGGAGGCCGGACTCGTGCACGGCGTCGGTCATGTGACCGAGCCAGGCCTCGGCCTGGGCTGGGCCGATGACGAAGGGGGCGTGGCGCATCCGAAGCCGGGGATGGCCCCGCTGGTCGCTGTAGTGGCTGGGGCCACCCCAGTACTGGATGAGGAAGAGGGCCAGATGGGCCTTGGAATCGGTCAGGTCCTCCGGGTAGAGGGGTCGCAAGAGCGGGTCGGAGGCCACGCCGGAATAGAAGCGGTCGACCAGGGTGGTGAAGAAGGGCTCGCCCCCCCAGCGCTCGAAAGCACTCCGGTCCGTCTTTCGCCCCAGCTGCACGTCCCGACTGTACGCGGGCCTCGGATAGCCTCGAACCGGCCGTCCCTGATACGACGAGGGACAGGGGGTCCCCATGTACGAATGGTCCGAGGAGCAGCTGATGGTGCGCGACGCCGTCAGGCGCTTCATCGAAGCCGAGGTTGTCCCCAACATCGATGACCTCGAGCACGGGGACATGCCCCCCTACGACATCATCCGCAAGCTGTACGCCACGTTCGGGATGGACCAACTGGCAAGGGACCGCTTCAAGCAGCAGGTGGCTCGCAAGGAAGCCGTGCTCGCAGGCGAGCAGGCCAGCCAGTCGGGCGGCGAGCAGGCCAGCCAGTCGGGTGGCGGCGATGCCCAGCTGGCCGGGGGGCGGGGAGGCGACGGTGGCGCCGCGGCCATGACCCTCATCCCGATCATCGAGCTCTGCCACTACTGCCCGGGAATCGTCACCGCCATGGGCGTGAGCGTGGGCCTGGCCGGTGGCACCATCATGAAGCAGGGCACCCCCACCCAGATGGAGCGGTGGGGGCTCGACCTGCTCACCGGCGAGAAGGTCGGGGCGTGGGCCATCACCGAGCCCGACTCCGGCTCAGACGCCCTGGGGGGCATGAAGTCGACGGCTCGCCGTGACGGTGACGAGTACATCCTGAACGGAAACAAGACCTTCATCACCAATGGTCCCTACGCCGACACCATCGTCTTCTACGCCAAGCTCGACGACGGTTCCGACACGCCGGTGCGTGACCGCCAGGTCCTGACCTTCGTCCTGGAACGCGGCACCCCGGGACTCGAGCAGTCGAAGCCGTTCCGGAAGATGGGCCTCCACTCGTCCCCGACCGGCGAGCTGTTCCTCTCCGACGTGCGGGTCGGACGCGACCACCTGTTGGGCGAGAGCGAGGAGGAGCGCCCGGGCACGGGCCGCGACTCGGCCAAGGGGAACTTCGTGACCGAACGGGCGGGCCTGGCCGCCATGGCGCTGGGGGTCATCGAGGAGTGCCTCAAGCTGTCGGTCGACTACGCCAACAACCGCAAGCTCTGGGATCAGCCGATCGGGGAACGCCAGCTCATCCAGCTCAAGTTGGCCAACATGGAAGTGGCCCGCCTCAACGTGCAGAACCTGGTCTTCCGGCACATCGAGCTCTCCGCCGCCGGCAAATCCCTCACCCTGGCCGAGGCCTCGGCCATGAAGCTCTATGCCGCTCGGGCCGCCACGGAAGTGGCCATGGAGGCGGTCCAGCTCTTCGGCGGGAACGGGTACATGGCCGAGTTCCGAGTGGAACAGCTGGCCCGCGACGCCAAGGTCTTCCAGATCTACGCCGGCACCGACGAGATCCAGGTCACGCACATCGCCAAGGACCTGCTGCGGCGCTGAGCCCCGTCGGGCACCGACGCGGACCGACGCGGACCGACGCGCACCGACGCGCGTGTACCGCTCGGCCGGACCAGGTGCCGTGGTGCCCGTTGCGCTGGCCCGGTACACCGACCTGGGGGACCGCTCGGATGGGGGACCTCCCCCGGTACAGTTGCGCCGTGGCCCCCCGCATGCGCCCCCGGCCGCCGGGGACGCCCGATCTGGCCGTGCCCCGCACGTTCGAAGCCGGTTACGGCAAGGGCGTCGAGCGAGGTCTCAGCCTCGGCGGGGGCGGGCTGTTCTTCGTCGCCTGGCAGCTCGGCTACCTGCAAACCCTGGCCGCCCAGGGGGTCACCCTGTCCTCGGCCGACCGAGTGGTGGGCACGTCGGCCGGGTCGATGGTGGCCTCGGCCTTGACGGCCGGCCGTCTCAATCGGCTGCACGCCCAGGTCTCCCTCCTGGGCAAAGCGCCGATCCTCGTGTCAGCCATGGCACCGGCCTCCAAGCTCCGGCCCAGCCAGGAACGGGCGCTCGGCTTGTTCCTCAAGTCAACTGACGGCGAACCCGCCACGGTGCAGGAGATCGGCTTTGCCGCGCTGGCCGCCGCCACCCCCTCGGCCGCGACCATGCGCCGCAACATCGCCCTCGTGCTGGGCACGACCCGGTGGACGTCCGAGGCCCTGCGCATCACCTGCGTCGATGCCTATACCGGCGAGCGGTGCGTGGTGACCCGGGACAGCCGGGTCGCCGTCCCTCGAGCCGTGGCGGCCAGCAGTGCGGTCCCCGGCATCTTTCCGCCGCAGCCGATCGGCGACAGGCAGTGCATGGACGGTGGGGTCAGCGGCACGGGTACCCACCTCGATCTGTTGGCCCGTGCCCGCCGAGTGCTCGTCCTCGCCTTGACCGACGGGAGCGATATGAATGAGGGGATGATGACCCTGACTCCGAACGCGGGGCTCCGGGAAGTCGCCGATCTCGAAGCGAGCGGGACCTCCGTCCTCCTCCGCACGCCCGCCGAGGTCGACATGTTCGAACTGATGTCACCGGGCGCGGTGCCGGGCGCCCTCGCCTTGGGCGCCCGTCAGGCTTCGGCCGACGTGGGGCTGCTCTCCGACTTCTGGAGCTGATCGGGGAGATCGCCGGTGATCGAGTCGGCCAGCGCCTCGACCAGACCGGCCACGGCCAGGTCGTGGGCGACCGTGATGGCATTGACGATGGCCACCGCCGATGATGAGCCGTGGCTGATGACGCACACGCCGTCGACCCCGAGAAGCATGGCCCCGCCGATATTGTCCGGGTCGAGCTTGGCCGCCAGGGGCAGGAGGTGCGGGGCGAGCATCTCGGCGGCATCGTGCAGGTCGGGCCGGCCGAGGATCTCGCCGAGTGCCCCGATCAGGAACCGGAGCGTCCCCTCCATGGTCTTGAGGGCCACGTTGCCGGTGAAGCCGTCGGTCACCACCACGTCGGTCGACTTGCCGAAGAAATCGCGACCCTCCACATTGCCGACGAAATCGAACTCGGCTCCTGCAGCCTGGTCCACGAGGAGGGCGTTGGTCTCCTTGACCAGCGGTGACCCCTTCGACTTCTCCTCCCCGATCGAGAGCAGGCCGACCCGCGGGCGCTCCACCCCGTAGCGCTTCCGAGCGAACGCCGCGCCCATCTGGGCGAACTGCTGGAGCATGGCCGGTGTGCACTCGGCGTTGGCCCCGGCGTCGAGGAGGACGGTGGGCCAGGCCCGCTCGAGATTGGGCACCGGCGTGGCGATGGCCGGCCGGATGACGCCGGGGAGCCTTCCCATCCGCAAGAGGGCCGACGCCATGGTGGCCCCGGTGTTGCCGGCCGAGACCATGGCCAAGGCCGCTCCGTCGCGAACGGCCTCCGCCGCCCGCACCAACGAGGAGTCCTTCTTGCGCCGGACACCCTGCCCAGGGTCGTCGTCCATCCCGATGACCTCGCTCGCCGCAAGGCAGGGCAGGTCGCCCGTATCGCCCATGTCCCCGGGCCGGCCGACCAGGGTCACGGCGATGCCGGACTGTTCCGCCGCCTGCCGGGCGCCGGCCACGATCTCCCCGGGGGCACGGTCCCCGCCCATGGCGTCCACGGCGACCGGCAGCGCGGTGAATGCCTCGCCGGTCGGCCGTGAGGTGCGCCGGGCCATCGGTCGGCTAGTCGACGTCGAGCGCTTGGCGGCCCTTGTACCAGCCGCAGTTCGGGCACACGACGTGCGGGAGCTTGGCCGTATTGCACTGCGGGCAGACCGAGCGGGCCGGAGTCTTCAGGACCCAATTGGAGGCGCGGCGGCTACGGCTCTTCGCCTTGGAGGTCTTCTTCTTGGGGACGGCCATAGGCCTGGCATCCTAGGCCAAACCGCTCTCCCCGGAATCGCGCAGGACGTCGAGGGCCGCCCAACGCGGGTCACTGGCCGTCGCACAGTCGCACGTGGTGAAGTTCCAGTTGGCGCCGCACTGCGGGCACAAACCCCGGCAATCCGGCGAGCACAGCGGGGCCAGCGGAAGATCGAGCACCACGGCATCGCGGGCCAGGGGCTCGAGGTCGAGCTCGTCACCGGCCAACGGATAGGCATCCTCGTCCCGGTCGGTACCACCTTCGGGGGTGAAGCGCTCGCGCACGGCGGCGGTCACGGCCGAGGACACGGCTCCCCCGCACCGGCGGCACTCGCCGACCCAGGGTGCACTGACCGTCCCCCGGACGGCGATCCCGCCAGGATACGACGAAAGGCTGAGATCGACCACCACCGGTTCGCCCTCGGGCACGGCGACGCTGACCGCCCCGAGCCCGTCGATCACCCCCCGTCGAACCTCGTGTCGGGAGGCACCGACGGTCCGGCGCAGCGCGGCAACCGGGACGACGAACGGGTCCGACCGGGACGGCTCACCGGCCGGCGGGTCAACGGGGTGCCCGGCCGGATCAGGCGAGGTCCTGGTCGAAGAAGCCTTCCGGCTCATCGCCGTTCTGCCCTCCTCCGGGAACGCTGGGCGCCAGGGTGGTGCTGCCGCCCTCGCCGATCTCGATCTTCGGGACCGGCGTCACCTGCAGCTTCTCGCGTCCGGCCTGCACGGTCCTCATGGTCCGGTCGAGCACGATCTCGAAACTGGCCAGCTTCTGGTCGGCGTAGTCCTCGGCCTCGTGGCGAAGCCGGCGGGCCTCCTCGTTGGCGTCGTCGAGGATCCGCTGGGCGACGTGGTTGGCCTGCCGGACCACCTCGGTGCGCTGGACCATGCGCTCGGCCTGGACCCGCACCTCCTCGAGCAGGGCCTCGGCCTCACGTTCCTTCTCGACCAGGAACTCGTCACGCTCTTTGAGGAGCCAGCGCGCTTCCCGGATCTCGTCCGGCATGCGGTCCAACGCGCCCTGGAGAAGCTCGGCTAGCTCCTCCCTCGAGACGAGCACCGAGGCCGACAGCGGCATGGCCTTGGCCGTCTGGACCATGTCGAGGGCGGCCCGGATCAGCGCTTCGCCGTCGTGTTGCTCACCGGCAGCACGCTGCTGCTCGAGATCGTCGAACAGCTCACTCATGGCCGAACTTCTCCTGAAGGCGCGCCGCCACCACCTTCGGCACGAATGCGGTCACGTCACCGCCGAAGCGGGCCACTTCGCGCAGCAGGCGGGAAGCGATGAACGAATGGGCGGAGCTGGTCGGGATGAAGAGGGTCTCCACGCCCGACAGCTCCCTGTTCATCTGGGCCATCTGGAGCTCGTTCTCGAAATCCGACACGGCCCGCAAGCCCTTGACGATGGCGCTGGCGTTCACATCCTTGGCCACGTTGACCACCAGGGTGGACACGGAGACGATGCGGACGTTTTCCAGGTGGGAGACGGACTCCTCCAGCATCTCCTGGCGCTCGCTCAGATCGAACAGGGCTTCGCTCTTCTGAGGGTTGCGCAAGGTGGCCACCACCACCTCGTCGAAGAGCCGGGAGGCACGCTCGATGACCTCGAGGTGGCCGTTGTGCACAGGATCGAACGAGCCCGGTATGAGCGCAATCCTCACGAGACACCTCTTTCCGTGACCAATTCCGGCGAGGCCTGTCGTACCGATTCCGGCCGGGCCGCGGTGGCCGGTTCCGGCCGGACCACGGTCACGATGGTACCTCCATAGCGCCGGGACCTTACGACCCCCCACCCCGGTACAGCGGGGATCGGTGCGCCGGATTCGAGGACGGCGAGATCGGCGGGCAAGCGGGCGAGCAGGGTGTTCCATGCCGTGTAGTCGTAGGGGGGATCGCACAGGGCCAGGTCGTAGCGGGACGCGGTGGTCCCAACCCAGGCATCGGCGTCGGCCCGGATCAAGGTGGCATCGCCGATACCCTCGGCCTCGGCGAGCCCGCAGCCAGCCAGATTGCGACGGACCACTTCGAGTGCGGCGGCATTGCGCTCCACGAAGGTGACCGAGGCCGCGCCTCGCGACAGCGCTTCGATGCCCATGGCCCCCGATCCGGCGAAGAGATCCACCACTTGCATCCCGTCGACGCCGCCCAGGCTGTAGAGGATGTCGAACACCGCCTCGCGTACCCGGTCGGACGTGGGCCGAATGGCAGGATCGTCGGGCGCAGTCAATCGCCGGCCGCGTAGCTCACCAGCGATCACACGCACCGCGCCAGCCTACCGGGCACGGTATGGACCACTTTCGGAGCTACCCAGACCGGCGACCAGATCCCGGTAGGGCTGGCCCTTTGATCAGCGCTTGAACCGCGATCAGCTCTTGAGCCTTGATCAGCTCTTGAACTTTGGTCAGCTCTTGAACAGGAACTCGGTCTCGGTCTCGTCGAGGAAGAGTCGGAGTTCGTCGACCAGCAGGTCGTGTCGGGCCAGGCCCGGGTCTTCGGAGACGAGCCGCTCGGCGGTGTCGCGGGCCATGAGGACCAGCTCCCGGTCGGAGACCAGCTTGGCTAGCCGGAGATCGGTCCGACCCTTCTGCCGGGCGCCGAGGATCGTCCCCTCGCCCCTCAGCCCGAGGTCGACCTCGGCCAACTCGAATCCGTCGACGCTGGCCTCCATGGCCGAGAGCCGGGCGGCGGCCTCGGGCGCGTCGCTTTCGGAGAGCAGGTAGCACCATGACGGGTCACTCCCCCGCCCGACTCGGCCGCGTAGCTGGTGGAGTTGGGCGATGCCGAACCGGTCGGCGTCCTCGATTACCATCACCGTGGCCTCGGGGACGTCGACACCTACTTCGATGACCGTCGTCGCCACCAGCACGTCGATCGCACCGGCCCGGAACTCGGCCATGGCCCGTTCCTTCTCGGCCGCCGGAAGCTGGCCATGGAGGAGGCCGACCCGGAGCCCGGCCAATTCGTCGCCGGCCAGGCGCTCGGCTTCGGTCACCACCGAGGTCGCCTCGACGCGCTCTGAACCCTCGACCAGCGGGCAGACCACGAAGGCGCGGTGGCCCGCCCGTATCTCCGATCGCACGCGCTGCCACGCTTGGTCGGTCTGGCGCGGGGTCCGCACCCACTTGGTGGTGACCGGCAGCCTTCCCGGCGGGAGCTCATCGATGATGGTCATGTCCAGGTCCCCGAAGACCACCATGGCCGCCGTCCGAGGAATGGGTGTGGCCGTCATGACCAGGAGATCGGGATCCTGTCCGAAGCCGTCGGCGCCTCGGCCCTTCTCTCGAAGCGCGGCCCGTTGCTCCACCCCGAAGCGGTGCTGCTCATCGATGACCGCCACGCCGAGGGAGCCGAAGGTGACCTCGTCGGTGAGGAGGGCATGGGTTCCGATGATTACGTCCACCGAGCGGTCCGCCAGACCGGAGAGGATCGCCGTCCGGTCGCCGGCGGTCGTCCTTGAGGTGAGCAGCGCCACCCGAAGGGGTCGCCCGCCCGTGAGCGTGGCGGGGTCGGAGACGGTCAGCCCGTCCACGAGCGCCCGAACCCCGGCGGCGTGCTGTTCGGCGAGCACCTCAGTCGGAGCCATCAGCGCGCCCTGGTGTCCACCCTCCACTGCCACCAGCAGGGCGGCCACGGCAACGACGGTCTTGCCCGAGCCGACGTCCCCCTGGAGCAGTCGATGCATCGGGAGCGGGCCGACCAGATCGTCGGCGATCACGGCCATGGCACGGCGCTGGGCCCCGGTGAGCTCGAATCCCAATCCGGCCACGAACCGGTCCACCAAGGTGGGCCGGCCGTCGTCATGTGCGATCACGTGGCGAATGCCGCGGGCGTCCTCCTGCAACCGGTCCTTGCGCAGAACGAGGGCGAGCTGCAACCGGAAGAGCTCGTCGAACGCCAGTCGGCGTCGGGCCGGCTCCGTCTCATCCATCGTGGCGGGACGGTGGATCAGGTTGAAGGCGGCCGTGCGGTCGAGGAGCCCGCCACCGGCGCGAAAGCGCTCAGGCAGCGGGTCGGCGAACGGCCCGGCCCGATCGAGTGCTTCCGCCACGTACCGGCTGATGCGGGCCGAGGTGAGCTTGGCCCGCTCGGTCAGGGGATAGACGGGGAAGACGCGGCCCGAGCGCCCCCCCGACACCGGATCGCGGAGGTGGGTGCCGGCCTCACCCACCCGGTCGGTGTCGTCGGACCGTTCAGCGTCCGAGCGTTCGGCGTCTGAGCGTTCGGCGTCTGAGCGTTCAGCGTCGGAGCGTTCGGGGTCGTCGTCCCGGTCGATGTCGGCTCGGTCGATGTCGGCTCGGTCAGGGTCGTCGGCCGACTGCAGGACCTCGGCCGTAGGGCTGTTCAGCTGCATCGCGCCACGGTAGGAGCCGACCGGGCCGAAGAAGAGGGCGACCGTGCCGACCGGCAGCTGGCGGGCCCGCCACGACTGATTGAAGAAGACCACCTGGATCTGGCCTGTGTCGTCGGCCACCTCCAGTTCCACCCGGGTCGGCGATCGCCGGCGTCCGCGCCCGTACCCCGAGCTCGGGCGGCCCACGCGGACGACGCGTCCGAGCACGGATGCCTTGGATCCCGGGTCCAGGTCGGCAATGGCGACGAGTCGGGTCCCGTCGATGTAGCGGCCCTGGCGCGGGTAGTGGGTGATCAGGTCGAGTACCGACTCGATTCCCAGTTCGGCGAGGTCACGTTCCGCCGTGGTTCCCACGCCGCGGAGCACCGAGACGGGCAGCTCCGCCAGCTGACCGAGCTTGCGGCCAGGGACGTTGTCCGACGCCGGCGCGGCCGTCGCGGCCGTCGGCCTTCGGTTGGTCGGGGCCGGCGCGCTCACCCGGCGGCCGGCCCGCCCGCGCCGCCCACGGTCGGGGAACCGGGCGCCCTCACCCGATGGCGAACGGTCACTCGATCGAGAAGAGATAGGGGTACAGCGGTTGCCCCCCGTGGTGGACCTCGGTCTCGACGACCGGGCGGTGCTCGCGCAGCCACTCGGTGATCCGTCGGGTGTCGGCCGCCCCCGACCCCTCACCCTCGATGATCGTCACGAGGTCGTGGGAGTCGAGCACCAGTACCTCGAGCAGGGAGCAGGCCGCGTCCGACAACGTTGGCCGTACCACCTCGATCCCGGCTCGGGAGAGCCCCAGCCAGTCTCCCTCGACGATCGGTCCCAGCTTCGAATCCGAGTCCCGGACGGCGCGGGTGACCTCCCCGGGGACCACCTTGCAGGCCGAGGCCTCCATCGACCGGGCGTTCACGTCCCCGTGGGATTCGGGATCGTAGGCCAGCAGTGCGGCGAACCCCTCGACGATGGTCTCCGTCGGGACGACCCACACTCGCTTGTGGCTCAGATCGTCCACCCGCTCGGCCACGGGGCGGATGTTGCTGTTGTTGGGGAGGATGACCACCTCATCGGAGCGAACGGCTTCGACGGCCTCGACGAGCTCGGCGGTGGACGGGTTCATCGACTGCCCCCCCGACAGGAGGCCCTGGACCCCGAGGGAGCGGAAGATACGCCCGATCCCGTCACCGGTGGCCACGGCCACGACGCCGGTGGTCGGGGCCGGCCCCGGGGGTGTCTCGGAGGGTCCGCTCCCGACGGTGCCCGCCCCTTCACGGACCCAGCGCTCCTCCTCGACCTCCTCCAGGAGGTCGGTGACCCGGATGGAATGGGGCCGCCCGGCGTCGAGCGAGGCCTCGATGGCGGCGCCGATGTCGTCGGTATGGATATGGCAGTTCCAGGTGCCGTCACCTCCGACCACCACGATCGAGTCCCCGATCCCCGCCCACACCTCCTTGAACGAGGGGATGGTCTCATCGGGCGCCTCCAGGAGGTACATCACCTCGTAGCGCAAGCTGGCAAGTTGGCCTTCGCCAACGCCGTCACCGGCCGAGAAGGCCATGCCGGGTGCCTCGGGGTTGAGGGGGCCGAAGTTGGTGGCCGGAAGTTCGGGCGGCAGGGGCATGGCCCGGCCGTCGAGCACCGACAGCAAGGCGTCGAACAGCAGCAGGAGGCCGGCGCCGCCGGCGTCGACCACGCCGGCCTTCTCCAGGACGGGGAGCAGTGACGGCGTCGACTCGAGCGCTTCGGCAGCCCCGGTCCGCGAAGCCTCAGCCACGTCGAACAACGACTTCCCGGCCTCGGCAGCCGCCCGCGCCCCCTCGGCAGCGCCCCTCGCCACGGTGAGGATGGTCCCCTCGACCGGCCGCATGACGGCATCGCGAGCCATCCGATCGGCGATGTTCAGGGCATCGGACCACTCGACGGGACCCGGTCTGGCCGACGGGCAGTTGAGCCCCTCGGCGATGCCCCGGAGCAGCTGGGAGAGGATGACCCCCGAGTTCCCGCGGGCGCCCATCAGCGACCCGTGGGCGATGGCCCGGCAGGTGACGTCGAGGTCCGGGGCCTGGAGACCGGCCAGCTCCGTCGAGACCGATTCGAGGGTCAGGGCCATGTTCGTTCCCGTGTCGCCGTCGGGCACCGGATAGACGTTGAGACGGTTGATGACTTCCTGGTGGGAGCGGAGCCCGTCGCGGAAGGTGGTCACCAATTGGCAGAGCTCCGCGGCTCCAAGCGCGTCGAGGACCACCATCACCAGGATGCTAATCTTTGCGGCTTACCCCACGATCGGAGAGGAAGCCCGAGCGTCATGGCAGCGGTGTGCGAGGTGTGCGGCAAGCGGCCGTCTTTCGGAATGAACATCAGCCACTCCCACCGCCGGACCAAGCGGCGCTGGAACCCCAACATCCAGCGGGTCCGGGCCATCGTCGACGGATCACCGAAGCGGGTCAACGTGTGCACCTCGTGCATCCGCGCCGGCAAGGTGACCAAGCGACCGGTCCGGGACATCCCGGCCTGATCGCCGGCGGCAGCCGATCTGAGCGCCTCAGAACCGGTGCTCCCAACCACCGGCAGGGAGGGGTCGCCCGTCGAGGGTCAGCTCGGTCGGGTCAGACGTGCATACGCCGATGGGCAGCGGCGACCGTAAGTCGGCACGAGCGAAGTACTCGAGCAGGCGGTCGGGTGCGCCGGTGGCGATGACGAGCTCGTAGTCCTCCCCTCCCTGGAGCGCCTCATCGGGCGTTGCACCCTGTGCCACAGGCACGTCCATCAGGGCGAGACCCACACCGGACGCCTCGGCCAGGTGCCGAGCGTCGGCGGCCAGCCCGTCGGAGATGTCGATGGCCGCGCCGGCGCCGCCCAGCCGGGCGGCCTCCCCCTCGTCGAGGCGAGCCACCGGACGCCGGTGCGCTCGGACCAGCCTCTCCACCGGCTCGCCCGGGGGGAGCCGTCCGGCACCGAGCAGTCGCAATCCGGCCGCCGACGCGCCGAGCGGGCCGGTCACGAACACCCGGTCACCGGGCCGTGCTCCCGAGCGCAGGAGCGGCCCTGCCGACGTCTCCTCTCGGATGAGGGTGCCGACCACCGCCGTCGAGACGACGAGGGAGGACGACTGCGAGAGGTCGCCCCCCACCACCGCGCACCCGCAGTCCACCGCGGCGGCGGCCAGTCCGGTCCCCAGCCCGTCGAGGTCGGTGCCCGGCGGAGCCGCCACCGACGCAAGGGCGTAGCGAGGCCGGGCTCCCATGGCGGCCAGGTCGGAGACGGTAACCATGAGGGCCTTGTACCCGGCGTCGGCGACGGTCCCGTGGGCGAGGTCGAAATGGACTCCCTCGACCACCATGTCCGTGGCCAGGAGGACCGGTCCCGGCCCACTCGCACCCCCCAGCGTGACCACGGCGGCGTCGTCGCCGATCCAGGTGTGGCCGGCCGGCGGCAGAACAGCCCCGGGATCGGCGGCGCAGGCGGCCGCCTCGAACCTGGCCTTCAGGCCCTCGATGGCGGCGAACTCGCCGGTGAGGCCGTCCGGACCTGGGGACGGCCCTCCAGAGTTGGGTGTCTGCACCCACCTTGCCTACCATTGACTGAATCGTCGCCAGTAGGAGCTGATTCGCGCCAGTAGAATCGGTGGAAAACCCGTGGACAGGCTGCCGTGCTGGGTACGGTCCGGGGGTTGGACCCGAACCGCAACCCAAGGAGGAAGCACCCGGCCATGCCCCCCACCGAGAACAAGAAGTTGATCGCCTGGGTGGATGAGGTCGCTGCCCTCACACAACCCGACCGGGTCGAGTGGTGTGACGGATCGGCGGAGGAGTACGACCGGCTGTGCCAGGCGCTGGTGAGCAGCGGCACCTTCACCAAGCTGTCAGACGCCAAGCGGCCGAACAGCTACTGGGCCCATTCGGACCCGGGTGATGTGGCCCGGGTCGAGGACCGGACCTTCATCTGTTCGGCCCTCGAGTCCGACGCCGGACCGACCAACAACTGGCGGGATCCGGTGGAGATGCGCGCCACACTCACCGACCTGTTCCACGGCTCGATGCGGGGGCGGACCATGTACGTGGTTCCGTTCTCCATGGGCCCACTCGGGTCCTCGATCGGCCACATCGGGGTCGAGATCACCGACTCGGCCTATGTGGCGGTCTCCATGCGCATCATGACCCGCATGGGCAGGGGTGCCCTCGAGGTTCTCGGCCCCGACGGCGACTTCGTGCCGTGCCTCCACTCGGTGGGCGCTCCCCTGGCCGACGGCGCCGAGGATTCGCCCTGGCCCTGCGACGCGGAGAACAAGTACATCGTCCACTTCCCGGAGACCCGCGAGATCTGGTCGTACGGCTCCGGATACGGAGGCAACGCCCTGCTCGGCAAGAAGTGTTTTGCCCTGCGCATCGCCTCGGTCATGGCTCGCGACGACCACTGGCTGGCCGAGCACATGCTCATCCTGAAGCTCACCTCGCCCGCCGGGGAGACCCGCTACGTAACCGGTGCCTTCCCGTCGGCCTGCGGCAAGACCAACCTGGCCATGCTGATCCCCACCCTTCCCGACTGGAAGGTGGAGACGATCGGGGACGACATCTGCTGGATGAAATTCGGGGCCGACGGCCGGCTCTACGCCATCAATCCGGAGGCGGGGTTCTTCGGCGTGGCGCCGGGGACCAACAGCCACACCAACCCAAATGCCATGCTCACGCTGGCCGGGAACGCCGTCTTCACCAACACCGCGCTGACCGACGACGGCGACGTGTGGTGGGAGGGCATGACCGACGAGCCACCGGCCCATCTCACGTCGTGGAAGGGCGAGGACTGGGCTCCTGATTCGGGCACGACGGCCGCCCATCCCAACGCCCGGTTCACCGTCCCTGCTTCCCAGGACCCGGCCATTGCCTCCGACTGGGAGGACCCGGCCGGGGTGCCCATCGACGCCATCCTCTTCGGCGGTCGCCGGGGGTCGGTGGTGCCGCTGGTCTTCCAGTCACGTGACTGGGAGCACGGGGTGTTCCTGGGGTCGATCATGGCGTCGGAGACCACGGCGGCGGCGACCGGTGCCGTGGGCAAGCTGCGGCGGGATCCCTTCGCCATGCTGCCCTTCTGCGGGTACAACATGGCCGACTACTTCGCCCACTGGCTCGAGATCGGTGCCTCGGCCGACCCCGAGAAGCTGCCGAAGATCTTCTACGTCAACTGGTTCCGCAAGGACGACGACGGGAGATGGCTGTGGCCGGGCTACGGCGAGAATTCACGAGTGCTCGAGTGGGTCTTCGAACGGGTCGCGGGGAAGGCCGAGGCCGCCGAGACACCCATCGGCGACGTCCCCGCTCCTGGTGCTATCGATACCGAGGGACTGAACGTCTCGGCCGAGGATATGGAGAAGCTCCTGGCCGTCAACGTCGACGAGTGGCAGGCCGAGTTGCCGAGCATCCGTGAGCACTTCGCCCGGTTCGGGGACAAGCTCCCGCAGCAACTGCGGGACGAGGTGGACCGACTCGAGCAACGGCTCGGCTGAGTCTGCGCCGCCCAGGGTTGCCAAGCCCCTAAGCAGCCTCCAGGCCCGCCGGGCCCGCCAAGCCCGCGAGACGCCCCTGGCCCGCGAGACGCCCACCCTTGGGGCCTTCGCTGGGAACGAAGAACGCCCGGCTCCTCAGGGGATGGCACCGCCCGAGGCTCGCAAGGCGCGCCGAGAGCTCATGTAGACGACCGCGCCGGCGCCAGCCGCGACCGCCATGAACAGATCGCCCGCCGCCACCGGCAACGACAGCACCACCGGCACGAACGAACCGATCACCCACATCAGCTGAAAGCGGGTCTCGAACCGGGCGAAGGCACGGCCCTGATTGGACTCGAGCACGTGCTGCTGGACGAGCGCGTCGAAGAGGGCTTGGCCACGGCCACGGCGAGACCGATGCCGAAGGCCACCACGGCCTGGTACCACCACGACGGGAAGAAGGCGCCGATGGTGGTGGCGGCCACCACCAGCCAGAGCGATCCGGTCAACATCTGCTGTTCGTGCAACGCCCGCCTGATCCAGGCCACCAGCAAGACGCCGACCAGGGCGCCGGCGGTGAGGCTGCCGAGGACGAAGCCGAACCACCAGGTGGCGGCCCCGGCCCGACGCAACCCGAAGGCGAAGAGGAAGGTCGTGAACCCGACGAGCGCCTTGAGCACCGACATGGGCATGAGGGCCAGGATGACCTCGGTGCCGGCGATCGGCCGGAAGGCGGCCAGGTCGTTCTGGTCCTCCGCCCAGGTCGGGTCCGTGTCGGGCGCCCATTGCACCGCGGTGACCGGGGTCGGGACCGGCACCGATCGACGGGAGGGACGGGAGGGACGGGCATTGCCGCGGCGCCCGTCGGACAGGCCACGCCGGAAGGGAACCGGTAGCCGCGCCCCGGCGGCCGCGGCGGCGGCGAACACCGCCACGGCGAACCACAGCACGGCGGCGGCGTTGCCAAGCTTGAGGATGACCACCGCCGGCACGGCGAAAGCGAAGCCCGACAGGGAGGCCAGCAGTCCGAGCCGGGCGTTGAGGGTGGCCAGGTCGGCTTCGACCCTGGGCGTTCCGGTGGTCGGATCATCAACGCGGATGACCGGGGTCCCATAGGGCGGCGTTCGTTCCGGGATGCCCGGGTGGTCCGGGCGGGCCACTTCTCGGGGGGGAGCGACCTCGAGAGTGCCCGGCACGGTCGGTGCTTCGTCCAACAGGCCGAGTGCGGCCATCTCGGGCACCAGGGCCCCCTTCGTGACCAGGTATACCTTGGAGAGGACCAACATGGCGAAGGCCTCGGGGAACAACAGCAGCGAATGGATGTCGCGGGCCAGGAACGGGCAGAGCACGGCCCGGCCGAGGGCCGAGGCCACCACCATCGCCCGGCGAGCCCCGCGGCTGCGGTCGATAACCGGGCCGAGGGCTGGAGCCACCACGGCGAAGGGTCCCATGGTCAAGAGGAGGTACAGCAGCACTTTGTCCTTGGCCGCGGTGGGCGAGATGGAGAAGAAGAGCGAGCCAGCCAGGGAGACGGCGAACATCGTGTCCCCCGCGGTCATGAGCACATGGGTCAGGGCCAGGCGGCCGAACGGCCTGCGCTGGTCGAAGAGATCGGCGATGGCCGACCGCACCATACGGCGGACCTGGTCGATCCGCTGGCGAAGGACCACATCACCAGGGTATTGCCGGGCCACCCGTGGCGATAGCATGCCTCGGTAGGCCGGACGGCCACTCGGGGAGGGTGCTATGCCGGTGAACGTGTACGTGCTGATCCAGACCGAGGTCGGGAAAGCGGCCACCGTGGCTCGGGCGGTGGTCTCGCTCGACGGGGTCGTGACCGCCGAAGGCGTGACGGGACCCTACGACGTGATCGTCCGCACCGAGGCCGACACGGTCGACGAGCTCGGGCGCATGGTGGTGGGCCGCATCCAGCTCATCGATGGGATCACCCGCACCGTGACCTGCCCCATCGTCAACCTCTGAGCGCGGTCGCGCCGGCGGGGCTGACAAGCGCCCAGCCACTACCCAGCCGCGACCCAGCCGCCTCGCCGGTCCACTCACCGACCGCTGTCGGTCTCAGGGATGAATCGAGCCCCGCGGTCGCGGGGTGAGCCTCAGCGGATCGCCCCGGCTGCCCGCAGCTCCTCGATCTCTTCTTTGGCCAGCCCCCAGTCGAGGAGCGCGGCGTCGCCGTGCTGACCGGGGTTGGGTGGCGGCCACTTGACCGATCCCGGGGTGCCGAGGAAGTGAGGTGCCGGAGCCGGCTGGGCCACGCCGGCCACGGTGGTGAAGGTGCCGCGGGCCCGGTGGTGCGGGTGATCCGGTGCCTCCCGCGGTGTCAGGACCGGGAAGGCGCAGGCATCGCTGCCCTCGAAGATCGCCTCCCACTCGTCCCGGGTCTTGGTGGCGAACACCGCCGCGAACCGCTCCTTCATCGCCGGCCAGGCGTCGCGGTCGTTCTGGTCCGGCAGGTGCTCGTCGGCCAGCCCCATCAGCCGGATGAGCTCGGCGTAGAACTGAGGCTCGATGGCGCCGACGGCCACGTACCGGCCGTCGGACGTCTCGTACACCTCGTAGAAGGGGGCGCCGGTATCCAGCAAGTTGGTGCCGCGCTCATCGCGCCAGATCCCTGAGTTGATCAACGTGTAGGTCATGGCCATCAGGGAGGCGGCCCCGTCGATCATGGCCGCGTCGATCACCTGGCCACGGCCCGTGCGTTGAGCGCTGAGCATGGCGGCCACCATGCCGAAGGCCAGCAGCATGCCGCCGCCACCGAAATCACCGACGAGGTTGAGCGGCGGGTAGGGCTTCTGGCCGGCACGCCCCATCGGTTCGAGCGCCCCGGCCAGCGCGATGTAGTTGATGTCGTGGCCGGCCGCCTTGGCCAGGGGTCCCTCCTGGCCCCATCCGGTCATCCGGCCGTAGACCAGTTTGGGGTTCCGTCGGAGGCAGACGTCGGGACCGAGACCGAGACGGTCGGCGACGCCGGGACGGAAGCCCTCCATGAGCCCGTCCGCCTGCTCGACCAGGCGGAGCACCAGCGCGACGCCGTCGGGATGCTTGAGGTCGGCCGCCACCGACCTACGGCCCCGGTTCAGCAAGTCGACGTGGGGCTCCTCGCTCGGCGGGTAGGTGGCTCTGTCGGCCCGGTCGACCCGGATGATGTCGGCGCCGGCGTCGGCCAGCATCATGCCGGTGAACGGTGACGGTCCGATCCCGGCCAGCTCGACGATGCGAATCCCCTCGAGGGGACCGCTCATCGGGCACCGACCGGTGATCGCGCCGTTCGGATCCGGGAGGGCGCAGCCGGGTGGCTTCCCACGATGCTCATGGCGGGATGGTGGCCCGGGGGCCGGGTCCGGGTCAAATGGCCGGGGCGGACTCCCGCACTAGCCTCGACGTCCACGGCCGGTGTCGAACGCTACGGACAGTACGACCGGTTGCGACCGACAGCGACCGGCAGCGACCGGCAGTGCGGCCGACAGCCGGACCGACACCGAGCCACAAGGAGCCGTCGAGGTGCCACTCCTCCGCCAGGCCACGGGGCCCGGCCGGGTCAATCTCATCGGGGACCACACCGACTACAACGACGGCCTGGCCCTGCCCATGGCCATCGACCTGGGTGTGACCGTCGAGTGGGCGCGCGCCGCCACCGAAGAGGCAGTCGACCGCCCCACGCTGACCGTCACCTCGACGGCCTTCGAGGGACGCGTCGAGCTGCCGCTCGGCGAGGGAGCCTGGCTCGACCCCTCCGAGGTCGAGCCCCGATGGGCCCGTCCCGTCGCCGCCATGGCCAGCCTCGTGCCACCCGCCGGAGGAGGCACGCTCCGGATCGACAGCACCCTACCCATCGGTTCGGGATTGGCCTCGAGCGCCGCCCTGTTGGTGGCGATGGCCGAGGTCTTCGGAGTGACCGGCACGCCGGCGGCGGTCGCCTCGCTGTGCCAGGAGGCAGAGCACCGCTGCGGTGTCCCGGTCGGGGCCATGGACCCGCTGGTCTGCGCCGGGGGGCGGCGGGACCATGCCCTCCTCATCGATTTCTCCACCATGGACGCCCGACCGGTACCCCTTCCTACCGGGATCGACGTCGTGGTCGTGGACTCGGGCCGGAGCCGGAGACTCCAGGACGCTCCCTATGCCCGTCGGGTGGAGGAATGCGCGGCGGCGGCTGTCGTGGTCGGCCCGCCGGGGCTGGCCGACCGGGCCGATCTCGCCACGATCAGCGACCCCGTCCTCCGCCGGCGGTGCCGCCACGTGATCACCGAGTGCGGTCGGGTACGGGACATGGTCGAGTCCTTCCGCTCCGATGACCTGGTTGCTGCCGGCGCGCTCATGAGCGAGAGCCAGCGGAGCCTGGCCGACGACTTCGAGGTCTCCACACCGGCCGTCGACTCGCTCGTCGAGCAGCTGGTCGCGATACCGGGAGTCCTCGGGGCGCGGCTGACCGGCGCCGGTTTCGGCGGGTGCGTCGTGGCCCTGTGCCACGCCGGTGCGCTGGATCCAGCTGACCTCGACATGCCGGCCTGGCGAGTGGTCGCCGTCGATGGCACCGTGGTGCGAAGGTCGGCCTGCGACCCATGATCGCGGCGCCATCCGATCGAGGGCTCTCCGGCCGGGGCGCCGGACGGTCCGGGGCGCCGGACGGTCCGGGTGGGGTCAGCCGGCGGGCACCTCGTCCTTCAGGTTCTGACGCAGCCAGTCCCTGACCTCGGCGGTGTTCTCGTGCCCGTGGACTGAGACGGCATGCTCGGTGGCGGCCCGGACGACCTCCTCCTCCTCTCCGGAGATGGTGAGCGTGCACCCGCTCTCGCTCGGAAAGTCCCGGCAATCGGCAACCTTTCGACCCATCGGTGGCTCCCTTCTTTCGGTCGTACGTCCGATTCGGATGTCTCGGTTGTGCGAGGAGTGGTTCGACCCGAGTCGATGTTACCGACGGTGAGCCGTCCCTACATCTCGTCGACCCGGCGAACGTCGAGGTTGCGGAACGCCACGGTCCGTCGCACAGGCCGTTCAGCTCCTCGGCGATGACGCCCGTCTCAGGCAGGTTCGAGTTGGCCATGGCGTCCTCGTAGGAGGGAAACTCCACGATCTGGACGTAGGTACTCGTCATGTCCCGGTCCTGGGTCATCGTGCTTCGCTGGGCCGTCCGCCGCCCCTCCGTCTTGTCCAACCAGTCGTCGAGCAGGGCGTCGACTTCGTCCCGCCACGACGTGGTGAATTCGATGAGCTGGATGAAGATCACCTGTCTCCTCTCGGGACACTCACGGCTTGGCTTCGAGCACGAGGTTGAACGGCGTCTCTGCCACGTGCCGCAGAGATTTGAACCCGGCACCGGTGACGACCTCTCGCAGCCTGGCCTCGCCGGCTTGGGCACCCAGGGCGGCTCCGACCTCCTGGGACAACGAGCTGGGCGTGCAGAGCAGTGTCGAGAACGAGTAGTACGACGGCTCCGACCGGGTTGATGTTGTCAGTGAGGTCGTCTCCGGCAAAGGGCTCGATGAGCATGAGCGTCCCGTCGGGCCTGCTCTACGAGACCGGGTACGCCGGCGTCACCACCAGAGCGGTGGCGGAGACGGCCGGGGTGAACCACGGACTCGTGCACTACTACTTCCGCTCGATGGAGGAGCTGCTCACCCAGACACTCGAGCGCTTCGTCGAGCAGCTCGCCGAAGGCCTCGATGCCCTCTATTCCGACCCGGGGCTGACCTTCGCCGAGAAGTGGCGACTGGGCGCCCGGTTCTGGGTGGACGAGCCGACATCACGGTTCCCCAAGATCCTCCTCGAACTGCTGGCCATGGGCTGGAACATGCCAGCCCTGCGGGCCCGCCTCACCGAGGTGCATGCTCGGTTCCGAGAGATCTTCGAGCGCCATTTCGGCGAAGCGATGCGGGACTACGGACTGGACGAGGACAAGTTCCCGCTGAAGGTGATCGTCGCGGCCGTCACGAGCTTCCAGCTCGGCCTCATCGTGGAGGGCCTTTCCAACGTCCATGAATCGCATCAAGAGCTCCTCGAATGGATCCAAGCCTGGATCGACGGCCTCGAAGCACAGCGACAGGCGACGCTGATCGGATGACCATTGCGGCCTGAGCCGGCGGCCGTCGGGCCCTTCGACTCGAGGACATGACCGGGTCGAACCCGGTTCTCGTTATGTCGAGAGAGCTGTCGAGAGAGCTGTCGAGGGAGCTGTGAAGGGAGCTGCCGAGGGAGGGAGCTTCCGAGGGAGGCCGGACTTCCCTGGTTCAAGGCGAACCGGGTTCGGGTGGGCGGAGACGCCGGGTGACGACACGGCTGAAGATCACCGGTTTGCGGACGTCGTCGATGATCCGCACTTCGTCGTGCCCCCGGACCCGGAGCTCGAGCTGGCCGGTGCCGGCCAGGCGCCGGCCGAGCGACTGCACCGCGGTGACCGACTCGATCTGGCTCAGATCCGTCTCCGCTTGTCGCCGGGAGACCACACCCCATTGTTCGATGATCCGGCGCGAGGTGAGGATGAGGTTCGTCGTCCTCCACCGCACCACCCGCAGCGCCAGCCATACGCAGGGGATGGCGACGACACCGCCCTCGAGCCAGTGCAACGGCACCGACGTGTGCGGGAGCCCGACATCCAATGCCACCCCGATGCCGATGACGACGAGGGAGACGACCAGCGGACCGGACACGCACGACCAATGGGGTCGGATGTCGATCAACACCTCCTCGCCGGGCAGGAGTTGGAGCCGGTTGCCGTCCAAACGCCTCAGCCCAGCTTGCCGGCGATCGATCCGGCCGAGCGGAGGACCGTGCCGTCGGCGCCCTCGGCCGTGTAGGCGTGGGTCGGTCGCTCCCGGGCCTCGGCCAAGAGGTCGTCGAGCAAGGTGGTGAAGGGGAGCGGCGGGCTCACCCACAGGTAGCGGGCCAACGAGCCGGGCACCGTGTTGATCTCGTTGACCCACGACCTCCCGGCCGTCGGTGAGGAAGTCGATGCGGGCCATGCCCGCGCACGCCGCTCAGGTCGGCGATCCGCTCGGAGATCTGCCGGATCGTCCTTCTCGAGCTCGGCAGGGATGTCGGGCCGGAAGCTCGCGGGCCGCGCCGGCCATGCCCTCGCCCGCCACGTACTTGTCGCGGTAGTCGAGGATGTCGGAGGACCGCGTCCGTGCGGATGCGGACGCTCCACCGCCGACAGCTCGAGCTCGGGCCAGGAGCGCACGGCCACCTGCAGGTCGGAGAGGTCGGGTCGGAACGGCTCGACCACCGCCCCGAGCCGGAGATGGCGGTTGGCCGCCAGCCGGGCCCGGGCCGTCGGGAAGTCGTGGACCACCTCGATGCCGATCGACGAGCCCCCGAACCGCGGTTTGACGATGTAGGGCCCCTCGAACGGCGGCGGATCTCCGCCCGGGCGCGAGCGGCACCCGTGGCAGGGCCGGCAGCCCGGCCGCGGCCACCACCGCTCCGAAGGCCAGCTTGTCCATGCCGATGGCCGCCCCGGCCACCGTCGGGCCGGCGTAGGGGATGGCGGCGAGATCGAGGGCCGCCTGGAGCGTGCCGTCCTCGCCCGGGCCACCGTGGCAGCAGACCAGAGCCGCGTCGAACGTCGACGGCCTTCCCTCGCCCCGTCGCCGCCGGCTCGGCGAAGCCACCGTCGGGGCCGGTGGTGAACTGCAACCTGACCGCGCCCGCGGCACGCCATCGAGGAACGCCTCCGCCTCCAGACCCGGGTCGACCTCGTACCAGTCGCCGGTCTTCGACCAGAAGAGGCACCGGACCGTCGGCGCCGGGCCGTCGGTCCGACCGGTCAGGGCCCGGGCCGCCTGCAGGCCCGTCAGCACGCTCACGTCGTGCTCGGGTGACGGGCCTCCGAAGATGACGGCGACTTCGGGCACGGTTGGGTCGATCCTCCGATCGGACGAGTGTGGGGTCGTGACCATCCGACCTGGGCGGTCCGGCCCGGCCGGCTCAAGGGTAGTGGTCCGGCAGATCGTTCTCGTACAGCACGGCGTCTCCTGGCCCGAGGTGCCGGCGGACCCAGTCCACCGCCTCGGTCGCGGCGGGCGACCGATCGCACGGCCAGTCCGCCCCGTCGACCCGAGGCCGCCCCGGCCAGCAGGGCCCGCCGGTTGGTGCGACCCACGACCACGAGGTCGGTCGCCACCACGGCGCAGGCCGCGGCGAAGCGCCGGTTCTCCTCGCCCTGTCGCGGGCCGAGCTCGACCATCCCCGGCGTGACCACCACCACCCGGGCGCACCGGCCGGCTGGCCGGCTCCCGTCGGCGAACGGCCGCCGAGCGGCCAGGGCCTCGGCCGCCCCGGCCGGGTTGGCGTTGTAGGTGTCGTCGAGGATGGTCGGCGCCCGACGGCGGCCGGCACCGACTGCAGCCGGTGGTCGACCGGGGGCAGGTCGCCGAGGCGGGCGGCGATCGTCGCCGGGTCCACGCCGAGCGCCAGGGCGACGCCGACGGCGCAGGCCAGGTTGGTGGGCTGCACCCCGTGCGGGACCGGCCACCGCCTGCGGCCAGCTCCGGCCCGTGCACCCGACCGACAGCCCGGGTCCCCGTCCGGCTCGGCGACGCACGCACACGTCGGCAGCCGGATCGACGGCCGAGCACCGCAGCACCCGCTTGCCGTCGGCCGCTGCCGCGGTCGGCCAGCGCGGCCAGCCGGGGGTCGTCGACGGCAGCACGACGTCGGCGGCCGGCGCGAGGATCTCGGACTTGGCCTCCACGATCCGCGTCCTCGGAGCCGAAGCGCTCGAGATGGACCGGCCCGATGGCGGTGATCACGGCGATGTCGGGCGGGCACCAGCGGCAGAGCTCGGCGATCTCGCCCGGCCCGTAGGTGCCCATCTCGGCCACGAACACCTCGGTCCCGTCGGCCAGGTGCTCGTTGACGGCCCGGGCCAGGCCGGCCCGGTTGTTGAAGCTGGCCGGGGTGGCCACCACCGACTCGGCCGGCCGCACGAGGTGGGCGATGTGGCCCTTGGTCGAGGTCTTGCCGTAGGAGCCGGTGACGGCCACCACGATCGGGTGCCACCCGCGCGGAGCCGGGCCGGCCGCGTCGCACGAACGGCTGCGACAGGCGCGCTCGAGCGGGGCCGTCACCGCGCAGGCCAGGTCCACCAGGGCCGGCACGGCCAGGGCGGCGACCACCGCCAGCGGCGGCGGCGGCCCGGTGACCAGCGCCGATGACCACCACCGACCACCTCGAGGACCGACGACACCACGGCCAGCGTGCGCAGCCGGCGGGTCCAGGCCAGGGCGAGCGTCCGGCCGCGGACCGACAGCCCGAGCGGGCCGACGGCCACGACCGCGGCCGTCGCCACGCCCGGCGACGGGCCACGCCACCGAGACGCCGGCCGCGACCACGGCCACCGCGGCCAGGGCCCAGGTTGAGCGGCGTCGACCCCCACCAGCGGCCGGCGAAGCGCAGCACCGACCCGGCCAGGTAGTGCTCACGCTGGGCCACCCGTAGCCACCGGAGCCCGGCGGGGACGAGGCGGCCAGACAGCAGGCCACCGTGATCCAGGCCACACCACTGTGCAGCCGGGCCGGTCCCACCAGGGCGAGGGGTGAGGAACCCCTCCCCGATCACGGGGCGCCGCGGGTCGGGTCGGCGACCACGCGCCCCCCGGTCGCGGGGGGTCGGCGCCGACCGGCCGACGACCGCGTCGCGCAGTGCCTCCGGTGCCTCGGTCGGCGTCGAGGTGGCCGACCCCGGGCAGCGCTGATCAGCCTGGCCGCTGGGAAGAGCGGTTCGGCCCGGACCGCCACCTCCAGGGGCACCTCGGTGTCCTTCTCGCCCCATACCAGGTCGACGGGGCAGGCGATGGATCCGAGGTCCATCGGCGTACTGCTCGGCCAGCACCTGCACGAAGACTGCCCGCATGACACCCTCGGCGGCGCGGTAGTCGGGCGACCCGTGGCGCCGGCGGGCCGCCTCCAGCCGGCCGTCGCCGACGAGCCCCAGCCGATGGGCCAGCCGGACGGCCCGGTAGCCGGACCGAGCGGGCGGGCCCGCCGGCCCGGCTCGATCGAGGAGGGGCACCCCGGTGAGCACCAGGTGCTCGATGCGATCGGGCACCAGGCCATACAGCCGGACGGCCACCCGACCGCCGAAGGAATGGCCGACGAGGACCATGCGGTCGGCCAGCAACTCCGGCTCGTCGAAGAGGGGGAGCAGCTGTCGGGCGTACTCGTCGGTACCCCACGGCTCGGGCGGAGGCGGCGTGGCCCCGAACCCGAAGAGGTCGGGCGCGACGCGCGCCGGGGCCCGCGTGCCCTCGACCCGAAGACCCCGGAGAAGTCGCGGTGGGTCGCGCCGCCAGCCGTGGAGGGCAAGCACCGTCGAGGTCCCGGTCCCCCAGGTCCCGCCGAACAGACGACCGTCGGCGAACGACTTCAGCACTGGCATACCCTACCGATAGCCTCAGCTTCCGTGGAGCCACTGGAGCGAGGCGCACAGGCGCCGTCGGCGAGGTCGCGCCTTCGACCGGGCGGTGGCCGGGCTCACCGAGCACCAGCAGCTGGGCGTCACCTGTGCGTCCCCCGCCCTCTGCATCCTGGCCGGCGCCGGATCGGGAAAGACGAGCGTGCTGACCTTGCGGGTGGCCCGCCGAATCCGGGACGGGTCGGCCGAGGCGGACCACACGGTGGTCTGCACCTTCACCCGTCGAGCCGCCCGTGAGCTCCGCGACCGCCTGCAGCGCTACGGCGTTCCGGTCTCCATTCCGGCGACCCGCGGCGGTGCGCCGAGCCCGGGCGTGCGAGCCGGCACGATCCACCAGCTGGCCCTGACCCTGCTGCGGCGTCAGGCCCTCGACGCCGGCGCGCCGCCGCCGGTCATTTGCGATGAGCGCTACCGCCTCATCCGCGACGCCGTCGGCGATCCGGCCCTGGCGTCGGCGCTGGCCGTCGAGATCGGCTGGGCCAAGTCCCGTGGCCTCGGACCCGACACCTACGCCGAGGGGGCCGCCGAGCCCGGCGCGAGGCCGTCGTCTCGGCCGAAGGCGTACGCGAGGCCTTCGGCGCCTACCAGCGCGCCCTCGGTCGGCGGCGCGCCGTCGATCTCGACGACCTGCTCGGTCTGGCCGCCGACGCGCTCGAGTCCGACCAGGCCTTCGCCGAACGGGCCCGTTGGCGGTACCGGCACCTGTCGGTCGACGAGTTCCAGGACGTCAACCCCTCCCAGTTCCGTCTGATCCGGGCCATCGGCGGCGACCGAGACGATCTGTGCGTGGTGGGCGACCCCAACCAGGCCATCTACGGGTGGAACGGGGCGGACCCCACGCTTGCTGCACCGCCTGCCCGAGGAGGTGCCTGCCATGGAGGTACTCCGCCTCGAGGAGAACCACCGCTCGACACCCCAGGTGGTAAGGGCCGCCGCCGAGGCTCTCGGGCCGCGGCACGGTGCTGCAGTTTCGATCCGCTACGGCGGATGGGCCGATGCCGCTGGTCACTGCGTATGACGACGAGGAGGCCGAAGCCGAGGGCGTGGCCTCCCTGATCCTCGACAGCACGGAGGGGGGCCGCCCCTGGTCCGATCACGCCGTGCTGGCCCGGACGAACGAGCAGCTCATGGTGGCGGGGCGAGCGCTGGCCAGGGCCGGCATCCCCTATCGAACGGCGGCCGCGCCAGAGGACACGGTACGGCCGGCCGACGGTCCACCGCCCGACCCGGACGTCCCGGACGACCCAAACGGCCCGGACGTCCCGGACAGCGATAAGGAAGTGGACGATGGGGCGCTCGCCGCCGAAGGACCGTGGAGCCGCCAAGCCGGGTCGGCGGGGAGCAGGCCGGCTCCGGGTGGGACCCGACGCGCCGCACCGCGGGCAGCGAACGCGGTCGAACTGGCCACCTTCCACCGGGCCAAGGGCCTCGAGTGGGACACGGTGTTCGTGGTGGGCCTCGAGGACGGATACGTCCCCATCGCCTACGCCGCCGCGGACGAGGCCCGGGGCGAAGAGCGCAGGCTCCTCTATGTGGCGCTCACCCGGGCCTCGCGCCAGCTCCACTGCTCGTGGGCCCGCAAACGGCGTACAGGAACCGGTCGGCGCCGGGAGCGCGATCCCTCGCCCTGGCTGGCCGCCGTGGCCCGTGTCTCCCGCCCCGGGCTGGGTCGTGCGGCGCCCGGCCAGGCCGGCCGTCGGATCGCCGAGCTGCGCGCCGCTCTCCGGCCCTGAGCCGGTCCGCCCCCTGGTCTCGGCCCTGTTCAGCCGAACCCCAGGTCGATGATCAGCCCGCCTCCAGGTCGACGAACAGCGGGGCGTGGTCCGAGGGCTTCTGGCCCTTACGGGCGTTCCGATCGATGAGCCCGTAGCGGGCCCGTCCGGCCAGCACCTCGGTGGCCAGGATGAGATCGATACGCATGCCCCGGTGCTTGTGGAAGTTGCCGGCCCGGTAGTCCCACCAGGTGAACAAGCGCTCGTCGTCGTAGAGACGGCGGAACACGTCCACCAGCCCCCACGACAGCAGCTCATCGAGGGCAGCCCGTTCCGGGCCGCTCACGTGGGTGGCCCCGACGAACTCGGCAGGGTCCCACACGTCCCTGTCCTCGGGAGCCACGTTGAAGTCACCGCACACGGCCAGGGGACGATCGGGGGAGCTGGTCTCGTCCAGCAGCTCGCGAAGCCGGGCCATCCAGGCCAGCTTGGCAGGGTACTGGTCGCTGTCCAGGCTGCGCCCGTTGGGGACGTAGACCGACACCACCCGTACATCGCCGCAGTCGGCGGCGATGAGGCGGCTCCCCTGGGCCTCGTACCCGGATCCGAGACCTGAGGAGGCCTCGGACAACCCGACCCGGCTGGCAATGGCCACGCCGTTCCAGCGCCCGTCTCCATGGGAGACGGTCTCGTAGCCGAGTGCGGCGAAGGCCCCGTGCGGAAAGACCGCGTCGGCCTGCTTGGTCTCCTGCATGCACAAGACGTCCGGCTGGGCGTAACCCAGCCATTCCTCCACCCGCGGGAGCCGGGCACCCAGGGAGTTGACGTTCCAGGTGGCGATGCGCACGGTCCGCTCAGGCTCCGGCAGGTTCAGCGGCCGAGGCGTCGACCAGGACAAAGAGCAACTCCGCCTGGCAGGCCAGCTCTCCCGCCACCGTGGCCCGGCCCGTTCCCTTTCCCGCCCGGGCCGACATCCGGCCCAGGGTGACCTCGAGGTCGAGCCGATCGCCGGGGACGACCTGTCGACGGAAGCGGGCATGCTCGATCCCGCCGAACAGCGGGAGCCTGCCGGCGAAACGCGGGTCGGCCAACACGGCGACGCCACCCAGCTGCGCCAGGGCCTCGACCATCAGGACACCGGGGAGGGTCGGGCGCCCTGGGAAATGACCGCCGAAGAAGGGCTCGTCGCCCGTGAGCTGCCAGCTACCCGAGGCCGACTGGCCCGGTTCGACGGCGCGGACCTCCGACACGAAGAGGAACGGCGGGCGGTGGGGCAGGTAGTCCTCGGCGCGCACGACTGCCGAGGATAACGGTCCGGGAGGACGGGGAACCGACCCGGGCCGGCGGTCGTCCCGCCGAATCAGTGGCGACCGAGACCGGGCAGAGCCAGGGCGGCCCGGCGACGGGCCGCGTCGAGGGACACCAGGACGAAGGGCCGGGTTTCGCCCTTGGACAGCACCTGCCGCGCCCGGGTGGGCGGCGGGTCGCCGAGACCGCGAAGTGGCACGTGGCAGAGCATCCCGTCGACGTCGATGTGAGCGCCGTGCGAGGTGAACGAGACCACAGTGCCGTCGAACGTGCTCCCCATCGGATGATTGGCCACGAAGTTCAGGAACGTCACCGGGTTGTTGAGGGCGGATGCGGCCTCGGCGCCCATCGGTCCGGCCACCTGGCCGTTTCCGCTGTCCAGGCCAGCCTTCGCCGGCTTCGTCGCCTTGGTGGGGGATCCGGCCTTGCCGGCCTTGCCTGCTTTGGCTGCCTTGGCCGCTCGGACTCCTGGCGGCGCCTTGGCATCCGCGTCCGTCGGGCCCTCGGCCGCACGTCCCTTGGCTGTCGTGCTCGTGGCCGCCTTGCTCCCGGCCGTCCCGGCGCCGGCCGCCTTGGACCGGGCGACCGTGTCCTCGTGGTGGGCGGCGCCGACCTTGGCGGCCTTCTTCGGCTTCTCCGGCTTCGCCGCCGTGGCCAGCTTGGCCGTCTTGGGCGCTTTGGTCGACGACGCTCCGGTCTTTACCCGCTTCTCGGACTTGGTCGGCTTCTCGGCCTTGGTCGCCTTCTCGGACTTGGTCGCCTTCTCGGCCTTGGTCGCCTTGGCTACCCGCTCGGACTGGGCGGCCGGGTCGGACTTGGTTGCCTTGGGTGCCGCCGTCGCCTTAGCCGTCGGTGCGGCTTTCGAGGCCCTCGCCGCCTTCTTCTTCGCCACGCCCTTCGTGGTTTCCGAATCCCCCGCTCCCGACTCGGCGGCTGTCCCGTCTCGCCTCGATCGGGTCGTCGCCGCCCTGCTCTTCACGCCGCGTACCGGGGTCCTCGGCGTGAACACCCAGCCCACCCCCGGGACAGGTTTGCCCCCGATGAGCCGTCCCGGCTCGAACAGCCATGGCCGTTCGGCGTGGAACTCCTGGAAGGAGTCGTTCGAGAGCACCAGGGCGCCCGACTTTTCGGCGATGCGCAGGATGAATCCGTCTCCGCGTCCGACGGCGCCGGCCGGTGGCGTGATCACCTCCCCGTGGTCGAGGGCCTGCTCGAAGGCGGGAAGCTCCGACGGGTCGATGCGGTGGCCGAACGAGGCGTCGACCACGACCGTCACATCGTCACTGGCGAAGCCCTGATACTCCTCCAAGAAGCTCCGGATGGCCTCGTCCAGCTGGGCCAAGCTGGGGACGGTCCTACCCTCGGTGGCGATGTTGGACCCGTCGATGACGATCCGCCGTCGCTCCTGTCGATCGGGTGCCATACCAGTCACAGTCAACCATCTGCCCAGGTCGGGCGACCATCTGCCCAGGTCGGGAGGGACCATCCCTGGTGGCTGGCCCTCTTTGCCAGGGCCCCGGACAGGGTCCCTAGGATGCGGCGGTGGACGACGACCAGGCCCGGAGGGCGGAGACGACCGACCTTCTCCAGCACCTGATCCGGAACCAGTGCGTGAACGACGGGACAGTCGGCTCCGGGCAGGAACAGCGCAGCGCCGACCTGCTCCGTGGTTACCTGGATGGCACCGGCGTGGACGTGGAGGTCTACGAGCCCCAGCCCGGCCGGACCTCCTTGGTGGCCAAGATCCAGGGCTCGGATCCGGCGGCTCCGTCCCTGACCCTCCTCGGTCACACCGATGTCGTCCCGGCGACGCCAGCGGACTGGCGCCGCGACCCCTTCGGCGGCGAGCTCGTCGACGGCGAGGTCTGGGGGCGGGGCGCCATCGACATGCTCAACCTGACCGCCACCATGGCCACCGCGCTCCGCCACCTAGCCCGAAGCAGCTTCCGTCCGGCTGGTTCCCTCACCTATGTGGCCGTGGCCGACGAGGAGGCACTCGGGACCCACGGCGCGGAATGGCTCTGCCGGAACGCAGCCGACGTACGTCAATTCCGACTACGTGATCACCGAAACTGGAGGGTTCCCGATGGACTCCGCTGACGGGGTGACTCGTCTGCCGGTCATGGTGGGCGAAAAGGGTGCCTTCTGGTGCAAGCTCACCGTTCGGGGAACGCCCGGTCACGGTTCCCAGCCTCTGCGCACCGACAACGCGCTGGTCAAGGCGGCCGAGCTCGTCCGCCGTATCGACGAGTACCGGCCCGAGGCCGAGATGCACGAGGCTTGGACCCGCTTCATCAGTGAGATGGGCCTTTCTCACGAGCTCACCGAGCCACTCCTCGACCCAGCCAGGATCGACCAGTTCTGTGAGGAGCTTCCCCGACTCGGCCTGGCCCGCCAGGCCCATGCCTGCACCCACACCACCATCGCGCCCACCGTCATGCGAGCCGGTAACAAGATCAACGTCATCCCCGATCGGGTGGAGCTCGAGGTGGACATCCGTTCGCTCCCCGGCTGGGATACGGCCGATGTCAGGGCCATGCTGGACGAGGTCATCGGGGACCTGGCCCAGGACGTCGAGATCGAGTTCCAGTCGGAGGACGCCGCCACGACATCCCCGATCGACACCCCGCTGTGGGATGCGCTCGAACGCGCCTGCCAGGTCTTCTATCCCGGTGCCCGCGCCGTCCCCGGCTTGAGCGTCGGAGCCACCGACGCCAGGTTCCACCGGAGGCTCGACAGCGTGGCCTACGGGTTCGGCCTGCACAGCCGCGCCATCCGGTTCGACGAGTTCCGGGCCATGTTCCACGGGGTCGACGAGCGGGTCGACGTCGAGTCGCTGCAACTCTCCACCGAGATGTGGATCGCCCTCGCCCACGAGTTCCTGACCTGACCCCCAGGGCCGGGTCCGGCCCTGGCACCTCCGGCTAACCGACGGCCCGGACCAGCAGGTCGGACTGCTCGAGCCGGTGGAGAGCGAGGCTGCCCGAGGCCGGGCTGGCCGACTCAGCCCTGCTCACATGGCGCAGGGTGTGGGTCTCCCGCAGGAGGCGGTGCAACCGGCCGTGGACGAAGTTCCAGGCGCCCATGTTCTCCGGTTCCTCCTGCAACCAGACAACTTCATTGGCGGCGGTGTACCGGTCGAGCACTCGGCGGATGGCCGAGGTGGGCCAGGGGTAGAGCTGCTCGACCCGGACGACCGCCACCGCTCGGCCCACATTCCCCAGCTCGTTCCGGCGCTCGAAGGCGTCATAGGCGATCTTGCCCGTGCACAGCACCACCCGCCGCACGGCGGTGGGATCGGCGTCCTCGTGGCCGGCGGCCGGGTCGTTCAGCACCTCGGCGAAGGAGCCCTCCGTGAACTCGGTCACCGGTGACCGGGCCAGCCGCGACCGGAGCAAGGACTTGGGTGTCAGCACGATGAGCGGGCGGCGCTCGGGGCCCTGCACCTGAGAGCGCAGCAGGTGGAAGTACTGGGCGGCCGTGGAGGGCTCGGTGACCCGCATGTTGCCCCGGGCGCACATGGCGAGGAAGCGCTCCAGGCGGGCGGAGGAGTGCTCGGGTCCCTGGCCCTCGTAGCCGTGCGGGAGAAGGAGGACGAGACCCGACTTCTGTCCCCACTTGTCCTCGGCAGCCACCAGGAAATTGTCGATGATGATCTCCGCACCGTTGCCGAAGTCACCGAACTGGGCCTCCCAGGCGACCAGGTCGTCGATGGCCTCGACGGAGTAGCCGTACTCGAAACCGACGCAGGCGTACTCGGACAGGAGGGAGTCGAGCACGGTGAACCTCCCGCTCCCGAGCGCGGCCAGCGGAACGAACTCGCGCCCGGTGGTGTTGTCGACCAGCACGGCGTGCCGTTGCGAGAACGTGCCTCGCCGGGTGTCCTGACCGGTGAGTCGCACATTCGTCCCCTCGACCAGGAGCGAGCCGAGGGCCAGCGCCTCGGCCAGCGCCCAGTCGACCTCGCCGTCGGCCACCATCTTGTCTCGCTGCTCGAACTGCCGAGCCAGCTTGGGATGGATCACGAAGCCCTCCGGCACCGTGCGCACCGCCTCTGCCACCTTGGACAGCAGGGTGGCGTCGATGCCGGTGGGAACGGCCGGGACATCGAGGTCGGGAACGACGAACTCGGGCAGCGCCGGAACGGGGCCGCCGGCCGACTCTGCCTCGGCCCGCGTCTCGTCCAACGCCGCCTGCAGGCGGGCAGAGAAGTCGTCCAGGGCCTGCTCGGCCTCCTCCAACGAGATGTCCCCGCGACGCACCAGCGACTCGGTGTACAGCTTGCGCACCGACCGCTTGGCCTCGATGAGCGAGTACATGATCGGCTGTGTGTAGCTCGGGTCGTCCCCCTCGTTGTGCCCGTGACGTCGGTAGCACACCATGTCGATGACCACGTCCTTGTGGAAGGCCTGGCGGAAGCCGAGGGCCAGGCGCGCCGCCCGGACACAGGCTTCGGGGTCGTCGCCGTTCACATGGAAGATGGGCGCCTGCACCATCTTGGCCACGTCGGTTGGGTAGACGGACGTGCGGGCCGCCTGCGGAGCGGTTGTGAACCCGAGCTGGTTGTTGATCACGAGGTGCACGGTGCCACCGGTCCGGTACCCGGCCAGGCCCGAGAGGTTGAGGGTCTCGGCCACGACCCCCTGCCCGGCGAACGCGGCATCGCCGTGCAGGAGCACCGACAGGATCGGGAAGGGGTCACCCGTCCCACCCTCGAACTCGGGGCCGGACCCGTGTTCCCCGCCGAATGCGTCCTGCTTGGCCCGGGCCATGCCCTCTACGACCGGGTCCACCGCCTCGAGATGGGACGGGTTCGAGGCCACGGTGATCGGGATCGACTCCCCCGAGGTGGCCACGAAGGTCCCGACCGCGCCTTTGTGGTACTTGACGTCACCCGACCCCTGGACCGAATCCGGATCGAGGTTGCCCTCGAACTCCTCGAAGATCTCGCCGTAGGACTTGCCCACGATGTTGGCCAGGACGTTGAGCCGGCCCCGGTGGGCCATGCCCATCACCGCCTCGTGGAGACCCTCGGCCACCGCTTCCTGGAGGAGGGTGTCGAGCAGCACGATGGCCGACTCGGCCCCTTCCAGGCCGAACCGCTTCTGGCCCACGTAGCGCGAATGGAGGAACCGCTCGAAGACCTCGGCGGCGTTGAGCCGGTCCAGGATGTGACGCTGCTCCTCGGACGACAGCACGGACGACACACCCTCGAGATGCTGTTGGATCCACTGCTTCTGGACCGGGTCCTGGATGTGCATGTACTCGACGCCCAGGGTCCGGCAGTAGGCGTCCCGCAGGATGTGGAGGATCTCGTCCAGAGTCGCCATGTCCTTGCCGGCCAGGCCGTCGGCCACGAACTGGCGCGGCAGGTCCCAGATGGTCAGCCCGTAATGGAGCGGGTCCAGCTCCGGATGGAGCTCGGGAGGCTCGGCGTCCAAGGGGTCCAGATGGGCGATGAGATGCCCACGGACCCGGTACATGTTGATGAGCGTCTGCACGTGCACCTGCTTGACCAGGCGCGGATGGCCGACCACCTCGTCGTAGCTCGCGTTGGCGTCGACCTCCCAGCGCACTGGTTCGTAAGGGATGTCGAGGGAAGCGAAGACATCCTGGTAGAAGCCGTGCAGGCCGGTCAGGCACTCGGACACATAGGCGAGGAAGAGCCCCGACTCGGCTCCTTGGATGATCCGATGGTCGTAGGTGGAGGTCAGGGTCACCGTCTTGCCGATGCCGAGCTCGGCCAGGGTGTGCTGGTCGGCGGCCTCGAAGCCCGGGGGAAGGGTCAGGGCGCCCACACCGACGATGAGGCCCTGGCCCGGCATCAGCCGCGGCACGGACTGGATGGTCCCGAGCGTTCCGGGGTTCGTGAGCGTCACCGTCGTGCCGCTGAAGTCGTCGGGCCCGATCCGGTTGGTGTGGATCTTTCGCACCAGCTCCTCGTAGGCGGCGACGAACCCGCGGAAGTCCAGTGTGTCCGCCCCGGTGATGCAGGGAACGAGCAGCGTCCGGCTCCCGTCGGCCTTCTCCACGTCGACGGCGAGGCCGAGGCCGACATGGCGATGGCGGACCACGCCGGGCGTTCCCTTCCCATCGGCGTCGGGCACGAAGGTGGCGTTCATGGCGGGCACCGCCCCCAAGGCCTTGACCACCGCGTACCCGATGAGGTGGGTGAAGCTGACCTTGCCGCCCGTCGTGCGGACCAGCTGGTTGTTGACGATGGTCCGGTTGATCTCGAGGAGCTTGGAGGGGACCACCCGCACACTGGTGGCGGTCGGAACCCCGAGCGACGCCTCCATGTTGGCCACGATGCGACCGGCCGCGCCCCGGAGAGGGACAGGGGGTTCGGTCCCCTCCGTGGTGCCCGGCTCGTCCCGCCCCTGTCCTGGTCTGGCCGGCGACGCCGCCTCGGGAACGTCGACCGGACCGGCCGGCGGGCCTGACGGGGTCGACACCAGGGGCGCGCCCGGGTCGCCAGTCGCGGGGCTGGCGGCAGGCGGGGTCACCGTTGGCGCGCCGGCGGATCCCGACGCGGCGACCTGGGCCGGTGTGTCGGGCGAGCGGTAGTCGGCGAAGAACTCCCGCCACGAATCGGAGACCGACGTCGGGTCCGAGAGGTACCGCTCGTACATGTCCTCGACCAGCCAGGCGTTGGGCCCGAATGCCCCTGCCCCGGCGGCCACGCGCGACCCATCCGGCGTCGTGGAACCCTCGCCCTCGTCGCGCTGCAGCACGAGCCCAGCCTACCGGGACCGACCCCTGGCTCCAGTGTGATGTGGGTCCGCGGCTTCGGCGATTCGGGGCCCCGAGCGGTCCCCGGACTGCCGGCCGGTCGGCGCGCGCCGGAAGACACGGGTGCGCGGTTGCCGGATGGCACCCCCGCCGCGCCAGCTGGAAGGCTGTGGCCTCCATGACCACACCGGACGGGCTGTCCGTCACCGAGCACGTGCCCAAGGGACGGTCCGACGCGCCGCGGGTGGTGCTGGTCCACGGTTCGCTCGACCGCTCCGCCAGTTTCGCCCGGGTCGTGCGCCGCCTCCCCGACATGCACACCGTGGTCTACGACCGCCGGGGCTACCACCGGTCGCGTGCGGCACTGCCCCTCCACGCCGGGTTCGACGGTCACGTCGACGATCTCATCTCGATCATCGACAGCCAACCGGCCGTGGTCGTCGGGCACAGCTACGGCGGGGACGTGGCCCTGGCCGCGGCGCTCCGCCCGGAGTCCGGGGGCTCCGTCCTGGCCGTGGCCGCCTACGAGCCGCCCATGCCCTGGTTGGCGCAGTACCGCACCGACCCGAGCCGGCAGGGTTCGCCGGTCGAAGCCGACCCGGGCGATCCGGACGCCGCCGGGGCGGCGGCCGAGCGGTTCTTCCGGCGGATGGTCGGCGACGCCGCGTGGGAGCGCCTCCCCGAACCGGCCAAGGCAGCCCGCAAGGCGGACGGGCCGGCCCTCGCCGCCGAGCTGCGCGCCATCCGTCTCGCCGGAGCCCCCTTCGACGTGAGGGCGCTGAAGGTGCCGGCGACCTTCGGACGGGGGGAGCATTCGGCCCGCCGTCACCGCGAATCCGTGGCCTGGCTGGTCGAGCACACGCCCGGAGCCGAGCTGGTCGAGATCGCCGGCGCCTCCCATGGGGCCCACCTGACCCATCCCGATGCCTTCGCCGCCATGGTGCGCTCGGTGGTGTCACGGGCCCGGTGGCCTGCACCGACGACCCCGACGGGATCCCCCTCCCCGTCATCACCGGCCTGACCGGGCGCCACCGGTGCGGACCACGGTTACCATGTCGGCGCTCCCGGGCCAGCCGGATGCACGAGCAGGAGGGTCACCATGACCGACGCCGCCACCCGGCACAGTTCGGGCCCGGCCGCCGCCATCCCCCCAGAGCGATTCGAACGCGAGGCCCGTGCCTTTTTGGAGGGCCACGCCGAGAAGCGGTCCCGCGATCAGTTCGTATGGGGCAAGGGGTCCGACCGGGTCGGCCTCCTCCCCGAGCGGACGCCCGAGGAGGAGCAGGAGGACCTGGCCGTCGCCCGGTCATGGGCGCAGGCCGAATTCGACGCCGGGTTCGGATGGATCACCGGCCCCGCCGCGTACGGCGGCCGCCAGCTGCCCGGCGACTATCAGCGCATCTACGACGGGGTGGCCGGCGAGTACCGCCTGCCCTCCCGGGCCGTGTTCGGCATCGGCCTCGGGATGGTGGCACCCACGATCCTGGCCCACGCCACCGACGAGGTGAAGGAGGCCTACCTGCGCAAGCTCCACCGCGGGGACATCGTGGCGTGCCAGCTCTTCAGTGAGCCGGGGGCCGGCTCGGACCTGGCCTCGCTCCAGACCCGGGCCGTCCGCGACGGTGACGAATGGCTTGTCACCGGTCAGAAGGTGTGGACGTCGGGGGCGCACCTGTCGGACATCGGGGAGATCATCTGTCGAACCGACCCGGACCTGCCCAAGCACCGCGGGCTCACCGGGTTCGTAGTCGACATGCATGCACCGGGGGTCGAAGTCCGGCCCTTACGCCAGATGACCGGGGGCGCATCCTTCAACGAGGTGTTCTTCACCGACGTGCGGGTGCCCGATTCCCACCGTCTGGGCGACGTCAACGGGGGGTGGACGGTCGCTCTCACCACCTTGATGAACGAACGGGCCGCCATCGGTGGGGGTGGTGGTGGGACCGCCCTGCCTACCTCCACCCGGCTGGTCGAAGTGGCCAGGGCCTTCGGCCGCGACAGTGACCCCCTGATCCGCCAGCAGCTCGCCTCAGTCATCATCCACGAGCGGGTGGCCCGATTCACGACCCTGCGGTCCATGGCCGCCGTGGCCGCCGGGCAGGCGCCCGGCCCGGAGCTGTCGATGGCCAAGCTGTCGCTCACGGCCAACATGGTCCGCATCTGCGCCGTGCTGTCCTCGCTGCTCGGCCCGGCCCTGGTAGCCGACACCGGCACCTGGGGCACCTACGCCTGGTCCGAATTCATCCTGGGCGTACCGGGGATCCGGGTCGCCGGTGGGTCCGACGAAGTCCTGCGCAACATCATTGGAGAACGGGTGCTCGGGCTCCCGAAGGAGCCGGCGCCCACCTGAGGGCGGTGCGATCACGTCGGAACGGGGAGAGGGCGGCTCGCCGGTGGCGAGCGGCCGGATGACCCGGAGTGCTCAGCGGCCTCGGCGGTGCCGGCTCATCGAGCGCCGGCTCATCGAAAGGCCATGCTGTCCACGAAGGCCCACGACCTGCGATGGACCGAGGTCAGGCCGAATCCGGCCAGGGCGGTCTTGTGGACCGGGGACGGATATCCCTTGTTCTGGTCGAAGTCGAATGGGGGGAAGCTGACGGAGAGGGACCGCATCATCCGGTCACGCGTGACCTTGGCCAGGATGGAGGCGGCGGCGATGGAGACGCACTGGGCGTCGCCCCGCACCACCGTCCGGACGTGGGGAGGATCCTTCGGGAGGGTCGGCACCTCGGTGATCCCCGGCAGCTGGGCCGGCTCCGAAGGATCGCTCACGTAGTCGAAGGCGCCGTCCATGAGCACGGCATGGGGCGCCCGGCGCAGGGTGGCGAGCGCCCGCCGGGCCGCCAGGCGCAGCGCCACGGTCATGCCCCACCGGTCGCACTCCTCCGGCCCGGCGTGGCCGACCGACCATTCCGTGCACCAGGCCACGATGAGCGGGAACAGGGCTTCCCTCCGGTCCTCGGTCAACATCTTGGAGTCACGGACTCCGTCGGGGGGTGGCACGTCGGGTGGGAACACCACCACGCCGACCGACACCGGGCCGGCCCAGGCGCCGCGGCCGACCTCGTCCAGGCCGGCGACGATCCCGAACCCTTCGTCGCCGAGCTCCCGCTCGAACCGGTCGTCCGGGGTCGCCCCACTGTCCGGGCTCGCCCCGCTGCCTGGGGTCGCCACGCCGTCCGTGCCCTGGTCGACCGTGCCCTTGTCGACCCTGCTCGCCGCCCCGTCCCCCGCGGCACGGCGGCGGCGCACCCGGGATGGTGTCGGCATGACCGGAAACCTAGCCGCCCACCCGATGCCCGAGGTGGCTCCGCACCACCTTGCCCAGAGCGTTGCGGGGCAGCTCGTCGACCACGTGGACGAGTCGTGGTCGCTTATAGGAGGCGAGTGTCGTTCCGGTGAACGCAGCCAGGTCCTCGGCCGACGGCGCTCTGCCGTCCGCCACGATCCAGGCTGTTACCACTTCGCCCCACTCGTCCGACGGTGTGCCGGTGACCGCCACCTCGGCTACGCCCGGATGGGTCAGCAGCACCTCCTCGACTTCGGTCGGGTAGACGTTGAACCCTCCCGAGATGATCATCTCGGTCGTCCGCCCGCGGATGGTGACGTAACCGTCCTCGTCACTGCCCTGGTCGCCGGTCCGGAACCACGGCGAGCCCTCGTCGACGGTGAAGACCTCGGCGTTGACGGCCGGCCGTTCCCAGTATCCGTCGAAGACGTTCGGCCCCCGCACTGACAGCTCACCCTCGTCGCTCAACCGCGCTTCGACGCCGGGAAGTGGAAACCCCACCGTCCCGGGACGGCGGGGCCCCTCGTACGGGTTGGACAGGCTCATCAGGGTCTCGGTCATCCCGTAACGCTCGAGCACGGTCCAGCCCAGCGCGGCTTCCATGGCCCCGTGCAGCTCGACGGACATGGGAGCCGAGCCCGAGACACAGAGCCGGAGGGAACGCAGGTCGGCGGCGCGTCCCGAACCAACCAGCCGGTGGTACATGGTGGGCACCCCGAAGAAGAGCGTGGCCCCCAGCTCCCGGGCGGTGTCGGCTACCGCGACCGGATCGAACCCCGGAAGGAGCACAGCCGACGACCCGGCCAGCAGCGTGCCGTAGATCCCGACGCAGAGCCCGTGAGCGTGAAAGACCGGGAGTGCGTGGACCAGCCGGTCAGCCTCGCTCCAGCGCCAGGCGAGCCGTAGCGACTCGGCACCGGCCAGCAGGTTCCGATGACAGAGGACGGCCCCCTTCGGGGCGCCGGTCGTACCGGATGTGTAGAGGATGAGGGCCGGGTCGTCGGGCTGGGCGACGTCGAGCGGGCCCTCGCTCCCCTCTGGCAGCCCCACCTCGGGCCCCACCACCACGGCCGCGTCCGACAGATGGCGGACCGCGTGCTGCCGCTCGGGACCCTCGACGACGGCGGCCGCCGGACGCACGTCGGTGACGATGTGCGCCAGCTCACGGTTGGTGTAGGCGACATTGGCGGGGACGACGACCAGGCCGCCGCGCAGGGCGGCAACATGGGCCACCAGGGCGCTGACCGTGGAGCTGGTCGACCACAGCACACGATCCCCCGGCTGCAGCCCGGCGCCCCGGAAACGCCCGGCCACCCGGCGGGTGGCCGCTTCGAATTCGCCCGCCGTCCACCATCCGCCGACCACCCGGCCCGCCGCCTGGGGGGCATCCCCATCCGGACGCTCGAGCCACAGGCGGGCATCAGGCGCGGCCCGCCAGCGGGCGGACCATGCCGCCGGCAGAGTGCCTGCCGAGACCAGATCCTCGAGAGCCGGCTCGACACCGGCCGGCAGGTGATCACGCCAGGGGCGCAGGGACGACCTCCTCGATCTGTCGGTCCGGTCCGCCTCCCGGCAGAGCGGACAGCTGTCCAGTCATAGCCCACGCCCATAGTGCATGCAGTCCAGCCAGTCCGCGCAGTCCACCCAGTCCACCCAGTCCACCCAGTCCCCGGCACGGTCCCATCCCGTGTTGCCACCGGCCGGGTCGACTCGGCCAGGTCGACTCGCGCCGAGGATGGCGGTGCTCGGCACAGGCCAGGTTCTGCTACACCGGTGGGGCCGGAAGGAGCCGCCAGACCACATGCTGGCGGGCCCGTTCACGGGCTTCCGCCGGCAGAGCGGTCCGACACTGAAGGCGTCGGCAGAAAGGAACGGACCATGGGACTCATGGACAAGGTGAAGGCCTCGGCCGAGGTCGGACTGGCCAAGGCCACCGAGGCGAGCAAGGCGGGCCAAGCCAAGCTCGACGCCGCCCAGGCGAAGCACAAGGCCGATGGGTTGCTGCGCGACCTCGGTGTGGCAGTCTGGGTGGAGCAGGTCGGGCGCGGCACCGATCAGTCAAAGAGTGACATCGAACGGATCGCGGGCGAGCTCAAGGCCTACGAAGCGGAGTACGGCCCGATCGGGTCGTGAGCGCTGGGGAGGCTCCTGGCACTGCCGGGGGGACATCAGAGGCCAGGGGTAGACCGCGCCACATTGCCGTCGTGCCCCATACCCATTGGGACCGCGAGTGGTACGAGCCGTTCCAGACGTTCCGCGTCAAGCTGGTCCATCTGGTCGACGGACTGCTCGACCAGATGGAGCGCGACAGCTCCTACCGCCACTTCTTGCTCGACGGGCAGGTGGCGGTGGTCGACGACTACCTCGAGGTGCGGCCGGAGAACGAGGTGCGGCTGCGCGCCCTGGCCGCAGCCGGCCGCATCACGGTCGGTCCCTGGTACATCCTCATGGACGAGTTCCTGGTCTCCGGTGAAACGCTGATCCGGAACCTCCAGGCCGGCATCGGACGCGGCAGCGCCTTCGGAGGCGTGATGGACGTGGGCTATCTGCCAGACATGTTCGGACACGTCGCCCAAATGCCCCAGCTCCTCACCCTGGCCGGGATGAAGCACGCGGTGGTGTGGCGGGGAGTTCCCTCCGCCGTCGACCGGACCGCCTTCCGCTGGTCGGCGCCGGACGGCTCGACCGTCCGGGCCGAATACCTCGTGGCCGGCTACGGAAACGGTGCCGCCCTTCCCGACGACGCCAAGGCGCTGGTACGGCGGCTCCGGGCCCATCTCGAAGAAGTCGACGGCTTCCTCCAGCCCGACGATCCCCTCCTGCTGATGAACGGGACCGACCACCAGCGCCCCCAACCCTGGCTCGGGCGCGTCGTGACGGAGGCGAACCAGATGCAGGGCGACTTCGAGCTGGCCATCACCTCGCTGTCGGAGTACCTCGGACAGGCCAGCACCGACGGGCTCCCCGACTGGCAGGGGGAGCTCCGCTCAGGAGCCCGGGCCAACCTGCTGATGGGGGTGGCCTCCAACCGCGTCGACGTGAAACAGGCGGCGAGCCGGGCCGAGCGCGCCCTCGAGCAGCAGGCCGAACCTCTCTCGGCGCTGTTCCTGCCGGCCGAGAACTGGCCGGGACGATTCCTCGACCTGGCCTGGACCCAGATGATCCGCAACTCGGCGCATGACTCGGTCTGTGCCTGCTCGCTGGACGACGTCGTCGACGCCGTCCTCCATCGATACGCCGAGGCCCGCCACCTGGGGGAGGCGCTGACCGGCGAAGCCCTCGACGCGTTGGCGGCGTCCATGGCGTCGGCAGGCCCCGTGGCGGTCAACCCGTCTGCCGCCGACCGGACCGGCATCGTCGAAGCGGTCGTCACGGCCGCCGGCGAGCCGGGCCCGGACGTCCAGGTGCTGTCGGAGCGGGCCGGCCTCCCGGGCACCCTCACTTTGGACGGCATCACAGTCCGCAGCATGCTCGGGCTGGTCCAGGGAGCTCGGCTCGATACCGACACCTATATCACCGACGCCTCCCTCACCGAGGACGAGACCGGTCTCGACATCCGGGTCGTGATCGGTTCGGAGGCCCGCGACGGGGTCCCGATCGAGGAGATCAAGCGCGAGCTCTACACCCGCCTCACGGCGCGGCCCGATACCGAGGTGCGTTTTGTCCTCGAGCAGCCCCCGGTCCGACGGGTCCTTGCCCGCCAGCAGCAGGTTCCGGGGTTCGGCTGGGCCCGGTTCGCACCGGCCGGCCTCACCCATCCGGTGGAGGTGCGCGACGATCCCACCGGGTCGGTGACCTTGACCAACGGCCTCGTCACGGTGGATGTCGACCCGGCCGACGGCACGTTCGCCATCGACGGCCGGCCCGGCTTCGGCCGACTGGTCGACGGCGGAGACCACGGCGACACCTACAACTACTCGCCGCCGGCCATCGACCTGCTGGTGGAGACGCCGGTGTCGGTATCGGTCAGCGTCGACGAACGGGGCCCGGTGCGGGCCGGCGTCTCGATCACTGCCACCTTCGCCTGGCCCGCCCGGGTCGACGACGCCTCCAAGTCACGGGTGGGCAGCCACCAGGTGCCGGTCGTGACCAAGCTCGAGCTGCACGCCGACGAGCCGGTGGTCCGGGTGCGGACGTCGTTCGACAATCCGTCGAGGGACCACCGGCTACGGGCCCACTTCCCCCTCCCCCATCGAGCCCGGACGTCACGGGCCGAGAGCGCGTTCACCGTCGTCGAGCGCGGGCTCACCGCCGAGGGCGGGAACGAGGAGACGGGAACGCCGACCTTCCCCGCCCGCCGGTTCGTGTCGGCCGGCGGCCTGACCGTGGTGCACGAGGGCCTGCTCGAGTACGAGCTGACCGACATCGAACCCCGAGAGGGCGCAGGCGGGGACACGGCCGGCAGCCTGGCCCTCACACTGTTGCGCTCGACCGGCATGCTGTCCCGCCTGGGCATGAGCACCCGCCCGCTCACCGCCGGACCGATGACGCCGCTCGAGGGCCCCCAGCTCATCGGACCGGTCGAAGTGCGCTACGCCATCGCCGTCCGCGAGATCGATCCCTACCGGATGGCCGAGGACGTGCTGGTGCCCCTGGCGTGCGTGCCGTCGTTCGGAGGAGGCGGGCGTGCGGACAATGGATCGGTCCTCACCGTGCGCGGCGCCGAGGTGTCGTCCGTTCGCCGCCAAGGCGGTCTGCTCGAGGTGCGGGTGTTCCACCCCCGGCCGGTGGCCACCACCGTCGAGATCCCCGACCACACGGGCTGGCTGGTCGACCTACGGGGAGAGCCGGTGGCTCCGTTCCAAGGGTCCTTCGCGCTGCGGGCCGAGGGTATCGCCACGGTCCGGCTCGATCCGATCTGAGGGGCCCTTACCGGGCTCCGCCCGATCGGGTCCGGCCACCTCGTCACCCGACCGGCGGGAGGTGTTCCGGAGGACCAGCTGCTCGCCGCGGTCGCGCAGCTCGTCGAGCTCGCGCAGGACGGCGGTGAGACGCTCCCAGCGTACGGCCCGGCGCCGGTCTGCACTGGGCTCGGTGCCGGCCCGGAAGAGCCTCCAGGCCTGGACCCGACCGATGTCCTTCAGCGTGCGGGGCCGCAGCGGCCTCATCTCGAAGCGCTCGGTGTCGTCGCCCAGCGCGGCACGGAACTCGTCGGAGACCAGCACGGCCCCGGGATGGGCCACCCCGACCAGCCGGCTGGCCAGGTTGACCACCGGACCGTAGTAGTCCCCGTCCCGCAGGAGGGCCGGTCCGACGGCGAGCGCCACCCGGACATCGGACAGGAGCTCGTCCCCGGCGTACGCCTCGGCCAGGCTCAGCCCGATCTCGGCGGCGCTCACCGCCGACTGGACGACGAACATCACCTCGTCGCCGATCATCTTGACGACACGGCCGCCGAGGGCGACCACCGTGTCATAGGCCAGCTCCTCGAACCGGGCCACCACTTCGACCAGCTCCTCGTCGCCGAGATGTTGGCTGAGCACGGTGAAGCCGACCATGTCGGCGAATCCCACGGCGGTCACCGGGCTCATCCCGCCGACCGATCCGCGGGCCCGGAGCAGCTGGGCCCTCCTGACCGCCGCCTGGAGGTGCCGCCGCCAGACGTACTCGAGCAGCCGGGCCATGGCCGGGAAGGCCAGGCCGGCCTGGCGGGCGAACAAGTCGGCATCGATGATGCTGTCGCCCGACGGGCTGAGGAACGGGGTCGATCCGGGGGTCGTCTCGGCCTCGGCGATCCGGGCCATCGAGAGGCCGATGACCCGGGCGGTCTGGATGGAGGAGTCGAGATCGGCCAGACCGGCGGCCAGCATCGACTGGAACAGCTGGACGGCCTCGACGTCCAGATCGGTGAAGGCGAGATCGTCGGCCTCGACGTCGAGAAAGCCCAGTGCCCGCCACAGACGTCGGATCACATCGATCGGGAGCTGCGTCGTCTCGGCCACCTCGGACTGGGTCAGGCGGCGCGACGACGGCAGCAGCATGCGGTCGACGACGAGCAGGTCGACGACGTCTTCAGCCATGGCGCGTTCGATCTCCTCGGGGGAGCAACCCAGTTCGATGAGGAGCGACCACACCCGGGCCTGCGCCTCCTGGCGCGATGGCACGCCTCCGGCATCCCCTCCCGTCACAAGCGACACCCTAGATCGGCCGTCGGGCCGCCCCGGAGTGCCATCGACGGGGCCGCGTACACTGGCGCCGTGGCTGACCCGCATCGGTCCTCGTTGCCCGGCCATCCATTGCACCTCGGGCCGCGGGCGGTGCTCATCCCGGTCAAGGCCTTCGCTCTCGCCAAGCGCCGCCTGCACCGGGCCCTGGACGGAGACCAGCGGGTCGAGCTGGCCCGGGCCATGGCCGACCGGGTGGTGAGCGCCGCTCTTCCGCTGCCCGTCGCAGTGGTGTGCGACGACCGGACCGTGGCCGAGTGGGCCAGGGGGCTCGGCGCCCTGGTCGTCTGGGAGCCGGGCCGGGGCCTCAACGGCGCGGTCGAGGCCGGGGTCGACCATCTGCGCTCGGCCGGCGTCGTCGAGGTGATCGTGGCCCATGCCGACCTGCCTCGAGCCCGCGCCCTCTCGGAGGTGGAGGCGGGCGGCGGGGTCACGCTGGTCCCCGATCGCTACGGCAACGGCACCAACGTCATGGCGCTGCCCACCGACGCCGGGTTCCAGTTCTCGTACGGTCCTGGTTCCTTCGCCCGCCACCGAGCCGAGGCGCAACGGCTCGGCCTGGCGCTGCGGGTTCTCGACCGGCCCGACCTGGCCTGGGACATCGACGAACCAGGCGACGTGGTGCCGGTCGCCGCCCACGGTGTCCCTGCCCCGTGACGCCACCACAGGTCGAGGGGGGCGATGACGACGGATTCCCGCCGGGGCCGAGCGGGCTCCCGGTCGGGGACCTGTTGACCTCGGAGCCGATCACCACCGGGCTGCCGACGCCCGGTGTCGTCCTGGCTGTCGGCGCTCATCCCGACGACATCGAGTTCGGGTGCGGCGCCACGCTGGCCCGGTGGGCGGCGGGCGGAGCCCGACTCCACTACGCCGTGCTCACCGACGGGTCGAAGGGCACCTGGGAGCCCGGCGCCGATCTGAGCGCACTGGCGACGGCGCGTGCACAGGAGTGCCGGGCGGCGGCGTCAGTGGTCGACGGCGGCCCGGACCAGGCCCCCGGACCGGACCGGATCCTCTTCCTACAGCGGGTCGACGGGGAGCTCGAGAACGGGATCGAAGAGCGACAGGCGCTGGTCGGGATCATCCGGAAGGTCAGACCCACCGTGATCCTGGGCCACGACCCGTGGCGGCGGTACCGGCTCCATCCCGACCACCGGGCGGCAGGCTTCCTCACCGTCGACGCCCTGGTCGCCGCCCGCGACCACCACTACTTCCCTGAGCTCGGGCTGGCCCCCCATCGTCCGCAGGCATTGCTGCTGTGGGAGGCCGACGCACCCAACCACGTCGAGGACGCCCGAGGCTTCGAGGCGTCAAAGGTCGACGCCCTCATGTGCCACCGCAGCCAGCTCGAATCCACCATGGGGATGGCCGATGACGGCAGCGGCGATGCCAAGAATGGCGACCCTCCGGCCGCCGCCGGGCTCGCCTCCAAGGTTCGTCGCCAACTGGCTCAGCACGGCTCGATCGGCGGCCTCCCGTCGGCGGAAGCCTTCCGGCTCATCGACGACGTCTGATCGCCGGAGGGACCGGTGGCTGACCGGCGCGACCGGTGGGGACCCGAAGGCCCCCACCGTCGCACTCGATGGCGGCGCCGGTGCGGCGCCCTAGTGGGTACCTACCGTGAGCGGCGGACCCGCTTGACTGCCTTGCGGGCCGGAGCCCTCTTGGCCGCAGTCTTCTTGGCCGGCCGCCTGCGGGCTGCCGTCTTCTTGGCCGTCCGCTTGCGGGCCGGTGCCTTCTTGGCCGTCCGCTTGGCCGGCCGCTTGCGGGCTGCCGTCTTCTTGGCCGTCCGTTTGGCCGGCCGCTTGCGGGCTGCCGTCTTCTTGGCCGTCCGCTTGGCCGGCCGCTTGCGGGCGGCGGTCTTCTTGGCCGCAGTCTTCTTGGCGGGCCGCTTGCGGGCCGGGGCCTTCTTCACCGCCCTCTTGGCCGTCGCCTTTTTGGCTGCCGTCCTCTTGGCCGGCCTCTTACGGGCCGGCCGCTTGGCTGCTGCCTTTCTCACTGCCATGGATGTTTCCTCCTTGGGGTTCAACGCCGATTTGAACGCCGAACCGGTGGCGAACCGGACACCCTTCGACGCCGGTATGGGCACCACTGCGCCTGTCCTCGGGTTCCGACCCACACGGGGACTCCGGTTGATCGGATTGAACGCCCCAAACCCGACCACCGTAACCTTCCGTCCGGATCGAACCTCGGTGACAATGGTGTCGAACAACACATCAACAACGCGTCCTACAGTCTTACGGCTCGAACGCGTCGAATCGCTGACTGCTTTGACGAGTTGCGACTTGTTCACGATCACCTCCGCAGCGATACGCAACCCTTACCAGCAAAATGGGTTTTTCCGGCCAGGTCAAGCACCGTCGCGCTGAACGCAGCCGATCGCGCCGGTCTGACGCACGTGGTGCAAGACACTCATGATGCGGCGCGATACGTTGAATCGGAGTCGCCGTTCGTCAGTCATGGACAAAAAACCGTTTGATTGCAATAATTAATTGCGCGGTGCCTCATGTGCCGCCCTCGCGGAGATCACTGTCCGCCACGGTTGCGATGAGCACAAGTGAGCGGAAATTGACCGTAAAATATTTTTTTCCACAACACCCGAATTTCGCCTCACAACGCGCCATCGCGCCGTATTGGCCGCTTCTGACGGCGCAGATCACGGCGCGTACCTCGGGCACACCGAACACGGCTGGTGCTTCGCCGGACCGCAGCAGTCGGTCATGGTCCTCGGACCGCCGCGTTCGGGCAAGACGACGTCATTGATCATTCCCAATGTGCTGGCGAGCAACGGACCGGTGGTATCGACATCGACCAAGCCCGACGTGCTCGATGCCACGGTGGCTGCGCGTTCAGCGTTGGGACGCTGCCTGCTCTTCGACCCTACGGGATCGGTCGGACGCAGCGGTGGATTGGTGCCGATGCGTTGGTCCCCGCTGCAGTCCTGCACCACGTGGGTGGGGGCGCTGTCCCAGGCCCGCACCTTGGTCGAGGTCGGCTCGGTGCCGGGAGGCGGGCGGGCCGTCCGCGGGGACCACTCCCACTGGAACGAGCGGGCCCAGGCGCTGTTGGCTCCCCTCCTGCATGCCGGCGCGGTGGGGGAAGTCGACATGCGCACCGTCCTGACCTGGGTGGATCGCCGGCAGGCCCTGCCTGCCCAGCAGATCCTGGCCGGGGAGTCGCACCACTCGACCGAACTGGCCCGGAACCTCCTCGACGGGATCATCCGCACCGACGAGCGGGAGCTCAGCGGGATCTGGTCCACCGCCTCAGGATCCTTGTCCGGATTCCGCTCCGACACCGCCCTGGCGGTCACCTCCGACCCGGATTTCGATCCGGCCGGGTTCGTCCGCTCGGCCGACACCATCTACATCTCGGCGCCCGGGCACCTCCAAGCGGGGGTCGCGCCCATGGTCGTCGGCCTCATCGAGGACCTTCGCCATGCGACCTTCGCCCTGCGGGCTCAGGCGTCGACCGCGACCCGGTCGACGCCCCCCGTGCTGCTGGCGCTGGACGAGCTGGCCAACATCGCACCGATACCGGATCTCCCATCGATGATCAGTGAAGGTGGGGGCCAAGGCTTGTTGACGCTGGCCTGCCTGCAGGACCTGTCCCAAGCCCGGCACCGGTGGCCGGACCATGCGGACGGCTTCCCCTCGCTCTTCGGCACCACCGTGGTACTCCCCGGCATCGGGGACGTGCGCACACTCGAGGCGCTCTCCACGCTGGCGGGTGACGAGGAGATACCGACCCGGACGATCTCGTGGGGCCAGGCGGCATCGGACCGCCCCTTCGTCGACCTGGTCAGTGGCGGCCGTCCACAACATGGCGCCGGTGTCTCGACCCAATGGCGACGCAGGCTGCCGGTGGACGTGATCGCCCGCGGCACTCCCCACCACGCGCTGGCCTTCGACGAGCGAAACCGGGCCAGTTGGATCGAGTTGGCACCGTCCCATCTGGCCGAGCCCTGGCGCACCCTCCGGGGTATGGACCGCAGCCACCAGCGCGATCACCTGCACGACCGTGGCGCCGGGAGCGCGGACGGCCACGGTTGGGAGCTGTAGACGTTCGATGCCTTCACGAACGACCGATGTCGAACGTCCGGCCGAGGGTGCGATCCGGATCACGGCGGAGATCGAGCCCCGGGATCGTCAGGCCGTCCTTGGCAACGAGACGACGCGCCGTATCGGGAACCGGCGCCGTCGGAGCGCTCCAGGCATGCTCCAGGGCACCGGCGAGCTGTCCGGCGGGCCAGCGGGGTTCGGGCCCCACCACACCACGACCGGATCCCGTCCGGCGGGGCAGCCGATCCGCCGCGGTACCGCCGCCGTGCTCGATCAGGCGATCGGCCACCGACTCGATCGCCACCGCCGAGGCCCCGTCCATCGAAGCTGCGGCAACTTTGGCTACCAGGTCACGCCGGGACAGAGACCGGCCGTCTCGGGCCAGGCGGTCGAGGTCCGACGTCATCCGTCTCTGGTCGATGAGAGCCTCGGTGCCGCGGATCCGGGAACGACGCCCGACCACCGACGTCAGTTCGCCGAGATCGAACCCGAACGTGGCGGCCCGTTCTCGCCACTCGGCGCGAAGGGACTCGACGGTTCGCGTCCGGTCCTTGTCCGGGCGGGTGGTGAAGAAGGCACCCCGCCACGACCGGCCCCTCGCCTGGCGGTGGCGGTACTCATCCATGGCCGCGGCCCGCTGCGAGAAGAGCCGCAGCAGCGAGCGGTCGACGCCGACCACGTCACCGAGGCCCGAAGGGGACACGTCGAAGGCGCCACCCATCCGCTCCCCGATCTCCAGCCGTAGCCGGGCGTGGTAGACGGCCTGGGCCGCCGGGGCATGGACGAACACTCGCCGGCTGTCCACCGCCGACCACCGCCCGTCCACACCTTGGGCCACGTTGGCCGCCACCACGTGCGTATGGAGATGGGGATCGAGGGCCCGGCTCGTCCGGTGCAGAAAGACGCCTGCCGCCATCCCGGTGGACCGGAGGCGGATGACCACGCCTGACCGGGAGCGTCGGACGCCGACCGCGGCCCGCTCCAGATAGCCGAGGGCCTCGTCCACCGCCGCCCGGTGGGCAGAGCCCGTCTCCTCGGCGATCTCCCGCGGGGCCAACAGATGCAGCAGGCTGACCGACTTGGGCGCCCCGAAGGTGAGGTCGTAGCCGGACACGGCCCGATCGTCCCGGCGGGCGCGGAGGGGCGCACCCGAGTCCGGATCTCGCCCGGCCAGAACCTCGGCGAACTCCTGAGCTTCGACCCGGTCGTGCCGGCCCATGGCCGCCGCGCCACCTCCCCACCAATAGCCCGGCTCCTCGCCGGCGACCGGCGACCCCTCGGCTCGACCGGGGACCAGGTCCTCGACGTAGTAGCCATGACCGCCGGGGCGGACGACGTGGATTCGGAGAACCACCCGTCGTCACGGTCCGACGCCCGGGCCACTGACGCCGGCTCGCCCGGTCCGACTGCGGTGGATCTGCACCAGCCCGGTATTGCGCCCCGGCCTGGCGGCGACCTTGCCGGATTCCTTCCGATTACCGAGCGGGAACCAAGGGGTGGCTACCGGTAGCGCTCGAGGATGCGGGCGGCGGCCTCGGCGGCCAGGGTGCGGTAGTCGGGTGGATCGACGACCCGGGCGTCGGGTCCCAATCGGAGGAGCAGGCGCTCGAGCCAGGCATCGCCGCCGACGAACACCTCGATCTCCGCCCGGTCACCGACCGGCTCGACCGGGCCTGCCCCAGGGATCGACTCGACCAGCCAGGCCGTGGCCGGATCGAGGGAGATCCGCACCTTCTGGCTGTCCGGACCGGGGACGTAGGGCTCGAGATCTCGCCGGGTCTCCCCGTCGTGCTCCCCGGCCGGAGCCGGGCCGGAGGCATCACTCCCGTTCACACTCGGGTCGTCGCCGGCCCCCTCCCCGGCCGGTTCCGCCGCGTTGATGCGGTCCACTCGGAACCGGCGCAGGTCCCCCGCCGTGGAGCAGTGGGCGTCGACGTACCAGTGGCCCTCGGAGGCGAACAAGCGGAGGGGGGTGATCTCACGCTCGGAGACCCGGTCGGTCGAGGCGGAGTAGTAGGAGATGGACAGGCGGGTGCCCTCGGCCACGGCCTGACGCACCAGAGGCAGCAGCGCCGGCGCGTCGAGCTCCACGTCCAGGTGCTCCCCCCCGAGCGCCCGGTCGAGCTTGGCCAGCGCAGTGGACAGGGCCCCGCTCTCGTCGCTACCGGATACGGCGAGCAGGGCCCGGGCCGAGGCGGCCAGGGCGAAGCCTTCGGCCGGGCTGAACCGTCGGGGCCGGGTCAGCGCTGTCCCTACCCGGGTCGACACCGTGGAGTCGCTCACCACGATCTCCATGAGCTGGTCGGGCGTGTAGGGGGGGACCCCGCAGCAGGCCGCCATCTCGAGCTCGGTGACCAGTGCCTCGGGCGTGAGGTCGAACCGCGCCGCCGTCAGGTCGATCGGTGCCTCGCCCACCTGGGCCAACCAGGCCAGGATGGCCAACAGCCGCCGCAGCCGGACGGCGGTGTCGAGCGCGGCACTCATCGGTCCGGCGCCCCGGCTGCGGCGAAGGCTTCCAGACGCTCCACCAGCAGAGCCCGTACCGCCGGCGGCTCGATCACCTCGGCATGGTCCAGCAGGTCGAGGACCCAGCGGATGAGGGCCTCCTCGTCGGTCACCGTCAGGCGCACCACCACCGCACCGTCGCTTCGCTCCTCGACCACGGCCGGCTCGCCGAGCTCGGCCACCACCCGGCCCGCCACCGCCGCATCCACGAGGATGTCGACCTCGATCTCCTCCCCCCCGCCGAACTGCCAGGGATCGCGCCCGAAGGCGGCGTCGACATCGAAGCCGGGTGGGAGCTCCGTCGACTCCGGCGGACCGGCTTCGGGCGTTCCCTCGATACGGTCGACCCGGAAGGTGCGAGCCTCTCCCCGGTCCCGATCGAACCCGACCACGTACCACTGGCCCCGGCGAAAGCGGAGGCCGGCGGGGTCCACGTGGCGCCGCTCGCCCCGGTACGAGAAGGAGATGTCGGCCGCGTGTCGGATGGCGTCGAACAGGACCGGGAGAGCCGGCAGGCCGTCGACCGAACGCAGGTCCACCAGGGGCGCAGCCGAGGACGACAGGAGGGGCGACTCTCCGGCGGCGCCCAGCTTCAGGAGGGCATCGCGGCCGATAGGCTCACCGAGGTGGACTCCGGCGACGGCCAAGTTCAAGGCGGCCTGCTCCTCAGCCTCGAGACCCAGGTCCGGCAAGTAGTAGGCGTCGGGATCCACTCGGTACCCCAGCTGCTCCTCACCGCCGATGGGCACCACCAGCACCGGGACGCCCTCGTCGCGCAGCAGGCGCTTGTCGCGCTCGAAGGCCTGCCGGCGGGCGCCGTGGGCCTCGGGATAGCCGGGTACCCGCTCGGCGATCTCTCGCAGGCTCAGCGGGCGCGTCGTGTCCAGCAGCACCAGCAACAAGTCGGTGACCCGTTCGAGTCGATCCAGCCGCGGCATCGGGGTCAATCTAGGACCCGGAAGACCGGTTCCTGACCGTGGGGATGACTTCTGGCCCCTACGCATGGCAGCCTCACGTCGTCGCCTGGGTCGTGCTGGCCTCGTTCGCCGGCCTGGTCGTCGTCGGACACGTCCGTCTGTCGCGGTCAGGTGAGCGGCCCATCCCCTGGACCCGGTGCCAGGTGGCCAGCTTCGCCGGAGCCCTCGCCGTCTCGGTCGTGGCCCTGACCTGGCCGCTGGCCGACCTGGCTGCTCACTGGTCGCTTGCCGCTCTGGTCACGCAGCGGCTCCTCCTCCTGCTGGCGGTAGCGCCGCTCCTTCTGCTCGGTCTCCCCTACGACGTCCTGCGCCGGGTGACCAGACCGGCGCTGATCGACGGTGTGCTGACCCGGCTGCAGCGACCGGCCGTGGCCATCGTGACGGTCACCGTCCTGGTGGTGGGATCCATGACTCCCGCCCTGGTCAGAGCCCAGTCCAGCTCGCTACCGGCCCGCGGTGTGCTCGATCTCGTGACGGTGCTGGCCGGGTTCGTCCTGTGGCTGCCGGTCCTGGGGCGGATCCCGGGCATCGGGAGGCCCCGGCCCGTCGTCCGCTTCGGCTACCTGGTCCTCCAGGCGGTGGTGCCCGGCTTTCTCTCCTTTATCTACATCTTCTCCAACCACGCCCTGTACCCCGAGTTCGCCAAGTCCCACGCGGCCATCGACCTCCGACCACTGAACGACCAACAGATCGCCGGGTTCATCTCCAAGCTCACGCTCTTGCTGGTCCTGCTCTCGGTCGGCGGGGTGGTCCTGGCCCGGGCGCCGGCATCGGAGGAGGACTTCGGCGAGAACGAGCCGTTGGTATGGGCCGACGTGGAGCGGGAATTCGAGCGGGCCGACCGCCGACGGGCGGCCGGAGCGCCCACCGAGCCGTTGAGCCCGGAGGCGGAGCCGTCGGAGGGGTCCCCGACGACCGGCACGGATCCGGGTCGCCGCCCGCCACCCTCGACGGGCCGTCCCCACCGCGGATTGTCAGAACACCCTTCGACCAACCGCGACCCTCCCGAGGGCGACCCGCCCCACCGGCCGCCACGCTAGGAACACGGACGCTCGCCGGCCGGCTCCGTAGCATGGGCTCGTGACCCTCCAGGCACCCGCTGGTCCCTACGTACGGCGGCTGGTCACCGGCACGGTCCGCGCCGGAGTCGAAGAGCTCGCCGGGCGGCCGTCCATGGTCGTGCGATCGGTGTCCTCGCTCCGCCGCGGCGCCCTTTCGATGGAGGACGGCAAGACCATCACCGTGGCCGCCACGGCTGCGCTGAACCTCCGCATACCGGTGGTGCTGGTGCTGTCCTCCAGCGGGGCCGACGTCTCCGAGGGCGTGGCCTCCCTGCACGGATGGGGCCAGGCGGCCAGGGCCCTGGCCGGGTGCTCGGGGATCGTGCCGGTGATCATCGTGGTCACCGGGCCGGCCCTGTCCGGGCCGGCCTTCCTGCTCGGCCTCGCCGACTTGGTCCTCATGACCAGCGACGCCTTCGCCTTCGTCTCCGGGCCGGCCATGGTCGAGGACTTCACCGGCATCCGCATAGGGATCCAGCAACTCGGTGGCACTGCCATGCACGTTCGCTCGAGCGGCCTGTGCGCCATCGAGGTGGCCTCCGAGACCGACGCGCTGGCTCACGTCGCTCATCTGCTCAGCCTGTTCCCGGCCCACGGTGACGAGCTGCCGCCGCTGGTCCCGGTCGGAGATCCTGCCCACCGCCGGGTTGCGGAGCTGCGGGAGATCATCCCGACCCGCTCGACGAGCTCCTACGACGTGCGCCTGGTGGCCGCCGCCATAGCCGACGAGAATGACGTGACCGAGCTGTGGACCAGGTGGTCACCACAGCTGGTCACCGCCTTCGGGCGCATCGACGGGCGGACGGTGGGCTTCATCGCCAACCAACCCCAAGCTCTGGCCGGGACCCTCGACATCGCCGCATCCCAGAAGGGGGCCCGGTTCGTCCGCTTCTGCGATGCCTTCAACGTGCCCCTGGTGACACTGGTCGACACGCCGGGCTTCCTCCCCGGCAAGGACCTCGAGTGGCGAGGGATGATCCGCCACGGTGCCGAACTGGCCTTCGCCTACGCCGAGGCCACCATCCCGCGGGTGTGCGTCATCCTGCGCAAGGCCTTCGGCGGCGCCTATATCGTCATGGACTCGAAGGGGCTGGGCAACGACCTGTGCTTCGCCTGGCCGGGTGCCGAAATCGCGGTGATGGGGGCCGAGGGCGCGGTCCAGATCCTCCACCGGCGTATCGAGCCGCACGAGCGGGGGGCCCTGCAGGACGACTACGCCGAGCGCTTCCTCACCCCCTGGCAGGCGGCCGAAAGAGGCTTCGTCGACGCGGTCATCGACCCGGCCGACACCCGGGCAGTCGTGGCCGAGGCGCTGGCGACCTTGGCCACCGAGCGAGAAGCACTACCGGGGCGGAAGCACACCGCCGGGCCGCTCTGACGCGTAGGTGCGACCGCTCGGAGCTGGGGGCCTGGGGACACACCGGCTCCGGGTCGGGGAGGATCCCGCACGCTGGAGTGGCAACCCCTGCTCTCGGGGAACGCCGGACCGAAGCGGGACATCCATCACGAATCGGTCTCGCCCGCCGGGCTCCTCCGCCCGGTCAGGGCCGGCTTCATCCCACCGTGACAGTCCAAGGGCTCGAAGTCCGGGCCAGGCGAGGCCGAGAGCGACGGCCAGCAAGACCACCATGGGCGTCCAATAGGCCCATTCCGACCACCGGTGAAATGCCATGACGGTCGCGACCACAGAGACGGTCGAGGCGCCGACCAGTCTCGGCCAACTGTTCCGGAGCGACGCCGCCACGAGGATCAACGCCAGTGGAGGGCCCAGATAGAACGGGACCATCACCGCCTCGAAGACGCATCGCAGGCTGAGAGCCAGGGCGCAGAGCCACAGGAGCCCCACTGGTGACGGACACCGTCTGGCGGCCATCACGGCTAGGGCCAGCGAGCCGACGATCGCCAGGAGCCGACCGGGGCCGGCTCCAACGCTCAGTCGGCTCAGGTGGGGGGCGAGGGCGACCCATGGCGTGGCCTGGTCGAGGTAGGGAAAATTCGGTTGCTGCAAGAGCACCTTCGACGTCGAGCCCCACTGCACGAGCAACGGCGTACCGACCAGCACAGCGGCAGGAGCCGCGGCTATGCACCAGACTCGCAGGCGTTGTGTTCTTGGGGTTCGCACGAACGCCAAGGGAGCCATGAGCAACACCAGTGGTTGCACGACGATGGCGGCTCCCCAGAGCCATGCGGCAAGGGACCACCGATGTCGGAACATGGCGAGCAGCGCGTAGACCGCGGCCGCCAGAGCGACCAGGTCCTCCGGGTGGCCCCACATGGTCACCACATAGAAGACCACGAAGGCCTCGATCAAACAGAGGGCGGCGCGGCGGATCGGGTCGGCGCCGAGCTCTTCCGCCATCGCGTCGAGGCCGAACAGACGCGGAGCACCCGAGCACCACGATCGCCGGGCCCAGCAGGTACCACGACGTCGGGTGCGGGAGGAGGAGCGGTGCGATCGACTCCGACATGCCGAGGGCATTGGACAGCATCGCCACCGGGGCCAGCAGGACCGCGATCCCCGGGAACGTGACCAGCTGGCTGTCCCCGCCGTAGATCCCGCCGAGATCGCCCCAGCCCACCCAGTGGGCGGCCCGGAACGTGGACCAGATGTCGCCCGGGATGACCCATTCCGAGGCGTGACGGACCACCGGCCCCCACCAGAACGAGTAGGCGATACTCAGGACGATAACGGCGACGGTCACGGCCAGCGGCCAGCTGCGCCGCCCTGCGTGCTCACGGAGCCACCGCCAGGCATCTTCGGCAGAGGCGGCTCGAGCTCCCATCACTCGGTTATCGAGTGGTTCCCAGACTCGCTTGAGCAACCGTGGGGAGCCAGGCTCCTGATCGTGTGCTGACTCGACCCCCCGACCCTGGCCCGGCCACCCTACAGACTCGCTCGGCGATCCGGCCCTGGACGCGGACCACCCCCTCCCGAAGGAGGGGGTGGTCCAACCACTCCGATCGACCGGCGAGCCGGTCAATCACTACCCGAGTCAGAGGGCCGGGAAGGCGGTGTAGGAGTACTGATACGTGCTACCAGCAGCTGCAGTAGGCCCGCTCGCAACGCACTGAGCTTGCGACCCAGTCTTGATCTCGGCGTACGTGGGTCCGAGCTGGGTATTCAGGAAGCTGACAGCCGACCCGCCGCCCGCGATGGGCGTATTCACGGCCACCGCCGGTGTCTGCCCGGCAGGGAGGAACGGGGTAAGCGCAACCTGTGTGGTCTGAGTCGGCACGTCGACCACGATCCAGCAGTTGCTGGTCGGCTTCGACCACGCTGCCAAAACCAGGGCAGCATTGTCACCCGTCACGAACACTGAGACGTGGTTCTGGTCGCTCGACGCGCCCGCCTGGAACTGCAGGGAAGGCTCGGCCGACGCCAGGGCGGTGACCAGCGCACCTGTGGCCGGGTAGGCCTGGCTGTTGTTCTGGTACTGGGCCTTGGCGTTCAACAGGGCCGTGTTCAGGTTGGACTGCGCAGCCCGGTCGTTCGCCGACTTCGTCACACCGAGAAACGTCGGAATGGCGATAGCAAGCAGAATGGCCAGGATCAACAGAACCACCATCAGCTCGATGAGCGTGAAGCCGGCATCTTCGCCGTCCTCACCTACATAGTGACGCCTGTCGTTAAGGCGTTCGATAACAGAAAACATCTACTGCCTCCTCGTGTTATTACTGCATCAATGTGAGGACACCTTTTGGGTATCCGAAGCGTCCATCGTCCGGACTGACTCATAACTTGAGATGATTCGTGGAAGAATCCCGAAATTCTTTCTGATCTCTGGAGTCGCGGGTCTTGTGCGGCAATTCACGTTCCATTGCGGTGCACAATCGACACATACGGGCACCTCGGGACGGCCGCTTCGTCGAAATCCAGAACATCCCACGTCTGGCTTGGAAAAGAAGCTCCCGAGTGCACCTCCGTCGGAAGGCTTCCTGGAGAATGAAGGCCACTGGCTTGATACCCAATCGAACTGGATGACGCAGGGCGGACTAAGACCGTGCCTGACCGTGCCGAAATTGCATCAAATGACACGGAAGGTCTCCGGAATATTCTGCGGTATGAGACTGCTCAGGCCTGAGAAGTTGGGGGCGGAGCATTTTCGTTTTGACCAAACGGCACTACAGGATCAATTGTGGATGAGCTTGATGTAGTCGAACATCGGCAGGTAGAGGCAGATCACCATGGCACCGACACCCGCGCCCATGAACACTGTCAGCAACGGCTCCAGAAGAGCCGTGAGGTTGTTGACTGTGATCTCGATCTCCTGGTCGTAGAACTCGGCCACCTTTTGGAGCATCCCGTCCAGCGCGCCGGTCTGCTCGCCTACCTCGATCATTTGGACGACGAGCGGGGGAATGACGTCTTCGTGCTCCCTCAGGGGATCAGCCAGCGGACGCCCGACCCGGACACCATCCTTTGCCGCCAGAAGGACGTCGCCGACCGTGCGGTTGCCGGCGAGGTCCGAGCAGAGATCCAGTGATTCGAGGATCGGAACACCCGAGCTGATGAGCGAAGCAAGGGTGTTGGTCACTCTGGCCAGCGATACCTTGTGGAAGAGCGGTCCAAAGACGGGTGGTTTGAGGATCAGCCGGTCCCACTTGCGCCGCCCTTCCTCCGTCGAAATCCATTTCCGGAGAGCGAAGATGCCGCCGACGATGATGGCGATGATGAGCAGGACCCAGGGGCTCGTCACGATCTGGGAAATCTTGATGAGCACCCGAGTCGGGAAGGGCAACTTGCCACCTAGTGAGGAGAATAGGTTCTGGAACACCGGAACGATGAACACGATCATGGCTGTGAAGATGATGACCATGACGCTCAGCACCACCGCCGGGTAGGTCATAGCCGAGCGAATCGTCCGGTTGAGCTGGACCTGCTTCTCGATGGTGTCGGCCAGGCTGCCGAGTACCTCGTCGAGATTGCCGCCGATTTCGCCCGCCTGGACCAAGGTGCAGAAGAGGTGCGAGAACACCTTCGGGTGCTTCTCACAGGCGGCGGAGAGCGACGAGCCGTGTTCGAGATCCAGACGTACCTCGCCGAGCACATTGGCCAGCGCCGGGTTGTCGACCTGCGAGGTGAGTATCCCGAGCGAACGCACGACCGAAAGGCCCGAATCGACCATGGTGGCCAGCTGCCGCGTGACGACTGCAACCTCACCCATCTTGATCCGGTCGGAGAGGCCCGGGATCTTGATCTCGGTCTTGAGACCGACTCGCGATTTCGGCGTGACCGAAATGGGCATGTACCCCATCTCGCGGAGGCGTCGGACGACGAGCGCCATGCTGTCGCCCTCGAGCTCTCCTTCGACCAGCGTTCCCGCCCGATCTCTGACCTTGTAGTCAAACGTCAGTGCCATGGTTGTCCCGATTCTCTGGCCCTATGTGTCAATCCGAATTGAGGTGGTTGCGGAGGTCTTCCTCGTTGGATGAGCGGTCGACGGCGATGCTCTCCGAGATGAGCCCCGCCTTGACCAGTCGGGCCAGTCCCTGATCCATGGTCTGCATGCCGAATGACGCTCCGACCTGCATCAGCGAGTAGATCTGGTGGGTCTTCGACTGCCGGATGAGGTTCCGGACGGCCGAGGTGCACATGAGTACTTCGGCGCACGGCACCCGTGCCGTTCCCTCCGTGTTGACGACGAGTTGCTGAGTGACGACGCCTTCGAGTGTCGCAGCCAGCATCACCCTGATCTGCTCCTGCTGGTTGGTGGGAAACACGTCGATCACCCGGTCGATGGTCTGTGGTGCATCCTGGGTGTGGAGGGTGGCGAAGACCAAGTGGCCCGTCTCGGCCGCGGTGAGGGCGGTCGAAATGGTCTCGAGGTCACGCATTTCGCCCACCAGGATCACGTCTGGGTCCTGGCGCAGCACCCGGCGCAGCGCTTCGGCGAAGGAATTGGTGTCCTCACCGATCTCCCGTTGGGTGATGATGGACCGCTTGTGCTGGTGGAGAAACTCGATGGGGTCCTCGACGGTCACGATGTGGAGTGGCTTGGTGCGGTTGATGATGTCCACCAGTGACGCCAGGGTCGTCGACTTCCCCGAGCCGGTGGGGCCCGTGACCAGGACCAGCCCCCGCCGCAGATCGGTGAACGATTTGATGGCATCGGGAAGTCCAAGGGTGTCGAACTCGGGCATTTCGTGGGGGATCGGCCGCAGTGCGGCGGCCACGGTTCCCCGCTGGAGCGAGACATTGACCCGGAAGCGACCCACGCCCGCGATGGAATGGGACGTGTCCAGTTCGTGCTCGGCCTCGAACCGCTCACGCTGCGAAGCGGGAAGGATTCCGAAGACCATGTCACGGATCGTCTCGTTGCCCAGATTCGGGCACCCCTCGATCTGACGGATGGCGCCATGCAGCCGCATGGCGGCCGGTTGCTCCGCCGTCAGGTGGAGGTCGGACGCGCCCACCGCCACCGCATAGCGCAGGAGGTCGTCCACATGCATGGGCGTCATCGCGTCGGCTGACACCGGGAGACCGGTTTCCAACAGTCGCTCCGCGACTGCTGCCGGCTTCACTTCGTCCGGCGCTGGTTCGTCCGCGGACGGCGAGGAGTCGGATGCGGACTCAGGGATCCGAACCGGAGCTTCGGTGGTCGAGCCATTGGCCCCGGCATGGCTGTTCCGATGGAGAGCGTTGGCCACGACCACCGGATCGGCCAGCACCGGATTGATCCGGCGGCCGACCTTGGCCGCCAGGGAGTCGAGATCGTGCTCGGAAGGCGGCTCGGCGAAGGCCACGGACAGGAGATCGCCGTCGACCTGGACCGGGACGGCCGCGTACTCGCCCGCCACATCGTCAGACATGGCCCCGCGTGCCTCGGAGCTGATGTCGATGGCGGCCAGGTCGACGGCCGGCACCTGGGCCAGGTGGGCCAGCGCCCCGACCACCACGCCCGGTTGCAGGACGTTGCGGCGGATGAGGAGCTCGGCCAGTGAGTGTCCGGTGGCTCGCCCTTCCGCCATGAGGGGGTCCAGATTGGCCTGGGTCTCGTACCCTCCCTTGACCAGGGCCTCGGCCAGGCGGTCCGACCACGCGATGCGGCTCTGGGCCGACACCGGGCTCATGCGACGACCCTCAGCACTTCTTCGAGGGTCGTCTCGCCCTCGATGGCCTTGCGCAGACCGCTCCGGCGCAGCGGCATCATTCCCTGCGTCACCGCGATCCTGTGAATCTCCTCCACCGATCCTCCCTCAATGATGGCCCGTTCGATCTCTTCACTCATGGGAAGGAGCTCGGCCAGTGCCTTGCGTCCCCGGTAGCCGGTGTTGGCGCAGGCCGAGCATCCAACCGACCGGTAGACCTTCGACATCCCACCGACCTCCTCCAGTTCATCGGCCGTCCAGCCCGCAGCTTGAATATCGGCTTCCGAAGGCTCGTATGCCTCCTTGCAATGCATGCACAGCCGGCGGGCGAGTCGTTGGGCGAGGACCCCCGACAGGGCTGAGGTGACCAGGAACGGCTCGAGGCCCATCTCCACCAGCCGCATCGGCGTGGCGGCCGCGTTGTTGGTGTGGAGCGTGGCCAGCACCATGTGACCGGTCAGGGCGGCTTCGATGGCGATGACCGCCGTCTCCTTGTCCCGGATCTCGCCGACCAGGACGATGTCGGGGTCGGACCGAAGGATCGACTTGAGGGCAGAGGCGAAGGTCAGGCCGGCCTTCACGTTCAGCTGGACCTGGTTGACACCCCTCAGCTGAAGCTCGACCGGGTCCTCCACGGTGATGATGTTCTTCTCTGGCGAGTTGAGCGCGCTCAGCGTCGTGTACAGGGTGGTCGACTTGCCCGAGCCGGTCGGCCCGGTCACGAGGATGGTCCCGTAGGGCTTGGTGTAGAGACCCTGGTAGGTCTCCAGCAGGTCCTCATCGAAGCCGAGATCGGCGAAGCCGAGGACCACGCTCGACTTGTCGAGCACCCTCATCACAACCTTCTCCCCGTGAATGGTCGGCAGGGTCGCCATGCGGAGATCGATCCCCTTGCTCCCCACGTTGAGTGAGATCCGACCGTCCTGGGGGATGCGGTGCTCTGCGACGTTCATGTCTGACATCACCTTGAGACGGCGTGGTCACGGCGGCCGAGATGGCGCGTGGTGCGGTCGAGACGTCGTGGAGCACGCCGTCGATCCGGTAGCGGATGCGGAGCTCCGCTCCTGTCGGCTCCACGTGGATGTCCGAGGCTCGCTCATTGAGGGCCTGAAGGATCAGGAGGTTGACGTAGCGCACGATGGGCGCGTCGTCGGTGACGTTTTGGATGTCGTCGATGCCTGAGTCGGAACCCACTGGCCCGTCGAACCCGAGCGACGCCTCGACGGCCATGTCGGCCGCTTCGGCACCGCTGTTGAAGGCTCGGCCGATATACGAGCTGATCTGGGATCGGGTGGCCACGACCACCTTGAAACTGCGACCCATGATCGTTCGCAAGTCGTCCATGGCGAACACGTCGGTGGGATTGGACGCGGCCACCACCGGCGTCCCCTCCTCGTTGCCGATGACGATCACGTTGTGGTGCCGCGATGTCGCCTCGGGGAGGGTGCCCATCTCGTTGAAGTCGACGCCGACGAGGTCGAGGTCGACGAACTCGAGCCCCATCTCCTGGGCCATCCCCCACATGAGGTCCGCCTCATCGACCAGCTTCTGGGCGGTCAAGATGCGGGCGACACTCGCCCCGGTCCGGTCGTGCTCCTCGAGCACGCCTCGCATGTCGTCCAATGAGACCCGGCCGCCGTCGACCAGCGCCTTGGCCAGGGGAGGGAACAGGGCGGTCTCGGTCGAGTCGCCACCCTCGTCGGTCTCGGGCCGGTGCTCCTCGCTGTGTTGCTCCTGATAAGTGGCCACAGCTTCGGCCACCAGGTCGGCGGCGATGGCCGCCGATTCGGCGCTCGTCTCCTCCGGCTCGTCTGCGGCGACGGTCATAGCCGCCGCCGCCAGCTCGTCCGGGCCGGCTGGAGGCGTCACCGTGACCGGCGCTTCGGCGACAACGTCAGACCCCTCCTCGACTGGGACGGCAAGGGCCAGTTCGGCCAGCTTGTCGGGAGCCGCCGAACGCGGCTCAGCCGGTTCGGTCGCCGGGGGCAGGCCCGGAGGTGGCTCGAGTGTGGGCAATCCGCCCGAGCCGCTCGAGAGGTCAGGCCCGGGAGACGGCCGTTCCTCGACCAGGGGGAGCGGATCGAAGCCGGTACGCCTGTCCGCACTCTGCCTCCGGCTCCGGGAGCTCCTCGGGATCATCACCGAGCGGTCGGACAGGAGGCCGCCGAAAGGTGCATCGCTGCTCTCCCCCTCGGGCTCACTTCCCGGCGCCTCCATACCGTCTGGCGACCCAAAGACCTGATCGAGGTAGTCGGTGATCTGATCGGTCGAGGCGACCACCGAGATGAAATCCCGGCCGATGGCCTCGCGGAGCGTGCTCTGGACGCTCCGGTCCGACGGATCGGCCGTGGCGATCACCGGGGTTCCGAATCGTCGCTTGAGCACGACCACGTGGTGATCGCGGGACAGCGACGCAGGTAGAAGCGCCGCTCGCGGCTGGGTCGACCCCATAGGTGTCGAGGTCGACGAACTCGAGATCGTTCTCCTCCGCCATGACACGCGTGGCACCGACGTTGCCCATCACGCCAAACATCGGCATACAAGGCCTCGGGATTGAATCCCAATCTCCCGCTCTGGGCCTGGTCGAAAAGGGCGAAGGACCCCCTCAGCCTGGGCGGGCTCGAACGCCAGCGTGCCCGGTCCTGGCCAGGCGATCTGCTTGACTGTGAGCTGACCCCACCGGTTCGCCCGACACCCTTCTCACCCACCGGGGACCGGCCGGGACGTGGCACAAGCTCCCCAGATCACGCCATGTCCTGTCACTCGATCATTCTCGGATAGGTGTCATGGCATCCAGCGAAGCCCCGCATCTCCTGGCAACGGTGCTGGTGACAGGCATCGTCGGCCTTCTCGTCGGGTCCTTCCTCAACGTCGTCGTCTACCGGGTCCCCCGGCACCTCTCGGTCACGGGACCACGGTCGTTCTGCCCCACCTGCCACTCCCAGCTCCGCTGGTGGGAGAACGTGCCGGTGGCGTCGTGGATCGCCCTCGGTGGACGCTGCCGCACCTGTCGACAACCGATCTCCGTTCGGTACCCGCTGGTGGAACTCGCCACCGGGATCGGCTTCGCCCTGGTCACCTGGGGCTGGCGCGGGAGCCTCGTATCCGCCGCCTACTGCGCCCTCCTCGCCGCCATGCTCGCCATCAGCCTGATCGAGTACGGCCGGCGCCGGGCCCCTCTCTCGCTGGCTGCCATCGGCACTGGGGTGGCGCTGGCAGTCCTCCTGGTTGCAGCGGGGTGGCATGGACCCTGGCACATCGCGGTCGGAGCGTTCATCGGCGCCTTTGTCACCTTCGCAGCCGTTTCCTTCCTGAGGGCCCACGATCCGGAATGCACCGACCCCCTCGGTCACGGCCGCAGTGCTCTGCTGGTCGCCGGGTGCTGGTGCGGGGGACTCGGGTGGGCAGCGGCCATCGGCGTCGCCACATGCTTCGCGGCCTACCTGCTCTGCCTGGAGGGAGCACGGTGGGCGGCGAGCGACCGGCGACGCCGATCGGGCCCGAGGCGCGCCGGGTACCCGGTATTCGACACGCCTTTGGTCTCCGCGCTCGTGCTCGGTATGGCGGTGTCCTTCATCGCGGGCATATGACGACCCTACGATTGGAGGATGAGCATCGCCGAGCCGAGGCGACCAGGGCCCGCGGCGGGCACGAGATGTCGCACACCAAGGCGGCGCTCCGCGTCGGGTAGTCGTCGTCGACGACCACGAGCTCCTGCGAGCCGGGACTCGACGCATCCTCGACGATGCCACCGGGTTCACCGTGGTGGGCGAGGCAGCGGACGGGGAATCGGCGCTGCAGGTGATCGCGAAGCCTCCGACCTGATGTCGTGCTGGTCGACATCAGGCTTCCGGACATCAACGGCATCGATCTGGCCCGCCGCATCCTTGTCGAGCATCCCGATACTGCCGTCCTGATCCTCAGCGCTTACGACGACCAGACCTACGTCAGGGCGGCCCTGGCCGTCGGCGTGGCCGGGTACCTGTTGAAGACGGCGCCCGGTGACGAGCTGATTCGCTCCATCCGGGCCGCCTGCGAAACCCCCATGGCGGCCACCGCCGGTCCGTCGGGCCGCGGGGAGAAGGACGCAACCTGGACTCCAGGCGATTCGACCGCTCCGTTGACGGCCCGTGAGCAGGAGGTGGTGCGCCTCGTGTCCCGGGGGATGTCGAACAAGGCCATCGCACAGGAGCTGGGCATCAGTCCCCGCACCGTAGAGGGCCACCTCAACCACGTGTTCGAGAAGATCGGAGCCACCTCGCGGACCGAGCTCGTGCACTTCTCGCTGGCCAACAGCCTGTTCGCCAGGTCGCCCCACGACGATCCGGGCCCATCGTGAAGACCAGGCTGGCGACGGACCGGGCCGAACGCCTCGGCGAAGAGTAGACCGCCGATCCCAGTACCCGACCTGACGACCCATGAGGCGACCCCTGCACCGGCCGAACCGGAACAGGAGCCCACGAGACCCGACGACCTGGCATGGTCGAGCTCTGCGTTCTGGGTGCTCCAATTCGTCGTGCTGGCGCTCTACCTCGTCAGGCTGGCCGTCGTCGTCTCGTTCCACCTCAACACGACTTCGGTGGCCGTCGAGTTCTCGACCCTGGCCCTCTTCCTCGTCCCGGTGGTCTACGCCGCCCTCCACTATGGCCTGCGCGGCGCGGTGTTCACCGCGGCATGGGTGTCGCTGCTCGCCGTGCCGCGGTTCGTCGGCTACGTGGGCGCGCACCAGTACGTGGCGGCATGGGCCGAGCTCCTCCAGGTAGTGCTCTTGAACGCGCTGGCGTTCCTCATCGGGCAAGGGGTGTCGGCTGAACGGGAAGCCCGGCGGATGGCGGAGTCTGCCCGGGAAGCCCATCTGAGCGCCGAGGCGCTCTACCGGGAGCTGTTCGACTCCAACCAGGCACCCATCCTCTTCGTCGACGCCGAGGGATACGTAGTCGAGTACAACGCCGCTGCACAGCGCGCCTTCGGGAACCGGTCGGGCGGATCAGCGCCCGTCTGGCCCGGTTCGGCTGGTGGACATGATCGGCCCCAGCGCCGCAGCGCGAGGTGCTCACCCGCTTGATCGCAGGTCCCGCACCGGACGACGACGGCACCGACCCGTCCGGCTCCGACCGGGTCGAGCCGGTTCCCTTCGAGGTCGACGGGCAAGTGGTGCTCTACCGGCCGGCCGTGACCACGCTGGGACAGGTCGGAAGGGGATCGGCGGATGCAGGTGGTCTTCGAGGACGTGACCACCGAGACCCGTCGCCACGATCTGATGGAGGCATACGCGGCGCAGGTGGTGCAGGGGCAGGAGGAGGAACGCCGCCACATCGCTCAGGAGCTGCACGACGGTCCCGTTCAATCCCTCATCCACCTCTGCCGCCAGATCGACCTCATCGGATCGTGTCCCCGAGCCCACCGGCGACCGCGACGACACTCGACCGCTGACGGAGCTTCGGGCGCTGGTCGAAAGTGCCGTCGGGGAGCTCCGGGGCATCGCCCAGGGATTGCGTCCCTCCATCCTCGACGACCTCGGGCTGGTCGCTTCCATCAATCAGCTGCTGGTCGAGGCCGGTGCCCGCCAGGGGTTCGATACCTCGTTCGGGGTCACCGGAACGGAGCGTCGGCTGACTCCGCCGGCGGAGCTGGCCATCTTCCGCATCGCCCAGGAAGCACTCTCCAACGTCGAGCGCCATGCCGCCGCACGGCGGGTGGCGGTCGGTTTGAACTTCGAGTCCGGGACTCTACGACTGCTGGTCAAGGACGACGGCGTGGGCTTCGACGTGGGCGACGGTCGGTCGCGGGAGGCGGCCGCATCCTTCGGCTTGCCGGGCATGGTCGAGCGGGCTCATCTCATCGGCGCCCGCATGGTGGTCCACTCCGCTCCCGGTGCCGGAACGACCGTGGATGTCCAGGTACCGGCAACGATTATCGTCTGATGGAGCAACATATTCTGCGATAGAAGTACTCTCGACAACTTGGAACAACGGATATGGGATGAGGCCTCGTCAACCGCCAGACCAGGGCCGGGACAAATGTCACCCAACCGACATGGTGCAGAAGGTTTCCGTCTCATCAATTCGTGGGATACTTGCTGCCGTGGAAGAGATCATCATCGAGTCCTGCCATAGCACCTGGATCATCGATATGGAGAACTCCCGCTTCCGTAGGGTGGTGAAGGGATCGAACCACCATGCAGCACCGGCCTCCACCGAATGGCAGGCGTGCTACGGCGTCGAGATCGATCCCTTATCCGAGTCATTCGTAGTCCTCCTGAACCCGGAGGGAACCCGTCTCTTGAGGAGTTGGCGCCACGTCGAGCATTGCTCGCAATGCGGGGGCGAGGCCACGTCGGAGTTGTCCCTGAGGGACCTCCGCTCTGCCGTTCGGGGCTGATCAGGACGGTCCGAGATTGATCAGGCGGCAATTCTGCGACTGATCATTGTTCTTCCCCGCCTGGGCAGCAGCAGGATCGTGACCGCTGGAATCGCGCTCTGAATCCGTCCCCGTTCAAGAATCGGACCGATCCGGTCGATGACGGGAATGACGCAACCGAGCACGACGACCAACTCGTAGCAAGTCCGGCGCCGCTTCACCATGGAACGGCACCTGGCGGGAGATGCTCGGAACAGCCGAGAGGTTCATCCGAAACGCCATGAACACGAACCCAGTTTCGACCCGAATCAAGGCCGCCGATCGAGCCCTAATGGCGGTCGAGGAAACCGGGCCCGCGTCCGTTCCCGAAGCGCCACCCCCGGCGTCCCCGGACGTCTCCGGGCGCAACGACTTCGCCGCATCGGCGGCCATGGTGAACGACATCCTGGCCGCCAGGCCGGCGGGCGACACCCCGGTAGCAGCAACGACGCAGGCCAACCGTGACCGGGGCGTGGCCCAGGCATCCGACCGGGAGGGCGGCCACCCGTCTGGGATGGCTGCCGGCTCCGATTTCTTCGCCAGCGCCAAGTCCAAGAAGCTGTCCGGGAAGCCGTTCTGGCAAAGGCAGTTCACCCTCCGCCGGTCCCGGACCGGCAGCCGCTAGAGGCCCGCCGGCCGCTTCCAGACGCCTGAGCTCCCCCCGGTCTTCTCCCACAGCATGAGCTGACCGATGCTCATCGTCCGATCCGTCGTCTTGCACATGTCGTAGACGGTGAGCGCGGCTACGGCGCAGGCGGTCATGGCCTCCATCTCGACCCCCGTGCGGTCGACCGCCTCCACCTTGGCCTCGACTTCGACGAAGTCGTCGCCGATGGTGAAATCCACGTGTACGGCGCCGACCAGCAGCGGATGGCACATCGGGATCAGCTCGGCGGTCCTCTTGGCCGCCTGGATGCCGGCCACCCGAGCCGCGGCCAGGACATCGCCCTTGGTGATGGCGTTGTTGGCCACCTTGGCCGTCGTCTCGGGCAGCATGGTCACCCGGCATCGGGCCAGGGCCCTGCGGTGCGTCGCCTCCTTGGGCGAGACGTCGACCATCCGCGTGCTGCCGAACGGGTCGAGGTGGCTGAGACCGCGGTCAGTCATGGGCTGGCACGAGGATCACGGCGGACAGTCTACGGGAGACCAGGGCTTCCGGACGCTATTGGCACTCTCTCGGGTAGACTGCTAACCACCCGCGACGGAGCCGAGAGGATTCGCTCACTTGCCGACCTACGAGTACCACTGCGACAGCTGCGACCGGAACTTCGATGTCGTGCAGTCGTTCCACGATGATCCACTCGAGGCCTGCCCCACCTGCGGCTCTCCGGTGCGGAAAGTCTTCGGCAGCGTGGGGATCGTCTTCAAGGGGAGCGGCTTCTACAAGAACGACAGCCGGAAGTCGCCCGCGGCCAAGACCGGTGACGGGGCTTCCACCTCCGGGGCCGGAGCCGACAGGGCCGACGGCGCCGCATCTGACGGTGCCGGATCTGACGGCGCCCGGTCCGACGGCACGGGAGGCGATTCGGGCTCCGGGGACAACTCTGCCCCTGCGACGCCATCCAAGAGCGAACCGGCTTCGACACCCTCTCCGGCCGGCTCGTCATCGGGGAACGGCTCGTCGTCCGGGGCCAAGGAATCGGCCAAGACGTAGGCGCCGCTCAAGCCGGCTCGAGACGCCGGCGCGGCGCACCGTCTGCGCCTGGTCGTCCGAGAGATCCAAAACAACCCTCGCCAATTGCGCGACTTGGCCCGTACAATGGCTCGCTGTGGACCAGGGTGACCTCGATCAACTACTGGTGCTGTTGGCGAACCTGGACGGCTCCGACCTTCACATCAAGGCTGGCGCGCTGGCCAGGATGCGCATCGCCGGCGCGCTGAGAACGGTGGACCACGTACCCGCGTTCTCCGCTGACGAGACAAAGCTCGTCGCCGAGTCCATCATGTCTCCCGCTGCGCTCGAGACGTTCCGCAAGCACCACGAGGTCGACTTCGCCTACAGCCTGGCCGGCACGGGCCGGTTCCGGGTGAACGCCTACTATCAGCGCTCCACCGTCGCCCTCGCCATGCGCCGAGTGAAGCCCAGCGCCTCCACGGTCACCGAGCTCGGGCTTCCCGAAGCCGTGACGACCCTGGCCAACGAGATGCGGGGCCTGGTGCTGGTGACCGGCCCTACCGGGTCGGGGAAGACGACGACTCTGGCCGCCATGGTCGACCACATCAACCACAACCGCATGTGCCACGTTGTGACCATCGAGGACCCGGTGGAGTACCTCCACACCGACGATCTGGCCGCCATTGACCAGCGGGAGATCGGATTCGATACCGATTCCTTCGCCTCGGCCATGCGCGTGGTCCTGCGACAGGACCCCGATGTGATCCTGGTCGGCGAGATGCGCGACATGGAAACGGTGTCGGCTGCCCTGACAGCGGCAGAAACCGGCCACTTGGTGTTCTCCACACTCCATACGATCAACGCCACCGAGACCGTCAACCGGATCGTCGACTTCTTCCCACCCCACCAGCAATCCCAGGTCCGAGTCAGCCTGGCCGGGTCGCTCAAGGGCATCATCTGCCAGCGGTTGATACCGACGGTGGACGAGAAGAATCGTGTCCCCGCGCTGGAGGTGCTGGTGGTCAACGGGAGGATTCAGGCGGCGATTCTCGATCCGCTGCTCACCGGCGACATCGAAGGCATCGTGGCCGACGGGGAGTACTACGGGATGTGCACATTCGATCAGTCACTGGCCAATCTCATTCAACAGGGCACCATCGACCTCGCCGAAGCCATGAACACCGCCACCAACCCGCACGACCTCAAGGTCCTCCTCGAGCGCAAGGGCATCCTCCAGACCGGTCAATTGGCGACCAGCCTCGGCTGAGCGCCAGATTCGCGCCCAGATCGAGGGCCAGATCGTCGGTGACAGGACCCGGCGCTCGGCCAACCTCCGCGCCTCCCCTTTGCGGCCACCCGGTCGTCACTTCCCCAGACACGCCTCAAGGTCGCTCCCCTTCGATCCGATAGACCCTCCGACGGTCTGGTGCAGTCGCATCAGAGAGACAACGGTCGTCCTCACCGACGACCACCGAGGGGACCGGAGCACCAGGGTGAGCAACATGGCCAAGGCTGGTTGTGTCCGAGGAGTACGAACATGGCTCAGCTTGTCGTAGGTCTCGATATCGGCACCAGCGCAGTCCGCGCCGCGGAGCTCGACGTGAGCTCCCCGCGCCCGGTGCTCCTCACCTACGGACAGGTGGGGCTGCCACCCGGCGCGCTGGTCGACGGCGAGATCCACGACGGGGCGGCGGTCACCGAGGCACTCCGGCGCCTGTGGGCCAACGGCCACTTCTCGAGCTCGTCCGTCATCGTCGGCATCGCCGGGCTTCGGGCCATCACCCGGGAGATCGACCTGCCGTTCGTTCCCGACAACGAGGTGGACAGCGCGGTGCGCTTCCAGTCGGAGGAGGTCATCCCCTTCCCGCCCGACCAGACGATCCTCTCGTCGCAGGTCTTGACCGACTACACCTCGCCCGAGGGGGACAAGATGCGGCGGGTGCTCGTCGCCGCGGCCCACGCCGAGCTGGTCAAAGGCGTGATCGAGGCGGTCGATCGGGCCGGCCTGACCGTCTCGGGAGTCGACCTGGTCTCGTCCGCGCTGGTCAGGGCCATCGGCGGATCACGACGAGACCGACCAGCCCGAGGCCATCGTGTCGGTTGGGGCCGGACTCACCGTCGTCGTCGTCCACCAACAGGGCCGCCCTCAGTTCGTCCGCACCATCGGTTCCGGCGGCAACGCCACCACGGCGGCCATTTCCGGGGCCCTCGACGTTCCCGCCTACGATGCCGAGGGGCTCAAGAGGCGCATCGGCGAGGAGAACACGCAGCTCCAATCGGCCGAACAGGCCGCGCAATCGAGCATGGTCGACCTTGTCGGCGAGATCAAGAACTCGATCCAGTACTTCGCCTCCCTTCCGGGGAGGGTCCCGGTGTCCAAGGTCCTCCTCACCGGGGGCGGCTCCGCGCTCCACGGCCTCATCTCCATGCTCCAAGCCCAGACCGGTCTGTCGGTCCTCACCGTCTCCCCACTCGCCCGCCTGAATACGTCCAAGCTCGACCTGAGCGAAACCCAGATCGAAGAGGTCCGGCCTCTGCTCGCCACGCCCATCGGCCTGGCATTGCCCGAGCCCGACAAGGCGGTGAAGAAGTTCAACCTGCTCCCGCCCGAGGTGGTGCAGAAGGCACGTCTCAAGCGCATCAGGGAGCGGACGCTGGTCGGCTGTGCCGCAGTGGTCGTCCTGCTGGTGGCATTCGGGATGTGGAAGCTCCTCCAGGTGCACGACGCCCAGAACAACGTGGCCACCCTCCAGTCCAACATCAGCTCACTCAACGCGCAGATTCCCAAGTACGACGCCGTGGTGGCGGCCAACCAGGCCTATACCGCCGGGCTCGCCCGGCGGGCCTCTGTCCTCAACTCGGCAATCGACTGGCCGCTCACGCTGAACAACTTGATCTCGATCACGCCGTCCGGGGCGCAGGTGAAGTCCTTCTAACGGCGCATCGACCACCACCAGCGCCGCCACCGGGTCCGGGGCGACCACGGCAACGCCGAGCACCGCCCCCGCGAGCGGTACGTCGGCCGGTGGCGCTTCGAACAGCACGACTTCAGCGGCCATCGGCACGGTTCAGTTGGCCGTGACCGGGCCCGGGCCGAGCCTCACCATCTCGGCGGCCTGGATCAACGCCATCGCCAGCTCGCAGCTGTTCGCCAACCCACTACAGGGCCCGACCACGGTGAACCCCGACTCGACCATCTCCTTCCCGTTCACCATCTCCATCACGCCCAATGCCAGCCTGTCCAAGAATGGGAGCCTCAAGTGAACGCCGCCCGTGAATACAGAGTGCCCCTGCTGATCGGGGCCGGCACGCTCGTCCTGGTACTGCTGCTCTGGGTGGCGCTGATCTCGCCCCAGAACACCAAGCTGTCCAATCTGCAGGCCCAGGAGACCCAGCTACAGGGCCAGGAGACCGCGCTCCAGGCGAAGCTGGCCGCGCTACGGACCGAGCAGCAACGGCTCTCGAGCAGTTGCGCCGACCTCCAGAAGATCAGCACGCAGATCCCGAGCGTGCAGACCCCGATCGACGTCGATGCCGAGGAGTCCTCGTTCGAGAGCCAGTTCAATTCGCTCACGTCGACATCGGGGGTGAGCCTCACCCAGTTCAGCGGCTTCGCCCCGGCCACGTCGACCGCCGGCACCCCGGCAGCCACAACGCCTTCTGCCAGCGCCGGGGCCCCCGGTCGCCGGCGGCGTCGTGGCGGTGCCGACCACCGTGGCGGTGACCGGGAACTATGGTCAAGTGCTGGCGTTCGTCAACGGGCTCGACAACTTCCCCCGCCTGTTCGTGATCCAGACCTTCAAGCTTTCCTTCGGGACAACCGGACAAGCGGATCGGCGGGTGCCGGCCAGTGCCGCTGGCTCGAGCTCCGCGCCGGGCGCCGGGGGGTGGCACCGCTCTGGACCGGCGGTAGCCCACCGCCGGCCTCGGCCGGTCCGTACAGCTTGGCCATCACCGGGTCGATCTACTACACCTCGTCGCCGAACGCGCTGGCCGCTTGCAGCCGGGCCACTGCCGACATCAAGGGCTGATCATCGGCCAGGCGCTGATCCTCGCCAAGCGCTGATCCTTGACGAGCGCTGATCCTCGCCGGCTCAGACGCCGCTCAGGCTCATATCACCGACGGCCAGCGTCTGGCCGGCGGCGATACCCGGGAGCCATTCGACGTCGGCCCCGATGGCCAGCACCGACTGCAGCATGCGCTGAAGCGTGGAGGCCACCGTGATCTCGCGGACCGGCTCGGCCAGACGGCCGTCGCGGATCATGAGGCCTTCGGCGCCGACCGAGAAGTCGCCGCTGATCGGGTTCACCCCCGAATGCACCCCGGTGAGGGACTGCACAAAGAGCCCTTCGCCGACCATGGCGAGCACACCTTCCTCGTCATAGCCCTCCCGACCGGGAGCCAGGGTGAGGGCCCGGCAGCCCGGGCCGGGCGTGCCGCTGAACCCGCCGCGGACAGCCGAACCGGTGGACGACACCCCCGCACGCGAGGCTGACACCGTGTCGTAGAGGAATGCCCGCAGGACGCCGCCATCGATGAGCACGTTGCGCCGGCAGGCGAGGCCCTCGGCGTCATAGGTGGAGGCGCCGTAGGCGCGTGGGTCGGTGGGATCGTCGACCAGTGTGAGGGCGGCATCGCCGACCGATTCGCCGACCCGCCCGGCAAAGAACGAGCGGCCCTTGATCACCGCCTCGCCGGAAAGAGCCGACGACACCACCGACAGGAGCGTGGTGGCGACCCGGCGGTCGAAGACCACGGTCGTTCGATGGGAAGGGCCCTTGGTGGCGCCGAGCATGCGCACGGCCCGGGTGACTGCATCGGTGGCGGCCTTGTCCGGGTCGAGTCCATCGAAGCCGCGTCCCACGCTGAAACCGCTGCCGGTCTGGCTGGCATCGCCGTCACCGGCGATGACCCCGACCGACAGGTAGCTCGAGGTCTTGCGGCTCGACGCCCGGATCCCGGTGGTCGACACCAACGCCACCTCCACGGACCCGTCCCCGTAGTCGGCATGGTCCACCTGGCGGATACGCGGATCGGCGGCCCGGGCAGCGGCTTCGAGGCCGAGGGCCAGGTCGACCTTGTCGGTGGTGGGCACCGAGACCAGTCGGTCGTCCCACAGGTCGAGGCCGACAGCGGCCACCCCGTCGGGCACAGCCAGTCCCACGTGCTCGTCCGGGGTGGCGAAGACAGCATTGTCCCGCGCTTCGGCCAGGGTCTCCTCGGGCACCGAGCCCTCGAGCGATCCGGCCCAGGCGAAGCCGAGCCGGTGGTCGGTGACCACCCGGATGCCGATCCCCGCCGAGGTGGCTGACGTGAGCGACTCGACTTCGCCGTCGTAGGCGCGGATTTCGGCCTCTTCACCCCGGGCCACGTAGACCTCGAGGTCCTCGCCGGTCCGGGCCCACCCGGCCACCCGGTCGGCCAGCTCGAGGAGGCCGTCGGTGCCCGCCGCCAGGTCCATCCGGCCGGCGGTACCGGTGGCGGTCATTCGGCCGTTCCCCCGATGGTCACGCCTCTGACCCGCAGGGTCGCCTGCCCGCAGCCAACAGGGACGCTCTGGCCGTCCTTCCCACAGGTTCCCGGAGTCATGGCGAAGTCGGTGGCCACGGCGTCGATGCGGCGCAGGACCTCTGGGCCGTTGCCGATGAGGTTGGCGTCACGCAGCGGCTCGGTGATGCGGCCGTCCTCGATGAGGTAGGCCTCGGTGGTACCGAACACGAAGTCGCCGGTGGTGGTGTTGACCTGCCCGCCGCCGAGCTTGGCCACGTAGACCCCCTTCGGTGTCTGGGCCACGAGCTCATCGGGATCCTCCTGGCCCGGTAGCAGGAAGGTGTTGGTCATCCGCACCATGGGCAGGTGCTGGTAGGTCTGGCGCCGACCGTTACCCGAGGAGACCCGTCCCTCTCTCCGGGCCCGGAGGTAGTCCCACATGTAGTCGGTCAGCACCCCGTCCTCGATGAGGACGTTGCGCTGGGCCGGCCGACCCTCGTCGTCGACTGCGTACGTCCCCCACTCGGACCCCACCGTGCCGTCATCGACCAAGGTCACGAGGGGGCTGGCCACCAACTGGCCGACCTTGCCGGTGTAGACGGAGGCGTCCTTCACGATGTGGTCGGCCTCGAGGCCATGGCCGCAGGCCTCGTGGAACAGGATGCCGCCGCTCCCCCCGGCCAACACCACCGGCACCTCCCCCGAGGGGGCGGGACGGGCAGTGAGCTTGGCCAGCGCCCGGCGGGCGGCGAGGGTGGCCAGCTCCTCGACCGAGACCTCGTCGAAGAGCTCGAACCCGAGGGTGCGGGCGGCCGACTCGAAACCGGTCTGCAGGCCGGTGTCGCCGGTGGCGACGCACGACACCGAAAAGCGGGTGCGCGCCTGCTCGTCGCGAGCCACCAGGCCCTCCGAATTGGCGATGAGCACGCGACGGCGCGAACCCCCGCAGGCCGCCTGCACCTGGGAGACGGCATCGCCCGCCGACCGCGCCGCATCGTCGGCCCGGCACAGCAGCTCCAACGTGTCGCCCTTCGAGCCGGTCTTCCGGTCGGCGGTCCCGTCACCGGGGTCGACGGCTCCGCCGACCCCCGCCTCCAGGGCCACGGTGCGGGTGCCACCCCCGCCACCGCGGGCGACTGCCGACGCGGCCTCGGCCGCCCGCATGAGACCCGCTTCGGAGAGGTCGGCCGTATGGGCGAAGCCGGTCGTCTCCCCGGCGACCACCCGGATCCCCGCACCCCGTTCCCGCCCGGAGGACAGCTCCTCCACCCGACCGTCGTCCAGCAGGGCGGACGAGGTCGAACGGTCCTCGGCGAAGACCTCGGCGAAGTCACCGCCGTGCCCAAGGGCTCCGGACAGGACCCGCTCGAGTACGGGAGTTTCGATCACAACGGCCTCCATCATGGCGCGGAACGGCGCTTTGGCCGGCGCTTGCTATGTCACGTATCGTACCGGCGTGGCTCCCCGGACCGGCCTGTCCGCCCGTTGCGAGATGGAGGTGACCGAGGCCGACACCGCCGAGGCCATGAGCACGGGATCGGTGCCGGTGCTGGCCACACCCCGTCTGATCGCGCTCTGCGAGGAGGCCAGCTGCAAGGCCATCGACGCCGAGTTACCCGAGAGCTCCACGTCGGTGGCCAAACGGGTCCAGTTCGACCATCTCGTCCCGGTGAGCATCGGCGCCACGGTCTGGGCCGAGGCCACCCTCGACCGGATCGAGGGTCGCCGCCTCGTCTTCACCCTGTCGGTGTCCGAGAGTGCCGGGCTGGTGGCCGCGGGCAAGCTCATCCGGGTGGTCGTGGACCGGAAGTCGTTCCTGGCCAACGCCCGGTAGGCGAGTGGCCGGCACCGGCGCTCGTCCGGTCCGGCCCGAGGGTCAGCCGCCGCCTGTCCCCGGCGGCGCTGGATGAGCGCTCCGTGAGCGGAGCACCCTGATCAATGCGCCTGGATCAGAGCGCCGCGATCAGAGGTTCTTCCCGATGATGCCGCCCAGCACGCCACCGATGCCGGCGTCGGCGACAGGGTGGTCGTCCGCCGCGGGCAAGTAGGGGGCGATGGCCTGGGCCAGCACGGGGACGGGCATGGACTGGAGCCAGATGTTCCCCGGTCCGGTCAACGCCACCAGGTGGAACCCGTCTCCACCAAAGGCCAGGTTCTTGATGCCCTGGAGCCGGGTGATGGTGAAGCTCACCCGGTCCTCGAACAACCCGACGTGACCCGGGTGGACCAGCATCGTCTGTCCCGCGGCCAGCTCGTAGGTGGTGATCTCCCCCGACAGCTCGATCCAGGCCTGACCCTGGCCCTCCAGGCGCTGGAGGATGAACCCGTCGCCGCCGTACATCCCACCCCGGAATGTTTGCTGCATGCCGATGGTGGGGACGATCCCGTCGGTGCCGCACACCCAGCCGTGGCGATGGACCAGATAGCCCTGTCCCTGCTCGATGGTGACCGGGAAGATCCGCCCCGGAAGCTTGGCCCCGAAGGCGACCATCCCTTGGCCGCCCTCCGCCTCGTATCTGGTCAGGAAGATCCCGCCCCCTCCCATGGCCCGCTTGAGGCCGCTCATGATGCCCTTCTGGCCGCCGGCGTTGGTGGTCTGGGTGAGCTGGACATTGGCCGACATCCACGAGAGCTCGCCGTGGGCGGAGATCACTGACTCCCCCGGGTCGAGAACCATCTCCAACAGCGGAAGGGTGCTTCCCTTGACGTCGGCTTGCATCGGGCCTCCCTCGGGTGGGCCGGGAATCCGGCGACGGGCAGATGGCAATTGCCCGACCATTGTGCCTGACAGGCCTGGTGAGGACCGGGATGCTCGCGCTGCCAACGGGGTCGCCGGAACGTCGGGCGGGCAGGCGGCTGAGCAGGCGGGACAACCGAGCACTTCGACCGCCCGCTGGTAGCCTGACCCGAAAGGCCAACCTCCTATGATCCTCGACCACATCGACAGTCCCGCAGACCTCCGCACCCTCTCACCGGAGGAGCTGACCACCCTGTCGGAGGAGATACGGGCCTTCATCGTCGAGGCGGTGACCGCCACCGGGGGCCACCTCGGCTCCAACCTGGGGGTGGTCGAGCTCACCCTGGCCATTCACCGGACCTTCGACTCACCACGCGACGTCGTGCTCTGGGACACCGGTCATCAGGCGTACGTGCACAAGCTGGTGACCGGGCGGCGGGACGCGTTCTCGGACCTGCGCCAGGGCGGAGGGCTGTCGGGCTATCCCAACCGGGCCGAGTCGGAGCACGACTGGGTGGAGAACAGTCATGCCTCGACCATCCTGAGCTATGCCCACGGATTGGCCAGTGCCTTCGAGCTCCAGGGCCTCAATCGCCGGGTGGTGGCCGTGGTCGGCGACGGTGCCCTGACCGGCGGCATGGCCTACGAGGCCCTGAACAATCTCGGCCACTCCGGCAAGCCGGTGGTGATCGTGCTGAACGACAACGGCCGTTCGTACGCGCCCACCGTGTCGAGGCTCTCTCTCAGCCTCACCCATCTGCGGCTCAACCCGGCCTACATCCAGGCCCGCCAGCGCATCCGCCACCTCATCCGCGAGCTCCCTGCCGTCGGCGACCTCGCCTACTCCGGCGTGCACGGTCTGACCAGCGCGCTCCGCGAGGTGGTCACACCGCACACCTTCTTCGAAGCACTCGGTATCCGCTACGCCGGGCCGATCGACGGGCACGACATCTCCGGAGTGGAGCAAGCCCTGGCCAACGCCTCAGAGTGGCGCGGGCCCATCGTGGTGCACGTGCTCACCCAGAAGGGTCGCGGCTATGCACCGGCCGAGGACGACGACATCCAACGGCTCCACGACTTCAAGGTGAGCGCCCCGGCCGCGGTACCGGCCGCCACAGCCGCGCCGACCCCGGTACCCGCGCCGTCGACAACCGCCGCCAACGGTGCGTCCGGGACGGTGGACACCGCCGTCGACGAGACAGCCGACCTGCCGGTGACCACATTCACCGACGCCTTCACCCGTTCACTGCTGCGCCAAGCTGAGGCCGACCCTCGCATCGTGGCGATCACCGCGGCCATGCCCGGTCCCACCGGGCTCCTGCCGTTCGAAGCCCGCTTCCCGGAGCGCTTCGTCGATGTCGGCATCGCCGAGCAGCACGCCGTGACCGCAGCGGCGGGAATGGCCATGGCCGGGATGCGCCCGGTGGTGGCGGTGTACTCGACCTTCTTCAGCCGGGCCTTCGACCAGGCAAACCTCGACGTCGGCCTGCACGGCCTCCCGGTGGTGATGGTGCTCGACCGGGCCGGCATCACCGGCGACGACGGCCCCAGCCACCACGGCGTCCTGGACATGGCGCTCGCCCTCTCCATCCCCGGCGTCACGCTGTTCGCCCCGTCATCCGCGGAGGAGGTCGAGGTCATGATGGAGGAGGCCCTGAAGCTGCAGGGCCCCTCGGTCATCCGCTTCCCGAAGACGCCGGCGCCGTGCCGGCGTCCCGGAGCGGTGGGCTCGGGCCTCGGGGCGCGCCGGGTCCTGGCCGGCGACGGCTCGGCCTGCATCCTGGCCGTGGGCAAGCTGCTGGGCGCGGCGGAGGAAGCGGCGGTGTTGCTGGCGGCGGAGGGGATCGACGTGACCGTCTGGGATGTCCGGGTGGTCTCCGAACCCGACCCGGTGATGCTTGCCGATGCGGCCCGCCACGACGTGGTGATCACCGCCGAGGACGGGATCCGTCAGGGGGGCTCGGGCACCTACCTGGCCGAGGCGTTGCGCCGGAGCTGCCCGCTCGGGGCGGCACCCCCGGTCGTCTCGCTGGGCATCCCGCGTTCCTTCATCGCCCAGGACAAGCCCGACCGCATCCTCTCGCGGCTGGGCCTCGATGGACCGGGACTGGCCCGGTCGGTCCAGGAAGCAGTGGCCGAGGTCGCCGCACTGCGGGGCTCGTTGGGCATCGGCCCTCCGGGCAGCCTGCCGGTCCCCGATCCGGCAGAACGCGCGTCCTCGATGCCGGTCATCGCCGCCGCCCCGGATACGCTCGACTGAGCAGGTCGGGCGGGGTGCGATCCCTCCTCGCAACGGCTCCTCCGGCCGGCTCACCTGTTTGCCGCTCTAACAGAAACGTGTTCTACTGACTGCCCGATGACGTTCAACCTCGCGGACCTGTTCGAGGCGGCCGTGGACGCCTTCGGCGACCGGGAGTACCTGCTGGCTGCAGGCAAGCGTCGCACATTCGCCGAGATGGAGGACCGGGCCAATCGCCTGGCCCACTTCCTCGCCGACCAGGGCATCGGGCCCGGAGACCACGTCGGCATCTACTCGCTCAACAGCGTGGAGTGGGTCGAGACGGCGTGGGCCGTCTTCAAGCTGCGAGCGGTCTGGATCAACATCAACTACCGCTACGTGAAGGACGAGCTGCGGTACCTGTTCACCAACGCCGACCTGGTGGCCCTGGTCCACCAGGCCCAGTACGGGCCGCAAGTGGCCGAGCTCCTGCCCGACCTGCCGGGACTCCGCCTGCTGGTGGGTATCGCGGACGAGTCGGGAGTGCCACTGGCGGCGGGAACGGTCCCGTTCGAGGAGGCGATGGCCGCCGGCCGTCCCGAGCGTGACTTCGCCCCGCGGTCCAATGACGACCACTACGTCCTCTATACCGGCGGGACGACCGGGATGCCCAAAGGGGTGGTCTGGCGCCACGAGGACGTCTTCTACGCCCTGGGCGGCGGGGTCGATCCCCACACCAACACCCGGGTACAGCGGCCCGAGGAGATGGTCGAGAGGGGGATGGGCGGCCAGGTGACCCTCCTGCCCATCGCCCCCCTCATGCACGGTGCCACCCAGTGGTCGGTGATGGGCCAGAGCTTCGTCGGCAACCGGACCATCCTGGTCCCCAAGTTCGATCCCCACACGGTCTGGCGATTGGTGGAGACCGAGCGCGCCAACTCGGTCATGATCACCGGCGATGCCATGGGCAAGCCGCTGGTGGAAGCGCTCGACGAACCTGGCCGGTCCTACGACCTCTCCTCCCTGCTGGCCATCACTTCCTCCGCCGCCCTGTTCTCGGCGCCGGTCAAGGACGAGTTCTTCCGACACTTCCCGAACATCGTGATCGTCGACGCCGTCGGGTCGTCGGAGTCGGGCAACAACGGCATGGTCACCATGGGCAAGGACAACACGGCCATGAAGAGCGGGCCCACCGTCACGGTGCTCGGCAACACTGTCGTCTTCGACGATGACCTGAAGCTGGTGGAACCGGGTTCGGGGGTCATCGGCAAGATCGCCCGGAGCGGGGACATCCCGATCGGGTACTACAACGATCCGGTCAAGACGGCCGAGGTGTTCATCGACGTCGACGGCGTGCGCTACGTGATGCCTGGTGACTTCGCCACCGTCGAGGCGGACGGCTCGGTCACCCTGCTCGGCCGCGGTTCGGTCTGCATCAACTCGGGCGGCGAGAAGATCTTCCCGGAAGAGGTCGAGTCGGCCGTCCGATCCCATCCCGATGTCTACGACGCCATCGTGGTCGGGGCACCCGACGATCGCTGGGGGCAGCGGGTGGCGGCCATCATCCAGCCACGGACCGACAAGCATCCGAGCCTCGGGGACATCCAGGCCCACTGCCGGGAGGCCATCGCCGGGTACAAGGTCCCCCGGCAGCTCCACGTGGTCGAATCCATCCTGCGATCGCCGAGTGGCAAGCCCGACTACCGATGGGCCTCCGAGGTCATCGCCGAGGTGCCCGCCGAGACCGACCCCGGAGGTGCCCGTACGGCGGCGGGTGTCTGACTTCGGTGCCCATCGACCTGAGCGAGGTTGCCGCCCCGGCGAACAGCGCCGTCCTCACCATGGAGATCCAGCGCGGCGTCATCGGCGACCTGACCTCCTTCCCCCAGCTGGCCGAGGCCGCCCGCCAGGTCGGTGTGGTGCCGAACACGGCGCGGCTGCTCAACGCGGCCCGCGCCCGCAGCGTGCCCGTCGTTCACTGCACGGCTGAGTTCCGAGCCGACCGGGCCGGATCGTTGGTCAACTGCCAGCTGGTCGCGGCCATGGTGCGCAACCCCGAACACCTGCTGGCCGGCACGCCCGCCACCGAGCTCGTCGATGGCCTCGGGCCGGAGCCCGGCGATCTGGTTTCCTCCCGGCTGCACGGGGTCTCGCCCTTCACCGGCACCTCGCTCGACACGTGGCTGCGCAGCCTTGGGGTACGAACCGTCGTGGCCACCGGGGTGTCCGTCAACCTCGGCGTGCTGGGGCTGGCCATCGAGGCGGTCAACCTCGGCTATTCGGTGGTGGTCCCCCGCGACGCCGTGGCAGGCCTACCCGCCGACTACGCCAACGCCGTGCTCGACCAGACCTTCCCGCTCATCGCGGCGGTGACGACGGTGGACGGGATCATCGATGCGTGGGGGCCAGTGCCCGCGAGTTGAACTGGTGGCTCTCTTGACGGCTGATGCGATCCGATTCTCCAACCAGTTGCGGGGATGGGTCGAGGTAGAAGGCGGACAGATAGTCGATTGCATCGGGCGGAGGACGGCTCGATCTACGATCATGCGCCTTCGATCGCGAGGGATGACCTTTGCGGGCGTTGTACTTCCAGCAATGACCGAGCCACCTACAGACCGAGCACGTGACCTTTTGTCCAAACGGGCGCCCGCCATCTCATACCAGACTTCAGCCAACCGGAGCCGAGTTGCGAAGCGGCCACGCCAGTTGAGCCAGGTAGATCGACGGCGCTGGCTCGTCGGTCCCGTAGGCCACCGGCATCTTCTCGGTCGGCATATACACGGTTCCGAAGACCAGGTCGATCCAGGGGAACTCCCCCGCAAAGTTGCTGTTATAGGCGGCTGGGTTGGCGGCGTGATGCCAGTGATGGAACTCGGGTGTGGCGATGAGCCAGCGCATTGGTCCGAACCGAAGCCGCACGTTGGCGTGAACGAATATCGCCTGCAGAGTGATGAACACTAGGTATCCCCCGAACGTCGAGCGGGAGAACCCGAGCGCAACCAGCGGTAGGACAACGCACGAGCGTTGGAAGGCCTGATCGACAGGATGGACGCGAGCGGCAGCCAGCCAGTCGAGCTGCTCGCTCGAATGATGAACCCTGTGGAAGCGCCAAAGCCACGGTGCCCGATGCGACGCCCGATGCCCCCAGTAGCCGCAGACTGACGCCAACAAGAACGCCTCAGCGAACTGAAGGCCATGAGGCTGACGGGCAATGGCCATCGCCCAAGCAAGCGGGACCAGGCTCCTCAGACCCACTCCGGCCGTTAGCACTACGACCACAAGTAGGACCGTGCTGAGCAAGTTGTTGACGAGCAGGTGCACCAAGTCGGTGCGCCACCCGGGGCGCAACACCTTTTGACGGTGCAGTGGCACCAGCTTCTCAAGAGGTACGAAAATCGCCGCCAGGACCAAGACCCCTACCAGCAGAGTGCTCCGGACGGCGAGTGCAGCCATCACCAAAGCCAGGGTCGTTGCAGCCACCAGCACTGGGGAGCGCGCCCACCGATGCTTCGCGGGGAGTGGACGAATCGCGCTCATCAGATCAGGTTGACACCCATCTAACCTAGGATCAACGTTCTGGGCGGAGCCCTCATAGAACCCTCACATCCTTAAGCAAGCTGGCCCGACGCAACTCGGTCCAGGGTCGGTGATGACGGTGACGACATGCCCAATCGGCGGCCCCGGAGATTGTGGAAGACACCCCAGGCCGGCCATCGTGGTGTGGGACCATCCTGGCGGACGGAGTCTCAGTGCTTCAACGCACAGCAGGTGTCGACCCTGAGCGATGAGGTGCAGTTCCTTCCGGCGTCGATGACGACCTGATCGCTCGCCTTGTCGCCGATTGGCCCCGCTTCTGGCTGAGGCACAGCGAAGTCGGATGGACGCTGAACTCGGCATCGAAGGGGCGCAATCGGTGCGACGATGGCTCAGAGCGGGGTGCCCCCATCGGCTCCTCTCTGTCAAGAGACGAGGGAACTGCGCCTGTCAGTCGATGATCTCCGCACCGTCGAGGAGGTCTTGCGGGAGCCGGGTGCTGGCGTCGAGGACTTCGATGCCGACGAGACGGTCGACCTTCCAGTCGAGCACGACGAACGCTTGGATGCCTTCGGGCGGCTGGGCTTTGATGCTTGCCGTCGGACCGGGTGGGAGCTCCTCTTCGGTGAGGTGGACGTAGACGGCGTCGGCGTGGCGGTTGTAGGTGATCCGCACCCCTCGATTCTGCCTCGGCTGTCGGCAACGAGTTGGTAGTAGACGATGTCTGATAGCCGGCGCTTCAGACAGCGCAGGGCCTCCTTCGGAGTCTTGCCCTCGAGGCGCTTGCGCTCGTAGTAGGCCCGGCCAAGCGTCTCCGTCTGACGCAGCTGGGTCACCGCCATCATGTGCAGGGCGTGGTTGAGCCGCCGGTTCCCTGCCCGTGACAGGCGGTGACGGACCTGGTCGCCCGAGGATGCGTCAATCGGCGCGGTTCCGTTATAAGACGCGAAGTGATCCTTGGTCGGGAATCGGGCGACGTTCTCCACCTCGGCCATGATCCGTCCGGCGATCACCGGCCCGACCCCGTAGAGGTCGACCAGGCTCGTGCTGGTGGCCTTCACGAGGGCGGTGATCTGGGTGTTGCTCGTCTTGAGCTTGGCGTCGATGGCCTCGATGTCGGCCAGATGTTCGGTGGCCAGCTGGAACCGGACTTGGGCCACCTCGCCGTCGGGACGCAATCTGACCAGGACCGATGCTGCCTTCTTGGCACTCAGCTCGCTGCTCATCCCCCCGGGGGTGAGCTCCACCAAGAGACGGTGCAGCCGGCAGACGGCCTGGGTGCGAAGCGCCACCAGCTCCTCGCGGCGGTCGCTCAGGAGTCGCAGGCTCGTGGCGGCGCCATCCTCGACCACTGGGGCGACACCCTCACCGTCGAGGGCCGCCAAGCCGACGGAGATGGCGTCATCCCGATCGGTCTTTCGACCATGGCCGGTCGAGAACACCCTCACTCGGGCGGCCAGCTTGGCTGGCACGTCGAGGACCACCTCCCCGGAGACCAACAGGCGTTGGGCTAACGACCTCCCCGCCCCGTGGCATCCTTCGACCGCCCATCGACGGTCGTCCCACCGTCCCGCGAAGGCCATCAGCGCTCGATAGCCCTTCGAGGTGTTGGCGAACCGACCTCCGTCGATCGGGGTCTTGGTCACTGGGTCGAGCACGGCCAGGGTGTTGCTGGCCTTATGCGGGTCCACGCTTATCAACACGTCCTGCACGGTTCCTCCTTCGCTCTGGTTGGCGTGGTGAGGAGGGCAATGCAACTACCGGCTGTGCAAACCTCTCTTGAGCCACTTCCTCACCGGGTGAACCCAACGGGTCGCAAGCCGTTAGTGAGCCAGAACGCCAAGGACGACGGCAGCCGGATAGCGAGCGAGCCCGCTGAGTTCAACGTCCGAGGATCTCAGACCCCCGGACTCCCAAGGTGGATTCAAACAAGTTGCCGGATATGCACCGCTACACACGTAGATCTGAGTCACAGCCCACCCCCCACTCCCCCACCCTGCTGCTTCTCCTTTAGCGCAACGTCGGTACCGGTACCGGCGAGGTCCCTGAAGCGCCTCGTACGCAAGGGGACCGACGTTTGGAGCTTCCCTTCAGTTTTCGTCGTCGCCGCTTGAGATGGTCTTCCTCCTGATCCTCGAAGACCAGCCAAGATCTGTCCCACCAAGTCGGTGTACTGGATCACCCAAGGGACGAGCGCAGGCTCGGGATGACCTGGTCACCACGAGCGGGAAGGCGAAACTACCACCCCCGCGGAGTGACCGAAGACGACGGCGCTGGAACAACGGCCTCGATACGGGGCCTCCGCCGCCTCTTAGCGTGGTGAATTGATCACTGAGCGAGATCGAGACACTGATCTTGAGCCAACCAAAGGGATTCCGGAGGTCGCATCCAGTACGGTCACGACACTTAGGCGGAAGGCGGAACGTGACGACGATGCAGATTCACATGGCCTGTCATAGGTTCCTTCGTCCTGACGTGACGAAGGAAGAAGTTGGTTCGGTGGGAGGTTCGGAGCCGCCTGCTCGAAGGGGTCCGAATCGTCGGCTTTTTTGGTGCGGTCTCTTGGCCGTGATCACCATGGCGACGTCGTTGGCGGTCGTGGGGCCATCGTCCTCAGCCTCCGCTGCCACCTATGCATCGGCCCTGAAGCGGTACCCATATATCAGTGAAGTCGTGGGCAACTCGGCCCGGGTCAACTGGGCGACCGATCGATCGCAGGGCACGGGCGCTGCCACATGGGGCACTGTCACCAACGGGGCCTGCACACCTACGAACTCGGTGAGCGCGACGAGCGTGGCCATCACCGTTGGTTCGACGAGCGAGTATCAGTGGACCGCGGCGCTGAGCTTCCCTGGGCCCGGCACCTACTGCTACCGGGTGCAGCTCGGCGCCACTGATCTCCTCGGCACCGAGCCGTCTCCGCAAGTGAACACAGCGGTGGTCGCCGGCTCCTCGTACTCGTTCGCCGTGCTCGGCGACTACGGAGCAGGGACCACCTACGAAGCAAACGTGATGAGTCGGATCGCCTCCAGCCCGGCGAGCTTCGTCGTCACGGTGGGGGACAACGTCTACAACTCCGGCACCGACACGGAGTACGGCGATCTAACTCAGGGAAACATCTTCCCCAAGCAGTACATCCCCGCTCTGGGCAGTCGGCCGATATTCGCAGCAGAAGGAAACCACGGTTTCACACAGAACCTTCCCTACCTGCAGAATTTCTCCGCTCTCACCGCGGCGCAGACGTCCGGTGGCCGCTTCACCCAAGAGTCCTACTGCTGTATCTCCACGTTGTCCGGATCCCAGAAGTACCCGAGTGCCTGGTACGCCTTCAACTGGGGCTCTGCCCGCTACTACGTGCTCGACGCCGCCTGGGCCGACTCCATGGGCGGCTACCAAGGTGACTTCCAGGCTCACTGGAACGGCACCGTGTCCGGCTGCGCTCCATGCGGCGCGGAAATGCAGTGGCTCAAGTCCGATCTAGCCTCGCATATCTCTACGCCGATCAAGTTCGCCTTCTTCCACTATCCGCTCCACGCCGACAATGGTGGCGAAGCCACTGACACCTACCTCGACGGGCCCAACGCACTGGAAGGCGTGTTGGCGAACAACAACGTCGACATCGTATTCAACGGGCATGCGCACCAGTACGAACGAAACTATCCGCAGATCTCCGGTAAGCCGCTGGTGAGCTACGTGACGGGCAGTGGTGGTGCCCCGCTCGGCAGCGTCAGCGGCTGTAGCGCGTTCGACGCCTATGCCATCGGCTCCGGTTCGTCTTGCCGGGCACCCAAACCGGCATCCGACGCCAACGTCTACGGATTCCTGCTCGTCACGGTGAATGGGAACCAGGTCACCGTGACACCCACAGACTCAACCGGTCGGACCTTCGATCAGCAGACCTACACGTACTCTGGGTCGCCACCGCCCAACGATTTCTCCATCTCGGCCACGCCAGCGTCGGCGAGCGTGGCAGCAGGCTCGGCGGCCACCAGCACGATTGGTACCGCGGTGACCAACGGCGCAGCTCAATCGGTCGCGCTGAGCGCCACCGGTCTGCCCTCTGGGGCCGTGGTGTCGTTCACCCCGACGCCGATCAACTCGGGGGCCAGCTCGACGATGACCATCACGACGGCGTCGGGGACGACACCCGGGCCCTACACAGTCACGGTGACCGGCACGGGAGCATCGGCCACCCACACGACCACCTTCACCCTCACCGTCACCGGAGCCACTGGTGGGACACCTCTCTTCGTCCAGGCCGCCAGTGGCACCGAAACGGCGACGGCCACCTCGCTCACCGGCACGTTTCCCGCGGCGACTACCAGTGGACACCTGCTGGTGCTCTCGGCCAGCGTGTACACAGGGGGCGCCAATCGCATCACCTCGGTGACCGACTCGGCCGGGAACATCTGGACCCGGATCGGTTCCTACTATGTCTCGGGAAACCGCTCGGACGGGGAGCTGTGGTACTCGGCCAACGCCAAGTCGGTGACCACGGTCACGGTACATAACGCCTCAAAGACGTCGGTGAGCTTGGAGGCACTGGAGTTCAGCGGCGTGGCCACAGCGAGCCCGCTCGACGTGTCGGCCGGAATCTCCAAGACCAGCACTGCAGCCAGCTCTGGCACGGCCACGTCGACCGCTCCCAATGAGCTCGCCTTCGGATTCGTCGCCGGCCATGGAAACTCCCAAACGATCAGTGTGACGTCTCCGGGCTACACCAGTCAGTCCCAGCAGACGAGCACCGGGTCCGGCACGAGCACTACCGTCGTCACCGGTTACGAGGTCCTCGCCGCTTCGGGAGCTCAGAGTTTCTCAGGAACGTTCGGCACCGCAATGTACTGGGCATCGGGCATCGCCGTGTTCAAGTCGGGGAGCTGAGCCAACTCTGACTTAGTTCAGCTGACGATGGTGTGACATCAGCTCGCTCCACTCGTTCACCAAGGCAGCCTGGCCCCATTAGAACATTTCTGTGCGCTTCGTGCCTTGGCATCGGTTTGCCTGCGTCAGGGTGTCGCAGATCGCCGGGTAGGCCCGCCATGAGAGTCGACCCGAGCCACGCCCCACTCGCAACCCGCGCACTGCATTTGCGCTTGGTGAATCCGACACGACCGCCCTTGCAGGGCTGATCTAGCCTCTTCATCATGCCCTCGGACCTGGCCCTCAGGGCCATGAATCGTGTTCATCGCATCGTGCTCGGAGCCACGGGCGGGCGGCTCGGCTGGAGCGTTAGTGGAATGCCGGTGATCGAGCTCACCACTACAGGACGGCGCAGCGGCCAACCTCGTGCGACCATGCTGACCTCGCCCTACCAGGAGGGCTCGACGATCGTCATCGTCGCGTCACGTGGAGGCGATGACCACAATCCCGCGTGGTACCTGAACTTGCGAGACCATCCGGAGGTGTCCGTATCCATAGGTGGCAAGCCGGCCCAGCGGATGCGAGCCGAGATCGCCGACTACGAGAATCGGGAACGGTTGTGGCCGCTCATTACGGCCGACCACCGCAACTACGCTGGCTACCAACGCAAGACGAAGCGCGAGATACCCGTGGTACTCGTCCGCCCGATCGACGACTGATCGTCGACCCGAGCATCACTCCCCCACTGCCTACCCTTCCCTCAACGTGGGTACCGGTGCCGGCGAGGTCCCTGCAGCGCGTAGGCAACGGGACAGATGTTGGGAGCTGCCATTCAGCTTCACGCGAGTAGGGACCTTTGGCCCTTCTGGCGGGCCTTATCGCTGCGTAGTCTTGGCCCAGAGAACATGGAGTGGAGGTCGCGTGATAATCGATGCCGATCCTGGGCTGGTCAGCGAAGGAGGGAACAAGTGACCCGGCGCATTCTGCTCGGTATCGGCGGGGCCCTGTTGTTGACGTGCGGAGTGTTTGTCCCTCGGGCATCGGCGGCGCAGACCTTCCCGACCCCGATCCAGCACGTGGTGATCTTCTATCAGGAGAATCACAGCTTTGACAACTTGCTCGGGCTCATCTGCAAGTCGAGGCCGACACCGTGCGACGGTGCCATGACCGGCAAGGTGGGCAAAACCACGATCCCGCTCAGCCAGGCACCCGACGTCGTGCCGGACATAGACCACGAGACCCCGAGCCAGCTCAAAGGGATCGACGGCGGGAAGATGGACGGCTTCAACAAGATCCCCGGGTGCGCGGCAAGCACGCACTATGCCTGCTACAGCCAATACAGTGCGAGCCAGATCCCGAACGCGGCCTCACTTGCCGAGACCTTCGCCGTGTCGGACCGCACCTTCGAGCGGGACGTGGTGCCGTCGTATGAGGCTCATCTCGACCTGGTGGCCAACACCACGGACGGCTTCTACGACAACCCTAAGAACCCTTCCAATTCGGGCAAACTCGGCTGGGGATGCGACTCCGGCTTCGCTTCGCAATGGCGGCCCCTCGGCAGCACCGTCGCCTACGCACTGGAACCAACGTGTGTTCCCGCTCCCACTGCGAGCCCCGAGTACGCCCTCGAGCCAACGGCGGTCCAGAACTCGCCCGTCCCCTGGACGCCGACCATCATGGATAGCTTCGACGCCGCCGGACTCTCTTGGGGCATCTACGCTGCGGCCAAGGGCCACGCCGGCTACCAGTGGAGCACCTGTCCGATCTTCGCCGATTGCCTCTACACCGGACAGAAGGCCAGCACCCATGACACGAACAAGATCATCACCGACGCCCAGGCAGGGACCCTGCCCAACCTGTCCATCCTGCTCCCGCACAGCGGACCGACGGGCTCGACTTCCCAGCACAACAACGACTCGATGGCCGTCGGCGACAACTGGATCGGACAGGTCATCTCCGCTCTGGAGAAAGGTCCCGAGTGGTCGTCAACGGCGGTGCTGCTCACCTGGGACGACTGCGGCTGCTTCTACGACCACGTGCCTCCACCAACCGGGATGGGCATTCGGGTGCCCATGGTGCTCATCAGCCCCTACGCCCGTCCTGGTTACACGGACTCCAACGTGGCCAGCTTCGCCTCCATGCTGGCCTTCACAGAGCACGTCTTTAACGTGGCGCCTCTCAACAGCAGTGACGCTCAGGCTTATGACTACTTCGGTGCCTTCAACTGGAACCAGGCGCCCCTCTCTGGTCCGGTGATGGTGCAGACCCCCGAACCAGCTTCGTCGAAGGCATACATCGCCACCCATCCGGCACCACCGGACACGACATAACCTTTCGGGCGGCCCTAGGTCGCCCCTGACTGTGTTGCCGACAACACCGCCTAGGTTCCGTCCTCCTCCGTCGGCCCTCACCCCCCCAAACGTCGGTACCGGTACCGGCTAGGTCCCAGAAGGCGCCCCACACGCGAGGGAACCGACGTTTGGAGCTTCCATTCAGCTTCGTGGTTGCCGCCTAGCCCCAATGGAACGAGTGGGATAGCCGGGATTCCCGCTCAGGTGATGGTCAGGGGGATGGTGGCCTGTACCGTCGTCTTGGTCTTGACCTTCTTTTTCCCGTTGAGAGTGGTCACCGTCTCGGTCGCTTGTACCACCACGAAGTACGCCCCTGGGAACAGTTTCGCGCTCGGGATACCAGATAGCACCCCGGACGAGGACAGCTTCAGCCCCTTCGGTAGTTCCACCCCGTTCCATTTGAGGGTGGTGACGTGAGGACTGGCGCTGGCCCCGAGGTTGGACGCCTCGAGCATCACCGGGCCATAGGCCGTGCCCGGCATGGCGGTCGGAAGGCTGCTTGTGAAGATGTAGAAGTTCGAAACAGTAACGGTCACCGATGGCGTCGCCGTGGCGTCCCACACCGTGGCGGCTGTCGGGTAGCTCGACCCCCCGCCACCACCGGTAGGGGAAGGAAATGCGCACAAGCCGGCGTCATCCGCGCCACCGCCGTAGTACCCACCGCCTCCGCCGCCGCCAGAATATCCGATACCGCCATTCATGCCCATCCCGTTACTTCGAGCAGGGCCTCCAAAGCAGCCCAGGCCGGGACCGGTCTCACTGCCCGCCTGTCCCGCATTGGGAAACCCAGGAGCTCCGTCATGACCTGCCACCCCGCCACTCAGACCGTCACCGCCGCCGCCGCCACCACCTGCGACTGCTAGCGGCGTTGTTCCGTCGAAGACTGCCGATCCGCCACCGCCACTTCCGCCGGGATCACACCACTCATTGCCGCCAGAACCCATGCCACTGCCGCCGGCAATGCCGGAACCACTTACTTCACAGACGCTTGTATTGGCGCTGCCGTTGCCCGCCACCGTCACCGTGAGATTGTGCCCGGGAATCACGATGCCGTCGTCGTGACGATCGCACCCTCACCGCCGTTGGCATTGTGCCCGCTTCCACCCGTCCCGCCAACGGCCGTGATTGTGATCCTGGTGACTCCTGCCGGAACGGTCACCGCATACGACCCCGTAGTGGTGGACGAGAACAGCGTCGCGGGGCTGGCAGACGCTGTGCCTGCCGTAAGGACCGTGGTAGCCGCCAGAGCGACGGTGGTCAGTCCCCAGAACAGAAGCGAACCAGCCAGTACGACCCGCAGACTTCCCCTACGACGAGTGCCCATTGAGCCGCACCCTCCGCTCCCGAGTGTGCCGATTGCAGCACCCGCCTCCACGATGGCCTAGCACCGTTCCGTTGCTGACGCCACCGCGCTTGAGCAGGGGCACCGGTATCCGCACCGTATCCGGCATCAGCTGCCGAGCGTTACGACACCCCAAAAAGCGCGTTGCGACACCCCTAAAAGCGCTTGGACACGGGTCCTTGGCCCCTTCCGCCGTAAGGACTCCGGGCTTAACCTGAGGTCAACGACTCGATCGTAGGATTCCTCTGGATCCGCCACTCGACAAACACCCGCTCGGCCTCTCCCCGAGCCGGTGTAGGCGGTCGTCGAAGGAGGCATTTGTCATGGGTGCAATTGCGATTGAGGCCGAGGTCGATATCGCGCAAGCGCCGGAGGTCGTCTTCGACTACTGCAGCGACCATCGACACGAGCCAGAGTGGAATCCCATGATGAAGCACATCGAGATGCTTACTAACGGACCCATCGGCGTGGGGACACGGTATAGGACCGAGTTCGTCAACGGGCCGCCCATGGTCATGGAGTGCACAGAGTACGAACGCCCGATGAGCTGGGCCATGGTAGGGAGCTCCAGGGCCATGAAGGCCAGCGGAGGCAACCGTGTGATTCCCACTGACGAGGGTGCTCACCTCGTCATGCGCATGGAGCTGGAGCTGCATGGCGTGTTCCGGCTGGCCGCGCCTCTTATCCGTCGTCGTCAGCGCACGTTGTTCGAGCAGGACTTGCGCAACATCAAGGCTCGGCTTGAAGGTGCGGGTGACGAGCCGCCAGACCCAGACCCGGTTGCGGGATAACCGATGTCTCCATCCGAACCCCGTCTGCGCGGCGCCGAGGTGCAACCTTTTCCATCGAGTCGCCGATTGGTCACTGCCGCGATGCGAGCAGGTCGTCGACGGGTCCCGATGCACGGACTCCTCGATGTCGACATGACACAGGCCAACCGGCTTCTGGCGTCACAGGATCCGCCCGCTTCGGTCACAGCCTTTATCCTCGCAAGCGTCGCCCGGGCGGCTGCCACCCATCCTGAGGTCCACGTCTACCGCAGCTGGCGCGGTCAACTCGTCTTCCATCGGCACGTCGATGTGGCGACCATGGTGGAGGTCCAGACACCACAAGGCCCTTTCCCCCTGGCACACGTCGTCCGGGATGCCGATATTCGAGACGTAGCCGACCTCAGCGCCGAACTCCGAGGCGTCAAGCACGATCCCGAGGTCAGCGGCAGTGGCAGGTTGCTCGAACGAGCCGCACCGACCGTTGCGCGCATCCCGGGCGCCATCGAGGCGATGTACGCCGTGATGGGGAGATCGACCCATGTCAGACAACGCACGGGCACCGTGGTCCTGACCTCGGTGGGAATGTTCGCCGCTGGTGGCGGCTTCGCCGTCACGCCCTTGAGCCTGATGTCCCTCCAGGTCGTGGTGGGAGGGATGGCCCGACGTCCGAGGATCGTCGACGGCCAGGTCGAAGCCCGGGACGTGCTCGACCTGACTGTGACGGTCGACCACAACGTGGTCGACGGGGCGCCCGCTGCTCGCTTCGGCGCCGAACTTCGGCGACTAGTGGAAGACGCGTGCGTCCTGAGTGTCTCATCTAGATAGGGTTCGCCGTCGTCACCGCAGAGTGCCGCTACCGGGCGGGCTTTGATGTCCACCGAACGTCGGATCAGTGGGACACCCAGGCCGCTCCGAACCACACTCCCCGCTCCGCTCCCCCACCCCCGTTAGCTCGGTCTACGTCGGTACCGGCGCCGGCGAGGTCCCTGAAGCGCCTGGTACACGAGGGGACCGACGTTTGGAGCTGCCATTCAGCTTCGTGATAGCCGCGTGAGCCAGTCGAATTCGGCTCCAAGGTGGACGCCTCTCCCCTGCCCCCGATCGGCACGTATTGGATAAATCATTCCCCGGCGGCTCGAACCATCTCAGCCAAGGGTCCGTCGTGCAATGGCTCGAAGGATCAGGTCGGATCGACGCCGAGGGATACGATTAGAAGTTCGACGTGTACTCGGATCTCGTCACGAATCCGCCGAACCGCTTCGACATCCAAGCCAGCTGGATCGTCGAGATTCCAGTCCTCGTAGCGTTTGCCGGGGTATACCGGGCAAGCGTCACCGCATCCCATCGTGATGACCACGTCGGCAGCGCGAACGATGTCATCGTTCCACGGCTTAGGGAACTCGGCGGTTATGTCTATTCCGACCTCGTCCATCACGGCAATGGCAGCGGGATTGATCTCGGAGGCCGGTTCCGAACCACCGGACCATACGACCACAGAGTCGCGGGCAAGGTGGCGGAGCCACCCGGCGGCCATTTGCGAACGCCCAGCGTTCTGCACGCAAAGAAACAGAACGCCAGGCACCAATGAGGGAAGTGACCCTTCGGTTCTTCCGATGGCGTTTAGGCGCTCCCGGGCGAACTTCTCAGCGATAATGGGTAGGTAGAGCGTGGTCTTCGCGGTGGGAAGCAGGCTCTCATAGCAATCAAGCAGCACACGTTCGATCGTCTCGTGTCCGAAAACGCCCTTGAACCTCTCCTCAAGTTCGCCGATCGAACGCCTCAGAGATAGTTGCTGCTCCGGGGGGATGAGGTCGAAGCGCGAGTCAGCCATGGGGATGGCTCCCTTCAGCTCGGGCCGAGGCACTTGATAGCACCGTCGGCGATGGGGTTCATGTTTGGAACCAGCTCAGCCAACAGAGCCTGAACTCTCCGGTCGATCTCTTCAACGATGGGTCGGACCTCCTCGATCGGCTGTCCTGCCGGGTCCTCGAGTTCCCAGTCGACATACCGCTTGCCGGGGTAGACGGGGCAGCTGTCTCCGCAACCCATAGTGACGATGACATCTGCCAGTCGAGCGGTTTCGTCAGTCAGAGGCTTCGGGAACTCCTGAGATGGATCCAATCCCCGTTCAGCCAGGACCGCAACCACCGAGGGGTTGAGTTCGTCGCCTGGCTCCGACCCGGCCGACTCGACCCGGACGCGGCCCTGTGCATAGTGATCGAGCAGCACTCGGGCCGCCAGGCTGCGGCCGGCGTTGTGGATGCAGAGGAAGAGCACTACTGGCCTGTCGTTCATGTAGTTCCTTCCAAAGTGGGTCGAACGGGCGACGAGTGGTAGTGACGTCTTGCCCATAGGGACACGTAGACCAGTCCGACCAGGACCGGAACCTCGATGAGGGGACCTACGACTCCGGCAAGTGCTTCACCACTGGTTACGCCGAACACGCCGATGGCGACGGCAATGGCCAACTCGAAGTTGTTGCCCGCCGCCGTGAATGCCAAGGTGGTGGTCCGCTCGTAGGGAAACCCCATCGACTTGCCGAGGGCAAAGGAACCGAACCACATGATGGCGAAATAGGCCAGCAAGGGAAGAGCGATGCGGGCAACATCGGCGGGATGCGAGGTGATGGTATGGCCTTGGAGGGCAAAGAGGATGACGATGGTGTAGAGCAGCCCGTACAAAGCGAACGGGGCGAGGCGGGGCAGCAACTTGCTCTCGTACCAGTCCCGTCCCCGAGTCCGCTCCCCGATTGTGCGGGTCAGGTATCCGGCCAAAAGCGGGATACCGAGGAAGATGGCGACGGTCTCTGCGATCCTCCAGACCGAAAGGTGCAGACCCACGGTGCTCAGACCGAGCCAGCCAGGTAGCACCTTCAGGTAGAAGTATCCGAGGAGGGCGAAGGCGATCACCTGGAACAGGGAGTTGAGAGCCACCAGCACCGCTGCGGCTTCCCGGTCTCCGCAAGCGAGGTCGTTCCAGATGAGCACCATGGCGATGCAGCGAGCCAGGCCGACGATGATCAGCCCGGTACGGTAGGCGGGCAGGTCGGGCAGCATCAGCCAGGCCAGCGTGAACATCACCGCCGGGCCAATGATCCAGTTGAGCACTAGGGAAGAGACCAGCATGCGTCGGTCTCGGGTGACGGTGTCGAGCCGGTCGTAGCGGACCTTCGCAAGCACCGGGTACATCATCACCAGCAGACCGATGAAGATCGGCAGCGACGTTCCCGAGGTGACCTGGATGGCGTTGAGATGCGTGTTCAGGCTCGGGATTGCCCGCCCGAGCACGAGACCAATGACCATCGCCAGGATGATCCAGACCGGTAGGAACCGGTCGAGGAATGACAGGCGGGCGATGACCGGCGCCTCAGGCGTGATCGCGCTTTCGGGCGCTCGGAAACGACGTCACTCACTGCGGGACTCCCGTCGAAGGTTGTGAGGGCTCAGCAGCACGAACTTCGGCGCGGAGTCGCCCCGGCCAGGTCGGGGCGGGTGGCGCAGCACGCCGCCTCGCCTGGAGCCGCCGAGCGGAGCTGTCCGGCGGGCATCTCGGTATCGGCGAGCACCGTGTAGATCTCCCACGGCTCTCCGCCGGGGCCGTCGACCCACACCTTGTCCTGCACTGCGTAGCAGCATGACGTCTGCTCCTCTACCGCCGTCGCCAGTCCTTCGTCGGACAGGCGGGCCTGTGCTGCGGACACCTCATCGGTCGTGGGCACCTCGACACCGAGATGGTTCAACGTCCCTGGGGTCTGGTTGGCGTCCTCGATGAGGACCAGCTTGAACGGTGGGTCGACCACTGCGAAGTTGGCGTAGCCCGGACGGACCTTCGCCGGTTCGGTGGCGAACAGCTTCGAGTAGAAGTCGATGGCCTCGTCAAGGTCGGCAACATTTAGAGCAAGCTGGACACGGGACATCGTGACCTCCTGTAGCATCGATCTCGTTCGATGCATCGAGTATGGATGATGCATTGAGATTTGTCAATGGATGAGGTGAACCGTGAGCAAACCAACCTCCACGATTGAGGTCACGTGTCCCCGAGCAGTGCTGCGCCTCGGTGCTGGCGGCACCGCTCGAAGCAGCGAAGCAGCGGAGTTGTCCAGCGGCTTCAGCGCCCTGTCCGATCCAGTCAGACTCAGGGTACTGAGCATCCTGGCGACCTCACCTGAGGGCGAGGTCTGTGTGTGTGACTTCGTCGATCCGCTCGGGAAGAGCCAGCCGACTATCTCCCATCATTTGAAGATTCTGAGCGAGGCGGGTCTGGTCACGGGTGATCGGCGGGGAAAGTGGGTTTGGTACTCGCTCAATCGTGATCGCCTTGCGGGTCTTCGAGCGGCAATCGACAGCTGACCGTGCTTTTTTGGTGGGCTGCCCCCGGGCGCCTTCTGCGTGTCACCGCTGGCAGCTTCGAGCTAAGGCCAGCCTAGGCAGCGACTGCCTTCCTGACGGCTTCAATCAGCTGATCCAATGTCGGCGCACCGGCTGGCCCGTCTGGTGTCGAGTAGACACGGCAAGTCAGCCCGAAGCTGCCGGAGCCTGAACCTAAGAGGTCTCCCCCGTCGAGCAGGACCGACGGTGATCCTTGGAACTGAAGCCGGTTCGCCGCCTCCTGGGTTTCTACCAGACACCGCTCGATCGTTGCCGGGATGCCTACCACGTCTCGAGCATGTAGGAAGCGCTCCTCGGCAACAGTCCAGTTCGGACAGCCTTCGAAGTACAGAACTTGAACGATCACGGGATTCATTCTCCCGTCATTTGAGATGCCCCGATGCCGTATGGCCACCTATTAACCGATTCGCCCGGCGGAGACGGGCGTTGCTAGCGAGTGCCCCCCAAGGACACATCCCGGCGACCCATCGGCACTTTCTCGGGTGCGCGTTGTGGGCGACCTATTGGCCGTCGTCCCACTCCTCGTTCCGAGCTGCGACGCGCTCTTGCCAATTCTCAGCGTCTACCCTCGTGGGGTATGGCCCCATTCGATCCACGTGGCTGCACTCGTCGAGTGTTTCGACCTTCGGTCTTTCGACCTTTCGGTGCACGAAGCAGTAGTACCACTCGCCGTGAGCATCACCGAGGCGCTCTGATTCGTCGACCATGCCTCCAGAAGACTATGGCCACAGAAGCCGTGGAGCAGGCATCCGGCAGCCTTAGGCTGACTGACATCCGAGGCGAGCCTCACCAGTGCACTGTCCCCACGTCCCAACCCAGCGACGCACTCGGGGTTGCCCCCGATCGCCTGGGAGAACGGGCTCCCTCTTAGAGCGATCAACACGCGGCCCCTGGGGCGCCCGATGACATTTGGACATTCTTAGGATTCACTTCAGTGTCAGGATGTGGTACACAACGAAGGCGGGCCACACGACGGCTTTCATGAAGGCCAAGAGCACAAGCCAAAAGGTCCCAGAGTGCGTGTGCAGGTAGTAGCAGAGCGCCCCGATAAACCCAAGGAACCAGATGCCACCTGCCCCGCCTTGGCGGGCGACACTGCTGCCTGGACGTGGCTTGTTCACATTCGCGTCACTCATCGAACCCCCTTCAAACCTCCATCAGACTGATGGTGGCACCGATGGGTTTGCCAGCAACAGGGCCTAACGTCACAGGCTCATCTGGGGTCCGGGCCCCCGCTGGGAACCTTGACTCGCGAATCCTGGGCTCCGTAGCCGCTTTGAAGTTGTGGTGGTCTTGGGGCGAGGCCGCGCCATTGCCGTTTGCAGGAGACAATACCCTCGGAGCATTGCGGGATTATCCACCAGCCCACCACGACACGCCATAGGGTCGCGACGTGCAGTACCTGGCTCTGTTTGCCATCGTCTTCGGGATCAATCTCCTGCCGGCATTCGGTCCACCAACATGGGCCGTGCTCGTCTTCACCCGGCTCCACTGGCACCTGAACCCGATCGCCCTTGTGGTGCTCGGTGCGGTGGCCGCCATGAGCGGCCGGTACCTCCTGGCCCGGGGTGCACGCCATTTCAAGGGTCGCATGCCCCGCCGGCTGAAGGACAATCTGGAAGACGCCCGCACCCTGATCGAGCGGAAGCGGGTGGGGGCCATCGCTCTCTTCGGGCTCTTTGTGGTGTCGCCACTGCCATCGGCCCAGCTCTTCCTGGCTGCGGGCCTGCTCGATTTGCCCCTCGGCCTCTTGACACTGGCCTTCTTCCTTGGTCGGTTGGTTAGTTACTCGATCTACGTGACCGTGGCCACGCTGGCGGACAAACAACTCGGGAATGTCTTGGGACAGGTCTTTGGATCGCCTTGGTCGATCGCTCTCCAGGTCGTGCTGTTGGCAGCCGTTTGCGTTCTGCCGTTCGTCAATTGGCGGCGTTTCTTGGACCGGTCACCGACGACTTGACGCTGCGGATTGTGACCGTGCTTGAGCCACACGACGCTCCTGTTGGGGATTGTCACCGAGCGACAAGTAGTTTTCGTCCTCCTGAGCAGTGTGCAGCTTCAGGATGGCATGGAGGCCATAGAGCAGGCTCCGCAACTCGGTCAGGTCGACCTCGTCGACCCCGTTCGGCCCGATGTCGTCGAGGAGCTGTCCCAGCCGGCGGATCTGGTGGGTGATCTCGATGTGGGCTCGGCTCATCGTTGCCATGGGATCTCGTCCTCCGAAGAAGCGGCCGAGTGCTGGATAGAGCTCTAGTTCCTCTGCTTCCTCGTGAGGCTGAATCTCCTCGGTGAGCATCCGATAGACACCCTGCACCTCTTGCAAGGCGGTTTTGGGATCGAGCGAGCCAAGAGCATCAGCGACCTCATGGATGCGACTGATTCCTCGTCGGATGGCCACGTGCTCCTCCTGGAACCGCTGAGTCAACAACGAGTCCTCCTCATCGAGCCGGATCTCGCCCTCTCCCTCGCGCAAGGCTCGTAGTGCATTGAGAATCACGGCCACGTCAATACCCTCCTGGAGGATCGCCCCCCAGACAGCAGGGAGGAGACCGACTGCAGCGACTCCCATGGCCGCCAAGGAGAGGGCCATGCCTGCCACCATGCTCTCCACGGCGATACGCCTAGTGCGCCGGGCAATGGCTGTCGCCTCGCCGAGACGGTCCAGCCGATCCACCGTGAGCACCACATCAGCGGCTTCGGACGCAGCGGTAGCACCTCGGGCCCCAAGCGCCACTCCGACGTCGGCTAGGGCGAGTGCGGGTGCATCGTTGATGCCGTCGCCGACCATCATGGTCGGAGCCCGACCCGTCTCGAGATTCACGACGTCGAGTTTCTCAGCCGGAGAGCGTTCAGCCAGTACCTCGTCGACCCCAATGACCGCCCCGATGGTCTCGGCCACATCGGTCCGGTCGCCGGTCACCATCACGATGCGAGCAATCCCGTTCTTTCGCAGCAAGCGAAGCGTCCTGGCGGCGTCTGGTCGCAGGGGGTCATCGAAGACCAGGACGCCAACGGGGGCCCCGTCGATGCCAACGAACACGGTAAGAGCTCCATCGAGGTCTGCCTTGCGACGCGCGGCGCGGGCCCAACCCGGCGCGCCGGTCACCCCGGACCACGACGCCTTCCCCACCGCCACCCGGTGCCCGGCCACCGTCCCGCGGATGCCCTGACCGGGGACCTCCTCGACCCCCTCCGGGAGCGAGAGCTCGCATTTCTGCTCAAGTGCTGACTGGAGGACAGCGCTCGCCAGGACGTGGGGGGAGACCTGGTCCAGCGAGGCAGCCAACTGGAGGATTCCGGCGGCGGGTGTTGACTCGGCGCACACGATCTCGGTAAGCACTGGGTGCCCCGCGGTCATCGTTCCTGTCTTGTCGATCAGCAGAGTCGTACAGGTGGCCAGGCGTTCAAGCACGGCGCCACCCTTGACGATGACACCACGCTTGGCGGCCCGGGAGAGACCAGACACGAGGGCCACTGGGGCTGCCAGGATAAGGGGGCACGGTGTGGCCACCACCAGAACGGCCACGGCCCGGCTCGGGCCCCCAACAGTCCAGGCTATGCCCGCAATAACCAGTGTCACCGCAAGGAAACCCAGCGCATAGCGGTCCGCCAGACGGACCACCGGGGCTTGTGAGCCCTCCGCCTCGGCGACAAGCCGAACCACCCCGGCATAGGTACTGTCAGCGGAACTGGTCGTGGCTCGGAGGTCCAGGGGCGACCCGGCGTTGACCACGCCACTGCGGACCCGTTCTCCTACTGTCCGTTCGACGGGGAGTGGTTCTCCGGTTAGCGCCGACTCGTCCAGGACGGCCGAAGCCGAGACGAGTGAGCCGTCCACCGGTACCACTTCGCCCGAGGTCACCAGGAGCAGGTCACCAGGTATCACCTCGTCCAGGGCAACAACGACGAGACCACCGTCCTTGTAGCGGTGAGCGGTCTTTGGCGCTCGCTCGAGCAAGGCCTGGAGCTCCCGGCGGGCCTGGCCGGCAGCCCACCCTTCGAGGGCCCGACCGCTGGCCAGCATCACGCTGATGACCGCCCCGGCCAGATACTCCCCGACGGCCACCGCGCCTACCAGTGCCAGGAGGGCGATGACGTCTACTCCCAGCCGACCTCGCAGGAGGTTCTCCACCATCGAGTAGAGGGACAGAGCAATGCCGCAACCAGCGACGAAGATCCAGATCAGGTTCCCTTCAGCACCCAACCCAGCCCAATGGAGGAGGCCGCCAGCGACCAATCCACTGATGGTGATCCCGAGGGGCAGAAGCGCTCCTGGCCGCGAAGCCAGCCACCGTGACCAGGGGCTTCTATCCACAGTCCAATCGTGCACCAGGCCAGCGGCTGGGCGTAGGGCCGAAAGTCAGCAGCCCGCTGAAGACTAATGGCGTTCGTCGCAGCGTCCGATTCGTCCGGCATTGCCCAGGCAGGCGGCACCGTGGATTTTGATTACGACGGGTGGCCAGGAAGTGGCCGCCACTGAGCCTGTAGAGCGCTCGAGGAACGCGCCATGCCACATGCACGAAAGCATGGCGGCAGGACGTTCGGCGGTTGAGTTGCCTCGGTGCCCCATGGTCGATTCCTCCTGGGACTGGTGTCTCCCCCCTAGACGTGGCTCGGGACATTGCGGGTGAGCGTGCACATCATGCGCATCACCTTGTGTCCAGGGTCTGCCGTCGGATCGAACATGCAGGGGCATCCGCCATCGATGACTGTCATGCCACGTTGACGGCCGTACTGTGTGGCCGTGTCGGAGACACTTCCGTCGCCGAAAGCTCTGTGCATCCACACCCGCTTGATTCCGAGTTCGTCGCACTCGCGCACTGCTTCATCAGCCGTCTCGGGCCTGGTGCCGATCACCACCCAGTCCACACCGTCCGATATCGACTTGAGATCGCGGAAGCACAAATCGCCCTCAACTTGGTCGGCGTTCGGGTTGACGGCAAAGACCTGATACCCCCGATTGCGCAGACGTTGGTAGACGACATTGCCGCCGTGTCCTTGGGGCGTCCGCGAAACGCCTGTTACCGCCACCCTCTTGTGCGACAAGAACTCTGTCTCGCGACGTCCTTTATCCTCTCCATGAATGACTCCTTTCATCCAGGTAGCAAGCAGCCCTACGAAATCAGCACCCCTCCGGGAACCGGCGCTGGGGCAGCAGCAAAAGTCCCCGGTCGGTGCCGACCTGAACAACATGCGCGCCAGAGTCCCGGATTGCGCTCGCGCAGTTCGTCGTCACTCCACAAGCGAAACACGCCGCTGGTAGCTATCGGTAGGGCCGGAGGTCCCTAGTTGGGTTGGGGGCATCCGTGATCAGTGGGACCGTTGCCCTTGGTTGATCGCCCCACATCACCGGATATAGACCGCCATGTAGGTCGATCCGATCCACTCACCACTCCCCCACCCGCTGTTTCTCCTTCAGCGCAACGTGGGCTCCGGTGCAGGCGAGGTGGCTGAAGGCTGGAATAGTTGCCGAGCCACACAACCTCGGATGGCGCTTGCTAATCGCCGGCTCGCTGTCCCGCTCAGGATGTTTCAATCAAACGATTCGGCTAAAGGATACACGGGCCATTGAGTCGCAGCCCTAGAGCTCCCTCTCATTGCGAGGTCTGGATGGCTGGGCCGCTATTTCCACAGCCGAGCGATGATCGCTGCATCAGCCGGTTTCGGCGTTCATGGCAACGAGCTTGAGGATACGAATGTGCTTCTCGGTATCCAGGAGCATCAGATCCACGACCAGCTCCCACAGCGTGGTATTCCTCAACGGGCGGAGGCGCTTCCGCAGTTGCTTTAGCTCGAAGCGGTCCCACTTCTCTGCCCGGATGAGACTTTGGGTCTCTTCGGCTAAGACTTCATTCCCTGCATCCAAGTGTGTCCCGTCAGGGAGGATTGGTTCGTCACTCTTGTCGATTAAGCCCCAGGCAATGGCATTGGCCATCTCGACGAGGAGTCCGTGGTGTCGTCGCTCATCGTCAATGATGAGTTTGACGAGAAAGCGTGTCTCGGGTGCAGAGGCATTGTCAGCAAAGCGTTGGTAGCGGCTGAGGATGGCGCCCTCCTCCTCGCCGTGTCGGGCGAGCAACCGCACCAGTTCACGGACATCCGTACTTGCGCCGGTGGTCCGCAGTCCTTCCTTCGCCCAGTCGAATGCATTCCCCATGCTCCTATTGTTACGGACCCGTTCATCGGACACAGGGGCCAAAGGGCCCTATTGAGTCGAATCGGAGTCCCCCCGGCGGACCACTCTGGCTCTGTCGGCGACCCGGAATCGCACATTGACGCTCTTGGCGTCACCTGGACAAGCTCCGCCCCCCGTTCGGCGAGTGAACGTCGGTGCCGTGCAGGCGAGGTCCCTGACGCCCCCCACACGCGAGGGGACCGACGTTTGGAACCGCCGTTCAGCTTCGTTGTTGCCGCCTGAGCCACCCAATAGCCGAGGTCCTAGGAATGTTCGGCCATACTCAATCCGGCACTGTCGCTCGATTGCACGAGCCCATGAAGGCGCGTGCCATGGCGCCGATCTTGAGCCACTTCTCATCCATAATGCTTGGCGCCCGGCCAAGCATGGGCCCAGGTCAGCCTCTGACCACGACAGACCCAGATCGGATCTCCCCGTTCTTCGCTCCAGACCCCGTCGGGGGTCGCCACGGTGCCCGCCGGGATGACCTCGGAGAAGATGCTCTGCAGATATGGTTGCGGTAGGTCGACGGCGATGACGGTGGACCCGTTGCGAGCGCCCGCCGGCCCCCACCACCAGTACGAGTTGTCGCCGCTGATGGCGTTGGGCAGCCCGTAACTTCGGCCGTAGAGGTCCACCGCACCGGCGGCCCCATAGTCTCCGGTGAAGATCACTAGATGGGCACGCTGCTCGGCCGGCAAGCTGGCCGAGACCTTGGCGATCTGACCGACGAGACTCCGCCAACCCACCGTGGCGCTCAGGTCCTTGTTGATGTTGCCCTCCCACGCTCCCTTGGCCAGTGCGGTCCCAGGCAGGACCGGTAACGCCAGGGGCAGGGCTATCACGAGGCCGACGGTGATCAGGACCACCCAGCCTCGGATGCCACGGGGCGGGCACCGGCCATCGAGCCGCCCCTCAGCCCACGATCCGCCGGCGGCGAAAAGGATGAAATACATGCCGGCGAGGTAATAGGACTTGGCACCCGTGACCGTGAACAGCACGAGCAGGACGAGGTAGGTCACTCCGAGCGGCCTGGCGAAGGGGTGACGCAGCAAGTGCCGCAGACCGCCGAACCACAGCACGATAAGGACCGGCCCCACCACAAAGAACTGGGAGGGAATGAACCCGAGGGACGCGCCCAGTGTGGAGTTCTCTTGGTGGAGGCTGCGCAACATGGCGAAGGCCGCCCAGTCGTGCTGGGCGTTCCAAATGAGGTTGGGCGACCAAATGGCAAATGCCAACCCGGCACCCGCCCAGAGCCACGGGCTGCGCAGCGCCCGACCCCGCCCGCCCAGGAGCAGGCCACCGGCCAGGCCAACGAGCAGGAAGGCAATGTTGAACTTGTTCAGCAGGCCGATACCGGTAACGGCGCCGACCGCCACCCACAGTCGCTCGTCCCCCGTGCGCAGCGCTCGAACCACGAGGAGTGTGATGGCCGACCAGAAGAAGAGGTCAAACGCAGCAGTCGAAAGGAGGTGAAAGCCAGCCAGCACCTGGGGTGAGGTGGCCGCCGCCAGCGCGGCCAGCACCTGCGCTTTCCGGCCCCCGCCGAGTTCGCGCGCCATCAGACCGGTGAACACGATGGCGGCACCACCCGCCAACGCGGGGAGGACCCGAAGCCCGACGACCGAAGGTCCGAAGAGGGCGGTCGCCAGTCTCGCGACGATCGGTACGAAAGGTGGCTGGTCGACATAACCCCAGGCCAAGTGGCGAGCGCAGGCCAGGAAGTACAGCTCGTCGCGGTGGAACCCGTATCTCGTCGCCACCGCCAACTCCAGCGCCACCAGTCCGGCGGCGATGCAGAGCACCGGGCGGAGATGCATCGTTTGCACATCCGTGCCGGCAGGCGCCAGACGCTCCTCGGCTTCCATGCGGCTGGTGATCGTTGTCATTGGGTCGGCTCCATCAGTGCGTTACACACGAACTCGATGACGGTCCGGCGTGCGGCCTCGTCGTCATAGAGACGAGCGTCTCGGTCCTCTCGGCGGTGCCAGGCGAACCAGGTGATCGCCTCGGTAACGATGCGGGCGGCGACAGCCGCGTCGGGCATAGCGCGCAGGTAACCACCACCGGCCCGCTGCTCGAGATACCTGGTCAACTGGGCGAGATGACTCGGCCGCCCTCGTTGGAAATAGAGGGCCTCGAGTTCCGGCAGGTCAATGGCGCAGCGCTCGATCACCGCCAGGACTGGCCACAACCGCTCGATCATGGCGTAGCGCTCTTCGATGATCGCCGTGAGCTCGGCTTCGATGTCGCCGGGATCGCCCTGATCGAGGGCGGCTCGGAGCCCAGGTGTTGCCGCCTCCTTCCGCAGACCTTGGCCGATCAACCGCAGGGTCTCAGCAAATGGCGGCGTGGGGAGCGGCAGGCTCGGCATGCCTTCGGTGAACTGGCCAAAGGCATGGGCGAAGACCAGGTGGAACAGTGCCTCTTTGCTCTCCACGTAGGTGTACACCGCGCCTGAGGACACACCGGCCTGAGTCGCCACGTCGGCCATGTGGGTGCGCCGGTATCCGAGGCGCCCGAACACCCGGGTGGCCGCTTCGGCCACCTCGACCAAGCGTTCCAGCGGAGGAGTGCGGGACATACCGTCCATTATTAATTGAATGAGTCATTCAGTCAAGAGAGTGCGGCGAAACATCAGTCGCGCAGCCCATGCGTGCCAGCTCAGCGTTCAGGCGCTTGCTTCCCTTGGCGGCACAAACAGTCGATCGACATGCCAGCGGCAACGTGCCGATATCGGATGGGACCCGGGTATCCCAGACCGCCGGGAGGAGGACGACGAGTCCACGCTTCCTTGGAGGATTCAGAGTTCGAGCTTGCCCTTCGCGACACAGATCATTAGATGAGCTTCTAAGACTGCGTCCCGGGTAGCCCTCGACACGCCCGGGTCCGCCTCTGCTGCCGCCTTGGCGCTGTCGCCAGCCTGCTCGAGCTCAATGACGGCCACGCGTTCGTCGGGCGATGCAGTTGCCTTGTCCGCCTTCTTGGCGAATTCGTTGACGACTGCCACAAGCACCGGTGAAGCTCCCTCGTCACCCTCTACCGCATCGCGCGCTCTACCGATCTTGACCCGAGCTGCCTCGAGCCGCTCTGCCATTGTCGTCACGCAAGAAGGCTACGCCACGCGTGCCCGAGATGGTCCATATCGTCTGTTGAGCGAGGGCGATGGAGTGCCCCTGACCCGCCGGATATGCACCGCCATGGAAGTTGATACCGAGCTACACCACTCACCGCTCCCCCCATTTCCTCCTCTTTAGCTCCTTTAGCGCAACCCCAGTGAGGTGGCTGAGTCGCCTCCTATGGAGTGCAGCCGACGTTTGGAGTTTCCGTTCAGCCGCCCAAGCACCCCATCCGCCATGAGCTGGTTAGCATCGGCCGCGATGGCCCTCTCTTCCGACCGCTCCCTGGGCCTGGCCCCGGCCTCGGTCCGCGACTACCGGGAGTTGGCCCGGCGGCGCCTCCCCCGCCAGCTGTTCGACTACATCGACGGCGGCGCCTACGAGGAGTCGACGCTGCGTGCCAACGTCGACGACCTCGCCGCCATCCACCTGCGCCAGCGCGTGCTGCGTGACGTGTCAGAGCTGCAGCTGGCCACGACCGTGCTCGGCCAGTCCCTGGCCATGCCCCTCGTGCTCGGGCCGGTCGGCCTGGCCGGCATGTACGCCACGCGGGCCGAGGTGCAGGCGGCCCAGGCCGCCGAGCAGATGGGCATCGCCTTCTGCGAGTCGACCGTGTCGATCTGCAGCATCGAGGAGGTACACCAGACCACCACCGCCCCGTTCTGGTTCCAGCTCTATGTCATGCGCGACCGGGCCTACGCCGAGGACCTCATGACCCGCGCCGCCGCCGCCGGCTGCCCGGTGTTGGTGCTCACCGTCGACCTTGCTGTCGTGGGTGCCCGCTACCGCGAGGTGCGCAACGGCATGGCCGGGCCCCAGCCGCTGTCCGGCCGGATCGTGCAGGCCCTCGACTTCGGCCTGCACCCGCGCTGGGCGCGCGACGTCGCCATCCGGGGCCGGCCCCACACCTTCGGCAACCTTGAGAGGGCTGTGCCCGGGGCGACCAGCCCGGAGGCCTTCAAGGAGTGGGTGGACCACCAGTTCGACCCCTCGGTCACGTGGGACGACCTCGAGTGGGTTCGCCGTACCTGGTCGGGCCGGCTCGTGCTGAAGGGCATCCTCGACCCCGAGGACGCACGACGGGCCGCCGACGCCGGCGTCGACGGCATCGTGGTCTCCAACCACGGCGGCCGCCAGCTCGACAGCACCCAGTCCACCATCGCCGCCCTCCCCGCGGTCGTCGACGCCGTCGGCCACTCCCTCGAAGTCCTGGTCGACGGGGGCATCCGAAGCGGCCTCGATATGTTCAAGGCGCTCGCCCTCGGCGCCCGAGCGTGCCTCGTCGGCCGGGCCTGGGCCTGGTCGGTGGCCGCCGGGGGGCGCCAGGGGGTGGTCGACGTGCTGAGCACCATGAGAGACGAGCTGAGGGTGGCCCTGTCGCTCACCGGGGCCGCCGACGTCCACGCCCTCGACCCCAGCGCCCTGCTCGACGGGAAAGGCCGGCCACTCGGGCCCTGACCCCTCCGTCCGCCTAAAGGTAATCGACGCGGATCGCGGTCTTCACGTTGGCTCCTTCCCACCCTTCTTTCAGAGCGCCCGTCACATATTGACGCATGCGAGGCCAGCCATGGCGCGCCGGAAACGGGCCCTGATGGTGCCCTACTCCTGATCCGTTGCGTCCGAACGGATACCCTCGCGCCATGCGAGGTACGCGCTTCTTTCGACTACTCCTTACTGCAGCCGCAGCATCGCTCCTGATGGCGGGATGCTCTGCGTCTTCCACCACGTCCGCCTCTACACGAGCCACCACCGCCAATACGGTGACTATCACGCGTGACAGTTCGGGCATTCCTCACATCACAGCCAGCAATTTCACGGCGCTCGGGTATGGCGAGGCGTTGGCGTTCTCTCAGGACAACTTCTGCACACTTGCCCAGGACTTTGTCACCGTCAACGGCCAGAGGTCGAAGTACTTCGGCCCGAACGGCCTGAGCCTCAACTACTCGGCGGGCGCCTATGATAGCAACCTCAATTCGGACTTCTTCTGGCGGTCGGTCAAGGCCAGCGGCATGCTGACCAAGGAGATCCATCAGCCCCCTCCGCTCGGGCCACTTCCCCAGATCCTTTCCGTGTACAACGGCTTCGTCTCCGGGTACAACGCGTATCTGAAGTCGGGCAAACTCAAGGACCCTGCGTGCACTGGCAAAGCGTGGGTCCGACCCATCACCCTCTCGGACATGTTCCTGAGGGGCTACCAGGTGGTCATCGAAGCGTCGAGCGCACAGTTCATATCGATGGAGGCAAAGGCCACCCCGCCGAAGACGTCCTCACCGACGACCTCGCCGTCTTCGACGGCCACCACAGCCTCCTCGGTTTCCGCGAGCCCGAATGCAGCGACCCTCGTCGCAGCGTTTGGGTCCAACGGCAACGACACGCTGGGGTCGAACGGTATCGGGATCGGCTCCCAGGACTCCGCGGCCGGTGACGGCATGTTGCTAGCCAATCCGCACTTTCCGTGGCGCGGTACTGAGCGTTTCTGGATGGCGCAGCTCACCGTGCCGGGACAGTACAACGTCGAGGGCGGAACGCTCGAAGGGTTCCCGTTGATCGGGATCGGCTTCAACCAGCACCTGGCGTGGACCCATACGGTCTCAACCAGTTTCCGCTTTACCTTTTATCAATTGCAACTGGTTCCCGGAGACCCGACCAGTTACTACGTGGACGGAAAGGCCGAAAAGATGGGCCGCATCACCGTTACGGTGGATACCGGGCACAGCATGGCAAAGCACACCTTCTACACGACCCGCTGGGGCACCGTTGCCGACGTTGCCCAAGCGGGATATCACTGGACGAGCACCACTGCCTTCGCCGTTGCCGACTCCATGGGCAACGATAGCTTCCGGGCAGCCAACCAGTACCTCGAGATGGGCCAGGCAACGTCTGTCCAAGACCTGCTCTCGGTCGAGTCCCGGTACCTGGCGATTCCCACGTTCAACACCATCGCCGCCGATGACAGCGGGCATGCCTACTACGGTGACGTCGGCAATACACCGAACGTACCGCTGTCTCTGATCACCTCCTGCACGCCGAGTGGGCTGCCCGAGCTGGTCTACAACGCCAGCGGTGTGGTCACCCTCGACGGATCTCGCTCCTCGTGCGCATGGGACACCGACCCCGGCACCCCAGTGCCTGGCATCTTCAGTGCCTCCAATGAGCCGCACACGATCAGAAGCGACTACGTCGAGAACTCGAACGACTCGTACTGGCTGGCCAATCCCAGTGCTCCGTTTCCCGCGTACTCACCGATCATCGGTGATATCAACGTTGAGCAGGGGCTGCGAACCCGGCTCGGAAATCAGATGATTGCTCAGCGGATGGCCGGTACCGATGGGTTCGGGGCTCCAAAGTTCACCCTGGGTTCTCTGCAGGCGATGTGGGAGAGCAATCAGTCCCTCCAAGCCCAGCTGGTCCTCGGGTCACTGGTGGGCGCGTGTCGGGCTACCCCGAAAGCAACGTCGTCCAAGGGCGTCATGGTTGACTTGACCGCCGCCTGTGCTGCGTTGGCCGGCTACGACAAGACAGGCAATCTCGATGCTGGCGGGGGCTGGCTGTTCTCGGAGTGGTCAGCCTATGCACCTTCGAAGGGCTACTGGTCCGACTCCTTCGACTCGAACCAGCCACTCACGACGCCCTCGCAGCTCAACACCGCCAATCCGGCAATCCTCACCGCATTGGCCGATGCGGTGCTGAACCTGCAGACCCACCACATACCGCTAGATGCCACGTACGGTGATGTGCAGCACGTGACTCGCAATGGGACGAGGGTCCCTATCCCCGGATGTGACACGGGATGCTTCAATGCCATCTATGCCGCCGACGGCCAGGGCGGTCCGCTCGAGGCCGCACCCTACGGCGAGGTCTACGACGGTTCGTCACTGGTCATGACCACCGAGTTGACCCCGGGCGGCCCGGTGTCCCAGGGCATCCTCACCTATTCGCAAGCGACGGACCCGACCTCGCCCTGGTATGACAATATGACCAAGCTCTACTCGCAGAAGAAGTGGGTTCCCCTCCCGTACACGGCCGCACAGTTGGCTCAGGACCATGGGGCGAAGTCGGAAACAGTGGCCGCTTCCTGAGCAGACTTACCCCCTTGGACTGTCCCATAGCGCTGGGTCGGCAGGATACCCAGGTCGTTCTGGGCCACACGCCTCCTCCAGTTTCAGCCCAACGTCGGTACCGGTACCGGCGAGGTCCCTGCAGCGCCCCACAGGCGAGGGGACCGACATTTGGAGCTGCCATTCAGCTTCGTGATAGCCGCCTGAACGGAGCCGAAGGCAGGTCTCAGCGGTGATTTTGGAATTGGTTAACAGGCGGAATCAGCGGTTACCCCCTGCCCCACAACGGCACATATGTGATGGCTCAGCAGAGGTGGCCGTTCCGCTCACCAAGTCATTCAACCCGGCTCGAATAGCCGGGAGCCAAGCGCTGCTGGCGTGATGCCGCTCGGATCGCAAGGCCGATAGTAACGACGCCGATGCTTCCGATAGTCATCAGGACGAACGCGGGCGATATCGCTGTGAACGACAAGCGATTGTCAATAAAGAAGCGGCCGACGTCCCGATGAGCCCATCCGGTTGCCGAGTAGGCGAAGAGCACGCGCGAACCAAGCAAGACCACCCACAAAACGAGGTAGGCGGCCCCCGCTCGCACCCAGATCTCGCCGCTCGACTCGTCTGGTTCGACGGACATCACGGCGAGCATGGCGAAGCCGAATATGACGCCTAATGCCAGACAGGCGATCTCCAGGAGAAGGTCGTTGCCGGTAGTTGGCATGCCCTTCACGTACCTGAGGGTCAGGACGAGAAGTAGCGCAAGGGTGAGCACGCGCTGGCGGCGTGTGTAGCGGTGTCGCCCGAGACGCAGGAACACGACTGCCGCGAACACGGCAATGATGAGGATCCAGATCTCAAGGGTCATGGCCGCCCCCTACGGATCGCTCCGCCAATGGTGCAAGTGTGATCCCGACCAGGCCCCCTGTCAATGGCTGGGCTTCCCGCCCCGGGCAGACTGGTGGTGGTGCAGCACGGAGAATCGACGCCATCTCGGCCGGGAAGCATATGGCAGGCCCTCCGCCGCGACTCGAAGCACGCCCCGGAGATCGGTGTCCTCGATGCCCTTCCTCAACTCACCCCCCACGTCGAGAGATGGTGGTCTAAGACTGCTGCCGCACATCCCTCGGACTCCCCAGATCGGATCGCCAGAAGGGTGGTTCGCCGCTCAACCCACGTGGCACGCAGGGGTGGTTTGATCACAGGGTCCACGTTCTACGTCGGCATGGTTCCCGCCATGGCCATGATCTACTGCGAGCAGCTCGTCGTCGTGGCGCATCGCCGCCGTCGTACGGCCACGACCCGACTGACCCAGCCCGAGCGGCCGAAATCCTCGTTGTTCAAGGTCGATATCCGAGCGTCCAAGAAGCGTCGGCCGCCCTTAGAAGGCGCGGAAAACGCCAATGTTCGACGAACGGCCGTGGCGCTGGTGCAACGGTCAATGTCGTGCGCCAGCTTCCCTCCATGATCGGGTTGCGTGTCCGCAAGTTCGCGAGACGATCGCTCTTCGACATCATCATCACCGGGGCAGAAGTGGCGTCGTACTTTGTGCCAGTGGTGAGCCTGCCGGTGGGGCCTTCGGCAATGCCCTGCACGAACGACTGGGTAATACAGCCATCGACTACTACCATCAGCTTGCCGTTCAGCAGGTACCTGGCACACCCCCATCGTGTTACCGGCACGACCGAGGCCTAGAACGCGGAGACTCGTGATACGGAGCGTGGTGCCGCTGGCTTGGCGCTCGGGGTGTTGTCTTCATCCTACCCATCGGCCCATATCACCATGGCGTTCGTTGGGTTAGACCGCGATTAGCGAAGTGGCCCTCGTAATGACGTTCGCCCGTCTCATTCGACTCGCCCACGTGCCCGCGAACAGGCAGGGCTGATCCGGGCCCTTTAACGGTGTCCGGAGAGTCTGCCGGTGCTCACGGGAGAACGGCACAACTGGGACGCTTGGCACAAGTAGGTCCGCGTGTTGCAAAATTGCGGCGGGGCTCAGAGATCCGTCGATGCCTTACGCAGGGGTGACAGTCCCGATGAACGACAGGGAGCCGGGATCCGGCCACTGAAGGCTGACGTTCAGGGTGCCGGTCGTCGTAAATGGCCAGGTCCGGTGCCATCGGCATCGACGTCTGATGCACAGAAAAAGAATACCGGACGGAGTAAATACGGTCGTGATTGGACCCGCAGCGGCGCCGCTACGGTGAAGGCGATTGGT
>CAVYNO010000013.1:0-19511 GCA_963769825.1 uncultured Acidimicrobiales bacterium
CGTAGGTGCAGGTCAACCGCCCTCGCTGGGCGTGTCACAACCGGGTGACAGAGTGACTTGTCACCACTTTGTCACCACTCACCCGAGCAACGATGCTGACAGCGCCGCGCCGGCCTCTTCGGCCATGCCCGGTAACACGTGGGCGTAGATCGACAACGTAATGGTGGGGGAGGAGTGGCCGAGCATTTCTGTCACCACTTTTGTGGGTACTCCCGACGCCAACATCAGAGTGCCAGCGGTATGGCGGGTGTCGTGTAGACGTATGCGGGGCAACTTCGCGGTTGTCAACTTGTCATCGAACCAGCCCGAGAACTGATCTGGGTGACATGGCCGCCCGAGCTCGTCTGTGAGCAAGTAGCCGTCGTCCTCGTACGCTTCGCCCGCTAACAGTTGTTCGGACGCCTGACGGGCCTTGTGGCGTCGGAGGATGGCTACTAACGCCGGGTCCAGGGGGACCGTACGCCGACCCTCCTCGGTCTTGGGTGTTGATTCAATGACCTTGGCCTTCACGACCACGCGTGTTTCGTTGATCCGTATCACGCCCTTGTCGAGGTCCACACTCGACCAGCGAAGGCCGCATATCTCGCCGCGTCGAAGACCTCTCGTCAGGGCCAGCGACCAAGCAAACGCCAGGCGGTCATCCTTGGTGTGGTTGAGGAACGCCTTGGCCTGTTCGGTATCCCACACCTGCATGACCCGCGCCTTCGACCTCGGCCGCTTGACGCCGCCCACAGGATCACGACTGAGCAAGCCGTTCACCAACGCCCACGCACACGCAGACTTCAGGACTTGGACGGTTAGTTGAGCCGAACGGGTAGACAGCCCCTCACGACCTCGCGACGATTTTGTGGTCCGAAGGGTATCGACCATCTCAATGACCACAGCCGGCGTCAGGGCCGCCACCTTGACGCCGCCGATATTCGGAACGATCCACACGTTGATGACATTCCGGTACTGCTCGAGAGTCGTCGGCCGAAGGTCGCGAGTCTTCTGGGCCGGCAGCCAATGTTCTTCCAACAACGCCTTTACGGTGATGGGGGATTCCTTGCGCCAGCTACCGTCCTGTACCTTGCCCATCACGGTATCGAGATGGTCCTGGGCCGCGCCCTTTGTCCTGAACCCGCCCTTCGAGTGCTGGATTCGGTTACCTGTCGATGGGTCGATCGTGTGCCAGTAGGCCGTCTGTGTCGTGCCGCGCTTGCGGATAAAGCTGCTCATTGATCCTCCTCCGTTTCGTCCTCGGCCACTTCGAGACCCCGACTGAATCTGTTGATCAAAGCAGCGAGTCCTTCCGGAGTGCGGCCGGATGCTTCCGCCAACTTGGCTGGATCGGTCTGGAGTTCAGGGTTAGCTCTAAGCAGCGCGATCAACGCGAAGCCTTCCTTGAAATCCAGCCAGTTAGGATCTCGCCTTAGCCGGTGCAACAGTGAACTGAGAGTGTCTTCGAGGTCTTCAATGAAGCTGAAGCCCCGCATCCGATCACTCTCCACAACCGCGCTTGCCGAGGTCCTCCACAGGTCCGCGAATTCAGGTTCGGTCGGATTGCTGAGAACATCCGGAAGCGACTCTCGGAAAAAGCGGGCACGTTCGGTGTCATCGTCGGGTGACACCCCTTGCCACATCAGGACGAACTGGGGGACGGTCACAGTCACCGACGGGATTGCCGGGTATTCGTCGTCGGTCTTCCCCTCCCTTGGAACTACGAGCGAAAGTGGCGAGACGCCCAACGCTGTAGCGAAGGCGATCAGTTCATTTGCTGACACTTCTCGCTTGAAGAGCTCGACCTTTGCGATCACTGAGCGGTCCATGGCAAAGCCCAACTGCTCGAGGCGCTCGGCCAGTTGCTGCTGTGTCCACTGCTTTCTCGTACGGAGGATCTTCAACTGAGTTGAGATCACGCCGCTCGGTGTCGGGGGTGCTTTTCGGTCCACTTGACTCCTTTGTGCTGATTTGCACTTCAACTAGAGAATGCAGCACAGGACAGGACGGGTCAAGTAATATGCCAGTACGGCGTAATTAGGTTCGATACGGCACAAAAGGAGAAGACATGGACAAAGCCGCCCAATCCACCTACAAGGCAGAAGAGGTGGCCCGAAAGCTGGGCGTTTCGATGGACACCCTCCACGCAAGCGTGAGAGCGGGGGACTGTCCGGTCGAGTCCATCTGAGTGGGCCGGCGGATTCCCTGGGCCAAGGCCCGGGTCGATGAGCTCCTTGGCGTGTCGGAAGGCAAGCAAGTCCTCGCATCGTGAGCCTCCTGGAAGACCATTTTGAGCTGGGGCACGTTTGATGGCGAAGACCGCCCGGATCTTTGCTCAGATCGACGTGAACTAAGTCGAGGACGACCGAATCCTTGATGCCGGCAACGCCTGGCAACTCCACTTTGCGTCCGTCCTTTTCTGCAAGAGGACGTTGGAGAACGGCCGGCTCACCAGGCGTCAACTCTTCCGCATCGCCCCCGACTCGGTAGGCGATGTCGGGGTAGCAATCGCCACCCTGGAACGCGTCGGTTTGTACATCGTGGACGGCGACGACATCACCATCAGGTCATGGGCCGACTGGAACGATTCCGCCGAGGACGTTGAAGCCATGTCGCAGGGCGGGAAAAGGGGCAATCACCTGCGCTGGCATGTCAGAAAGGGCGTGTCCGATCCGAAGTGTTCGTTCTGCCTTGATCGGGAGGCGACTCGCCCCGATATAGCCCCCGACTCGGGTAGCGAATCGCAGATTAGAGACAGATCAGAGGCATACCCAGATGCAGATCCAGATCATTTCGCTAGCGCACGTATCAATGATCAAACTCGCGCGGTTGTTGGAGCTTGAGTGATGAGCGATTCGAAATGTTCACCGGATCAGGCCATCGCGGCGGTTGGCTATCTCCGGCATTCCTTCGGCGGGTGGTTGATTCCCGACCAGGAGGAGCGCGCACATCTGAGGATGTTCTTGAACTTCACGCCGGGCCGGTCCAGTCAGCCCAGTAGACCGTGTTGCCGGCCACGACCGGTTGATTCGAGATGATCGCGCCGACGACTTCATGCTCCAACGCAGGTGCAGGCTCGATGCGTTGGAGGGCGTGATCGAGGTGTTGGTGGTGAACCCAGTGCGAGCGTTGTTCCCGTGGTAGGTGACGAATGGGACAGCGGGCCCGTCGCCGAGCGCGCTGGCGGAACTGGACGACCCACACAACACCACGAAAGTTGCGCCGGTGACAAGCGCAACCGGCCGGCGGAATCGAGTGCCAGGTGAGACCATTTGGGGAGGCATTTCGCGGAGCTTAGGGCACGGGATCGACGCTAAGTCTGTGTGGTGCGAAGCATGATGCGCGGATCACGGTTGGCGCTCAATAGATAAGCGCCGCGCACCCACCAACTCGTCAGTGTGCCGCTCCCACGACCACATCTTCGTCCAGCCCTTCAGGAACTTCCACCGGCCGACCCATGCCACCGGCTCCATGCAATGCCCACTCTGGCCGACAGGGTTCTCATAGATCATCCGCCAGCACCGGCCGTCCTGAGCGAAGAGCCCCGGGGCCACCTTGCCGACCGTGCCCAGACGGTCGAACGCTGACTCAGAAACCGAAGCGTTCGAAGAACAAGTCCACCAGAAACGCGATGAAGTTCGTTGGTTCGGACACGTGCGCGCTCGAGTCCACGCTCGTGGTGGATCCGCCCACATCGGCAATGTGGACGACGACGGGGTAGTTCCCGTCCTCTTTGTAGGTGTGATTGCCATTGACCGTGAAGCCACTCCGGGACGTTCCCACCGTACCGGGGGAGGAAGTTCCGTCTCCCCAGTCGATCGTGGTGGCATAGTCAGACACCGTGCCTCCCGGGTCCGCGTCAGTGAAGCTGGCTACGACTCCCGACACGGGAACAGCTCGGGCAAAGAAAGGAACTCCTTCGCCCCCTTGGAGCGGGGCCGGTGGTGACTGGCCTGATAGCGAAGCATCGGTCACGGTGATGGTCTGAGAAACGTTGGAGCGAAGGAAGCTCGAGTCCCCGAAGTAGACCGCTGAGATTAGGTGGCTTCCCTCCTCTGGGAAGACCGGGTTGAGCGAGGCCGCACCGCCACTCAATGCCATGCTCCCCAGGACTGAGCCTGCAGTCCAATCGATGAATTCCACCGATCCTGTCGCTGTTCCGCCACCTGAGACAGGGGCGACGGTGGCAGTGAGCGTGGTGGTCTGGCCCTCGACAGCTGGTGTCGATGTCAAGACAGTGGAGGTGGGTGTGGCCGAGATGGAGCCATGCTCGGCCAGGGTCTGGTTTGCGACGCTGCTGCTGGCGAAGCCGACGGCCCAACAGTTCGCGGCGCTGGTGCAGGCGACTGAATTGAGATCGTTCTGTGAGGCACTCGGGTTTGGCGTGGTCACGATCGACCAGTCGCTGCCGTTCCATTGCTCGGCCAGGGTCTGCATGGTTCCGCCGCTTCCTGTGGACGCGTCACCGACTGCCCAACAGTCTGAGGGACCGGCACAGGTCACTCCCGTAAGAAGGTTGTTTTGGGCAGCCACGCCGAGAGAGGAGGCGTTGGGGGTGGTCACGATCGACCAGCTAATGCCATTCCACTGTTCAGCCAAGGTCGAGTTGTAGTCGCCAGATTCGCCGACGGCCCAGCAGTCCGAGGAGCTGATGCACGACACTCCATCGAGAGTTGTGAAATTTGGACTCGGGTTGGGTGTGGTCACGATCGACCAGGTGCTGCCATTCCAGTGTTCAGCCAGGGTGTTGACTAGGGGACCTGCGATCGCGAAGCCGACAGCCCAACAGTCTGAGGCACCGGTGCACGCCACGGCAGAAAGGTTGTTCACTGAGGGACTCGGGTTTGGCGTGGTCACGATCGACCAGTCGCTGCCGTTCCATTGCTCGGCCAGCGTTACGTTTGCACCTGGAAAGTCGTTGACCCCGACGGCCCAGCAGTCGGAGGCGCTCACGCACGCCACTCCAAGGAGTTGGTTGCCATGGCCAGGACTCGGGTTGGGTGTGGTCACGATCGACCAGGTGCTGCCATTCCAGTGCTCGGCCAGCGTATCGGCACCGAAGCCGCTAACCGCTGAAGTGCCGACGGCCCAGCAGTCTGAGGTACCGGTGCACGCCACTCCATAGAGATAGTTCTCCAGAGAAGTGCTGGCATTGGGAGTGGTGACGATGGACCAGGCGGTGCCGTCCCAGTGCTCTGCCAGGGTCTGAGAGAGGCCAGGACCACTGCTGGCGGAGCCGACGGACCAGCAGTCGGAAGTACTAGTGCACGTCACTCCAAGAAGGTTGTCGTTCGGTGAGGAGCTCGGGTTGGGCGTAGGGACTACGGACCAGGAGAAACCGCTGGCCCCGGCAGGAGGGCTCGACACGATTGCGCCAAGACCTACTCCGGTCACGAGGAGTGCCCCAGCACTACCCCATCGGATGAACCGTCGGATGCTCAGCATGGCATCCCCCTTCCCGAGTGCTTGAGGCGGCCTTCAGTTCACACTCGCAGGATTCGCGGCTGCAGCCTAGACACGGTTTACTTAGGTGTCGAGAGGTTGGAGGTCATTATCCATCTCGTCGGTGCCGTCGTAGATCTGGTACGTGTCCACCGGCACCGACGGTAGCGCCAGGACGTTTCGCTCACCTTGACTCTTGGTGCGCTGTCCAGATCATCGTGGCCGTTTTGGGGAATGGGGCAAGAAAATCAAAATCCAGGCCAACGAATCGCATGCGGCGTTCCACGCCAGCGGTGTCCATCATCCGCACAACTTCATCGACTTTGTAGATCCTGTCGACTTCGTCCAGGTGCGCCTCGCTCTCAACCTGAATGTCAAAGCGCATAAGACCACGGGAGAACTCGAATCCAATGGTGGACCAGTCGGTGTCGCGGCTAGCCATGGGACCCAACGGTAGGCCTAAAGTCTCCACCGTGCCCACCGACCCGGCTACTGCGGTTCTTGCTTGGCTGATGGCCCCGGGGTCTGGCGAGCAGCTTCCACTACTGTTGGCGCTCACCCATCGGCCGGCGTGGATGGACTCGGCGGCCTGCGCCGGTATGCCGATTGGAGTGTTCTCTCCGTCGCATGGACAGTCGGCCGCGGCGGCTCGCGCTATCTGCTCCACCTGTACCGTCCGACCTGAGTGCCTCGACTACGCCAGTACGGACAACGACACCGCGGGTGTGTGGGGAGGGACCACAGAGCGCGAGCGAAACCGGCGCGACTTATCACCAAAACTGTCACCAAAACTTCCGCCGACCCCATCCGATTGGCTCCGGTTAGACCCTACGGACGTTGGCCGCACTTCCAACCTGACCTGGGTAGAACCGGCTAGGTCCGTTTAGAGCACTTAACTTCAAACGGACTGGGGGTCAAGAGGTCCCGGGTTCAAATCCCGGCAGCCCGACTAGCAGGGCTAGAACACTTGACAGGGCGCACCATCCACCCGTACAGCGGTCCAAGCGCGTATAGCTTTGGCGTGGCGATTCATGCGAATGCACCGGTCCGAAGGGTCAGCATCGAGCGAATGGCGGTGTCGCTTGAGCGCACCTTACGGGCCGAGGGGAAGTCGGAGAAAACCGTCTATTCCTATTCGCTGTCGGTTCGGTTGCTCCGCAGGTTCCTCGACCGCCGGGGCCACCCTCTGACCGTCGAGGTGTCGAAGGATGACCTCCGGGACTTCATTGCCGAGCAGACCACCAAGAACAGCCCCGCCACGGCGCTGGTCCGGTACAAGAGCCTGCAGCAGTTCTTCCGCCATTGCGTCGAGGAGGAAGAGCTCGAGATATCCCCTATGGCCGGGATGCGTGCGCCGGCCTTCGAGTGGGAGCCACCGCCCATCGTCAGCAATGAGGTTCTCACCAGGCTGCTCAAGACGCGATCGGGTACGGCATTGGAGGACCGCCGGGACACGGCCATGCTCCGCATATTCCTCGACACAGGCTGCCGGCAGTCTGAAATCACGAATTTGAAGCTGGCCGACGTTGACCTCGGCCATCAGACCATCACGGTACGGGGAAGGGCAACCGAGTACGGGCCACGGTTTTCGGAGAGAAGACGTACAAGGCTGTTGACCGATACCTACGCCAACTAGAGCGGGAACGGCCAGAGAGGACTACAGACGCCAATGGGTGGCTCTGGATCGGCAAACAGGGACCGATGAGCAGCAGCGGCGTTACGGACGTTCTCCACCGCATGTGTACCGACGCCGGCGTACCGCAACTTCACTGGCACCAGTTGCGCCACACGTTCGCCCACGAATGGCTGTCTCAGGGCGGGAATGAGGGGGACCTCATGGCTCTGGCCAGCTGGAGGTCCCGCTCCATGCTCGACATCTACGCCAAGAGCGCCCAGGTGGAGGGAGCTCAGGCGCCGATCGCCGTATGTCACTGGGGGACCGGGTGTGACGGCCGACTATGAATCCGACGTGAGAGAAGCGGCCGAGAATAGGGGCCGGCGAATGGCCTGGCTCATTTCCGATATCTGCGCTGAAGCGAACCGGCGGCGGAGCGACCCGGTGGGCTCCATTTTCGAATCGCCAAAAGGCCCATTCTTTGAAGCCACGGTCTGGCAGACTCCGTTCCTCAGAGACAAAGACACCACCGGCCGGTGGCAAAAGCCGGGGCGGGGTCTGAGCCAGGCTCTACTCGATGTGCCACCCGGTGAACGCCGTAACGGCATTGGCTACTACCGATTACTGAACGCTGGCTGTCCCCGGCACGGGGAACTGAGCGTTGATGAAGCCGCGCTACATGAGGCCGTGTCTGCTTACAGGGAAACTTTTGGCAAGGTGCGTGCAATCCCGCTAGCTGCAACCCGGTCCACCAATTCGGCACAGCGTTGAGTTACGCCCTCTAGGTAAGCACGGCCGGGTCTGGCCAGCTGATTAGTGCCCAGCATGTAGAGCCTTGGAGGCTCCATGCCGACGCATACCGACCCACCGGCTTTAACACCGGAGCAACGTTCCGCCCTGGCCCGGGTTGCAGCCCATGTACTCCATTCCCAGGTGGACCCGACCGCACATACGGAACTCGGCCAGGCGCGCGTTTCTCAGCCGATTTGAACGCGAGGTAGACCCTGAGGGGAAGCTCTCGCCGGCTGAACGCTCCAGACGCGCCGAGCATGCCGAGAAGGCCTATTTCGGCCGCTTGTCGATCAAGGCAGCGGACGCCCGCCGGCGGCGCAAGGTTGGGGAGAAGCGGCGTGAGTATCCGCGTGATGACCCATGTGTGGCAGTACTCGACCGCCGCCGGTACGGACCTCCTGGTGCTCTTGGCCCTGGCCGACATCGCAGACGACAACGGAGAGTGCTGGCCGAGCATGGCGCATATCGGCCGCAAGAGCAGGCTGACGCCCCGCAACGCTCGAGCCCGGATTGCCAGCCTGAAGAAGCTGGGAGAAGTGGTGGTTATCGAGAACGGCGGCAAGTCCAGTTCCCGGGGTGGCCTTCGCTCGAACCTCTATCAGATCACCGTCCAGATGCCCGCCGACGATACGGATGCCAGCGACCGCATCAGCCAGCGCCCCGATACGGATGCCAGCGACCTACAGATACGGATGCCAGCGACCGCAGATACATCACTAAGACACGTCAAGGAAACGTCACTTGCCAAACACGGTCCGCTTTCAGCGAAGGCGCACGAACTCACCGTCCTAGCCATGGAGCAACCGACCAAGCCTGCCGGCGCTAACGCATTTCCCAAGGCTTTCGGCATCATCAAGGCGATTCTCAAAGCTGGACACCCTGCAGATGGTGTGGAGTCAGCAATCCGTACCGGTGTCGGCGTCTGGTCTATCGGCGGTTTCGAGATGGCACTTCAGAAATGTGGCAGACAACACTCCGAGCCGCAACATCAGCACCATCGACGCCCGTTTGCCCAAATGCCAGAAGTGGCAGCACAATGAGCGGCGAAGGCCTCAAACCCATCTTGACCATGCTGGCTGGCTTTTGGCCGTCACCAGCGATGACACCAGAAGAAGTGATGGCCTGGGCCGCTGAGTTGACAGGTCACAAGCGCATCACTTCCGAAGAAGCATCGGCAGTGCTCAGGCAGTTTGCCGAAGGTGGGACTGACGACAGCAAGTTCCGTCCTCGAGCCGACCAAATCGTTGCCCGGGTGCAAGCCCTACGGCGCAAGCGTGCCGGCGAGGTTTCTAGCCGTGCGCTCATCGAAGCGCCGATGGTGTGGTCTGATCCCGCCACCTTTGCCGATGGTATGGCCGCACTCCGCCGTGCCGTCGAAGCGGGCCAGCAGGAGCAGGAGCAGCGACGGACCCAGCGCCAAGCCCAGGTCAGATCATGAGGGTAGCCATCTACGAGAAGGCCTCTCTACACCACGAGGCCACTGTCTGGGGTGAAAACGCGAAGCGTGGGCTACTTCTTCCTTCTCATCTTCGAGAGTTTCTTGAAGTCCTCCGAGCGTTGGTTCTCAAGGTCCTCCGAGCGTTTCTCAAGTTCCATCGAGCGTTTCTCAAGTTCCATCGAGCGGTTCTCAAGGTCCACAGCGCGGTTCTCAAGGTCCTCCGTCATCTTTGTGACTTGCAATGTGAGTGCAGCCAGTTGCGCAGCGAGTTCGGTCGTTTCAAGAGGTGGCATTTCGATACTCGAGGGACCAACGAGATCGAGATCGCTCACGACTCCGAGGGGATCTTGAAGTTGGTCGATCTCCCTGGCGAGGTGGCGAAGGCCAAGCAGATAGAGCGCGGACACTTCTTTGAGGAAAGCCAAGCGGTTCACAGATTTTCGTTCAGCCATGCGGGCCTGATCAATGATCCTCTCGATCTGATCTTCGGAACTGACTATTTGTATGGACATTCCGACAATGTAGATCGGAATCTTCAAGGAGCGCTCGTCACCATGCGGCCAGTCACGGTCGAGGCGGAATCATGACGAGTCGGTCGGCCAACCAAATACACACCCATGGGGTGGCAGTACCTAGCATCATCCAGCCGCCCAGCGGGAGCAGCCAGCGACAAGCTACCGACGGCAGGGCGGGTCTCCACGCCAGGCGGCAGCATCGATCCGACCCAGCACGCAACAAAAAAATCCGGCTCAACGTTGTTTTACCAATACTCACGGCTCTAGTGCGCATTGTTCTAGCCAACGGCCAGGCCACCGTCACCGATGGAGAGCTCAACCTCAATGCAGCGGGCCACCGCCCGGCTAGCCGTTTCTGGTCACGAGCTGCGGCCAGCGGGTCATGAGGTCTTCGAGTTGCAACCGGGCTCAGATTTTATAGTTCCACTACAGTGCTGAGGACGAACTGGAAATATCCTGGGGGGGACCGATGGTACGGCAAAACCGGAGAATAACGGCAAGCGCGGTCACGGTCGTAATGGTGCTCTTGGCCGGCACTTTCGGCCAAGTGTTAGGGGCCACGGAAGCCCAACGCGCGGTCGTCGTGCGAGCAGCGCTCCCACCGGGATCGATCAAAAATGTTCTTGTCATCGACCTGGAGAACGAGAGCTTTTCAAACACGTTCGGGCCCACTTCCCCGGCGACCTATCTCAACCAGACGCTGGTCCCTAAAGGCGAGCTCCTCGACAACTACTACGCCACCGGTCATGTGAGCCTGGACAACTACATCGCTCAGATCTCCGGCCAGGCACCGACGCCGATGACGAACTCGGACTGCTCGGGCCAATACGTCAACGTCGCCCCAGGAACTGACGATCCGAACAGCTCGACCTATCCCGGGCAAGTAGACGGCAACGGCTGCGTGTACCCGGCCCCCACCGCCACTACCAATGGAGCGCCGACTATCGCCGACCAGCTCGACGCGGCATCGCCTCCCAACCCTGTCACACACGTGGCGTCCTGGCGAGGGTACGCGGAAGACATGGGCAACGATCCAGCGCGAGACGGGGGAACAGCCGACCCGCTCGGTGGCACCGACTGTGCGCACCCGACCGTGGGCGGCACGGACCATACCGAATCCGCCGAGGCGACCGACCAGTACGCCACGCGGCACAACCCATTCATGTTTTTCCACTCCATTATCGACAACAGCGCTGAATGTAATGCCAACGTGGTCCCTCAAGGTACGGTGACCGTCGGGACGCCTAGCACGTTCAATGGGCAACAACTTCCCGACACGTTCACTGGACACCTCGCGAACGACCTGTCCAGCACCGCGACCACTCCCAGGTTCGGTTTCATCACTCCCAACCTTTGTGACGATGGGCACGATGGAACCTGTGCCGGTACCAATGTGGAAGGTGGCAAGACCGGCGGGCTCGTGGCGGCGGATCTCTGGCTCAAGCACTGGATGCCGCTCATCCTCTCCTCTCCGTCGTACGAGTCCGGACAGATGCTCGTGGCCGTGACCTTCGATGAAGGTGGGCTTACCGACACGACCGCCTGCTGCAACGAGCAGCCTGGACCGAACTGGGCCTATCCCGGATTCAGCCCCTTGCTGGGCACCCCACCGACCATTCCCGGGGCCGACCCCGGCGGCGGGAGGACCGGGGCCCTCTTGCTCAACTCCACGTACATCCAGCCCGGGACCGTTGACACGACGGGCAGTTACAACCACTACTCGGCCCTGCGTAGCTACGAAGATCTGCTGGGGCTCACCAGTGGAGGCGCAGACGGCCTCGGCCACCTTGGATTCGCGGCCGCCTCGGGGCTCGCTCCTTTCGGCCAAGACATCTTCCAGCCCGCGGTCGCGCCAACCATCACCACCAACCCGCTCAGTCAGACGGCGTCCTCGGGCAACACGTTGACCTTTTCCGCTGCAGCGAGCATCGAGACGCCGACGGTGCAGTGGCAGGCGTCGGTAGACGGCGGCTCCACATGGTTAAACATTGCGGGAGCCACATCACCAAGTTTTACCACCGGTCCCCTCACGGCCTTCGAAAACGGCTGGCAGGTTCGGGCGGTGTTCACCAACCATGTGGGACCGGCTACGTCTAACGCCGCCAAGATCACGGTCGCGCCATCCACCACCGTGGTCATTCCGGCAAACAACGCCACCGTGTCAGGCACCAACGTCGTGCTCGACGCCGCCGCCTCGCCGGGGGCGAACTCGGTCCTCTACCAGCTCAGCGGGATGGGCCTGACCAACCAGGCGATCGGCACCGCCACGCCGACCGTCTATGGTTGGCTTGCGCTCTGGAATTCGACGAGCGTGCCGAACGGCACCTACACGCTCCAGAGCGTGGCCTCCTATTCCGGCGCGGGAAGCGGGACGAGCGGGCCCATCACCGTCAACGTAAACAATCCGCCCCCGAGCACCAGCGTGGTCTTCCCGACGGACGGCGCTATCTACAACTCCACTACTTCGACGAATTACTTCGACGCCGCTGCCTCGCCGGGTGTGACTCAGGTCAAATTCACCCTTTCGGGTGCGGGAAGTGTCGTCCTCACCGCCACTCCGACCATCTATGGTTGGATCGCCGTTCTCCCCGAGAGTGCCCAACCACAGGGGGGCTGTGGCCCGATCACTCTGCCCGTCTCGGTCGAGAGCGAAGCCTCGTATTCGGGCGGGGTCACCGGTACAAGTGCGCCCGTCAACATTTCGCTAATTGTCTGGGTTCCCCCCATCTCCTGCCTCTAAACGTCCGGGATTCGGTTCGCTGGATCGAAGGTTTCGTGCGGAGCACGAGGCAGAGATTATGGCTGGAGCTGGCCTGATAGCCTAGAACCCGTCAGCTCGTCGGCGTGCCGCTCGCACGACCACACCTTCGTCCAGCCCCTCCCGGAGCTTCCATCGCCGACGCACGATCGTAGAGGATGGGTGATGGCCCGCCGTAAGTCCCTCCGCAGCTAGCTGTACCGAGCAGCCCGTGACCTCTGTAACGTTTATGCCGCTTGAGGCGGTCCAACGTCCTATGGCAAGCGAGTCGTGCCCCGGAAGGTCTACCGGACCAGCTGAGCCCAAGCTCTTTCGGGACCCGTCTATATTTTTGTGGTGACCTTGCTGAAGCGTAAGCCGCGACCGCGGCCGAAAGGTGTAGTTGAGTTGCTCGGTGTAACGCCAGTGCGTAGCACAGCACCTATCGAACGTTGTTCAGAATTGGATGAAGCTCTGGGGCGATATCGGGATGCGAGGAGAGCGCGACAAGATCAAGCTGAGCTGGCCGATCAATTTGCGAGCGAATATGTTGAAGCACTTGTCGGCGCTGACAGTCTTGAGCGGCACGCAGCCGCCCTAGTCGTTGCTGAAGAGTACGAAGAGGCTCGTTCCTTAGCTCAAATCGAATTGAACTTGATGGTGGCGGCAAAGGTCACTCAAGTCTCTGACCGCACCGAACGTCAAACGGACTTTCAAGATGCCAGCGTGGGTCATGAAGTGCTCGGTATCCCTGGGGATTATGTTCAAGCTGCTGCGCACTGGCGAAATGTCGCCGAGACTGAGCGACAATCCATTGGCAAGACACCCGGTGCAACCGATAGGAGAGCCGATAGCGTTCAGCCGTGGATGACGACTCCAAACTGGGCGACATTGTCGACGCCATCGTTGCGGAGGGTTGCTGTAGAACGTGCGGCACACCTTGGGACCGCGTTGTGAAGTTCGACGGTAAGCGCCCGGTGAAGATCGAAGGTTGGCTGTCCCAACGCCGAGTGTGTCCTGGGCGACTGGGTGATGGAATGTGCCATCGGGCCGGCGAGGATGCCCGCTCGCACTCCCCAAGGCGTTGATCCTGTCCTGAACTTGTGGCCGGCCTGAAACAGTTCCAATCTGTCGCTAGGACCAATGTAGGGCGAGAACGTTGGTTTGAATGGCGAAGATGGTTCCGCCGAGTAGGAACAGCGGGAAGAGGAAGCGGACTGCTAGTTTCCATCGCTCCAGACCCAGGGCCGCTAGGCATGCCAGGGCTGGGACGCCTCCTAAGGCAAGACGCGGATCGTAGGATGCAGTCTGAAAGGCGACAATCCAGACCGACAGAAAACCTGCGACAGCCACGACCCCCCCCCAAAAAACCAAGAGTGCCCTTTGTGAGACGTGGCGTCCAATCAGACCAATGAGGGCGACCGCCAGCGCCAGCCAGAACAACAAGCCCACGGGCCCGGGCCACCGGAAAACTTCTCCCCAGCCTGATCCATACCAAAATATGTGCAAGAACGTTCATGGCACGTCGATGAGGATGTGCTTGGCTGGATCGGTCACCTTGTAGGTGCATACGTGCCAAGACCACCGACCTCGCCCAGATACCGCTCCGACGCACCAAGAGCCAGCGGACTGCCATACCTGAGTGTGTTCTGAATCAGATACCACCCGCAGACCGCGATGCAAGCGACACTGCCGATGGCGATGAGCTGTACACGTTTGAGCCATTCTCGTCGCCGAAAGGCCAGGACGATCAAGATGACTGTGAACGGCAAGGCAGACCGTTTCGTAGTGATCAGAAGCCCAACAACTGCACCGACAAATGCCATTCGCCATCGAGTGGGCGATACGAAACATCGCAAAGCAGCGAAGGCAAGGAGCGCCCCGAGCAAATCTACGAGATTGTCGTTGGTGACGAACGCCGACAGAAAGACAAATGTCGGAAGGAAGCCGATGATTGATGCCGCCACGACTGGCGTCCATGGGTCCTTGGTGATGATTCGGGCAGCCAAAAAGGTGAACCAAATGGTCAGCGCGCCGAAGAGGACGTTCGGAAGTCGCAGCCAAAGTAAGAATCGATGGTCGGCTGCAGTATGACTTTTGAACTCGCCATGCGAAGCATTGACGCCAACAGCGGGTCCGGTGTTCGGCATATCGACTGGCACGCCGGCTAGTCGCTGCCAGCCGGCAAGAAGGAGGTAGTAGAGCGGAGCCTAATGATCTTCGGTTCCTTCCGTTGCTGAGGCAGAGTTTGCGATGCTGTAGCGGTGACCTCCCAACACAAAGGTTTGTAACTTACTCAGGTGCATTCCGTACCAATGGCCAGCAACGAGGTCTCAATGTTCTGAGCATGATCCGACTCATCGTCGGACTCCCATGCTGGAGTCTTGACCGCAATGGTGGCCGCCAACACGACAAACACGATCAGGACGAACGCGAGACCCAACCAGACTTGGCGTGGACTTCTGAGGCGCAACGGCTTGTCCCCCACAGAAGGCTCGGCAACAGAACCAGAGGAGACCGCCTGACCCAATGTGCTCGGTGGAGACCCCCGCATCCCAGTGGGATAGCACATATCGGCTCGTTGAAGAATGAATGGCTAAATGGACCAGTGGCTCCAACAACATCCCACCCATATCCCGACAGACTCCGAACACGGGCATGAGAGCGGTGTGGCCTGTGACTACAACGTCACTACTGCTCCAGGAATCGCATGGCCCACGGCAACTCATCAGCGTGCCGCTCGCAGGACCACACCTTCGTCCACCCGGTCCTGAACTTCCACCGCCCGACCCACTCCACCGGCTCTAGGCAATGCGTTCCGTCCCACTGGGTTCGCGTAGACCATGCGCCAGAAGCGGCCTTCCTGAGCGAAGAGCCCCGGGGCCACGGTTCCCCCGATCCCATTCTCGTCAGTGCCGTCGTGGATCCGGTACGTGTCCACGGCCCGACGGTAGCTGCTCGGTATTCACCCTTCACCCATTACGCAAGGTTCGGTCGCGAGGTGTCCTGAGTCATTCTCGTGTGGCTTTGAATCGCTTGTCCGCCTGGTCGAACTCTTGGCGAACGGCCTCGAGGTCGTAGGGTTGTTCCTCGAGCGTATCGGCATCCCACTGGCTTCGAGGCTTGGCGATGAAGTCGCCCCCGTAGACATGGATCGCGCCGGTGTACGAACGTGCGGGGTTTCGGACTGCGTGGATCACGTCATCCCCGAGCAGCTGCACATCGCCGTCCAATAGTTCCTTGCCGCCCGAGCAGACGATCGACTCGCCGCGCCGGCGGTAAAACTCGTTGTCTTCACGTCCGCGATAGATGCAGATGGCAGCCCACATGCGATGGTCGTGGGGATAGAGCGAGAACAGCGGCGGCCAGACAACGTTGATGACCGTCAGGTCAGGAGCGTTGTAGAGCACATTCAGTCCCGGAGTTGGATTGCTGAAGATGTCCCCAAGTTTTCGGCCCGCCAAAGCCTGTTTGAGAACCTCTCGGACAGCCCCGCGGGGGTCTGGCTCGGCAATCGCATCGACGCACCCGGCCACCAGCTCGTCTGTCACGCCCAAGGTCTCACCCCCACGGAGGTAAAGCTGCGCTGATACTACCCATCAGTGTACCGAAACTCTACGATCAGGTCCCGGCCCTGCTGGCACTCGCCATCATCGTTGACCTGATGGTCCCTCGCGTCGTAGATCTGATACGTGTCCACGGCCCGACGAAAGCCAATGGATGGCGGGGACCACCCTGGATCCCCGAGTTCCCCCGGAGGCGAACCCTTTGAATGATTGGTCTGCAGGTCTGGAGGTCTGGGAGGATGGCTCGGTGTTCGTCACCAACCACGTGCTCTCGGGGGTGCTCATCGGCCAGCTTCTGGAGGAGAACCCGACGGCAGCCTTCGCGGCCGGGGTGGTGTCGCATCTGGCGCTCGATGCGATGCCGCACTGGGGCTGCGCCTATCCGGCGGAGAGCCAGGAGTTCCTCAGGGTGGCCAGGAGGGACGGCGTCCTGGGGCTGCTCGCCATGGCCGGGGCCGCCCTCCTCGTCAACCGGCGCACGAGGAGGGCCACGGTGGTGGCCATGTTGGGTGCGGTCCTACTCGATCTGGACAAGCCGCTTCACCATTTCATCGGCCGGAATCCGTTCCCAGCGGCCGTGCAGCGCTTTCACGTCCGGATCCAGAACGAGTCGCTCGAAGGGCTGCCCAATGAGTTCGCCTACGGGATGGCGTTCGCGGTCGCTGACGTAGCCGCTGTGGCCCGGCGGCGTGCCCGGTCGGGGGTCACGGCCGACTCGTAGCCGATGGCTGGCGGGGATCCACCCTGACTCCCCGAAGAGGCACGGAGTTCCCGGCTGGGTAGCCCCCCCGAGGGTCAGAGTGACCCAGGGCGGATGGTACGCAGCCTCTGTCCCGGTCCTGTCCGCGTCGCAGGGTCCGACCACAAGCGGCCTTATGGGGCAAGGGTTGGCTCGCCCGCGATGCCCGGCGTGGACTCACAGGTGGAACCCACGCCGAAACCGGCCCGGGGTCCAAGGCGTCGCCGACAGTGGGCACCCGTTGTGTCTGTCGTTTGCCTGGTCCTGTTAGTGCTGGGTGCCGCCGCTGGAGCGGGGTACGTCATCCACGAAAGCAGCATTCGGACTATTGCGGTCATCAGTCTGACCTCATTTCAGACGTTCTAAACGTTGCCGAGTACAACCACGAAGGTAACTCGTCATCTGCCACGATTCCCGTGAGCGTCTCAAGTCAGTTCAGTGCCAGCAACGTAACGTGGATCAACTCCCAGATCACTGACGTCCTAGAGAGGGCCCCCAATAATCTCTCAAGCGCTTATTACGAGATCCGAGGCGCATTCTTGCTGCGAGAAGGCTGTTGACCGTCACCCGACGGGATCGCGGAATCCGAGTGGCCTGCTTCGTACTTATTAGAATCTTGCGCTGTGCCCGATCCGGCTACAGCAGTAATGACGTGGCTGATGGCCCCGGGCTCCGGGGGCGCAGCTTCCGTCGCTCGAGGAGTTCCTACATCCATCGGCCGGAGTGGATGTCACGTTCAGCGTGTAATGGGCTACCCATTGGAGTGTTCTTTCCGTCGCATGGACAGACGGCCGCCGCGGCCCGGGGTATCTGCTCCACCTGTACCGTCCGGCCCGAATGCCTCGACTACGCCAGTACCGAGAACGACACCGCTGGTGTGTGGGGAGGAACCACGGAGCGCGAACGGCGTCATCATGGACAGGTGGCGTAGGCTTTTACCGCGCTTAACTTTCACCCTTACGGTCAGCGCCCACCTGGTGGAAGGTCATTCCGCATAGCGGTTAGCGGCAGATAACTGGGGGTCAAGAGGTCCCGGGTTCAAATCCCGGCAGCCCGACTAGCAGGCGGCGTTGACGGCACCTATCAGATCAAGCGCCGGATTGTAGAGCTCGAGCGGGACCGCGACAGCATCAGCCATCAGGGACGCATGTTAGAGCCACAGGTCGCCGAGACGGTGGCCCTGATCGAAGACAACACGGCAGCCATCAAGGCGCGCAAGGCGAACGCCGGGTCATGACCACCACTACCCGACATCCCATGCCGCCGTTGCACCCGGGAAGTTCGCACGTTTAGGACCAAGCTGACCGCCCTGGACGACAGCGGCCCCGCGTTCACAGTGTCGGGATACGCCAGCCTGGTCTCGACGCCGTACGACATGGGGACGTATGACGAGCAAATCAGTCCCGGAGCCTTCCCCAGCACCCTCTCCGGCCGCCCTGACGTACAGCTTCTCACCAATCATGAAGGCCTGCCGTTGGCCCGAACGACCGTACCGCCAAGACAGCCGGGTCATCTTTCCCTCACCGAAGACCACAAGGGACTTCGATTCGATGCTCAGCTGGACCGAGACGATCCCGATGCCCGACTGGTCCACCGCAAAGTCGCGTCTGGGCTCATGGATCAATGCTCGTTTGCCTTCTGGACCGTCAGCCAGGACTGGAACGATTCCCGCACCTTGCGCACCATCATCGCAGTCAACCTCGACCGCGGCGATGTCTCAATCGTCAACTACGGGGCCTCACCGACCACCAGCGTCGATGCCCGGGCCGTCCTGAAGCGGGGCAGGAAGTCAAACCTCGGCCTCTATCAGGCCCGGTTACGTGCTGTGACGCTACGGGGCAGCCACGCAGCGACACAGTCACCTCCGCATTTTGAATGATGCCGGCCGTCGGGTATCCGCCGCTCCCAATCTTGCGTACTACCGGGCACGTGCTCATGCGCCTCGGGGTAGATGACGATGACGCCGCAAGTCGCAGAGCTCATCGCCCACCTCAACAGCCTGTCCGACGCGGAGCTCCGAGAGCTCGCCCCCATGCCGGAGTGGGCCCTCCTCATGCACAAGGTGTACCGGATCCGTCCGGGGGACGAGTTGGCGCTGGAGTGCATCGAGATGGACGCTCAGATCTGCCGGCAGTGGCCCGCGAGCACTGAGTATTACGAAGGCAGGTCGAGCTCAACCGACAACGGTTCCGACACTCCTCCGGAGCGTTGCAGGGGATATTGCGTGTGCACAACACTCGCCAGTAGATGAACTCGGCGAGTGCGGTTAGGACATCGATGGCGAGAACCTACGGGGCGGATATTGACGACCCGAGGAGAATCAAATGAAGGATGGCTATCCGCACCAGTTGGCCCCGCCACTTCGCAGCGCGACCGCCAAGACCTATTCGCGTCATTTATCCACATCACGGAAGAACTAAATTCTCTCCGGAGCGACGTTGAGCGACTACATGAGGTGCTAGACGATCTTCCGGACGCTTGGTTACACCGGTCCCAGTTTCGAGCGAGCTGATGCCGAGGCCGCTGTGGAAATTGGAGAGACGCCATTGGACCGCGTGGTGAACGTCGAGGGGAAACGTCCAGTGAAGATCGAGGGTGGCTGCTCCCTCGAAATGTGTCGTGGGCGACTGGTGAGCCTCTAGGGCCAGCGGGTCAAGCCTTCCCGCTAGCTAAAGCTGACCGTGCATG